>JAFDVW010000016.1 GCA_018268755.1 Acidobacteriota bacterium
TCCTCGAGAATGTGCTGGTCGCGGGCAAAGATGGTCTCCACCCCCAGCACTACCGGCCGGTCGCCGGGTTGGGCGCGGTTTTCCAGTAGAGCCGCGGCATAACGCTGGGCCGAAGGCAAAGCATGATAGTCGCCGACCAGCAGCAGATCGGCGGCATGAATGGCGGCCTGCAGGTCCTGCGGGGCCAAAACCGACTCATAGGCGCGGAAGGCCTGGCTGAATTCGCGGAGATATTTGCGGCGGCCGTTGGAATCGTAAGCCCGGATTTCGCGCTCCACTCCCGCCAGCGCGTGCAACTGCGCCTCAGAGCGGCGGGAGCGTAGATGACTGGCGGTGGCCATGGTCCTGGTTCGTCAACTTTGCCGTTCGCGATTAGCTGTTGGCCCTTCCTGAACCGTGTGGCTAAAGGCTAAAGGCCATCGACTAACGGCTGCTTCTTGACTTCGTCTCTTTTCCGTCCCTATCCTCAAAGGGCGAGGAGTTGGTTTGCCCGACCATTCGAGCCGTTCATTGCAAACTCTGACCGTGGCCACGACCGGGGCCAGCGGTTCCCTGTTTCTCAAGCAATTTCTTCTGGCCGTGGAGCGCGAGCCGCGTATCGGGGCCGTCAACTTCGTCGCCTCCGACAGCGCCCTGCGCGTCATGGCGGAAGAACTTGGCCTCAAGGGCCGCGCCCATCTCGCTACCCAGTTACTGGCTCCCGAGATCAAAAAGCCTTCGCGCAAAATCCAGCTGCAAGCCAATGCCGATATCGGCGCCAACATCGCCAGCGGCTCTTATCCCGTGGACGCGATGGTGGTCATTCCCTGCAGCGTGGGCACCCTCGCCCGCATCGCGCACGGCGATGCCTCTCATCTGATCGAGCGCGCCGCCGACGTTTGCCTCAAAGAACAACGCCGCCTGGTGCTGTGCGTCCGCGAGACGCCGCTCAATAAAATCCACATCCGCAACATGTACCGGGCAGCCGACGCCGGAGCCACCATCTTTCCCTTAATCCCGGCCTTCTATTACCGGCCGGCCTCGCTGGAACAGATGGCGCAGGAGTTTGCCAGCCGGGTTCTGGCTCACATCGGCCTTCCCCAAAGCCACGCTTATCGCTGGAAAGGCTGACCCTAAGTAAAGAAATATCTATTACTTAGAGGAGATCGGCTGGGTTCTGGGGGAAGTCCAGTGTAGAAACCCGGAAGTCCCAGCGGCCAGATGTCCACGGGACATGGACTTAGGGGTAGATTGCCCTGCGGAATAAACAGGATAGGATTCTGCGCTTACTTGGCTGTCGCCGCGCGGGCGGCCCGCGCGATACGCTCAAAGCCTTTTTGCGCGGCGGCCTTTTCCAGGGACGCCAATGTAGCCGGTCCCTCGGCCAGCCCGGCGTGCAATTGCGCCTGTCCCAGCAGTAGCCGGCCCTCTAGTTCCTGCGGCACAAAACCATATTGGCCCGCCTCACGAATGGCCTTCTGCAAGGAGGGCAAGGCCGCGCCAGCGTTGCCATCAGCCAACCGCAGACGCGCGGAAGCAAGCAGCACGGCCAGCCGGGAGGGGCGGTCCTCGCTATGCGCGGCCTGAACCAGCGCCTTGCCCAGCAGAGCTTGCGCGTCGTTTTCTCTGGTGCTGTCGGTTGGCCCCGACTGCAGGCTCTCTGCCAGCAGCGCCTCCGCCACCGCTTCGCGGTCGGCCGCACCCTCGGCATGAAACTCCTGCTGTGCCGGTTGAGCGTGGCTTTGCGCTTCATTCGCGACGCCCTCGAGCAAGGCCAGCCGGGCCAGCGCCAGCTGGCTCTCCGCCAGCCCCGTCTTGTCCCCGAGTTCCTGCCGCAAGGCCAATGCATCCTTTTGCTTCTTGTGGGCCTCGGCCATCTGCCCGCGCGCCTCGAAGAGGTCCGCCTGTCCGGCGTAGGCGTAAGCCAGAACATCTTTCTTATGGATGGCTTCTGCCAACTGCTGCGCCTCGTGGTAGTTCTTTTCCGCTTCGTCCAGATTGCCTTGCAGGTAGTACATCCCGCCCAGATCACATAACGTGGCCGCAATCATGTAGCGGTCGGAGCGATTGCGATAAAAACTCAGTGCATCCTTCCACAGCGAAGCAGCCGCGGTGACTTGGCCGCGCGCTAGGTGGATCTCTCCCCGGTTCAGCTCGGCCAGGGCCGCGCCTTCTTCATCCTGTATCTCGCGGGCCAACGCGATGGATTCGGCATATTTGGCATCCGCTTGCTTCAGCTGGCCACGTTCTTTGAGCAGGATGGCGATGTTGTTCAGCGCTTTGGCTTCGCCGCTCTTATTGCCCACTTGTTTGCGAATGGCCAGTGTCTCGGCATAGGCCTGCAGGGAGCCGGAGATGTCTCCCTCGCGATGCAAGAGGACGCCCAGATCAAGCTTGGCGAAGGCCACTCCCATCTGATAACCAATGGCACGAAACGTCTGTTCACAATCTTCAAAGGCCGTTCTCGCCTCGGTATTATGTCCCAGTTGCAGTTCGGCCCATCCCTGCGTCAGCCGGGCCAAGCCGTAGGTCTCGCGTTGTCCGCGGGCCTGAGCCAGCTTGGCCGCCCGCATGCCGGCTTGCTCTTCGGCGGAAAAATCCGACAGCAGCCGTTGTGCTTTGGCCTCTGCCAGATCAATCTGCGGGTCGCTGCCTTCCGGTTGCGGCAGGCGGCGCAGCCTGGCCGCTGTTTCCAGCGCCTGTTGGGGCCGGCCAGCGTTGCTTTGCGAATCTGCCAGGCGCAGGCCATACGCGAGTTTGTCAGGATGCGCCTTCCACAGCGCGGCGAAGGTGTCTGCCGCCCGCTCGTCCTGCCACATGGCCGCGTAGTAGCCGGCTTCCACCAACTGCTTTTGTTCCTGGGGAAGATTCGAAGAGAGCTCGAGCGCCAGCTTGGCTTCCGCTTTGGCCTTGCCTTCGTATCCCAGGTTGCTCCAGGCCGAACCCAGCGCGGCATGCACCATGGCGTTCTGGGGATCGGCGGCCACCGCCTTTTCCAGCAGATCGCGCGCGGCCACCGAATCCGAAGCCCGCAGTCGATCCAGGCCTTGGGCGTAGAACTGCAAGGCGGTGTCATTGGAGGGAAGCAAGTCCTGCCAGCGCGCCAGGTCTGCCGCCACCATGTTGGGCAGGCCCAGCTTGGGACGAAGTTCATTTCCCAGGCGCGCCACCATCTCGAAGAGCTGGCTCTGCGTGCCGGTGACCGCCGAGGCGGCCAGCGTGTCCCCCGACCGGGCGTCCTGCAGACGCACATCCAGCCGGATATGCGGGTCCGAGCCCTTGCCCAGCGCGGTGTAGCCGCCCAGCACCACCAACTCCACGCCCAGATGATTACCAATGCGCTGCAAATTTTCCTGGCTGAAGTTGTCCTGGTCTTGCAAGGCCAGGTCGGCCTTCATGCGGGCCACATCATCGCCGGTAATCACACGCAAAGATTCCCCCGCGGCCAATTCGGTGTCCAGCATCTCGGAAACAGCGGTGGAAATCCAGGCTGAGCTGGCTTGTCCGGTGAGGTTCCTGAATCCCAGCACGGCAATGGCGGGACGCAACCGTACGGCCGCGCTGACCGGGCCGTTCGCCGTGGAAGGGTGCGCCAGCCGGGCCATGCGCTCTTTCAAGTCGCTGCCCTCGAGGAGTATGACCACCGCCACCAGGGCGAAGACTGAAATGGCCGCCGGTATCCAGGTCACCGGGCGCGGGCGGCTCGCGGGTTTCGCTCCCGAAGTTGCGGCCGCGGGCGCCGGACTGGCCCCCACAGCCGGAGTCTTTTCCTGCTCTACTACGGCCAAAAAGCGATAGCCCACCCGCGGCAGGGTTTCGATGTAGATGGGCTGCTCGGCGCTGTCGCCCAGCGCCTTGCGCAATTTCTTGATAGATGTGTTCAGGCCATGTTCAAAATCAACGTAGGTGTCCGCCGGCCACAACCGCTGCTGCAGCTCCTCCCGGGTTACCACTTCGCCGGGATGTTCCATCAGCATCAGCAGTATTTCGAAGGGCTGTCCGCTGAGCTTGATTTTGAAACCGCGCTGGAATAATTCCCGGGAACGAAGGTGGACTTCAAAGTCGCCAAAACGAAACCACTGGGCAGGAATGGCCATACTGAAAGGCGTGCGCGTGCTGTGGATTCTAGCATCGAAAATTCCTGCTTCCAACCCAGGGCGGGCGCGGCCCGGTTCCCATTCTGGGGCCCCTTCCGCGGCCCCTATTGACTGCCGAAATTACCCACTTTCGTGCTATTTGACCTGACGCCCATTCCGTACTAATCTGCGGTTACACCGGAAAGGAGGTGGTCGGATGACAAGTTCTGATTCAGGTAGTTGTAGCATCACTAGACCAGGTGAGGTGGCTGAGACTTAGGGCGGTTGCTCTAAGAACCTTCGCAACTCGACCGGTGATTTTGGATTGATTCCGCCCGGCGTCAGGTCGCGCCGGATACCCGGAGTTTGTCGAAGTGGCCACTACTTCTAGAGTGACCACCTCTTGGTCAATCCCAAACTGTCCACCGCGGCCCGCGTGCGCAAGTGCGCGGGCCGTTCTCTTTTTCCGCACGCCGCCGCCCGCGCACAGCGCCTTCCCAGCATTTATCATGAAGACTTCGAACCCATTTTCAGGAGCGTGCATGAACTCGTCGTCCCCCGGTGTCCCTAAAATCCAGGCCGTCGTCCTCGATTACGGGCAAGTATTGTGTTTTCCTCCCGACCCCAGCGAAACCGCGCGCATCGCTCGCGCCTTTGGCCTGAGTGACGCCCAATTTCCCGCCTTCTATGACACCAACCGCGGCCTTTACGACCGTGGCGACCTGACCCCGGAGGAATACTGGACCAAGTTCGCGGCCAGCACCGGCACCCCGCTGACCGCGGAGAAAATGGCCGAGCTGCGCGCCTGGGACGTGGAAATGTGGAGCAAGGTGAATCCGGTGATGGTGGATTGGCTGGCCGCGCTCCAGGCCGCCAGGTTCCGCACCGCCCTGCTCTCCAACATGGCCGAAGACATGATGGCCAAGATGCGCCGCGACTTCCACTGGCTGAAGAGCTTCGACCACGTGGTGTTCTCCTTCGACCTGCGCCTGGCCAAGCCGGAAGCCGCCATCTACGAGCGCTGTCTCACCCTGCTGGGAAGCAAGCCGGAAGAGACCATCTTCGTGGACGACCGCGAGCCCAACGTGCGCGCCGCCCGCGCACTGGGTATCCACGCCATTCAGTTCCGCTCCGTCGCCCAGTTGCGCCAGGACTTACACAATCTTGGCTTTTCCGTGTTGCCTTCGGGGGACGGGGCCGCCGGCCGCGACGTCATTACCTTTGACCTGGAGGACTAGCCGGAGTGCTAGAATGCGCCTTCTTCCCTCTCGCGCATAAGGAGAAGACGTGGGCCGACTGACAGGACTTCTGGGATTGCTGGCCATGCTGGCGCTGGCCTGGCTGTTCTCCACCAACCGCCGCGCCATTCGTCCGCGCACGGTCGGTTGGGGACTCGGCCTGCAACTCGCCTTCGCCTTTCTGGTGCTCAAGGTCCCGGCGGGACAAAAACTTTTTGCCTGGCTGGGAGACGTCTTCACCCGCTTCCTCGATTACGCCTACGCCGGCTCTTCCTTTGTCTTTGGCGACCTGGGGCAAAAGGGCGGCAAGGTCTACCTCGCTTTTCAGGTGCTGCCCATCATCATTTTTGTCGCCGCTTTCTTCGCCATCCTCTATCACTACGGGGTGATGCAGTTCGTCATCCGTCAGATGGCGCGGGTCATGATGAAGTTCATGGGCACCAGCGGCGCCGAATCCATGAACGTGGCCGCCAGCATTTTCCTCGGCTGCACGGAGGCTCCGCTCACTATCCGCCCCTTTCTTCCCCGCCTCACCCGCTCCGAGCTGATGACCATCATGACCAGTGGCATGGCCCACATCAGCGGCGCGGTGATGGGCGCTTACATCGCCTTCGGCGCGGACGCGCGCCACCTGCTGACCGCGGTCATCATGACCGCGCCCGGCACCCTCATGATTTCCAAAATGCTGGTGCCGGAAACCGAGCAGCCCGTCAGCGCCGGCCGGGTCGACATGAGCGACGAAGAAATGGGCGAGGACAAAAGCGAGAACCTGCTGGGCGCCATCGCCAAAGGCACCACCGACGGACTCTATCTCGCGCTCAACGTTGCCGCCATGCTCATCGCCTTTCTGGCGCTGATCGCGCTGGCCAACGGCATGCTCGGCGGCATTCACAATGGCCTGGCGCACTTTGGCTGGAACTGGTTTCCCACCAGCTTCGAGAAAATTCTGGGCACGCTCTTCGCACCCATTGCCTGGCTGATCGGCATTCCCTGGAAGGATTGCGGGGCCATCGGCAATCTGCTGGGCACGCGCATGGTGCTGAATGAGTTTGTGGCTTACTCCATGCTGGGAGCGCAGAAAGCCGCGCTCGACCCGCGCTCTTACACCATTGCGACGTATGCGCTGTGCGGCTTCGCCAACCTGGGCAATATCGGCATTGAGATTGGCGGCATCGGCTCGCTCGCGCCCAACAAGCGCGGCGAGCTGGCGAAGCTCGGCGTACGCGCCATGCTGGCCGGCACCATGGCCAATCTGATGTCGGCCTCGATTGCGGGCATGCTGCTGTAAGTTGAAACTTAAAATATCTAAAGACTGTGCCGGAGCGGGCGTCTCTGTAAAGCTGTCATTCTGAGCCAGCAGCCGTCGCAAAGTGACGGCTGCGCAGTCGAAGAATCCCTACCGAGTTATGTTTTTGGAATTAGCGATGCTTCGATTGGCAGAGTTCCGCATAGCGGAACTCTCACTGCACTCAGCATGACAGTTTCCACGACGCCCGCCCACACCAGAACTACTATGACCCAGGACTTCTTCACCCTCGCCGAATCTGCTGCCGCCTTCGTACAGGCGCAAACGTCCTTGCGCCCGCGCATCGCTGTCGTTCTCGGCTCGGGATTAGGCGCTTTTGCGGACACGCTGACCAACACCACGCGCATTCCCTACGCACAGATTCCCAGCTTCCCGCGCGCGACCGCCATCGGCCACTCCGGCCAGTTCGTCATCGGCCAGCTTAATGGGCTTCCACTCGTCGCCATGCAGGGCCGGGTGCATCTTTACGAAGGTTACTCGCCGCAGGAAGTCGCCTTCCCCATGCACGTGCTGGGCCGCCTGGGCGTGCAGTCGGTGGTGCTGACCAACGCCGCTGGCGGCATCAATCTCGCTTACGAGCAAGGCGCGCTGGTGCTGATTAAAGACCACATCAATCTGCAAGGAAAAAACCCTTTGGTGGGGCCCAATGACGACCACTTCGGACCGCGCTTTCCCGACATGACACAGGCTTACTCGAAGCTCTACCGTGGCATCGCCCGCGAAGAGGCGGCCAAACTCGGCCTGCCGCTGCAGGAAGGGGTTTACGCCGGGGTGATCGGCCCCAGCTTTGAAACGCCCGCGGAAATCCGCTATCTGCGCACCATCGGCGCCGATCTGGTCGGCATGTCGACCATCTCGGAAGTCATCGCCGCGCGCCACATGGGAATCGAGGTGCTCGCCATTTCCTGTGTCACCAACATGGCGGCCGGCATACTTGACCAGCCCCTAAGCCACGAAGAAGTGCTCGAGACCGGCGAGCGCGTGAAACAGCAATTCGAAGCCCTGCTGCGCGCCGTGCTACCGCGCCTGGCCGCAGCGAATCAGGCATAAAACAGGGCACGGAGTGTTCCGCGCCCTGTTCTT
Source organism: Acidobacteriota bacterium (assembly GCA_018268755.1). GTDB lineage: Bacteria > Acidobacteriota > Terriglobia > Terriglobales > Acidobacteriaceae > KAN-5. Next base: position 7,683 of record JAFDVW010000016.1, read on the forward strand.
CTTATCCTGCTCAGAACGTCAGCTTGGCCCCCAACTGAATCACGCGCGGTCCCCCGCCGCCCAGGCCTGGATTGGTCTGCGCCTGATCGGGCGTCTGAGTAATCAATCCCGCGGGCCCAAAGCCGGGCACCACGAAGAAATCCGGCAGAGCGAAGTTGGGATGGTTGAAGAGGTTGAAGAACTCCGCTCGCAACTGCAGATTCAGCCGTTCGCGAATCTGCGTGTTCTTACTCACGGCGAAATCCACGTTCCAGAAGCCCGGTCCGCTGATGGCGTTGCGGCCCAGCGTGCCAAACGTCCCGTAGGGCGGATCGACGAAAGCATCCGCGTTCAGATACCCGATCACATCCGGTGCGGAGCGCCAGTTGGAGTTAATCGGATTGACCCCGGGCACCAGATTGGGCCGCTGATGATAATTGGCCGGCGTGGGATATACATCCGAGTTGGCGCCGCTGGTGTCATCGGCGTTGACGATGGGGACCGGACGCCCGCTCTGCGCGCTCACAATGGTATTGAGCTGCCAGCCTTCCGCCAGCCGTTTGGGGCCGGCCAGGCGCGGCAGGGCGTAGGTAAAGGCGCCGGTGAAGCGGTGACGCGTATCGAAGTTCGAGGGGCCGTGCTCGGCCGCAAGATTGTTGGAATCCTGCGGAAAAGCCACCGTGGCAAAGTTGAAGTCAATGCCATCGGAAGCGTCGTCGAGAGATTTGGAATAGGTGTAGCCGGCAAAACCTGAGAGGCCATGCCAGTTGCGGCTCCGCAGCGTCGCCTGCAAGGCGTGATACGTGGAGCCGCTGATGGTGGCGAACTCATCCACCGCTCCATACTGCGGGTAACTGGTGCGATTGCCGTCCACGTCCGGCTGGTTGGCATCGCGCAAACGGACCAGCCGCGTGCCCTTGCTGCCGGTATATCCCACTTGCAGAGCCAGTTCCTTGGTGAGTTCTTGTTCCAGGTTGAAGTTCCAGTTCTGCGCATAAGGAGTCGCCAGATTGCGTGGCGTCACGAAAATATCCGTACCCAACGGTGGATACGGCGCAGACACCGGCGTGAAAATCGGCGCGCCGGGGTTAGAGCCGTTAAAGGCCGTGGGGTCATAGTCGAGCGGCACCACTGGCTTCGGCCCAATCGGGTTGGTGGCGATGCCGGCGGAAGTGGTGAAGTTCGCGATGAGCAGCTCCTGCGGGACATAGTCGTAATAGAAGCCATACCCGCCGCGGACGACCAGCTTGGGCACCACATTCCAGGCAAAGCCGAGACGCGGCGCGAAGTTGTTCAGGTCGCGATTGTAGGCCCGTTTCAGACCGTCGGAACCCACCATGGCGAGATTGCCGTCCGCTCCCAGGTTGGAGAGCAGGTTATCGCTTTCACCCAGAGGACCAAAATACTCCCAACGTAACCCAAAGTTCAGAGTGAAATTCGGCCGCAGACGCAGATCGTCCTGGGCAAAGAAGCTCAGGCCGTTGTTAAACGTGTTGCGGCGAGTATCTCCGGTGTTGGCGGAAGGATAGGTGTCGCCCAGGTAATAGGCCGCCAGCGTCAACGTGCCGGGATCGTCGCAACCCGGCGCGGCCGGGCACAGCGCCAGGTTGGCGGGATCTTCCGGGCTGAAGTAAAACAGGCCTCGCTCCAGGTTATTGTTGAAGTTGTCGATTTGCGCCCGGCGATACTCCCCCCCGAACTTGATGGTGTGCCGTCCGCGCACCCAGGTGAAATTGTCGAGCACTTGAAAGCTCTGGCTGATGCGCCCGCGCGGGATGCTGTAGGCGCTTGCCCCCAGGTTTTCGAAGATGCCGCCCAGGTCAATTTCGGGCAGGCCGCCTTGGCCGGTATTCAGATTGAAATCCGGGCCGTACTGGGATGGGTCCACATTGGCGTCGCGCGAAGCGAAGGAAGTCCTATAGCGGCTGTAGCCGAAGCGCACTTCGTTGACTTTGGTCGGGCTGAGGGTGGAAAGCCAGCTCAGCGAGACCAGCTGCACCCGAGTGGGCGAAACCTGCGCAAAGGGCGCCAGGCGCGAACCTGCGCCATATCCCAGCCCGCCCAGAGGAAACGATTGTTGGCTGCGGGCAAAAGCGTAGCGCCCGGAAAGCGATTCACTGGGGCTGATCTGGTGCTCGACTTTTGCAATCAGACTGTCCACATCGTTCTTGTCCAGCACTTTTCCGGCCGCCGTTCCCGTCGTGGAAGCGGGATAGACGCCCAGAATATTGGTCAGGGTCTGGCTGGGAGTCACCTCATTGCCCGCCACCAGTTGCTGGGCCTGGGTGATTTGCGTTGCGGTCGGCACCAGCAGCGAGAAATCGGAGGTCACCCGTTCCCGCTGGCCTTCGTAGGCCCCAAAGAAAAACGTCTTGTCTTTGAGGATGGGGCCGCCCAGCGAGGCGCCGAACTGATTATTGCGAAATGCGCTCTTCTCATCGGGCTCGCGATTGAAGTAGTTGCGGGCGTCCAGCGCGTCATTGCGCAGAAACTCGAAGAGCGATCCGTGCAGTTGATTGCTGCCGGATTTGGTGATGATGTTGACCACCGATCCACTGTTGCGCCCGTACTCCGCCGCAAACTGCGATTGCAGGTTGAACTCTTCAATCGCGTCGATGGGCAATACAGAAGCCGGCGCGCCCCCGATTCCGGCCTGATTGAAGGCGGAGTTATTGAAGAAGGGATCGTTGTTGTCAGTGCCGTCGAGGGTGTAGTTGTTGGAACGGTCGCGGCTGCCGTTAATGGAAAATTGCCCGAATCCGCTCTGGATCGCCGCCACCCCCGAAGGTTCCACGGTGGCTCCCGGGACCAGCGCCACCAGCTTGCCGAAGTCGCGTCCATTCAGGGGCAGTTCCGTCACCAGCTTCTGTTCTACGACCTCGCCCAGGACATCGCGGCTGGCTTCCACCAGCGGCGGGGGCGCCGTCACCGTCACCGTGTCGGCCCCGGCCAGATGCAACTGGAACTCCACCGTCGTGTCCCGGCCCACTTCAACTACGGCAATCTGCACCGGCTTGGCGAAACCGGCTGCTTCCACGGAAACGCTGTATTGCCCGGCCGGCAATTCCGCCAGCACATAGCCACCTTCGGGCCCGGTCACCGTTTCCCGCTGCAGGCCACTTTGCACGCCCCTGGCCGTCACTTTCGCGCCCGTCACCACCGCGCCGCTGGGGTCCGTCACCGTCCCTCGGACCGAACCGCGATAGCTCTGGGCCAGCAGCAGACACGGCAGCAGCAGCACCAAACTCAAAAGGGCAATCATGGGCCTTGATTTGGGATGTTGGCTGCGCGCTGCACTGGTGCTGCTCATAAAATTCTCCTTCTCCTTGAGTTGGGATTGTGAATTGGGTACTGCCAATAGGGCCGTCTGCACGTGGGGCCGGAGACTACTTTTTGGCGCGAGGAATCAACAGCTCCGCCGGCGGCTTGATGCCATAAATCGCGGCAAAGCTGCCCTGGTTTACCGCCAGGCCAAGATGACCGCGCGAATCAATGTAAAACAGTGGTTTTCCCAAGGGCACGTCGCTGAACGTCCGCACAAACGGAACCGTCAACTCTTTGCCGGCGACGGTAAAGGTTACGCTTTGTCCCCGCAGATAGCCGAGTTTCAGAAAATCATCAGCATCAATGTTCGTTACCAGGTTGCCGAAAGGGCCGTCCGTGGCAATGACGGAGGCCGAGAGTCCGTTCGCATCAAGCTTTGCCGGCTTCAGGTCGAGCCGGACCAAATCCTTGACGGCCACTTCCGGACCCACCTGGGCCCAGTCTTCCCCGGCAGCCACGTGGGCGCCCACCGGCGAGAAGATGTCCCGCCCGTGAAAGGTGGAGGAAAGCTTTCCGCCAATCATCCACGCCGGATTGGTGATCTCATGCACTGCTTCAATGCCATCGCGCTGCTCCACCAGGGTCAGCAGCCCATTGTCAGGCAGGACAAAAAGCTGGCCGCGCCGCGACTTGGCCACGATCGCTTTGCGCGTGCTGCCCACGGTGGGATCGATCACCACCACAAACACCGTGCCGGGCGGATAGTAGGGCGTCGCCCCATAGAGGAAGCGGGCCCCGTCCAGTATGGAAAACGGCGTGACCTGGTGGCTCAGGTCCACGATGCGCAAGTCCGGCACGATGGAATACATGACACCCCGGCAGATGGCCACCGAATCGTCCACCACGCCGAAGTCTGTCATGAAGACCACCGTCTTGGGTGCGGGGGCCACGATTTGCGCGGCCGCCGTGAGGGCCAACCCGCAAACTAAAAGCAGGGCGCGAAATTGTGCTTTCCCCATAAAGCCTACAATTTTACTAGACATTTTGCCTCTTGACCAGCCTTTCTTCCTCTTTCCCCAGGCTTCTGTGATTTCAGTAAGGTTCATGGTACACCCAACCGCCGGCGCTCCGGATGCGCCGCCCCCGGTCTGGACGCTTTTCCCTCGCGGAACTTCCCCCGGGCGGGGAAGGCGCGGCTATAATCATCCCCAGACTTCTTTTTGACACCTTCAGGAGGCGTTCATGTCGCAGGTGATCCCCGAAAAATATCGCGATCTTTTCAGCAAACGCGCCTTTGCCAGCCTGGCCACGCTCATGCCCGATGGACGGCCGCAGGTGACCCCGGTGTGGTGCGACCTCGAAGGCGACCTGGTCATCTTCAACTCCGCCAAGGGACGGCAGAAGGACCGTAATGTCCGCCGCGACCCGCGCGTGTCGCTGGCCCTGATTGATCCCGACAACCCGTATCGCTATCTGGAAATTCGCGGCCGCGTGGTGGAGATCACCGAAGAAGGCGCCGACGCCCACATCGATAAGCTGGCCAAAAAATATCTCGGCGTGGACAAATACCCTTACCGCCAGTCCGGCGAAGTGCGCGTGGTGTATAAGATCCAGCCCGAACACGCGACCATGATGGGTTAGAGCCGGGCACAAAAGTTCTCAACTTGCCAATCTGCATCTACAACCTCTGTCTGCTGGGCTGGGGCAACGTCAACCGGACCTTCGTCCAGTTACTGAAAAAAAAGGACGCCGAGTTGCGCGCCCGCGATATCGGCTGGCGCATTGCCGGCGTAGCTTCCCGCCGCCTGGGCTGGATTGCCAACCCGGAGGGTCTCGATCCTAAGGCCTTGCTCGCCGGCCAGCTTCCCGCCGGCAATGCCGGGAATGTTCGCGACTGGCTGCGCGCCGCGCACGCCGATGTGTTGTTTGAGGCCACTTCGCTGCATCCGCAAAGCGGACAGCCCGCCATCGATCACATTCGGGCCGCGTTGAGCACCGGCGCGCACGCCATTACCGCCAACAAAGGGCCCATCGTCCACGGCTATCAGAAATTACGCGACCTGGCCGCCTCCTACGGGTTGCGTTTTCTTTTCGAATCGACGGTCATGGATGGCGTTCCCATCTTCTCTCTCTTTCGCGAAACCCTTCCCGGACTCAGGCTGCAGGGTTTTCACGGCGTCCTGAACTCGACCACCAACATTATTCTCACGGGCATGGAACACGGCCTGAGCTATGAATCTTCGCTGAAGCAGGCGCAGGACGCGGGCATCGCCGAAACCGACCCCAGCCATGACATCGAAGGCTGGGACTCCGCCGTCAAAGTGGCGGCGCTGGCCACCGTATTGTTTGAACAGCCCGTCCCCCTCGCAGATGTGGAACGCCAGGGGATCAGTGAGCTCACCGGGAAAGCGGTACGCGAGGCCCGTGCCGCCGGGACGCCCTACAAGTTGGTCTGCCGGGCCCGCCGCGGGAAAGAGGGCGTGACCGCCCGCGTTCGCCCGGAAAAGGTTTCTCTCAGCGATCCCCTGGCCCACGTCTCGGGTTCGTCGTCCATCATCTATTTCGAAACCGACATCTTTCCCGGCCTGGCCATCACCGAAGTGGACCCCGGCGTGTACGCCACCGCCTACGGCATGCTGGCGGATTTCGTGCGCGCCGTCTCGTAGCAACGTACTTCTATGGAGCAGAAACCTTGTGTTCCGCAAACCAGCCAATCATCCTCTTTTCAAATTCTTGCGGCGCAGCCGTTAAGGCTCCGCAGTGTTCCGCATTCGGAACCAGCCACAGCGTAGATTTTGGCTGACGCTCATGCAACTGATACGCATGGCGAATCGGGATGTTGTGATCTTCCAATCCATGTATCAAGAGAATAGGAGTGTGACTCGCGCCGATGACTTGCAGCGGCGAGGCTTGCTCCGGGTCCCATCCGTATTTTCGCCGCGTGTAGAAAAAAGCCAGCTCCACCGCTGGGCGCAATACGACTCGCCCCATCCAGGGCCCGAGATGAAAAACCTGCCCCATACGGTCATAGCTGATCTCGCGCAGGCTAGCGAAAGAATCTTCCACCGCAATTGCACAAAAGCGAGGCTCGGTAGCCTGCGCCTGTAACAACTGCGCCGCCCCCATGGATTCACCCAAACCATAAATACACTGGGGATGCCAGTTGGCGGCCATCCAGTCAACCCAGAGATGCACATCGTTTCTTTCGAAAACACCGTAGCTTGCGAGAAGGCCATCGCTGAGTCCGTGGCCGCGAGAATCCGGCAGGACCACCGCGTATCCATGCCACAGAAGAAGCTCGGCGTATCCGATCATCGAAAAGCGATTGTCAGAGACGCCATGCAACAGAATGACAGCGTTTCCATTGCCGTGACTGGGCTGGATCGCCCAGGCGCGCAACACAACTCCGTCGCCCGCCACAATTTCAGCGTCAACCAACCTGGAGTCGAGGCGATCCGCCAACTGCTTTGCGGCGGCTGCCGCATTCTGCGGCAGTGGACGCCGCCAAGGATGCAAAGCAAACTCAGCAATAGCAATTCCCGCCGCAACATTGAATGCCCCATAGAAAAACAAGAGCAGGACTGCCCACTTTGTGGCGCGGTGCGGCATGCGGAAGATACGCATTTTACATGCCGCAGGTTCGGTGTCCAAACATCCCTGATTTGCGCTTATTTTTACTTTTTATGTCCGAAGTCGAGGCCAAACTTCGGTTTGTCGCGCGGTCCGGTAATTTTGATGGGGATAGAGGTGACATTCCCTTTGCGAAAGAACGGATCGAACGCTTTCAGAAAAAACGACTTCACGCCCGTCATGGTCTGCGAAAGCTTGGCATCGAGATAGAGGTGCCCGTGGAAGTCGAGCTGCTCGCTGTCCAGGCCATAAGTTCCGTCGAGCAACACGCGCGCGCCGGTCACGCTGAAACTCAGATCGCGAAAAGTAATGATTCCCCCGCCCAGGGCAAAATTGCCTTTCAGGTCGGAAATAGCGCTGCCGGCATCTTCGTCTTCCGGCTTACCCTGCCCCTTGCGGCTCAGAGTCTCGATCTTCTCGCGCACTTCATTGCTGGTAAATGAGGCATCGTCAATCCCGAATTTTCCCGCCAACTTCAGGCGTTTGGGGATGTCCTCGGGACCGGGGACGAGTTGAAATTTGGTTTGCAATTTCAGCGCGCCGGTCAAGGGCGGCTTGTCGGACTTGATGGCCAGCTTCATCACGTCTTCGATACGTCCCTGATCGATGGCAACGTCCAGCGCAATCACGCGGCCGATTTTTTCATCGTGTTTGGCGGCTTCCCCCTTGGCGACAATCACGGTGTTTAAAAACTGCGCGATCACCGGGTGCAGATAGGTATTTCCGTTGGTGGCGTCCACGGTCGCCGAATATTTCGTGTGCAGGGCCACGGGATGGCCGGCAATGTTCACCGAAAAATCCGGCGTGTCCGTCTCGCCCTCCACGCTCAATTCTTCCAGTGGTCCGCCGAACTTCCCTTTCGAAGACAGAATGCCCTTGATGCCTTTCAGCGTTCCCAGATCGGCGTTGACGAAATCGAAGCCGGCCTCCACCTGGGTTTGCCGCGGATCGTCGGCGTTCCACGGCCCGAACTTCCCCTTGGTGGAGATTTCTCCATTGGGGACATCGTTGGTCAGCTCGGCGGTAAAGTCCGCCGGGCGGTCCATGCCCACTTCCCGCATGACCAGCTTGTGGATGTCATATTCATGGACACGCTTAGCGTCCGTCTTGGGGAGAATGTTCAGTTCGGCGTTATCGGAGACCAGTTCATGAATCAGGACCGGAATGTCCTTGGTCCTGGACCAGTCTTTTTTCTTTTTCTCTCCCTTGGGCGGCGTGTAAATGACCAGCCCCTTGAGCCGGACGCGATCGATGGTCCACGGCTTCCCCACGGCGCCCAGAAGGCCGCCTTCGGCGGAAAACTCCGCGATGGAAATCAGCGGCGGCACATCGGTGCGCCCCTCATGGCGCAAGGCGAGCCCTTTGCCTTCCAGGCGGATGGAGGGAAATATCGACACATGCAACTCTTTTATGTCCACATCGCTGTGAAACTTCTCTTCCATGATGGCGATGGCGCGGTCGCGCAGGTACGGATCGGCATAGCGCCTGATCACCAGGGACCCAATCGCCACCAGCAACAACACGGCCGCGCCGACGATCAACAGCCCCTTGCGAAAACGGTCGGATTCCACGTTCATCCCCATGCTGTACAGTACCCGAACATCTAGGATGAAAAACCCTACAGGAAAGTTGGGGGAAATCCCAGGAGCGCGCGCGACGCTCCTCCTTCCGGCCACCGCCCGGTCGGCGGGGTCAGGTCACAACCCAGCGGGAAGCGCCATGACCTCTGAAATTACTGGACTTTTTGCGGGGCACGGCCGGGGCTACGATAGAAAGGCGGGTGAGCTTGGCAGGGGCTGCCCTCGGGGGCTGCCGGAGCGCGAAATTTACACAAGTTTACGTGCACCGAAGGCCCCCTCGGATAAGCTACTGGTTATTGGATTTTTAAAATCCTGCTCTGAGATGAGGGCATCCAATTCGTAAGATTTAGTGCCGGACATTGGCTTCTCTTCATTTGACGGTGTTCCTGTGTGGCAGGGTTGGCGGTCCGCACAAATCTCTGCGTTTTGTGGACGAAAGCACCCCCACACGCCGATATGAAAAAAAGCGATATCCAGGTTGAAAAAAATTGATGCCGGGTCTGGATATTCCTAAGCCGTCGTTCCTGTTTTCTCTTGGCCATTCAATATGTGGATCGTAAGACTTGCACTAAGACGTCCTTACACGTTCGTGGTTATGGCCCTGCTCTTGCTCATCATGGGGCCCTTCGTGATCTTTCGCACCCCCACCGACATCTTTCCCAATATCAATATTCCGGTGGTCAGTATTGTCTGGAACTACAGCGGCCTGAATCCCGAAGAAATGTCCACCCGCATTGTCTTCGTGACCGAGCGCGCCCTGACCACCCTGGTCGATGACATTGAGCACATCGAATCGCAGTCGGTGAACGGTGTGGCCGTAGTCAAAGTTTACTTTCAGCCCAATGCCAAGATTGAAAAGGCCATTGCGCAGGTCACGGCCATCTCCCAGACCCAGCTGCGGCAACTGCCCCCCGGCACCACGCCGCCCCTGGTCATTAGTTACAGCGCTTCTACCGTCCCCATTCTGCAATTGGCGATGTCCGGACCTACGCTTTCCGAGCAGCAGGTCAATGACCTGGGATTGAATTTTGTCCGCACTCGCCTGGTGACGGTCCCCGGCGCCGCCATTCCTTATCCCTACGGCGGCAAAACCCGGCAAATTCAGGTCGACCTGAATACCACCGCGCTGCAGGCGCGCGGCCTCTCGCCCCAGGACGTGGTCAACGCCATCAGCGCGCAAAACCTGATTTTGCCCTCCGGCACTTCCAAGCTGGGAGCGCTGGAATACAACGTAGCGCTCAACGGCAGCCCGCAAACCGTCCCTGAACTCAACGATCTTCCCATCCGCAATGTGGATGGCACGACCATCTACATCCGCGACGTGGCCCATGTGCGTGACGGCTTTCCTCCGCAAACCAACATTGTTCGCGTCAACGGACAGCGCGCCAGCCTGTTGACCATTCAGAAAGCCGGCAATGCTTCCACTCTGGACGTCATCGCGGGCATCAAAGAGCTGCTTCCCACCATCCAGTCTTCCCTGCCCTCGGAACTGGAGATCCGCCCCCTGGCTGACCAGTCAGTGTTTGTACGCGCCTCCATCGACGGGGTGGTGCGCGAAGCCCTGATCGCAGCCTGCCTGACCGGCTTCATGATCCTTATCTTCCTGGGAAGCTGGCGCAGCACGCTGATCATCGCGGTTTCCATTCCGCTTTCCATTCTCACTTCCATCATCGTGCTCAGCCTGCTGGGGGAAACCATCAACATCATGACCCTGGGCGGTCTGGCATTGGCGGTGGGCATTCTCGTGGACGACGCCACGGTGGAAATCGAGAACATCAACCGCAATCTGGCCCTGGGCAAGGAAGTGGAGCACGCCATTCTCGACGGCGCGCAGCAGATTGCCGTCCCCGCGCTGGTCTCGACCCTTTCCATTTGTATTGTGTTTGTCCCCATGTTCTTCCTCACCGGCGTGGCCCGCTTCCTGTTCGTGCCCCTGGCCGAGGCCGTCGTCTTCGCCATGTTGGCGTCTTATCTGCTCTCCCGCACTCTGGTGCCCACTATGGCGAAGTACTTAATTCGCGGCCATGAGGGCGAGGCCGGACATCTGGGCAAGAGCTCGAACCCCTTGGTGCGCTGGCAAGTGCGCTTCGAAGAAAAATTCGAGCGCTTTCGCGACTGGTATCACGGCTTGCTGGATTCCTGCCTGCTCCATCGCAAGCTCTTCCTGACCGGCTTCGCCGTGGCCTGTGCCGCTTCGTTCCTGCTGCTGCCCTGGCTGGGCGAAGATTTCTTCCCCGCCGTGGATAGCGGCCAGATCAAGCTGCACGTGCGGGCCCGCACGGGTACCCGCATCGAGGAAACCGCCCGGCTCTGTGACCTGGTGGAAGCCGCCATCAAACAGCAGATCCCCGCCGGCGAACTCGACAGCATCATCGACAACATCGGGTTGCCCTACAGCGGAATCAACCTGACCTACAGCACCTCCGCGCCCATTGGCTCGGGCGACGCCGATATTCTGGTCAGCCTGAAACCAAAGCATGGTCCCACCGACCAATACGTCCACGATCTCCGCTTGAACCTGGCCCGGCAGTTTCCTGGGGTGAGCTTCGCTTTTTTGCCGGCCGATATCGTCAGCCAAATCCTGAATTTCGGCCTGCCCGCGCCCATCAATATCCAGGTCACGGGTTACAGCCTGGCCGCCAATCGTGATTTCGCCGCCCGCATGTTGCAGCGCCTCAAGCAGATTCCCGGCACCGCCGATCTGCGTATCCAGCAAGCCTTTGATCAGCCCCTGATGAGCATCAACGTGGACCGCACCAAAGCCAGTCTGGTGGGCTACACCCAGCGCGATGTGGCCAGCAACCTGCTTATTTCCCTGAGCGGAAGTTTTCAGACTTCGCCGACCTTTTGGCTCAACCCTAAAACCGGAGTGAGCTACTCCATCGCCACGCAAACCCCGCAGTACCGCATCCAGACCTTGCAGGACCTGCAGAATGTCCCCATCACCAGTCTGAACGGCGCCCCCCCGCAAATTCTGGGAAGCCTGGCTTCGTTCAGCCGGGGATCCAGTATGGGCGTGGTGTCCCACTACGACATTCAGCCGGTCGTGGATATCTTCGGTTCGGTGCAGGGGACGGACCTGGGTGATGTGGCCCGGCAAGTCCAAAAAGTGGTCAAAGATATGGACAAGGAACGCCCGCGCGGCTCCCAGGTCATCGTGCGCGGACAAATCCGCACCATGCAGTCGTCTTTCGTGGGACTGCTGGGCGGTCTGTTGTTTGCCATTTTGCTGGTCTATCTGCTGATCGTGGTCAACTTCCAGTCCTGGCTCGATCCTTTCATCATTATTTCTGCGTTGCCCGCGGCCCTGGCCGGGATCATATGGATGCTCTTCGTCACCCGCACCACGGTGAGTGTTCCCTCCCTGACCGGCTCCATCATGTGTATGGGCGTGGCCACCGCCAACAGCATTCTGGTGGTAAGCTTCGCCAAAGAGCAGATGCTGGAGGGCAAAAGCGCCATCGAAGCGGCGCTGGAGGCTGGCTTCACCCGCTTCCGTCCCGTGCTCATGACGGCCATGGCCATGATGATCGGCATGGTGCCCATGGCCATCGGCATGGGTGAAGGCGGCGAGCAGAATGCTCCCCTGGGCCGCGCCGTGATCGGCGGCTTGCTCTTCGCCACGGTCTCGACCTTGTTCTTTGTCCCGGTGTTCTTCAGCCTGCTGCATGACCGGAGAAACCGGGCGCAGCAGGCGGAATCGGAAATTTAAATGCAGTCATCCTCAATCGTTTTGCAAGCTAAAGGGAGTTCGCTTTGACGGAACAACCAGACCGTAACTCAAATCGGCCCGCGTCCTCCGCTCGCTCCGGCCATTCCTGGTGGATTGCCATTGTGGCGGGGCTCATCGTGGCCTGCATCGTAGTGGCCAGCATTCTGCCGCGGATGACCGCCCGCGCCAAATTGAAATCGGAAACCGAGGAGCTGGCCCAGCCGACTGTCGCGGTGGTGCGTCCTAAGAACAGCGCTCCCGCCCACGAACTGGTGCTGCCCGCCAATGTGCAGGCCTATCGCGATGCCCCCATCTACGCTCGCACCAACGGCTATTTGAAGAAGTGGTATGTCGATTTGGGGGCGCGGGTGAAGACCGGGCAGCTTCTGGCGGAGATCGACACCCCGGAAGTGAACCAGCAATTGCAGCAGGCGCGCGCCGACCTGGCCACCGCCCAGGCCAACCTGCATCTCGCGGAAATCACCACCGAGCGCTATCAGGGCCTGCTACAGACGGACTCTGTTTCTAAACAAGAGGCCGACAATGCCGCCGGCGACTTTGCCGCCAAGAAAGCCACGGTCGATTCGGCGCAATTCAATGTGAAGCGCTTGCAGGAACTGCAGTCCTTCCAGAAAATCTACGCCCCCTTTGACGGCACCATCAGCGCGCGCAACACCGATATCGGCGCCTTGATCGATTCCGGGGCCAGCGGGGGCACACGCACCGAACTTTTCCACATCGTGTCCTCCGGAAAACTGCGCGTCTACGTAAACGTGCCGGAAGAATATTCCCGCGTAACCAAGCCCGGGCTGAAGACCGATCTGGTGCTGGCGGAATTCCCCGGCCGCCGTTTTCCGGGCACGCTGGTGCGCACCGCGGACGCGATTGATCCCCGCACCCGCACCTTGCTGGTGGAAATTGAAGTGAACAATCCCACCAAAGAGCTGTTCTCTGGTTCCTACGCCGAAGTCCACATGAAATTGCCGGGCGCGGTTTCCTCCTTCACCCTGCCGGTCAACACGCTGCTCTTTCGCAGCGAGGGCCTGCGCGTGGCCACGGTGAACCCGGACAAGAAAGTGTCCCTGCTGCCCATCACCATCGGGCACGATTACGGCACGGAAGTGGAAGTGGTGGCTGGTCTGAAGGGCGGAGAAACCGTGGTGCTCAATCCGCCGGACTCGCTGATCGAAGGCCAGGTGGTGCGGATTGCTTCCTCCGCGGTGGCAGGAGAGTAACATGTCTTCGTTCCCTGAATGGCCGGGTGCTTCGCGCGTCGCCGCATTGCTCTGTTTACTGGCCGGCTTTTCCGGCTGCGCCGTGGGCCCGCGTTATTCCAAACCGCCTGCTCCCACTCCGCCCGCTTTTAAGGAAATCCCGCCCGACTGGAAGACGGCCCAGCCCAGCGATCAGGCCTTACGGGGAAAGTGGTGGGAGGTTTTTGGCGATCCCCAGCTGAATGCGCTGGAGGAACAGATCGCGGTATCGAACGAAACGTTGAAAGCAGCGCAGGCGCAGTTTGAGCAGGCGCGTTCCGCTATTCGCTTCGCTCGCTCCGGCTATTATCCGGCCGTCAGCGGCGGGGTCTCGGCTTCCCGCGTACGTTTGTCGGAAAATCGTCCTCTGGCCAGCCCCGCCCGGCAATACACCGATCTTTCCCTGCCCATCGACGCTTCCTATGAAGCCGACGTGTGGGGACGCGTGCGCCGCAGCGTGGAAGCGGCGCGCAGCAACTTCCAGGCCTCCGCGGCCGACCTGGCCAGCGTGCGCCTCAGCTTGCAGGCCGAGGTCGCCGTCGACTACTTCCAGCTGCGCAGCCTGGACGCCGAGGCGCAGCTGCTCAACTCCACCGTGGACGCCTATCAAAAGGCATTGCAGCTGACCCAGAGCCGCTATAAGGGCGGCGTAGCTTCCGCCGTGGATGTCGCGCAGGCACAAACCCAGCTCGAAACCACCCGCGCCCAGGCCGTCGACCTGGGAGTGCAGCGCGCACAATATGAGCATGCCATCGCGGTGCTGGTGGGCCAGCCCGCCTCCACCTTCAACCTCGGCTCCATGCCTTCGCTGAACCAGCCGCCGGTCGTTCCTCCCGGCCTGCCTTCGCAACTGCTGGAGCGTCGCCCCGACATCGCCGCCGCGGAACGCCGCATGGAAGCCGCCAATGCGCAGATCGGCATCGCCCGCGCCGCCTACTATCCGATACTCAACCTCACCGGTTCTGTAGGGGTGGAGGGTACGCGCCTTACCAATTGGTTTCTGGGACCCAGCGTCTTTGCGGCGGCGGGAGCTTCCGCCGTGGAGACCATTTTTGACGGGGGCCGCCGGCGCGCGATTTCCGAGCAGGCCAAAGCCGGATACGATCAGACCGTCGCCAACTACCGCCAGACCGTACTCACGGCCTTCCAGGAAGTGGAAGACCATCTCTCCACCCTGCGCATTCTGGAAACTGAGGCGCGCACGCAAGACGCCGCCGTGGCCGCCTCGCAGCGCTCGCTCGATCTTTCCACCAACCGCTACAAGGGCGGCGTGGTCAGTTATCTGGAAGTGATCAATGCGCAGAGCATCGCGCTCGCCGATCAGCGGGCCGCGGTGGACATTCTGCGCCGCCGCACTACCGCAGCCGTACTCCTGATCAAAGCTCTGGGCGGGGGATGGGACGCCAGCCAGCTTCCTGTGGCGCAGACCGCCCCGTCCAGCAGTACTCCCTAGGAATGCGGCCGCGCCGGAGACGGCCGCATCTACTTTTTCCCGTCCATTGCTACAATCATGGCAATGGCTGTGAACTCCGCAATTCCGCAACCCCGGCGCAAGAACGGGATGCCCGCTTACCAGCGGATCCAGTACGCCATTCGCAAACGCATCGAAGATGGGCACCTCAAGCCCGGAGACACCGTGGCTTCCGAGCGGGAGCTGGCCAGGCTTCATCAGGTCAGCCTCATGACCGCGCGCCATGCCTTGGCGGAACTGGAGCGCGAAGGCATTGTGGAGCGCCGCCGCGGGGTCGGCACCTTCGTCGCCCCGCCCAAGATCCACTTCAACAAGTTGATGAGCTATACCGAGCAGATGGCCAGTTGCGGCTTGGCGCCCAGCTCCAAAATCATCTTCGCTCGCATCGTTAACGGCGAACCCGAAGTAGCGGCCCGGCTCGGTCTACCCGGCGACAGCCCTATGGTCAAAATTGAACGCCTGCGCCACACCGCCAACGAGCCATTTGCGGTGGAATCCTGCTATCTGCGGGCCGAGGAATTTTCCGGTCTGGTGGATGCCCCGCTCGGCCGCAGCTCGCTCTTCTCCACTCTCGAGCATGATTACGGGATTGAGCTCGCCTATGCCGATGAGGAAGTCGATGCCACCGCCGCCGACGCCGCGCTCGCCGAACTCCTCGATGTGCCGCGCGGAGCGCCCTTACTGCGCATGCGCCAGGTGATTTACTCCGCCCAGCGCAAAGTCGTGTTGTATGTGGTGGGCATCTACCGCTCCGACCGCCACACCTTGTTCATTCGCCGTTTCCGCTGAGAACTGCGCACCGCGGAGAATCCACTGGGAAAATCAGGAATCCGACGGTCCCTTGTCCCCGCCCTGCACTATACTGTGAGGTCATGCGCGCCCTGGTCTATACCGCCCCGGAAAAAGTTCAACTGGAAGAAAAACCCCGTCCCCAACTGCAATCCGGCGAAGTCGAAGTGGCCATCAGCCTGGCCGGAGTTTGCGGGTCGGACATCTCCGGCTTTCTCGGCCACAGCGCCCGCCGCAAGCCGCCTTTGGTGCTGGGCCACGAATTAGTCGGCCGCCTGCCTGATGGACGCCGTGTGGTCGCCAACCCGCTCATCAGCTGCGGATACTGCCCGGCCTGCCTGGCGGGCGCGCAGAACCTGTGCTCGTCCTGGCGGCTGCTGGGCATGGACCAGGTCCCCGGCACCTTCGCCGATTTCGTCGCCATCCCGGGAACCCAGGTTTACGAGATCCCGGAATCGCTTCCCTCCACCCGCGCCATTCTGACCGAGCCGCTGGCCAACATCGTGCACCTGTTCCGCCTGGTGGGCCCGCTGCCCTTCTTCCGCCTCGCCATTGTCGGGGCTGGGACCATGGGAGCGCTGGCGGTGGCGGCCTCCCGGCACATCGGCGCGCATGGTGTGCTGGTGGTGGATGTGAACGACCAGCGACTCTCCACCATGAAGCAACTGGGCGCCAAATACGCCGTGAACACCAAGACGCCCGAGGGAGTCGCCGAAGCCCGCAAGCTGGCCGGCCCGGGCTTCGACGTTGTGCTGGACGCCAGCGGCAGCGCCCCGGCGCGCCAGATGGCATTCGACCTTTGCCGTCCCGGCGGTCAGGTGGTCCTGCTCGGCATGGGCGCGCAGAAGAGTGAAGTGGATTTTGTCACCAGCATCCGCAAGGAACATCGCGTGGTGATGTCCTTTGCCTATACTCCGGGGGACTTCCGCCGCGCACTCGATCTGTTGATCGCCGGCGAAGTCGACTTGACCCCATGGACCGTGCAACTTCCGCTCGAACAGGGACAGGAAGCTTTCAACCAGATTACCCACAATCCCGGTGCGACCCTGAAGATGACGCTGGCGGTTTCTCCCAATTAAATTTCGCCGCACCATAGCCTCGTTGGAATCAAGGCCCGATGCCATCGGGCCTTTTCTTCATCCCGCTAAAGCAAACGAAGTATCAGCAAACCGACGGTTTCCCCGGCGCAGACTGGTTGTCAGCCCCTGCCCGCGGCAGGTATGCTCAGGCGTCGTTGCACCCGCTAGCCTCGAAACCACATGTCTTCACCGACGGTTGTACCTCCAAGATTGCACAAGCCCATTGCCGGCCTGCCGGCCTGGCTGTTCTATTCCCTTTTGACCATCTTGTTATGGGGAAGCTGGGGCGCGGTCTCGAAGATCGCCTCCGAGGGCGTCGATGCCGACACCAACCAGATCTTTTTCACCCTGGGCCTGCTGCCGCTGATCGTGGTGATGCTGTTTTCCCCGCGCGTGCGCGCCGCCGCACCCAAACGCAAGACCGGCATCGCCTGGGCATTCTTCACCGGCATTCTGGGAGGCACCGGCAATATCGCCTTCTTTCATGCGCTGGTGGTAGGCGGGAAGGCTTCCATTGTGGTGCCGGCCACGGCGCTGTTTCCTGTGGTCACGGTCGTCCTGGCCATCGCGTTTCTTCATGAGCGCATCAGCAACCTGCAAAAGATCGGGCTGGTGCTCGCCTTAGCGGCAATTTATCTATTGAGCATGTAGGCGGAATATTCCATGATTCCTGGCTGGCTGATTTTCACGAGCATCGCGCTGCTGTTCTGGGGCATTACCGGCATCACCCAGAAACTTTCCACCAACCACATTTCCAGCGAGCTTTCGTTCCTATGGTTTTCTTACGCCATGGTGGCGATTTCGGCGGTGCTGTTGCTCACCGTACCCATTCACTGGCACGTGCGGCCGCTGGTCTTCTGGCTGGCTGTGGTGGGCGGGGCGCTGAACGGACTGGGCGCGCTCACCAGCTTCGCCGCCTTTGAGTCCGGCGGCAAAGCTTCCATTGTGATCTCCCTGGTTTCGCTGTATCCGCTGCTGACGGTGGGTTTCGCCGTGCTGGTCCTGCACGAGCGCCTGACCGGCGTGCAGGCAGCGGGAATTGGGCTGGCGATTGTAGCCGCCATTCTGCTTTCGCAGGAACCCAAGGCGGAAGTCTCGCAGAGCGGCCCCGCGCCCCAATAATAGTCTAGCCTTTGGCTTCCACCGCTTCCGGGAGAAGCGTGCCATCGGCTTGTACCCCACCCACCGCATCCAACCCTTCCTGGGCGCTGAAGAAGATTTCCGTGGACAAGGTCTCGCCCGGGTGCAGTGTCTTATGCTTGCCGGCCTGCACCATGGCTTCAAAATTCAGCGGATATCCTGTGCAGGGCTCGAGCACGGCCACGTTGTAATCGCGCCATCCGCCGTAAGTCGCGAACAGCCAGGCGCAGGAAAAAACTTCCGGATCGAAACGTAATCCGCAGGCCAGGCGGTTCCGGGTGTTGGTGAGGGCGCACCACCCGGCTTCCAACTCCGTGCCGTAGAAAAAATAGAGCTGGCGCTGGGCGGCCGGCGGCACCTGCCGCAAATCGACCGCGCGCTCTCCAATTCGAGTGTGCGGCCAGGCAAACCGATCCGGCGATCCTTCCAGCGTGCCATAGAATGCGGGTTCGAGACGCACCTGCATAGGCGGGAAATCAATGCGGTGCTGCGGCGTCACCGCAAACGCGGGATGCAGCTTCCACAAAAACGGGAACGGCGAGGTCCCCCGGTTGGTGAACTTGTGCTGGAACCACAGCCGCGCCGAGCCGGCCCGCAACGTGATCGTCTTCTCCACGTAGACCGCGCTGACCGGCGTGCGAAAGGAAAGCCGCACTCCGACTTCCTGGCGGTTGGAAAAGGTGTCGGCGTTCCACTCGCCCGTCCAAAGCTCACCGTGGTCGGGATAGGTACGGCCGTCAATCACCGCTACTTCATCGTTGGGAAAAAGCTCGTCCCAGCCTCCGCTCCACGTGTCATCGTATAGTGCATCCAGGGGCAGACGGGCGGGAGGAATTTGCGGGTTATTCCACAGCAGCTCGGCCTGGAGTGGCTTGTAAGTGATCTGCCAGATTTTTGCGCCCGCTTCCGGCAATACTTCGACCCGGAGAAATTCATTTTCCAGATGGACGACGCGCAGGCCATGGCTGCCCCGGTCCACGCTCGCTCGTAAAACTTGCATGCCTTCCTGGTCCCTTTCAATTCTTACTGCCCGGGTTCATGACCGTTCCATCCACCCGTATGGTCGCCGTGTCGGAGGTACGCAGATACTGCGGCGGCCGAGTAGCAGCGTTGATTTCCACCTGCGCTTGCCCGGAAGCCACCACTCCGCAATCGAAACGCACTTTGGAAAATAGAGCCCGCGCCCGTCCACCGATACGCGCCTGGCTAGTGGCCAGGTCCGGCCGCTTCGCCGCCAGGCGCAACGCCCCGACGGTAGAGCTCTCGACGTTCAGTTGCGCATCGTCGGAAACGCCCAGCCAGTCGGCGTAAAGCTCCGAGTTGCGCACCTTCACTTTGGCGTGGCCGTTCAGGATCAGCTCATCGATCACACTGTCGGTAAACGTCAGATCGGCATTGCCCCCGGTATAAACATCCCAGGTATCGACGTTGACCTCATTCATCGCAATCCGGAACGGGCAATTCGAGGCCCCCTCCGCGGGAAACACCGCCGGTTTGTCCTGACTTCCCTGCACTCCAATGGGCAGGTGGAAGCTGCCCTGGCACTGCGGGAAAAAGGCCAGCTGCGCTCTCCCGATGTGGCTTAGCTGCGCCGAGCTCTTGCCATGCACATACACCAGAAAGAGCTCCAATCTGACATCATGCAGCTCGGCTTTCGCGCCCGAACCCAGATTCAGCGTGCGGGAAAATTCCTTGTCCGCTGGAATGCCATCGACCTGCAGATGATCGTCTTCTCCGGTATGGGTGGAGAGGAACACCAATTCCAGGTGGTTCGCAACGACGTCGCTCCCCCGCGAAATCTCCAGTTCAAAGATTTTCAGGCGGTTCAGCTTCGCCCGCACCTGGTTGAAGTGGAACTCCGCGTTCTTGGTTTGGAAGTTGTCCACCTCGACTTCCCCCTGCAATCCCCACATGGGATGGGCGGTACCCAACGGCTCCATGGTGGAATTCCGCACCACCACGCGCGCCGGCCCTTCACAACGCAGTCCGCTGACGCCGTTCGACGCGCCGGGAGGATCGGAAACCAGGATCTTCACCCCGTCCAGCTCCAGGGTGGCATCTTTCGCCACACGAATCGGCCCGTGCAGATCCAGGGTCAGGTTTTTCAGGGTAACGTGGCCTCGGATCTCCAGCTCCCCCTCATGCTGAAATGTGCCGGGACCCGAGACCACGCTGCCGTCGCGCAGTGGCGGCAGTTTTTGCTCCACTGCGAGCGATGGGGTAACCAACAGAACAAGCAGTATCCACGGAGATAGCCGCATATAGGTTCGGGGTCCGGCGAAATGGGCCGCAGTGCCGATCACCATAAGCCAATTGCGCTTACGCCATTTTTGGGGAGGGCGTTTTCGGACACGGAACCAGTCACCCGCCGGACTGGGGGCAGAATATCCGCCATAGCGGAAATTTCCCCGTCGCTTATCGGATATTCCTACGCAAATTTTGACATCCATTGCCGCCCACTGCCGCCCGGCGTATTCTGCCAAAGGCATTCATGACGAGGGCAAACGGGGTGCGGCGAAGCGCTTGGATCATTACTTTTCTTATGTTTGCGGCAGTGTTTTGTGTGCCCGCGTCCCCCGCCCAAACCGCTTCCGCCAACTTTGACCGCCTCCTCAAGCAGGCCTTTTCCCTGCACCGGCAAGGCCAGTATCACGAAGCGTTGCCCGTGCTGCGTCAGGCCCTCAAACTCCAGCCGGGCGATTACTTCGTCAATCTTCTGCTGGGTATCGATCTGCTGCGCACCGGCCGGCGGGAAGAGGCCATCGCATTTTTGCGGCAGGCCTCGCAACTCCGGCCCAAAGAAGAATTCCCCTATGAATATCTGGGCGAAGCCCAGGCGGGACTGGGCCGCTTCGCCGAGGCCGCCGAGTCCTATGCCCAGGCGGTAAAAGTGGCTCCCGGCTCGCAGCATGCCACGGTGACCATGGTGGATTTCAGCCTGGCGCGCTTCGCGGAGATGGCAGGGCGCATGCGCTCGTCGAATCCCGGGCTGGCCGCCGCTTACCGGCTGGAGGCCATGGCGCATCCCTCTACCAGTGGCGCCCGCTACCAGTTATTCCAGCGCGCCGCCGCGCTCGATGAGAACGCTCCCGGCATCTGGAGCGATCTGGCTTGGAGCGCGCTGCTTTCGGGCGCGGCAGATGCCGGCGATATCCTGCAACAAGCCACGATCAAAGAGCCGGAAAACCTGCGTCTCTGGACGACGGAAGCGTTGCTGGCCGCCAAGCATTCTGATTGGCAAGCCGCCGCTGCCAAACTCAATGCCGTCGCGCAACGCTCTCCCGCCATGCTGGTGGAGGCGGCGGAAGACTGGCCCTCGGGCCTGGCGCCGGCGCAAGAAGCCGGCGGCCCAGCCCATCTCTTCTTTCGCTGCGTGAAGAGTGCGGCGTGTTCGACTGACAACCTGCGCAGGCAAATGCCGGCCCCGGCAAGGCCGGCGCGCAGTTCGCCCGGCGAATTATTCGCGGAGCAGCGCTGGGAGCTGCTTTCCACGCTGCCGGCCCCTGCGCTCCATCAACCTGTCGCGTGGTTTCAGCGTGGGGTTGCATTCGCGCAGCTGGGAAATTGTGGCCGCGCCATTCCCGCGCTCGAGCGGGGGCTCGGCGATCCCCCCGCGGCGGAAAACATGTTCTGGCTCTCCTATTGCTATGCCCGGCAGGCCGGCGCAGTCGCCGATGGCATGCAGCAAAGCGGGGACGACGAAGCCGCCGCCCACATGGTGCGCGGCGATGTCCTGCTGCGCCTGCGCTCCGACCAAGAAGGAGCGGTCAAGGAGTATCAGGCCGCTCTGGCCGCCCATCCCGGTGATCCCGCGATTCTGGAACGGCTCGCTGAAGCGCAGTTCGGCGCGGGGCAAAGCGATGCCGCCCGCCAGAACGCGCAGGCCGCCTTGCGCCTTGACCCGCTTCGCCCCTCGGCCATGCGCACGCTGGCGAACATTGCCTTACAGGACCGCGACTATGCTGCGGCCCTGCCCTACCTGCAGAAACTCGCGGAACGCACGCCGCAAGACCTTTCGGTGCGGGTTGACCTTGGCCGGGCCTATGCGCAAACCAACTCGCTGGAGGCAGCCTGGCAGAATTTGGGCCCGGTTTTGCAGCAAGGTTATCCCGACGAGAAGGGTGCTCTACACTATTTGCTGGGCACAGTACTGCGACGACTGGGAAAGACCAGCGAAGCCGAACAGGCTTTTGCAACCTCGCGTGAGCTGGCCGCCGCCTTCCAGCGGCGTTCACACCAGAATTCGCAGGACCCACCCCCTCCCCACGAGAATGAAAACCGCTAAACCACTTTCGTGGACACGGCGCGAATTTGCCCGCCTGCTGGGCGCTGGGCTGCTCTTTGCCCCGCGCTGGGGATGGTCTGCCACCACCCCCGAATCGCCCATTCTGTTGCGCAACACCGCTCCCGCCTGCGGCCTCGACTTTGTTTTGCGCAATGATGCCGCGGGCCGCAAGTATCAGGTGGAAACACTGCCCGGCGGGCTAGCCGTCATCGACTTCGACAACGACGGCTGGCCTGACCTCTACTGCACCAACGGCGCCGCGCTGCCTTCCCTCAAGAAGACTGGGCCGCAGTTCTACAACCGCCTCTACCGCAACAACCGCGATGGCACTTTCACAGACGTTACTGAAAAGGCCGGCGTGCAGGGCCAGGGTTACGACATGGGCGCCGCGGTGGGCGACTTTGACAACGATGGCCTGGAAGACATCTATGTCGTTGGCGTCCACGGCAACACGCTGTATCGCAATAACGGCAATGGGACTTTCACGGACATCACGCAAAAAGCCGGGGTGGGTGGAACGGACGCGCGCGGCAATAAGCTTTGGGCCGTGGCTGCAGCCTGGCTGGATTATGACAACGACGGCAAACTCGATCTGCTGGTATCGAATTACTGTGATTGGAGTCCTGGCACCGATCCCGTGTGCGGTGGACTGAACGGCGCCAGCCGCACGTATTGTCATCCCGACATGTACCGCGCCGAGCCCCTGCTGCTTTACCACAACAACGGCGACGGCACCTTTACCGAAATCTCGCGTGAGGCCGGACTCAAAGATGTGCTCGGCAAAGGCATGGGCATTGCGGTCGCCGATTTCGATGGCGACGGCCGCCTCGACGCCTTCATCGCCAATGATAACGACCGCAATCTTCTGCTGCACAATCGCGGCGGCGGCAAGATCGAAGAAATCGGCATGATGGCCGGGGTCGCCTACAACGGCGATGGCCGCCAGATCTCCGGCATGGGCGCGGATTTCGCCGACTTTGATGGGGATGGCTTGCCCGACATCGTGATGACCGGTCTGCGCAACGAAACTTACGAGCTCTTTCGCAATCGCGGCGACGGCAGCTTCGAGGACGCCAGCGCTTCCAGCGGTCTTCTCCCCCTCAGCCGTCCCTGGAGCGGATGGAGCTGTGGCTTCGTGGACCTCGACAACGACGGCTGGCTGGATTTGTTCGTCGCCAGCGGCGGGCTGGAAGACAATGAGCCGCAGCCCAACCGGATTTTCCGCAATCAGAAAGGCCGCTTCACCGATGTCTCGGAAGCCGCCGGCGCCGACTTCGCCATCGCCCGGCTGCATCGCGGCGCGGCCTTCGCCGATTTCAACCGCGATGGCCGTATCGATGTTGCGGTCACTTCACTGCATCAGCCCATCGAATTGTGGACCAACCAAAGCTCCCCACGAAACTGGCTGCAACTCAAATTGACCGGCACGCGCAGCAACCGCTCCGCTATCGGCGCACGGGTGATCTGCCGTGGCTCTCGTACGCAAACTCGCTTTGTCGCCAATAGTGTCGGGTATGCCTCCAGCAGCGACCTGACTGTACATTTTGGTCTGGCGGACGACCGCAAGGTGACGCTGGAAATCCATTGGCCTTCCGGCGTCCTGCAAATGCTGGATGATGTCCCTTCCAATCAGCGACTTAGCATCGAAGAGCCCAGCCGCCCCTGAGCCCTGAAGTTCCAAAAATGGAAGCATCTGGTTGATAAATTTGGTATTGGTTAAACGCAAGAAAAAACCTGATCCCGCATAGATGCGACTTCGCGTTGCCGATAAAGTAGGTTCCCGGCATTCGTGTCAGCCACGGGGTAAACCTTTAAAACTGAATACATGGAGAAGGCGATCATGGAGAGCGTCGAGCGGAGGAATGTTACCTCTATCCGGCAAGTGTTGGTGTGGATCCTTCTGACCGGGCTCATCTTGGGCGCAGCTGGGTTGCTGCAGGCTCAATCGACGAACGGACAAATTAGCGGCGTGGTCAGCGATACCAGCGGCGCGGCGGTCAATGGCGCGCAGGTGACTGCGTTGAACACCGCCACCGGCGTCACCTATAGCAATACCAGTAATGACAGCGGTGTATTTGTGTTGCCTCAACTGCTGCCTGGTCCTTACGAGATCACGGTAAGCAGAACAGGATTCAGCTCGGCCAAGCGCAGCGGCTTGACGGTGCGGACCGGAGACCGCCTGTCTATGAACTTCGCGCTAAAACCAGGCGTGGTGCAGGAAACCGTGACGGTCACCGATACGGTGCCGCTGCTGACGGCGGACCAATCTTCCGCCTCCACCGTGCTCGATAACAAAATGATCACCGAGCTGCCGCAGCTCAACCGCAACACGCTCGACCTGACCGCGGTCACGCCTGCCATTCAGGGCCAGGGCCCGCTCAGCAATCAGGTCGGCACCCTGGGTCCGAATGCGTATTTGATCGCCAACAACGGCAACTCCTACTCGGTTGCCGGCGGCCAGGTGAATGGCACCAACATCTCTGTGGATGGCAACCAGGTGCAGGACCAGGAATTCAACTCCACCAACCGCTCTGTTCCCACCCCGGATGCCGTGGGCGAGTTCCGCGTGGAAAGCGGCATTTTGACCGCCGATCGCGGACGCTACTCGGGCGGCATTATTTCCATCAACACGCAGAGCGGCACCAATAATTATCATGGCCGCCTGTTTGAATATTTCCGCAACCAGGCGCTCAACAGCAACAGCTGGACCAACAACTCGCAGGGCGTGGAACGGCAGGCCTTCCACCAGAACAACTACGGATTGTCCATCGGCGGCCCGCTGGTGATTCCGCACGTTTACAACGGAAAAAACAAGACCTTCTTTTTCTTCGGCTGGGAAGGCGAGCGCTTCGCGCAGAGCTACAACGCGGTCAGCTCGGTCCCCACCATGCTCAACCGGCAGGGTGATTTTTCCCAGACCGTCATCAACGAACAGGACGGGGCACCGGTCTTCGCCCGGATCTTCGATCCCTTCCACGGCGCGGACGACGGCGGCGGCAACTGGGTCCGTCCGGAATTCCCCGACGAAAAAATCTGCGCCGCAGACGACGGCTCCTGCGATCCCGGCGGCCTTTCCACGCAGAGCGCGCTCTTCCAGCGCTATATGGCGCTGTTTCCCGAGCCCAATCATGCTCCCTACGGCGTCAGCGATCATAAGTGGAACTACTACTCCACCATTCACGCTTCGCGTCCTACCGACCGCTTCTTCGTGCGTCTGGATGAGAACCTCTCTAACAATCACCGCATCAATTTCAGCCTCAGCCGTTCGCGGATGACCAATAACATCCCCGCGCCCTTCTTCCATAGCGGCGGATCGGTCACCACCGACCACGACTGGAGCGGCAGCTTGCAATACAACTGGGTGGTCTCGCCCACCTCGATTGTGGACGTTCACCTTGGTTTCAGTACGGCCCGGCTCTATAGCAACGGTGTCTCGGGCTGGGGTTCGGCGCCTGATCCGACCATCGACACCAGCGAGTGGGAATTCGATCCGCTCATCAAGAACAACCCCGGCCGCACCGTCAGCAACATTCCTCCCGGCGTGGCCCTCGGTGACCCCAATGGCTTCGGATATACCGGCGTTGGCGGCTCGGAGTTCGACACCTTCATCAATCAGAACGTAAATGGCTCGGTGGCTTTCACCAAGGTCCTAAGCCGCCACACCATCAAAGTCGGTTACGAGCACTACTACCTGCGCTTTGCGGAAAAAGGCGGCGACCAGACCGGCGTGGCCTGGGTCAATCCCGGCGGCGGATCGAACCAGTTCTGGAACAACAACGATGGTCTTAGCGGCAGCCCGCTGGCGGAATTCATGATGGGATCCTCCAGCTTCTTCCAGTGGGGCAACTGGAACATCACACCCTATGGCTGGAATGAGTCGGCCTACGTCATGGACGACTGGAAGGTCAACAAGAAGCTGACGGTTCAGATGGGCCTGCGCTGGGACCATGACGGCGGCCGCCAGGGGCAGATTACCCAAGGCAGTCTGCAGTACGACATGAACGCCAAGAACGTGCTGACGCCGAACTCCGGTTGGGACTGGAGCCAGGTCACATCGGCCGTTCCCGGACTCTCTGCTCTCCCCCAACCTGCGTGGTTGAGTCAGGGCGCCACCGGGCGGGTGGTGCTGCTGGGCACACCGGAATACCCCCAGAAGAACCTCTACTCCACCGAATGGAAGAATTTTCAGCCACGTTTAGGTATTGCCTACGCCATGGATGACAACACGGTGCTGCACGCCAGCGCGGGCATCATCTATCAGGGGTTGGGCGGCCTCTCTACCGACTGGTTCTCCTTCTATTACAACTCGGTCACCTTCAATCAGATTCCATCGCTCGATGGCCAGCATTGGGTCAGCGAGTTCGGCAACGATCATGGCCTGGGCACCTTCCCCCTGCAGATGTCAGGGGCCAATCTTGGCTACTATCCTCCGGTGACCACCAACGCGGAGTATGGCTACCAGACCTTTGGCGCGGCCGCCAGCCTCAACCAGGGTGGAACCACCATCGGCCACTTCGACAGCCCGCAGGACTACAGCTGGGACTTCAGCGTGCAACGTCAGCTGGGCCACAACTGGGTAGCAACCGTCGATTACACCGGCATTCGTGGTATCCATCTCCTGATGCCGGTCTGGGGATGGAGCACCAACAACATTCCTCTCGAGTACTACCAGTTGGGGGAAAATCTGAGTGCGCAAGTGCCCAACCCCTTCTACGGGCAGTCGCAGACCTTCGCCAGCCAGCCAACGGTTTCTTTGAGCCAGCTGCTGGGCCTTTCACCGCAATATTCCCAGGTATCTCCCGGACAAGCCACCTGGGGACGCTCTTTCTCCAACTTCGTCAACATGCAGATCCAGACGCGCGGCTATCGCGGCTTGACCCTGCTCGCTTCCTACACCATCCGCAAGACCCTGACCAACACCGCGGGCAAGGACATTCAACACAATGGCCCCGCCGGCCGCGGCTTGCTGCAGGACCCGCACAACCTGATGGAAGGCTATGGGGTCGCTTTGTATGAAATGCCCCAGACTCTTCTGCTCAACTACTCCTATGAATTGCCCTTCGGGAAAGGACGGCAATTCATGAATGGCACCAGCAATTTTGGAGAAAAGTTGTTGAACGCGGTGGTAGGCGGATGGGCGGTCGCGGGCGTGACCTCCTGGAACCCGAAAGGGACCCCGGTCCTGCTGCCCCAGGTGAACAATGGTGTAACCGCCCCCGGCGCTGCAATTCGCTGGTCGTTGAATCCCGGCGTGGATCCGGTCCGCTCCACCGATTACTCCAAGGCCCTGGTGGGCGGGGACGGAACTTTCGTTCACGGCACCGGCGCTGAGGGGGTCTTCAACCCCGATGCGTTTTCCCGGACCGCGGATTACACGCTTAGCAACGCGCCCTTTGTCTTCCCCAGTGTGCGGAATCCTGGAAGTTTCTTCACCGACGCAACCTTGTTGAAGAAGTTCCACTTCTCCGAGAACAATGCGCGGTACCTGGAGGCGCGCATTGAAGCCCAGAACATTTTCAACCACGCCAACTTCAACCAGATTGACAACAATCCCGACTCCTCCACTTTCGGCGGCGTCCAGGGCAAGACCGGTCAACGCTTGATGCAGATCGGCTTGCGGCTGTTCTTCTAACTCCAAGTCTGGGGAGCCGGTCCTGCCCGGGGCCGGCTCCTTTTTTCTGTCTTAAAATTCTTCTTCGGGAGTGCCGTCATGCGATGCATTGCGTCTTGGGGAAAACTTGCAATTCTACTTTTGGCAGTGAGCGGAGCAGCATTCGCGGAAACGCCTGCCCAGCTGCAAACCGCGGATACTACCCTGCGCTTTACCGCAGACGCCAATGCGCCTCGGCTGCTGACTCTGCAAACCGCGGGACGTCCGGCCTGGACCAACCGAGCTCCGGAGACTCTCATCGACCACGTCAAAGTCGACGGCAAATCAGTCCCCGTGAAGTGGGAATTCAACCCGCAAGCCAGCCAAACCAGCGCCCATAAAATCTCCTACGTTTACGAATCTTCCGCTCCGCACCTGCGCCTGACCTGGGAATGGGAAGCCCGCGCCGGCTATGGGCCCATCGAGCACAAAATCCGCATTGAAAATCTCGGCTCGCAGGAACTTTGGGCGCCCTTGCAGGACAGCTTCCGCTTCGATTGGCAGATTGACCCGCAGCAACCCCTCGAGCACATCTACATTGAAAAGGGCGCCGGCACGCCATCGTCCGAAGGAACGCATCGCGCCGTTCTGCAATCCGGCGACAAATGGGAAGGGACCTCCAGCACCTACGGCCATCCCGGCCCTTACGAACCGCGCGAGATCATTCCCTGGCAACTGGTGCAAACCCAGGGCGCGCAGGACGGCTGGTATGTAGGCATTGAATTCAGCGGCCGCACGCACCTGACCATCGAGCGCGAAAAAGATTCGCTCCAAGGCGAGGTTGGCCTCAATCCCAATCCTGCGCCTTTTTATACCCGCCTGGTCGCGAATGGCAGCTTTGAAACCCCCACCATTTTTGTGGGCGCTTTTACCTCCGGCGCCGACGCGGCGGGAAACATTCTGCGCCGCTGGGGACGCAACGTTCTCACCAATCCCGAAACCTGGAAAAACCCCAATTACCCCACCGCTACCAACAACAGCTGGGGCAGCGGCATGGAGATCAACGAAGAGCTGGCATTGCACATGATCCGCGACTCCGCCGAGCTCGGCCTGGAAATGTTCCACATCGATGCCGGCTGGTTCCGGGGCGTGGGCGACTGGTATCCCCACCCGCAAAAGTTTCCCCACGGCCTGGCCCCCATTGCGGAGGAAGCCCATAAGCAAGGGTTGAAATTTGGTCTGTGGGTCGACTGGACCCAAGCCGCCTTCGGCACCGATCCGGGCGCGCTCAATGCGCGCGATCCTAAAGTAAAAAACTGGATGGTGACCGATCTTCCCGCCGACTGGGAGCCTGAACCCTTCAAGGGCCAGACTATTGACCTGGGCGACCCCGCAGCCAAGGCCTGGGCGCAAAACGAAACCAACCGCCTGGTCACCGACTACCACCTCGACATGCTGGAACACGACGGCTATCTCGTGGCCCAGGGCTGCATTCGCGATGACCATCCCCATGCCGCGCCGGACCCGTTCAACATGTGCGTACACAAAGACTGGGGCTCATACTGGGTGCTCAGCTCCAACTCCACCGATGTCAGCTATCACGCGGTGCGCGCTTACTATGACATCCACAGCAATCTGCGTAAGCGCCATCCCGGACTCATGCTGGAAGTCTGCAACGACGGCGGCCGCATGGTGGACTTCGGCAGCGCGGCGCACGGAGATTACTTCTCCATCACCGATACTTATGACCCGCTTTCCAATCGCCGCGCCTTCTACGACACCAGCCACGTCTTACCGGCGGCCATGCTGGAAAGCTACGTGGAAAAATGGCCGGTCCCCAAGATTGAAAATTTCCGCTACATGTTGCGCAGCGGCATGATGGGCTGGCTCACCATCATGCAGAACACCAATGCCTGGGACCACCAGCAACATGATGTGGCCAAGGCGGAGTTCCAGCTCTACAAATCCACCCTGCGGCCCTTCATCCGCGACGCCGATCTTTATCACATCTCCCCCCGCCCGGATGGGATCCATTGGGACGCTATTCAGTACTTCGATCCCAAGCAGGACAAGGGCGTGGTCTACGCCTTCCGGGGCACCACGGAAACTGAGCGCAGCCATACCTTCGTACTGCAGGGCCTGCGCCCGGAAGCGACCTATCGGCTGCGCTTTCACGACGGCAGTTCTCCTGACCGTACAGTGAGGGGGCGGGAACTCCTGCAGAAAGGTCTTACGCTCAATCTGGCGCTGCCCTTGAGTTCCGAGATCGTATTTCTCGATCCGGTGGCGCGTTAGCCGCACACTTTGGCACAAGAAGGAAGAAGTCTATGAGCACGGCGGAAGTCAGCGGACGCGGCAAATTGACAGGACAAATCGCCCTCATCAGCGGCGGGGCCCAGGGAATCGGGCAGGCCATTGCGGAATGCTTTCAAAACCACGGCGCGCAGGTGGTGTTGCTGGACTGCGATGTTTCCGCCGCGGAAAGGACCGTCCGCGAGCTGAACGCCCGGAATTCCGCCCACCCGGTCCGCTTCCTGCGCGCCGACCTGGAAAAGCCCGAGGAAATCCGCCGCGCCGTCGAGGAACTCCAGCGAGATTACGGACGGCTCGACATTCTGGTCAACAATGCCGGCATCGAGGTGGGTAAGTCGTTGATGGATAACACCCTGGCCGATTGGGACAAGACCCTCAACATCAACCTGCGCGGGGCCTTCCTGCTCAGCCAAGCCGCCTTGCCGCTCTTTCCCCACTCCGGCGGGGTCATTCTGAACATCAGCTCCATCCACGCCACCCACGCCTTTCCGGACTCGATCCCCTACGCCTGCTCCAAGGCCGGGTTGGTGGCCCTCACCCGCAATCTCGCCCTCGAGTTGGGCCCTCGCCATATTCGCGTCAATGCCATCTGCCCGGGCTACATCGACACCCGGCTTTGGGAAGAATACTTGCGGCAATTCCCTGATTCGGAAGCAGTTGCCGCCCAAACCGCGGCCATCCATCCGGTGGGCCGGCGGGGCTTGCCAGCCGACGTGGCTGAGGCCGCCTTGTTTCTGGTGGGCCCTGGATCGGGCTTTATTTCGGGGGCCAGCCTGGTGGTGGATGGCGGCCTGACCATCCGCACCATTGGCTAGATCAAGATCATTTAAACGATAGTCCAATCGCAGTTTTTCATAACATTTATCGCTTTTGCATATTAGAATTCGGCGAATCGTTTAGGGTGGGGTGATCCTGAATGAAAAAGCCGCAGACCCTTTTGACCGGTACCCTCAAGCAGGAATTTCAAAAGGATTTAGAGTTATTCAAACATTTTCTGCTGTTGCTCAATGACGCCGGCCCCATTCGCAATGTCGAACTCATGTGGAACGAAGAGCTCGACCCGACCAAGGAAAAATTCAAGAACCGCGTCACCACCGTCGACGCCCTGGTCCAGCTGCAGCCGGCCAGCCTGAACAACAACGACAGCACCAACCGCAATTCGCCCAGCACTTTGTTCTGCGATCTGGTGCATGGTTTTGGCGCCCATGAAGAGGAAACCTGCGCCAACTCCGATGTGCCCGCGCAAAAGCGCTGCAAATCGACCGGCTGCACCCAGGTGTACGCCTGCCATGTCGGTCTGACCGATATTGCCGTTCCCGTGCAGTGCGATGGCGAGTACCTCGGCACCCTGTTTTCCGGCCAGGTCATCACCCAGCGGCCCACCCCGGAGGGCTTCGCCTTTGTACGCAAGACCCTGGCCGGCCAGCCCCACATCGACTTCGAAAAGCTCGAAGCTGCCTACTACCAGGTCATGGTCGTCGATCAGTCGCAGCTGAATGAAATGGTGCGGGTGCTCGAGCTTTTTGCCCGCTATATTGCCAATTCCTGGAAGCGGCTGAAGATCATGGCGGAATTCCAGCGTACCCATGATCGCCAGCTTGCCCTGGACCGCAAAGAGCTGGCCGCCATTCTGCTCTCCGGCGAATTAGGCGACCGCGACGAACTGCGGGCCCTGGCCCGCCGCGCCGGCTTGCAGCGCCTGCCCGATCGGGTGCTGGTTTTGCAGATCAAACACTCCGGCTCCGGCCGCGGCACCCACCCGCAGATTTCCGAGCAGATGACGTTGAACCGCCTCTCCCACGTAGTTGAGGACTTTTGCCTGGGCTGGGCCAATACCCTGGCGATGGTCGTGCGGCCGGGAGAGCTGTGTATCTTCACCAGTCAGGATGTCCGCAATCCCAGCCATGAGCGGATCTCGGTGCACGAGATGGCGGAGGAAATTCTCGCCGCCGTCCGCTCGCATTGTGGCGAGACCGCCCGCATCGGCATCAGCGCCGTCCATGGACAGCCCGCGGAACTGGTGCACGCCTACCACGAGGCCTGCGCCGCGCTCGATTCCGGGGCGGCGGCGGTTTCATTCTTCAACGATCCTCCCCCGCGGGCGGCCCAGCCGGTCGAGGTCCTGGAGAAGCTGTTCAAGGCCATCCGCCAGAGCACGCATATGCAGGCCGCCATGCGCGAGTTTCTCGCCCAAGCCATGCCTTCCGATCACTCCAGCACGAAATTACAGCAGTCCCGCGCCTTTCTGACCTGGGCCATCGAACACCTGGCGCTGGAAGCCACCAGCATCGGCGCCGACGCGCTGCGCGTGCAAGCCGCCAAAGAACAGGCGGCCAGCGGCGTGCTGCACGCTCCCAGCCCCTTCAGCGCCTGCGAGTCCTTCCGCCGCTTCGCGGAAGTGCTCTCCAAAGAGTTGGCCTCCACCTTCAGCCAGCGGGAACACAAGATTGTGCTCGCGGTGCGCCATCTGGCGGAAGAGAAGGGCGTGGCCCAGCTGACCATCCAGGACATCGCCGAGGCTTTGCACCTCTCCGCCGGCCACTTGAGCCGGGTCTTCCGCCGCACCACCGGCATGACGCTCGAGGCCTTTCTGATCCGGCAGCGCGTGGAGCTAGCCAAACGTGCGCTGCTCGACCCGCGCCTGAATGTCGCAGAAGTCGCCGAGAAGTGCGGCTTCTGCAATCCCGCCTATTTTGCTTCTGTCTTCAAGAAGTATGTTCGTTGCACCCCGCGCGAATTCGCCCGCCAGCCGCACATCTGGGATTCGCCGGCAGCGCAGCTGCTCCCGGCTGGGGGCCCATCTACTCCGCGCGAAACTTTGCAGTAAATTTCTTCCCAAAGTAAAAAAGGCAACCCGTCGCAACGGGTTGCCTGAAGGGGCTACTACGTCTGGCAAATCTACCAGGTAAAGCGCGCGCCCAGCTGGCCTTGGCGCGGGCCTGGGGAACCACCACCATCTAGAATCTTGCCCAGATTGCTGTCCACACCAGTATTCGGATCAGCAAAGCTGTGGCGATTGAATACGTTGAACATGTCAAGGCGGACATTTAGCTTGTAGCGTCCGTCGTCTCCGAAGGCGAAGTACTTGTTCACGCTGATATCTTCCGAAGCAAAGCCAAAGCCACGGAGATTGGAGAGATAAGTCGGCGCGTTGCCAAATTCTCCATAGGTGGGATTTTCGAAGCAAGCTGGATTGAAATACGTGCTTCCAATTTGTCCATTGAAGCTGCCGCCATGCAGGTCACAACCGGCCACAATGTTGGGATAGACATTGTTCATGCCCGGATACCAATTGGTGGAAGTAATCCGCAGCGGGTTGCCCGAGTTGTAATGGAAGCCACCGTTGATCGTCCAGCCACTTACCAGCTGGTTCAACGCGCCACTCGCATCCGAGAACAGCGCTCGTCCCTTGCCGAAGGGCAATTCATAGAGAATGTATCCTTTGACAATGTGCGTCTGATCGAAAGGAGAGATGGTGTTACGTTCTTTCTCCAGGTTGTAGATATCCTGGATCGGGCCGGCCCACCAGAGCTCCTGGAAGGCGGTGTCCGTATCACCGTGCGATTGGGAGAGATTGTAGCTCGCCTGCAACGAAAGCCCATGCGAAGTTCGCTTGGTGACGCTGAACTGCAAGGATTTGTAGTCCGAGTTGCCCAAGGGGCTGCCTACTGTGAATAGCGGTCCCCAGGTACCGGCCACGGTGGGGAAGGGTTGTACCGCCGCCCATCCGAATCCGGACCAGTTGTCGTATCCAGGCTTGGTCACCCAAGCCCACTGATTGCCGGAATTCACCAAAGCCGTGTAATCCGAGAGGGTGGCCTGGTTGCCATCCAGATATCCGCTCTGCAGGTGGTAGCCGTGGTTCTGGATGAAGTTCACATCCAGGCGCAGGTCGTTGGTCAGTTCCTGCTGCACGCCCACTGTCCACTGTTGCACGTTGCCCAACAGCAAAGACCGCAGATCGACGCTGACCATGCCCCACTTAGTGAAGTTGGGGTCCTTGCCCGTATCCACAGCTTCGCCAGGATAACCACTATCCCAGTTAAACGGCGTCAGGACCTGGTTATTCAAGACATATCCAGGATTGAAGCCGTAGGGAATGCCGCCCCAGGTATTGAGATTGATCGGTACGTAGAATAGTCCGTAAGAAGCGCGGGCCACCGTCTTCGACGACACCTGATAGGCAGCTCCCACGTGCGGAGCAAAGTTCGTCCAGTACTGGTTGCGTTCGAAGGAATCTCCGCCGCCATTGGCGAACTCCAGCGCGCCAGGCTGATTGGTCACTGGATTCATCAGCGTCTTGCTGAAGTTTGACCAGTGCCCATATTTCTCGTGATAGCGGCCGTTGAAGTCCCAGCGCAGATCAAAATTCATGCTCAGTTTGGAAGTAATCTTGATGTCGTCCTGAGCATAAATCGAGAAAGTCTTGCGCCGGCCGTAGGTATTGTTGGGCTCACTGACCGAGGCCTGGTTCGTCTCGCCCAGCAGGAAACTGGCAAAACCAAAACCGGCATTGCCACCATACGTGCCAGCGGTCTGGGCGGGATCAAAAATGAAAGTTGGCACGCCGTTGTCGCCGTGGCTATTGAACTGCATGAAGCGCAGCTCCGCGCCGAATTTCAGAGTGTGCCGGCCCCTTACCCAGGAGAGGTTATCGTTAAAGATGTAGGTGTTGGCAGTGTAGAAATCGTTGAACTGGCTGCCCAGCTGGCTCTCATCCACCTGTATGCCATCAGCGGACGAGCGGTGCTGATCGCTGTTCACTCCCTGGAACTTGATGATAGGGAAGTTCCCCGCGCCAAAATCGCCTAACCCGAGAGTGCTCGGCCAGTTGCCCTTTTGAGAAACTGCACTGCTGGGATTGTGGAAGCGGTTGAAGGTGATGTTAAACACGTTCAAGAGGTTGGGGGTGAAGGTGTACGAATCGCCGAACCGGAAGGAAGGCGCATTCACATGATGGTTGTACACATTGGCGAGAGGGCCGCCGTCGGTCGATCCTGGCGCCCAAATGCCGCCCTGGTCAGCCAGCATACGCGGCGTTTCCGACCAGATAAACGATCCATTCAAGCGGTGCTTGTCGGAAATGTTGTGGTCAATCTTGATGCTGAAGCTCGTATTGTGGTTCCAGGGCGCGGTTTCCGAGGACATGGCGTTGTTTTGCACTAGACCGGAAGCCAGCGGCTGATACTGGGCTTTGTAGATGTCGACGATCTTCTGCGAAACCGCGCTGAAGCGGTCCGTGGGAATGATGTTTCCCACAAACACATTGCCCGTGGCCGGGTCGACAATGGCGCCTTTATAGACTGTGTGACCGGCGCCATCCGTGCCTAAAACTGTGGCGGTATCCAGCATGGCGCTGAAATCACCATTCAAAAAGTCCGTGGTCGGGACCGTCGAATTCATGCTTCCCAGGCTGTAGTTCTCGAAGGTATAGCGCTCAAACGCAGCGTAGAAGAACGTTTTGTTCTTGATGATCGGGCCCCCAAAGCTCAGTCCCCAATCCCACAGGCGATTTTTGGGACGGCTGTAGAGCTCACGCAGGAAATCCGCGCGCACCGTGTCGCCGGCAGCCTCGGCAGCCGCAACGTCCACGACGCCGTGGTAATTGCTCTTCCAGGAATTCGCGTTCAAGAATTCGTTGTGCATGAAGCCGAAGGCGCTGCCATGCCAGCTATTGGTGCCCGACTTCATGTTGTAGCGAAACACGCCGCCGCCGCTGCGTCCTTCATCGGCGCGCATGCTGGTGCTGGACACCTGATACTCCTCGACCGACTCGAACGGCGGGCTCGATTCTCCGATATAGCCGCCGATCTGCGCCACAGCGGAGGTCCCATCGATCATCACTTCCTTGGTCTTGCTCAGGCTGCCGGAAACATGGGAATCGTAGTCGCTGCCCTCGACCCCGGGAACATAGGCAAACATGAAGGAGGACAGGCTGCGGCCGCCCTGCACATTCAGTGGCAGAGCGTTGACTGCATTGTTGGTCAGGTTGGTGCTGATGGCTGCAGTCTGCGTTTGCAACAACGTCGCCGACTCCACCACTGTGACCGTCTCACTGGTAGCGCCGATTTGCATGGAAACATCCAGTTGCAGCACCTGGCTGACCAGCAAGGTGAGGCCTTTGCGGTCGAAGTTCTTGAAGCCGTCCTTGGTATAACTCACGTGATACGGTCCGATGGGCAGATTCAGAACGGTATAAAGTCCCAGATCGTTGGTCTTGACCGCAGTGGGAACACCGGTCGCATCATTCACCGCGGTGACCATCACCCCGGGCAACACAGCCCCGCTGGTATCCGTGACAGTGCCGGTAATGGTGGCGCGGTCCGATTGTGCCAACGCCAGTCCGGCGCACAGGCACAAGCCCAAGCAAAGTGCGAGCACTCTCGATTTCATAACAAGCTCCTTATGAACTCCGATTCCTTCGAGCCGGTAAAAATAAAATTACTTGTGCCGATAGGCCCTGACATAGTCCACCAGCAAGCTTTGCGGAAAAACCGTATCCGCGGCAGGACTCCCGGGCCAATCCCCGCCAACCGCGAAATTCAGCAAAACAAAAAACGGATGGTCGTAAACCCAGCGCTTCCCCGCCGGCAAATTCTTTGGCGTCTGGGTAGCCACCAGGGCCCCGTCCACGTAAAAACTGATTTTCCCCTGTCCCCACTCCACCGCGAATATGTGGAACTGATCGGCAAATTTCCCCGGACCTTGAAGCATATAGGGGGCTGAAATCGCTTCCGGGCCAGAATATCCCGGCCCATGCAGGGTGCTGTATACCTTTTGCAGCTCGGAGCCGATATTTTCCATGATGTCGATTTCCCCACACTGGGGCCAATCGACCTTCTGGATATCATCTCCTAACATCCAGAAAGCCGGCCATGTGCCTTGCCCGTAGGGGATCTTGATGCGGGCTTCGAAGCGGCCGTACTTCTGGCTGAATTTTCCCTGGGTCTTCAGGCGCGCGGAAGTGTAGGCGTAAATCTTGCCGTCTGGTGCGGTGAAGTTCTCGCGGCGCGCCGTGATGACCAGGTTACCGTTCTCCACGTGAACGTTCTCCGCCCGCGCTGTGTAGTACTCCAGTTCGTGGTTGCCCCAACCTTCGCCCCCAGTCCCGATTTCCAGGGTCCATTTGGAGGCATCGGGAGCAGAGCCTCGGGCGCCGTCAAACTCGTCGCTCCAAGTCAGGACCCACGCCTCTTTGTTGGGGACCTGCGCCGCGGCGAGCATGGATACCCAGCCAATTAGCAAAAGGGACGGGAGGATGCTGCGTAGCCAGGTGGGAGAAAACAACTTCACAGGCATCTTACGATCTCTCCGCGCTTGGGCGAGACGAGGGCATGGCAGCAATTCTTTCGCAGTCCCCGCTACCCAGGAAGTGAGCGAAATCACATAACTGAGTGTCTTCACGTAACGGTCCGTGGTGTTTTCACTTTTCGTCTTTGGCAACCGGGCGCAAAGACTGTTTTATGTTGCACTTAGGCATCTAAACCGGTTTAGATACAAATGAAACCGAGGGCATTAAGCAACAAGCCCGCCTGACTTGTCAAGCGATTTTTCAAGCGCGAGGATGTCTCGCGTGCTATGCTGTGTCGCCATGTCGCGGGTTGCAAGCAAGACTTCTAAAGGTAAAAAGAAAGCTGAAGCGGGCCCCAAACAAGTAAGCCTCCGCACTCTTGCCGAACATCTCGGCCTCTCGCGCGCCAGCGTTTCCTTTGTCCTGAATGATTCTCCGATGGCCCAAACCCTTTCCGCGGCCACCCGCCAGCGCATCCTGAAAGCCGCGGAAGAGCTGAACTATCGCCCCAATTATTTTGCCCGCTGCCTGAACAAGAAGCGTAGTTATCTGGTGGGCGTTCTGGTCCCCGAACTCGGGGAGGGTTATGTGGCCGGCATTCTCGCCGGCATTGAACGCGAACTGCTGCAGGACAAATACGTGTACTTCGTCTCCAGCCATCAATGGGTGCCGAAGCTGATCGAGGAGACCCCACGCCTGCTGGTGGAGCGCGGCGCCGACGGAGTCATCTTAGTCAACACCCCGCTCAGCCATGCGATGCCGTTTCCCACCGTCAATGTCGGCGGACATAAAAAGCTGACCAGCGTGGCCAACATCCATCTGGATAATCGCGCCGGGGCCGCCTTGGCCCTGGAACATCTGGCGCAGCAGGGACATCGCCGCATCGCCTTTTTCCGTGGCCACGCCGAGAGCGCGGACACCGAAGACCGCTGGGCCGGCATTTGCGAAACCGCTGCTCGCCTGAGAATCTCCATCGATCCGGAGCTGGTGGTTCAGTTGGATAAGTCCCTCATGCCGCCCGGACCATCCGGACCGGAAGAAGGCTATCTCTTCGGACAGAAGCTCCTGGCGCGCAGGAAGAAATTCAGCGCCCTCTTCGCCTTCAACGACATGTCGGCCATCGGCGCCATGAGCGCCTTCCGCGATGCCGGCTTTCGCTTGCCGGAAGACATCTCGGTGGTCGGGTTCGATGATGTTCACGGCGCGGCCTTCGCCTACCCCCCGCTCACCACGGTCCGCCAGCCTCTGGAAGAAATGGGTGAACTTGCCGCCCAAACCTTGCTGCACCGCATCGAGAAAGGTGCGCGCCGCGCCGACCAGATCCTGCTCAAGCCCAAGCTCGTGGTGCGCAAATCCGTGGCCCTGGCCGAAAACTGAGGCAGGCCTTCCCCCGTAACCCAACGGAACAACGTGGAACGAAATCCATCTTTTAGGCAAAAATATTTCATATTATTTAGAAAATACGCATTTTTCGTGCATATAAGGCCACTTGCCCCCAATATTTTGCAAAATGATTTTCCCGGCTTTTCGCTATCCTGAGGATAGTGCGTAAGGAGTAGTGGGGGAAGTTTTGGCATCCGAATCACCCAAGTGGACTTGGCTCAACGGCAAGATGCTGCGGCGCGATGACGCCCTGACCAATGTCTGGGCCCATGGCCTGCATTATGGGACCGGCGTGTTCGAAGGCATCCGCAGCTACGACACTGCGGAGGGTCCCGCCATCTTCCGTATGGACGCGCACCTCGACCGCCTCTTCGCCTCGGCCGCCGTCTATGGGATCCCCATGCCTTACTCGCGCGAGCTCCTGACCGAAGCCACGCACGAGGTCATTCGCCGCAACGGCTGGCCCGACTGCTATCTTCGCCCTATTTGTTTTCTGGGCACGAATACGCTGGGCATTCGCGCGGAATGTCCTCCCGAAGTCGCCATTCTTGCCGTGCCGGCCTTACGCCACGGCACCGCCGAGGAAATGACGCGCGGCATCCGCACCACCATCTCCCAGTGGCTCAAGTTCGATACCCGCGCCATACCCAGCACGGCCAAGGCCGCGGGACAATACCTGAATTCTGTGCTGGCCGCCCGCGACGCCGCAGCGCGCGGCTTTGATGACGCCTTCCTGCTCAACGCGCAGGGCAATATCGCCGAGGCCTCGGTCTCGAACGTGTTCTTCATTCGCGATGGAGTGGTCTATACCAACGACGAGAAGTCGTCCATCCTGCTGGGCATCACGCGCGACTCTGTGATTCAGATTGCCCGCGCCTTGGGCTATGAAGTCCGCATTGGCGACATTCGCCGCGAAGACCTCATGCGGGCGGAAGAAATTTTCCTGACCGGGACGGCCACTGAAATTCTTCCAGTGCGTGAAATCGACGGCACCATCGTCGGCCGGGGATCACGCGGTCCCATCACGGAAAGAATCTACGACACCTTTGTGGCGGCAGCCCGCGGCAAGGACGCCCGCTTCCGTCACTGGCTGGACTTCGTGCCGCAGTTGCAGACTGCGCATTTTAGTTAGACCACAAGTGGGGATGGGGAACAATTGGGCCGGAGACCAGCGCGCACAGCGAGCGAGGACTTATGGGTGACAATCCTCTCAAACTGAAGAAAGTTCATCACGTCGAATTCTGGGTGGGCAATGCCCGCCAGGCGGCCTTCTTCTACCGAAACGGATTTGGTTTTTCCCAGACTGCCTATCGCGGTCTGGAAACCGGCGAACGCAGCGCGACCTCTTATGTTCTGACCCAGGGCAAGGCCAACTTCGTGCTCACCACGCCCATGAACCCGGCCCATCCCGCCAGTGAACACATCCGCAAACACGGCGATGGAGTAAAAGATATCGCCTTTCACGTGGAAAATGCCGACCAGGCCTATGAAATCGCCACCCGGCGGGGGGCCAAGGGCGCGGTCGAGCCGCGCGACCTCAGCGATGAACACGGCTCCGTCCGTTATGCCGCCATTCACACTTACGGCGACACCATCCATTCCCTGATCTCCTACAAGGATTATTCCGGCCCGTTTCTGCCCGGATTTGTCTCCGCCCCCATAGCCGGCGACGATGCCGGCATCCTGCGCATCGATCACATCGTGGGCAACGTGGAGCTGGGCCAGATGGAGCACTGGGCGGACTTCTACAGCAAAGTGTGCGGCTTCCACCGCTACATTTCCTTCGACGACAAAGACATCTCCACCGAGTACAGCGCATTGATGAGCATCGTCATGTCGGACGACTCCAAGTCGGTGAAGTTTCCCATCAACGAACCCGCTCCCGGACGCAGAAAGAGCCAGATCGATGAATATTTGGAGTCCTATGGCGGCGCTGGAGTGCAGCACATCGCGCTGCTGTGCAAAGACGAGCTGGCCACGGTGGGCAAACTGACGCGCAATGGAATTCCCTTCCTGCGCGTGCCCGACGCCTACTATGATGTCCTGCGCGACCGCGTCGGCAACATCGACGAGTCGATCGATGCTATTCGCGATCTCGGCATCCTGGTAGACCGCGACGAAGAGGGCTACCTGCTGCAGATCTTCAGCCAGCCGGTGGAAGACCGGCCGACGGTGTTCTTTGAGATCATTCAGCGCAAAGGCAGCCGGGGCTTCGGCAAA
Organism: Acidobacteriota bacterium; assembly: GCA_018268755.1. GTDB lineage: Bacteria > Acidobacteriota > Terriglobia > Terriglobales > Acidobacteriaceae > KAN-5. The sequence continues at coordinate 48,662 of JAFDVW010000016.1, forward strand.
GGAAATTTTAAAGCGCTCTTCGAATCCATCGAGCTGGAACAGGCGCGGCGCGGAAATTTATAGATCTTCGTTTCGCAGCATTCGCTGGGGCAACTATGGACAAGAAGAGACCGGCAGCGCAGTATCGCTATCAATCCGGCTTCGGCAACGAGTTCGCCACCGAAGCCGTCCCCGGCGCTCTGCCCCAGGGACAAAACTCCCCGCAAAAAGCGCCTTACGGCCTCTACACCGAGCAGATCAGCGGCACGCCTTTCACCGCGGCGCGCGCCAGCAATCGCCGCACCTGGATGTATCGCATCCGGCCCTCGGTGGCGCATCGCCCGTTCAAACCGCTGCCCGCTGGCCTTTTGCGCAGCGCGCCCTTTGACGAAGTTCCACCGCCGCCGAACCAGCTGCGCTGGCAGCCCGCTCCCCTCCCCAAGAAATCCACCGATTTCGTGCAAGGCCTCATCACCATGGCCGGCAATGGCGACGCCTCGACGCGTACCGGCGTAGCCATTCACCTCTATGCCGCAAACGCCTCCATGACCGGCCGCTTCTTCTTCAATGCGGACGGCGAGATGCTCATCGTGCCGCAAATGGGTCGCCTGCTATTGCGCACCGAGATGGGCATCCTCGATGTTGCGCCGGGAGAAATCGGGGTCATTCAGCGCGGCATCAAGTTTCGTGTCGAGCTTCCCGATGGCGCCGCCCGCGGCTATGTTTGCGAAAATTACGGCGCGCTGCTGCGCCTGCCCGACCTCGGCCCCATCGGTGCCAACGGACTCGCCAATCCGCGCGACTTTGAAACTCCCGTGGCCGCCTATGAAGACCGCGCCGGACGCTTTCAAGTGATCGCCAAATTTGAAGGCGGCCTGTGGCAGGCCGAGATCGATCACTCCCCGCTCGATGTGGTCGCCTGGCACGGCAACTATGCGCCGTACAAATACCACCTCGACCACTTCAATTGCATCAACACGGTCAGCTTCGATCACCCCGATCCTTCCATCTACACCGTGCTCACGTCGCCGTCGGAAACTCCGGGCACCGCGAACATGGACTTCGTCATCTTCCCGCCGCGCTGGATGGTGGCCGAACACACCTTCCGTCCGCCCTGGTTTCATCGCAACTACATGAGCGAGTTCATGGGGTTGATCCGTGGAGAATATGACGCCAAGGCGGAAGGCTTCGTCCCCGGCGGCGCCAGCCTGCACAATTGCATGGCCGGACACGGCCCGGACGCAGCCACCTTTGAGAAAGCCAGCCATGCCGAGCTGAAGCCTGTCTACCTTTCCGGCACCCTGGCCTTCATGTTTGAGACCCGCTTCGTCTGCCGTCCTACCAAATGGGCGCTCGAAACCGCGCAACTCGATGAGCAATATTTTGAGGTATGGCAGGGACTGAGCAAGAAGTTCAAAGCACCGGGCGCTTCGAAAAAACGACGGTAAGCTGACGATGCCACCGAGCGATGCCTAATATAAATATCTTTGCCATTTACAGCCGGGTGGAGCAGGGCTTCCAGCCCTGCGTGGCGGTGCTTTCTGTGAAACACGCGCGTCAGCGCTCACGCGCGAAAAATTTTGGTTCTGATGAAATGCAGGTCTGAAGGCCTGCTCCACCCGCAGCATTGTCAGGGGATGCCCGCGCTATTTGCCTTCCCTGCCGCCCTGCCGTAGCATGATCTCCCTATGCACGCTTCTGAGCCGGGACCTGACCAAGCTCGCGGCCTTTCCCGCACCCTGCTTTCCTGGGGGTCCCTGGGTTTGGCCGCCGCCGAGAGTCTGTGCCTGCTGTTTGTCGGCCTCAGCGGGATTCGCGTGGCCATTGGAATGACTGCTTTGGTCGCCGCCACCGCCGGTGGCCCGGCTCACGGATTTCACCGCAGCGCTCTTCGCATTCCCTTCCTGACCCTGGGTGGCCTGGGGGCAGTTCTCAATCTGTTCCTGGCCTGGAATGAAGAGCGGCTGCGCCGCAATCCTGCCTCCGCCTGGCGCATGCGTCCCCTCAGCAAAAAGCAGCGCCGCAGCCGCTGGCTGCAGGTGACCCTCTCCGTGGTCACGTTGCTGCTCATCCTGGGAGAGGTCATCACCCATCCCTGGTTCCATCACGAACTTTAAACTCCGCCTGAGGGAGGCCCCTCGATTTCCTCCTGCAAGCGCGCGTGCAGCCGGTCGGCGTAGCCCGCGGGCAAGGTAAAGACCCGCTCATCCGCGATCAGATAAAGGATGTTGCGCGTGGAATCCAGCACGGCGGCGCAGTGGCGGCAGTGGGCGAGATGCTGCTCCATCTCATCGCGCAGTTCGGGCGCGACGGTCCCCTCGATGTAATTCGAGATCTCCTTCCACACATGCCGGCAGTTCAGAACCATGATTGCCCCGTTCCCTTTTTGAACAGACCGAACAGCCTTCCACCCCGCTTCGACGCCAGCTGCGGAGCCAGGATCTTCTGCATGCGCAACCGGGCCCGCAGCAAGCGTGTTTTCACTACGCCCTCGGAAACCCCCAAAGCCGCCGCCGTCTCGGCGATATTCAGGTCCTGCACATCGCGCAGCACCAGCACTTCGCGATAATTCTCCGGCAGGCTGGCGATGGCTTGTTGCAACATCTCTCGCAGCTCCCGGCGCTCCAGTGATTCCAGCGGCACTTCGCGCCAGTCGGTGATCAGCTCCGGCACAAACTCGCCGTCTTCGTCCTCCGTCGGCGCATCAATCGAGGAAAATTGCAGCACGCGTTCATGCCGCAGCCGCCCGCGCGCTTCATTGATGGCAATGGCCGTCAGCCAGGTGCCAAACTTTGCCTCGGCCCGGAACGACGCCAGATTGCGCAACGCCTTCAGCATGGCCTCCTGGGCCACCTCCTCGGCGTCATGCTCGTTCTTAAGCACGGAATAGGCCGCGAAATATACGCCCCTTTCATGAGGACGGACCAGCTCATGGAACAGGTGTCGTTCTCCCGCCAGAATACGGCGAACCAGCGCCGCCTCGGCTTCCGCCGCGGACGCCTCCGGCGGCCCTCCCTCGCATGCCTTTGCTTTGAAGTCCATCCCAACGCCAATACCGCCACGCCGCACACGCCCCTTTCCCTAGGGACGCCCGGCGGCGGTAAAAGTTACAGGCCTACAGCATATCCCTGAGGGCAATGCTTTGCTCTGGCTTGGTATCAGGAATTTCCACAGCCGGCTGTAACTTTCACTTCTGGTATACGTCCTAGTAACTGGGGTGAGGACAGTGCATTTGTGTCCTTCCTTGGTCAGCCAGGCAGTCCTCCCGGAATTTGCCCCGGCAACCCAAACTCAATCTGAGAGGAAAAGTATGAAGAATCCTTCCATGAAGTCTCTTCTGTTGACGGCCGCCATGACGGGCTTGCTGAGCACCGCCGCTCCCGCGGCCTTCTCCAGCACGCACGCCAGCACGAACAGCAACGGGAACAGCGTGACCAAATCCAGCACCCGCCTGCTGCTTACCGCCGACGGAGACACCGACAAACACTCCTGTAAAGGCAAAAACGACTGCAAAGGCAAGGGTGGTTGCAAGAGCGGCGACAACGGCTGCAAAGGCAAGAACTCCTGCAAAGGCAAGGGTGGCTGCGCCACCGACGGCTCCAAACCCAAGGCTGCTTAAGATCCGGCTCCGTGGGGCCGGACGGATGGTCCGGCCCTGCATTCTCGTTCGTGGTCGGAAGTGGAGAACAACCATGCCCGCAAATCGCTTTAATGGCTTCACCGAATACGGCATCGGAATCGGCCTGCGCATCCCGCATTACCGCCATATTCTCGAGAAGAAGCCGGTGGTCGACTGGTTCGAAGTCATCTCTGAGAACTACATGGTGGATGGCGGCAATCCGTTGGCCGTGCTTGACCAGATCCTCGAGCAGTACCGCGTAGTGCAGCATGGCGTCTCCATGTACTTCGGCTCGGTGCAGCCGTTGAACCGCGAGCACCTCCAGCGCCTCAAGACCCTCGTCCGCCGTACCAAAACGCCATGGCTCAGCGATCACCTGTGCTGGGGCAGCGTGGATGGCCGCTACACCCACGACCTGCTGCCCATCCCCTACACCTGGGAAGCAGTTGACGTCACCGCGGAGAAAATCCGCCACGTGCAGGACTTCGTGGAGGTGCCCGTGGTCGTGGAAAACGTCAGCAGCTACGCTGAGTTCCACGATTCCGTAATGACGGAGTGGGAGTTTCTCAATGAAGTGGTGGAGCGCGCCGACTGCGGCATTCTGCTCGACGTCAACAACATCTATGTCAGCTCCATGAACCACGATTTTGATCCGGCGGTGTACGTCAACAGCGTACCTACCGAACGCGTGGCCCAAATCCACATCGCCGGCCACTCGCGCTATGAGAAGTACATCCTCGACACCCATGACCATCCCGTGATCGATCCGGTGTGGGAGCTGTATGCGCAGGCCATTCGCCGCATCGGCCCGACCGCGACCCTGCTCGAATGGGACGACAAGATTCCCAGCTTCGAGGAAGTGCACCGCGAAGCCATGAAGGCTGAGCACTTCTTGCAGCAAGTGGCAAAGATGCCGCCCGCCCTGACCGCGGAAGAGCCGGTGCTGGAGGTGGCGCGATGAGTTCCCTGCTCGAAGTGCAACGCCGCATGGCGGAAGCGGTCATGGCCCCGCTTACCCGGCAGGAAGGGATGCGCCAGCGGGCCGCCGATGGCCGCCCCATGGCGAAAGAGGCCGCAGCCTACATCAAGCCAAACCCGCGTCTGGAAAGCTTCGAGCGACTGGAGATTTACAACCGCCAATACTGGTTCCGCGTGCTCGATTCCCTGGCCGAAGACTTCCCCGGCGTGCAGGCCATTCTGGGCGCGCCCCGCTTCCGCGAGCTTTCCGTACGCTATATCAGCGATTGCCCGTCCACTTCGTTCACGCTGCGAAATCTGGGCGGGAAACTGTCTGGGTGGCTCGAGGAGCATCCTGAATTCCTGGGTGCTCAGCCTGACTTGGTGCGCGACATGGTGCGCCTGGAGTGGGCCGTCATCGAGGCCTTTGATGCCGCCGAGCGCGCCCCGCTTTCCGCTGAGCAATTGGAGAATGCGGAGAATCCGCATCTGGCATTGCAACCCCATGTCCGCCTGCTCGAGCTGTCGCATCCCGTGGATGATCTGCTGCTCGCCGTGCGCAAACGCAAAAGCGCGAGAAAGCTTCCGGCCAGGCAACTCGTGCAGACCGGCCGGCAGAAAACTTATCTTGCCGTGCATCGCGCCGACTACTCCGTGCACTACAAACGCCTGGAGGCCGGCGAGTTTCATGTGCTCCAGGAAATCCACCGCGCCTCGCCTTTAAGCGAGGCCCTGGAGCAGGCTTTCGCCGGCTCCGCTCTGCCGGAGACCGAGCAGGCGCAGAAAATCCAGCAGTGGTTCGCTCTATGGATGTCGCTCGGCTGGTTCTGTCAGGTCTAAAAGTAAATGTCATGCTGAGCCAGCGGAAGCGCAGCTCCCGCGCCGCCGAAGCATCTCTAGCCCGGGCACGACCGTAGGAATTCTTCGACTCTGTACGCAATGCGAACGGAATACTTCGCTCAGAAAGACAAAGAGGAACTTCATGTCAGTCCCAACCAAACTCGCCGCCGCCTACCGGCTGCTGAAAACCGCCGCTAATGCGCTGCAGTCCCCGTTTCTCCTCCTCGTCCGCCTGTATTGGGGATGGCAATTTGCGCAGACCGGCTGGGGCAAGCTGCACAACATCGACCATGTCATTCAGTTCTTCACTTCGCTGAACATACCCGCGCCGGCGGCCAATGCCTGGTTCGTCAGCTTGTGCGAGTTTGTGGGGGGCTTGCTGCTGGTCGCCGGTCTGGGTTCGCGCTTGACCGCGCTGGTGCTGGCGGGAGATATGTTTGTCGCCTACGTGGCGGCGGACAGCGAAGCGCTCCACTCCATCATTTCCGATCCCGGAAAATTCTACGCCGCCGATCCCTACACCTTTCTCTTTGCTTCGCTCATGATCTTGATTTTCGGCCCGGGCCGCTTCGCCATCGACGCCTTGCTGGAACGCAAATTCGGCGTGCCGCAGCTGGCCGGCAAGGGAGCAAAGCTAGCCGCCTGAGATGACCTGCCCCGAGCATTCACCCAGACCAATGCGGACAAATCCTTCGCGCTCGCAATAGCCGCGCAGGACCACTTCATCCCCATCTTCCAGGAAGCTGCGCGTCTCGCCGCTGGGCAGCGGCAGCGGCTCCGCTCCCCGGCGGGTGAGTTCCAGCAAACATCCCCGGGACTCGGCTGCCGCTCCGGAAACCGTGCCGCTGGCCAGCAAGTCTCCCGGACGCAAGTTGCACCCATTGCTGGCGTGGTGGGTCAGCATCTGCGCCAGCGTCCAATACATCTCGCGGAAACTTCCCTGGCTCAGGCGGGCGGCGGGCAGGTTCTGCTCTCGCATCTTCTGGCTGCGCAGAAATACTTCCAGGGTGATGTCGAACCCGCCGTATTGCTCGTCATCTGCGTGGGAAAGATAAGGCAACGGCGGGGGATCGCCCGCAGCTCGCCGGTAAGCCCCCGTACGAAAAGGCGCCAGCGCATCCAGGGTCACTACCCAGGGAGAAAGGCTGGTAGCGAAGCTCTTGGCCAGAAAAGGCCCCAGCGGCTGATACTCCCATGCCTGAATGTCGCGCGCTGACCAGTCATTCACCAGGCATACGCCGAAGATGTGCGCCTCCGCCGACGCAATCGGGACCGGCGTGCCCTGGGTATTTCCCGGCCCCACGAAAAATCCCAGCTCCAGCTCATAGTCGAGCTGGCGGCTCTCGCCGAATTGCGGGGGCTGCTCCCCAGGCTTTCTTTGTCCGCAGGGCCGTCGCACCGGCGTGCCGCTTACCACGATGGAAGAAGCGCGGCCATGATAGCCGATGGGGACATACTTATAGTTGGGCAACAGGGGATTGTCAGGGCGAAACAGGCTCCCGACGTTGGTGGCGTGATGAATAGAGGCGTAAAAATCGGTGTAGTCGCCGATTACCGCCGGGGCCAGCAGCTCGGCCTGGGCCAGCGGAAGCAGGTGTGCCTCCACCCGCCGGCGGATAGCGGCTTCGGCATCGCTGCGCAGTAGATCATGCAGACGATTGCGCAACACCCACCAGTGCGGCTCGCCCAGCGCCATCAGCGCATTCAAAGTGGGCGCCTCACACGCCTTGGCCGGGACTGGCGTGGCATTCAGCAGCCCGTCTTTTGCGCAGCCCGCCAGATCCAGAACAAAACTGCCGATGGCCACTCCCACGCGCGGCGCGGCCGTGCTGCCTCGGGGACGAAACACCCCGAAGGGCAAATTTTGTATGGGAAAATCCCCCGGCAAATTCGCTGTTTCCACCCAGCTCTTCGCCGCGGCATCATGGGTCCGGTCCAGGATCGGTCTCATAGCAAATGGATCGCCTGCAAATCCTCCACGGGCTCCTGCAACGAGCAAGAACCAAACGATACGCTGAACTGCCTTCGTGCAGACAAAATATCTTCCAGGCTCAGTTTCTGCTCTTTCCATCGGATGCCGCCGGCCTCGAAGCCAAAAGCCTCCGGCGACTCCTCTTGCAGGATGGCCTCGAGTTCCCCGGCGTTGCTGCCCCGCCGGGCAAACGCCGCCGCCACGAACACATTCAGGAACCCATGCATCACGCCGGTGGGGCTATCGGGCGCGTAGGTCAGGCGTTGCCGGCTGCGTATGGGATGATGCAGCCCTGCCGTGGCCTTGAAAGGGACTGCCGCGCGAGCGCACTCCCCCAGAAATCTCGCCAGCGCCGCGCAGGAAGGAAACATCTCCTCGCTCTCTCCCCCGGTGCGGACCTTAGCGCGTAGCCCCGCCGCCCGCACCGCCACCAGCAACTCTGGCAATACCTCGCTCAGCGGGAGCTCGACATAAGTCTCCAGCGTGGGCGGTGCCAGCCGCCCCGCCCGCAGAATGTCCTCTACAGTCGCCGCTTTGAGTTCCAGGGACTCCACGCGAACCGCGCCTTGGTGCCGATTCTGGAATGCGGCCAGCTTTTCCAGGTCGCCTTCCATCCCCGCCCCCACCAGCACGGAAAGCCGCCAGTCCGCCTTGGCCCGCGGGGGTTCGGCGATTACTTCGGCGAATTCCTCGAGACGCGCGCAGGGCACAACAAATCGTCCCAGCAGGACCGCGTAAAGGCCATTCTGTTCGCGGAGGTAAGCATCGGCGGCCGCGCTCATGCTCAGGGCCGCGGGCGGAAAAAGCCCTGCGTAATCGATCAGGTGAGAGAGCAAGGCCCGTGCCGCCGCGCTCGCCGGCGCGAGTCCGTCCGTGGCTACGCTTAAGGACAGGGGTGGTGCCATGGCGCTCTCCACCTGAGAATATATCTCAGCTTTTTGGAAATCCGGTTGCGAAGTATGCGCGGACTCCGGTAGTGTACGCAAGAACCGTACATTTTTCCTTCATTTGGAGCATGTTTCATGCAGGAACCCCTGCTCGACGACATTGACCGTAAGCTGCTCGTTCACCTGCAACGCAATGCCGCTGCCACCAATGTGGAACTCTCCGAAGTGGCCTTCCTGTCCCCGCCACAGTGTCATCGCCGCATCAAACGGCTGGAACGTTTAGGTGTCATTAAGAAATCGGTGGTTCTGCTCGATCGCCAGAAGATGGGCTTTGGCGTAGTCGCCATGGTCAGCATCAGCCGGGACAAGGAGCTTTATAAAGGCCTGCAGGAGATCGAAACCCTGTTAAACCGTTTTCCGGAGATACTGGAATGCTATTCCATCACCGGGGATTTTGATTATCTGCTGAAGGTGGTGGCCGCCGATCTGGAGGAGTTTTCAATCTTCCTGCGGGAAAAGCTGATGCGGGTCCCCGGCATTTCCGCGGTGCGCTCCGCGGTATGCCTGGATGAGGTGAAATATTCGACCGCCCTGCCCATCGAGGTGCGGCCCGCCAAAAAATCCACCGGGCGCCGGAATAATCCGAAAGATTAACTTCACTTCAATCTTCTCAGCATTATCATTCTGAGCAAAAAAAGCCTTCGCTGACGCGAAGGCTTTTAAGTCGAAGAATCCTTGCCTTTTAGAATGCTTAACCGCCACCGGGCGGCTCAGTGCGACTCGCGCTTTACCTCCGCGCCGCTGGCTCCGACCAGGAAATCCAGGTCCGCCCCCTGATGGGCCTGCAGCACGTGCTCCACATACAGGCGCTCCCAGCCGCGCTTGGGCAACTCCGGCGCCTGCCACTTGGCGCGCCGTGCCGCCAGGGTCGCATCCTCCACATTGAGCTGCACTCGCTGATTGGCCACATCCAGCGTGATGGTGTCTCCGCTCTCCACCAGCGCCAACGGCCCGCCTGCCGCCGCTTCCGGCGAGGTATGCAGCACCACCGTGCCGTAAGCGGTCCCGCTCATGCGCGCATCGGAAATACGGATCATGTCGGTGATCCCCTTGCGCAGCACCTTGGGGGGTAAAGGCATATTGCCCACCTCCGCCATCCCCGGATATCCGCGTGGTCCACAATTCTTCAGCACCATGACGCAGTTTTCGTCGATGTCGAGATTTTCGTCGTTGATGCGGGCGTGAAAGTCTTCAATGTTTTCGAACGCCACCACCCGCCCGGTGTGCTGAAACAGATGCGGGCTGGCCGCCGATAGTTTAATCACCGCTCCGTTGGGTGCCAGATTGCCGCGCAGCACGGTGATTCCCGCGTCCGGCTTGAAGGGCTCGCCGTACTTGTGGATGACATCGCGGTTCCAGCAGGGCGCATCCAGCACGTTCTCCCACATGCTCTTCCCGTTGGCCGTGAGCGCCTCGCGGTTCAACTCGCCCGCCTCTCCCAGCTCGCGCAACACCGCCGGCAAACCGCCGGCGTAGAAATAATCCTCCATCAGATACTTGCCGGAAGGTTGCAAGTCCACCAGACAAGGCAGCTTCGCGCCCAGCTTGCCGAAGTCGTCCAGACCAAGTGAAACCCCGATGCGTCCGGCCAGCGCGATCAGATGGATCACCGCATTGGTCGAGCCGCCGATGGCGGCGTTGGCGCGAATCGCATTCTCAAACGCGGCGCGCGTCAGGATCTTCGACATCACCAGCTCTTCCCGCACCATCTCGACGATGCGCCGGCCGGTGAGTTGGGCCAGGGTATAGCGCCGCGCATCCACCGCGGGGATCGCGGCATTTCCCGGCAGACTCATACCCAGCGCTTCCACCATGTTGGCCATGGTGGAAGCCGTGCCCATGGTCATGCAGTGGCCTTTGGAGCGGTTCATGCAGCTCTCCGCTTCCATAAACTCATCGTTGGTGATTTCCCCCGAGCGCACCTGCTCCGACATCTGCCAGACGCCGGTACCCGAGCCCAGTTCGTGCCCGCGGAAACGTCCCGTCAGCATGGGCCCTCCCGACAGCCCGATGGTCGGCAGATTGCACGAGGCCGCGCCCATCAGCAGTGACGGTGTCGTCTTATCGCAGCCCATGAGCAGCACCACGCCATCCATCGGATTGCCGCGGATCGACTCTTCCACATCCATGCTGGCCAGATTGCGAAACAGCATCGCCGTCGGACGCAGCAGCGTCTCGCCCAGCGACATCACCGGAAATTCCAGCGGAAAACCACCCGACTCCCAAATCCCCCGCTTGACCCACTCCGCCAGATCGCGGAAGTGGCCATTACACGGCGTGAATTCCGACCAGGTATTGCAGATGCCGATGACCGGACGCCCATCGAACAGGTCATGCGGATAGCCCTGGTTCTTCATCCAGCTGCGGTGCGTGAAACCGTCTTTGTCCTGTCCGCCAAACCATCCCTGACTACGCAGCTTCTTCATGAATTCGTCCGTTCCAATAGAGAAATAGAAACTTGCAACTTGAAATCATATCGCAGATGGCGGGGAACACCTGGCCGCGCGCCCCCTGGGCACAAGATTCACCGCAGAGCAAAAAATGTGCCGGGGCCGGATCGTGTGGCCCGGGCCGGACTACTCGCCCTGCGTCTTGACGGCCGCGGCGGCCCGCGCCCGGGCGAATTCCACCACCGCCGACATATCTTCTTCTCCCCGTCCCATGGCCATGGCCTGGTGCACCACCGCTGCCGCGGCCGCCGCCGTCTGCAAGGTCAGATGGTGTCGCGTGCCTTCCTCAAAAACGTAATGCATATCTTTGGCAAGCAGGCGCAGCAGAAAATTGGGCGTAAAGTCCCCCGCCACAAAACGGGAGGCAATGGTCTTCACAATGGGGCTTCCCGGCGCTCCGTTCACCAGCACCGATAGCGCCTTTTCCCGGTCCAGGCCGCTGGCTTCGATGAAGCCCACCGCTTCCGCCAGGGATGCCACCTGTACTCCCGCCATGAAATTATTGATCAGTTTCATGACCGAACCGCTGCCGGTAGGACCCAGGTAAAGCGCATCGCGGCCCAGCACACCCAGCACCGGCTTCAAGCTTTTAAAGGCCTTCTCCGCGCCCCCCACCAGAAACAAGAGTTCGCCGGAAGCCGCTTGCGGCCTGCTGCCGGTGACCGGAGCATCCAGCAGTTCACATCCCCGTGCGGCGGCGGCCGCAGCCAGCTCGCGCACCCAGGGGACCGTCAGCGTGCTGGACTCCACCAACACCGTGCCGGCCCGCGCTCCCGCCAGCGCCCCCTGCTCCCCCAGCCAGATCCCGCGTGAAGCCACATCGTCGGCCACGATGCTGAGGACGATCTCCGCCCGGCCGGCGGCCTCGCGCGGCGACCCCGCGGCATAGGCCCCGGCTTCCGCCAGACGCTTCATCTTCTCGGCGCTCCGGTTATAGATGGTCAGGGGAAACTTCGCGGCCAGCAGGCGCTCCGCCATCCCCGTGCCCATGAGGCCAAGTCCCAGGATCGCTATTCGTGGTGTGGCCATTTTCCATTACTCCAACGCAAGAACGTGGACGCGCGCAGGCTTGTTCTTCGCCACCCGCAGCGGGTTTCGCAAGGGCCGTCCGAAACCGGCAAATGACACCTGCATCACGTCGCCGTCGGCCAGACGTACGCCCTCCCCAAAACTCAGGCAGTCCGCGCCCAGAAAATGCACATGCACATCTCCCGGACGGCGGTGCCCCTCAATTTTGAAATGGTGATGCTCGATGTTCTCCAGGCTGTGGCACATCTCGCGGTTGCCGGTGCGGACCGTCTTCGACCACAGCACCGCGCCGTTGCGCTCGATAAGCACCTGGTCCTCTACCGACTCAAATTCCGGGTCCACCCACAACTCCGGCCCCAGCGCGCAACTGCGCAGTTTGGATCCTGCCAGGTACAGATAATTCTTCTTTTCGAAGACGTGGTCGGAGTGCTCGTTGCCCACGGCAAGACCCAGGCGATAGGGCTGCCCCGTGTGGCCGACCAGGTAGACCCCGGCAATCTCGCCTTCTTCGCCCCCGTCGTCGGCATAGGCCGGGACGTCGATGGGCTCGCCGTGGCCGCGCAGCACTGTCCCGCAACCTTTATAGAACCATTCCGGTGAAACTCCGATCGCACCCGGCCCGGGCCGTCCGCCCTCCACGCCCCAGCGGAACATCTTCATGCTGTCGGTGAGTTCGGCGGGCGCCGCCGCGTGCATGGCCTGGCGCTCGCGGGCGCTGCCCAGATGGGTAAGCCCGGTGCCGGAAACCAGGCAGCACGCGGGCTCCGTGGGATGGTCGATGGCCGGCAGCACCCGCCACTCCGACGTGCCGGCATAGATAGGACCATAGTCCAGCAGTTCCTGCGTGGCCCGCTGCTGTGCGATCTCGCTCAGCTTGTTGCCGATGGCCAAGGCAGCGAGCGCCAGCTCATACACGGAGCTACACTCAATCACTCGCAAGCGCTCGCCTTCCACCCGCGCCACCCGGCGCAGCTTGCCTTTTTGCAACTGGATCAGTCGCGTCATGGCTCACTCAGTCACTTCAAATTTCTCCAGACCCTTTTCGTTCACGCTCAGGCCCAACCCCGGCACGTCCTCGTGCAACTCGATATAGCCGTTCCGGGCCTGGGGCTCGCCGGTAAATACATACCAGAACATCTCATTGCCGACCTCCACATCCACGATGGGAAAATACTCCGCCATGGGGGAGTTCAAACTGGCCATCACCACGTGATAGTTGTGCATCTGCCCGGCGTGGGGAATCACCGGCACCGAGTGCGCCTCGGCCAGAGCGGCAATCTTGCGCGCCTGGGTAATGCCGCCTACCCGGTTGGTGTCGAACTGGATGTAGTCCACGGCCCGCGCCTCCAGCAACTCGCGAAACCCATACAGCGTAAACTCATGCTCGCCGCCGGAGATGGGAATGCGGCCCGCGGCCTTCAACTCGGCGTATCCGTGAATATCATCGGGAATCACCGGCTCTTCCAGCCAGCGCAGCTGGAAAGGTTCGAGCAACGGAAGCATACGCTTGGCGTAATCGAGCGTCCAGCCCATGTAGGCATCGGCCATCACATCAATCTCATCGCCCACCGTCTCGCGGACGGTGCGCACCAGCTCGACATTGCGCTGCATCCCGGAAGCGCCATCCACCGGCCCCCAGCCAAAGCGTAGCTTCATCGCCTTGTAGCCCTCTTCCTTATAGCGGCGCGCCTCGGCGGCCAGCTGGTCAAGCGGTGTGCTGTACAGGCGGCTGGCGTACACCGGAATGCGCGGCTTGGTCTTGCCGCCCAGCAAACGATACACCGGCTGCCTGGCCGATTTCCCCATCAGGTCCCACAGCGCTATATCGACCGCGCTGATGGCGGTCATACCAATCCCCTTGCGTCCAAACGCCATGGTCTTGCGGTACATGTGCTGCCACAGGAATTCATGGTCCCAGGGGTCCGCGCCCAGCAGCAGCGGCTTCAGATAAAGGTCAATGACCTGCTTGGTGACCTGCGGGGACAGCGCGGCATTGCCGATCCCGACCAAACCATCGTCGGTAAAGATCTCCACGATCAGCCAGCCGTGAAAGGCAAAAGTGCTCATGGAGGCCGCGCCAAATTCCAGCAGGTCCATGGGATTGGTGCAAAAATGCGGCGGCAATGGGACGGTCTTGCCCTTCCAGCGGGCGACGCGGGTGCGAATTTCCTTGATCTTCAATGGGGCCCTCTCCTCGGTCCGTACGGCCGGAAAGCCGGCCGGACGTCAGCCTCTAGAGTAGACCAAGACTGCCTTCTACAGAAGGAGGAGGCGCCGCGGCCCGGGCTGGACACGCGGGGCACCGGGGCTTACGCGGAGAAATCTTCCGGCTCGCCCGCAGGCACCGCATCTTCCCGAGGCATGGTTGGCTTCAGCGCCTCAGCCAGAAGGAACAGGTCGGTGAGCAGGGCACGCAGGTGGATGGAGGCGTTCAGATTGTCGATCAGCTGCGAACTGATGGAAGGTTGCGCCAGCACCAAGTCGCAGGCGGCCAGGGAATTTTGCGCATCACGCTCCAGCACACTGAGAAATGCCTGGTAGCGCTCGACGGGCTGCAGATTTTGCTGGCGCACGAGCACGGCGCAACTCTCCCCCAGCCCATGCATGGCGTCGGTGGCGCGTCGCAGGAACGCGCGCAGCTGGCTGCCGCTGGAACTTCCCCGGTCGCCGGGCAGGCCCTGCCCGGCATACGCCAGCATAAATTCATAACACTCTTCAATCGCATCACAGCGCGCCAAAAAGTCAGTCGCCATCCGCCATCCCTTGCTCTGGATCCAAAACCGGCTCGACTACCCAGCGTTGCGGATCGTGTTCCTGCACATAAAATTCCCGGCTCATGGAACCCACAATCATCGACGCCGTAATGGGCAGCTTTTCCGGTCGCACTGCGAAGTATACGTGCACGATGACCAGCGTGATCAGACTTACCCCGGCCAGTCCATGCAGCACATACATCAGTCCCCAGGTCAGGTCGCTGAACAAATACGGATTGCGGGGAAAGAAGAGGGTGCGCACCCGCCACATCATGCACACGCCGGTCACCACCACCGCGAGACCGGTCAGCAGAATCGCGCCGTGGTAGAGCTTGTTCTCCAGCGGATATTTGGCGAATTTACGGGGCAGAGCCGCCGTCCGCCCCAGGAAACGCTGCACTCGCCGCCGTGCATCTTCCAGATCGGCGCGGTCCGGCCAGATGGACCAGAAGTCCATATAGAACGTGGCATGCACGATATGAAACAGGATGGAAAGAGTCAGCACGACGCCGGCAATCCAGTGATACGTCACCCAATCGAACTGCACACCGACTCTGGGCAGAAACGCCGTAAACAGCAGGGTAAACATGGCGGCGGCCATGATCCAGTGAAACAGTCGCGCCGCCAGCGAGTGCCGCGGCACCCGCTTGGGCAGCTGTGCCGCCTGCGCCGGCGTCGCCCCGCCGGCAAACTCCTTCTCCCCGGCGAAGTAGCGCATGTAGACGGCATGCACCACCAGGAAAGCCATCCCGGCGATCACCGCCACCCAGATCAGAAACCAGGCAATGTGGATGGGAACATTCTGTCCCAGCGGACTGATGGCCCACTCTAGGATGCCCATGCCGCCTCCTGTACCCCGCCGATGGCGCGCTTCACCAGGTTGCGCATCAGCGGAATCTTGTAGGCATTGAACTGCAGCGGGACTGCGCCCTGCACGGCCAGCTTTCCTGCGGCTTCTCCCGTGGCCGGGCTGCATTCGCGGCCGCGCACCGCATCTTCCACCGCCTTGAGCCGCAGCGGCCGCGCCGCGGCCGCGTTCACCGCAATGCGGATGTCCTGAATGTTGCTCCTCGAAAGCTTCATCGCGGAAGCTACATTGAGCAGGGGAAAGTCCCAGACATTCCGGTCGCGCATCTTCTCGAAGTAGAACTGCGCTCCCGCCCAGGTGGAAGGGATCTGGATGGCCATCAGCAAAAATCCCGGCCGCAGAATATTCATGCGGGTAATGTCGATCTCGGGGCCGACAAAGTAATGCTCCGCATCCATCACCTGCCGCCCCTTGGGGGTTTGCACGACGAATTTCGCGTCCAGCGCAATCAATGCCGGCGCCGTATCCGAGGGATTCACCGCCACGCAGCGCTCCGCGTGCAGGATGGCATGTTCGCGATTGCGTCCCACCGGCGTATCGGCGTAACAGATGTTGCCTCCGGCGCGATAGCACGGCCAACCGGCCCGGTAATACCAGCAACGCGCATCCTGCGAAACGTTCCCGCCCAGCGTGCCCTGATTGCGAATCTGCGGCGAGGCCACCAGCTCCGCCGCCTGGGCCAGCAGCCCATACTTCTCTTTGATCAGCGGATGCCCCACTACTTCGCTCAGCCTGGTCATCGCGCCGATCTCCACTCCGTCCGCGGTGGCGCGAATGCCCCGCAGCTCCTCAATGCCGCTCAAATCGACCAGCACCTTCGGCCGCTTGATGCGGTCTTTCAACCAGTCAAAGCTGTCCATACCGCCGGCCATGATCCAGGCGTCGGCGTCGTGTTGTGCCAGCAGCTTTTGCGCGTCGGCCACCGTGCCCGGCTGCAGCAGCTGAAACGCCGGCATGATGTCTCGTATGACCGCCATAATCTTCTCCGTTAAATGAACGCTGTCAGCGGTTCCTGCATGGGCCGCCCGGCCTCGAGCGAAGTCAGGATCGTGTCCAGATTGACCGGCGCGCGGCGGAAGACCTCATCGCCTAACGCGTCGGAAAGCGCATTTAACACCGCGCCGCATCCCCCGCCGACCGGAGGCTCGCCAATCCCGCGCGCTCCCACCGGCGTTTCCGGGTCGGGAATATCCAGCGCCGCCCACTGCATCCCGGTCGGCACATCCAGAATGGTCGGCGGCTTGGTGTGATAAAAACGCCGCGAGATGGTATGCCCATACTGTGGATCAAACACCCACTTCTGTCCCATGGCATGTCCCATGCCCAAGATCGAGCGGCCCAGCACCTGCCCACTCAGCGCTTTGGGATGAATCACCGTGCCCACGTCCGCCACCGCCAGATAGTCGGTGAGGAAATATTTCCCCGTCTCCAGGTCCACCTCTACCTCCGCGAAGCTGGCCACGTAGGAGAATGACTGCCCGTCGTGCGGATACTTGTCCTTCGCCGCCGCCACCAGCCCTTGCCCGGCCAGCGCCGCGATCGATGTCTTGGTGTACTTGTTCACGTCCGGAGGCGGTTCATGTCCGTCATATTTGCCGCCCAGCTGAATGGCCCGCTGCGCCGCCTGCGCCAGAGTCAGGCTGCGCCCCCCGCCTTTGCGGAACACCTTTTCATTGCCTACTTCGTACTGCTCGGGCGTGCCCCCGAAGGTTTTGGCGGCAATCTCCTGCAGCTTCTGCTTGCCGTCCATGGCGGCGGCGTGCGCCGCGCGCGTCATGGCATGCGTGGTCTGGCTGCCGCCGGATACACACGTCCAGGGCAGATTTTTGGAGGTGTTGCCCCAGATTACATCGCACTTCTCCCACGGCACGCCCAGGACCTCCGCCACCACGCGATGCACGTCGCTGAGAGATTCCGTGCCCAGGTTACCGATGCCCGATTGGATGGCGATGCGCCCGTCCGGCCGGATCACGAACAACCCGTCATAGCCCACCGATCCGGCAAAAAAGCAGCTGGAGGAAACCCCGACCCCGCGCACCTTGCTGCCGCTGCGTTTCGGCTGGGCCACACGTTCTTTCCAGCGGAATTGCTCCGCCCCGCGGTCAAAGGCTTCTTTCAGGAAAGCGCTGGTGGCGTGCGCGCGCTTGCCGTTGCTTGCCGGCCCCCATTCCGCCTTGCCTTCGGGGGAATTGATGCGGTGTATCGCCACATGGTCCAGGGAGAGCTGGCGTGCCGCCTTGGCCAGAATCGGTTCCATCATCACGATGCCCTGCATGCCCCCGGGCGCGCTCTGCGGCCCGCGCGGCGGCGTATTGGTCAACACCGTCACTCCCCGCCAGCGCATGGCCGGCGGCTGGTAGAGCAGCGACACGATCTCCCCCGACGCGCCGACGTCGCCGGCTTCATCGTAAGGTCCGTTGTTGCCGATGGCGTACATGTCGACCGCCGTGATGCGGCCGTCTTTGGCAAAGCCCGCTTTGATGCGGCCCTGGAAACCCGGCCGCGCTCGCCCAATGAAGTGCTCTTCTTCGCGGCTGATGCGCATCATCACCGGCGCATTCGCCTTCTTGGCCAGCAACGCGGGAATGATGGCAAAAATATAGCCGGTGGCCTTGCTGCCAAATCCCCCACCGGTGTATTCGCTGATGAGCACGATCTGGCTACGGTCCATATTCAGCCAGCGGCCCAGCCCGGCCAGGGTCTGCACCGTGCTCTGCGTCCCCATGTGGAGGAAAACTTTCCCATTCTGCCAGTAGGCCAGGGCGGTGCGCGGCTCCAGCGTCTGATGGCTGGTGTCGGGCGTGACGAAGGTCTCGTCCAGCACCAGCGCGGCATTTTTGAAGCCCGCGTCCAGGTCTCCGTAAGACCACTCCTCCTGCGGCTTGCCCATGGGCAACTGCCCGTATTTGGCCGGGGCAAAGTCCTCTTCCTTCCACTTCAGCACTCCTACCCGGGGCGGAGAATTCTCTTCTTCAACCCAGACATTGCCTTCGACCCGCGGATTAGGCCCACGCGGACGCAGCGTCTCCAGCGGATCGAGGGCAAACGGCAGGTGCTCAAATTCGATGTCGATCTTTTCAATGGCCTCGGCCGCCGTCCACTCATCCACCGCCGCCACTGCCAGAATGGGCTCGCCCTGGTACAACGGCTCCATGGTGAGCGCCTTCTCCCCCTGCGTGTTGGCTTTGATCGTGACCCCCAGATCAGTCACACTGTCAGCGGGCGCCGGCAAATCATCCTGCGTCAGGATCGCCTTCACCCCCGGCATCGCCAGCGCCTTGCTCAGGTCGAGGTGCTTCACGCGGCCATGCGGCACCGGGCTCAGCAGCAACTTGCAGAACAACATGCCGTCGACACGGAAATCTTCCGCGTACTTCGATTTGCCCGTGACCTTGGCATAGAGGTCCGGCGTCGGATAGTCCTTGCCGATCAGCTTGTATTTCGCGCCGAATTTTTGCATCTCGCTCTTCGGGCTAGGCACGGCTCACCTTCCTCAGGTTCTCCGCCCCGCGCATCATGGCGGTGAGGATCTTGTCGTAGTCCTGGCAGCGGCACAGATTGCCGGAGAGGCCGTGCGCCAGCTCGGCCCGCGTCGGGTTGGGATGGGTCTTGAGATAGCCGACCGCCGACAGGATGAACCCCGACATGCAGAACGCGCACTGGAAACCTTGCTCGTCGATCACCCCCTGCTGCACCGGATGCAGGGTGCCATCGGGATTGGCCAGCCCCTCAATGGTCACTACTTTCTTATTGCGCACCGTGTGGGTCAGCACGGAGCAGGAGTAGTGCGGCACATCATCGATCAGCACCGTACAGGCGCCGCATTCCGCGCGGTCGCAGCCCAGCTTGGTCCCGGTCAGGCCGAGCTTGTAGCGCAAGGTCCAGGCCAGCGTCTCCTGCTTCATCACATCCGCGCGGCGAAGCTGCCCGTTGACGTTCAAGGTGAGCAGACGGTCGCCCGGCGCGGAAGACTCTCCCAAAAGACTGGAGGCGCGAAAGAGATAGTGGGCGGAAGAGGCGGCTACACCCCCGCCAATGACCCCTTTGATGAAGTTACGCCGGGAGAGCCGTAGAGAAGTAGCTTCCCGTTCCGAAGGAGGGATTTCTTCTTTCATTCCGAGTCACCTCAAACACAAGTTAGGTTTCGGACACGGGAAGTGTACCACCGGGCCGTGGACAAAGTGTTACAGGAAAATACTTCGGGGGCGGGGGCTGCTATCATTCCCTTCCCGGCGCTTTTCTCCAGGATGACTGGCGCATTCCCTGCGGGTTACAAAGGCAAGGCGCCACTTTCATAGACAGACATCGGGAAAGATGGTTGCAGAAAAAATCATGGTCTTAGAACTCTTCCAGCTCCATGGCAAAAACGCCATCGTCACCGGCTCCAGCCGGGGTTTAGGTGCAGCCATCGCTCTGGGCTTGGCCGAAGCGGGGGCCAACGTGGTATGTCACGGCCGCACCTCGGAGGGCCAGGCTACGGCACAGAAAATCCAGCACATGGGCCGGAAAGCCGCCTATTTTGCCGGCGACATCGCCGATCGCAGCTTCTGCGCTTCGTTGGTCGATCAAACCGTCGCGCAACTGGGCTCCCTCGACATTCTCATCAACAATGCTGGCACCATTCGCCGCGCCCCCGCCGCCGAATATCCTCAGGAATACTGGGACGAAATCCTCGCCGTGAACCTGACCTCCGCCTTTCAGCTCTCGCAGCTGGCCGGTCGGGTCATGCTCCGGCAAGGCAAGGGCAAGATTGTAAACATCGCTTCCGTCCTTTCCTTCCAGGGAGGACTTTTCGTTCCCGCTTATGCCGCAGCCAAGGGTGGGCTGGCACAACTTACAAAATCCTTCGCCAACGAATGGGCATCCAAAGGAATTAACGTGAATGCGATTGCCCCGGGCTATATGGCAACGGACAACACCACCGCGTTGCGCCAGGACGAAAACCGCAGCCGCCAGATTCTCGAGCGCATTCCCGCTGCCCGTTGGGGAGAGCCGGCCGATCTGGTGGGCGCCGCTGTTTATTTATGTTCCGAAGCCAGCAACTACGTTCATGGACATTTGCTGACGGTCGATGGCGGCTGGATGGGCCGCTGAACGTTCTAAATTTTGGACAACCGTTGTTGGCATGATCCTGGGCCCCGTGGTGCAAATCTCTAAGTTTTCATGGGATGGAAATAGAACAATGGCAAAAGGCTTATTCAACTCCCTCCGTTTGCTTGTGATCTTCGTCGTTGCACTGTCCGCTTCGCTATCACAGGCGCAGAATGCCGGTTTCCACAATGCCCCGGCCTCCGCCAAAGCCGCGAAAAATCCTCTCGCCGGACAAAACCCTGCCGCCGGCGGCCCCAGCTATCAGCAATTGTGTGCGAGTTGTCATGGAGACAAAGGCCAAGGCTCGGGTAATATTCCCGCCCTCAAGAAAGACCGCCTCGGCGCCGTCTCCTCCGGCGAGCTGTTCTGGTTTATCACCAAGGGCGATCTTTCCAATGGCATGCCCTCCTGGGCGCAGCTGCCCGAAACGCAGCGTTGGCAGATCGTGAATTATGTGAAGGCGCTGGGCTCCGCGCAGGTAGCCAATGCCGCGCCGAAATCGTCGGACTCCTCCGCGGGCGCGAAAGTCGACGCTCCTCCACCCACCCCGCCCTTCACCGACTTCCGCTATGAGAAGCCCGGCACGGTGCGCAAAATCACTTTGAAAGACCTGCCGCCGCCTTTCCAATCCAAATCCGCCGGCAATGGCCCGAAAGTTGTGGCCCGCCCGCCTAACGCGTGGCCGCAGGTCCCTGCCGGATTCAAGGTGGATCTCTACGCCGACGGCCTCGACAATCCGCGCCTTATCCGCCGCGCCCCCAACGGCGATCTCTTCGTCGCCCAGACCGACGCCAACAGCATCAAGATTTTCCGCGGCATCAACAGCCAGGGCAAGCCGGAACTCATCTCCGAATACGCTACCGGCCTCAAAGAGCCCTTCGGCATTGCCTTCTATCCGCCCGGACCCAATCCGCAGTGGGTCTACATCGGCAATATCAATTCCGTGGTCCGCATTCCTTACCAGAATGGCGACCTCAAGGCCCGCACCAAGCCGCAGCACATCGCCGACCTCCCCGGAGGCGGCGGCCATACCACCCGCGATGTGCAGTTCAGCCTGGACGGCAAAAAAATGTGGGTCTCCGTCGGCTCCGCGTCCAACGTCGATGATCCCGATACCACGCCCGACGAAAAGCTCCGCGCCGACATTCTGGAGTTCAATCCTGATGGCTCCGGTATGCGCATCTATGCATACGGTATCCGCAATGCCGTGGGCCTCGCCGTCGACCAGAAGACGGGAGAACTCTGGTGCTCGGTGAACGAACGCGATGGACTGGGCGACAACCTGGTGCCCGATTACATCACCCACGTGCAGGACGGCGGCTTCTATGGCTGGCCCTGGTGGTATATGGGAGGACATCAGGACCCGCGCCACCCCGGCAAGCGTCCCGAGCTGAAAGACAAAGTCATCACTCCAGATGTCATCCTGCATCCCCACAATGCTTCGCTGCAGCTCACCTTCTACGACGGTAAACAGTTTCCAGCGGAGTACCACGACGACATCTTCGCCGCCGAACACGGCTCGTGGAACCGTGGAGTCAGGGTCGGCTATGAGCTGATCCGCATTCCCCGCCATCAAAGCGGCCGCGCCAGCGGAGAGTACGAGGACTTCATGACCGGCTTCGTCATCGACAACACCCGCGTCTGGGGACGCCCCGTAGGCGTGGCCCCGGCTGCCGACGGCTCGCTCATGGTCACCGACGATGGCTCCAATTCCATCTGGCGCATCACTTACGTCGGCGGAGGAAAGTAGAAGAAATCTTAGGACCGGGGTGCCCCACCCTGGTCGCGGGGTGCCCCACCCTGGTCGCGTTCTTGGCGACAGGGTGGGGATTTTGACCTGGTTGAGTTTTCCGCGACAAGCCCCGTGACAGAGTCTTCCGGCCCCCTACCACACGCCCGGCAACAGCAGTTTTGTGCGCTTCTGATACGCCCGAAACTCCGCCCCAAATGTCTCCGCCAGCAACCGCTCTTCCTGACCAACGCGGTCCGCCACGAAAATCACCGAGACCGCGAAAATCGGCAGCGCCAGCCAGCTGGCAAACACCATCGCGGTCCCTGCCGGCACCAGCAGCAAACTTAAATACAGCGGATGCCGGATGCTCCCATAAATCCCCTCCTGCACCAGCGCATGTTCCGGCTGCAAGGTCACATAGGCGCTGAATTGCGGCCCCAACTGCCGCAGCGCGGTCAGCCGCACCATCCCACCCACCGCGCACAAAGCAAGTCCGGCGTTGCGCGGCCACGCCGCACGCCACACCCACACACTGTGCCGGTCGGCATAGGGAAGGAACAGCAGCAGCACGAGGGAAAACGCCAGCAACAAGCCCAGCCACCATCCCTGCCTGCCGGTGGGTAACAAGCCTTTGCGCAGCGGCTGCATCTCGATGCGCCCGGTCACCGCGCAACCCGCGCCCAGCGCCGCCAGCACAAGCAGCCCGGCTCGCGCGGGGTTTGCCAAAAAGCCGGCCGCGCCTCTCCATCCCCAGCCGCTGACGAGCAGCAGTACTCCCGCCGCCAATTGCGCTGCCGTGCCCATGCCTTTACGCCACATCCTGCACCACAATCCTTGCTAAATTTTCCCAGGCAATATTCTAGTGGTGTTCCTGCAATTTTTCGTGGACGTGGCCCGCCTTGCCCCGCGGCTATAATGAAGGTATGAATTTCCCCACGACTTCGCCCGAGCCCCGCGCGTCCTTCATTCCCGTGCCCATGGCGTGTCTCACGCTTCTACTGCTTTTGCCGTTCGCGGCCATTGCCGCACCCTTCGTGTGGCTTGTGCGGCGCATGATTGAGCTGTAGCGGCCTCTCTCAACTTTCCGAGCAACCACAGCGCCCCTACTTTGTCGCTGGATGCCCCATCCTTGTCGCGTCTTTTTGCGACAGGGTGGGGACTTTGACCTGGTTGCGCTTTACGGTAGGGCTCGTCGAAGGGTTTTAATTTGGGGAATCACCACACCCCGCGACAGCGGCCGGGTGCCCCACTCTAAATTTCGCGCCCTTTGCGAAATTTAGGGTGGGTTCGCATCGAGCCTGCCTGAGCTCGCTGAAACCGTCGGAGTTGAACGAACTAAGAAGTGTCATCCCGAGCGAAGTCGCCTGCTGTTTCTCCATAACCACCACCCCACGTAGGGGCAGCCGCCCCCGGCTGTCCAGGCCGAGCGCAGCTCGGCTCTCCGAGGAACCACCCTCAATCCGGGTAGGGCACGGCTTCAGCCGTGCCCACACAACGCCCCTACCGCAGCAACTCCCACGCCTCGATATATTGCGAAAACTTTCTCCCTTTCTGCGGACTCAAATTCAGCGACGCATTCTTCTCCGCCACTTCAAACGGGATCACGTACCACACATCAATCGGCACCAGATACACCGCAAAAAAATCCAACCGCCCTTTCGCATAGCGCTGCCGCTTCGGGCCCACAATATTGCACGTGTACGATCCCTTCCGCTTAAATGTCGTCGACTTCACCTGCACCCGCGAAAACCGCCCTTTGTGCTCCACGCCCACGTCATAACTCTCCGAATCCCCATGCGGACGCGTCACCGCCAGTCCTCGCTCCACCGCCCGCGCCATGAACTTCAGCTCCGCCCATTCGCCTCGCTGTTTGCACGTCTCCCCGGATTGTCTCTGCTTTGCCATACTTTCGCCTCATCCCACAACTTGGTACTGCCTCGGTTTGAATAAAGACCTAAATTTTTGTCATTCCGAGCCGCGTATTTTGCGGCGAGGAATCTGTTTTTGGCGGATCATTTTTAAACTGAGTCACTACCCACAACTTCCACAAATTGCCCGCAAAAACAAAAACGCGGCCCGCAGGCCGCGCTCGCAAATCTCGGTTTTTCTTTCCTCGGACGCCTCTATCTCGTCCTATTTTCAGGATAGCAAATCGCTCACCCCAATTGGGACATCCCTGCCCTCACTATATTTCCCACAGAATCAGCGGATTACCCACACTTGCCCCTCTCAGAGGGCTTGACAACCTTTCGCTCCGTTACCTCCCTTTAGCTCTTTTCCGTTCTTAGCCCTTTTTATTTCCTTTGTCATTCCGAGGGAAGCCTTACCGCCCGAGAGCCTGCCCTGAGCAGAGCCAAAGGGAATTGGCTATTTTCCGCCAAAAACATCTCTGAAACCATGGAATTTTATCGAACTAAGAATTGTCATCCCGAGCGAAGTCGCCTGCTGTCTCCACCCACCACCCCAACCCACGTAGGGACAACCGGGTGCCCCACTCTAAATTTCGTGTCCTTTGCGAAATTTAGGGTGGGTTCGCAATCGAGCCCGCCCTCAGCTTGCTGAACCGTGGGAATTGAACGAACTTAGAATTGTCATCCCGAGCGAAGTCGCCTGCTGTTCTCCACCACCACCCCAACCAGGGACAGCCGCCCTCGGCTGTCCAGGCTGAGCTGATGTAGGGGCAGAGCCTGCCCTGAGCGAAGTCGAAGGATGTCCTCACCTGCCAGGCCGAGCGCAGCTCGGCTTTCCGAGTAACGACCCTCAATCCCCGGGTAGGGCACGGCTTCAGCCGTGCCAACACAACGAACTCTCCAACCCACGCCCCGCAAGGGCGCCACTAACGCTAATATCTCTCACAACCAACCATGCCGCCAGTTACCTGCCACCCTAAAAAAGCATTGCGTCGTGGCGCTACATCAAGGCATCATATAGGTGCCGGTTCAGCCTAGTGAATGTCGGCTTCATGCCGTTGACTCGTTCGCGAGTCTTAGCTAAGCGGGCTGGCTTTCTTTATGTCGAACGGATTCTTTTTCCGATCGTAAATACAGCCTCCCGATTCATACTTCTCAAAATCAAATACATCCCAAACCACCTCGATCTTCTGCCGCAAAAACTCAAAGTAGCGCATCTCGCCCTTTTCGAATGCCCTCTGCACTGCCCAATTCACATAGTCGGCAGCCTGTAGAGCAGGCTCCTGGATCGGCTGACTGGTCTCGACCACAATTTTGGTGACAGTTTCATGTTTAAATTTCTTGCGAAACTCTTCCGCACCCTTCTCCACCGCAGCCCGCAAGGCATGTTGACGCGCCTTCGTCCCACGACGAGCAAAAGTGATCGAATTCTGTGCGGACAAATGCAGCTGGTTCTTGAACAGCTTCGTAATCAGGTCGTCATAAAACGCGAGCTCTGACGAGCCATATTTTGTCCGAAAAAGTTGCTCTCGCTTCCTGGCGACAACCACCTGCGCATGGAAATCCATCTTCTCGATGGCATCAAACACCAGCTTGCGCACTTCCGGGCAGTCGTCTTTGGCATGAAAATGAATCAGGCTTTTTGCTACCGAGGGAATATCTTTCAGATAGCGATCAGTGGAAACTGCCAGGCGTACTTCCGCCAGCTTGCTTCGAATCTGCTGTGGATCGTAAGTGCGGATGAACCCAAGGATCAAGGTTCGCGAACAACCTTCTTCTCCAACAATCACACGTTTACTGCGTTTGGCATAGAAGGCGGGATCTCCCGCTTCATCCACGAAGTACCAGCGCGGCTTCTCTTCGGCTTCCTTCATGCAAGGGAGAGTCAGTGCAAGAGGGGCCCAATACTGCAAATTGCCAGCTTAGTTTAACCGAAGAAGATGAGCGTACGCCGCAATAAATGTGTTCAGCCACGGAGTGGCGAAAGGATGCAGCGCAGAGGCGTAAGCCCTAGGTCAGCAGAAATTCGAGTACGCCCGGCATGGACGACGAGACAGCCAACAGCTTGAAAGAAAGATGGAGAAAGTTTCGCCTGTCCCGGTGGGTCAACCGCCATACACAACTACGACGGAACGTCTTCCCCTTTGGCCGCAAGAGCTAATCCGACCTCCTCTTCCGAATCGGGCTCTCCAACTTCCAGAGCCGGAATCGGCTTCAGTGATGTTCCCATTAGCCCCTGTAAGTCTCCGTACATGCCGCTTGTGTTCATGGTGACGAGGTCAAGCTGTTTCTCACGTTTGGCCCACCACTTGTTTACAATCCGCTTTTCCTCGTCCAATTCTCTTTTCATCCCAATGAAACCTCTCATGATTGCTTCCACGCGGTTCGTAAAGTCGGGGCCGGTCAAGTAGTTGAAAAGCGTTTCAACCGTCTCATTCTTGCTGGCAACGGCACGTTTCGCTTGAGCCACTTCCTCCAAGATGGTCCGAAGTGCAGAGACAAGGCCAGGAAGGTATTTCGGAGCCGTAATCCAGACACCCTCTCTTTTTCCGAAGTCTTTGATATCGTCAGGGAGAACGTCCGTCACGATCACGGCAACATCAGCTCGAGCCTGCTGTTGATCGTCCTTCAACTTCGGGATCCACCCATCGCTCCAGTTCTTAGTATGCTTAGCTTCCCAAATAATGGCCCCGCAGTAGACTCCAGACCTGTTGTTAACCTTCTGCAAGACATCCGCTCCGTGTACGCCCTTAGGCACAGGAAGAATTTCGTCCGAACGGCAACAATTTCGGAGTAGCTCCTCTAGTTCGAGTTCCAATACCTCGCCTTGAGTCTGCTGGGAGCCTTGTTGCAGCTTGCGGCTTAGCTCTTCATTCATTTTCAAAGCATCACTGAGTTTCTTGTCCTTTTCGGCGTCTTTTAGACGATGTTGCTCAGCAGCTTCGCTTGCGACCTCTTCTCGAATGCGTTCACATTCCCCATCGATCCTTCGCGCGACATCCAATTCAAGGTTCTTCTTCGCTGTTTCCAGTTCACGCTTATCTTTCCGAAGCTGTAGCTCATTGGCCTCTGCCGCTTTGAGTTTTCGGTCTTTGTCCGCCGCATTGGCGGCGAGATCCTTTAACTCCAACGAAACTTCATCCCGAGCTTTATCGAGAGCTTCTTTGCTAAGCTTCGTCTTCTGGACAGCAAGGCGCTTTGCAACCCGATCCTCAATGTCACGCTCCGCGTCTTGAACCTTGGACTCCCGAGCTTGAACTTCCTTTTCCCGTGAAAGAAGCGCCTTCTGCTCGCCAGCTAGCTCTCGCTTTACCTCCGCACGTGCTTGTTCAGTAAGTTGATTATGAAGTGTCTCAGTAATTGGAATGAGTTCACCACACTTGGGGCACTTAATGCTGCCGCCTGCGTTTTTATCAGAGCTTCTCATCTTATACACGCCTCCATATAACGGCATCTGGGTGGCAACTCCTTTCGAGTTCCTCCTCAGTCTTACTGATTGAACGTGATTATCAGTTTGCACAGTTGATCAAGACTTCGAGATGTCACTCCAGCTTCCCTTACCATCTCGAGCAAATTGCCAATGTAAACTGCATTCTTTTTAAGATCTCCGGCATTGCCGCATTCAAGGGACGCTTTGTTCTCCATGTGCTCGAATTGTTCGGCCCCCTGGACTCCTAGAGCTTCGATAATTTCCCTATTGACCGTATCCGCGAGATTGGAAGGCCACATCACAAGATTACTCAGCCAGTAATTTGTGACTGGGAACAAATTATTCGCGTCTCCATCGAAAAGGCGGATCAAAGCGGCGTTATCCCGATGATGCCGGGTTAGGTTCTTAGGGTCTCCAATCTTGTCTCCGTCGGCATCAACGACGGCAAACACGGGAATCCCCAGGCCTTGAGCGATTATCGCGGGACGGATCATCTCGCTCTTGCCATCGACCGCTACAATATGGCAGCCACTACGCCGGTATTCTTCCCATCGTTCGGTCAATATCAGCCAGGAATGAACGTAGGCTATGTCTTCAAGGCCTTCGACCAGCACAAGTCGTTGCGTGAAGAACATCTCGTTCAGTGCGGGCTGTAAGGCCTGATGCACCTTCGAGAGGGCTGCTGACTTTTCTTTCGGGGGCTCTCCCACCACTTCAGCAAAGCGCTCCGCGACCTTGGAATACGAGTACTGACGGATGGATGCGCAGTTGTCAGCCAAATTTCGCCTCACCATTCGGACGCTTTCGAAATTCTTTCCGCTAACGAAGTACGGGCTGTGTGTCGTGACTACGATCTGCGCATTGTCTTGCGACAATTTATCGAAAACGCCAGCTAGATGACGGGACTGCGGGGGATGCTGGTATAGTTCAGGCTCCTCACACCCCAGAATAAGTGTGGGCGCGGTTTTGTCGTCACCGGCGGCCAGTTCTTGCAGGAGTGCCAGAAGATACGAGCGTTGGAATCCATGGCCGAAACGAACTAAGCTTCCCTCAAAACCGCTCTCGCCTGCGATTATTCCGGCTAACGGCGGATCAACTTTAACTGCCTTGGTCGAGTCGTGCTGCCAGGCAACCCGCAGGGTCGCTGCTGGATGTGCCCATTCGGCAAGACGTTTCTGTAATGCATTCGAAACTCCTCTCAGCACCGTCTCATTGTCATCTAGCATCTTCTGATACTGCTCCCGCGCCGTTGCGACCAGCGTCCCAAGGGTTGTGGAGAAGTTGACGTTTGCGCGAACCGTCCGAGCCAGAAGCTTCCCAAGCGCCCCACCCTTTGTCTCCGACTGTTCGGCGCAGGCATCTTTGACAGCTGGGATGAAGACCCACTGGACATACTTCTCCAGCCGATCCTTGCCCTTGCTGACCCCGTAGAATTGGTCTTCGCTCGCAATGATCTCCCACAGGTCAGGCCGTTCGGCCTCAAACTCGCGCAGCGTGGCGTACATTGCATCCTTGGATTTCTTAGATTTCTTTGCAGCTAAATCGGGGAAATCTTTCGCCAAGCCTTCAAATACCGGTATTAGGTCTCTGACGAGCGCATTGTCACCATAGGCGCGAAAAAATGGTTTGAACGCAGCCATACCCAATCGCTGACCGAACTGCTTGACCTCTGCCCGATTAGACTTGGCGTCAAACGTGGCTTTGACAGAAACAATGAGCTTGCCCTGACGAACATATTCTTTGAACTCTTCTTCTGCCTCCTTGGGTAGATCCGTAAATGTGACTGTTATCTCGATGGGTTTCGATGTATCGTGCAGATGAAAATCCTCAGGCGTCAATGACGTTACGTCCGTGCTTGCATCGTCCACGTGTCGGAAGAAGATATTAAGTGCGTGTAGCAGAGTCGACTTTCCGGCTCCGTTCGGCCCAACAAGACAAGTGTAGGCATCCAAGTTGACGACGCCGTCTTTGATACAGCGCAGATTCTTTACTGCGACGCTTTCGATGCGCATAAGATCTCGCGTTCAGAAAAGAAAAGGGACACAGCGTGCCGTGCCCCCCTCACAGTACGTCTATTCAGTTTTCAGTTCGATCTCGATAGTCTTAGACCAATCGAGGTAGGTTCGGCCCTTGGCATCACGCCCCACGAACAGAAGTTATTTAGAGGACTACTTCAGCAATAATTTCGTCCATGCATGTGGTCGGAGCATAATCTTCCTTGGTATGCCACTCTCCAGGGGAACACGAAACTTGAGTTAGCTCATCCACATGAATACACCGCCACTGTCCGCCTGGTCGCAGCCCTGACTTACTTCCGCCGGCAAATTGAAAAAAGAAAGCGTTGAGGATGCCGTTTTTATACCCAATAACGTGAGGACACATTAAGCGTTCGTAACCTTGATACATAGCTGTAACCATCAGCTTCTGCCTAATAGCATCTACGATCAACTCTTCATTAGACATTGCTTACACTCTCCCGGTAGACTGCCAACTTCCATTTGGCCTTTGGGTGGCGCAGGACTTCAGTCCTGCGATCACACCCGCCACAAAAGACTTCGGGCTTTAGCCACTGAGGTTTTCCTCAGTGGCTAAAGCCCCGGACTCATCATCATTCCCCAAAATGCAGGGCTAAAGCCCTGCTCCACCCGAAATATCCATCTAACAGCAGATTCCTCACGACTAAAGTCGTTCGGAATGACAAAACCAAAGAGCAAAAAACCGGGGAGGCCGAGAGCCTACCCTGGGCGGGCGGGAGCCTGCCCTGAGCGAAGCCGAAGGGGCGCCCGCCCTACACTTTAGCTGCACCCGCTGGTCGAGCCGCACTCCATGCACTTGTAGCAGCTGCCGTTGCGGACCATGATCGAGCCGCAGACATGGCAGCTGGGCGCGTCGCCCAAGTCAATCATGCTGGCCAGGGCATCGGCGGCGTGGACGGCAGCGCTTGGAGGCATCGCGGTGCGCGGCGCCTCCGGCGTCGGATCGCTCACCGCTTCCACCGTGGTCGAGAGCGAGCGCGGACGCAGCGTGTCAAACAGCATCTGCTGCTGTCCGGTCATGAAGCGCAGCTGCAGCCAGCGGAAGATGTAGTCCATGATCGACTTGGCGAAGCCGATCTCCGGAGTTTTGCTCCAGCCGCTGGGCTCAAAGCGGGTATGCGCGAACTTCTCGCAAAGCAGCTTGAGCGGCACGCCGTGTTGCAGCGCCATGGAGACGGCCAGCGCGAAGCTGTCCATCAGGCCGGAAACCGTCGAGCCTTCCTTCGCCATGGTGATGAAGATTTCCCCCGGCTGCCCGCTGGGATAGAGCCCCACAATCAGGTAGCCTTCGTGTCCGCCCACGTCGAACTTGTGGGTCACCGACATGCGCTCATCGGGCAGGCGGTGGCGTATGGCGCGCGGCGGCGCATTCAGGTCCTGCTCCTCAATGTGTGGCGCGGACGCCCCCGTCCGCGTCAGCGAATCTTCCTTGGTGGAAGTCGCGGTCTTGGTGCCCGCGGCGGAAAGCGGCTGCGACTTCTTGCAACCGTCGCGGTAAATCGCCACCGCCTTCAGGCCCAGCTTCCAGGCCTGAATGTAGGCTTCCATGATGTCTTCGACCGAGGCGTTCTCCGGCAGGTTCACCGTCTTCGAGATCGCGCCCGAGATGAAGGGCTGCGCCGCCGCCATCATCTTCAGGTGCCCCATGTAGTGGATGGAGCGCGTGCCCTTGGCCGGCTTGAAGGAGCAATCGAAGATCGCCAGATGCTCATCTTTCAGGCCAGGCGCGCCTTCGATGGTGCCGGTCGCGTCGATGTAGCTGACGATGGCATCGACCTGATCGTGATCGTAGCCCTGCTTGAACAGCGCCGTGGGCACGGTGTTGTTCACGATCTTGATCATGCCCCCGCCCACCAGCTTCTTGTATTTCACCAGCGCCAGGTCCGGCTCAATTCCCGTGGTGTCGCAATCCATCATGAATCCGATCGTGCCGGTGGGGGCGAGGACGGTTACCTGGGAGTTGCGATAGCCGAACTTCTCACCGTGGGTGAGGGCTTCGTCCCAGCAGGCTTTGCTGGCTTCGTAGAGCGCCGAAGGAACGTTCGTCTTGTTGATGTTGTTGACCGAGGCGCGATGCATGCGGATGACATCGAGGAACGGCTCGCGATTGATGTACCAGCCGGGGCAAGCCGCGCCGGGCATGACATTCGAACCGAGATTGGTTTCAGCCACGCCTTTTTTCGTGGCTTCGGTGGCCGGCGAAAGCGGTTCGCACAGCTCCGCGATCTTCGAAGATTGCAGGTAAGCTTCGCCGCACATGATGGCGGTGACGCAGGCGGCGTAGTCGCGTCCGGCGTCGGAGTCGTAGGGCAGGCCGCAGGCCATCAGCAGCGCGCCCAGGTTGGCATAGCCCAGACCCAGCGGACGATAGTCATGCGAGTTGCGCATGATCATCTCGGTGGGATAGCCGGCGTTATCCACGATGATTTCCTGGGCGGTGATCAGGAGATCGACGGCGTGGCGATAGGCCTCGACGTCAAACGTGCCATTGGGCGCGAATTTCAGCAGGTTCAGGCTGGCCAGGTTGCAGGCCGAATTGTCGAGGAACATGTATTCCGAGCAGGGGTTCGAGGCATTGATGCGCGCGGTGTTCTTCGAAGTGTGCCAGCGGTTGACCGTAGTGTCGTACTGCATGCCGGGATCGCCGCAGCGCCAGGTGGCGTCGGAGAGTTTGTAGAGCAGGTCTTTGGCCTTGAAGGTGCTCATGACGCGGCCATCGCGCACGGCGCGGGTACTGAAGTCGGTATCGCGCACCACGGCGTACATGAAGTCATCAGTCACGCGAACCGAGTTGTTCGCATTCTGGAAAAAGATCGACGAATAAGCGTCGGAGTCGGGCGAGGAACCGTCGTAGCCGGCATCGATCAAGGCGTGGGCCTTGGCTTCTTCTTTCGATTTGCACTCGATGAAATCGATGATGTCGGGATGGTCAACGTTCAGGATGACCATCTTGGCGGCGCGGCGAGTCTTGCCGCCCGACTTAATGACGCCGGCAAAGGCGTCAAAGCCCTTCATGAAGCTGAGCGGGCCGCTGGCGGTGCCGCCGCCACTGAGAGTCTCGGTGGAAGAACGCAGGGTCGAGAGGTTGGTGCCGGTGCCGGAGCCCCACTTGAACAGCATGCCCTCGGTCTTGGCCAGGGTCAGGATGGAATCCAGCGAATCCTGTACGGAATTGATGAAGCAGGCCGAGCACTGCGGCTTGCTGTAACCGGTGACGCCGAATTCGACATTCTGGGTCTGGGCATTCCAGTGCCAGTTCTGCCCGTCGGAGTGGGGCTCAATGCGATCGCAGCCCACGTTGAACCAGACGGGCGAATTGAAAGCGGCATACTGGCGGACCAGAATGTAAGTCAGCTCATCAAAGAAGGTAGCGCCGTCCTCCGGCGTCTTGAAGTAGCCCTGGGCCAACCCCCAATCGCGAATGGTCTCCGCCACCCGGCCCACCAACTGACGCACGCCGGTCTCGCGCTCCGGAGTGCCGAGGGGACCATGCAGATATTTGCTGGCCACGATATTGGTCGCGGTCATGGACCAGTCTTTGGGGACCTCGACATTTTTCTGCTCGAAGATAATTCCGCCCTTGGAATCGGTAATGGTGGCATCGCGCAGT
Organism: Acidobacteriota bacterium; assembly: GCA_018268755.1. Taxonomy (GTDB): domain Bacteria; phylum Acidobacteriota; class Terriglobia; order Terriglobales; family Acidobacteriaceae; genus KAN-5. Next base: position 81,885 of record JAFDVW010000016.1, read on the forward strand.
TCCCACTCGATTTCGTCGTAGGGGGAGACGCCGGGTTTGGTAAACAGACGGCGGAAAGAGAGGCCGGTGGCCTTCTTGGTTGACGGTGTGGTCGCGGCAACGGCTGGGTTTGCGTTGACGGTGGGGGCTCCTTGCTCAGTTACTTCAGCCATGTCTTTCTCCAATATCGGGTTCTAGGCGACCCGCAAATTTCTTTGGTCCTGCATTGTTGTATCGTTCAGGCGTTCAAAATCTCTCGCGTTGTTATCCGATGTTCGGATTTTGAAATCTGTTTTGCCGATTTGCAGCCGGGCTGCTCCGCGGCTTGCATCAGGCAATGCGCTGGGCAGGAGACTTAAACTCGAAGTCCGCGCTGGTGGTTTCGTCCATCCACTGTCGCAGGGCGGCCAAAGCGGCCTGGCGCTGGGCAGGATCTTCAATAATGGAGTAGCGGGCAAAACATCGTCCGCTGGCGAGGCGCTCGCGCAGCGGATTGCCGGGAAGAAACATGCGCCCCAGCGTCATGCCCAGATCTTCGGATTCGGAAATCTGAAACAAAGCCAGCATGCGCTTGCCCGCCGTGGCCGCGGCCTCCCCGGGAGCAATCATTTCTTCTCCCAGGGCATAGAGGCCGGGTTTCCCGGGAACAAGCACGGTGCTGAGGCTGGATTCGCAGCGAAACCACTTTGACCACGACAGGCGGCGATGGTCCAAGGGGGTCTCGACGCCGTGGCGATGCAGCGAATCGCTGACCAAGCGTGCCAGACCTTCCATGGGGAAACTCCTTCGACTCTAATTATTCCGCCGTCGCAAAGACGACACTTCGGTTTGCCCCTCGCGAGGGACGCTTCACAGCCTTTGGTTGTCCACACTGTTGTCGTCTCCCCAGGGGAGGTCCATGGATCGGACACAGGAAGGGGACACGGCCACCGCACAAGCAATCCCGTCTTTCAAGGAGGCGGGCAGACCTTTTATGGAGGGCAGAGCCGGTCACTTCGCCGAAACCCCGCCCTTCTTCCTTTTATGACCCTGTGACGCCGCCGTTTCCGGGGGCGTTTACAACTCTATGGGATGGCAACAGTACTCCTGCCAGTTGTGGCTGTCAAGCACTTCGTACTACATATTGTAGCGCATATCATTACTGCCAGGATTCTGGGGAGCAAAATTCACTCATCCAAGGGTTTAGCCGGATCAAGCCCCCCGGCGCGTCCCCGCTGCTGGCATCCAGGCCGCGGACACCGGCCACACCGGCTTGCGCGGAGGCCCCATGGCGACGTATACATCCTCAAAAAAATGGCGAGGCACAATGCGCCGCGTACCGTCCGAAGATTCCATCAGGTAATCGCCGGGCTGACCAGAGTGTTCACGCCCCAGCCCATCGACAAAGCTGAGCGGTTGGGTCAATTGTCTGGCTTTGATCAAAAAACGCGTGCGATAGACATTCCATTCAATCGTTCTCACGTGCATCCACCCTTGGGAGAGGGATTTCAATTTTGGTTTCAGGAACAAGCGGTGGGCTGGAGAAATTTCTCATCGAGGGTGAATGAGAATCTAACTGCGAAGCGTGGCCGGGTCAATTCCCAAATAATGGTGCAACGCGATTTTTCCAGGAACGGGCGGTGGAGAGAGAGCAGCGGGGCGCGAGGCGCGCAAAAGGCAAGCTGGACGCGGGGTTGACGGGATGAAATATTTTTCCGGGCGAGCGTCGAAAAAAATCGCCGGCGGCGTGGAGCAATTTTCCACAGCCGCACACAGGTCACAGAAAGAGCTCGGCACGGCAAACTGGAGTGCGATAAGATGACTCGGGAGCGTGCGATGCGCAAGCGCAGGTACCTACTGCCCGGGCGATGGCTGAGTGTGGCGCTGTTGGCCGCCTGCAGCATCCCTCTCTGCGCCCAAACCTGTCTGACCGCCGAGGACATGGATGCGGCGGCGCAAAGTGGCCTGCTCAGCGCCGCCAAAAATTATTTTGACCTGGCGGCGCGCGGCGATCGCGCGGGCTTGAAGCAAAACTCCATTCCCAGCCTGGCGGAAAATTTTTCCGCGGTCGAGTCGGCCCTACAGGAAAACCAGGCCATGCTTGCCGGGGCCACGGCCACTCCTCGCCCCGCGTATTTATTGCGGGTGGAAGGCGCCGCGCCTATGGAGCGCGCGGAATTCCTGTGCGGCGTATTCGGGCCGCAGGGACAAACTGCGCACAGCGTGGTTTTTATGCTCAACCACCTGCCTCCCGGGTCCTACGGTGTGGAGATCCTGGATGTCAGCAGCAGCAAAGGCGCCTATACGGCCTCCTTCGTTTTGCAAAAAGAAGACAGCGGCTGGAAGCTGGGCGGCTTGTATCTGAAAGCGGCGCAAGCCGGCGGCCATGACGGCAACTGGTTCGCGGAAAAAGCGCGCGCCTTCCGGACAAACGGCCAAAGCTATAATGCGTGGCTTTATTTCCTACAGGCGCGCGACCTGCTGGTCCCGGTGCCCTTCATGTCCACGCTGGCCACGGACAAACTCTACGATGAAGCGCAAACCGTGAAGCCGGCGGCTTTACCTCCCATGGACCTGGTGGCGGACGGCAAGACCTATCAGGTGACGGCCCTGTTCCCGGCCGTGATCGAGAACGAGATCGATCTGGTGGTGAAGTATGCGGCGCCCGACATCTCCAACACGGCGCGCACCTACCAGAGCAATATCGCAGTGATCAAAGCCCTGGTGGCAAAATATCCGGAGTTTCGCCACGCTTTCGACGGAGTCGTGGCGCGCGCGGTGGACCCGGCGGGCAGCGACTACGGCTCACTGCTGCTGATGAAGGATGTACCGAAGAACTAGATCAGTGGCAGCTAGTGATTAGTGTTTAGGGGCGCAGCTGGGGCAGAATGCAATCTTGCGGATCTTTATCGGTCCGCATGCGCAGGTAGACCGGCGCCCGCAGCTTCAATCCTCCCTGCTGGGTTTCGTGGGTCCATTCGGTAAATTTGATTTCCGCCACCAGCAGGGGTTTGACCCAGTGGGGATGGGGCGCATCCACCGGACCATGAAAGGGCTTCCGTGCCGAAGCCAGCGCCTGAAGCAAGCCGTAGACCTCTTTCAGGGTAGCGCGATCAAAGCCGGTGCCCGCCTGCCCCACGTGGACCAGCTTTCCTTTCTGGTCATAGAGTCCGAGCACCAGTGAACCGAAATATTCCCGCGCGCCTTCCGGATCGATATAGCCGCCGATAACGCAATCCACCGTCTGCGTGATCTTGATCTTCTTCCACTCGCGGCTGCGGCGCTCTTCATAGAGGCTCGTGCGGCGCTTGGCCAAAATACCTTCCAGCCCCTGCTGTTTGGCGGCCTGCCAAAGGGCGCGGCCTTGTTCGAAGTGTTCGGAGAATCGCACCGGGCCGCCGGGCTTGATGATCTTAGCGAGCGCGGCTTTGCGCTGTTCCAGGGGAACGCGGCGCAAATCGTAACCGTCGATCCAAAGTAGATCGAAGACATAGTAGATGACGAAGAGATCACTGCGGCCGGCAACGCGCCGGCCGCCTTTGCGAATGCCGGTACGCTGCTGAATGAGGTCAAACGAGGAGCGGCCCTGCTCATCGAGTACCGCGATTTCGCCATCGAGGACCGCGTTCTTGGCGCGGATGAATTTGGGCACATCCTGCAGCTCGGGAAATTCCGCGGTGAGGTCGTTCTGGTTGCGAGAAACCAGGCGGACGACGCCGTCCTGCACGAAGCCGACGGCGCGGTAACCGTCCCACTTGATTTCGTAGAGCCAGGCGGGATCATCAAAGGGCTCATCCACTGATTCCGCGAGCATGGGGGTTATGGCCGTGGGCATGGGGCGCATGACCGCGCCGGGTAAACCTTTCACCACGGAGGGCACGGAGAGCACAAAGGAAGTCTTAGTAGAGGTTTTGGCAGAAGTCTTGCTCGAAGAGCCCGCCGAAGTCTTTGGCGCTTTTGTCCTGGCTTTTGGATTTTGTTTCTCTCTGTGTTCCTCTGTGTCCTCTGTGGTAGATGTCTTCTTTTTTTCCTTCTTAGCGATGGCTTCGGCGAGCCATGCCGCCTTCAGCTTGCCGCGCGCCGCGGGACGGCTGCTCTTCCATTGCGCCGCATCTTCATCACCGCCGATCTGCGCCAGGCTGCGCCGGCTCAAGACCGAGCTGTCATATTCCGCGATGTCAAAGCCATCGACGGCCGCGTCATCGTGCTTCTTGATCAGCAGCCATTCGTTGCCTTTGCTTCCGGGACGGCGGGCGCGGATGTGCACCAAAGCAAAATCGCCGTTGAGCCGCTGGCCGCGCAGGCGGAACTTAAAGTCGCCCTTTTTGAGCATGGCGGCGGCTTCGCTATCGGTAGTGGCCACGTATTTGCCCTGGACGGGCTGCGGGGCCAGCGGTTCCCAGGTGCCCACATCCCAGACCAACACCGTGCCCGCGCCATAATTCCCTTCTGGAATGGTGCCTTCAAAATCGAAGTAGGAGACCGGGTGGTCCTCCACCTGCATGGCGAGACGCTTGTCGGAGGGATCGAGCGAAGGGCCCTTGGGCACGGCCCAGGACTTGAGCACGCCCTCCATTTCCAGGCGGAAATCGTAATGCAGATGGCTGGCGCGATGCATCTGCACCACAAAACGGTGGCCGGCCTTCTTGCCCAGTTTGGGCGGCGGCTCGGGGGTCTCGGCAAAGCGCCGCTTGCGTTTGTATTCTTCGAGAGACAAGGGGTAGATCCTGCGCATCAAGCGCTGACAGCAGCGGGCAGTTTAGAATCAGAAATCCGAAGCTGTGTTGCTAACTGTATCCTTTTTCCTATGAAACGTGAATATCCGGACCAGCCCTTGGTGGGGGTGGGCGCCATTATTGTGCAGGACGGGCGGGTGGCGCTGATCAAGCGCGGGCATCCTCCGCTCATGGGGCAGTGGTCGATTCCCGGCGGTGTGCTCGAGGTGGGCGAAACCGTGCGCGAGGCGGCGGTGCGCGAGGCGCGCGAAGAAACCAGCCTGACGGTGGAAACAGCAGAGCTTCTAGGGGTGTTTGACCGTGTGGTGAAGGACGAAGCCGGGCGGGTGCAGTACCACTATGTGCTGATCGACTTCCTGTGCCGGCCGGTGGGGGGCGAGTTGCGCGCGGACGGCGACGCCGACGAGGTGAAGTGGTTTACCTGGGAAGAAGTTTGCCGCCTGCCCCTGGCCAAGGACACCGCTGAGGTCATCCGCTGCGGACTGGAGCAGTGCGGCGCGAAGTTTTAAATTGCGCCGGCACTCGCCACTACCTAGAACTTGCTCTCAAAACTGACGAGCGCGGATTCCAGCTTCCATTGCACGCGGGCGCGCTCGCTGCCATCGAGGAACTTCTGGCACGCGGCGGAAGGCTTGGGCGCATCCGCGCAAGCCGCCACGGGACGATAGTCCCTGACATCCGCCCACAAACTAGCCCCCGGCAGAAAACTGTGCTCCAGGCTCTGGCGCGCCAGGTCTTTCAGATCGGCGTAGGACAGACTGTAGGTCTGCGCGGCGCGCAACCACTCCTGGGTCATATCGCTGCGCGAGACCCCCTGATCGTCCGTCGCCAGGGCCACGGGCACCCCGAAGCGGCGATAGGCGGGGAAAGGATGTTCCTCTCCTCCCACGTTGAGGATCACATCGTTGGAGGTCAGGCAGATTTCTACCAGCACATGTTTCTGCGCCATCTCCTTGAGCAGGCCGGCGGCGTCTTGTTCATGCATGACAGCGACGCCGTGCCCGATGCGCTCGGCATGGCCGCGTTCGATGGATTCGCGGATGTGAAAGCGCAGGCCTTCGGGCGGCACCAGGCCGGGAGCAAGTTCCCCCGCATGCAGGGTGATGTGCACTTTGGGATAGACGCCATGCAGGTAGTCGAGCATCTGCATGTGCAGGCGGAAGTCCTGCATGGGGACATACCAATCTTCCGGCATGACCAGGTTGAGGCCGACAAAGCGCGGGTCTTGGGCAGCCAGTTCGAAGCCCAGCAGTATCTGCGCGAAGACCTGCTCACGGGGCAGGCCGCGCAGCACCTGATAGAGATAGCGCACCTGGACGCTGCAGCCCGGCGCGGCTTGCGGCGTGCGGCAATGCAGGAGCGCACGCATGCGCGCTTCGTCGTCATCAAGCTTGGCGCGAGTAGCGGCGGCGATATCCGGCAGGCCGGCGGCCAGCATCTTCTGGCGCAGGCCGGCGAAGTCATTGTTGGCGTCCCAGCCCGCGTTGCTGCCGAGCTGCGGCGCGGCCATGCCGTCGGCGGTGTGCATAAGTTCGAGATACTGCAGGTGGTCGTTGGCGGCGCGGGTAGCGGCTTCGGCCAGAGCGTCCCCGACATGGGTATTCAGAGCCATGATGAATTTGTCGAAGGTGGCGAAGAAGTGGTCGTGGCCGGATTCTTCCCCGCGCCAGTTGCGCATGGACCAGGCGTCGATGATCGAGTTATACAGCACGTGGTCGCCATAGGCGCAGCGGATGGCGGGCTTGGCGGTGAAGCGATCGCAGGAGGCATCGCAGGGGGGCGCGATCAGGATGGAAGTGGTGCGATCGACGCACAGGCCGTCCTTAGCGGCGTAGTCGATCAGGTTCTCGGCATAGAGCGCGCCCGCGAGATGGTTGTGCAGATCCCCACCCTTAGGCATGTCGTGCAGGAAAGCCTGCAACAGCGGCGTGTTGTTGCGGATGGAGCGATAGTAGGCGGCGGTGCGCTGCTCGGGGGCGTTTCCCTGGGCGGCCGCGAAAGCCGCCAGCAGAGTCGTCAGGATGAAAACGGCGAAGCGGGGCACGCGGCAGTCCACTCAAGCCTCCTTGCAAGCAGGAAGCGGAATTCTACTGGGTTGCGGGAAAGTTTGCTATCGCGGATGCCGCGCCGAGGCGGAGTTCCCGCGGCCCTCTAATTTTGAGCCGATCCCTATTTCTCCTTCACATAGAACGGGGTGTTAGCGGTGGCGGCGCCGCCATGGCCGTCATGCACGGCGACAAAGACGCGATAGGCGCCGGGCTGCTGCGGAGCGCGGAAGGTAGCGCTGGCCCCCTCGGCGTGCAGCAAGGCCTCAGGATGGGCCGGGGGAACGGCTTCGGCATCGCCGCCTTCCCGGGCATCGTGGGTCTCTTCGCGCACTTCCCAGTCGTAAATCAGCTTGTCGCCGTCCGGATCTTTGGCGACGACAGACGCAGTCCACTCTGAACCGGGAGCAACTTCCTTTTCGGCGGCAGAAGAGTGGATCGGGGAAATTTCCGGGGAGCGATTGGCGGGCCACTTTCCCGTCCATTCGTAGCTAATCACGTCTACGGCGGCGGTCTTTTCCACGCCGCCCTTGCCATCCGGCAACAGCAAGCCAAACCAGGTGTGGGTGCGCTCCTGCTTGGCGCCCCAAAGGAACACATAGCTGCCGAAGGCCAGATGGCCCGCTCCCTTCACGGAGTGCTCGTAGCTGCGCTGATAGGTTTCGGCTTTTTCGCTGCTGGTTGGCTCCAGCGGCACATTCCAGGAGGTCTTCGGCCGCTCCCACCACCCGACAGGACCAAACTCGGTGACGATATAGGGGCGATCGAGTCGCTGGGCGCGCACGTCGTCAATCACGGTGGCCATCCGGCCATAGGCATTGATGCCCAGAATGTCCACGTCGGGGCAATGCTTCATGAACTCGACCAGCTTGATGGCATGGGGGCCCAGGCCGGCAATCACGGTCATGGTGGGGTGGTTGGGATCGATGCGGTGGATCTGGCGGGCGATATCGTTGACCGCTTTCCAGATTTCCGGCTTTGTCCCGTCCCCTTCCATTTCGTTGCCGATGCCCCACACCAAAATGGCCGGATCATTTTTGTAGCGCTCGACCGCGGCAATGGCCGAATCGTATTGTTTCTTCACCTGCGCCGGGTCGCCGTAGTCGAAGCCATGGCGCTCCGGGGCCATGGCCAGGCCGGCGGCCACGGTCAGGCCCAAGCGATGCGCCCCCTGCAAGGCCGGCCCGATCTCGTCCGGAGACGCATCCCAGGTGCGAATGGAGTTTCCCCCCAGGTTCTTCAACAAATCCAGGTGCAGATTTCCCCCCGCACCGACAATGTAGTAAGGCTGGCCGGCCCGCAGCAGCAGCCAACCGTCGGCGACCTTTTTGATTTCCACCTTGACCGGCTTGGGCTGCGCCAGAAGCCCACAGCTGCACGCGAAAATCAGCAAGAGGGCATGAACAAGTCGATTTCTCATGAGAAATTCACCTCAAAAACTTTCACCGATCCAAAGTATACGCCTGAAAAATCGCCGGCCCGGGGGAAGGCGGTCCCGCTCGCGCCAGAAAGAAATCGGCAAAGCCTTGCCCCGAGCCATATTTGCCGCAATTTTCACAGTGCTGCTGACAAACAGCTGGGTAGGCTCATGGCCGGCCAGGGTTTAAGAACGAGGAATTTCGCAAGAAAACTCCCGCTCCTCAACGTCTCGGTTTCCAGGTCCATTCACCGCTTGCACCAAAGTCGCTGCAGCGGCCTGTGAACGATGTGCACCTGCTTGAAAAACAAGCAGATAAAGTCCCACGGTTTTGATTGACGCAGAAATTAAAAGGCGTAAAACAACAATCGTTCTTTGACATCTTCTGTTGTTTTCCCGGTTGGCGCGGAGTCCGGGGCTCGAGCGAAGTCGCCCTTCGCACCGCAAGGTGCAGCAAGGGAAGGCAAGCAAGGGTCTATAGCGAAGTGCTGGTTGAGGCGAACAAGAAGAAACGTTGAAGGCAAGATAGAGTCCCGAGGCGTTACGCTGGTTTATCCGGTTGGCGGTGAGCCCGGAGCCCAAGCAAAGATCGCACGGCGCGACCCGCAAGGAAGCGACGAGAGCAGGTCGGCGAGGGTCTAACGCGAGCTACTGGCCGAGACGAATGAGCGCAACACCACCTCGGGACTCTTATTTCTTTCCAGCGTCATTCTGGCGCAAGCAGGCAGTCCACCTCGGCAGGCCCTCCCCTTTTCAGGACTGAACTTTCGCGACGGGATGGCGCTGGGCAGAATGCGGCAGGGTTTTACGGGCCCTGCTGAATTTGCAGCTTGTCGCTCGACGTGAGGCGGGCCCGGTAGATTGTATTTTTGGCCGGCACTTCGGCGACCACATCCACATGCACGTCATAAGCCCCGCGCGGCAGGTTCTCGCCGAAGGGGACTTCCATCTCCAGGGTCCCCGTCTTCAGGGTGAAGTGCTGATAGCCGATGGCGGTGGCGCGCCCAATCTCATTCACCGCCAGCACGATCACCGTCAGGTCGAAATCATCGCCGGTCTGATTGGAAATCTTGACGGAGCCGCCCAGGCGGGACCCGCTGACGTGCGGCGGCGTGCTCCACTCCGCCAGCAGCGGCGCCAACACCTGCAAAGCCAGGTCGTGATTGCGCTCATGGGCGGGACGGCCGCTGTCGGTGACCGTGATCCTGAACTGAAAGATGCCGGTTTCCGTGGGAATGCCTTCGAGCAGACCATCCGGGCGCAAGACCAGGCCCACCGGCAGCGTGCCGCCGGCCAGCTTCCATTGCAAGGGCCGAATTCCGCCCTGGGCCTGCAATTCCACGTGGTAGGCCTGGCGAAGGTAAGCCCGGGGCAAGTCCTTATTCAAAACCACCAGGGGTTCGCCGGTGGCGGCCGCCTGTTGCGCCGGGCAGACCTCGGTCATCAGCAAGGCTGGTAGCAACAGCAGGAGAAAAATCTGAAATCGGCCGGCAGTTTTCAAGCGATCGGGTCCCTTTCTGGTTTTGCGCAGCTGGTAGGATTCTCCACTCTGGCGCTGGGTTGGGGGAAGATATCGATGGGACGCTCCCCTAGCGCGGCTGGCGCACCAGATTACTGAACAGAACGATGTCGGCTTCGCCTTTGCCGATCGCGGCATAGATCGACTTGCCGTCGAGCGACCAAGCCATGCGGCGGGTAATGTAGGTCGCCTGACCGCCGAAGTCGGTCACCCTGCGGAGTTCGCCCCCGGCGGTGGGTTGCAGCCAGATATTGGTGACCGAGCCATCGACCAGGGCCATGGCCAGCGCCTTGCCATCGCGGGAAAGCACCGGCTGGATGATCAGCCACCAGGGCAGACGGGAACCGGGAATGCGCGCCAGGGGCTGGCCGTCGGCCGTCTCCGGATGGGCGCGGAAGATCTGCAAGTCGGGAGCGCCATTCTGGCTGGGCAAATCCTTCGTGTAGTACAGGTCGCCATCGGGCGAAACCGCCGGACGCTCGCCTTCGTCGTGCACCCTGACACTATTCGCTCCATCCGCGGTGACCTTCTTAATGATGTAGCCGCCGCTCTGGCTGCGCGGCTCCGCATAGTACAGCCAGGAACCATCCGGGGACCAGGTGGCCCAGCCACCGCCCACCGAGACCCGGCGGGGATTGGTGCCGTCAGCGTTGATGATCCATTGGTCCACATTCCAGCTCTCGCGGCTGCGGGTCACGTAAGAGATATGGCGTCCGTCCGGCGACCACACCGGCACGCCTAACGCTTTGGTGGAGTCCTGTTCGAAGGTAATCTGGCGGTCGCGGCCGGTCTGCGTGTCCAGCGCCCAGATGTTGCCGTGCCCGCCGCTGTTGCTGAGATAGGCGATTTCACGCTCCGTAGCGCCAATCGAAGGAGTCTGCACCACGCCGGTCTGGTGGGTGATCTGCACTGCGCGCGCCACATTTTCTTTCGGGTCACCGCCCACGGGAAACTTCCAGATATTGAACTGCACGTTGGAGCGGGTGGCCACCAGGTTCCCGGCGCGGTCCATGTCGGGCGACATGAATGAGATTTCGCCAAAGGTGAGCTGACGGAGCTTTTTTCCGTCCAAGCGGACGGACCACAGGTTCATGATGGGCAAATAAAGCACGGTGTCGCCACGCGAGGAGCTGTAGACAATGCCGGAACCATCGGGCAGCCAGGCAAATCCATTCAGCGGGTTGCTGTCCTGCGTGATCTTGCGGGGTTCCACCAGGCTCTTTCCCGCCTTATCCACCGGCACGGTAAAAATGTCGTAGTCGAAGGTGCGGCCTTTCTGGAAGCCGAGCAGGCGGTCATCGGGCGACCAGCGCAAGTCGGAACAAATCAGGGTCGAGGGAAATTGGCTCACCAGGCGCGGGTCCGAGCCATCGCGGTTGGCGACGACCAGCTCGGTTTGTTCCTGGAAACTGCGAAAGTAAGCCAGTGATTTGCCGTCATGACTGACATCGCCGCCGGTGAAACTGCTGGCGATGGGACGAGGCGTGCCCCCCAGGGCGGGAACTTCCCAAATCTTGCCGGACTCCTCCGGGTTCGCGGAGGGGGAAAAATAAAGGATGGCGGAGGAATCGGCCGACCAGCGTGGGAATTGGTGATCGGCCTCATCATGCGTCAACTGCAGAGGGGACCCGCCGGAGAGCAAGCGCACCCAAAGCTGGCGATGGCCGCCCACATCCGCAATAAAAGCGACGGTTTCTCCATCCGGCGAGAGCGCGGGCGACTCTTCCACGCCAACAAAATCGGTGAGCCGGCGCATGAGGACCGGAGGCCGCTCGGGGGAGGAAGGATAGAGCCAGCCGGCCAGCATAAAACCCGTCGCCGCCGCGACCAGCAAGGCCAGGGTAGCCAGAACAGGAAGCTTCCAGCGCCGCGAGTTCCCGATCATCGCCGCCGCCTTCAGCGCGGAGCCGCTGCCACTTTCCTCGCGCGTGAGCAGCTCCAGGTTAAAGGCCAGATCACGCGCCGACTGAAAGCGTTCGACGGGATCTTTTTCCAGACAACGGTGGACGATCTTACCCAGGGCCGGGGGCAGGTTGGCGACGGAAAGCGCAAGCTCCGGCGGATCATCCTTGAGAATGGCGCTCATGGTATCGGCAGGAGTGGCCCCGGAGAAGGCGCGCTTGCCGGAGAGCATTTCGTAGAGGATCGCGCCCAGGCTGAAGATGTCGGAGCGATGATCGACGGACTGGGCCCGCACCTGCTCGGGCGACATATATCCCATGGTGCCCAGCACAACCCCGGGCTGGGTGCTGCTCAAGGTGGCCAGACTGTTGACACTCTCCAGGTTCCCACTCAAAAGCTTGGCCAGTCCGAAATCGAGGATTTTTACGATGCCATCGCGGGTGAGGTAAAGGTTGTCGGGCTTGAGGTCGCGGTGCACAATGCCGCGCTCATGGGCCGCGCTGAGGCCGCGCGCAATCTGCAGCGCAAAATCGATGGTCTTGCGGACGGGAATAGGTCCTTGTTCGAGCCGCTCCCGCAAGGTCTGACCTTGCAGCAATTCGGTCACGACATAGCTGACGCCCTGCGCAGTGGAACCAAAGCGGTACACCACCAGAATATTGGGATGACTCAGGGCGGCGGCGGCGCGGGCTTCCTGCTCGAAGCGCCGCAGCCGCTCGGGATCGCCGGAGAGTTGCATCGGCAGGACCTTGATGGCGACCTCGCGGCCCAGGCGGTTGTCCCGTGCGCGATAGACTTCGCCCATGCCACCCGCGCCCAGGGGCGCGAGGACCTCGCACTCATCGAACAGCGTGCCGGCCGGGATTGGCATAGGTGCTGGCATTATAGAGTCTCGTGGTCCCGGGAGGCTGACAAACGTTGGGAAGGGGTGGGTTTGTCAGAAACCGCGCTGCGCTCGGCTCGGACCGCCGGGGGCGGCTGTCCCTGGGTGGAAAGAAAAAAGGGCGCGGTGGAAACCGCGCCCTTGCTACATCTTTCGATACATATCCAGGAGTTATTGCTGCTTGCTCATGATGCCGTCGATCTCAATGCCGGCGTCATTTTGCAATACATATCCATCGCTGCCCGAAATCAGATAGAACACAAGATTATTCGACAGCGAGCTGATGGAACCGGTGGCGCGACCATTACTCGAGACCGAGTAGGAGCCGCCGAGGAAGCTGGGTATAGTAACGCTCCCCCCTTTATTTAGGGCTTCATTCAGAACCAGGTGTCCAGCGCCATCCCATTGCAAAGTGCCCACCCGGTCATAGGTGGTGTTTTCGGTCACGCTATAGCCGTGCATCAGGAGACCGAACTGCCCGGTCATGGTGATGTTGGAAAAGCTGGAAACCGTCTGCAGATCGATGGTGCCATCCTCAACGTTGCCGGAGTCCACCAGGAAGAAGGCGCGGTTGGGAGCGACCAGCCAGGCCACGTCGTGGAAAGAACTGCCGCCGGAGGGAGCAATCGTAATGTCGGCGCGGCCCAGCGAATCCACCGCATAGCTGCCGGTGAACGAGGTGTTGATGGCGGTCTGCGTGCCATCGACGACCGCATCCATCGCGCCATTGCTGAGATTGCCGTTGCCATCGGCGGTGAAGCGGCCCACGGTCTTCGAGCTATCGGGATTTACAGATGTATCACCACGGCTGCCGAAGGCGTAGCTTCCGGAGAGCGAGGCGGTGCTGAACGGACCGGCGGCCTGTTTTTCGGCGCGCCCGTTGCCAATCCATCCGGACTGGCCATTCAAGTTGGTCACCAGGAAACGCAAGTTGCTGGAGTTCACCACGTAGTACACAAACCCGATGGTGAAATTGGAATCGTCGGTGAAGCTGCCCGTGCCGCGGCCGGAGGCATCGGGTGCGTTCAGAGCCCCGGAGGTGATGGTGGGAGTGACCAGGGCGCTGGTGTTATTAACGTCGTAGAGTCCGGTAATCGCGCCGCTGTTGATCACCATCTGCCCCACATCCGATTCCGAATCGCTCGATCCCAAGTTGTGCAACTGAAAGATAAACGTTCCACTGGGGGTGGCGGCGAGAGCGGTGGTGTCCTGCTTTTCGGCAACGCCGCTACCCACGGCTGCAATGGTGCCGGCATCGGCCACCATCAGATAAACCTTGGAAGAAGTGACGGCGGTGATGGCCAGATCGAGAGTGCGGCCATTGCCCACATTCAGCGTGATGGAGCCGGTGCCATCGTTGCTGATGGAATAAGAACCGGTCGTCGAGCCGCTCAGCAAGGAGGTCCCGGCAAACAAGTCGTCGGTGCCAGCGGTAATGTGGCCGGCCCCGTCCGCGGTAAACACGCCCGATTCGCGGAACGCGCCATAGGAGTTGTCAATGCCGTTGAGCTGGTAAGTATATGGACCACTCAAGGTGGCATTGGAGAAGTTTCCACTGGGCGATGGACCGCTGGATCCTCCGCAAGCCACCGAGAGCAGCAATGCGGCGAGAGACAAAAACAAAAGGAACTTCGATTTCATGGCAAATATTTCCGGCTTGCGCGCGGCTCCTGAGAAAACGGTGAATTGAAAATCGGCGGACGGAACCAAAGCCTCGCTTGCTTCTAACCCGCAGGGCCGGGCAAAGTTGTCCGTCCAGGATCGGGAAAGCGTCCCGCAAGGGCCCCATCGCTTTCCCTGACTTACAGATAACCCTCACAATAAGATGATGTTAGGATCGCATACGTTGTAAGCTTTCAGAACAAACCAAAGTCACTTTCACTCCCTTCAAGAGTACACCGTTCTGTTTGATAATTGAGTTGCGCCACATGGTCCGGGGCCGAAGAGATGGGAAGAAATCGGCCGCCACCGTGAACAGCTATTCCTCCCCGGCAAGACAAACACACCGGTCTACGGTTTTGTAGGGACACATGATAGGGCTCAAGCCGGAGTATCTCCGCAGCAGCAGATCGCACAATGCGCTGGAAGCCGGCATCCGCAAGATCGAGCGGCGCGAGTGGTGGCTGTGGACGATTGCTATCCTGATCACCCTGCTGCTGACCATGGGCATCGTCTCCTTCATCGCCCCCATGCTCCGCCTGCGGGTGGAAGATGCTGATCTGGGACAGCTGGGCACAGCGGTGCGCGCGCTGGTGGGGCTGGTGCTGGTGTTCGACATTTACACCGTGTACCAGCAACTGCAGATCTACCGCATGCGGCGGCGCCTGATGGAACGGGAAGAGCTGTTCCGGCTGATCACAGAAAATGCCGCTGACATGATCGCGGTAGTGGACACCAAGGGCCATCGCCTGTACAACAGCCCCTCCTACGAAAAAATTCTGGGCTTTACCGCCAACGAACTGAAAGCCACTTCTTCTTTTGAACAGATCCATCCCGACGATCAGCCGCTGGTCAAGGAAGCGGCCCAGGAAGCCTCGCAATTGGGCAAGGGGCGGCGCATCGAATATCGCATGCGCCACAAGGACGGGAGCTGGCGCTTTTTCGAGTCCACCGCCAGCGCCATCTTCGGGCGAGACGACAAGGTGGAGAAGCTGGTCATCGTCAATCGCGATATCACCGACCGCCGCCGCCTGGAAGAGCAGTTCCGCCAGGTACAGAAGATGGAGGCCATTGGACGGCTTTCGGGAGGCATCGCCCACGACTTCAACAATCTTCTCGGCGTGATGATCGGCTACACGGAAATCATGCAGGAGAAGATCGAGCCGCAGAATCCCTTGCGCAACTGCGTGGACGAAGTGATGGGCGCGGGACGGCGGGCCGCCGCTCTGACCCGGCAACTGCTGGCCTTCAGCCGCCAGCAGGTGCTGGAGCCGCGTATTCTGGACCTGAATGCCATTGTCTCCAACATGGAGAAGATGCTGCACCGGCTGATTGGAGAAGATGTGGAGCTGGCCACCGAGCTGAGCCCCGGCCTGTATCTGGTGAAGGCCGATGAAAGCCAGATTGACCAGATCATCATGAACCTGGCGGTAAACGCGCGCGACGCCATGCCCAAGGGCGGCCAGCTGACCATCAAGACCAGGAATGTGGAGATTGGCGAGGATTTCGCCCGCAGCCGCTCCTATCCCATGAACTGCGGCTCGTATGTTCAGCTGTCGGTTTCCGACACCGGCTTTGGCATGAACCCGCAGACCCTGGCCCGCGTCTTCGAGCCTTTCTTTACCACGAAGGAAAAAGGCAAGGGCACCGGCCTGGGACTCTCCACCGTGTACGGCGTGGTCAAGCAAAGCGGCGGCTACATTGAAGTGGCCAGTGAAGTAGGGGTAGGGACAACTTTTGAAATCTATCTGCCACGCGGGGAAGACAGCGCCCCGGCGAAAAAATCCGCCGAGGTGGGGATAGCGGGCAGGCTGCCCGGGGAAACGGTATTGCTGGTAGAAGATGAATCTTCCCTGAAGACCCTGACCCGGAATCTGCTGGAATTGTCGGGATACTCCGTGCTGGAAGCCCGCGATGGTCCGGACGCCCTGGCCCTCAGCCGTCAGCATAAAGAACCGATCCACCTGTTGCTCACCGATATTGTCATGCCCGGCATGAGCGGCCGCGATTTGGCGGGCCAGCTGGCGCAGGTGCGCCCCGAGATCAAGGTCCTGTATATGTCCGGCTACACCGGGCAAACCTTTGGCGGCCAGGGGACCCTTGCGCCGGGCACGCATTTCCTGCAAAAACCTTTCACCCGCGACTCACTCACCCGGAAGATTCGCGAGACCCTGGAAGAGTAGCCAGACTACGGCCGCCGGCGTGGCGGCGCGGCCACAGCCAAGCCACTAGACGATAAGCCAGAAGCAGCGTCAAAACCGCGGCGTACTGCAAAGGCGGGCGCAGGTCGGCCTTCACCAGCCAGATGTAGTGGATGACGCCGGCCAGCGCGCTGACGTAGACCAGACGATGCAGCCACTGCCAGCGCCGCCCGCCAAGGCGGCGAATCCAGCCCCGGGTCGAGGTCAGGGCCAACGGCACCATCAGCAAAAAGGCCGTCACGCCCATGGTGATGAAGCGCCGCTTGGCGATATCGGCCAGCATTTCGTGCCAAGAGAAAAATTTATCCAGCCAGACATAGGTCATCAGGTGCAGCGTTCCGTAGAAGAACGCATAGAGACCGAGCATGCGGCGAAAGCTCACCAGCCAGGGCTGGCGCAAGAGCTTGCGCAGGGGCGTGACCGAGAGGACGAGAAGAAGGAAGATCAGCGTCCAATCGCCGGTGGAATGGGTGATGACTTCAATGGGATTGGCGCCCAGTTCTCCGCGATAGGCCAGCCATCCCAGGTGGGCAAGCGGCCCCAGACAGAGCAGAAACACGACGACTTTCGCGGCCCGCAACATGAATGGTCTTAGTAATTCTTTCGCAGGTCCATGCCGCTGTATAAGCCGGCCACCTGATCATATCCATTGAACATCAGGGTCGGGCGCTTGCCGAATTCGCCCAGACGGCGCTCGCGCGCCTGGCTCCAGCGCGGATGGTCCACGTTGGGATTCACGTTGGAATAAAAACCATACTCTTGCGGCGCCGACTGCTGCCAGGTGTTGACCGGCTGGTTCTCCACAAAGCGCACCCGCACGATGGCCTTGGCGCTTTTGAAGCCATATTTCCAGGGCAGGACAATTCGCAGAGGCGCCCCGTTCTGGTTGGGCAGGACTTCCCCATACATGCCAAAGCAGAGCAGTGCCAGCGGATGCATGGCTTCATCCATGCGCAGGCCTTCGACGTAGGGCCAACGCAGTACGTCCCGCCGCTGTCCGGGCATTTGCCCCGGATCATAGAGGGTGGTGAATTCCACGAATTTGGCTTTGCCCAGCGGTTCGGCGCGCTTGATCAGTTCGCTGAGCGAGAACCCTACCCAGGGCACCACAATCGACCAGCCTTCCACGCAGCGGTGGCGATAGATACGCTCTTCCGGCGCAGCCATCTTCATGATGGAATCTACATCGAGTTCCAGCTTCTTCTTGACCAGGCCGTCAATTTTCACCGTCCAGGGGCGGGTCTTGAAATTGCGCGCCAAAGAAGCCGGCTCATATTTGTCGGTGGAGAACTCGTAATAATTGTTGTAACTGGCGACGTCTTTGAAAGGAGTCACGTTCTCCGTCGTGGAGAACGGACTCTTCTGCAGTCCGTCGATCTTGGCATTGGCCTCGACCAGGGGCGGAGACGCCAGGGAGTGCACTCCCACTCCCGCCAAGGCCGCCGCGCCCAGCGCCGCGCTTCCCGCCAGAAACTTGCGGCGGTTCAGGTAAAGACTCTTGGAGGTAATTTCCGACGAAGCGATATCCGCAGCTTTTTTGATCAACATAGTTTTCTGTCCGGCCCAGGCTGCCCCCAAGCTTATGACGCTGGAAGGACGGAAAAAGTTACAGGATTTTGCTCCGCTTCGGGTAAGCCCAAGGCTAAGTGCAGTTTATATCCGCCCTCAGGCTTGCGGTTTGGCGTGGAGGACTTCCCAGACCTTGCGGGAGAGCATGTGCAGGGTAAAGGGCTTCTGCAAAAACTCGGTGCCCGGCTCGAGAACGCCATGGTGGGCAATGGCATCTTCGGCGTATCCGGAAAGATAGAGCACGCGGGTGGCGGGATGGGAGAGGCAGAGTTGCCGGGCCACTTCCCGTCCGCTGATGCCCGGCATGACCACGTCGGTGATCAGCATCTCAATGTTACCGCAGTGGGCGGCGGCGATCTTGAGGGCAGACTCCCCGTTCTCCGCTTCCAGCACGCGATAACCTTTGGCTTCCAGAGTTTCCCGCACCAGTTGCCGAACAGACTCCTCGTCTTCTACCAGCAAAACCGTCTCGCAGCCTCCGTCGCTGGGCCGCGCGTAGCTCACCGCATTCATCGATTCCGGCTCTTCTTCCACACGCGGCAAGTAGATGTGGAAGGCCGTACCATGCCCCGGTTCACTTTGCGCAATGACGTAGCCGCCGCTCTGCTTGATGATGCCGTACACCGTGGAAAGTCCCAGACCCGTACCCTTCCCTTTTTCCTTGGTGGTGAAGAAAGGCTCGAAAATGCGCGACTGGGTCTCCTTGTCCATACCCTGGCCGGTGTCGGTGACCGAGAGCTGCACGTATTGCCCGGGCTGCATGTAGGTGAATTCCCGGCGGGAATCGAGGTAGACGTTGGCGGTCTGGATGGTGATGCGCCCGCCCTCAGGCATAGCGTCTTTGGCGTTGACCACCAGGTTCATCAGGACCTGCTCCACCTGGCCGGCATCGGCGCGGGTGCGGCCCAGGTTGGAAGCCAGGCGGGTGACCAGCTCGATATCTTCTCCGATCAGGGGCCGCAGCAGACGTTCCATGTCGGCAACGATGACGTTGATGTCCACCACTTTGAGTTCGAGGAGTTGTTTCCGGCTAAAGGCCAGCAACTGCTTGGTCAAGGTAGTGGCGCGGTCGGAGGCTTGCTGGATGGCCTCAATCTTGGGGTACAGAGCATGGCGGCGATCGATGTTCTCCAACAGGACTTCGGTGTAGCCGCCAATCACCATGAGGAGATTGTTGAAGTCATGGGCCACGCCTCCGGCCAAACGCCCCACCGCCTCCATCTTCTGGGCCTGGCGGAACTGTTCCTCCAGGGTGCGCCGCTCGGTGACATCTTCGGCGATGATTTCCAGGACGCGTTCGCCCTCCTCGGGGCGCTCCACCAGAATGCCGCTGAGCCGGACGGTGATCAGACTGCCGTCCTTGCGTTTCCAGCGCACCTCGACGTTGGTCAGACGATCGCCCTGGCTGAATTCGCGCAGTACGCGGGCCTGTTCTTCGCTGTCCACAAAAACACTGTGGGCCGCGGCCAAGGCCAGCACTTCTTCGGCGGAATCGTAGCCCAACATGGAGACCAGCGCGGGATTCACATCCAGAAAGCGCCCCTCGAGGGTGGAACGGTAGATGCCATAGACCGCGCTCAACACCAGCGAGCGATAGCGCGTCTCGGAGCGGCGCAGCGCTTCTTCATGACGCTTATGCTCAATGCCGGCGGCCAGCTGCTGCGAGACAAACGACAGCACCTCCTTGTCTTTGGCGGTGAAGCGCGCGTGGGCATGGTAGCTTTGCACGACCACTACGCCAAAGGTGTGGCTGGCGTTCTTTAAAGGAACCCCCAGCCAGTCAAGCGACGGCGCCCCAATCAGCTCCACTTCTTTTTGCTGGACCAGCTCTTCGAAACTCTCCGCCGTGCACAGCAGGGGCTCCCCGCTGCGAAGGACATATTCGGTCAGGCCATGGCCAAACTTCCGGCAGGCCGGCGCGGCCTCCGCTTCGTCGGCAAAGTAGGGAAAGCTGATGGTTTGCGTGGCGGGATCGTAAATCGCGATATAAAAATTGCGGGCATACATCAGCTCTCCCACAATGCCATGGATCGAGCGATAGAAATTCTGCAAGGTGGTGGTTGAACTGGCAATTTCCGCAATGCGGTAGAGGGCGGCGCTGAGCGCTTCGGCGCGTTTCTGGCTGGAGATATCGCGGTACAACACGCAGGAGGCGCTGCGCTTGCCATGCACCGAGACCGAGGACCCCGAGATCAGCACATCAATCAGGGCGCCATCTTTTCTCTGCCGTTTGGTCTCGAGCGTGACCTTCTCGCCCCGGTTCAGCATTTCGCCCAGCCAGCGGGTTTCGGCATGGCGATCCGGAGGCACAATCAGGGTATCAATGCGCTGCCCCAGGGTCTCCTCCGGCTGGAAACCAAACATGCGGGTAAACTCCCCGTTGATGCGCATGATGTGGTGCTGGCGGTCGAGAATGCTGATGGCTTCCGGGGCCGACTCGATGAGTTGCTCTAAATAGGCCTTCTGGACCTCGGGATCGTCCAGGCGCAGGGTGGCGCTTTCCGTCGACTGGGGCGGGCCTCCGACCTGGGTCAAGCCGGCTCGGCCCAGTTCCAGCGATTTGCGCAGCGCGCGAGCACGCGCCACGTCGCCGGCCGATGCTGGTCGGGTGATTTTGTCACCCATTGGGTCCCCCTCCCATTTTTCACAGCAAAACCCTCCTCGATGGTACTTGCGGAGGACATGACCGGAAAGTTACTGAGGTAACGGAAATCGTTGACAAGAAAGGAGCTACTGCTGAGCGGCCAACATTTCACAGACCCGCTGGATGGTGTCCTGCTGCTCGGGAGAGCGAGCTAAAAACTCGAAGCCGTGCCGCAGTCCTACACGGTACCGGACCAAGGCCCTTATCTTTACGGGATAGGTCGCCAGGGGCAGGTTCAATTCCATGGAAACCACCTCGCCCGGATTCAACTCCTGGGTGAGCGTGGCCCCAATACCATCCTCGCCCAATTCGTTGGAGCGCCCCCAAAGGGAAACCACCTCCCCCCCGCGGAACACCTGCACGTTGACGCGCACATCCAGCCCAAACCGCGGAAAGCGGCGGCGATATTTGCTGTCGGTGGGGGGCGATGAGGCTCCGCTCAAGACTTGGCTCCAGAACAAGATGGCATGCGTGCAGTGAGAATCATAGAGATTGCGGGCTAATTGCCGTGCAAGACATAACCGGGTTCCAGCGGCAGTTTCCCGCCCACCTTCAGCACTTTGACCCCGCCGGTAATGGAATAAACGTCCACCAGACCAACAGCGCCCACCATGGACTGCACCTTCTCCACCACCGCTTCATCGGAGTCAACAACGATAATCGCGGGATGATTGGCCCGCCCACGGTTGGCCGCACTGATCAGGGTGAAGACTTCGTCTTTGCCCAAGCCATAGACCTTCTCCAAGACCAACTTCATCTCGGCGGAGGCGGGATCGCGCAGAATAAAAGTCACCGGCTTGCCTTCCGGCCAGCGATTGGTTTGGCCTTTGCAGATCTTCACCAGGTCCGCCATAGGCAAGGCCGTGACCGCGTTGGTCTTATTGGAAATCAGGGCAAAGTCCTTGGCCCCGGCCAGAGATGCGCTGAGCCCAAGAAATGCGATGATCAAAAGACGTACAGTCAGCACTCCCCGCCCCCAGTCCGCCAAGTCTCCCTGCAATTGTCCCCGAAGTTTGCACTGCGGCTCAATGGCGGGCCGCACTTTGTACCCCCGGAGGTAACATGCAGGGGAACAGTCCGCCGCTGGCGGTCCGGCCCACAAACCGCGCCCTGTCATTTATACTGAAACCCTTCCGTTTAGCATTGGAATCTTAAGCGACAGCCCGGACATCAGAAGATGTGGAGGAAGAATCATGGCGCATGAATTACCCCCTTTACCGTACGGCTACGACGCGCTCGAGCCGGTGATTGACAAGCAAACCATGACGCTGCATCACGATATGCACCACGCAGCGTATGTGAAGAACCTGAATGCGGCGCTGGAGAAACACCCCGCCCTGCAAAGCAAGAGCGCCGAGGACTTGATCCGCGACCTGAGCGCCGTGCCCGAGGACATTCGCACCGCGGTGCGCAATAACGGCGGAGGACATGTGAACCACACCATGTTCTGGAAGATCATGAAGCCGCAGGGTGGCGGCGAGCCGACCGGCGCCATTGCCGAGGCGATCCAGAAGAGCTTTGGCAGCTTCAAGGACTTTCAGGCCAAATTCAACGATGCCGGAACCAAGCAGTTCGGGTCGGGCTGGGTGTGGCTGGCCGGCAAACCCAGCGGCGAAGTGGTGGTGCTGAGCACGGCGAACCAGGACAATCCGCTTTCCCAGGGCCTTTATCCCATCTTCGGCAACGATGTGTGGGAGCATGCCTATTACCTGAAGTACAACAATCGCCGTCCTGAGTACCTCGGCGCGTGGTGGAACGTGGTGAACTGGGAGGAGATCAACAAACGCTACCAGGCAAGCTTGTCCAAGTAGCTTCCCAATCAGCGAAAGCAAAGGGCCGGAATTCCGGCCCTTTTTTGCTGGATGGAGGAAAGCTCAGGGCCGGCAGCTTCTTCGCTTCATGCCGTCAAGAACTTAGCCACGATGTACAAAATCGTTTTTTTGCATTGGACTTCCCTCCGGGAGCCGGGCACACTGGATTGTGGTATACGCTGCTCAGTTGCAGTTTTAGCTTGAACCCGGCATAGTTCGTTGCCTTCCCAAGTAGTTTCCTGACCTCGTCGTCCTCACTATCACCTGCGACCTATGGCTGCGCGTGTGCGCGGCGGTAGCCGCTTTTTCTCTCGAGAGGAGTTTTGTCATGAAATCACTTCGGAATCTCTTTCTGGTCGCGGGGTTTGCCGCCATCACGTTATTGTCCACCTTTGCCGCTGCCGAGCCTTCCTCCTCCGGCGCCTTCACCCTGCCGCAGGAAGCGCGCTGGGGCAGCGTGGTGCTGCCGGCGGGCCGCTACATTTATGCGGTGGAGTATAGGGGCGCGGGGACCGTGGTGACCATCAAAACCGGCGCGGGACGCCCGGTCGCGATGATCCTACCCCAGACCTATTCGCAGGTGCCTTACAGCGGCCCGGACCAGGTGACGATGCGGACCCAGGGCAGCGAAACCTACATCACCAGCTTGCGTGTGGCCTCGCTCGGCATGCTGCTGGAGTATGCCACGCCCGAGCCCGCCAAGACGGTGGTGGCCAGCACCAGCGCCGCTCTAGCGACCGGCGGCAGCAAGTAGCAAACATTGGCGGGAGTGAGGCATCTCACTCCCGCCAAATGATCTGCTGATTTTTCTCCTCGGGAAATCTCAGTTGGTGTGGGTCCCGCGCTTCAATTCATCTGCCAGTAGAATGGCCTCGGCAATTTCCTTCAGAGACTTGCGTTTCTGCCGGCTCTGCCGGCGCAGGGCCAGATAGGCCTGCTCTTCGTTGAGGCCCAGTTCGCGTTGCACAATGCCCTTGGCGCGCTCCACCAGCTTGCGGGTTTCGAGCTGTTGCGAGAGGTTCTGGTTCTCATCTTCCAGGCGGGCCACTTCAATTTCCGCGCCCACCAGAAAACCGATGGTCGAGATCAGCCGGATTTGCCGCTGGGTATAAATGTGCGGCTGGCGGTGCTGCAGGTTGATCACGCCCACCACCCGCCCATGGCACAACAGGGGCACAGAAAGAAAGGCCTCAAAGGTGTCTTCCGGCAGCTCGTTAAAGAACTTGAAACGATAATCGCTCGCGGCATTGCGGTGGATGGCCACCGGCTCATGGTGCTCCGCCACCCATCCGGTAATGCCCTGTCCTACCGGAAATTTCAACCGGTCGATGACATCGGGATGCGGGTTCTTGGAGGCGCACAGCACCAGCTCGTCGTTCTTGAGAATGTAGATAAAGCAGGAATCACAACGCACCAGCGCGGAAGCAAATTCCACAATCCGGTCCAGCACATCGTGCAGCTGATCGGAGGCAGCCATACGGCTGCCGATTTCATGCAGTAGGTCTACGTGATGATCGTGATTAGAAGAAGATGACTCCATTGTAGATATAGACTCCATGGTCTAACGGTATCGGCGGCGGACCAGGCTGTCCAATTAGTTTTCTTGATCGAGGGGATAAGTGACAAGTAGCTGAAAATAAGGTGGATATTTTCGAACCAGCACAACGAAATGTGAATGGCCGGTTAAAGCCGCGCCAGAGCGGGAAAGTCAGGACCCTCGCCTCCCCTCCGGGACAAAAAAAAATGGCGGAAGCGCCCGCGCGCTTCCGCCTTATGTCTCTCAGTATCTTTGGACGTCTAACGTACTTTCTCGCCGATGACCTTGCCCTGGCTGAACAGATAGAGATAGTCCGGGCCGCCGGACTTGGAATCAGTGCCCGACATATTGAAGCCGCCGAAGGGATGGCTGCCCACGGTCGCGCCAGTGCATTTGCGGTTGAGATAGAGATTGCCCACGTGGAAATCCTGCACCGCGCGCTCCAGTTTTTCCGGCGTGCTGCTGTAGACGGCGCCGGTCAGTCCGAATTCCGTGTCATTGGCGATTTCCAGCGCGTGCTCGAAGTTGCGCGACTTGATGACCGCCAGCACCGGCCCGAAGATCTCTTCCTGCTCAAGTTTGGACTTGGGCTGGATATCAGCAATGACCGTGGGCTGAATAAAGTAGCCCTCGCCGGCTTGCGGGGCGCGCCCGCCGCCGGTGATGAGCCGGCCTTCCTTCTTGCCGATCTCGATGTAATTGAGGATGTCCTTCATGGAACCCTCATTAATGACGGCCGCCATGTTGGCGTTTTCGGCGGGATCGCCGATGCTGATCTTCTCCACGCGCGTCTTCAGCTTTTCCAGGAACTTGTCGTAGATGCGCTCGTCGATGATGGCGCGAGAGCAGGCCGAACACTTTTGTCCCTGGAAGCCGAAGGCCGCGGCAGCCACGCCTTCGACGGCCGCGTCGATATCGGCATCGGCGTCGACGATGATGGCGTCCTTGCCACCCATCTCAAGGATGGTGCGCTTGATCCAGATTTGCCCGGAGGCCTGGTTGGCAGCGCTCTTGTTGATGTCGAGACCGACTTCCCGCGACCCGGTGAAGGCGATGTAACGCGTCTTGGGATGGGCCACCACGGCGCTGCCGAAGCTTGCGCCCGAGCCGGGACAGAAGTTCACGACGCCGTCGGGCAGGCCGGCCTCTTCCAGCAGTTCCATGAAGCGGGCGGCGATGGTCGGCGAATCACTCGAAGGCTTCAGCACCACGGTGTTGCCGCAAACAATGGAGGCCAGGGTCATTCCGGCCATGATGGCGCAGGGAAAATTCCAGGGCGGGATCACCGCGCCCACTCCCAGCGGGATGTAGCGCAGGGTGTCATGCTCGCCGGGCATCTGGGTGGGTAGTTCGACTTTGGCCAGGCGCAGGGCCTCGCGCGAATAGTATTCGCAGAAATCGATGGTCTCGGCAATGTCGGCGTCGGCCTCCGCCCAGTTCTTGCTGACCTCGAAAACCAGCCAGGCGCAGAACTCAAACTTACGCTCGCGCAGCAGGTCGCCCACACGGAACAGCAGGCTGGCCCGCTCTTCGACGGAAGTCTTGCGCCAGGATTCAAACGCCGTCAACGCCGCCTGCATGGCGGGCTCAACCTGCTCTTTGCCGGCTTTTTGGTGCACCCCGACCACCTGCGAGGGCCGCGCCGGATTCACCGAAGTGATCTTCTCCGCGGTGCGCAGGCGCTTTCCGCCAATCACCAGGTCATATTCCCGGCCCAGTTGCCCACGCACTTTCTCAATGGCCGCGCGCATTTTGCGCGCGTTTTCTTCTTTGGAGAAATCCACCAACGGTTCGTTGACAAAGGGCCCCTGATGCAGACGGACTTTGGGTTGTGTGGGAGTTTCAAGTGTTGCCATGAGTCACCTCAGAGAGAATCGCGGAAAGTAGCTTGTCTATTTTAGCACCGGAAAAGCTGCAAAAATCTCTCACCACGGAGGGCACGGAGAACACAGGGGGAAACCTATTTCTCACATCTTCTGGGAGTTTCTGTGTCCTGTTGTGTATGGGATTCGGAGGCGTCACGGAACAGGACTCTACAAAAAACCACAGGCGCATTTCTATTTTGGAACGCACGCAATCACCACTTACGAACTTTTACGTGGCTTGACGAAATCTTTACGCCTTGCCGCTTCCAGCGCGGCATCTGACCTGACAAACCCAAGAAAGCCCGGCCCCCGCAGCCGGCAAAACCGGCCGCAATCGGGCATTTCGTAACTAATGAAGAGGCGAAGGACATCATGGTCAGGAAACTGAGCCCCATCGTATTTGCACTTCTGCTTTTTGCTCCGCTTCTGCAGGCACAGACAGGACGTTCCAGCTTGAGCGTGAACGCGACTGGAGTTTTTGGCAAGAACAGCAGCGGCAATAATAACAACGGAGATAATTCCGATTATCAGACGGTGTTCACCAGCCCCACCAAGTCGGTCGGATTTCTGGCGACTTACCGTTACAGCGTCAACGCCAAGAGCGCCGTGGAACTCAACTACGGCATCACCCGCAACACCACCTACTACACGGTGAATGACACCACCACCGGCGGCCAGCTTTACTACAACATTCAGGCCAACGTGCATGAAGCCACCGCCGACTACGTCTACAAGCCGATCAAGATCGGACGGCTCAGCCCCTTTCTTCTGGCGGGCGGCGGCGTGCTGATCTACAGCCCCACGGGCCAGTCCTATGGCACCAGTTCCCAGGAACGCCAGTCGAAGCCGGCGTTCCTCTACGGCGGAGGCGCGGATTACCACGTGTTCCGCAACCTTTCGCTGCGCATGCAGTACCGCGGGTTGCTCTACAAAGCTCCCGATTTCGGGGTCACCTCACTGACCAGCAACACCATGACGCACACGGCGGAACCCTCGTTCGGATTGGTGTTCCACTTCTAAACCCACAAGACGCGCAAAGACCTGTTTATTCCCCAATGAGCAGGTCTTTGCATGCTCCCCATTTTCTGCGTATTCCCATGAAGTTGATGCCTAGCGGTTGTTCCTGTGCAACATCTGTCTTGAGCGCAGCGAAAGCGCATGGATTCCCTGTTCGGATAGCAAGATCAGCAACCGTGCAGAGGTCCTTCGTCGGGAGCTTGCGCTGCGCGCAGACTCCGCCTCCTCTGGATGACAGAGCTCCACGAATTACAACGCCGGCTTGAGATGCGCCGTGAAGTGGCGCAGGAAGGGGGCTTCATAAGTCAGCTCCAGGCCGCGGATCTTTTCGCGGTTGCGCCAGACTTCCAGAATGATCTCCACCACGTAGTCGATATGGCTCTGGGTGTAGACACGGCGGGGAATGGCGAGACGGACCAAATCCATTTTCGCGGCGGCGCCAAACATCAGCGAGCCGATCTCCACCGAACGGATGCCGCCTTCCAGATACAGCTCCGCGGCCAGAGCGACGCCGGGAAATTTCTCCAGCGGCAGATGCGGCAGAAAGACGCGCGCATCCAGATAAATAGCGTGTCCGCCCGGCGGCTGCACAATGGGCACGCCTTGCTCCGCAATGTGATTGCCCAGGTAAGCGGTCGAGGCAATGCGGTAGCGCAGGTAATCTTCTTGCAGCGCTTCCTGCACCCCGACCGCAATGGCTTCCAAATCACGTCCTGCCAGCCCGCCATAGGTGGGATAGCCTTCGGTCAGGATCAGCAGGTCTTTCTCCTGCTGCGCCAGTAGATCATCGTTAGTGCACAGGAAGCCGCCGATGTTGGCCATCCCATCTTTTTTGGCGGACATGGTGCAGCCGTCGCCATAGGAAAACATCTCCTGGGCAATCTCGCGGGGAGTTTTTTCGGCATACCCTTTTTCGCGCAGCTTGATGAAGTACGCGTTCTCGGCAAAGCGGCAGGCATCGAAGTAAAACGGGATCTTGTGGCGGCGGCACACCGCGCTTACCTGGCGGACGTTCTCCATGGAAACCGGTTGCCCGCCGCCGGAGTTATTGGTCACGGTGAGCATGACCAGCGGAATGCGCTCGCGGCCCACGCGCGCGATGGCCGCTTCCAGCGCGGCGACGTCCATGTTGCCTTTGAACGGGTGGGCGAGACCGGGCTGCTTGCCTTCCGCGATCACCAGGTCAAGCGCCTCGGCGCCGGCGAATTCCACATTGGCGCGGGTGGTGTCGAAGTGGGTATTGTTGGGGACCACATCGCCCTTCTTGCACATCACGCTGAACAGAATCCGTTCGGCGGCGCGCCCCTGATGGGTGGGAATTACGTGGCGATAGCCGAAGATGCCCTGCACAGCATCGCGAAAGTGGTCATAGCTTTTGCTCCCTGCGTAACTCTCATCGCCTTCCATGACGGCGGCCCACTGGTGGGTGGACATGGCGCCGGTGCCGGAGTCGGTGAGCAGATCAATCAGCACATCTTCGGCGGGCAGCAGAAACAGGTTGTAATGCGCGGCCTGTAGCAGCTGCTCACGCTCCGCGCGCGTGGTCCAGCGGATGGGTTCCACGCTCTTGATGCGAAACGGCTCGATGATGGTGCGGGGCATAAGGACCTCTCACCGGATTGGGATGGCGAAGACTCGTGGCGCGGTTCGACAAAGCTTACTAACGCACTTCCATGGAATTTCTGTCTTCCGAGGGCCGGTAACTCACTGCGGCGGTGCGCTCCAGTTTGTCCCAGGAAAATTTCTGCCCCTGGACAGCGCGTTTCAGCGTCTTGAACAGCACGATGGAAAACAACTGGCGATAGGCGAAGCGCTGCAGCCAGACCTGGCTGAGCAACCAGCCATCTTCGCGGGCCTCGGGCTGACGACGCTCCAATGCAAAAGCGATGGCGGAAGCGACGAAATCGATGACCAGAAACGCGGCGAAGAACAACACCAGCCGGTGGAAGCTGGCCGGATCGGTCGAATCGGGATGGAAATATTTCTGAACGTAATACCAGATCGCGCCCACCGCGAACATGAGGTCAATAAAAGGCGAGACCAGGGGCAGCAGAATCTGGAAGATGACAATATTGGGCAGGGCCACCCAGCCCAGCACACCCTTGCGGGCCACCACCTGGCGATGCTTCCACACCGCCTGCAGAATGCCGAAGGACCAGCGGAAGCGCTGCCGCATCAGCCCATTGGCGTTGGTAGGCGCTTCGGTGAAGGCCAGCGCCATATCCTCGTATTCCACGCGATAGCCGTTGCGCAGCAGCGCCATGGTGAGATCGGCATCTTCGGCAACCGTGTCGGTATGGTAGCCCCCGGCTTCGCGCACGGCGGCAATGCGCCATGCCCCGATGGCCCCCGGCACCACGCTGACCGCGCCCAGCACGTCGAGGGCGCGGCGTTCGAAGTTCTGGCTGGTGATGTACTCCAGGGCCTGCCAGCGCGTCCACAGGTTCACCCGGTTGCCGACTTTGGCGTTGCCGGCGACGGCGCCGACCTTGGGATTCAGGAAATGCGGCACCAGACGGGCCACCGCGTCGGGAGCGATCACGGTGTCGGCGTCGATGCCGACGAAAATTTCTTCATCGTCGCGCAGATGCTGCAAACCGTAGTTCAGGGCCTCGGCCTTGCCGGAATTCTGTTTGGTCAGGATCAGCACTCGTCCGGAAGCCGACTCCGCCGGGAACGCCGTGCGCGCCACTTCCAGGGTGCGGTCGGTCGAACCATCATCAATGACGATGACCCGCAGATTGGGATAGCGCGATCCCAGCGCCGCCTCGATGGTGCGGGTAATGACTTTTTCCTCATTGTAGGCGGGAATCAGCAGGGCTACGTTGGGCCGGTAATCGGCTTCGGACTCCCCGCGCCCATAACGGCGCTGCCGCAAGCGGTCATAGATGGCGAAAGCCCCGATGAAGAGCAAGCGGCCGGTCATCAGAAAATCGCCCAGCAGAAAAATCCAGGTGATGCCTTTGATGCCGGCGTCAAACATCCAGAAGCCCAACCAGGTGATGCGCGCGGACCAGCGTTGGCTGGCCGGGATGGGCGGCATCACCTCGGCGCGGGTCTTCCCGAACAGCTCATAGACCGGGACAATCTCCAGGCCCTTGGCGCGGATGCCCTCAATAATGAGAGGCAAAGCGCGCACCGTCTGGCTGCGGTCGCCGCCGCCGTCGTGCATCAAAATGATATTGCCGCAACGGATGTCGTTGGGCGCGCAGGGCGGAAGATGGGCCAGCACGTCGGCGGCAATCTGCTCGGCGCTATGCCGGGGATTGTCGCGCCAGTCGTTGGGGTCAATCTTGTCGCCGATGGTGATATAGCCCAGGCCCTGGCTGAATTCGAGCGGCCGCACCTGGTCTTCGGTGTCCGGTTCCGCATCAATCGAATAGGGCGGACGGAAGAGCACGGTGCGAATACCCAGGCGGCTGGCAAAGAGCTGTTCGGTCAGGTTCAGCTCCAGCTTCATGAAGCGTCCCGACAGGTTGCTGATGTCGGGATGCGTGAAGGTGTGATTGCCGATGCTGTGCCCTTCGCGGTAAACCCGCTCCGCCACGTCGGCAAATTTGTCCGCCTGAATGCCAATGAGGAAGAACGTGGCCGGGGCCTTTTCCTTTTTGAGGACATCGAGCATCTTCGGCGTCCATTCCGGGTCGGGACCGTCATCGAAGGTCAGCGCTACTTTGGTGTGGCTGGCGCCGTAGCGGCCCACGCGATAGGGCTCGGGAATGTCCTCAAAAGATTCGTCGGTAATGAGCGAGGTGTCCGCATCCACCGTAAGGGAGCGCGTGCCATTCGAGGGACGGGCTTCGATGCGGAGAATTTCCCCCTCCCCCGACATATCGACGTCTTGTCCGGGGGGGACTTCCTTTAGTTTTTCCGGACCCCCGGGATCTCCCGGCACGTCCCAAATCCGCCACATGGAGCGGTCTTCCGAGCCCAGGCGCCACAGCGCGAAGGTCTGGATGCCGAGGGTCTGCGCCGCGCGCATCTGATTGAGTGCGGTGACGGCATCCAGGAACCAGATGTCATGGCGCAAATTGTTTTCGTCGAGATAGGTGATGTGCGGGTTCTGACTGTCGCCGTCAAACTCGATGTCGGCTTCCGAGTCGCGGGCCGCCAGCCAGGCGTCCTGCACCGTCTGGTTCTTGTCCGGGATGGCGGGGCCGGACTTGGGCTTCTGCGCCCAGTCATAGCCGAAGTTGCCGATGGCGCAGATTAACTTTTCCTGCGGCACCTGCTGGCGAATGGAGTTCAGGTTGTTGACGAACCATTCCTGCGAGGCGACCGGCCCAGGCTTGCCCCCGGGATAGTGCTCGTCATAGTTCATTACCACCACGCCGTCCACCAGCGACGAGATGGTGGCATAGTCAAAATCCCGATTGCGGGCGGGCACGCTGACATACAACTTCATGTTCTTGGCGTGCAGGTCGCTGGAAAGCTCGCGCAGCAGGGCGACGTAGCCAGGTTGTCCCTTGCTGGAGAAGTCTTCGAAATCGACCATCAGGCCGTGATATTTATCGCTGCCCAGGAAAGTGTCGATCTGGCTGCGAAAGCGCGCACGGGCCTCGGCATCATTGAGGAAGTCGCTGATCTCCACCCAGTCGGTCCCATTGGTGTTGTTGACCATGGGAAAGACTTCCATGTCGGTGTTCTCCGACTTGAGAAAGGGCATGACCCGATCGTCCACGCGATGCACGTCGTCCCCCTGTACCACATCGAAGAACTTGAGGGTCTGTTCATCGATGCTTTGCAGGCGGCCGTCCGGGGTCAGCACGTGCAGCCACTCGGGATAGAGGAGGTCAATCTGGCGGGAGTATTCTCGCAGCGAGGAAAAACTGGCCGCGTCCCACGGCACGTAGAATGCCGCACGCACCCCTTCTTCTGAGTCGAGCTTGACCTGAGAAGCCGGCTTCTTGCTGCGGCGCTGGGCGGCCGCCTTCAGGCGTTTCTCCCTGGCCTTCTGCTTTTCGTTCTCCTTCAGCGCGTGATAGGGCCGCTTCTGCGCCGGGAACAGGAGTTCCGGCAGCGGCTCTCCTTTCAGGGCCTCATAGACGAAAAAAATGACAATGAAGATGACGGTAACGCCGGCGATGTCGAAGAACCGGCGCAGGCGTTTCCAGCGTGCCTGGCGGGGATCGTAAAAGACCTGCTTTGCCATAGGGGAGCGGCTTATTCATCCTAAGCCGGGGAGCAAAGCAGGGTCAAACCCGGGGCCGGGGGCAGTGTCATCCCGGCTACGCCGGCGCGGCAGGCGGCAGGAAACGCGCTATATTCGCGTAAGTGCGTGATCTGATTGGCCAACACAGACGGTTCTTTCTGCTGGCAACGCTGGCCGGCCTGGCCCTGCGCCTGCTCTTCCTGTGGCGCTTCCCGGCCATCACTGCCGATTCGCTGATCTATGGCGACATCGCCAAGAACTGGCTGCAGCATGGAGTGTATGGGGTCAGCAACGGCGGCAGCATCCTGCCCACCTTCATTCGCCTGCCGGGATACCCCATGTTTCTGGCGCTGATTTTCTCTGTATTTGGCATGGAACACTACCGCGCCGCCATGGTGGTGCAGATCGCCTTTGACCTCGGCACCTGTCTGCTGGCCGCCGATACAGCGCGGCGCATGCTTTCACCGCGGGCGGCGAAGGCCGCGTTTCTGCTGGCGGCCTTGTGTCCGTTCCTGGCCAACTACTCGGCCGCCGCCCTCACCGAAACCCTGGAGATATTCTTCACCGCGCTGGCGCTGGATTGCGCCGTAGCGGGAATTCAGGCACTCGAGACGAGCAGGCGTAGGCCCTGGGGGATCTGCGGCCTGGCTACCGGCGCCGCCATTCTGCTGCGCCCCGACGGAGGAATCCTGCTGGCAGCTATGGGCATTTCCCTGGGCTGGCTGGGGCTGCAGCGTTTCCGCCAGCGCTTGACCGTGTTGCCGGTCCTGCGCGCGGGGTGCGTGGTGGCCGGCCTGGCCTTTCTGCCTTTGCTGCCCTGGACCCTGCGCAATCTGCGTACCTTGCATGAGTTCCAGCCGCTGGCCCCGCGTTATGCCAACGAAGAGAACGAATTCGTCCCCATGGGATTCAATCGCTGGACCAAGACCTGGATGGCCGACTACGTTTCAGTGGAGGAGATTTACTGGGCGGTGCCAGGAAGTGAAATGGAGGCGGACAAGCTACCCGCGCGCGCTTTTGATTCCCCCGAGCAACAAGAACAGACCGCCGCCTTGCTGGAAGACTACAACCAGACCCTGCACATCACGCCGGAGCTGGATCGGCGGTTCGAGGAGCTGGCCGCGTCCCGCATTCACGCCCACCCCCTGCGTTATTACCTCGGCCTGCCGCTGTTGCGCATCGCTGACATGTGGCTGCGCCCACGCACGGAGATCCTGCCTTCCGACACGCGCTGGTGGGAGTTTGACGATGACCCCAAGTGGTCGGCGCTGGCGGTCGCCATAGGGGCCATAAATATTTTCTATCTCGCTCTGGCCGCCGTCGGCCTGGCGCGCAACTTTGCCCTCCCCCAACTCTCCCTGCCCCTGCTGTTTTTGCTGCTGCGCTCCGCATTTCTGGGCACCCTGGAAAACCCCGAACCCCGCTATACACTGGAGTGTTATTGCGTTTTGTTTCTGCTGGCGAGTGGCGCTCTCTGTAAGGGCTCCCCCGCTACAGAATCTTGAATCTCCCTCCTCCCCATCTTCAGGAATCCATAAACAGCGGCCAACATTGCCTGTTAAGTCACAGAAATTTCACTTGTGCTGTATGGCTCTGTGATTGCACAATACTGCTCCCTAGGTTCTCTTCAGCTCTCCCTTTATCGTTTTAACAAAGGGGAAACATAGAAATTCCGGCAGTTTACGTCGGCCCAAGGAGCTCACGATGCGTACCGCTATACGCCGATTGGTTGTCTTGTTGTCTTCGATCCTACTTTTTCAAGCTTTCTTGTGCGCCCAATCTTCCACTACCTCCTTGCGTGGCACGGTGACGGACGGGAGCGGAGCGGCGGTGGTGGGTGCGACCGTCACGCTCAACAGCCCGGGCAAAGGCACCTCTCGCACCAGCCTCAGCAATGCCCAGGGCGGCTACGAATTCCTGGCCCTCCCGCCGGGAGCTTATGACCTGGCGATTGAGGCCCACGGATTCAAGCGGCAGGAGCAAAAGAACATCCAGCTTCTGGTGGACACTCCGGCCACGGTCAATGCGAAGCTGGAGATCGGCACGATTTCCGAGACCGTCGAGGTTTCGGGGGAAGCCACCGCGGTCAACACCACCGACGCCACCCTGGGCAATGCCTTTGGTGAAAGGCAGGTGAAGGAGTTGCCGCTGGAAGGACGCAACGTTCCTGACCTGCTTTCTTTACAGGCCGGCGTCGCCTACACCGGCAATCGAGCCGATGTGGACCGTGACGTGGACACGCGCAGCGGCGCCGTCAATGGAGCGCGCAGCGACCAGAGCAACATCACGCTGGATGGCGTGGACGTCAACGACCAGGTCAATGGCAGCGCCTTCACCTCTGTGTTGCCGGTCACCCTGGATTCGGTGCAGGAATTTCGGGTTACGACCACCAACGCCAATGCCGACCAGGGACGCTCCTCCGGGGCGCAGGTTTCGCTGGTCACGAAAAGCGGCACCAATGAATTTCACGGCTCGCTTTACGAATATCACCGCAACACCATCACCAGCGCGAATGATTATTTCGTCAAAGTGGCGGAGCTCCAGTCCGGAGAAGCCAACAAGCCACCCAAGCTGATTCGCAACATCTTTGGCGGCTCCCTGGGTGGACCGCTGGTCAAGAACCGGCTTTACTTTTTCGTGAATTACGAAGGATATCGGCAGCGGGAAGAGAACAGCGTGCTGCGCATCGTGCCCAGTGACAGCCTGCGTCAGGGCAACATGCGGTACATATGTGATTCCTCCGATCCGAATTGCTCCACCAATAACCCTGATATCAACGTGGCCAACGACCCCAGCCTGGGACTGGTCGCCACTCTGACGCCGGGGAACATCCAGAACACCCTGGACCCGCTCCACCTGGGCGACAACCCGGTGATGCTGAACTACTTCAATAGTTTTCCTGAACCCAACGACCTGACCCAGGGCGACAAGCTGAATTTCGTGGGCTATCGCTTCCGCGGCGCGGTGCCGACGAACAACAACTGGTACATCGCGCGCGCCGACTATAAGCTGAATGCCAGCGGAAGCCACACCCTTTTCTGGCGCGGGGCCCTGCGCAATGACACGCACTCCAGCGTGCCTTACCTGCCGGGAACGGAGCCGCTGACCACCAACGCGAATTACAGCAAAGGCTTTGCTCTCGGCTACACCGCCGTATTGAGGCCATCGCTCATCAACAGCTTTCGCTGGGGTTACACACGCCAGAGCATTGGCGCGATCGGCAATAACGACTCGGACGCTTTCATCTATTTCCGCGGGCTCAACGATAACAGCACCTCGAACAGTTCCAGTCTTGCCGTGACCCGCAGTTACGCCTACCAGACCCCGGTCAATAACTTCACCGATGATCTTTCCTGGACCAAGGGGCGGCACACCATCCAGTCGGGGACCAACATTCGCTTCATCCGCAATCCCCGGCAAAACTACCTCAGCTCCTTTTCTTCCGCCAGCACGAACTCTTCCGGATTGAACACGGCCGGGATTGCCGGCACCAACAGTCCTCTGGATCCGGGCAACCACTCGGCCGACGGCTTCCCCGCGGTGGACCCCAGTTATGTCACGGGGTACAACTATCCGCTCATCGCCATGCTGGGCATCGTGAGCGAAGTGGACGCCACCTTCAACTTCGATAAATCGGGGACTGCACTTCCCGAAGGCGCGCCTTTGACGCGCCGCTTTGCCGCCGATGAGTATGAGTTCTATGTGCAGGACACCTTCCGGGCCAAACCGAATCTGACCATCACTTACGGTTTGCGTTACTCTCTGTTCTCGCCGCCCTGGGAAACCAATGGCACCGAAGTGACGCCCACCACCAATCTGGGTCAATGGTTCCACGACCGGGCCAACAAAATGCTTACCGGGGGCACCTCCAATACAGACCCGCTGCTCACCTTCGATCTGGCGGGCCCGGCCAACCACAGGCCCGGCTACTACAACTGGGATTACAAAGACTTCGCCCCCCGCCTGGCCTTCGCCTATACGCCCAACAGCGGGAAGAGCGTATTCCGCGGGGGATTCGGAGTGGTATTTGACCGCGTGGGCGCCGGGCTGCTGAATACCTTTGATTCGCGAGGATCGTTCGGCCTTTCCACCTCCATTACCAATGACACCATTCCCAGCGCGACCAGCGCTCCGCGCTTGACTGGGCTAAACACGCTTCCTCAACTCGATCAAAACGGCGCGCCCTTCTACCCCGCCACTCCGACCGGGGGATTTCCCTACACGTATCCTGATGCGGGAACCGGCCTGGCCATCCAGTGGGGCCTGGACAACACCATCAAGACTCCCTACTCCTACACGGTGGATTTCTCCTTCGGCCACGAGCTGACGCGAGACTACAGCCTGGAAATTTCCTATGTCGGCCGCTTCTCGCACCGTCTGCTGACCCAGGAAGACCTGGCGATGCCGCTCAACATCGTCGATCCGCAATCGAAGATCAGCTACTTTCAGGCCGCACGGCGCTTGAGCGAACTTGGCTTTGCGGGCACGCCTACCTCGGAAGTCACTTCCGCCTCGGTGGGAGATACCGCCGCGTATTGGCAGAACATCGTGCAGCCCTTGCAGCCGGGAGATGCGTATACCCTGGCCTGCAGCGGCGGCACTACGACCGATGTGACGCAAGCCATGTACGATCTGTTCGGCTGCGGCGGCGGGCCGGTCTTCGGCTTCGGCGACGAGACCACTCCCCTGGCCAATCTGGACTACTGGGGATCGGACTTCAGCGGCAATGCCGGCATCCTGGGCGAATCCGGCAACTACTATGGACCGCGCACCGGGGCCAACTCATTTTTCAATCGTCAATTCCACTCGCTCTATGCGTGGCGCTCGATCGGCAATGCCAATTACAACGCCATGCAGGTCAACCTGCGTAAGCGCATGTCGCAAGGCCTGCAATTCGACTTCAATTACACCTGGTCGAAATCGATCGATATTTCTTCCGACGCCGAACGTATCGACGCCTGGGGCGGCCTGGGCGGGCAAATCATCAACTCCTGGGACCCCAATGCGTTGCGGGGCGTTTCCGACTTCGACACCACCCACCAGTTCAATATGAACTGGGTATTCGAGCTGCCTTTCGGCCAGGGAAAACCTCTCGCCGGTGGGGCCCATGGCCTGCTGCAAGGAATCATCGGAGGATGGCAACTCTCCGGGTTGGCGCGCTGGACCAGCGGCTTCCCGGTTTATATCGCCAACGGCGCCACCTGGCCGACCAACTGGCAATTGGGTGGAGCTGTCGTGCAAGTAGGGCCCATTCACGCCAAGACCACCATCCGCTCGGATGGCTCGGTAAACCTGTTCCCGGAGAACCTGCCCACCACCGACCAGGGTCTGGGACCGTTCCGGCATCTGCTTCCGGGAGAGAGCGGACAACGTAACATCGTTCGCGGGCCGGGTTACGCGGGGCTCGACATGGGCCTGAGCAAGCGCTGGAAGATCGGCGACAAGCAAGGCGTTTCCTTCCGCTGGGAGGTCTTCAACGTTCCCAACCTGAAACGCTTTGATGTGCAGACCATCACCAATAGCATCGATGCCGGCCCCACCTTCGGCACCTACAGTGGACTGCTTACCAACCCGCGCGTCATGCAGTTTGCATTGCGCTACGAGTTCTAACTGGGTTTCAACCCGTGGGCCTGAGGGAGGCGGAAATTTCGCCTCCCCATTTTTTGCCCATCCGACTTTGCCCAACACCGCACATCTGTTGCCTGTCACATTTTCCCTGATATGACCTGCGGCCACACGCAGCGCGTTTTCGTCTTGCCACGGGCAGCTCAGAAATAGAAAATGGGAAACCTTTTGATGTCGGGGTAATAAAATCAACGCCTCACGTTTTTGCCTTGCGTGAAGCGCTTTCATGCAACGATGCGGCGCCCCTGTCTGTCTCCGCTGGGCCCTTCCGTGCAATCAGTTCTGGTGAAAGGAAAGTACATGCGCCAAGTCAGGTCGGCCATTCCTCAAGGTTTCGCTCTTCTCGCATTTCTCTTCGTGATGTTTTCCGGAAGCGCAGTCGCGCAATCGACAACTTCCCTGCGTGGAATCGTGACCGATGCCAAGGGGGCGGTGCTGCCCGGCGCCACCGTCACGCTGAGTGATCCCCAGACTGGATTCACTCGCAGCACGCAATCGGGCAGCGATGGGGTTTATCAATTCCTGCAAGTTCCCCCCGCCACCTATTCGGTGACCGCCAATGCATCCGGGTTCGCGCAGTTCCGCCAGGACAACCTGCACCTCCTGGTCAACAGCCCGGCGACCTTGAATCTCGGTATGCAGGTGCAAGGCTCGAAAATTGTGGTGGAAGTGAGCGGAGAAGCGCCGCTGGTGAACACCCAGGATGCGACCATCGGCAATGTCTTCAGCTCGCGGCAATTGAAAGATCTGCCTTCGGAAGGGCGTGATCCGGTGAGCATTCTCAGTCTGCAGCCGGGCGTGACCTATATCGGCAGCCAGGTGGACCAGAGCAATGACAGCCGCGGTGGATCGGTGAGCGGCGCGCGCAGCGACCAGACCAACATCACCTGGGACGGCCTCGACAACAACGATCAATTGAGCGGCAACGCCTTTGAAGGGGCGCTGCGGGCCACGCTCGATTCGCTGCAGGAATTCCGCGTGACCACCAGCAACAGCAACGCCGACGCCGGGCGTTCTTCCGGCGCGCAAGTCTCGCTGGTGACCAAGAGCGGCACCAACAAATTCCACGGCTCGCTCTATGAATACAACCGTCCGGGGCTGACCGCCAATGACTGGTTCAACAAAGCGGCGCAGCTCAGCAGCGGAGAGCCCAATAAGCCGGGACATCTGGTGCGTAACACCTTTGGCGCGACGCTGGGCGGGGCCATCAAGAAAGATCGTCTGTTTTTCTTTCTGGCCTACGAAGGCCAGCGAACGCGTGAGACCGACCAGATCACCCGGGTAGTGCCGAGCAACGAACTGCGCCAGGGCATGATCCAGTATCTGTGCGATCCGGCGGAAGACGCGAACTGCGATCCCAGTAATCCCAACATCGCGGTTTTGAGCGATCCGCGTGCCGGCCCGGACAAATATCTGGTACAGCTCACGCCCGAGCAATTCGCCGGTATGGACCTGTATTGCACGGACAACGGAACTTGCCCGCTCGGACCGGGCGCCAATCCGGCTGTGCTGGATGTCCTGCAACAATATCCTCAGTCCAATACCGACACGGTCGGTGATCTGCTGAATTTCCGGGGCTACACCTTCGCCGGCTCGCATCCCGTCAAACACGACACCTACATCGTGAAGCTGGATTACAAACTGACGGCAAATGGCAGCCACAGCCTGTTTGTGCGCGGCAATCTGCAGAACGACCACGAATCCACGCCGCCCCAATATCCCGGCAACCCGCCCAACAGCGTGTTTACCGATAACTCCAAGGGCATCGCGGTGGGCTATACCGCTCTGATCAACAATAACCTGATCAACAATTTCCGCTACGCGCTGGTGCGGCAGGGTTATGGCGACGCCGGTTTGGATTCCCGCGACTACGTATACTTTCGCGGACTGGATACGGTCCAGGGATTGACCAATTCCTCCTTCACCAACGTCCCGACCCACAACTGGGTGGACGACCTGACCTGGACCAAAGGCCGCCACACTTTGCAACTGGGCGTAAACCTGCGCCTGGTCAATAACAACCGTTTCGGCAACGACCACAACTTCTCGTATGCCTATACCGATCCCTACGGCCTGGACAATGTCGCCCTGGCCAATGTTTCCGGCGGCAATGATCTGTGCAGCGATCCCGACGCCTGCAGCCTGGACCCGCTGGGCTTTGCCGGTGAAGGATATCCCGCGGTGGACGGCGCATTCAGCGAATCCTACGACTTCGCCGGGACGGCCCTGGCCGGGCTGGTCACCGTGGTAGGGCGGACTTACAACCAGGACAAGAACGGGAACATCTATCCTTCCGGCTCCATGGTCCCCCGCCACTTCCGCTCCTGGGACACGGAGTGGTATGTGCAGGATTCCTGGCGGGCTACGCCCAACCTGACCATCACCGCCGGGCTGCGACATACGCTGTTGCAGCCTCCCTATGAAACCCAAGGCAACCAGGCCGCGCCCACCACCAGCATCGGCGACTGGTTCCGTGATCGTGGCCAGGCCATGCTGCAAGGGCAAGGTTATGCTCCGCTCATCACCTTCGACCGCGCCGGCCAGGCCAACGGCCGCCCACCTTACTGGAACTGGGACTACAAGAACTTCGCGCCCCGCTTCGCCATGGCCTATTCGCCCCACGCCGACAACGGATGGCTGCATGGCTTGTTTGGCAGCGCCGGCAAAAGCTCCATCCGCGCCGGCTATGGCATTTACTATGACCACTTCGGACAAGGACTGGTGAACACCTTCGACCGCAACGGGTCGTTCGGCCTCACCACCAACCTCTCCAATCCCTATGGCTACCAGAACGTCGATTGTGCCGACCGCTTCAGCGGGACCTTCTCCATGCCGGAAGGCACCTATTGCGGGCAGGATTTGAGCGGCACGCCTCCCGGGCCGCTTCCCTTGACTCCGCCGTCGGACATCAACGATCCGGGCGCCTTCGCCATTTACTGGGGCATGGATGACAAGCTGAAGACGCCCTACTCGCACGTGTTTGATTTCTCCATTACCCGTGATCTGGGCCGTGGCTTCTCCTTTGAGGCGTCCTACATCGGCCGCTTGGGACGGCACCTGTTGCAGGAAACGGACCTGGCCATGCCGGAGGACATCGTCGATCCGCAATCCCACATGGACTACTTCACCGCCGCGACCATGTTCTCCAAGATGGCGGAGCAGGGCGTGGACGTGGCCGACGTGACGCCGATTCCCTACTGGGAAAATCTTTTCCCCTCGGCAGCTGGGGGCGGACTGACGGCCACGCAGGCGATGTACCAGTCGTTTGCCGGCAACCTGTACGACGAGATCGTGGCCTTGCAGTATGCCGATGTGAATTGTTATCCGGCATGCGCCACCACCGACCCGTCGCTGGGTCCGCAGCCCTATCAATTCTTCTCACCGCAGTTTTCTTCGCTGTGGGCATGGCGCACCTCGGGCAACAGTTCGTACCACGGCATGAACCTATCGTTGCGGCGGGCCATGAACAACGGCCTGCAATTCGACTTCAACTACACCCTCTCGAAATCCATTGATGTGGGCTCCAACGCCGAGCGCATCAATCTGTTCGATGTGAACGGCGGCAACGTGGGCGGCTTCTCCAGCCAGGTGGTCAACTCCTGGCAACCCAACGCACTGCGGGCCGTCTCCGACTTCGACACCCGCCACCAGTTCAACTTCAACTGGATTTACGAGTTGCCGGTGGGACACGGGCGCACCTTCGGCGGCGGCATGGGCCGCGTGGCCAACGCGATCTTTGGCGGTTGGGGGCTTTCCGGCTTGGCGCACTGGACCTCGGGCCTTCCCTTCAGCATCTTCCCCGGCGGCGGTTGGGCCACCAACTACAACCTGACAGGGGAAGCCATTCGCGTGGGGAATCCCGGCAAAATCGGCGTCTACCGCGACTCCCAGGGCAATCCCACCATGTTCAAGGACCGCGATACAGCCATTGCCGCGTTTCGCCATCCTTATCCGGGAGAGAGCGGACAGCGCAATGAAATGCGCGGGCCGGGATTCTTTGGAATTGATGCGGGCTTGTCCAAGGAGTGGAACATCCACGAAGAACAAACCTTCAAATTCAGCTGGGAGGTATTCAACGTGACCAACTCGGTGCGCTTTGACGCGGCGTCTTCGTCGAACAATTTTGATTTGACCTCTTCGACCAACTTCGGGGTCTACGGGTCCACGCTGACCAAGCCACGCGTCATGCAGTTTGCCTTGCGCTACGAGTTCTAAGGACCGCCAACGGTTCTCTTTTAGGGAGACGAATTTCGTCTCCCTATTTTTGTGTGGGGAGAGGCGCTAGCGTGCGGGAGCAGGCAGGCTCTGGGCTTTGGCGCGCTCGCGCTGGGCGTCGGCGGTGCGGCCCAGCTGGGCATAGGCTTGCGCCAGGAACAAATGGGCTTCGCGGGAATCCGGCTGGACCTGCGCGGCTTTCTCCAGGTTGGGCAGCGCGTCGGCCGGGTTCCCCTGCAAGGAAAGAATGCGGCCGCGCAGCAGATTGGCGCGGTAGTGGTCGGGAGTCAATTCCAGCGTGGTGGCCAGCTCAGTCATGGCATCGGGCACGCGATCGATGCGGGCATACACCGCGGCCAAGGAGAAATGGGCGTCGGCCCAGCGCGGCGCGCGGGCCACGGCCGCTTCAAATTCCGGCGCAGCGCCCTTCCAGTCGCCGGTTTCAAACAATGCCAGTCCCAACTCGTAATGGCCCATGCCGGAATCCGGCAGCAGCTTCACCGCCTGTTGCAAGGGACCCAGGGCCTTCTCATAATTTTTGAGCCGGGCCTGGGCGATGCCGTATTGCATTTGCGCCACCGGCATCTCGGGCTGCTCCGCCAACACCTTCTCCAATTTGGGCAGCGCCTCGGCGTAGCGCGAGTCCTCGATGTCCATCATGGCGAAGTGCAGCAGATTGGCCACTTCGATTTTTTCTTTGGGATCGGCGCCCTGCAGGTGGTCGGCCTCCGCCTTGCTGACGTCGGAACCCACATAGCCCAGCGCCTGCAGTTTTTGAATCTGCTCAGGATCGGGCTTGGCCAGGGCGATCATCGTTTGCTTAGTCTTGTCGCGGAAAGCCGCCAGCTGTCCCTGCAAAGTATCGGAAACAGCTTGGGAAGTTGCGGCCAGATTGTGCACGGCCTTGGGGTCCGCGGACTGATCGTAGAGCTCCCGCCCCGGGGATTGAATGTAGAGATATTTTCCCGTGCGCAGTGCCCGCAGGGAACTCCAGC
Organism: Acidobacteriota bacterium; assembly: GCA_018268755.1. Lineage (GTDB taxonomy): Bacteria > Acidobacteriota > Terriglobia > Terriglobales > Acidobacteriaceae > KAN-5. The sequence goes on from JAFDVW010000016.1 coordinate 124,635, forward strand.
CGAAGGCGCGATGCGGGTAGTCGGTTTCGGCGTAGGCAGGGCGGTCCGGAATCGCGGCGGGCTTAGCTCCCGGCGCGGGCGGCTTCCACATGGCGGAGAGGGGCTCGCCTTGCATCTCTTTGGGAACGGCGACGCCGGCTTCTTTCAGGATGGTGGGCGCAATGTCCACCAGGCCCACCCGTGTGTCTATTTTCTTGCCGGCGGCCCGGGCCGCGGGCAGTTTGAAGAGCATCGGCACGTGAATGGTTTCGTCGTAAAGAAAAATCCCGTGCGTCTCTTCTCCGTGTTCGCCAAAAGCCTCCCCATGGTCGGCGGTCACGGCGATCAGTGAATTCTGATAGAGGCCCTGCGTGCGCAACGCGGCGAGCAGCTGGCCCACGGAAGAATCGGCATAGGCGATTTCTCCGTTGTAGGGAGCAGCCGCGAAGCGCGTTTTAAAAGGCTCGGGCGGATCGTAAGGATCGTGCGCATCATAAAGATGCACCCAGAGAAAAAACGGGCCGCGCGGGCGCTTGCCCAGCCAGGCCAGGGCGCGGGCAATGACGTCACCGGCGCGGCGCTCCACGGTGGCGTAACGATCGGCGCCGTGGGCGCGCATTTTGAAGCCGGCATTGTAGACATCGAAGCCGCGGTCGAAACCCGGCGCCGTGCCATCCAGAGGATCGAGCACCAGCGAACCTACAAAGGCCGCAGTGTGATAGCCATGCTGCCGCAGGAGATCGGGAAGATAGGGCAAGGCCGGCGACAAGGGCACGCCGAAATCATTTACGTGGTTGAACTGGGGATACGTGCCGGTGAGGATGGTGGCATGCGAAGCCGTGGTCAGCGGCACGTGCGAATAGGCGCGGGAAAAGATAATGCCCTGACTAGCCAGGGTATCCAAATTCGGCGTAATACCCAGCTTGGCGCCGAGAAATCCCATGTGGTCGGCGCGGGTGGTGTCGAGCGTGATCAGGATGATGTTGGGAGGCGGCGCGGCTGGGGGAGCAGCCCAGGAGCTGGCAAAGCAGAACAGGACCGCGAACAGGAAAATGCAGCGCCGGAAAAGCATGGGAAAGGAAAAGGGGAGTCTACCATAGGCAGACTCCCCGTGAAGGATGCGACGGCTCAGAATATGATCTTCAAACCGAAGTTCATGTTTCTGGGGCCGCCCTGGGCGATGACTGGGTTACCCGCGGCAACGTCCGAAGTTTTCGTGATCTGACCAAAAGTGGCGCCCAGGGTGTTGTCCGGGAAGTAGTAAAAATTGCCACGATTGAGCACGTTGTAGACTTCCCAGCGCGCTTGCAGCGTGACCTTCTCGGTGATCTTGGTGTCCTTGATCAGGGTCATATCCCATTGCGCCAGACCGGGGCCGATCAGCTGGTTGCGGCGAGAGTTACCCAGCGTGCCCGGACAGGGGGTATAGAACGGAGACAACGCTAGATCTCCCAAGTGATGGCCGGGGTTATCCGGATCGACGGATCCAAGTCGACCGCAAGGGTCAGGTTGATCATAAGCCGTGAAAGTCTCAACCACATATTGGTCGGGATTCCGCGTGTTGTACTTGATCGGCGTGCCATCCCAGGCAGCGCGGACCGAAGAACCATTCATGCCCTGACCGGTAGGATCGGTGCCACCGCCCAGCAATGCGCTGAAGGGACGGCCGCTGATCCCGGTAAAGATGGTGCTGATCTGCCAGCCTTTGCCCAGATATTGGCCCCCGGGCAATGTGGGCAGAGAGTATACGCCGCCCACGTTGAAGTTCAGGCGCACATCGTGATCGCACAAGCCGTACCCATCTTTTGGAGTGTAGGGATTGTTGGCCTGCGGATAGTTACCGGCGCCGCCACGATTCGACGAGTTGTAGTCGTAACATTTGCTCCAGGTGAAATTGTATTGCGTGTTCAGGCCGTGCCAGTTGCGCTGGTTCAAACTCGTCTGCAAGCTATCGTATTGCGAACGCGAGTCATTGGTGGCCTGAATAATGTGGCGCAAGCCGTCGGGGCCGTCGGCACTGATAGGACGGAACTCATCGCAGGAAGAGCCTGAAGTACAAGGGCTGCCCACCGGCGACGCATTTAAATCGCGGTACATGAGGAGGTTGCTGCCGCGCGAACCAGAGTAGCCCACGGTGAGAACGGTATTGCGCGCCACTTCCTGCTGAATGCTGAGGTTGAAGTTGTGAATGCGCGGCGTCTTGAAGTCGGGAACGATGGAAAAGGCGTTGTAGGGCGGCGTGCCGGTGGGGCTGGAGCCAAATAGCGGTCCTTGGCTGAAACAGAGATAGTCCCCCTCGCCGGTATCGGGGTTATAGCAGCTGGAGGCGGGATCGTTAGGAGCCAGGCCAGAATCCCAATAATTCCCTCCCTCGGAGACTGAGAAGGAAGCATATTGGCCAAGGTTAGGCTGGCTAAAGATGCCGGCTCGGGCCCCCGCGAAGGTATAAGGCGCAGCCAAGGACGCAATATTCCACAAGTCGTAAGTCATGGAATACCCGCCGCGCACCGCGGTCTTGCCGTTGCCGAAAACGTCCCAGGCGAAGCCCACATGCGGGCCAAAGTCGTGATAGTCGAGGTTGTAGAGCCGGTCGAGTCCCTGCCCCAAGGTCTTGAAGCCGGAACCCACGAAGTAATTGGAGGCAATATTGTCCTTCTCGCCCAAGGCGCCATTCAGGTCATAGCGCAATCCGAAGCTGATGTTCAGGCGAGGAGTAATCTTCCAATCATCTTGCGCGTAGAAGCCGACCGACCGCTGGAAGATGTGACGATGGGTATCGCCAAAGTTGCGACTGGCGGAATCGGCTTTGCCGAGCAGAAGCTCTTCGACCGCGTCCTGAATGGGGTCGCCGCTGCTACTGGGTGCATAGTAGCTGAAATAACCAAGGGTCATGCCGGTACGAGCGCGGTTGCGGAGACTGTTGGTATAGGCACTCTGGAAGTTTCCGCCGAACTTGATGTTGTGGTTCCCCTTCACCCAGGAAAAGTGTTCAGACCAATCCCAGGTCTGATCGGGGCGGGTGGTGATGGGATAGCCCTGCACACCACCGATGTATCCGCCATAACCGAGAGGCAACAGATAGACGTAAGGCACGCCGAAATCGGCCGGGCTGAGCGGGCCGGTATCCATGCCCAAGCTGGCGGGATCGATCTTATTGTTCACGTCGATGATCTGAGCGAAGCGGGTATACCCGAGGCGGCTTTCCAAAATCTTGTTGCCCCGGTTCCAGGTCCAGCTAACTCCCGCCATCTGCGCTCGTGAAGGAGCGATGGAGTTGAAGAGGTTGGCCGGGTTGTTCTGTCCTGCCGGTAGACCGGCATAGGGAGGAGCACTTTGCAGGCTGTCCCCGAAAATGTATTTGGCCGAAATGGTGTGGCTTTGCCCGATGTGGTGGTCGACTTTGACCCCGAAGCTGTCTGCGGTCGCGGTGGTCGGCGTGTTCGCAATCAGGTTTCCACTGGGGTCCAGCGGGAAAAATCCCAGCAAGGCTTCGCCGGCGGGATCGACGGTCAGGCCATTGTTGGCAATGTCATCGCGCGCGTTCTGGACCTGCTGCGGGGTGGGCACGGTGCGACTGCTGACCGCGGAGGCCTTGTAGCGCTGTCCTTCGTAATAAAGGAGGAAGAAGGTCTTGTCTTTCACGATCGGGCCGCCGATACCGGCGCCAAACTGGTTGTTATGGATGGGCGCGTGCTTGCAGGCATCCTCAGTGTCACAACCCTTGTGTTTGGTGAAGTAGTTCGAGGCGTCGCCAAAACCAGAGTGGTTCACCCAGTTGGCCCAGCCATGCAAATTGTTGGTGCCGCTCTTCATGCCGAGCAGGATGGGAGCGCCGCCCTTTACGCCAAACTCGGAGGAAGGGGTCTCCTGCACGGAAAGTTCCTGAATGGCCTCGGGAGGAAAGATGATGGCCGGAATGCCGACCACGCCGGTCTGTCCGATGGCGGAGTCGCCATAGTAGCGGTCATTGTTATAGAGACCGTCAATAAAGTAGTTGTTGGAGGAAGTGCGGGCGCCGTTGATGCTGACCGCCAGGAAACCTCCGCCGGGGGCGCGCTGCACGCCGGGAGTGATGGCCAGCAGCGAGTTGAAGTCGCGGCCATTGAGCGGGACCGTTTCGATCTTGGCGGCATCAATATAGTTGTTATTGTTGGCAGAGAGCTCCACCAAGGGGGCCGCGCCTTCGACTTCCACCACCTCCGCCCGTTCTCCAAGCTGAAGTTTGAAGTCGGCGCGCATCACACCACCGGAGAGTACGGTGACTTCCTGGACCACGGTCTTGAATCCGGAGGCGGAGACGGTCACCTTATATTTGCCGATGGACAGTTCCGGGATGCGATACCCGCCGGAGCTGGTGGTGGTGGCGCTACGGGTCACGCCGGTATCCACGCTCTGTGCGGTGACAGTAATGTTGGGAACCACCGCACCGGAAGCATCGGTGACGTCCCCAGCGATGTCGCCGGTAATTTTCTGCCCAAACGCAGACATTCCCATCAACAACAGACAACACAGAGAAAATCTCACCACAGGTCGGATGTAGCGCAAGTTCGCCCCCTCACGAGACAGGTAATCAAGGACTGCCAATAAGCGGGAAGTGTAGTGACTTAGGCGAACAGCTTCAAGAGAAATCTGTACTGCGTGACTCGCAGTCATCTCTCTCTAAACACAGAGCTGACAAACATATACAGAGTGTTTCGCCAAGCTATGGTGGCCATCAAAAAAATCGATGTGCGGGGAATTAGCGCAAAGGGGAATCGGTCATACGAAAGCGGGTACGCACATGCTCGGAAAGCAGTTCGATGGCCCCGCGGTTGCCCACCGGATCAGTCTGGGCAAGATATTTCATGGCTTCCACCAGCAATTTCTGGCCGTCTACATATCTGGGATCGGGCACGCCTTCCCGGCGCCGGCGTCCGATGGCGGGAGGAACTGGAATGGTAAATACCTTGGCCATGAAAACTCGGTCCTGCCAAGCCACCGCCTGCGTGGGAACGCGGGGGTAGCCCTTCCTTTCAGCAGTATAGCTTTCCAGTCCACAATTACCAGCCAAATCTTGCTGTAGGAAAGGGGCTCAATCGCCCGAGGAAACAAATTGGGTCTTTTTGGTGGTCTTGAGTTTGAAAACCGAGTCCGGGATGCGGACATTGACGCGGATGTCGGTGTAGCGTGACAGGCGATAATCGCCGGAGGGCTCAAACAGCTGTTGCTGGAGCGAGATGCCCTGCGCGGGATCGACCCACAAGACGATGTGCTGAAAGGTGTTACGCACTTTCTGGGACTTGGGGACGAGGTCCAGCTTAGCGCAATCCACGCCATTGACTTTTTCGTTGCCCAGATAGCGGATGTCGAAGGATTTCAGCATATCGTGGCCGCCGCCACCGAAACCGAGGACCAGAAAGCTCTCGAATTCGGCACGGTTCTTGCCCGTGCCATAGGCGGTGACTTGGTCAATTTTGGGCTGATAAAGCTGCACCTTGCCCTGGTCGAAGATCACGTATTTCGGGTCGGGGCTGGTGACCTCGGCGGCCATCTGAATTTCCTTGCCGGCCCGGCGGAAATAGATTTTCCCTTTTTGCGTCTCGGTTTCATCGACCACTTTTTGATATTGGTCCCAGGCGAAGCTGGCCTGGGTGGACTGGAAACCGGCCGCGGTCTTATCCATTTGGGTCAGCACGCGCTCCAGGGCAGGATCGGAACTTTGCGCGCCGGCGGAGGCCGCCAGCAGCAATGCGCTCCCGCATATAAGCAGGAAGGAAGACCAGCTACTTCTGCACCCAGACCTTGTAAGACTGGACCCGCCCCGATTTGTCGCGTTCGGCTTCATATTTAGTAATGCTCACTTCACCCGAGATGGGCTCAATGATGCTCAACAACTCGCTGCGAACCGCAGGTTCTTGCTGGGCCTGGACCGCATTGCCTTCGATCTCAAAAATAAAATGGCCGCGCCCGTCCGGGATCACGACTACTCCAGTTGGATGCGGGGTACGCTCCACGGGTTTGTCCTTGAAATTGATCCAGTAGGGCGAAAGGAAGACGAAGAGGAGGATCAGCGTGACCATCACGTCGTACTGGATGGTGCCCCGTTCGTAGGACCAGAGAATGTAGCCGCGGATTGTGCGCCAGAGGCTGCTCATGGGCAGGGAGGGCGGGCCGACCGCTGGGGATACTTCTGCACTTTTCAAGTCTAGTTTTTACTCCTCATCTTGGCAATGCCCAGCGCGGGTAGCGCCGCCTCCCACCTAAGGTTTCCGGGGCTGGATGCGTTCGGCGCCGACATAGGGCTGCAAGGCCGGCGGAATCATAACACTGCCATCGGCCTGTTGATAGTTCTCCACGATCGCGACCCAGGTACGGCCGACGGCCAGACCACTGCCGTTGAGCGTATGCAGAAACTCGCTCTTGCTCTTGCCTTCCGGGCGGTAGCGGATGTTGGCGCGCCGGGCCTGGAAAGATTCGAAATTGGAGCAGGAGGAAATCTCCCGGAACAGCTGCTGCCCGGGCAGCCAGACCTCGATATCGTAGGTCTTGGCGGAAGAGAAGCCCATGTCGCCGGTGCAGAGCGCCATGGTGCGGTAATGCAGACCGAGCTTTTGCAAGACCTCTTCCGCATGGCTGGTGAGCTTTTCCAGCTGCTGGTAGGAATCTTCCGGGCGGGAAAACTTTACCAGCTCGACTTTCTGGAACTGGTGCTGGCGAATGATGCCGCGCACATCCTTCCCGTAAGAACCGGCCTCACTGCGGAAGCACGGCGTGTACGCGGTGAGGGAAACCGGCAGGCGGGCCGCGTCCAGCACTTCGTCGCGATAAAGATTGGTGACCGGGACCTCAGCGGTAGGAATCAGCCAGAGATCTTTTTCCTCCCCATGCGGCACGCGGAAAAGGTCCGCGGCGAATTTGGGCAACTGCCCCGTACCCTGCATGGAATCGGAGTTCACCAGATAGGGCGGAAGCACCTCGGTGTAGCCATGCTCGCGGGTGTGCAGGTCGAGCATGAAGTTGGCGAGAGCGCGCTCCAGCTTGGCGCCCAGGTCCCAATACACGGCAAAGCGCGCGCCGGAAATCTTTGCGGCACGCTCGAAATCCAGGATACCCAGCTGTTCGCCCAGGTCCCAATGCGGCTTGGGCGCGAAGTCGAACTGCGGCGGCGCGCCCCAGCGGCGCACTTCCACATTCTCCTCGCTGCTCCTCCCTACCGGGACACTTTCATGGGGCAAATTGGGGATGCTCAGGAGAATCTGGCGCAGACGCGTTTCCAGTTCCTGGGCGGCCTTTTCCTTTTGCGGAATCTGCTCGCGCAGCTCTTTGGTCTCGGTGATCTGCGTGCTGGCATCCTGGCCGGCCTTCTTCAGCTTGGCGACCTCTTCCGAGGCGCGGTTGCGGCGGGCCTGCATGGTTTCCACTGCGGCGATGGCCTGGCGGCGCTGGGCGTCGAGTTCGCGGAAATCCTGCAGCACCGCGGCGGGATCCATGCCGCGCTGGCGCAGTTTTTCTTCGACCACAGTCAGGTTGTCACGAACGAAATTAAGGTCAAGCATGAACCTATTACTGTAATGGAAAAGGGGCGTGGATTGCACGTGGCCGGGCGGAGGCCGGGGGCGCGGGGCAGGAGGGTCCCGGGATGGTCTCACGGCTTGGCCGGTTCTGCCTGGGCCTGTAAACTACTTCGCGATGAAACTTCCCTTCCGCCGTCTTGCGGTTGTTCTGCTGGTCCTGCTCTGGCAGACCGTGTTCAGTTTCGGCTCCGCCTACAATGGGCAGCCCAAGCTGATCGTTGTGGTGGTGATTGACCAGTTCCGCGGAGACTATCTGGCGCGCTACCAGGACGAGTACGTGCCGGGCGGCTTCCGTCTTTTTCTGGAGCGCGGCGCCAACTTCACCGACTGCAACTACAACTACGTCAACACCATCACCGGGCCGGGACACGCCACGTTATTTACCGGGGCCTACTCCAACGGCCACGGCATCCGGGCCAATGAATGGTGGGACCCGGAGAAGAAGAAATTCGTCACTTCGGTGGAGGATGACGACAGCAAGCTGGTGGGCATCGGCGGCAAGCACGTGGGATCGTCGCCGCACAACCTGCAGGCCGACACGCTGGGAGATGAGCTCAGGCTGGCCACCCAGGGGAAATCACGGGTCTTCGGCATCTCCCTGAAAGACCGGGCCGCGGTGCTGCCGGCCGGGTTCGCCGGCAACGGGGCCTACTGGATCGACGCCAAGACCGGGGCCTGGGTCACCTCGACGTACTATCGGCCGGAGCTTCCCGCGTGGGCAGAAGCCATCAATCAAAGCGGCCGCGCGGAAAAGCTCTTCGGCCTGGAGTGGAAAGACAAGCACGGAAACGTGCTGCGCACGACCAAGAAGACGGCTGAGGAGACCAGCTTCTTCGAGCTGGTCGGGCCCACTCCGTACTCCGTGCAGTACGAACTGGATTTTGCCCAGGAGCTGATCCGGCAGGAAAAACTGGGCACGGGTCCGGCGACTGATTTTTTGTCGGTGAGTCTCTCCGCCAATGACATTCTGGGACACGATGTAGGCCCGGACACCCCGCAGATGCATGCCATGGCGTTGGCGCTGGATGAAGCGCTGGCCGGATTCTTTCACTTTCTCGATCAACAGGTCGGCTTGGACAACGTCTGGATCGCGCTCTCGGCGGACCATGGGGTGGCGCCCGCGCCCGCCGCGGCGCAGCGGCTGCATATCCCCGCCACCGGGCTGGATGGCGGGCGTCTGGTGAAAGAATTGAATGCCGAGCTCTCGGCCAAATTTTCCCCCACAGCCGCGCAGAACTTTGTGCGCGACCTGGACTATCCCTCAGCCTACGTCAATGAAGATGCCTTCGGTGCTCTCAAGATCAGCGAAGACGACGCCGAGCGTGCGGTAGGAGAAGCCCTGGTCAAAGTGGTTGGCATGCGGGGCTTCTATACGCGGGCGCAACTGGCCCGCGGCGACGTTCCCAACACCGAACTGGGAGCCAAGTACCTGCACAGTTATTCGCCGCTGGGAGGATGGTTCGTCATCGGGGTGCCCACTCCTTTCACCATCGGCTATTTGACCGGCACCAGCCACGGCACGCCCTACACCTACGACACTCACGTGCCGCTGTCTTTTTATGGCAAGGCCTTTCGGCCCGGCTATTATCGCGGCCACTCCGAGCCAGTGGATCTGGCGGCGACTCTGGCTTCCCTACTGGGCATCAACGCCCCTACCCACGCCGTGGGGCGGGTGCTGAGCGAGGCCCTCGCGGAACAGACCGGCGCCAGCCATGCAACGAAGACATCGAAGGAGGGACAATGAGCACCGCGGCCGGCGGGCGTACTGCCGACCTGAGCGTCCAGGTCGGCCCTATCGCGCTGAAAAATCCAGTGATTGCCGCCAGCGGGACCTTCGGCTACGGCATTGAGTTCGAGGATGTGCTGCACCTCGACAAGCTGGGCGGATTGGTGGTGAAAGGACTCTCCAAGGAACCGATGATTGGCAACCCTCCCCCGCGCCTGTATGAGACGGCGGCGGGCATGCTGAATGCCATTGGCCTGCAGAATATTGGGGCGCGCGCCTTTCTGGAGGAAAAACTCCCCGGCCTGCGCAAGTTGAAAGATGTAGTGGTCTTCGCCAACGTCTTCGGCTATACCCGCGAAGATTACGAGCGGACCATTCAGATTCTGGAGGAAGGCGAGGGCATAGCCGCCTATGAGCTGAATGTTTCCTGCCCCAATACGACGCACGGCGGCATTCAGTTTGGCAGCGACCCACGCTCGCTGGATGAAGTCGTGGTCAAAGCGCGCAAGGCCACGCAACGGCCGTTGATCGTGAAGCTGTCGCCCAATGTCACCAGCATCGCGCAGATGGCGCGGGTGGCGCAGGAGGCGGGCGCCGACGCCATCTCGCTGGTGAACACCTTCCTGGCCATGGCGATCGATCCGGAGACGCGCAAGCCGCGCATCGCCAACGTTACGGCGGGATTATCCGGGCCGGCCATCAAGCCGATCGCCCTGCGCATGGTCTACGATGCGGCCAAAGCGGTGAAGATTCCTGTGATTGGCATGGGCGGCATCTCGACTGCGTCCGACATTGTGGAGTTTCTGCTGGCTGGAGCCAGCGCGGTGGAGGTGGGGACGGCCAGTTACTGGGACCCGCGGGCCACGGAAAAGCTGGTCGAAGAACTCTCCCGCTGGTGCGTGGAGCACCGCGTGGAACGGGTCACCGACCTGATCGGTGGGCTGCAAATGGAGTAACCGGGAAGCGCCCGAAAAGATTTCAAAATGTTTCCGCCCGCAGAAACAAACCTTGCGGGCCGGCCGTGATGACCTCTTCGTCGGACCAAACCGCGCCGCCGCTGCTGGAAGTGCGGATAAATCCGGTCCAGCGCGGAGTGTGTCGCGAATCTATCCAGCCCACGCGCACCTCACCGGCCGCCTTGGCCGTCATAAAGGGCAGCACATGCTTCGCCCCGCGCCGGGCGGCCGAAAGGTCCTGGCGGGGCGACCAGGTTTCACCTCCCGTGGTGGAAGCAGCAAAGTAGATGCGTTCCGACTTCTGCGCGGGTGTCTGCGCCTGCGGCGGCGAGGAAGTCCAGAGGGCATAGAGCGCCCCACCGGCGTCGGAAGCAACCACGATTTGCGCGCCCAGGTAACCCCATTCACAGCGGAAAGCGCGGCAGCCGGCGGGCAGGCCGGAAACGTCCATCAAGGTGGTCGACCAATTTTTCCCATCGGGCGATTTGCTGAGAAACAGCTGGGCCTGGGGAGTCGCGCTGCGCCCGCCGACATACCCTTCCCAGGCGAAAAAGACATTCCCGGAAATATCCACGGCCCCGTTTCCGGTGAGCGCGCCGTTCAGAGCGGAGTCCAGGACTTTAACGGCAAAGGTGAAGCGGACGCCGCCATCGTGGGAAGCCGCCACCCAAAGAGCATTCGCATAAGTAAACGCGGCATAGACATCGCGGCCGCGTACAGCCAGGACCGGTTTCTCCACCGCATCAGGACTGCGCGTGGCCAGGGCCAACGCCCAGCTTTGCCCAAAGTCCGTGGACTTGGCGACGATGACATCGCGGCCGCCATTCTGCAGCCAGGTCGCGTAGACAGTATGGTCGTCGCCCGGATCAATCACAATCTGCGGGTCGGACTGACTGGAGATGGGCGGGGTGAGGGCGCGGGAGGGCTCCCAGGTGGCGCCGCTGTCCTTGCTCAGGGAGAGCATGACGCTAGAGAGATCGGCGGGGCCGTCCGGCACAGCGCCGGTCTGGGGATACAGAATGTAGATGTGGCCGGAATCATCGGAGGCGACAGCCGGCTCCCACTGCTCGGCCAGCGCGGCGGCGGGGACTAAGCAAAGCAGTAGGAAAACACCGAGCCCCTTCCGGGGGATACGCCGAACGCTGGAAGCCACAAGACCTCGGGGAAAACGTGCTTGCAAGGACTTTAGCGGAGGGGGAAAGGGGAGTCAATTGCCGGACCGGGGGCCGGCCAACCGGAGCAGCAGCATATTCTTCAATTTATACGAGTGCTTTTGTGAGAGGTGGACTTATGCCGCTAATGGCCCGGAAGTACGATCGTAGTTTCACTTTGCCAATAGCCATGCACCAATACACCCAAGGTGACTCTATCTCCGGGACCACGAGCTGTGAATTCGGCCGCCAGATCCATCGGACTCTTGATAGCTTTCCCGTCGACCGAATTAATTACGTCTCCCACACGCAGACTGGAAAGTGCGGCCACGCCGTTCGGAATAATTTCAACTATCTCAGCACCTCCGTTTTCGCGGGTCGCAGCTTGCAGGCCGAGAGCCGGGATGGCCATGGCGGATCGGACAATTCGAGCAGGTGCAGACGGTTGTGCAATACTCGGCGAGGAGTTCCCAAAACTGTATACGAGACCTATGGAGGCACGCACATGGTTCTGCGTAACCGAAGGGCCCCCGAGAATATTGTGGCGGCTAAGGACGTAATCAACTGATGTCCGGATTGAGAATTGCCGAGAAAACGGAAGCTGAATGCCTCCACCAAACGCAGCCGCTAAACTATCTTGCGAAGCCGACAACTCTGACTCACTTCCGCTTAAATGATCGCCGCCGATTAAAGCATGCAAAAACAGTGGGCGCAGGTTTATCCGCGGGCCTGCCAGATAAGCGTAATCCCTTACGTTCACTCCGTATAACGTTTTATAGTAACCAGATACTCCTCCTTCCGCCGCAAACCACTTGTTGAAATTTCCCGCGATGGAAAATTCCCAACCGTTGAAGTTTTGGCGGGAAGTTACATCGTTGAAATCTGCATTCAAATAGGAATATCCACCAAATACTTCAACTTTGCGTACTTCCTGGCCCCATAGAGGAATGCAAAATGCAACACAGGCAATAAAGAACAGGGACTTTACTTTCATATAAGTTTGTCCTTGGGAAGGGATTATGGGCCGGCCGGGGAAGGGCGCAATAATAACACGCATTTCGAAGCGTTAATGAGTTAAAAACGGGCGAGTTCCGCAAGGCTCGGGTAAAGTAGCGGCGTATCGTAGGCGCAGAACCAGCCGAATAGCACTGGCTCGCAGATCTGCGCGGGCGGGACGCCCGCGCCCACAACAACCGCTCTCCCACCAACTCACACCAGGACTAGGCGGCGGTCAGCAGCAGGGGCTCGCCTTTGGTGATGACGAGGGTGTGTTCATAATGGGCGCTGGGTTTGCGGTCGGCGGTGCGGAGGGTCCATCCGTCTTTGGCCATCACCGAGCGTCCCGAGCCTGCCGCGATGATGGGCTCGACCGTAATCACCAGGCCTTCGGTCAAAATTTCATTGGCATCCGGGTCGGCGTAATTGGGAACGCGCGGCTCTTCATGAATGGTGCGGCCAATGCCGTGGCCGCCCAGTTCACGGAGGACCGAAAATCCGCTGCGGCGGACTTCGCGCTCAATCACCCGGCCAATCTCCGATACGCGAAAGCCGGCGCGGGCCACCAGCATGGCCTTCGCAAAGGCGCGCTGGGCGCAGTCGAGCAGGCGCTGCTTCTCCGGCGAAATCACGCCAACTGCCACCGTCTCGGCGGCGTCGGCCATGAAGCCGTCTTTCTCAATGGTCACGTCCAGCTTCAGCAAGTCGCCTTCCTCGACCACCCGCGCGCCGGGGATGCCGTGCACCGCCTCTTCATTCAGGCTGATGCAATTCACGCCGGGAAACTGATACACCAGGGCGGGGGCCGACCGGGCCCCGTGGCGGCGCATCACCTCGCCGCCGACTTCATCGAGTTCCGCGGTGGTGACGCCGGGGCGGACATGCCGTTTCATGGCTTCCAGCATCTGGCGGACAATGGCCCCCGCGGCGCGCATGGCGGCAAGCTCTTCCGGCGTATTGATCGACATAGTGGCTCCTACCTCTCATGTTAATGGAGAGGCCGGGGTAGAGTGCAAGGCGGGACGGTAAAGTAGCGCAGGGAGTTGCCGATGAAATAGCCGGGGAGACCCGGAGGAGTTCAGTGGCGGACCACACTACAACATATGCCGAGGGTCTGCGCGGCAAAGTGGTGGAGCAGATCCGCTTCACCAACGAGGAAGATTTGCGGGAGATCCAGGTATGGTTCACCGACCAGACCATCTTCCACCTGCGGCTGAGCCTGCGCTTGTGCTCCGAAGCGGCCGAGCTTACGGACTGGAGCCAGGGCAACGCGCGTCTGCTGCACGATTACTCGCGGATGGGAGAGCACGCCAAGAGCTAGGAGCCGGTCAGCTTCATACGCAGCTCTTCGGGCAGCTTCTCGCGGATTTCGGCGGGCAGACGGTCGTGCACGCGGCGGGCCCCGATGCGGGCCACATCCACCATGGTGGCTGGCGCGGGAGTGGCCACGGCCACCGCCAGCCAGAGCAGGGCGGAAAGAGCGAAGCCAGCCAACGCGGCGATTTCCAGCCAGAAGGCATGGCGCGGCTCAAAATGCAAGATCACGCCAAAGGCCAAGAGAAAGACCCCGGCGGAAAGCGAAGCGAGAATGATGAGCGAGACGTCGATGGTGCGGTGGATGGTCTGGCGGCTGCGGCAGTGCTCGCAGAGGGCAAAATGCTCCTCATAGGCGCCGCGCATCTCCGGCACCAGCCCGGAAATATCGTAACGCCAACCCGCCAGAATCTTGCCTACTACGGGGTCTACGCACTCGCTCATAAAAAGGACTACAGCCGGATCGGTTCCAGGGCCTGACTTTGCACGGCCAGCAGCACGCGATTATGCAGCAGTGTGCGGCGTGGGCCCAGGGCCTTTTCCGCCGCTGCCCGGGCCAATTCCGGGTGATTGTTCTGCTCCGAAAGATGGGCCAGAACAATATAAGCGGCCCCTCCATCATAATCGCTGGCGAAGAAATCCGCGAGGGCCTCATTGGACAGATGGCCAACCCGGCTCATGACCCGCTGCTTTACCGACCAGGGATAAGGCCCGCAGCGCAGCATCTCGACATCATGGTTGGATTCGACGACCAGAACATCGCAGCCTTGCAAGTGGTCGCAGACATTGGGCGGAAGATAGCCCAGATCGGTGGCGACGGCGACTTTCACGCCCTCGACGCGGAAGGTAAAGCCCACGGGATCGGCGGCGTCATGCGGGATGGTGAAAGGCGTGACCAAAATATCGCCGATCTGAAATCTTTGCCCGGCGGAGAAAATTTCCAGGCGGGGCAGCTGCGGGCCTTCGCCCAGTTCGTCGCGCAAGGACTTCTTCCAGGCCTGGTGCGTGGCCCCGGTCATAAAAATCGGGATGTCCAGTTTCCGGGACAGCGTGGCCAATCCGGACACGTGGTCGGAGTGCTCGTGAGTAATGACCACGGCGGAGAGGCGGTGGGGATCTTCCTCAATCGACTTCAGGCGCTTGAAAGTCTCGCGGCAGGAAATACCGACATCCACCAGAATGCGCGTGCCGGCACTACTGACCAGGGTGCTGTTGCCGTTGCTGCCGCTGGCCAGAACTGTGACAGAAGCGCTCATTGTCCGAAAAAAATCCCGTGAAACCTGGCGCAGCCAGACCCGCCTGCCTGCACAAAGCATACCTGCTTCGGCTGTGGAATAGGAGTGCCTTTTCAGCTAGCCGGGACCTTCGAACGCGGCCCTTCAGGACTTCCCGGAGATGGCTCGGATCGCCTGGCGCCCGGCGTATCCGGCGTAAGCCCCGACCGTACCGGTGAGAAAGCCCAGAAACGACTCGTAGATTTGGGCGCGATAGGGTTTCTGAGTAAAGCAATAATAGGCGAAGAGATGCGACAGGGGGACGAAGATGGCGACGGCCAAGACCCAGCGCCAGGGCCTCTCCGGGCGAACCACGCCCAGCAGCATGGTGCAAAACATGACGAAGACGGCGGTGAGGAGCAAGTCTCCCACTTTTACATCGATCCAGCCGGCAGCGATGCCGAAAAGCGAGCCGAGTAAATAGAACGGGACATCAGATTTTTTTGCGGGTGCCGGTGGGGTAGGACCTGGGCTGGACAAAATCTGCGACTCCCTTCTTCCCGGAAGGAACCCTTGCCGGGGAAACCCATCTGGGGTGGAAAATTCCAGCGGGGAAAAAATCACGAATACGTATAAAATCCCCGGCCGCTTTTTTTGCCCAGCCAGCCGGCATCCACCATCTTGATCAGCAAGGGACAGGGCCGGTACTTGGGATCGCCCAGCCCATCATGCAACACGCGCATAATGTCGAGGCAGACATCGAGGCCGATAAAATCCGCCAGCGCCAGCGGCCCCATGGGGTGCGCCATGCCCAGCTTGAAGACATCGTCGACCGCCTGCGGTGTGGCCACGCCTTCCATCACGGTGAACATGGCCTCATTCAACAGGGGCATCAGCACGCGGTTCGAGACAAAGCCGGGCGCGTCATTGACTTCGACCGGCGTCTTCTCCAGTTTTACGGCGAGATCGCGCACCGCATCGTAAGTTTCCTGCTTGGTGGCCAGGCCACGAATGATCTCCACCAGCTTCATCACCGGCACCGGGTTGAAAAAGTGCATGCCGATCACCAGCCCGGGGCGCTGAGTCACGGCGGCCAGCTTAGTGATGGAAATGGAGGAAGTATTGCTCGCCAGAATCACGTCGGGGCGGCAGATACGGTCAAGATCGCGGAAGATTTCCGTCTTGATGGCAAATTTTTCCGTGGCCGCTTCCACCACCAGATCGCAGCCGGAAAGTTGTGCGCGATCGAGCACGGGCGTGATACGCGTCCATGCCGCGGCTTTCTGCTCCGCCGTAATTTTGCTTTTGGCCACTTCGCGATCGAGGTTCTTGCCGATAGTGTCCAGACCGCGATCGAGGAAACGCTGCTCCACATCGCACAGAACAACCTGGAAGCCGCTCCGGGCAAAAACATGCGCAATGCCATTGCCCATGGTGCCTGCACCGATCACGCCAACCCGCTGGATTGCCATGCTGGAATTGCCTCCGCGTGAGAACTGAAAAGTTTAACACCGCGGGGACGCCGTGACACCCGGACAACCCCGGCGGCGGGGCAAAGTTGCGGCCCGGGGGAAACATTATTCCTCGCCTTTGGCAGCATCACGCAGGTTCGCCACCGCATCCCATGAGAGTAGACGCCGGAGACTTTTGAGGATGGTCCGGCAGGAGGCAACTATGTTCGAGAAAAACATGTGGGCAGAAAATGGCATGTTGCGGGCGAGGTTGCAGCGGAGCAAATGGATCGCGCTGGTCATGGCGATAATGCTGGCCAGCGGCACACTGGCGTTAGCGCAGGGCTATGGCGGGCCCGCGCAGGTCCGCCAGTATGGCTTCCAACAGGGATACCAGGATGGGACCCGCCAGGGGCAGGATGATTCCCGCGATCGCCGCAGCTACAACCTGCAAGGCGCAGACTGGGACCGTGCTAGCCGTGGCTATGACAACCGCATGGGCCCGTTCGGGCAATACCGCGACGCGTATCGCGACGGATATCGTCAGGGATACGAAGCTGCGTTTTACCGCGACGGCGGCAATCCGCGCTTTGACCGCAGCGACTACCGCTACGGGCGCGGCTTTGATCGCCGGCCGGGATACGGATTCGGCTTCCAGGACGGCGCCGCCGTGGCGCGCGAGGACATGTATAAAGGCAAACCGTACAATCCTTATCCGCGCGGCAAATACGGAGACCAGGACCGCGGGTACCGTCGTGAGTTTGGCGACAAGCACGCCTATCGCTTCGACTACGGGCAGGGCTATCGCGCGGGATATGAATCCAGCTTTCGCTGGCGGTAACATTGGTTCCCTCGCAAGTAAAAAGGCCGCCCGGCGAGGCGGCCTTTTCTGTTTGTCCTGGACCAAGCAAGAAGTGCTGCGACGTTCCCGGGTTCCCGGTGTGCCGCATTATTCGCGCTCGAGGGTTTCTTCGATCGCCACCTTGCCGCTCTTCTCCACGTTGACCACACGGTGCACGCTCTTGAATCCGGAGAGCGTAATGTCAACGACATAGGTACCCGGATTCAGATAGAACTCGACCGGAGACATCTTGTCGAGAATGCGATGGTTGACGGAAATCTGCGCGCCTTTGGGCTGGGTCTTGACGCTGACCGATCCCATGCCGGCCGTATCGCCGCCGCCACCGAACATCTTCTTGAATTTGCCGACCGTCTTGATCTCTTCGGTGGAACCAAGCGCGCGCAAAGCCGGCGAGTAGTGGAACACCTGCCCGGCCTGCAGATTCACCGACGATGTTTCCTCCAGGTACCCCATCTTCTTGACGGTCACACTGTGCGCCCCGGGCTTCTCCACGGGAAACTGCGCGGGAATGGTCTTGCCGGTATTTTTGCCATCCAGCCAGATTTCCGCGCCGGCGGGTTCGCCGGAAACAGACAGGGTAGGCACAAGCTGCGCCAGTTGCACCACCAGGAAGGATTTGCTTCCCGCGGCCACGTCGATGGTGCGAGTTTCCGTGGCATAACCGGCTTTGCTCACCACGACCGTGTGCTGTCCGGGAGAAAGCCCGGTCAGGTTGTAGGGCGAAAGCCAGCTGGGATCGGAATGTCCGTCGAGCGCAACCGTCGCACCATCGGGAGTGGTATTGATGGTGAGCTGTCCGGGAACGACGACCGGGGCCTCCGCTACCGGAGTCTTGCCCTTCTTACGGGCGGCATATTTGGGCTTCACCGAGACATCTTGAGACTCGGCGACAATGGGTTCGGCGGGAACGCCCGCTTGGGCGGATTCCTGCGGCGGGGTGGCAGAGGCGGAGGCGGCCTGCGTGGCCGCACTGCGCACCGCTGTGCCCTCGTCCTCCGCATTCTGCGAATGGATGTGATAGGCGATGCCGGCCACAATCAGCAGAATGATGCCCACGGCCGCACCAATGGAATACAGGAACAGCTTGGGCGGCGTTTTCTTGATTTCCGTGACCGCCTTCTTGGCCACGACCCGGGGCTGCACTTTCGGCTTCTCGGGAGGCGCGCTTTTGAAGGTCACCTGGGGCTGCAACTCGGCCGCGGCCGGAATGGTGGGCGTCGGCGGCGCAGGCGCCACGTAAGCTTCCTGGAGCGGCGGCAATTCATCAATCTCGGAAAAGCTGCGGGAGGCCGGTCCGGCAGGGTCAGGCTCGGCCATCATGGGATCGACCGCGATCTTGGGTTGCTCCGGCTCTATTTGCGGCGGAGCAGCCGACAAAGTCGGCGCCGGCTGCGCGGCAGCCAGAGAAGCATTCACCGTGGCCTGGATAAAAGGGTCCGCAGGCGCGCTGGACGAAGTCCAGCTGGGGGCCGCGCTAATTCCGGCGGCGGCAGCGGCCACTTTTTTGACCGTTGGAGCCGGCGCGGGCGCAACCTTCTGGGCCACAGGCGCTGGCGGGACCGCGGCGACCGGATGCGGCGCAGGAGCGGGCACAGGTTTCTGGGCCACGGGCGCCGGCGGGACGACGGCGGCCGGACGTGGCGCAGGCGCAGGCTTAGGGGCGTTGAGTCCCTGAGCGGGCTGTGCGGTTGTCTTGGCGGCCTTGCTGGAACTCTCCTTGCAGCGCTCCAGATCGCTGACTAAATCCTGTCCTGAGGCATAGCGATCTTCAGGAGATTTCGCGATGGCCCGCATGATCACCTGGCTGAGCACAGGGTGCAGCTTGCGATTGACCTGATCGGGCGCCACCGGGGTCATCTCCAGAATCGACTGCCGTACCTGACCGGCATCATCGCCGTCGAAAGCCTTACGCTCGGTGACCATCTCATACAAGATCGCGCCCAAGGAAAAGATATTGGAGCGGGCGTCCAGTGGATCTCCGTTCAGTTGTTCGGGAGACATGTAGTGCAAGACCGCCGGCGGTAGTCCTGAGGCATGCGCCGCGAAGACGCTCATGGACGAGATGCCGAATCCCAGGACCTTGACGGTCCCGTCCCAGGTCACCATGATCTTGGATGGCTCCAGACTGTGATGCACGGAATGCTTGGAATGGGCATGGTCCAGACCCTGGCAAGTCTGACGAGCGATGTCCTGCAAATCCCAGATGGAAAAACCTTCTTTGCGGGCCAGCATGGTGGCCACGCTGTTGCCCTGCACATATTCGAGGGAAGCGCAAAACAGACCGTCGGCCTCCTCGACGCCAAAGATTTGTGCGATGTTGGGACTGTTGAGCGCCTTGGCAGCCTGCGCTTCTTCCTTCAGCGTATCGACGAGGGCGGCAGCCTGCTCACCAAAGGCTTCCAGTTTCAGGGTCTTCAGGGCAATGGTCTGCCCACCTTCCGAGTCCGATGCTTTGTATACGGCCCCATTCTCGGAATGAGCAATCTCACTGAGGATTTCGAAGCGGCCTATCTTGTTCGACATTTCTCCCAAACCTCACTCCACACAAACGATTGCATGGCATGGACGGCCAGATGCCAAGCGTTTCATCTGGGGGCAGGTAACGCTAGAATAGCGCCCAGCGGCACCAGTGAGTGAGTTACGAAGGTCACCGAAGGAGATTTTGTAATTTAGTAATCGGGTAATTTCGTAATTTTAAGAACAGAGTTTCAGGTGCGGGTCCAAATTGCCCGATTACCCAATTACAAAATTCCTGCCCTACCCATGCCTTGTTGACGATTCACCTTCTGACGACGCCAGCCAGTGCTGCAGCATATCGCGCACCTTCATTCCCTCTTCGCGGCGGCGGATGGCATCGATCATGGCGATGCGCGCTCGGCCATTACGGCCGCGAAAGCCCACCCAGTAAGGAATATGCACCTCGGCGGCCGGTTGGGCGGAAATGGAAAGATTGCGGATGCGGAAAAAGCCTTTGCTGAACAGGGTGCGTTGCACTTTATGGATCAGAAGGTCGCGGGCCGGGGCCTCTGCCAGCTGAATCGGGAGCGCATTGCGGGTTTCGAGGGCGATGGTGTCCTGGGAGGCAGGAAGCTGCTCGAAATGAAACGGGTCGAGAAGGCCGCTGACGGCATCGAGCGCAAGAATGCGCCGTTCCTCGCCCCCGCGGTTCTGGATATTCACGTGAAACAGGCGGAAAGGGATGTAGAAATCCGCCACCGAGCGCAGCGGGCCCTGACGCAGATTGCGCCACAGGCCGGTGGCCCCGGCGGAAGTAAATTGCAGCACGGCTTCCGCCTGGGTCACATTGGGGCGAAGACTTTGAATGCGCGGCATCCTGTAAGAGTATGCCCGGCCTAGCGGAAATGAATCCACAGGCCGATGACAGTAAATAACAGGGCCAGGCTGAAGATGACATTGAGGCGGTGCTCGAGGGCCGTTTCCGCCGCCGGTTTGTAGGTGGCGCTGGGCGTGATGGGGACCACATCCATCTTGTCGTTCACCGTGGCAAAGGTCAGGCCGGCCAGCTTCCGGCGATCGGGCGCCGGAGTCACCAGGCTGACCGCGATCAACACCGCCGAGCAGATCACAAACATAAAGATGGCGTAGTGCAGGAAGTTCACATCAATCAGCCAGCGCAGCAGGGGATTGGCGAAGGCGTGCCCACCATCGACGCGGTCCGCGATTTCGCAGATAAAACGCGTCGCGCCCAGGACAAAGCCGGTAAGCAGTGAACTGATAGCTCCTTGCGCATTCAGGCGCGGCCACAAAATTCCAAAGACAAAGCAGGCCGCGATCGGCGGGCTGATGTAGGCCTGCACGCTCTGCAGATAAATGTAGAGCTGGCTGCTGATGAGGTGAATGAAGGGCACCCAGAGCAGGCCCAGCAGCACCATCGCCCCGGTGGCGATGCGTCCCATATTGACCAGGGAAGCCTCGCTGGCATTGGGCTTGATCTTCTTATAGAAATCGAGCGTCACCAGGGTGGAAGCCGAGTTGAATACGGAAGCCATGGCGCCCATGACGGCGGCCAGCAGCGCGGCCAGCACCAAGCCGACCAGTCCGGCAGGCAGCAGGTTCAGGATCAGCGTGGGATAAGCGATGTCGCCGTTAAGCACCTCGCCGTGGGGCCCGAACTTAAAGAGATCGCGGAACAAGGCCAGGGCGATGATTCCGGGCAAGACCAGCATGAAGACAGGAAGGATCTTGAGGAAGCCGGCAAAGATGGCGCCGGCCTTGGCGTGGCCTTCATCGCGGGCGGAGAGCACGCGCTGCACGATCACCTGATCGGTACACCAATACCAGATGCCGAGAATGGGCGCGCCAAAAAAGATGCCGGTCCAGGGGAAGGCCGAGTCGGTGGCCGGCTTGATCATGTGGAAGTAGTCGGCGGGGACGGCGGCGCGCAGCGCTTCGAAGCCACCCACGCGATGCAGGCCGAAGATGGTAAGCAGGACCGCCCCGGTTATCAGAATCAGGGTCTGCACCGTGTCGGTGTAAATGACGGCCGCCAGGCCGCCCGCGATGGTGTAAATGCCGGTGGCCACCACGAGCACGATGGCGGTCTTCCAAAGCGTCCAGCCCGCCACTTGTTCCAGCACTACGCTGGCGGCGTAAAGCTGCACGGAAATTTTGGTGAAGATGTAGGCGATGATGGAGATGCTGGCCAGATAAACGGCGCAAGAGCGGCTGAAGCGGCGCTCCAGGAACTCCGGCATGGTGAAAACGTTGGAGCGCAAATAGAAGGGCACGAAGACCCAGCCGAGGACCAGCAGAATCAGGCAAGCCCACCACTCAAAGTGCCCGACCGCCAGACCGGACGAGGCCCCAGAACCAGAAAGTCCGATGAAATGCTCGGTCGAGATATTGGATACGAACAAGGACGCCCCAATGGCGAACCACCCCACGTTGCGGCTGGCCAGAAAGTAATCGGTCGAGGTGCGCCCACGGCGCGCGAAGTAGAACCCAATCGAAAAGATGACCAGAAAATAAACGCCGATAATGGTGAGATCGAGGGTGCTAAGGGCCTTGTACGTTCCAGGCACGGCGGTCTGTAGCATATCTCTCCTAAGTTGTTCGTGTGACTGAGATTATTCGGCAAATGGGTCGCGTTGGCAATCTATCCCAGGGCGGCGGGTCTGCGCAACGAAAAATCGGTTTTCTCTTTTGTTTATCGGACCCTTGGCCCGCGGCGAGGGTGGAGATGACAATTGTCATTGCCCGGCAGTGACGATCTCCACTGGCATTCCGTCTAACCATCGATCAGCATGGATGCAGGGAAATTATGCGCTCTCGCGTGCGTGACCTTTTGTCCCCGGCCGCGGTTTTGTATGAGGGCAGATTTGGGCAAAATGCCCGGAGCCAAGGGGAGCCGCTCCGGGTTGTCTGGCGGTGCGGGCTCGGGTATTCTAGCTCACACCCCGGGACCGGGCCCGGCGCGTCCTTGATTTATCCAGTTTGACCAGGTTTTGCTTCTGGAGTTCACTCATGACCCTGACTTCCTTTGTGCGGAAAAATGCCTTCCGCAACAAGCGGCGCAGCATTCTCACCGTGCTCAGCATCGCCTTCTCGCTGCTGCTGCTGACCTTCATGATGACGATCTGGCGCAGTTTCTACATCGATGAAGGGACGGCTCAATCGGCGCAGCGGCTGATCGTGCGCAACAAGGTCTCGTTGGCCTTTCCCTTACCCGGCTTTTACCGGGAGAAGATCCGCGCCATTCCGGGCGTGACCCATGTGGTGAACCAACAGTGGTTCGGCGGGCAATACAAGGACGACAAGCCGGAGAATTTCTTCGCTCAGTTTGGAGCGGACCCCAAGGAACTGTTCGACGTGTATCCGGAATTTGAGATTGCCCCGGACCAGCTGGCCGCCTGGCAAAAAGACCGCGCCGGCTGCGTGGTGGACGGCAAGCTGGCGGAGAAATTCGGATGGAAGATCGGCGACCACCTGCACCTCAAAGGCCTGATCTTTCCCATGAATCTGGAATTGACGGTGCGGGGCATTTTCCATGCGCCTTTGCCGACCCAGTCCATCTATTTTGACAAGACATACATCGAAGAAGGCTTCAAGCCGCTGAAAGGGTCAGACGGCTTCTTCGGCGTGCTGGTGGATTCCCCGGAAAACGTCACTCGGGTAGGGCAGGCGATTGACGAGTTGTTCCGCAATTCGACGGCCCCCACCAAGACCGAAACCGAGCGCGCCTTCCAGCTGGGCTTCATCGCCATGCTGGGCAACGTGAAGGCCTTCATCCTGATTATTTCCTCGGCGGTGGTTTTTGCCATTCTTCTGGTCTCGGCCACTACCATGGCCATGTCGGTGCGCGAGCGGACCCGCGAAGTGGCGGTGCTGAAGACTCTGGGCTTCACGCGCGGCAGTATTCTGGCGCTGTTTGTGGGAGAAGCGGTCTCGCTGTCGCTGATCGGCGGGCTGCTGGGTTCTTCGGTGGCTTTCCTTCTGGTGGCGGGCGCGGCCAGTCAGGGCGGTTTTCTGACCGGCATGAAGGTGACTCCTCCCACCATTCTGCTGGCCATTGCGGTGGCGGCGCTGGTGGGATTTTTGAGCGCCTTTATTCCCTCGTATAACGCCTCGCAGACCAACATTGTCGATGGTCTGCGGCACATCGGGTAACGGAGAAACCATGGCGATTCCCCTGAGCTATAACGTGCGGAACCTGAAGCTGCGCAAGGGCCTGACCATCATGACCGCGCTGGGCATCGCCCTGACCGTGGCCACCGCGGTCTTTATCATGGCGCTGCTGGCCGGGCTGAACCGCGCCTTCGGGACCACCGGCGATCCGCTGAACGTGCTGGTGCTGCGCAAAGGATCGAACTCCGAGCTCTCCGCCGGCGGGGTGCAACGCGAGGCCATGCAAGTGTTCAAGGACCTGCCCGGAGTGGCGAAGAACAACCGCAACGAGCCCATGGTTTCCGGGGAAGACATTCTCATCATCGTGCTGCCCCGCAAGGACGGCACGGGGGAGACCAACGTCACGACCCGCTTCCTGACCCCCATGGGAGTGGAAATGCGGCCGGAGATCAAGCTGGTGGAAGGGCGCTGGTTCACCCCGGGACAGCGCGAGATCACCGTCAGCAAGGCCATTCACGATCGCTTCTCGCACGCCAACATCGGCGACAGCATGCGCATTGGCAGCGGCGACTGGAAAGTGGTGGGGGTCTTTGACGCCAGCGGCACGGCGCACGCCTCCGAAGTGTGGGGAGACATCAACCAGATTTCCACCGACTTTGAGCGCTCGATTTATTCCTCGGCACTGTTGCGGGCGACCGATCCCGTCTCCGCCGAGGCCTTGAAGAACCGCGCCAATGATGACCAGCGCCTGGAACTGAACGGCATGCTGGAGCCGGAGTATTACCGCTCGCAGACCAAATCCGGCGACCCCATCAAGTGGGTGGGGCAGATCGTGGCCATCATTATGGCCATCGGCTCCTGTTTTGCCGCCACCAACACCATGTACGCCGCCGTCGCCTATCGCGGACGAGAGATCGCCACCCTGCGCGTGATCGGGTTCTCCCGGTCCAGCATTCTGACTTCATTTGTGCTGGAATCGCTTTTGCTTTCCCTGCTGGGAGCGGCCATCGGGATCCTGTTGATGCTGCCCTTCAACGGCTGGACCACCGGGACCTCGAACGCGGTCACCTTCAGTGAAGTGGTGTTCAGCCTGCAGATGACCCCGACGGTGATCGGCGCGGCCCTGGGGTTCGCACTGTTCATGGGGCTGGTGGGAGGCATCGCGCCGGCCTGGCACGCGGCCAGCCGGGAGATTCTGGCGGCCCTGCGCGATTGAGCCGGAGACTGAAAAATTTGTGAGACCAATTCAACATGCCGATTGACGCCAAACACGAGGACCTGCGCAGCTTGCGCATAGACCACAACGCCCGCCACGGCGGCGAAGGCGAACCGCCCCTCTGGGCCAAGCGATACATCCTGGCCGGCATCGCGCTGATCGTGGTGCTGGGAGTGATCGCCATCGCCTACCGGCTGTTCGCCGGTGACCCGCTGGAAGTCGAGGTTGCCCGCGCCACCGCCGAGACTACGGGCGGGGCGGCGGGGACCGTGCTCTCCGCCAGCGGCTACATCATTCCCCACCACAAGATCAATGTGAACTCAAAGGTCACAGGCCGGGTGAAGTGGGTAGGGGTGGAAAAAGGCGACCACGTCAAAGAAGGACAGATCCTGGTGCGGCTGGAAGATGACGAGTTCCACGCCAGCTACCAGCAGGCCCTGGGAGCGCAGCAAAACGCCGCCGCGTACCTACTGCAACTGCAGAACGGCTCGCGCCCGGAGGAGATCCAACAGGCGCAGCATAATCTGGCGGAAGCCAACGCCACCCTGGCCAACGACAAGATCACGCTCGACCGCACCCGCGACTTGTTTCGCCAGGGCGTGCTGTCACAGCAGGCGCTGGATGACGCCACCGCTAAATATGAAGCCGATCAGCAGCGGGCGCGCTCCCTGGAGCAGGCTTATGCCATGGCCAAAATAGGGCCCCGCCCGGAGGAGATTGCCCGCGCCAAAGGATCGATGCTGCAGGCCGAGGGGCAGGCGGCATATGCGAAATCCATGCTGGATGCTACGGTGATTCGCGCCCCGGTTACGGGAACCATTCTGGAGCGCACGGCGGAAAAGGGCGAACTCATCACCGCCATGTTTGCCAGCACGGTGGAGGGCGGCCCGCAGGGATCGGTGGTCTCACTCGCCGATCTGAAGGACATCCAGGTGGAACTCGACATCGCGCAGGACGACTTCGCGAAGCTTGGCCCCAAGCAGCGCGGGATCGTCACCGTCGATGCCTATCCTGACCGTAAGTACGACGGTGAGATTGCGGAGATTTCTCCCGAAGCCAACCGGCAAAAAGCCACGGTGCAGGTGAAGGTACAGATCCTGAATCCGGACGATTATTTGCGTCCGGAGATGAATGCCACGGTAAAGTTCCTGGCGCATGAAGATAAGAGCACCGGCGAGAAATCTTCCGGCGTGTTCGTACCCAGCGCCGCGCTGCGGGAGCGGGACGGAAGGAAAGTTGTCTTCCTGGCCTACAACGGGAAGGCGGTGATGCGGCCAGTACAGATCGTGGCCCAGCGCAGCGGCGGAGCGCTGGTACAGGGACTGAACGGCGGCGAGAACATCATCACCGCGGCCCCGGCGACTTTGAAAGACGGCGACAAAATCAAGATCAAGGGACAATCATGAGCACTGCCACAGC
Organism: Acidobacteriota bacterium; assembly: GCA_018268755.1. Classification (GTDB taxonomy): domain Bacteria; phylum Acidobacteriota; class Terriglobia; order Terriglobales; family Acidobacteriaceae; genus KAN-5. The sequence goes on from JAFDVW010000016.1 coordinate 151,057, forward strand.
CAGCAACATCGCTACCCAAACCAAGGTCGTCCAGGTGCGCAACGTGAGCAAAATCTTCAAGCGCGACGCGTTTGAAGTGAAGGCGCTGGATGATGTCTCCATTGAAATCGCCCAGGGAGAATTTCTGGCGCTGATGGGCCCCTCCGGTTCCGGCAAGACCACCCTGTTGAACATGATTGCCGCCATCGATAAGCCGACCGCGGGCGAGCTGCTGGTGTTGGGAGAGAACATTTTCCAGCTCAACGACGCCGCCTCGGCGCGCTGGCGCAACACGCACGTGGGCTACGTTTTCCAGACCTTCAACCTGATTCCGGTGCTCACCGCGTTTGAGAATGTCGAGCTGCCGCTGCTGCTCACAAAACTCACGCCGGCGCAGCGCCGCGACCACGTATTGACGGCATTAAAGCTGGTCGGCCTGGGCGAGCGGGTGAACCACCTGCCCAAGCAGCTTTCCGGCGGGCAGGAACAGCGAGTGGCCATTGCCCGCGCCATTGTCAGTGATCCCACGCTGATCCTGGCCGACGAGCCGACCGGCGACCTGGACAGCCATTCCGCCACGGAAATTCTGGAGATCCTGAAGCGGTTGAATGAAGACTTCCACAAGACCATCGTGATGGTGACGCACGATCCGCATGCCGCTTCCTACGCCCATACCACCAGGCACCTGGAAAAGGGCATGCTGCTGCCTCCGGAGTAACCGGCCAGCCAGCAAAGCAAAAGGCCCTCACTCGAGGGCCTTTTATTTTCCCCAGCAATTCCAAAGCTACCAGACCTTTTCTCCGAAGAAGAAGATCAGCTCAATCACCAGAATAATCACCACCATCAATTCCAGCACGAAGGCGCGGCTCTGGTTGAACTGGTCGACCATAAAGCGATAGAGCTCTTCCGCGGTGCGCAGCTTTTCCTGCACCAGGTCTTTGTAGTCGGGCACGCCCACCTTGGCCGCCGCCAACTTATACAAGCGGGCGGAAAACATGTCGCTCAAAAACTTGATGGCGTTGTCGGCGTGCTCGGTCAGCTCGTTCACATCCAGCAGCACGGTGTGCAGGTGCGAGGCGGCGCGCGCCAAACGCCAGCGGGCCAGGGTGCCGGTGCCCTTGTCGAGCGCGTCGTACACCTGCTCCAGCTCTTCGGTCAGCAGCTCGTCATAGTGGCGGAACTCCAGCAGCTGCGAGTTGGCGTATTCGAGGAGCTGGATGGCCGTCTCCGCGCCGGACTCACTGTCATACAAAAACGCCGCGTTCCAGCCGATGACCGCCAGGTCATTGGGATAGTAGGAAATGCGCGATTGCAGAATCTCGTTGCGCTCGCCGTCGGAAAGCTGGGCGACTTCCCCGCGGACAATCTGGGCAATGCGCGCCCCATCGGTGTTGCACAAGTCCGCGGCGGAGGGCGCCCCACTCATTTCGCGCACGTGGAAAATGAAATAGTCTTCGCTGAGCCAGTCGTCGTAGGGTTTGACCAAGGCGGGGCGGGCCCGCTCCAGCTTCTGCTTCACGATGCGCGAGGCCAGGGCGGCAAAGTCCACGTCCCACACCCAGCGGCTCCCCAGGCGGATCAGGCGGTCCCAATCGCCGGAGAAGGGCAACTCAAAGACCACGCTCAAGACTCCATAGTCGTAATACTTGATCTGGCCTTGCAGCTTCTCGCCGGTTTCCAGCACCAGCGGCTCAATGGATTCCAGGACCGGAGGGCGCTGATAGCGGACGTAGCCGGGCGCGGGATGCTTGAAGCTGGGCTGTTCGACTTTGCGGGCGCCAAAAATCTGGCGAAGCTGGTCGAGCTTGATCTCCTCGCAAACGTCAAACTGGATCAGCACCAGTACGGAACCGTGCAGAATCACGTCCGGTACCTCCTCTGCCTTGATCCCTAGGGAAGGCTCCGCAACGATAAGGGTGTTTGAACCGTCTTGCATCATAAGGGTACCTCTCAGCCGCGTGGGGATGGACGGACGCCGAGTGGCAACCGGCTGAGGCTGACTTCTATTGTCCCAGAATCCGGGCAGGATGGGGAGAGACCGAGAGGTAAACAGTTAAGTTATTGATTCAAAAATACTTAATTACGGTCAGTAGCGTTTGCTCAAGGCCCAAAGTAAGCCCAGGCCGGCGGCCAGACCGGCCACGGCTAGACCGCTGCGCCGCATGGAGCGGCGGATTTCTCCCTCCTGGCGCTGGACGGAGTCGCGCTCCGGATAGGCTTGCGGGAGGCCTTCCCCGCCCTGGCGCAGGGCCATTTGCAGGACCTCCGCTATGTGCAGGGCATGGCGGTCGGTGCATTGGGCAATCTGTTCCCGGCAGCTGAAGCCGTCGGCGATGATCAGGGTCTCGGGAGCGGCCTGGCGTACGGCGGGGAGTAATTCCATCTCGCCAATCGCCACTGAGACATCGTATTTCTCTTCCTCAAAACCGAAGGCGCCCGCCATGCCACAGCAGCCGGGGGCGGGGGCGGAGTAGTCGAGGCCCAGACGGGTCAGGACGCGCTCCTCATCGGTCATTTTGATGACGGCTTTGTGGTGGCAGTGGCCGTGGATCAGGGCCTGGCGCGGCAACTTGGGCAGCTCGAAGTGCCTGGCGCCCTTTTCCAGAAATTCCGTGAGGAAAAAGGTCTGGCGGGAGAGGCGTTGGGCGCGCTCGTCATTCGGGAAGAGGTTCAGAAGCTCATCGCGGAAAACGGTCGCGCAACTGGGTTCGAGCACCACCACGGGAATTCCTGCTTCGATCTCCGGCTCCAGCACATCCAGGACTTCGAGCAACAGACGCTGGGCGCGGTCGAGCATGCCCCAGTCATACAGCGGGCGGCCGCAGCACAACGCCTTGGCCGGCAGCATGACCTGAAACCCGGCGGCCTCGATGACTTCGACGGCGGCTTTGGCGGTGTCCGGCAGAAAATGGTTATTGAAGGTGTCGGGCCAGAGTACGACGGCGGGGCCGTCCATGTTTCGTGGGGCCCGGCCGGCAAACCAACTGCGAAAAGTCTGCGGGGCGAAGGCGGGGATGCGGCGCTGGTGCGGCACCCCGGCCACGCGCTTGGCGATATCGGCCAGGACGGGAAGCTGCGTGGTCAGGTTGACCAGGCCGGGGACTTTGGAAGCGATCTTCGCCCAGAAATCGATGTTGCCAAAGGCGTAGGCGGCCAGCGGATACAGCCGCCCTTCATAGTAGTGCGAAAGAAATTCGGCCTTGTAAGTCGCGACATCCACGCCGACCGGGCAGTCGCTCTTGCAGCCTTTGCAGGCCAGGCAAAGATCGAGCGAGGACTTCACCTCTTCGCTCTTCCATTGATCTTTGATCACGTCGCCCTGGGTCATCTCCCAGAGCAAATGGGCGCGGCCGCGGGTGGAGTGCTCTTCCTCGCGCGTAGCACGGAAGCTGGGACACATGACGCCGCCTTCATACTGGCGGCACTTCCCTACTCCGACACAACGCAAGGTGGCGCTGGCCAGGCTGCCTTGATCGTGCGGAAAACGAAAATGGGTCTCGGGTTCCCAGGTTTTCTGTCCGGGGAAGATGCGCAGATTTTCATCCAGACGATAGGGCTCGATGAGCTTGCCCGGATTCATCTTCCAGGCCGGGTCCCACAGCGCCTTGAACTCGCGGAAAGCCTGCATCAGCTCCGGCCCGAACATTTTGGGAAGAAGTTCGCCACGGGCCTGGCCATCTCCGTGCTCGCCGGAGAAGGAACCGCCGAAGCTGACCACAAGATCAGCGGCTTCTTCCATGAAGCTGCGGAAGTTGCGTACGCCGTCTTTGGTTTCGAAGTCAAAGCTGATGCGATTGTGCACGCAGGCGTGGCCGAAGTGGCCGTAGAGCACGCTGCGATAGCGATATTTCTCGGTGAGCCGGCGCAGGCCGCGCAGGTAGCCGCCCAATTTTTCCGGGGCCACGGCAGCGTCTTCCCAGCCTTCCCATGCCGGAGGCTCGCCTTCCACATGCGAGACCGCACCCAATGCGGACTCACGCACTTCCCACACTCGATGGGCCTGGCGCTTGTCGGTGAACAGGCGCATGTTCGGCGGATGGGGCCCGCGGCCCAACGTCTCCATCAGGCGGCGGGCCTGGGCTTCAGCCTCGGCCGCGGAGTCGGCGCCAAACTCGGCCAGCAACCAGCCTCCGCCTTCCGGCAGAAGCGCGATGCCTTCCGCATTGATGCCCTTGCGGACGCTGTACTGGATGAGCAGGTCCTCCATACCTTCCAGGCCAATGGGGCCGTGCGCCATCACTTCCGGAACGTGATCGGCACACTGATAAATATCGGGATAGGCGATCACCAATAGCACGCGTTCGGAAGGGCTCTGCACCAGGCGGCAGGTGGCTTCCAGCACGGTGACGCAGGTGCCTTCAGAACCGACCAGGGCGCGGGCCACGTGGAAGCCGTTTTCCGGCAGCAGATAATTCAAGTTATAGCCGGAGACGCGACGCGGAATATTGGGGAACTGTTTGCGAACGTATTCCGCATACTTCTGCTGAATGGTCTTGAGCCCAGCGTAAATTTCGCCGCGGCGTCCCCCCGCCTGAATGATCTTCTGTACTTCTTCCTCGCTGGTGGCGCCGACGCGCAGGCGCAATCCGTCGTAGGTGAGGACTTCCAGCTCCTCGATATTGTCGTCGGTCTTGCCCGCCATCACGGAGTGCACGCCGCAGGAGTTGTTGCCGATCATGCCACCCAGGGTGCAACGGCTGTGGGTGGCCGGGTCGGGAGCGAAGGTCAGGTGGTGCTTTTCGGCGGCGTTGCGCAGATGGTCGAGGATGACTCCGGGCTGTACGCGGGCAAGGCGACGGTCGGGATCGACTTCCAGTATCCCGGCCATATATTTCGAGAAGTCGAGAACGACGGCAACATTACAGCATTGGCCGGCCAGCGATGTGCCGCCGCCCCGGCAAAGGATGGGAGCGCCATACTGGCGGGCCAGCGCGATGGTGGCGAGCACGTCGTCATTGTCGCGAGGCAGGACGACGCCGATGGGAACCTGCCGGTAGTTGGAGCCATCCGCGGCATAGAGGGCGCGGGTGTTGGCGTCAAAGCGGACTTCTCCGCGCAGCTGGCGGCGCAGAGCGGCTTCCAGGCCCACCGCATCTACGGCGGCAGAGCGGGCGGCGCGGGCAACTTCAGTGAAATTCTCTTGCATAGGGCCCAAAGAACTAGCGTTTCACTTTAGCGATCTGGATCTTCGTACTTCCCCCGGAAGGCAGGATGGTCACCGTCACCGCATTGTGGGTATCACCAGAAACGATCGTATAAGGACCGTTCTGCGATCCGGAGAAATTCGCGGTGGGTAACTGCTCCCGGTAAAATTCCGCGACTTTTTCCGCCGGGTCGTCGGTTTCCAGGGCCACCGACGCGGTATGCATGCTGCCCAGCGTCACGCTGGCGGCGCTCCCCTTCACAATACGGGCACCCGGGTACAGCTCGATGCCGATGGTCTGGGCGATCTCTTCCGGGTCCTGGTTGCTGTCCACCGTACCCAAAGGCGTCTCTACATGGACGCTGCCATTGCGGTTTTCCACTTTACTGTGCTTGGCGACTCGCCAGGCGAAAAAGCCCACCGCACCCAGGCCTAACACAAACAACAGGGCCAGAGCGCCGACCACCATTAGGATGATCTTGAGGGCGCTGCTGCCTTGTCCCTGCACCGGGGGCGGCGCGGTGGCAGCCGTGAGGGGAACCGCCGCCCCACACTTGCTGCAAAATTTGGTTCCAGTTTCCAGAGTTGCGCCGCAGGAATTGCAGAAAGCCATATCCACCTCGCGTTAAGGCGAATTCATACAGCGGGCGGAGTATAGCGCAAAAGGCAGCGCCCTGCCGGGATTTTCCGTTTAGCCCAAGCCGCGAGTGGTGTAATCCATCATGCTCAGGGCCAGCAGCAGTAACAGGAAAAAGAACCCGGAGACGACCACAGCTTTGGTCATGCGCTCATGGGTGTACTTCACATGCATGAAGTAAAGCACCACCACCACGGCTTTCAGGGTGGCGATGCCCAGGGCCACGATGGTATTCAGAGGGCCGAGATCGATGAAGGCCGCTCCCACGGTAAGGGCCGTACACACCATCAGCAGCAGCCAGATGGCAACGTACAGTTTGGGCGACGAGATGTGTTCCGACGTATCAGACATAGATGTCCCTTAGCGGTGCCGGTCAATCAAATAGAGCAATGGGAACAGGTAAATCCAGACAATGTCCACGAAGTGCCAGTACAGGCCGGCGTTCTCGATGGGCGTGTAGTACTTGGGAGTGTAGTATCCCGTCCACGCCTTGTAGGTCAGGTAGCTGAACAGGCCGATGCCGATGATCATGTGCAGGGCATGCAGACCGGTCATAGCGAAGTACAAAGAAAAGAACATCTGCGCGTGATAAGGATTCACGGGCAGTCCGGGATGGCCGGGAACTTCGCCTTCAAAATGGAAGGAGGCGCCGGGCACGTGGTGGTGCTCGAATTTATCGTGATATTCCACGGCCTTGACCCCGAGGAAGACCAGACCCAACAGAATGGTGGCCAGCAGAAGACCGACCAGGACCTTGCGGCGGCCGGTTTGCGCCGCCCAGATGGACATGGCCACGGTCAAGCTGGAGCCAATCAGGACGGCGGTATTGAAGGCCCCCAGGCGGATGTCGAGGGTCTGGCTGGCGGCGCCGAAGTCGCCGAAATACCAGTAGCGGTACACCAGGTAGGCGCAGAACATGCCGCCGAAGAACATGATTTCCGTGACCAGAAACAGCCACATGCCCAGGCTGGCGGCATTGCGCTGCTGCTCGGCGTCGGAAAAATGGTGCAGGAGCTCGGGGCCGTGCTCCACGGCGGCGTGGCTATCCAACGGCGACCTCCTCTTCGTGCTTCTCGGGAATGTGCTCGTAGTCGTAGGCCTCGAAGTCGACCACCGGGGTCTCATCGAAGTTGAAGGTCGGGGGCGGAGAAGAAGTCATCCACTCCAGACCGGCGGCGTTCCACGGATTGTCGGATGCCGGCTTGCCGTAGCGCATCGACCACAGCAGGTACACCATGGGCATCAGGTATCCCACGCCCAGCACCGTCGCCCCCGCAGTGGAGAGCACATTCAGCACCTGATATTCCGGCACGTACTGGTAATAGCGGCGCGGCATGCCCAGGTAACCCAGGATGAACTGGGGAAAGAACGTGAGGTTGAAGCCCACGAAGACGATGAGAGCGGAAAGCCGGCCCCAGAACTCCGGATACATGCGTCCGGTGATCTTGGGCCACCAGAAGTGGATGCCGCCCAGGTATCCCATGAGGACGCCTCCCACCATGACGTAGTGGAAGTGGGCCACCACGAAGTAGGTATCGGTCACGTGCACGTCCACACCCAGGCAGGCCAGGAACAATCCGGTCAGGCCGCCGATGGTGAACAGGCCCAGAAAACCGAAGGCATAGAGCATGGGCGTCGAGTAGGTAATGGACCCGCGATAGAGGGTGGCGGTCCAGTTAAAGACTTTGATGGCGGAAGGCACTCCCACCAGATAGCTGAGCGCGGAGAAGATGAGCGCGGCATACAGTGAGATGCCGGCCACAAACATGTGGTGGGCCCAGACCAGGAAGCCGAGCACGGCGATGCCAATGCTGGACAAGGCCACGAAGCTGTAGCCGAAAATCCGCTTACGCGAGAAACACGTGATCAGCTCGCTGATCACCCCCATCGACGGCAGGATCATGATGTAGACCGCGGGATGGGAATAGAACCAGAACAGGTGCTGAAAGAGCAGGGGGTCGCCGCCCAGCTTGGGATCGAAGATGCCCAGATGAAAGAGGCGTTCCACCGCGACCAGCACGATGGTGACCGCCACCACCGGCGTGCCCAGGATCATGATGACGCTGGTGGCGTACTGCGCCCAGATAAACAGCGGCAGCCGGGACCAGGTCATGCCGGGAGCGCGCATGCGGTGGATGGTCACAATGAAGTTGAGTCCGGTAAAGATGGAGGAGAACCCGTTGATGAAGACGGCGATGCCGGCTTCCACCACCTTGGTATTACTGAAGGCGGTGCTGAAGGGGGTATAGAAGGTCCAGCCGGTGTCCACTCCTCCGGTCAGCATGCAATGCAACATCAGGACGCCGGCGATGATGTAGAGATACCAGCTCAGCAGATTGATGCGCGGGAAAGCCAGGTCTTTGGCCCCGATCATCAAGGGCACCAGGAAGTTGCCCAGCACCGCCGGCACCACCGGGATAAGGAAGAAAAAGACCATCACCATGCCGTGCATGGTGAACAGCTTGTTGTAGGTATCCGCCTGCACCAGGTCGCCCGCCGGGGTCAGCAACTCCAGCCGGATCAGCAGGGCGAAGAGTCCGCCGATCAGGAAGAAGAAGGTGACCGAGACCAAATAGAGCAGCGCAATGCGCTTGTGGTCTACGGTCAGGAGCCAGGAGCGGACACCGTATTCCTTATTGAGATAGTTTTCGCGTTCGGCGGTAACAACTGCGGTAGCCATGACTAGTGCACCTCGGGCCCGTGCGGTTTTTCGCCAGACGGGGCCACACTGGCGGTGTTCGCCGCGCCGGCGGACGGCGGGCTCAACGATTTGATGTAGGCGACCAGAGCGTTCAACTGTTCTTCGCTGACCATGCCCTGGAAGGCAGGCATGACCGGCTTAAAGCCGCTGACCACTTTGGCGGTCGGCACCAGAATGGATTCGCGGACATAATTTTCGTCCTCCATCACAGTGCGGCCGTCCTCCAGCAGCACCGGCTTGCCGAAGGTGCCCACCAGGTTGGGACCGCGGCCCTGGGTATCGGTACGGTGACAGGTGGCGCATCCCAGCTGCGTAAACAACGCTTGCCCGTTGGAGGCGAGGGAGCCGGTAGTGGCGCCGCCACCGCCCAGCCAGGCCTGGTATTCCGCGGGCTCCATGACCACCACGGACCCGATCATGCCGGAGTGCTGCGTGCCGCAGTACTCGGCGCAAAACAGGTGATAGGTGCCGGGCTTGGTGGCGCGGAACCAGGTGGTGGTGTAGCGGCCGGGGAGCACGTCCTGCTTGATGCGGAAGGCCGGCACGTAGAAGCTGTGGATGACGTCCTGGGAAGTCATGATGAGCTTGATGTCGCGGCCCACCGGCACATGCAGCTGATTGATTTCGCGCTGCCCTTCGGCGTGCTCCAGCTTCCACATCCACTGCTTGCCCACCACGTAGACTTCGCTGGCCCCCTGGGGAGGGGTGCGCTCGCTGAAATAGATCCATGCGCCCCAGGCAAAAAACACGAAGAAAACGCCCAGGGGAAGCACCGACCAGGTGATTTCGAGCGGCAGAGAACCTTCAATCTGTTCCGCCCGCACTCCCTTCCGTCTGCGGAAGCGGGCGGCAAACACCACCACGAGCGTGAACACGAGCACGCACATCAGGGCGGACACTACGGTCAGGAAGATGTAGAGCGCGTCTACATTTCCCGCCATTGTCGAGGCCCGTGCCGGCCAAAGTGGAAAGTTATCAAACATAATTTAAGCGACCTAATTACGCTCCCGGGTGAGGCTGTGCCGGTCCGCGGCGGAACATCACCACCATGAACACGCCCAAAATCAAAATCGTGACTGAGGCCGCCAGTTTCAGCACCCGCGAAACGATGGCGCCGTACTTCCCGGTGGCCGGATCATAGTGGTAGCAGTACAGCAGGACCGCATCCACCACATTGCCAATCTTGCCCGACGAGGCCTGCACCAGGCCCAGACGCAGGTCCTTGGGCGAATATTCCACCCCGTAGTAGTACTGCGCCACCTTGCCTTCCGGCGTCAGCACCACGATGGCGGCCACGTGGGCGAACTGGTTACTCTTCTCGTCGTACTGATACTGAAATCCCACCGCCTGCGTCAGGCCCTCAATCGAGGCCTGCGGACCGGTCAGAAAATGCCATCCCGCATCGGCCCCGGCGCGGTTGTAGCGTTGCAGATACTCCGCTTTCTTGGCGGCGGCCATCTCTGGCGTTTCCCGGGGATTGAAGCTCACGGTCAGCACTTCGAAATCCTTGCCAACGTCGATCTTCATGACCCGCAGGGCGCTGGTCAGCCCGCTCAACACTTCCCCGCACAGCATGGGGCATTGATAGTAGACCAGGTTCAGGACCACCGGCTTCTTGCCGAAGTAATCGCTGAGCCGCACCGCTTTACCGGTCTCATCACGAAATTCCAACTGCAGCGGCACCTGCTGGTTCAGACGCTGCTCGATGCCCACATTCAGCAATCCCGGCGGGCGCACATTGGCGGGCGGCGACAGGATCCCTTTGGACATCGCCTGCCCCCAGCCCGAAGCGGTGAAACCGGAGATGCCCAGCACTACCGCCAGGACCCAAAACGCCGATCTGGAATGCCACTGCATACTGCTTGTACCTCGAATCGTTGCTCCCTGGCCCGTCCCGGCGTTCTGGACTGCTAGTTCCCGGCCTTAGTGGCGGTCTTGCCAGCTGGGACGGCGCTTTCACCGGCCTGGGCGCGCACCGGCAGCCCGCGCTCCGCCACCAGTTCCATGGCGCGCTCGATCGGAATATGGGCCACCCCGGCTTTCTCATCCACCCAGCCGTAGGTGTGGAGCTGCTGTTCTTCTTTCAGGCGGAAGACACGCATCTGCGAGCGCTCGTCTTCTTCCAGGCGCGGCTCGGGAAAGGTCTTCTCCAGCGCTGCCTGGGTCTTGGCATAGGGGGTGGCGCGGCGCACATTGGGCTCGGCCACGGCCGGAGCCAAGGGATGCTGCGGCCCCTGACTGGCGTGGTCGTAGCGATTCAACACCGCAAACACCCCGTGCAGCAGGAAGTACATCAGCACGCAGATGATGGCCATGCTGATCAGAAACCAGAACACGGAGCGGGTACTCAGGTCCTCGTGTTCGTAGTCACCGCCGCCACCGTGCGGGTGTTGTATCCGGTTCTCAGTCATGCGCGGGCTCCAGAACTTCCTTGGCATAGACATCGTAGGCCGGCAGCAGAGGCTGCGAAGCCAGGTTGCGGAAGAAGAACGCCAGCCACAGACCGCCCACCGCGATAGGGGCCACAATGTCCCAAATGCTGACCGTGAAGGTCACGGAGAAATTAGGTTCGATGATCCAGAACAGGTCCACCACGCGCATAAACAACATCCATATCGCCAGCCATACCAAGCGCGTGATATCGCGCTTGAAGGAACGCGAGAGCAGGATGGTGAAGGGCACCGCAAAGTGGAAGATCACCAGAAAAAGCCCTACGTATCCCCACCCGCCGCCCAAACGGCGGTAGTACCAGGTGATTTCCTCCGGCAGGTTGCCGGCCCAGATGATGAGCCACTGCGAGAACGAGAAATAGGCCCACACCATGATGAAGGCCAGCATCCACTTGCCGTGGTCGTGCACGAAGCTGGGTCGCAGCAGCTCTGACATGGGTTTGTGGCGGACCAGGATACGTTCCACCACCACCGCGAAGCACATGGCCGCAAGCAACTGCCCGATCAGAATCAGCAGACCATAGATGGTCGAGATCCAGCTGGGGTCGATCGACATCAACCAGTCGATGGCGGCAAAGCTGACGGTAAAGGCATACAGAATGAGGCCGGGAGCACTCAGCGCCTTGAAACGCGGGCTATTGTCGCGCAAAGGAGGACGGTCCTGCTCGGCGGACCACTTGCTGAGGAAATACGAAAGCAGATTCCAGATTGCGAAATAGATAATGGCGCGAATCCAAAAGCCTTTGACCGAGAGATAGCTTTGGGTGATGTCCTGCAGGTGCTCGCGCAAGTGATGATCGGCAACCCGGTCCAGCGGGCCCGCCCAGATGTAAAGCTTGGGCAAGGAGAACAGGAAGGGGACAAACAAGACCGTCATCAGGGGAATGCAGCGCATAGCCGCGCCCAGAATGCGGCGAATCACCGTACCCCAACCCCCGCCGGTGAGATGGCGGATCATGAGAATGACCATGGAGCCGAGAGTCACGCCCAGCCACAGCATGAAGGCCAGCAGATAGCCGTGAAAGAACTTCTCCGACTGGGAGGGAGTAACCGCTCCCACAATGCAGGCCACGGCGCCGACCAGGCCGACGAAGAGCGAGCGCTGCTGGATGGTCTTCACCACCGGCGGCGCGGACAAATCGAGATTTTGTGCGTGCGCCGTACTCATGGTTTCTCCTCTTTCGGCCCGGCGGCCTTGGGTTCTCCGTGCTCGGGAGTGGCAATCTGCACCACCGGCAGGGTCGCGCCCGAACCCGGTTCCTCAAACACGGGGGCCACGGAAGGGACTTTCTGCCCGGCCGGGATGTCGCTTGCGGCGGCGCTCTGACTCAATTGCAAGGCGCGAATATAAGCCGCGATGTCCCAGCGGTCGCGCGGGGGCACCTGCGCCGAGTAATCCTGCATGATGCCGAAACCGTTAGTCATGACATCAAAGAAATATCCGATGGGCGCCTTGCGCAGGCGCTCGATATGGAAGGACGGCGGAGTGCGCGGAAAACCGCGCGAGGGAATAAAGCCGTTGCCGTCGCCTACACGGGAGTGGCAGGGGGCGCAGTAAATGTTGTAGCGCTGCCGGCCTCGGGCCAAAACTTCCGCGGTGACCGGAAAGGGCATGACTTCGCCGGGATTGTTGCCCACCTTGCCGGTATAGAAATAGGTGTCCTCACGCAGCTGGCCGCGCGCCACCGTACCCTCCACCGGGGTGCGGGAGGAGCGCAGATCGGAATAGAAATCACTTTCCGCCAGCGGTTTGAAGCGCGGCTGGTTGTGCATGTCCTGACGGCAACCGGCGAGGACCGCCAGGCTGAGCAGGCCCACAGGCCAAATTTTGCGAAGCATGCGCATTAGCTGGGCACCTCCGCAACCGAAACCGGTCCCAGACTTTCCAGGAACTGCCGGGTGGCGACGGCGTCGTATTTTTTGTCCGAGGCGAACACGATCAGAAAGAAGCGGTCCTTCGAAGCCATGGCGAAGCGTGACACGTTGAACACCGGGTGATAAGGCATCGGCAGACCGTTAAGGGCCAGCATGCCGAACACCGCCGAGATACCGGCAAACAGGATCGTCATCTCGAAAGTCACGATAATGAAGGAAGGCCAGGAGTGGTAAGGCTTACCCCCGATGTTCACCGGATAGTCGATAGTCGAAATCCAGAACTGCATCAGGTAGCCGGACAGGCCGCCCACGATGCCGCCGATCAGGGTCACCAGAGGCACGTTATTGTGGTGGAAGCCGATGGCCTCCGCCACTTCCTCGATGGGGTAGGGCGTGTAGGCATCGATCTTCTTGTAGCCTTCTTTGTGCGTCTTCTCGGCCGCGGTGATCAGAGCGCGGGGAGAATCAAACTCCGCCATCAAGCCGTAGGTCGCCGTGGTCTTCATTTGTGCTTGACCTCCGCTTCCGGCAGCAGGGTGCGCATTTCAAAAATGGAGATCATGGGCAGGATGCGTACGAACAGGAAGATGGCCGCCAGGAACATGCCGATGGTGCCGATGTAGGTCATCCAGTCCCAACGCGTCGGGTAGTACATGCCCCAGGACGAAGTCAGGAAGTCGCGGTGCAGACTGACCACCACAATGATGAAACGCTCCAGCCACATGCCGACCAGCACCACGCCCGAGATCAGGAACAGCCACAGCGGGCTGGTGCGCAGCTTGCGGATCCACAGCACCTGCGGGACAAAAATATTGCAGACCCAGAGCATCCAGTAGTAGAACGCGTAAGGCCCATGCATGCGGTTCCACATGGTGAAGGCTTCATAGCGGTTGCCGCTATACCAGCCCATGAAAAGCTCGATGATGTAGCCGTAGGCGACAATCAGTCCGGTCGCCAGCATGACCTTGGCGGAGTTCTGCAGGTGGCGGTCGGTGATGAAGTCTTCCAGACCGTAAATTTTGCGGATAGGGATGGCCAGCATCAGCACCATGGCGAAACCCGAGTAAATGGCGCCCGCCACAAAGTAAGGCGGGAAGATGGTGGTGTGCCATCCGGGAACAATGCCGACCGCAAAGTCGAAGCTGACTACGGTGTGCACGGAGAGCACCAGCGGCGTGGCCAGGCCGGCCAGCAGCAGATAAGCCGTCTCATAGCGCGCCCAATGCCGGGCGGAGCCGCGCCAGCCCAGGGCCAGCATGCCGTAGATCATTTTTGCCACGCGGTTTTCCGAGCGATCGCGCAGGGTCGCCAGGTCAGGCACCAGGCCGATAAACCAGAACAGGGCGGAAATGGTGGCGTAGGTGGAAACCGCGAACACGTCCCACACCAGCGGGCTGCGGAACTGCGGCCACACTCCCATACTGTTGGGGTAAGGGAAAAGCCAGTAGGCGAGCCAGGGGCGGCCGACGTGGATCAGAGGAAACACGCCCGCGCAGGAGACGGCGAACAGCGTCATGGCCTCGGCGAAGCGGTTGATCGAATTGCGCCAGGACTGGCGCAAAAGCATGAGGATGGCGGAAATCAGGGTGCCGGCATGACCGATACCGATCCACCACACAAAATTCACAATGGCAAAGCCCCATCCGATGGGAATGGTGACGCCCCAGATGCCGGTGCCACGGACAAACAGATACCCGATGGCGAACAGCATCATGTTCATGAGCAGGAACGCGATGCCAAAGCCCAGGAACCACCCGTTCGACAAAGGACGGGTCAACACGATCGAGCTGATCTTGTCGGTGATCGTGGCGAAGGTGTGTCCCGGCCCGATGACCGGAGCACGCGGCACTTTTAATTGTTCCGTACTGTTATCCATGCGTAGTGTGCTCCGCCTTGCCTTCCAGTTCCGGGCTCGGGTTGCGGATTTCCGCCAGATAGGTCGTCCGCGGCCGGGTGTTCAAGTCGCCCAGCAGGCTGTAGTTGCGCTGCTTGGCTTTGAGTTTGGACACCTGGCTGTTGGGATCGTTGATGTTACCGAAAATAATTGCGTTCGCCGGACACGACTGCTGGCAGGCGGTCTTGAGTTCGCCGTCGGCGATCAGGCGATCTTCGCGCTCCGCATCAATGCGATGCTGATTGATGCGCTGCACGCAGTAGGTGCACTTTTCCATGACGCCGCGGGTGCGTACGGTGACGTCAGGGTTGCGCATCATCTTGAGCTGCGGCGTTTCCAGGTCCTGGAACAACAGGAAGTTGAAGCGACGAACTTTGTAGGGGCAGTTGTTGGAGCAGTAACGCGTGCCCACGCAGCGGTTATAGACCATGTCATTCAGGCCCTCGCTGGAGTGCGTGGTCGCGCCTACCGGGCAAACCACTTCGCAGGGTGCGTTCTCGCACTGCTGACAAGGCACCGGCTGGAAGTAGGCCTTGGGATTATCGCGGTCGCCCTGATAGTAAGCATCGACGCGCAGCCAGTGCATGTGGCGGCCTAACACCACCTGCTCCTTACCGACCACGGCAATGTTGTTCTCCGACTGGCAGGCCACAATGCAGTTATTGCAGCCCACACAGGCGTTCATATCGATGGCCATACCCCAGGCGTAGGGCTCATCTTTGTAGGGATAGGGCTTGTAGAGGGTCAGCTCCGCCGGAGGTTCTTCCTCGCGGGCGAAACCCGGATCTTCGTGGTATTCCTCGAGACTGGCAGTCCGCACCAAGGGACGGCTGCCGCCGTCCGGGGTCTCCATCGTCTGATAACCCTGCGTGGTGGCCAGCTTATATTTTCCGCCGGCCTTGGCCAGAGTCACGCCGGTCGCAATCCACGGCGTAGCGCTGTAGCGCAAGGCATACATATCGAAACCGGCCCCGGTGCCCACCCGGCCGGCGCGGCGGCGGCCGTAGCCGAGAAACACCGTAATGGAATTGTCGGCATGGCCGGCCTGGACCCATACCGGCGCAGTCACCGCCTTGCCATTCAGCGTCAGCGTTACCAGATCTTCCGACGCCAGACCGAGACGCTCGGCCATGGCCGGGCCGACCAGCACAGGATTGTCCCAGGTCATTTTGGTCATCGGCTTGGGCAATTCCTGCAGCCAGCCATTATTGGAATAGGTGCCGTCGTAGATCGAAGGGTCGCGGCGGAAGTTGATTTCGATCGACTTCTCGCTGCCGGGCGCACTAGAGGACGCGGGCGCCTTGGCGCTTACCGTCCGCGGCGTAAAGGCCGTGCCTTCCACCCAACCGTCGTGTAGCGCCTTGCGCCAGAAAGCCTCGAAATCCGCCCCGGGATGTTGCTTCTTCCAGAAACCCTGAATGATTTCGTAACCCGGCGTACTGCTCTGTCCGTTCAACAGCGAAGCCATCTCCCAGATGCTCTTGCCCCCATAGAGAGGTGCAATCAGGGGCTGCACAATGCTGACGGTCCCATCATAAGCACGGCCGTCGCCCCAGGCTTCAAGGTAGTGGGCCTCGTTGATGTGCCAATGGCACAGATCGGAGGTCTCGTTCTGATAAAGCCCGTGGTAAATGCGCAACGGGATACTGGAATTCTTGAGAGCGTCGGCAAAACCAAAGTCCGCCGGGGCGTCATAGACGGGATTGCCGCCCAGAATGAACAGCTGGTCGACCTTGCCGCCGCGAATCTCGGCCACCAGGTCTTTGAGTCCGGAAGCATCACCGGCCTGGGCCAGCACCGGGTCGGTGTAGACCACCGTCTTACCGGCATTGCCAAGGGCCTGATTGATGGCATGCACCAGAGCATGCACCGCCGGCGGCAGGTGATCTCCCGCCACCACCAGGCTGGCGCCGCGATGGGCCTGCAGATCCTTGGCTACCGCCGTCACAAAAGCCTGCTGCTCCGCGGGCAGCGTAGCGCCGGAACCAACCCCCAGCGCGGCCGCGAGCCCGCGCGCCAGACCTTCGACATCCACCGCCCGCAGCGGCAAGCGCTGATCGGCCTTGGCTCCCGTCGAAGTGGGCGTGCTCTCGACCACATACAACCGGCTCATATGACCGGAATCAGGGTCGCGTCGCTGGGCGAAATCACGGATATAGCGGGTATTGCCGGGGAACCCGGCATACAGGAAGTCGGCATCGAGCGCGAGCACGACGTCGGCCCCATCCAGCTTGTAGAGCGTTTCGAGCGGCTGGCCAAACGCCTGTTCCGCCCCGGCATAGACATTGTCCCGTCCGGCCGGCTCATAGACCACCCATTTCGCCATGGGATAAGTCGCGAGAAATTCCGCTTTCTGACTGGCCAGCGTGGGAGAAGACGAAGCGCGCGACAAAACCCGCAACCCAGCGCCCAACAATCCCTTCTGCACACTCAGAGGCCCGCGCACCGCATTCAGAAAATCCGTCCAGGTGCGCACATCGCCCAGATAGGTGATGGTCTGCGAGCGATCGGGATCATACATCTCCAGGATGGAGGCCTGGGAAAAGACATCGGTGCCGCCCAGACTGGCCGGGTGTTTATCGTTGCCTTCGATCTTGGTCGGCCGGTACATATGGCTCTCAACCAGGAGCGGGCTGGCGTATCCGCCCAGCAGGAAGGCGGTGGCGTAGAACTGCGGCCGGCCCGGGACCAGCTCTTCGGGCTGCTTGACGTAGGGAACAATCGGCTCCAGCGGCTGCTTGGTGCAGGCGGTCATGCCGGCCATGGCCAGCGACGCGCCCATCAGCTTCATGAAGCCACGGCGAGAAACTGTATCCACCCACTCGGAAGCACCTTTGGGAAATTCGCGGTGCATCATGTCGCGGAATTCCGCGCTGCCGGCCAATTCCTGCAGGCTACGCCAGAACTCCGGGCCCTGGGTTTCCTGCGCTGTCGCGAGATCGAGTGCAAGCTCTTTTTTGCCCGGACAAACCTCTTCCTGCTTCTGCTTCTCCGGTTGCTTGCCGTCTTGTTCTTCCATCTTCATGTCGTGGTCCAAATCTGATTACCGGTGACACGTGGAGCAACTGGTGATATCGGTCACGGTGCGCAACTTGTACTTCTTCACCAGGTCCTGCCCCAGCGCGAGCTGGTCGGTATAGGTCTTTCCGTCCACCTCGACCGGGGTATCACTGGAAGGCTGCTCGTACCGCATATTGAACACCTGATCGCGCGGCCGCAGGTTCTTCTCGGGATGGCGATGGCAATCGAGACACCACTCCATCTGCAGAGAAGCGTGGTTATACATCAGCGGCATGCGATCCACCGGGCCGTGGCAGGTATTGCAGCCCACGCCCTTGTTGATATGAATGCTGTGATTGAAATAGACGAAATCCGGAAGGTCATTCACCCGGTTCCACACCAGAGACTTGCCGCTGCGGAAGCTCTCCCGTACCGGCTCCAGCATGGGAGCATTGGTCCAGATCTGGGAGTGGCAGTTCATACAGGTCTTGGTGGGAGGAATACCGGCAAAGCTGGAATTCTCGACCGAGGTGTGACAGTAACGGCAATCAATACCAAGCCCGGCCACGTGGTGCTGGTGGCTGAAGGGCGCCGGCTGTGGCCGCGCCACCCCCGCATAGGTAATGTAGGGGGAACGCTGCAGCTCGAGGATGCCCCACAGCAGCACGGCAACCAGGAAGGCAGCGCCGAAGATCGTGGCCCTGGAGAGAGTGTTAGTGCTGCGATGAAAAATCTGCATCGATCTTGAGAATCTTTCGGTACTCGTGGGAAACCGCGACGGGACGCGGCATTGCCCCGCTCATTGCCATCCTTCATGACACGGGGCCGGGAAAACTGGAAATTATAACAGTTCCTGCCGGAATGCGACCACAATTCCACACGCAACCCAATTTTTTTCTAACTGAAGGGGACGCGCGTGGCCAAAGGCAGATATTTTACGAACGTTACCGCCCAATTTCTCCCCACATCCTAATCTGGCAAAGCAATATTTGTGAAAGACAATTTCTCTGCTGAAATTTTAAGCACTTGCGCTAGCGCAGATTCATGACCAGGAGTTTTGCTTCGGTCATCTCTTCTATGGCGTAGCGCAGACCCTCCCGGCCCAACCCAGACTCCTTAATTCCACCGTAGGGCATGTGATCGATGCGGAATGTGGGGACATCACCCGCCACCACTCCGCCGACTTCGAGCTCTTCATACGCCTGAAAGAGCAGCTTGGCATCGCGGACAAAGACCCCGGCCTGCAATCCGTAATCGGAATGGTTCATCTGGCGGATGGCCTGGGAGAATTCATCGTAAGGCTCGACCGTGACCACGGGCGCAAAAATCTCCTGGCAGTTCACTTTCATGTCGGGGTTGGTGCCGGTCAGGACCGTAGGTTCGAGCACGGCGCCGAAGCGCTGTCCGCCACACAGTACGCGCGCGCCGCCCCGCACCGCCTCCTGCACCCAGTCGCTGGCGCGGATGGCATCGCGCTCGCGGATCAGCGGCCCCACATCGGTCGAGTCCTGCAGCGGATCCCCGAGCTTGAGATTCTTCACGCCCGCAAGCAAAAGCTCGACAAACTTGCCATAGACGGACCGCTCCACCAAAATGCGCTGCACCGAAATGCAGGTCTGCCCGGCGTAGCCGAAGCCTCCGGCCACGCAGCGGTCGGCGGCATAGGCCAGATCGGCGTCGTTGTGCACGAGGACGCCGGCGTTGCCGCCCAGCTCCAGAACCACTTTCTTTTTGCCGGCGTTGTTTTTGATCTGCCAGCCCACCGGCGCGCTCCCGGTAAAGCTGATGAGCTTGATGCGCTCATCCGAGACCAAGAGCCCGGCATCCTCGTTGGAGAGGGGCAATACGCTCAGACCGCCGTCGGGCCAGCCCGCCTGCTGCACGACTTCCGCCAGCAGCAGCGCGGTAAGCGGGGTCTGCGGCGCCGGCTTCAACACCAGCGAGCAGCCCGCGGCGATGGCCGGGGCGACCTTGTGGGCCACCAGATTGATGGGAAAATTAAAGGGCGTGATGCCGGCAATCGGGCCCAGCGGGAAACGCCGCACCATGCCCCAGCGTCCGGCGGTGGATTCCTGCCAGTCCAGGGGCAGATACTCGCCATAAATGCGGGTGCTTTCTTCGGCTGCGACCTGAAAGGTAAAAACCGAGCGCTCGACTTCGGTGCGCGCCGCCTTGATGGGCTTGCCGGCTTCCTGGGCAATGGTGCGGGCGAATTCGGTTTTACGCTCGGCGATCCCGGCCGCGATGGCGCGCAACACCCGCTGCCGCTCAAAGGCGGGCAGACGGCGCGTGGTGCCAAAGGCCTTCACCGCCGCGGCAATGGCCGCCTCGGCGTGCTTCCGCTTCCCCTGAAAGACCTGGGCAATCACCGTGCTGTCGTAGGGCGAGCGGATATCGACGGTATCCCCTTCCTCGATCCACTTGCCATCGAGAAAGAACCCCTGGGTGGTGGCGGTCATGGGAGACATAGCTGGGCGACCTCCGGCGTTTCCACATTATAGGCTTTTCGGACGGGGCGTTCTCTCCCTGTCATTCCGAGCGAATGGGATGGCTCTTCCGCAGGGAGGCTATCCCCGAGTCGAAGAATCCCTGCCACCGGCAAGAATCCCCCAGGCGGTTTCCGCTAAGATCAAAGGCGATGTCCCTCTCGCAAATGTCGCTGGCGGAACTTGCCGCAAAAATCCGCGCGCAGGAAATTTCGCCGGTCGAGCTGACCCAGGACGTGCTGGCCCGCATCGAGCGCTTCAATCCGGAACTCAACGCCTTCATCACGATCACGGCAGACGCGGCGCTGGCCGAAGCCCGCAGCGCCGAAGCCGCGATTGCATATGGCAACTGGCGGGGACCGCTGCACGGCATTCCGCTGGCCCTGAAAGACCTGATCGACACGGCGGGAGTGCGCACGACGGCGGCCAGCGCGGTCTTGCGCGATCATGTTCCTACCCAGGATGCGGAGATAGTACAGCGACTGAAAGCAGCCGGGGCGGTGCTTCTGGGCAAACAGAACCTGCACGAATTCGCCTACGGCGGCAGCTCTATGGTGAGTTTTTACGGCCCGGTGCGCAATGCGTGGAACCCGGCGCACATTGCGGGAGGGTCCTCGGGTGGCTCGGCGACGGCCGTGGCCGCAGGACTCGGCTATGGAGCAATCGGCACCGATACCGCCGGCTCCATTCGCGAGCCGGCGAGTCTGTGCGGGATTGTTGGCCTGAAGCCGACCTATGGAAGAGTCAGCGCGCGGGGAGTGGTTCCGCTCTCCATATCCCTCGACCATGTGGGGCCGCTGGCGCGCCGCGTGGAGGATGTGGCAATCATTCTGCAAGCCATCGCAGGATATGACGGTGGCGATTCGGCAAGTGTAGAGCACGCGGTTCCGGACTATGGGGCAGTCTTGCGGGAAGAAAAGAGCTTCCGCATCGGCGTGCCTAGGAAATATTTCTACGAAGATCTGGACCCGGAAGTTGCCGCCGCAATGAAGCAGGCGCTGCGCGTGCTGGAAAGCCTGCACTTCACTTTGCAGGAAGTGGAGCTGAATGTTCCCACCGACCGGACCCTGCAAAGCGGCGAGTCGTATCGCTATCACGCCGAAAGGGTGCGGAGCAGCCCGGAACTCTACCAGCCGGAGACGCTGCGCCGCATTCGCAGCGGAGAAAATGTGAGCGACGCCGACCTGACGGCGCGACGTCGCGAGCAGGAAACGTCGCGGCGGGAGATTGCCGGCATCTTTCAAAAAGTCGACTTACTGGTCACACCCACCACGCCGATTCCCGCCCCGCTTGTCGCCGATTTAGAAACGAACCCCGATCAGCTGCGCCCGCGCGAATTGGTCCTGCTGCGCAATACACGGCCATTCAACGTCTGGGGGCTGCCGGCGATTTCTCTTCCCTGCGGCTTCACGCAAGCTGGACTTCCGCTGGGACTGCAGATCGCCGGACCCCATTGGGAAGAAGGGCGTGTGCTGCGTGCGGGGTTCGCCTACGAGCAGGCAACGGCCTGGCATAAGCGGGTGGCGTTGCCATCTTGAGCGCAGCAAAAGATCTGTGCATTTCACTTGACGCGAAAATGCAGAGGTCCTTCGTCGGGAGCTTGCGCAACGCGCAAACTCCACATCCTCAGGATGACAGGGGAAACTTCCCTACTGCCCCAGGGCTTTCTCCATGAACCCGGCCTGGTCTTTCTTCATCTTCTTTAAGCCATCGGCGGGCAGATAGACCATGTGGCCCGCGTCATAGGTGGCAAAAGAAATGTTCTGGCGGAATTTCGGGGCCAGATCGAGATGGTCCATGGTGTAGTCGGCGGCGTAGTAGGGCGTGGCCAGATCGTAATGGCCTTCCATCACCAATACCTTCAGGTAGGGGTTCTTCACAATGGCCTGGCGCAGCGCGGTCGCGGTGTCGGGAAAGCCCTGAATGCCCGACCCCCAATCCCACTGGTCGAAGCCGGATTGCTGGGCGAAGACGTAGTAGGGCATATCGGTCTTGTAGCCCAGCTCGGTGCGCACGTAGTTGTTGAAGACCGAGTTGTAGGGCGGCAGGATGGCGGCATCGGTGGGATCGAAGAACGGAGTATCCAGCAGCCCATCGGGATCAGGGCCGGTGAACCGGCCATCCAGGCGGCCGGTGCGCAACTTCTGGTCAATCAGCAGATAGTGGGTGAACTTGGCCACGTTGATGCGCAGATTGGCCTGGTCGATGACGTCCTTGCTCAGGCCGGTGTAACGGGCCATGTTGGCAATCACGCGATTGCGCTCTTCCGGCGTCATAGCATCGCCTTTGGCCAGGGCCTGCGAGTATTCGCCGCTGGCCCACTGCTCCGATTCTTTGCGGGCCTTCTCCATGTCCTGCGCCAGGTCGGCGGGCAGCTTGTGGTGGTAGCCGGCGATCATGGTGTAGGTGGGAACCAGCAACGGGAAGGGCAGGTCATTGCTTTTGTTGTCTTCAAGCGTCTGAAAGCTCAGCGCAATGGAGAGCAGCGTGATGCCGTTGAAGGAAATTCCCTGCTCAGCGAGATGCCCGGCAATGCCGGCGGCGCGCGTCGTACCGTAGCTTTCCCCGAAGAGGAACAGCGGCGAACTCCAGCGTTCGTAGCGGCTGAGGTAGAGGCGGATGAATTCGCTGAAGGAATCGATGTCGCCCTTTACGCCCCAGAACTTCTTCGAAGTCTCAGCGTTGGCGGCGCGGCTGAAGCCGGTGCCGATGGCATCGATGAAGACGACGTCGCTTTTATCGAGCAGGGTACTGGCGTTGTCTTCGATGCGATAGGGGGCCGGAGTGAGAAAGCCCTCGGGAGTCAGCGCCACATGCTTGGGGCCCAGCGCGCCCATGTGCAGCCAGATGGTGGCCGATCCCGGGCCGCCGTTAAAGGCGAAGGTCAAGGGGCGCTTGGCCGCGTCCTGCCCGTCGAGCGTGTAGGCCACAAAGAACATTTCAGCTTCGATTTTGCCGTCGCCGCGCTTGATGGGCAGACGGCCGGTGGTCGCGGTGTACTTGAGCGCCTTGCCATCAAGGGTGATCTGGTGCTGGGTCACGACCGGCGCGATCTCGGCCATGTCGTACTCTTCCTTGTCACCGGTCCCGGGCTTCAGGGTATCGGCCTTGGCTTCCGATTTTTCTTCCTCTTCCGGCTTGGCCTTCTTTTCTTTGTCTTTCTCCTTTTCCTGGGACTTGGCCGGAGCGGGCTTGGCCTTCTTCGAGTCGGAAGATTCCTGCTGGGCCCACGCGCCCGCGATCAAACTACCAAGCAAAGCCAAGGTCACAAGAAAACGCATGCGATACTCTCCTCACCGGAATTTTGCATTTACCGCGAAAGCGCAGGGCGGCATTATACCGATTTCGCCTTCCGCGCATTAGGATGTTGGGTAAATGTTCGAGATGTGTAAGTAGACGCGCCAGGCGGGAATTTGTGAGTAAGCGTCTGGGACAAAGGCAGTCCGGGACATCAATCCCCGTAGAATGGCAAGAAATTGGCGCCTTCCCCCCGCAAAAGCCGGGCGCCGTCGCAGATTGTTATGATGGGGTGTGTCCGCTCAGCGTCCTAAAAAATCTTCTCTGCAAATTATTTCCTCCGCGCCTTTGGAAAAGCTGCCCTGGCTGGTGCATGGTTTCAGCGCCCGTAGCGGCGGGACCTCCCGTGTGTATGGCGGCAACGCGCTCAATCTAGGATTCACCCAGCACGACTCCCGCGCCGCCGTGGAGCGCAACCGCGAACTATTTCTGCGCAAGCTTTCCGCAAAGACGGGGAAAAAGCTGTGGCCCATCGTCACCCTGCGACAGGTACACTCGGACCTCATCCACTGCGTTTCCGGCGTGCCGGAGACGACACTGACCGGCGACGGCCTGGTCACCGACACGCCGCAACTTCTGCTGGCGGTCCAGACGGCGGACTGTCTGCCCGTCCTGCTGGTGGACAAGAAACGCAAAGCGGTGGGGGTTTTTCATGCCGGCTGGCGGGGCACGGTGAAGCGCATCGTCGAAAAGGGCGTGGGCGAGATGCGCCGCTGGTTCGGCAGCGAACCGCGCAATATCCTGGCGGCAATCGGGCCGGGCGTGCACAACTGCTGCTATGAGGTGGGCGAAGAGGTCCGCGATCACTTCGAAACCCAGTTCGCGTATGCCGAGCATCTCTTTCATGAGACGAAAGAGACCAACCAGATCCATGAGAAGTATCCGCTGCTGTTTTTGACGGCACGCGCCCCGGGGCACAGCGAGCTCCCGAAGAAAATCTGGCTGGACCTGGTGGAAGCCAATCGGCGGCAGCTGCTGGCGGCCGGAGTCGCGGCCCGCAACATCAGCGCGTCGCCGTTGTGCACATCGTGCCGAAACGATTTGCTGTTTTCTTATCGCAAGGAGCAAGGCGTGACCGGACGATTGCTGGGCGTGGCAGGAATAAGAACGTAAACTTCGCGCCATGAGAGATCTTCCCAAATGAAAGATCTTCCCGGATTACGCGGGTGTGATAGCCTCGCTCTCGGTCCTGCATGGCGAAGCGTCCATTCTCGGTGATCATTCCTGCTTGCCTTCTCACAGCCGCTGGGTTGCTGGGGCTGGTGTATCACCTCAGGGAATTCAAAGTGCAGCCTTTCCCGCAGGAGATGATTTGGATCACTCTTGTACGCCTGCTCGCAATCATTGCGGGGACCTTCACATTTCTCGGCAGAAACTGGGCCCGGTGGCTTGCCCTGTTGTGGATCGCATTTCACGTTGTATTAAGCGCATTTCATTCTTTGCCGGAGTTTTTGGCTCACTGCTTATTTCTGGCTGTATTTAGCTACCTTCTTCTGAGCGCATCTGCCTCAAGCTATTTTCGGTCAACCAAATCCGCACAGTGAACGGGGTGGATGCTGGATTCGGCAGTCGGCTGCGTGTAGAGTGGGCGCGTGCATTCAGGATTCGCATTTCTTTTGTGCCTCGTGGACTTAGCAGTTTAAATTTCTCTGTGAACCAGTGGCTCAGCAAATGTGACCGTGTCATGGCGATCTTTCTCATGATTGCCACATCTCCTATGCTGACGGCTTCGGCGCTGGCGGCCCCGGTTTCCATGTCGCAGATTGATGCCATTTTCGCTGGATTAACTTCAAACGGTGCGCCGGGCGCGGCCGTGCTGGTAATTCAGGAGGGGAAGACCGTCTTTGCACGCGGCTATGGCATTGCCAATCTCCGCACCAACGAAAAGATCAGCCCGCGCACCAACTTCCGCCTGGCCTCGCTCACCAAGCAGTTCACCGCCATGTCCGTCCTATTGCTAGCGCATGACGGCAAACTGCGGCTGGACGAGCCGCTGACGGAAATCTTTCCTGACTTTCCCGCGTACGGTAAGACGATCACGGTCCGCCACCTGCTAAACCACACCTCCGGCCTGCTCGACTACGAAGACCTCATGCCCGCGCCGCACGCAAAGGAGATGTTTCAGATCAAAGACGCGGGCGTGCTCGCGATCCTTGAAAAACAGAAGACCGCGAAATTTCCCCCGGGAACGAAATGGGAGTACAGCAATTCGGGATACGCCGTGCTGGCCATGATCGTGGAAAAAGTCTCGGGCGAGCCCTTTGGGCGGTTTCTGCAGGAGCGCATCTTCGCGCCGCTTCATATGAATGGCACGCTCGCCTACGAGAAGGGAAAAAATAAAGTGCCGCAGCGTGCTTTCGGGTACTCGCCCGAAAACGGCAGGTGGCGGGAGACCGACCAGAGCCCGACCTCGGCAGTGCTGGGCGACGGCGGGGTTTACTCTTCGCTCGAAGATTTGGCGAAGTGGGACGCTGCTTTGCGGGAGCATGCGTTACTGAGCGGCTCCGAGTTTCGCGCCGCGACTACGCCCGTGCAAGCCCCGGGAGTGGATGGCCCCGACCATCGGCCCGCGGAATACGGCTTCGGCTGGTTTCTCAATCCCTACCAGGGCCACACACGCATGTGGCATTACGGCGAGACGGTGGGGTTCCGCACCGCTATTCAACGCTTTCCGAAAGATGGGATTACGGTGGTGGTCCTGAGCAATCGCGCCGATGCGGACGCGATTAGGCTCTCCCTTAAAGTGGCCGATTTATTTCTTGTCCCCTGAAGCCCCTAAACGCTTGGAGTAGAGGGGGCCGGGGTTGCCGCCGGCGGGGGCGGCGTGCTGCCTTCCCCACTGTTGACGATGTCCTTCAACTCTTTGCTGGGCTTGAAGAATGGGATCTTCTTGGCCGGGACCTCGACGCGGTCGCCGGTCTTGGGGTTGCGGCCGACGCGCGGCTTGCGCTGGCGGGTGCGGAAGCTGCCGAAGCCGCGGATTTCAATTTTGTCGCCGGCCCGCAGCGAGCGCACCACGCTGTCAAAAATGGTCTCGACGATCACTTCGCTGTCTTTACGGGTCAGTTCGGCTAACCGGGAAACTTCGTCAATGAGATCCGCTTTTGTCATGCGCGTGGCTCCGTCTCTCTGAATTCCTGGGCCAGGCCGTGGCCCGGCCCCGGGCATAACCCGTAGGATTACTCATAAACATCTCAAATTTCAGGGCTTCTGTGCAAGCCGTTTGGGGTCAGACTACTGGTTCCGCTCTCCGGAGTGAACCCCGAGCCTGGATTCGGGGGCTGGCCTACTTCCACAGAAAGTAAAAGCCGGTATGCTGCTCGAGCAGCTTTTCGCGCGTGGGCAGCCACTCCGAAAGATCGCCAAATAACAGATCTGCAAGGGTTTTCCGGTCTTTTTCCGGGCGCACCAGGGTGGGTTCGCCCTTGATGCCGACCGCCTTGGCGGTATCCTCGACGGCGGTCTGGAAGTCGCCGACCTGGTCGATCAACTTCATCTCCAGGGCCTGCTGCCCGGTCCAGACTTTCCCGTTGGCAATTCCCTTAATGTCCTCGTATTTCGCCTTGCGACCGTCGGCAACTGCCTGAATAAACTGGCCATGCATATTGTCGATGAGCGACTGCAGGTAAGCCTGCTCGGCCGGGGTCATCTCGCGGGTGGGTGAGCCCGTGTCCTTAAATTCCCCGGCCTTCATGGTGATGTCCTTCAACTTGGCCCAGCGCAGGAGGTCGCCGTAGTTGACCCATTGGGCAATGACACCGATGGAGCCGACGATGCTGCCATTGTCGGCATAAATCTTATTGGTGGCCGAAGAAACGTAGTAAGCGCCGCTCGCGCCCACCGTCTCAATGGAGGCCACAATGCGCTTCTTCTTTTGGTCGCGGACGCGGCGTACCTCGCGATAGATTTCTTCCGAGGCCGCTACGCCACCGCCCGGTGAGTTCACATGCAGAATGATGGCCTTGATGGAATCGTCGTCACCGAACTTCTTGAGCTGCTGCACGGTGGTGGAAGGGTCCAGGATGACGCCTTGCAGGTCGATGACCCCGATCTTTTCGCCAAAGCCGGTCAGCGAGGATTGCGGACCACTGCGCAGAGCGAGGTAGACAAGGGTGAAGACCGCCAGAACAAAGAGGAAGAAGGCCCCTCCGCCGATGACGACCCAAAGCCAAGTACGGGAGCGTCCGTTGTCAGCCATAAAGATGGCGCTAGTGTAGCACCGATTTTCAGCTGGCGGCGGGGTGCTCGGCAGAGACGGCCGGGGCCTTGGGCTGGCCGCCATGGGCCTTGGCCTCAGCCCGCGCCAGGTTCAGATCGCGGTGCAGCGCGTCCAGCACGCCGCTGGGCAACTCGCCTCCCCACTCCTCCATGACCTGGTCGCTCCAGCTTCCATTCAGACGGATGGTGTCAGGCTTGAGGTCCTCGGGGAAAGCCAGCCGGTATTCGCCTTCCCGCAGCAGCACGTCGCCGATATGGCGCCCGGTGGCCGCGTCGAAAATCTGGCGGCTGGAGCCGCCCTTGGAATTGGTAAAGAGCAGAAATACTTCTCCACTCTCGCCGTACTCCGGGGTGTAATACCAGGCCTGGCTGGCGTCGAACTTGGGATGGGCGCGACGGCGTTGCCGGGTGGCCTCGGCCGCGGCCGCGACTTCGGTATCGTGGGCGGGATCGTAGTAAAGAATGCGCTGGCAAGAGTCGCAGATCACAGTACGGCTGCTGCTGCGAATCTCATTGAAGGTCTGCGGCCGGAACATGACCTGGCAGCCCAGGCATTTGTGGTCGCGGGCCTCCGCCAGACCGCTGCCGCGGTGTTTGGCCACACGATCATAGTGCTGCAGCAAGTCAGAGTTCACCCCGGCGCGCAACTGGTCGCGGCGGGCGTTCCATTCTTTCAGCTGCGCTTCATCGGTTTCGGTGACCTTGCGGGCCTCGGCCTTTTCCTTCTCGATTTCCGCGGTCTCCGCCTTCAGATCGGCCTCGGCGGCCTTCACTTCTTTTTCGCGGGCCTCGGCGTTGACCATGAGTTCCAGGATCTTGTCCTCATGGCCGCGGATTTCCTGTTCGGCAAACTGGATTTCCTGCAATAGCGCTTTGTATTGTTCGTTGGTCTTTACCGCCAGGGATTGATCGCGGTATTTGGAGATTTTGCCTTGCAGGTCCTGGATGGCGGTTTCAAACTTGCGGCGGGCGGCCTCATCGGCTTTGACGGCGTTCTTTGCTTTTTCCAGGGCGGCCTTCGTGCCGGCAAGTTTCTCTTCGATGGCCGCCACCCTTCGGGGTAAGGCGGCAATCTCGTCTTTTAAGCGGCGTATTTCACGGTCCGCTTTCTGCAGGTCAATAAGATTTTGGATTTCCGGAAGCATCGTAGAAGGATTGTCAGATTTGATTCTAGCATGCGAAATTGGTGGGTGGACCGGCTTCTGCCGCCCCCGGCGGCCGGCCGGCCGCCCGTGCTTTTACATTTGGCGGTAGAAATTTGACAGGAGTTACCCGTGAAACGTCCGGTTTTGGGCTTTTTCCTGCTTCACTTTACCGCTCTCACACTGGCCTTGGTCCTGACCCCCTTCACCCTGGCCCAATCCGCCGGGAAACTGACCATCGAGGACATTTTTGCCGATGGCGGCGTGACCGGGCGGGGGCCGGAAAACATCCAATGGCGGCCCGACAACGCGGGCTTTTCCTTCGTGCAGCGCGATGATTCCGGGACCCACGGCGAGCTGTGGTATGTGGACGCCGCCACCGGAGCCAAGCAGTCTCTGGTCACTGAGGCCAAGCTGGCCACGCTTTCGCCATCCCTGCAAAAGATCACGGACGAGCGCGAGAAAGAGCGGCTCACTCGCTACAATGTGGCCGCCTATCTCTGGGCCCCGGACTCCAAGCAACTGTTATTCGACTCGCGTGGGCAGCTTTGGCTCTATAGCCTGGCCACCGGGACCGGGGTGCAGTTCACGGCTGCGCCCGATCCCAGTCAGGACCCCAAGTTTTCTCCTGATGGGAACCTCCTGGCCTTTGTGCGCAAGCACAATCTCTTTGTGCAGCCGGTTTCCGGCAAAGATGCCAAACAGTTGACCAAGGACAAGGATGAGAACCTCTTGAACGGAGAGGTGGACTGGGTGTACGCGGAAGAGCTGGAAGTGCGCAGCAACTATTTCTGGTCGCCGGAAAGCAAGCAAATCGTCTACTTACAGATAGACGAAACCAGGGTGCCGACTTATCCGATCACCGACTGGATGCCCACCCATCCGGAGGTGGAGCAGGAAAAATATCCCAAGGCCGGCGATCCCAATCCAGCCGTAAAACTTGGGGTAGTAAGCGCTTCCGGCGGCAAGACGCGGTGGATTTCGCTGAGCAACGACCCCGACATTTATATCCCCCGCTTTGGCTGGGTGCGCGAAGGCATCGCTTATGCCATGGTGCTGAATCGACGGCAGGACACGCTGGATCTCTATTTCATCGATACCGACTCCGGCAGATCGCGCAAGGTGTTGACCGAATCCGACCCTACTGGATGGGTGGCGGTCAACGATGATTTCCGCATTCTGAAGTCAGGCGACAAATTTCTGTGGTCGAGCTGGCGCACCGGCAATACCCATCTGTACCTCTACAGCTTCGATCCCCAAAATCCCCTGAGCGCCGATGCGAAGCTGGAACGGCCATTGACCCAGGGCGACTTCCAGGTGCTCGCGGTGGCCGCCGTGGATGAAAGCGCCGGGGTGGTGTACTTCACCTCCAACAAAGACGATGCGCGAGAACAGCAGATCTATTCCGTGAAGCTGGATGGCTCGGACTTAAAGCGCGTGTCCCAGGAAAAAGGCACGCACGGCGCGGACTTCTCCGAAGACGGGAAATATTATCTCGACTCTTTTTCCACGCAGACTTCGTCTCCGCGCATGTCGGTATGCGCGCCGGGTGGCTCCTGCCAGAAAGTCTGGGAGTCGCGCAGCGTGGACGGCTACGGCCTGAGGGCCCCGAAATTCCTGGAATTCAAGGCGGAAGACGGGACTGTGCTCTACGGTTCGCTGCTACTGCCTCCGGACGCGGCGGCTGGCGCGAAAAT
Source organism: Acidobacteriota bacterium (assembly GCA_018268755.1). Taxonomy (GTDB): domain Bacteria; phylum Acidobacteriota; class Terriglobia; order Terriglobales; family Acidobacteriaceae; genus KAN-5. The sequence continues at coordinate 181,576 of JAFDVW010000016.1, forward strand.
TCCCGTCATCGTGAATACCTACGGCGGCATGGCGGGACAGCTGGTTCGCAATGCCTGGATAGGCACCACCGGCCTGTTTCACCAGATCCTGGCGGGGCGGGGCTTTGCCGTGTTCACGGTGGACAATCGCGGCACGCCCAACCGCGACCGCAAATTCCAGATTGCAATCCGCCACGAGTTCGGGCGGGTGGAATTAAGGGACCAGCTGGCGGCGCTGGACCAACTGACCGCGCAGTATCCGCAACTCGACCGCAGCCGCACCGCCATCTGGGGATGGTCGAACGGCGGCTCGATGACCCTCTATGCCATGACGCACTCCGATGCCTTTAAGGCGGGCGTGGCGGTGGCGCCGGTCACCGATTCGCGGAATTACGATTCCATCTACATGGAGCGCTTTTTGGGTTTGCCGAAAGAGGATCCCCAGGGCTACGACGATTCCGCCGTGCCTCCGGTGGCGGACAAACTCCATGGATCTTTGCTCCTGGTGCACGGCACCAGCGACGACAATGTGCACTTCCAGAACTCGGTGCAGATGGTCGATGCCTTGATCAAGGCGGGGAAGCAGTTCCGCTTCATGATGTATCCCAACAAAACGCACGGCATCGCGGGCGCGGCGGCGCGTACGCATTTGTTTCACATGATGGAAGATCACTTTGAGCGGGAGCTGAAATAGCCCTAACGGTGGGTGGAGTAGGACTTCAGGGACTGTGTCACAACTTCCAACAAGATGAGTGCAGTGGAGCATAGCTCGCGCGCATCCGCCACGAAGTGGCGCCAGAATGCAGCCCAGCGCGCAAGCGCTGGGTAAAAGTGGAATAGCTACAAGCCCCAAAGGGGCGAAAGATAAGTTGTGACACAGTCTCTTCAGGCCTGCATTCCGGATGGCTATTTCCAAAGCTTGTCCTGCTGAGCGCAGCGAGGGACCTATGGATTTCATTTTGTGGAGCGACTTGCAGAGGTCCTTCGTCGGGAGCTTGCGCCACGCGCAAACTCCACATCCTCAGGATGACAAGGGAGAGAGATGTGGCGTGGGCAGGAGTGCCCGCGCCACATCGTGACCCATGCAGTGTGGGGCGGACGCTCTTGTCCGCCGGGTCGCCCCCCTGCTTTCGCGGGCAGGAGCGCCCGCGCCACCTCGACGGCCATCCTGCGAGGCGGTCCCTGCGCTACCATGAATGCATGCAGCGCCTGACCCTCGGCAACTTTGAGCTCCTCGCAGTTTCGGACGGCATTCACCGCCTCGACGGCGGGGCCTATTTTGGCGTAGTCCCCAAAGTCCTCTGGGAGAAAAAGCTTCCCGCCAATGACAAGAACCAGGTGCCCTCGGGGCTCAATTCGGTCGTGGTGCGCACCGGCGACCATACCGTGCTTATCGAAACCGGCATCGGCAACAAATTGCCGGAGAAGATAGCGCAGATTTTCGGCCAGCCCGCCCAGCTGCTGGAGAGTCTATCGGCCGCCGGCATCGCGCCGGAGGACATCGACATCGTCATCAATTCCCACCTGCACTTCGACCACGCAGGATGGAACACCGTGCTGAAAAATGGCTATCCCGTTGCCACCTTCCCAAAGGCGACTTACTACGTGCAGGAGGGCGAGTGGAAGCACGCCCATGAAGGCCAGCGCGATTCGCCCAGCTACTACTCCGAGAACTATGATCCGCTGGTCGAAAGCGGACAGATGAAGCTGCTGCGCGGCGATACGCAGATTGTTCCGGGAATTTCCGTGCGCGTGTATCCCGGACACACGCGGGCCATGCAGGGAATCCTGGTGGAGAGCGCCGGCCAGACCGCCTGCTACATCGGCGACCTGATCCCCACCAGCGCGCACCTCGATTTGAGCTGGGTAATGGGCTTTGATCTGTATCCGGTGGAGACCATGGAAAGCCGCCAGCGCTACTATGCCGAGTCCCTCGCCGGAAACTGGCTAACCATGTTTACCCACGATCCTGAAATTCCCTGGGCGTATGTGGAGAAGAACGAAAAGGGCAAGATGGTGGCGCGACCTCCCGCGTAGGCACACTGTCATCCTGAGGATGTGGAGTTTGCCCGCAGGGCAAACTCCCGACGAAGGACCTCCGCATGAAAGCCTGCACTGTCATCAGAAAATAGGAAATGCACGGGTCCTTCGCTGCGCTCAGGATGACAGACCGCTTTGGGGTGGAGCAGGGCTTTAGCCCTGCATTCAGGAGCATACTGCTGATGCACGCGCGTCAGCGCTCACTCGCGGGCGAGGGCGCCCGCGCCACATTGTTACCCATGCAAGTGTGGGGCGGACACTCTTGTCCGCCGGGTCGCTCCATGCTTTCGCGGGCGAGGGCGCCCGCGCCACATCAGCCAAAAGCAGCGACCTCGCGGGCGAGGGCGCCCGCGCCACACTGCCTAGACCACGGCGTGCAGGCGGGCTTCGAAGAACGCTTCGACCCGGGAGAGAATTTCCGGCGCGGCCTTGGCCTCATAGATGGCCTTGCGCAGGCCGGCCCCTCCGGGAACGCCGTGCGTAAACCAGGAGGCGAACTGCTTCATCTTGCCGGAGGCGTCGGGCAGCTCTTCCTCGATCAGCATCTGGAAGTAGGTGCGAATCATCTGGTAGCGGTCGGCTTCGGAAGGCTGATCGTAGGATCCGGCCGGGCAGGTGGGGACATCCTTCGATTGGCTCAGGACAACCTCTGCCCCTACAAGCCCATTCCCGGCGTTCACCCACTGGCTGTACTGCTCAATCTGGCGGAAGATCCAGGGATTCGCGGGGGCGGTGCGCCCGATCATGACCGCGTCGCACCCGGTCTGGGCCACCATAGCGGCCGCGTCCTCAGGGGTGCGAATATCACCGTTGCCGATCACAGGAATCTTCACCGCGTCCTTGATGGCGGCGATCCACTCCCAGCGGGCCTGGCCGCTGTAGCCCTGCTCGCGGGTGCGGGCATGCAGCGCGACCGCACTCAGGCCACAGTCCTCGGCCATCTTGGCCAGCTCGACGCAAATGATGTTGTCGTCATCCCAGCCGGCGCGGAACTTCACCGTAAACGGGATCTTCACCGCCGAGCGCACCGCCTCAAAAATCTTCTGAATGATGGGCAGATCGCGCAGCAGCCCGGAGCCGCCGTTGCACTTGACGACCTTCTTGGCCGGGCAGCCCAGATTCAGGTCTACCAGATCAAAGCCCAGGTCCTCGACGATGCGGGCGGCCTCCGCCATTACCGGCGGATTGCTGCCAAAGAGCTGGGCCGAGATCGGGTGCTCGTCTTCGTAGAAATGCAGATAGCGCTTGGCCTTCTGGTCTTTTTTGCGCAGGACGCCGTCGGCCGAGGTGAACTCGGTCATGATCAAGCCGCATCCGCCGAGGTTGCGAATAAAGCGGCGGAAAACCGTGTCGGTGACGCCCGCCATGGGCGCCAGTACGGTGGCCGGAGCAATGCGGATCCCGCCAATCAGGACCGAGGATGGGACACCACGACCTGGCGTGGCACCGGCACTCTGGTCCGCGCCGCCCTCCCCCGAATTGTCCCAGAACTTGCGCATGCTCTATTTTACCGGCCTCGGCAAATGAAAAGACCCTCGCGCGGCGAGGGCCTTTCCCGGAATCCGGATTTTGTGACGAGCCCGCGGACTACTTCTTGGCGGTCTCGGCCTTGGCGGTCTCAGCCTTGGCGTACTTGCGGCGGAAACGCTCGACGCGCCCGGCGGTATCCATCAGCTTCTGCTTGCCGGTAAAAAACGGATGGCAATTGGAGCAGATTTCGACGCTGATATCGCCCTTATGCGCGGAACGGGTCGTAAATTGGTTGCCGCACGCGCAGTGAACGCGCACTTCGTTGTATGCGGGATGAATCGCTGCCTTCATGGTTCTCCAAACCTCACTCTGAATCCTTAGATTCTACAGGATTTCCAAAGGATTCAGCAAACCGGGGCCGGCCCCGGGCCCCCGCCCGTTAAAAACACGAACGGCAGGGGGATCTCCCCTGCCGCAGAGTTCTGGTGGACTGAGCCTATTTGCCGCGGTTGACGGCCTTTTTGAGCTCAGCTCCGGGGGTGAATTTCGCGACCTTGCGGGCAGCAATCTTAATGGTGGCCCCGGTTTGTGGGTTGCGGCCGCTGCGCGCCTTTCTCTGCGAAATGGAGAACGTGCCGAAACCAATCAGGGCGACGCGGTCTCCCTTTTTCAGGGCTGCCGTAATACTGTCTACAGCCGTATCAATCGCGCTGGACGCCTGCGTCTTGCTGATGCCGGCGCCGGAAGCGATGCGGTCAATGAGATCAGCTTTGTTCATCCTTCTCTCCTGGCAGGTTTCGTGTGGTGTTAGCGTGCACGGGGGAGGAGACGCCCGCTGCGCCGGAAACCTAGCGGCCCTATTTAGCTCCCGTCTGTGGTGAAAGTCAACTGTGGAAATCCGCTCCAGATGCCGACTTTGGCTCCCCCTCGCCCCAAAACCCGCGTTTGTGGGAGCATTTCACGAGGAAAGGCGCGCGCACCCCACTCCCGTCTGCGATCTGGACGAAAAAGTGGGACTCCCGCGGCGAATTTTTCCTCCGCCCTGCACAGCTGTTCCGCGCAGTCCACAGCTTCTGCACAGGGCAGGCAGGGTTGGCACTTGCAAGGAGGGCCCCGCTGGGTGCAGAGTCAGAAGTAGAAATTTCGCCAGTCTAAGGAAGCGGTTGGGGATGAACGTGGCCACGGAAGTTTGCATTTTGTGCGCGGGAACAGGCTGGAAAACCGTATCGCAGGGCGGCGAGCGGCGCGTGGCGCGCTGCGACTGCCGCATGCAGGCACGCTCGAAGACGCTGCTGGAGGCGGCCCGCATTCCGCGCCGCTATGAGCACTGCGAGCTCTCCAACTTCGAGTTCGACGGCCCCCACCGGGCCCTGGCCCCGGCGCGCATGGCGGCGTGCAAATTCGTGGAGGAGTATCCGGTCGACAACACCGGATTGCTGCTCATTGGCAGCATCGGCGTGGGCAAGACCCATTTGGCCGTGGGCCTGATCAAGGAGCTGGTGCTCAGCAAGGGCATCCATTGCCTGTTTTATGACTACCGCGAGCTGCTGAAGCAGATCCAGAACTCCTATAACAACTCGGTGCAGACCACGGAACTGGATGTCCTGCGGCCGGTGTTTGAGACGGAAGTGCTGGTGCTCGATGAACTGGGCGCGGTGAAACCGACCGAGTGGGTGTGGGACACGGTCAGCCTGATCCTGAACACGCGCTACAACGACAACCGCACCACCATTATCACCACCAACTTCGATGACCGGCCGGCGGGCAGCGTGGGCGGCCCGCGCGGCGCGGCGCGGGAAGAGACCCTGGGCGACCGCATCGGCGAGCGCATGCGCTCGCGGCTGCACGAAATGTGCCGCATCGTGAAAATGGACGGAGAAGACTTCCGGCAGAAGTTCCGCAGCGCCAGCTTCCGGTAGAGTGGCCACGAATCCGCACGGATTTGTTTTCGGCGTGAAGCCGCAGAGCGCGCCGGGAATACAGGGATTTTTTCTGTGGTCCTTTGTGTACCTCTGTAGTTTCAGATCGAGATCAAACTTCTCAGGTGTCCCAGGGTGGAGCAGGCCTTTTAGGCCTGCATTCCCGTCTGTGCCCACGATATTCCGCGCGAGAGCGCTGACGCGCGCATACCAGGGTGCACCTTGCAATGCAGGGCTGAAAGCCCTGCTCCACCCTCTCAAGGAATAATGGGAAATCCTGTCATCCTGAGCGCAGCGAAGGACCATGGATTCCCAGCTTTCAGTACAACGATGCAAGCAGGAATGCACAGGTCCTTCGCCGGGAGTTTGCGCTGCGCGCCAACTCCGCATCCTCAGGATGACAACGTGGAAACTCCTTCATTGTCTTAAAATCCGTGTTATCCCCGTGGCCGCTCGCGGTATCCATGGCTACAATTGAGCGGTGCTGACCCGTCGCCTACCCTTTCTCCCCGCCGAAGATGCGGCCCTGTTGGCTGAGGTCCCAGCCTCGGCGGCGGTATTTGCCCTGCGCGGCGAGGAAGGCGCCGAGCCCTACATCAGCAAAACCGCCAATCTGCGGCGGCGTTTGCAACGCCTGTTGGGCCCGCCCACGGAGCACAGCAAGAAGCTCAACCTGCGCGACCGCGTGCGCTGGGTCGAGTATTTACCCACCGGCTCCGACTTTGAGTCGGGATTCCTGCTCTATCAGGTTTTGCGTGCGGCCTTTCCCAAGGCCTACGGCAAGCGCCTGCGCCTGCGCTTTGCGCCGCTGGTCAAACTGCACCTCGACAACGAATATCCGCGCGCCTCGATCACCACGCGCCTGGGCGGCCGCAAAGGCGCCTCGGTGTGTTACGGCCCCTTCCCGACACGCGTCGCGGCGGAAAAATTCGCCAGCGATTCGCTCGACTTCTTCAAGATGCGGCGCTGCGTGGAAGATTTGCATCCTGACCCACAATTTCCTGGCTGCATTTATTCCGAGATGAAGATGTGTCTGGCCCCCTGCTTCCGGGGCTGCACGGACGACGCGTACCGGCAGGAAGTCGTGCGCGTGCAGGCCTACTTCGATAGCGGCGGCGAATCGCTGGCGCGGGAGCTTGCCGCCCAGCGTGACCAGGCCTCGGCGAATCTCGAATTCGAAAATGCCGCGGCCCTGCACACGCGGCTCGACAAACTCAAGCCGCTGCTGACCCAGCTGCCCGAAATGGTGCGGCGGCTCGACCACCTGCACGGCGTGATGGTGCAGCGCGGCACCGTGCCGGGCGCGGTGAACTTCTTTCGCATCGATGCCGGGGCAATCTCCGGCCCGGCGGCATTTTCTATCCAACACAGCGAACACGCCAAGTCCCAGTCCATGGAAGCGCGGGTACAGGAAACGCTAGCGGCCATTCCCCCCGCCCAGCCACGCAGCGCGCTTGAAGCCATGGAGCACCTGGCGCTCCTCAAGCGCTGGTACTATCGCGGCAGCCGGGTGGGTGAAATTTTTCTGGCCGATGAAAAAGGCGCGCTCCCCATGCGCCGTCTGGTGCGCGGAATCAGCCGGGTGTACCGGGGAGAAAAAGCGGAGGATGAAGCAGCCACCTCTCCCGCACAACTTAGGTCGGGGCAAAGCTTGTCCTGAGCGACGAATGTGGGGCGGACACTTTTGTCCGCCACTCTTGTCCGCCAGTGGAAAATTTGAAGAAAGTTCGCGGGCAGGAGTGCACACCTTCTCCCGCTGTCATCCTGAGGACGTGGAGTTTGCGCGCAGCGCAAACTCCCAACGAAGGACCTCTGCATTGCTCATGCAAAATACATAGGTCCTTCGCTGCGCTCAGGATGACAGGCCTGGGTATCCTCGAATTCAGCCGTTCCTATCAGGCTGCACTTGCCCTCTCGCTTGCCGAGAGCGACCGTTTGCGGAAGACCACGCGCACCGCTTCGCGCCAGTGTTCGTCGAGTCCAAGGAAGGTCCAATCCACCGCCGGCGAAACGTAGCGCAGCAGCGTATCGGTGGCCGGATGCACCCGCAGGGCGGGCGCGGCCAGAAATAAGAGCGGCAGCTCGCAGGAAAGTTCTCGTCCGGGAAAATATCCGCTGGGCTGAAACTCGCCGCGCAGATGGTGCCAGGTCACACGCGACCAGTAGTCGAGGGCCTGCATGGGCAGATGGATGTCCTCGTCGGCCTTGAGCTCGATCACCGCCAGACGGCCCGCCCGGGTCACGCTCAGTACGTCCATCATGGCGCGATCGGAGGCCGAGAAAGCCGGGACCTGGGAATACCAGCAGGCCGGGTCGAGCTGCTCGTCCAACAAGCCAATATCGCGCACCACCAGCGATTCCAGCCAGCGCTCGGGGTGAACGCGCCAGAGGAAATGGTGCCGCGGCCCGTCCGCGTGGCGAACCTGCCGCAGGTTGCGCACCAGGCGGAGAAAATCTTCGTAGCAGTCTTCCCCCAGAACGCGCTCCGCTGCCCCCAGTCCGAAAACCAGTTCCGGCCGGCTTTGCAGGGAATCAGCATCGTGGGCCAGACGGGCCCGCGCAAATTCCAGCCCATGATGGCGAAAGGCCACTTCGCCCAGCGAGAGCACCACGACCTCCGCCTCGGGAATGAGTGCATGCATCTGGGCGATGGCGGCGGCAAAGCGCCGGCGGGTCACGGCCTCGTCCGCCCAATGCGTGAGCCGGGTCGCCATGTTGCCGCTGTCGAAGACGTCCATCTCGTTCAGGCAATCTTCGCGTTCGTTGAGTTCGTACAGTTGCCACTTGGCAAGGTCGCGATTCAGACGCGACATGCGCTCGTGCACCACCGCCGACGCGCCGGCAGGAACAAATAACTTCAGGCCTTCTACCGCGCGGCGCGCGGACTGCGTCTCACGGCACAAGTCCAGCCACAGAATGCCAAAGGTCAAGGCGGCATCGATCGAGGCCTGGGTTTCTTCGGCATTCACACCCAGCACCGCGAAGGCGGACTGGCCACGGCAGAGAAGGCCGCGCGTGTACACCGGGCCAAACGAACGCTCCAGGTCGGGGGAGGTGCGCAGTTGCGTTACCCCAAACCCTGGGAACCGCCGCTCCAGAATGCGCAGCAGCAGCTGGCGGTAAGCCAGGCGGGCGGCCTGCCGCGCAGCGGGGGTGCGCGCGTCGCGTTCCCGGCAGATTTCCAGCCGGCTGGGCTTGACCTGGCCCATGCGCTGCACACTGAGACGCAGCGTTTCCTGCTTGACTTCCGCATCCAGCACACGGCGCACGACATTTCGTTCCGCCGACCACAGGTGCAACAGGCATTTGTGAAACTCACCGGAGACCGCGTACTTGGAGTGCTCCAGATCAAATAAGCGCGCGCCATTTTCCAGGACGAGGGCATGGCGCGAACCGGCCAGAAACGCCTCCAACGTGCGATGCAGGGAGTCGGGCGTCATGCCCGCATTGTGCTCTGTCAGGAGAACGTCCGTCTGTGACGGATGAACATCAGAGGGTGTGGAAAGCGAGAAGGAATGGCGGGCAGAGCGGGACGCCCTGCCCGGAAAATTTCAGGCGCGGCCCTTCTTGGCCGCCGTGGCTTTGCCGGCGACTTCCCAGGGACGCTTGGGACGGTCGGGCTGCGGCTTGTCACGGTCCTTGATGCGGTCATAGTGGTAAGACTCGCTGACCGTGCCCAGCGACTCGTTGTACAGGCTGGGCAGGCCCAAGGCCTCCTTCAGCTCCTCGCTGAACTGGTGCAGGGCCTTGAGGTGGTCCGCGGTGGCCGGGACCTCGGTCTTGGACGTCTTCAAAAACTGCTGGTAGCCCTTGTTGACGAGCTTCGAAATTTCACTCCCGATGAGGTAGCCGGGAAAAGCAAAAATCTTCACCCCATCCTCGCCATCTTTCTGGATAGCGGCCGAGGCATTGTACTTGCGCAGGAAGATACGGCCCTGCGTGCCGGGGGCTTCGGTCAAATCGAACCCATGGTCGCGCAGCCAGTTGACTGCGTCTTCGTAACTCCGTTGTTCCACTTTCGTTGCCATTCCCTTGTCCTTCTCTACTTCCCGTATTCCTTGGATGCAATTCCGGAGCAGAAGAATTCACCATCTTCCCCGGAATCATGCAAGTGTCTTTTATAATGCAGTGAAAAGCAATTTGCCGCCCGGCACGCGCCTTTCGATACATTACGTTAGTACCGGGCGCGCACAGGCCTTTTATGCCCTCTACCCAAGACCAGTCCGGGGAAACGCACGATTCTACAGGAGATTCCCTCTCCGCGCACGCGGCTGTCCAAAATCCCCGCCGAATTGGCGAATTTAGCCTGGAAAAGATTGGGAACACGCCGCTTCTGCGTCTGGAGCGAGTCAGCGCGGAATTGCCCGGCGTGGAAATCTTGGGAAAAGCCGAATGGTACAACCCCGGTGGCTCGGTGAAAGACCGGGCAGCCTCGAATATTGTGGCCGAGGCGCAGCGCGCGGGCAAGCTGACGCCGGGCAAAATTCTGTTGGACTCCACCAGCGGCAACACCGGCATCGCGTATGCCATGATCGGTGCGGCGCAAGGGTTCCAGGTCACGCTGTGCATGCCAGAGAATGTCTCGGTCGAGCGCAAGCACATTTTGCACGCCTATGGCGCCCACATTATCTACACCGACCCGGCGGACGGCTCGGATGGGGCCATCCGCAAGGCGCGGGAATTGATCGCGCAGCATCCCGAGAAGTACTGCTACACCGACCAGTACTCCAATGACGCCAACTGGCGCGCCCATTATCAGGGCACGGCCAACGAAATCTGGCGGCAGACCGAAGGCAGAATCACGCACTTTGTAGCCATGCTGGGCACCAGCGGCACCTTCATGGGAACGGCGCGGCGGCTGAAGGAGCTGAACCCACAAATCCGCTGCATCTCTTTGCAGCCGGATTCGCCGTTTCATGGCCTTGAAGGCGCCAAGCATATGGCCACTTCGATTGTGCCGAAAATTTATGATCCGGCCCTGGCCGATGAGGACGTGGGCATCGCCACCGAAGATGCCTATGTCATGACACGGCGGCTGGCGCGGGAAGAAGGCCTGCTGGTGGGGATCTCCGCCGGAGCGGCGGTCGTGGGCTGCGTGCAGCTGGCGCGCCAGCTGCCCAAAGGGGAAAAGGCTGTGTTTGTGACCATCCTGCCCGACTCGGGGGATAAATATCTGAGTGAGCGATTCTGGGAAGAGTAAGTTCACCACTGTCATCCTGAGCGAAGTAAGCGCCTCGCACAGCGAGGTGCAAACGGAGGCGAAGGATCCCTATCGGCGGATGGATCAGCGGAGCGTAGGGGAATTCTCACGAAGACAGTCGAGGGCTTGGGTGAATTCCCCAATAGAACCGGGAAGCGGATTTACAGTACAGGGGTCCTTCGACTCGCAGCGGTTTGCTGCGCAAACCGCCACTTCGCTCAGGATGACAACATTTAAAGGGGCTCGTAAGACCACATGCTAAAGATCAGCCAGTCGAATTATGAAACCCTCCGCCGCCATGGCGAGGAAACCTATCCCCACGAGTGCTGCGGCGTCCTGCTGGGCCGCATGGAAGACGATGGCACGCGCGTGGTCACCTCGACCGCCCGCGCCGGCAACACACGCCTCGATTCCCTGCACAACCGCTACAACATCGATCCCAAGGACCTCATCCGCATCCAGCGCGAAGGCCGCGAGCGGGACGAAGACATCATCGGCTTCTACCATTCGCACCCCGACCATCCCGCGCAGTGGTCGCAGACCGACCACAACGAGGCGCACTGGTTTGGCTGCTCGTATGTCATCACCAGCGTGGAGAAGGGCAAGGCCGTGCTGACCAATTCCTTTGAGCTGACCGGCAGCGACGAGGACGACAAGAAGCTGGTGGACGAACAAATCGAAGTTGCTTAAGAAATGATGTGGCGCGGGCGCCCTCGCCCGCGAATCCCCCTACCTGTCATCCTGAGGAAGCGGAGTTTGCGCGCAGCACAAACTCCCGACGAAGGACCTATGCATGATTGCTTGTATGTGAAAGCTCTCCGCGAGGGTGGCGCAGGGCTTCCAGCCCTGCATTCATGACGTCCTCTGGCATGCGCGCGTCAGCGCTCACGCGCGGAACATCGTGGGTGCAGGCGGAAATGCAGGCCTAAAAGGCCTGCTCCACCCCATGCATTCGCTGCATTCAGGCGGACAGGACTTTGCGTAGGGACAGCCGTCCCCGGCGGAGCGAAGCTCCGCCAAGGTGGAAAAACATACGCAAATCGGAGATGTCAGCTGTCCACAAGGCGAGCTTCGCTCGCCCGGACGGCCGAGGCGGCAGTCCCTACGTGGTCCATCCGTCCGCGCCACATCCAGGTGAATCTTCCCCGCCCTCTGTGGCATCATTACTAGATGCCAAAGATCCAGATTCCAACGCCTTTGCGCCAATACACCGGGAAGCAAGGGGCCGTGGAGGTGAAGGCCGGGACGGTGGCAGACGCCCTTTCCGACCTTGTGGCCCAGCATCCTGATTTGCGCCGCCATCTGTACAGCGATGACGGCAAACTGCGAGCTTTCGTCAATGTTTACGTGAATGACGAAGACGTCCGCTACCTGCAGAAAGACGCCACCGTCGTGGGCGAAGATGATAGTCTTTCCATCGTGCCCTCGATCGCTGGAGGCCGGTAAAACCATGGTCCGCAACGCCCCAACCCGCCGCCTGACCGCCTGTTGTTGTTGTCGCTAGTCGTTCTTCGTAGAAATCCCATAAAATTAGAGAGAAACTGAGGTCCGCCGAGCATGGCTGCCATTACTGAAGCAAAACCCGCTACCCTGAACAACGACGAAATCCTGCGCTACTCGCGCCACCTGATCATGCCCGAGGTGGGCATGGAGGGGCAGCAGAAGATCAAGGCCGCCAAGGTGCTGTGTATCGGCGCGGGGGGGCTGGGTTCGCCGCTGGCGTTCTATTTGGGCGCGGCCGGCGTGGGCACGCTGGGTCTGGTGGACTTCGATGTCGTCGACTACACCAACCTGCAGCGGCAGATCATCCACAGCACCGCGGATGTGGGCCGCAAGAAGCTGGATTCGGCCGCCGACAAGCTGACGGCGATCAATCCTTTTCTCAATATCAAGAAGTACGACACCCGCCTGAGCAGCGAAAATGCCCTCGAGCTGTTCAAGGATTACGACATCATCGCCGACGGCACGGACAACTTCCCCACCCGCTATCTGGTCAATGATGCCTGCGTGCTCACCGGCAAGCCCAACGCCTATGCTTCGATTTTCCGCTTCGAAGGCCAGGCCAGCGTCTTCGCCACCGAAGAGGGCCCTTGCTACCGCTGCCTGTATCCCGAGCCGCCACCGCCGGGGCTGGTGCCTTCCTGCGCGGAGGGCGGCGTGCTGGGCATTCTGCCCGGCTTGCTGGGCGTAATCCAGGCCACCGAAGTCCTTAAGCTGATCCTCGGCCAGGGCGACCCGCTGATCGGACGCCTGCTGCTGGTGGATGCGCTGGGCATGAAGTTCCGCGAACTCAAGCTGCGCAAGAACCCCGATTGCCCCGCCTGCGGCAAGAACCGCACCATCACCAAACTGATCGACTACAATGAATTCTGCGGAATTCGTGGTGAGGAGAAGGCGGTGGAAACAGGAGCGGGCGACATTCAGGTGGAAGAACTCAAGCGGCGGCTGGATGCGGGCGAGAAGTTGTTCATCCTCGACGTGCGTGAGCCGCATGAATACCAGATCGCCAACCTGGGCGGATATCTGATCCCGCTGGGCGATCTGCCCAAGCGGACGGGAGAACTGGATCCCAATCGCGAGATCATCGCCCACTGCAAGATGGGCGGCCGCAGCGCCAAGGCGGTCGACATCCTGAAGCAGGCGGGGTTCAAAAACGTGCGCAACCTGACCGGCGGCATCACCGCCTGGTCGGAGAAAATCGACCCCAAAGTGCCCAAGTACTAAACTTTCGGCCTGCTTATTTTTTTCACAAGGGAGCGCCCGGCGCTCCCTTATTTCTTTGGAATAGGCAACTCATCGCCAGAAACCTGGTTCTTTTGTTAGCGAGGGCAGTTTCCGCAGGCAATGGAACCGCCAAGGGGGATGTGATGCGGTTGGTTCTTCGCTTTGCCATAGTGGTGGGGCTTACCGGGGTTATTTCCGTCGCCGCCGGGGCCCAGTCTTTGGCGCAAAAGCCGCGCGTTTTTATTACGGACAGCCAGTCCTGGGAGATGGCGGGGGGCGTGGGTGGCACCAGCGGAGGCTTTGGCGGGGCCAGCAAAGGCGGGGCCCGGCCACAAACTGGGGAGATCATCAAGACCTTCGGCCAGCGTTGTCCGCAAATCACCGTCAACAATATTCGGGAGAAGGCCGACTACATCATTCTGCTGGATCATGAAGGTGGGAAAGATGCGGTCTCGCGGGACAACAAAGTCGTCGTCTTCAACAAAGACGGGGATTCGATTCTCAGCAACTCGACGCGCGTCCTGGGCAATGCCGTGAAGGACGCGTGCGCGGCCATTGTGAAGGATTGGCCGGCGCGGGCGCGCAAGATCGCGGCGGAGCAGGCCAACGATCCCCCGGCTGCAGCCAGCGCCACCCAAGGCAGAATCTCGGTGAGCTCCAACCCTCCCGGCGCTGACATCGAAGTCGACGGAAACTTTGTGGGCAGCACACCGTCTTCCATCGATCTTGGCCTGGGCGACCATGTCATTACGGTGAAGAAATCGGGATATCAGACCTGGGAACGCAAGATGCGGGTGAACAGCGGAGAGATTCGTATCGCCGCGGAGTTGGCGAAGACGCCCTAGCCAAGTCAAAATTCTGCAAAAGAAAAGGGGGCCAGATGGCCCCCATTTTCTGCTTGCTGGAACTCTTAGTTACTGCCGCCTTGATGGGCTTCTCCCATCGCCAAGGCGAAGCGTTTTCCCGAGAAGCGAATTTCCTGCAGGGTCCGGCTGCCGTCGGCATTGCGCGTCACCACTGCGGAATTGATGCCGGGCGCCTCTTTCAGGTCGACCACCTGGGCGGGCACTGTGGCCACAACTTTCTTTCCCTTCAGGATGCTCACCTGCACACTGGGGCCATTACCATCCCACTGCACGGAATAGTCCCCCGGGGCCAGCGAGGTGCCGCTGACGGTCAGGTTGTCCTGCACCTGCAAAGAACCTTTGTTAATTGCAAACGCACTGGTGGCCAAGAGCAACGCCATCGCCAGTACCGCACCGTGCCACATTCTCGAAGTCTTCATACCGCTCCTTTTCTTCCCGAAACGTCGGGTACCGGTTCTGGGCGGCTGCTTTCTTGCGCCTCTTGCGGAAACGCTTGCGTTTCGGCAGAAAAGCCCTACAATGCTGCCTCGGGGTTTAGCGAAAAAGGACACACGTCCTCTATTCGCCGCCGGGGGCTGTTCTCACCTGGGCCGCCAAACCGAAAGTGAAATCAGTCCCTGTACCCCATCTTCAAAAAACTTTTCTAGAAAACCACAGCGGCTGGTTGGCCCGCGGCTCTCTCATCCTCTACCCTTGATACGGAGCCTTCTTGAGGAAAGTTCCGCGATCTTTGCGACACCCCCATTGGACGCACGTGGCTCAAGGTCGTTAGCAGGATGTAAAACCTTCGTTACAAATGAGAAAGACGCCCAGGCACAGCATGAAAATGTTTTGTTTCAGGAACCATCAGGCACAATCTGCCATTGGGACTTTGCACGCAACGTTTTGCGGCGGGACTATTCCCGAATCCTGAGGACGACCTTGCCATAGTTGCGCCGCTCCAGCAGCAGACGGTAGGCGTCCGCTGCGCGGGCCATCGGTAACACGTTACCAATCACGGGACGCAGGTTACCTTTGCCTAATTCCACCGAGAGCCATTTCCAGCTTTCCGCCATGATCGCGGGCTTGCGCGAAAGATAGGTGAGCCACAAACCGTGCACGCTGGCGCCTTTGGCATACAGGATGCGCGGATCGAGCGAGGACTTCTCGCCGGTGGCGTTGCCATAGACAATGACGCGCCCGAAATCGCGCAAACAACGCACACTTTTTGCGGTGTGTTCTCCCCCCAACATTTCGAAAACGGCATCCACACCTTCGCCGCCAGTGATTTCCTGGATCGCCTCGACGTAATCCTTCTGCTTGTACGGAATACCGTGGTGCAGTCCGAGCTTTTTTACGGCCGCAAGTTTTTCTTCGGAGGAAGCAGTGCCGTACATTTCGATGCCCAGCAGTTTGCCGATCTGCACTGCCGCGGTGCCCACGCCTCCGGCAACGGCATGGATCAGCACCCGCGCCGGCGGCGCGCCCGGGGGCTGCACCAGGCCGGCCTTCCAATACGCCAGAAACGCGGTGAAGTAATTGACCGGAAATGCAGCGCCTTCTTCCGCGCTCCATTCCGCTGGGACCGGCCACAGTAAATCCGGCAAGGCGGAGGTCACTTCGGCGAAAGCCGACCACTGCGTGTAGCCCATGACACGTCGACCATCGCTCTCCTGCACACCACAAAACTCACGGCCCGCAATCAATGGCGGAGCCGGCGCTCCGCGATAGCCGCCTTGGGCAGTCATGATATCGGCGAAGTTCACCCCGCCGGCTTCCACTCGCACCAGCACTTCTCCGGGAGCAGGTACGGGGGCAGGCGACTCCTGCAAGGCCAGGACCTCGGGGCCGCCAAAGTGCGGAATCACCACGGCTTTCATGTTTTCAGTGTACCCTCCGAGGCCGAAACGGTTGAAAAAGCACAGCCAAAAACACTTACCGCCGGGATGCTGCGCGACCCCTGACTCCCGGTATATACTGGCCCGGCAATTTTAGGAAAGGTTCCGGAACCAGGCTTACGTTCCGGGGGAGCGATTGCTCATACCTTCATCCGCTCCTTATAGTTAAGTCCCGCCACGCGGTATCTAGGCAAGCGGAGTGACGGGACGGAGATCAGGCCTCGGGCGAGGTGCCCAGGATGGTTTCCGGGAGGTCCCAGGTGGAAATAATGGTAGTCCGTCTTATATTTGTCCTTATTGTCGCCATTACCTGCTTTCTTATTCAGCCTTTCGGCCTGCCCGCGGTACTCGACGCGGGAGTTGGCGGCCTCATCGGGCTGGCGATCGTGCTCTTCGAATGGAAATTGCGGCGGGTCAGCCTGAAGCGGCTGATCGGCGCGGCCATTGGCAGCGTGCTCGGCATCTTCGGAGCCTATTTGTTCGCGCTGGTCATCCGCAGCAGCATTCCCGAAGGCCACACGCAAAGCTTCCTGCAAATCCTGGTCATGCTGCTGATGGCCTACGTGGGCCTGATCGTGGGCGCCAACAAAGGCGATTTGCTGAACCTGGCGGCGCTGGGCGGCATTTTCGGCGGCGAGAAGCAATCGCGCAAAAGCTATAAGATCCTCGACACCAGCGTCATCATTGACGGCCGCATCGCCGACATCGCCGAAACCGGCTTTCTCGACGGCACCATTGTGATCCCGCAGTTTGTGCTGCGCGAGCTGCAACTGGTGGCCGATTCGGCGGATTCGCTGAAACGCAACCGCGGCCGCCGGGGTCTGGACATACTGCAGCGTCTGCAAAAAGTAGCCACCTTGCAGATCCAGATCGTGGAAGACGATTTCCCCGCGGTTCGCGAAGTGGATTTGAAGCTGATTGAGCTGGCCAAGCTCTATGAAGGCAAGATCATCACCAATGACTTCAATCTCAACAAAGTCGCCCAGCTGCAGGGCGTGGAAGTCCTGAACATCAACGAGCTGGCCAATTCGCTGAAGCCGATTGTTCTGCCCGGCGAAATCATGAAAGTCTTCATCCTCAAGGAAGGCAAAGAATACAACCAGGGCGTGGCCTATCTGGATGATGGCACCATGGTGGTGGTGGACAACGCGCGCAAGATGATCGGCAAAACCGTCGATATCTCGGTGACGTCCGTGCTGCAGACCACGGCAGGGAAAATGATCTTTGGCAAGTGGGACGAACGCAGCGTGGGGCGGGTCGATCCTCGCAGCCATCTCAGCGCACCCCCGGCAACGGCCCCCGGGGATGCCAAGAAAGCCCAGCCCGTGGCCATCGATCAGCCGGCGGAATAACTAGGGCAGAAGGGCGCTTGCCGGGGCGGTGTTACTGCTGGCTTGGGCGGAGTCCGCGCCCTCGACCAGCGCCAGCGCCACCGATGCGGTGGTGATCATTAGGGCGAGGGCCAGGGCGGCCACAAAAACCCGGCTCAGGCAAAACCCCAGCAGCTCGTACCAGCGAAATTTCAGTCCTTGCGAATCCATACCCTGACTCCTCCTGGATTAGGGCAAGCGAGATACCAAAGCCGGGCCCGCTTCCACATCCTCCATCTTGCTGATTTAAAATGACTTATTTTTAGAATGGCACTACAACCGGGAGCCACTCCCGGCAATCTTGGCAAGAAATGCCAGGCGGCGAGCAAAATCCGCCAGTTTGAACTTCTGCTTCTCTGCCCCGTATACTCACAGCCGCGATGAAAGTTTTTGTGATCATTCCCGCCGCCGGCCTGGGCACGCGCATGGCCCCGGCACCCAGCGCCAAGGACAAAGAAAAAGACAAGAAAGAAGCTCCCTCGAAGCAGTTCACCGAGCTAGGCGGGGTGCCGATCCTGCTCCATACCCTGCGCAAATTTGCCGCCGTGCCGGAAATCTCGGAAATCTGCATCGCATTACGGAAAAATGAGATCGAGGGATTTCGCGCGCGCCTGGATGTGGAAGGCAAGGATGTATTGCAAAAGAAAGTCCGGCTGGTGGAGGGTGGCGAGCACCGGCAAAATTCCGTGGCCAACGGGCTGGCCGCTCTTGAGGCCGCCGGCGATGACATTGTGCTGGTGCATGATGCGGTGCGTCCGTTTGTGACCACCGAGATCATTCAGGAAGTGATCCACGCGGCGCAGAAATATGGGGCGGCCATCGCCGGCATGCCGGCGGTCGATACCGTGAAACAAGTGGAGCGGACGGCGGAAGGCGCGTTGATCAAGGCGACCGTGCCGCGCGAGCGTGTGGTGCTGGCGCAGACCCCGCAAGGCTTCCACTATGAAATCCTGAAACAGGCTTTCGACCAGGCCAGCAGCGAAGAATTTCTGGGGACCGACGAAGCCTCGCTCATTGAACACGTCGGTGGCAAAGTTGCTGTCGTGATGGGCTCGCCACGAAATATCAAGATCACGACGCCCTCCGACATGGAGCTGGCCGAATTCTTCCTGAAACCAGCGCACTGATCCCGATCATGCCAACGACGAACGACCAACGACCAACGACTCTTCTCACTATCCGCATTGGCTATGGATGGGATTCGCACGAGTTCAAGCCGGGCATTCCGCTCTTGATCGGCGGCGTGCAGCTGCCTTATGACAAAGGCCTGGGCGGACATTCCGACGGAGATGTTCTGCTGCACGCCTTGACCGATGCCCTGCTTGGGTCCATCGCGGCCCCGGACATCGGTTCGCTGTTCCCGCCCTCCGACCCGCAATGGAAGGGCGCGGATTCCGCCGTTTTTTTAAAGGAAGCGCTGCGCCGGGTGCACGCCGCGGGCTATCAGATCGTGAATGTAGATTCCTCGCTGATTCTGGCCGCGCCCAAGATCGGACCTCACACTGCGACCATCCGCGCGCGCGTCGCCGAGCTGCTGGGCATTCCCCCGGATTGTGTCGGCATCAAGGCCAAAACGCCGGAAGGCATGGGCACCGACAACGCCGCAATTGCGCATTCGGTGATACTGCTGGAAAAGAAAGCCGGAAAGAAGAAAAACAACGCCAGGCCGGCCGGCAAATCGAAGAAGAAATCCGCGCGCAGAAAACGATAGGGACCTACACCGACTCAAACTCTCCGGCCAGTTCTTTGTGCTTGGCGCGAGCGGCTTCGACCAGGGCGCGGAAGATCGCTCGCGAGGGCTCGTCCAGTTCCACGGATCGTTCCGGGTGCCACTGCACCGCCAGGACAAAATGGTCGGGAGCGGTGCCTTCCAGGGCTTCGACAATACCGTCCGCGGGGCAGCGAGCTACCACCCGCAGGCCATCCCCAATCACCGCGGCAGACTGATGATGGCTGGAGTTGACCGGCAGTGCTGCCGTTGCCACCATCTCCGCCAGCCGCGAGCCAGCCACAACTTCCACATCATGGGCCACCGGCACGGCCTTGCCCGCCGCATGGTTGACCGGAGAAACAATATGCTGCAAAAGCGTCCCCGAGCGGTACACATTGAGGATTTGCAGCCCATAGCAGATGCCTAAGACCGGCTTGCGCATGTTGTAAGCGTCCTGCAACAGCAGCTCATCCACCCGGTCGCGGCCGGGGTCGGCGGGGGCGGTCTGGGGGGCGCGGGCGGCGTCGAATTTGGCGGGATCGACATCCGCCTTGCTGCCCGGCAAGAGCACGCCGTCGCAGCGTTCGATGATCTTCATGGCCTGAGCGGGCAGCAGGTCAAGGGGCACCGGCACCGGCTCACCCCCAGCAGCTTCCACCGCGGCCTCATATTGCGGCAGGGCGCGGGCGGAGTACTCCAGATCACCGGAATGGGGCAGCGGAATGGCAATGCGGGGGCGCATAGGGCAATTTTAACAGCGACGGAACGGCCAGTTGACGCATCTCAATTTGAGCGCATATCATTTTTGTTTCTGCAATCCGGGCTGGGACTTTAGGTGAGGAAGCGGCCTGCGGGCCGCGCGGTCATTATGGAAAAGAAAAAACTGGAATCATTCAAAAAGAAATTGGAGTCGCGCCAGCAGGACCTGCGCCGCATGGTGACGCGGACGGAGCAGGATGGGCGGACGGTGGATGAGGATTCCGCCCAGGACATTGCCGACCGCGCCGCCAGCTCCTACAACAAGGAATTCCTTTTCTCCCAGAGCAACAACGACCGCCAGCTCTTGCAGATGGTGGAAAACGCTCTGGCCCGCATTCGCGAAGGCAGCTTCGGGGAATGCATCGCCTGTGGCAAAGAGATCAACGCCAAACGACTGGAAGCCGTGCCCTGGACGCGCCACTGCATCGAGTGCCAGGAAAAGCTGGAACAGGGCCTGCTCGAGCCCGCGCCACAATAGATTTCCCCCTTCACCCTGGTTTCCTGATCGATCCAACCGGCCGCCCCTGGCGGCCTTGTTTTTTTGCCCCTGCCCCCCCAGCCTTCCGACGCCACGTAATCAAGTGGGGGGCCTCGGCTGCCGGGGTACCGCCTGCTTTGACGGTGTCAAAAGTGGCCTGTTACACTGAAAAATTGCCGGTTTATTGTTAACGAGGACATTGTGCGCGCAGAAACCCGTCATCAGCTCAAACAAGACAAATTCAGCAAAGCCACCATCAATGCGGCGGAACAGACTGTCCATTGGTCGATCGAACATCAGAAGAGCCTGGTCATTGCCGCCATCGTCGTTGTGCTGGCCCTGCTGGCCGGGCTGGGTGGCTGGTATTACATGAACCAACAGGAACAGAAGGCCAGCCTGGAACTGGGCAAGGCGATTCGTACCCTGGAGACTCCGGTGCGCCCCGAGGGCGTTCCTCCCCAGCCCGATTACCCCAGCTTTGGCTCCTCGAAGGAGCGCGCCACCCAAGCCCACAAGGAATTCCAGGCGGTGGTGTCCAAATATGGACACACGACTGCCGGCGATGTGGCGCGGTACCTTCTAGGACAAACCGCCGCCGATCTGGGCGATTACGCAGAGGCGGAGCGGGAGTTGAAAGAAGTGGCCTCCTCCAGCAAGAAAGACACCGCCGCCCTGGCCAACTTCGCGCTGGCCTCGGTGTATCGCCAGCAAGGCAAGAACAAAGACGCTATCAGCCTTTATAAGGGCCTGATCGACAAGCCGGCCGCCACGGTCAGCAAGCCCACGGCGCAGCTGGCGCTCGCCGAAACTTATTTATCGGACCAGCAGCCGCTGGACGCCAAGAAAATCTACGAGCAGGTGCAGAAGGACAACCCGACGAGTCCAGCAGCCCGCCTGGCCTCGGCGCAGCTCCAGGATATGAAGTAAGGATCTCCGCATGAAGGCCCACGGCCCGGCCGTGGGCTTTTTTTATTTCGGGATTTTTTAGACTTCCCGCGGCTTGCCTGGGAAAATGCCACCATAGAAAGACGGCGAGTAAGCTCGCCGGTCAGGAGGACGCTGTGGTTCAGACCGCTTCCACCATGCTTCCGTTGGGAACACCAGCCCCGGATTTCACCCTTCCCGATCCCAGCGGGCAGAAGGTCTCTCTGCAGGATTTCGCCCCGGCGCCGGCGCTGCTGGTGGCGTTTCTCTGCAACCACTGTCCTTTTGTGAAGCATGTGCGCAGCGAGTTCGCGGCGCTGGCGCGGGAGTATCAGGCCAAGGGCGTGGCCGTGGTTGCCATCAGCTCCAATGACGCCGTGGCCTATCCCCAGGACGGGCCGGAGAAGATGGCGGACGAGGTCCGTAACTTCGGCTATACCTTCCCTTATCTCTACGATGAATCACAGGCTGTCGCCAAGGCTTACCACGCCGCCTGCACGCCGGACTTCTACCTCTTCGACAAAAGCCACAAGCTGCAATACCGCGGCCAGATGGATGGCAGCCGTCCAGGAAACTCAGAGCCGGTGACCGGAAAAGATCTGCGCGCCGCGCTGGATGCGGTGTTGGCGGGACGCACACCCGCAACCGAGCAGCAGCCGAGCGTCGGATGCAACATCAAATGGAAGCGGGGAAATGAGCCGGAATACTTCCGCTAGACACGGCCGGTTTTCCTGACGATGGCGTACACCAGGGGCCCCAGGGCCAGCGCCACCGGCCCCCACAGCAAGCCATAACGGTCGCTGCCCAACATGGCAACGACACTCATCACAACGGGCGCGCCCACCGCATAAAGCAGGCCCAGACGTCCTCCGGGAATCACAAAGGGGCGGGGCATGTCCGCTTGTTTCCGCCGCAACTGCCAAGCCGACAAGACGGTCAGCAGAGACGTGGCAATGCGCAGCCACATATAAATGGTGATGAGCCGGGTCAAAGTCTGAAATGCCAGCAAGGCATAAACCCCGGCGGAAATCAGGATCGCCATCCAGGGCGTGCCGAAGCGAGGATGACGGCGGGTCAGAATTTCAGGAAGATATCCATCCTGCGCCATGGCGAATGGCATGCGCGTCGTGGTCAATATCGTGCTGTTGAGCAGGGCGGCATTGGTGACCATGGCGGCAATCGTCATCCACTGCCCCAGCCAGGGACCGCCGATCAACTCCGCCGCCTTGGGAAAATAGCCGCCCTGCCAATCCTGCCAGTTGCCCAGCGCGGCCAGGGAGGCGAAGGTGGGCAGAAAGTAGGCCGCGATCGAAAGCGGCACCACCAGGGCCAGGGCGCGAGGATAAGTGCGGCGGGGATTTTCGACTTCTTCGGCCACGGTCGATAACTGCTCATAGCCGGAATAGAGCCAGAGACCCAGCGCCAGGCCCACGCCAAAGACCTGAAACGGCGGCTTGCCGGGAGGAACCAACGGAAGCAGAGGATTGTGCTGCCACTTCCCCAACCCCATCCCCACCAGGACCAACACCGGCAGCAGGATAAAGACTTCCAACAGGGTGGCAAACTTCCCTACCATCTGGATGCCGCGCACATTCACGTAGGCCAGGCCCGCGATCAAACCAAGGGCGACCAGATAATGCTTCCAGCCTGTGAGCTGCGGAAACCAGAACTGCAGGTAGTCGGCGAACAGGACCCCATAAATCCCGCCCAGAAGAAACGAAGCCGACCAATTCCACCATCCCGCCAGAAAGCCCCAGAGGTCCCCGAAGGCGGCGCGCGACCAGCGATAAAAGCCGCCTTCCACCGGCATGGCGGTGGTCAGCTCCGCCGCCACCAGCGAAATGGGCACACACCAGAACAAGGGCAGGAACAACAGGTACAGCAAGGTCATCCCCGGGCCGGAGGTGGTCACCATGTCCTCCAAGCCGAAGGGCCCGGCCGTGGTGTAGGAGAACATCACCCACACGAAGTAGAACAGCCCAGCCTTGCGAACGGTGGATGAAATGGCAGTGGCTGGCTTGGTCACGGGGCAAGGGCGGAGCTTCCCGCCATAGTAGAGCCGAGAGCATATCACTGCCCGAAGCCGCGAAGCCAGCCCTAAGAAAACTAGGTAGTGTCTCAGTTAGTGACGCACTACCGAAAACTACGATCACCGGTTAGGGGTGGTTACCAAGGGCCGGCACGACCTTCACGCAGTTGGCGGTGATCACCACTCCGTTACAAACATAGCGCTGATCGGGAAGCTGGGCGCAAGGCTGAGTGAAATTGGTAATGTTCACCTTCACGCATTGGGCCGGAATCAGGATACGGAAAGCATGGGGTTGCAGGCATCCGGGCAGGAGCATCAGCAAAGCGGGGATCAGAATCGAAGCTGTTTTCACCGGTGTCCTCTTTCAGCGTTAAGGGCACTATCGGCGGCATCCGGCAAGTCTTGATGTGCAAAACCCAGAAAGACAAAATGGTTACTTTCGGCGCACAAACGAAAAGCCCCTCGCTTACGCGAGGGGCTTTTCTGGGGGAGGGCGTCCGGGCAGATTACCGGTCGTCCAAACTTACTTCTGTTCCGCAGGGGCGGGAGTGCTGGCCGCCGAGAGCGACTCCAGGTCGTTCTTCAGCAGGCTGACTTCCACGCGGCCGCCGCTCATGCGCTTGGTCTTGGCGCTGTCATCGGCGGTCTGCACCGGCGCATTGCCCATGCCCACCACATAGATGCGGTAGACCGGGATCTCGTGGTTCAGCACCAGGTAGCGCACCACGGAGTCAGCCATCTTCTGCGAGGTCTGGATGGCCGCCTGGCCGTGACCGGAGGAGAAGCCCTGCACTTCCACGATGTAACCGCGCTGCCCTTTCAACGGCGTGGCCATTTCATCCAAGGCGGCTTTGGCGTTCTTGCTCAGCACGCTCTGGCCGGGACGGAAACGGATTTCCGTCTGATTGGTGGCCTTGTACTGGTCGATGTTGCCGACTACCTGCTCGACGGTAGTCAGGCGAGTATTGGCCTGGGTGGCGGTCTGCTGGGCCAGCTGCGCCTTGTTGCCGGCCTCGATGGCATGCTGGTCGGCCTCATTGGCTTTGGTGGAAGCCAACTGGATGCCGGCCTGCGCGCGCGAATCTACATCCTTGATCATCTTGCTGTTGGAGGCAGTCAGCTCATCCAGCTCGTTGACCCGGTCGCGGATCGGCGCGGTCTGGCGCTGCACGTACTTTTTACGGGCGAAGGGATTGATCTTTCCCCAGAAACCCTCATGCGTGTCCGGCTGCAGAGCGGGCTTGCCGCTGGCGCCGGTGGCCGACTGGTCGGCAGCGGGCTGGCTGGCCGCCGGCTGGTCCTGCGCGGTTTGCGCGAACACCGGGAGCGCGAGCATTAAAGACAGAAGCAGCGCGATTGAGATGCGAGTTTTCATGTTCACTTCCTCCGATTGGGGGAGCGTGTGGGGCTCCACTCCAGCGCGCCAAACGGGCGCGATGCGTGATTTTTGATGCGTCCCCTGCGGGTTTCTCAACAGGCTTTTGAGGGCCCTGCCGCCCGCACGCTGACGCAACGCCGGGCCAACCCGCGCCGCCTACCACCCGCGGCGCCTGCTCTTGCTAGTACAGGTGGAATGCCAAACTGTCGGTCAGCTAACCCCTTACTTTCCAACCACATTGTAGCCCCTTCCCAAGCAAAAACTGAGTAATTTTGGGGAACCCCGGTATAAAAACTGCTAGGGAGAAATTCGGCTGGGATGCGCGGGACCCCGGTTTTTGAGGGAATCCGGGCGCCTATTCCAAAGTATGGACGGAGGCCGGGCTATGCAGAGCTTCGCCAAATCCCGGCGGGAGTAGGGACAAGAAACTTGGCCTTTTATCCGCAATACTTTTCATACTGCTCGTAAATGAAGTTGTCGGTCATTCCCGCCAGGTAATCGCACACCACGCGCGGCAGAGGCTCCTGGCGGGCTTTTTCCTGATAGCTGACAGGCAGATGTTCAGGATGGGCCATCCAGAATGCAAACAGATCGGTGATGACGCGCTCGGCGAGGTCTTTTTCCGGATCGAGCGCCGCGGTCGAGTAGAGGTTGGCGTAGAGAAATTTTTTGGCGGCGCGCCGCTCCTGATCGGCTTGCGGGCTGAAGCCGGCCAGCCGCCGTGGACAGGCACGCACATCTTCCACCGAGCGCACCTGCGCGGCGGCGATTTCGTCCTGCGTATGGCGGATGAGGTCGCCGACAAAATAATCCAGCATGCCTTTGAGAGCCTCATTGAACTTCAGTTTTTCCAGCGCCTGCGGATAGGCGCGCTCGGCCTCGCTGTAAAAACGTTCGAACACGGGCACACCGGCCCGCATTTGCTCGAGCGTAAGCAGGCGGGCCTCAAAGCCGTCATCTAAATCGGCGGCATCGTAGGCAATTTCATCCGTCAGGTCGATGAGCTGGGCCTCGAGCGGCGGCCGCTGCTCCAGCAAGTATTCGCGGAGCTCGGGATAGGCTTCGGCACGGTAATCGCGCGAGTGCTTGATGATGCCCTCGCGCACTTCGAAGGTGAGGTTCAATCCGCGGAAGGCGGCGTAGCGCAGTTCAAAGTCTTCGACAATGCGCAGCGCATGCAGGTTGTGGTCGAAGAACAGCCCATGCTGCCGCATGGCGGCATCCAGGGCCTTCTCGCCGGCATGGCCGAAAGGCGGATGGCCGATGTCGTGCACCAGGGCCAGCGCCTCGACCAGATCCACGTTCAGAGCAAGTTGAGCGCCGATGGTGCGGGAGATTTGCGCGACTTCAATGGTATGGGTGAGGCGGTTGCGGAAATGATCGGAGTAACGGCGGGTAAAGACCTGGGTCTTGGCCTCCAACCGCCGGAAGGCGCGGGCATGAATGACGCGATCGCGGTCACGTTGGAAGTCATTGCGGTAGGGATGCGCCGGCTCTGGGAAACGCCTGCCGTGTGACTCCTCCACCTTCACCGCGTAGTCGGCCAGCATACCGGGAGTGTATCGGGTTTAGCTTGCAGCTGCCAGTTAGACGCGCCATGCGTTGCTGACCACCCTCTACTATTCGCTGCCTCACCCCAACTTCAGCTCCATCTCGCTGGTGGGAACAAACCCCATGCCTGCATAGAGTGGCCTACCGTCGCGGCTGGCATGCAGTGTGACCCGATGAAATTTCTGATCGCGGCACCAGGCAATCATGGTCTCCATCAACCGGCGCGCAATCCCCCGGCGGCGGAACTCCGCATCGACATACACATTCAGAATTCCGGCCTGACGGCAGTCCTGCTCATAGTCATAGGGATGACAGGGGCGAAGGGTGATCACTACGGCGCCTCCGCCAACCGGGCGTCCGTCGAGCCAAGCCAGCCAGGCGCGAAAAGTGCCCTCCGGAATGGCCTTCTCGAAATACGGCCGGCAAGTGGCGATCATGTGGTCAAGATCATGGGCATTCTGATAGCCCATAGCTTCATACATGCCGCGCCGCTGCCGCAGAATTTCCGGAATGTCCGCCATGCCCGCGGGACGAATGGTGAGGTCCATACCAGTATTTCATCTCACAAAAAGCTAAGCCGGGCAAATGCCCGGCTTCCGGAGAATAAAAGATGAACTGCAGATTCCTCGCCGCTACGCTCCTCGGAATGACAATGACTTTAAGAGCGCCCCGAAATCGAGGACCCGGCGAAATTATTTATTGGCCGGCTCTTCCTTGGCCAATTTCACCTTGGCCGACTCCAGTTTCTTCTGCACCTTGGCTACGTCATCCTGGTCGACTTCGGCGGAGATGGTCTTGTTCCATTCCGTCAAAGCGCGTTCCCAATGCGCGGCGGCCAGACGCAGGCGTCCGGTCTTCTGATAAAGATCGCCGATGTGGTCCTGCACCGTGGGGTCGGTGGCCATGCGCTGCACGGCTTTGTTCAGGTTCTCTTCCGCCAGCTCATACTTCCCCATTTTGAAGTAGGCCCAGCCCAGGGAATCGAGGTAGGCTCCGTTGGCGGGATCGACCTCCACCGCCTTCTTGATGAGGTTCAGGGCCTCATCCAACTTCACGCCGCGGTCGGCCAGCATATAGCCCAGATAATTCAGGGCCATGGCATTGTCGGGATCGGCGCTGAGGACTTTGCGAAACTGGTCTTCCGCTTCGTCATACTTCTTGGCCCGCTCATACGTCGACCCGCGCAGGAACACGATGTACTGCTTTTCCTCATCGCGGGTGGAAAGTTCTTCCGCCTTGTTCAGCGCGGCTTCCGCGTCGGGCCAACGCTTGAGGCGGCTGTTCATTTGGGCCAGCGTGATGTAGACCTCACGGTCCTCAGGGCCGCCTTTCAGCAAGGTCTTGACCTGGGCCAGCGCCTCATCGGCGTGTCCCATGTCCGCCAACTGCGCGGCATACATCATTTTCAGGCCCCGGCTGTTGGGCAGTTTCGCCGCCCCTTCCTTGGCGGCATCGGTGGCCTGCTGCCACTGCTTGGCTTCGCGATAGGTATCGATGATCTGCGAGTAGCCGCGCTCGGCGTTGTCGTCGCCGAGCGTCAGCATCTTACGGAAGGTCTCGAGCGCCTGCGTGTTATTGCCGTTGTCGCGGTAGATGGACCCCAGCCGCTCCAGGAAGATGGCGCGATTGTTGCGGTCGGACTGGCTGTAGTTGTTATCGGGCTTCTCGGTCTTCTTCAATAGGTCCTGCAGGCTCTTGATGGCGTCCTCGTAACGCCCCTGCGATTGATACACCGCGGCGATGCTATAAGGAACTTCAATCGAGTCCTGCACCATGGACTCAGCCTTCTTCAGGTTCTCCAGCGCCAGGTCAAACTTTCCCTGCCGGCGATAGATGTCGCCGATGCGCACAAAGGTCTGGGCATCTTCCGGATTGGCTTCGGCAATCACCTTGTACTGCTGCAAGGCGGCTTCCATCTGGCCGTCGTTGAGCAGGTTCTGCGCCAGCCCACGGATGGCATCGAGATTGTCGCGGTCCAGTTCCACCGCATGCTGATAGGCGTCGACCGCCTTCTTGTATTGTTTCTGCTGCTCGTAGGTGTAGCCCAGGGCGGAGTAAAGCTTGGCCGAACGCGCCGCATCGGGAATCGAGCTCAACACTTCGGAAGCGCGCGCCGTGTCGCCTTCCTCGTTGTACAGGTAGGCCAGCGTAGTGACCGACTCCTCGGAGTTGGGGTCCAGCTTGACTGCGAGCTTGAACTGATCTTCCGCCTTCTGCAGGTCGTTGTTCAGGCGGTACAGGCGGCCAAGGAGCAGATGATCGTCCACGTCCTCGGGTTCCAGCTTGATGATCTGTTCGTACTCGGCGATGGCCAGCTTCAGCATGTTCTGCGAGCCGGGATTGGACTGGGTATCGCCCAGGGAGCGCAGATAAATCCGGCCCAGCAGCTTGTGGGCCTCCAAATTGTTGGGATCGCGTTTGAGAATGTCCTGCGCTTCCAGCACGGCATCGCGAATGCGTCCGGTCTTGGCATACAGTTCCGCCAGCCCCGAAGTGAGGTATTCCGAGGTGGGGTCGGCATCAATCGCCAGCCGGTATTCCTCAATCGCCTTGGCCGCCAGGTCGCTACGGGCATACATCGCCATCTGCTCTTCGTACATGTGCGCCAGCGCGTAGTGATAGTACGCCGCGCCTTTATCGGTCTTGCGGACCTGAGGTTGCGGAGCAGGCTTGGCTTCCTTGCTTTCCTGGGCCACGGCCAGCATGCCGGCAAGACCCAGGGTCAGCACTGCAAATGACACGGCAATACGACCATAGATGGGTTTCATCAAAAAACCTTTAGTCCTACGAAACTTGGATGCCAAACCGCTGCGGGCGGGTGCTGTATCTATTTTACTCTTTGCAGCTTGCGAGAATGGCAAAAACTGGGAGATTCGGGCAAACCCCCGGCCAGCCGGAAGTACAGGGACGGAAGGAATCGAGACAATCTGATTTTTGAATAGCTTAGGCGCGAAACCGTCGCTTAGTGGCGGAAATGGCGCACCCCGGTAAAGATCATGGCCAGACCCAGGCGATCAGCCGCCGCAATGACTTCGGGGTCGCGCACCGAACCGCCGGGCTGGATGATGGCCGTGGCCCCAGCCTTGGCAATCTCTTCCACCCCGTCCGGGAAGGGGAAAAAGGCATCAGAGGCGGCCACCGTGCCTTTGAGCGGCAGCACGGCCTTCATCGCGCCGATCTTGCAGGAGTCCACCCGGCTCATCTGCCCCGCTCCTACACCCACGCTTTGGCCATCCCGGGCATACAGGATGGCATTCGATTTCACGTGTTTACATACCTTCCAGGCAAACAGCAGCGCCCGCTTTTCCTGCGGGGTGGGGGCACGCTGGGTCACTACTTTCAGGTCTGCCTCGGCAAGCTGGCGAGTATCGGAGTCCTGCACCAGAACGCCGCCGGAAACGTTCTTCAGAACCCAGGGCTGGGGGGAATTCTTGACCTCCACCAGGCGCAGGTTCTTTTTGGAGGCGAAGGCGGTCTTGGCGGCGTCATCAAAGCCCGGGGCGGCGATGACTTCCAGGAATAGCTTGGCCATCTCTTCGGCCGCGGGCCCGTCGATCACGCGGTTCACACCAATGACACCGCCAAAAGCGGAAACCGGATCGCATTCGAGCGCTCGTTTGTAGGCTTCCGCCAGGGTAGCGCCGGTCGCGGTGCCGCAAGGGTTGGTGTGCTTAATGATGGCGCACACCGGCTCTTCGAATTCCTGCGCCAGGTCCCAGGCCGCCTGCAAGTCGACGATGTTGTTATAAGAGAGCTCTTTGCCCTGGATTTGCAGGCCATTGGCCACACCGGTCGCGGAGCCGTCCGAGTACATCGCCGCTTTCTGGTGCGGGTTCTCACCGTAGCGCAGGTCGGCGACTTTTTGAAAGGAGAGCCGCAACGTGGCCGGGAAGCCTTGTCCTGCCACCAGCGTCAGCGGCCCTTCCGGATGGATTCGCTCGAGGACGGTAGCGATGGCCGAGTCATAGGCCGCAGTGGTGGCAAATGCCTTTTGCGCCAGCTTCCATTTGGTCGCCCGGGAAAGGGTCCCGCCGGAGCTCTTCATTTCTTCCGCAATTGCGGCGTAATCGTTGGGCGAGGTCACCACCGCCACATCCTGGAAGTTTTTGGCGGCGGAGCGGATCATGGAAGGTCCGCCAATGTCGATGTTTTCGATCACTTCCTCAAAGTGCACGCCCGGCCGGGCCGCGGTCTTGGCAAAGGCGTAGAGATTCACCACCACCATGTCAATGTGCTGGATGCCGTGCTCGGCAATGGCGGCACGGTGGCCGGCGTCCTCGCGCCGGTAGAGAATGCCGCCGTGCACCTTGGGGTGCAAAGTTTTGACCCGGCCGTCGAGCATTTCAGGGAACCCCGTAAGGTCAGAGATGTCCTTCACCGCAATGCCGGAATCGCGCAACAGCTTGGCCGTGCCTCCGGTGGAAATCAGATCCACGCCCAGGTCGGCCAGGGCCCAGGCAAACTTCACCAGCCCGGTTTTATCGGTGACGCTGAGAATGGCGCGCTGAATCTTGGACATGTCGGGCCTCGGAGAGTCGAAAGGTTTGCCCACAAGGGCAGCGGGAAATTCTATCAGCAGAAGGGATGTGCAAAGGTGTGGATCGAATTTCCGGCAGGCGGGTGAACGAACGAATGGGATATTGGAGTAGGGATGCTTCGACTTCGCACAGCGCACAAAGCGCTGGTGCCGCGCTCAGCATGACAACATCATAGAGTGTCAAGCACTGGGCTAACGGCTAAGGGCTAACAGCTAACGGTCAACGACCAACGGCGAATTTAGGTTTTCGCCTTGGCCTTCAGCTTCACCTGACCATCCTGCATTTCGACGCTATATTCCACGGCCTGGCAGCCATATTGTTTGCGGATCTGGTCGGTCTTTTTCTGCACAAAGGCAGTAAAGCTGTCGAAGTTGCCGCTGACCGCCTCGCCCGACTTCTTCTTGGCCTCGGTCAGAACGTTGTAGAGTTTCTCCACCTGCGCCCGCTCGGCTTTGGCGTCGGCGCAATCGATGGAGAAGGGTTTCTTCTCTTCCTGGGCCCGAGCCGGCGCCGCGCCCGCAGCTACCGCGGCAGCAGCGGCGCTTACGCCATAGACCTTATGTTCCGGTTCATGCTGCTCCGGCCGCACTCCCTGGACGGAAAGCAAGGCGTCCTGCGGGCGACGATAGCCTTCTTCGCGAATGCGGCCCTTCTTGCGCCACAAGTCGCTATAGACGGCATAACGTTGCGCGATTTCGTTGAACCGAAAGCGTTGCGAGAAGCTCAGGCGTGACCCATCGCTGTGTTTGCGCAACAGGGTGAGCACCTTCCACTCGATATCGGTGGGCGGCTTTTTCGTCGGATTGTTGAAATAGATCTCGTACTCGATCTTCAAGCGCCGCATGTGCGAGTCGAGCAGATTCAATTCGTCGTCAACGGTCACGAAAGCCTCTCTTGCAAACCAGTTTAGGGGGAAATGGGCGCTGCGACGAGGTTCCCGAGGGCCACGAAGGGGATAGTACAAAAGTACCCAAAAACCGCCGTTGGCCGTTGGCCGTTAGCACTTAGCAATTGGCATTTCCAGCCTTAGGTCTGTAGCGCTTCCAGGACAAAATCCAGAAAGGCTTGGCCGATCCAGTGTTCCGGCCAAGTGCTAATGGCTAATGACTAACGACCAAAGGCCAACGGCGAATGACGGCTATTTGGAATTGGAGGCCATCTTCTTGACCATGGCCAGCACCAGCTTGCGGTCGCTGTCGTTGAGGCTGACCGAGTAGCGGCGAATCTGGCTGAGGAAGCGGACTTCGTCGTCCGAGAGCTGGGGCAGTCCCTTCGATCCGTTGGTATGTCCGGACTCGGCGAAAAACTGGGAAAGCGGCAGCTCCATGGCGCCGGCAATTTTGGCCAGCGTGTCGAGGGAAGGAATGGTATGGCCGTTTTCCACCCGGGAGAGATAGCAACGCAGCAACCCGGTCCGCTTTTCGATATCGCCCTGCGACATGCCTTTTTGCAAGCGGTAGTTCCGGATGGTTTCGCCAATATTCATAGGAAATATCCTTCAGACATTCCGAAGGATGGGTGCATAGTAACCAGAGTAGTAACTTCTGGCAAGTGGAATTTCATCCTTTGATAAGCCTGCCTCGTTCCGCTCCGGAGCGGCGAAAGCGCACGTCCAGCGCGAACTTTCACGGCTATTTCTTTAAAGTGCGGGCCAGAAAATCGATCGTTCTGTGCCAGGCATCGGCCGCATCCGCAGGCCGGTACCCATTCTTATTGTTGGGATTTTCAAAGGCATGGCCCGCGTCGGGATAAATCACGGTCTGCGCATTTTTGCCCAGCGACTTGAGGTCGGCCTCGAATTTCTTTACGTCCTCGGCAGGAATGCCCAGGTCCTGGCCGCCAAATAATCCCAGGATCGAGGCATTGATTTTGCCCAACTGCTGTTTGTCGGTGGCCAGGTGCCCATAGTTGATGACGGTCGCGGCCAGGGTCGGCTCCTGCAAGGCCACATCCAGAGCGTAACCTCCACCCATGCACCAGCCAATCGAGCCCAACCGGTCCTTCTTCACGTTGGTTTGCGCCTTCAGGAAAGTCACGGCCGCGTGCAGGTCGCGGGCGGCACGGTCTTCCGGCACGCCCCGCATGATTTCATGGGCCGTCTCCGGCGTGGTGGCGATTTTGCCGCGATACAGGTCGACGGCGAGGGTGACGTAGCCCTGGTCGGCGAGTTTGGAGGCCTGCTCCTTCACCCAATCATTCAGCCCCCACCACTCGTGGATGACCACCAGCGCGGGAAACGGGCCTTTGCCCTGCGGCGTGTAGAGCACAGCCTGCACCGTCTCGTCGCCGGATTTGTAGGAGACCGGCTTCCCTTCCGCCGCCAGGGCCAGGGTGGAACCAACGGCCAAAACAACCAGCACAAGCGCATATTTTCTGAAAGTCATAACCAACCTCACGGCCAAGGAGTCCAGGGAAACGAGGGGCGCGGAGAAAGTGTACACCCTAAGTGCCATAGGGCCGGTGGAGAGGTAGCCCAGCTACCTCTCTACCCATCGTCCTCAACGAACGTTCTTGTAGACCACGCCGCCCTTCATGACGAAGCTGACGTTCTCGAGCGCCCGCACATCCGCCAGTGGATCGGCATTCACGGCGATGATGTCGGCATATTTGCCCGCCTCGATGGTACCCACATCTTTCAGGCGGTCAATCAGGTCAGCCGAATTATAGGTGGCGGTGCGAATGGCCTGCGCCGGCGTCATGCCGAACTTGACCATATAAAAAAACTGTCTGGCATTGTCGCCGTGGGGATAGACGCCGGCATCGGTGCCGAACGCCATCTTCACGCCCGCCTTCACCGCCTTCTGGAAATTCTCCCGCTGCAGGCGGCCCACCATCTTTTCCTTATCAATGTTCTCCTGCTCCAAGCCAAACTTGGGAGCTTCGTTCAGGATGTAGTCGTCGTTGTAGATGTCCATGTCGAGATAGGTGCCGTGCTCTTTGGCCAGGCGAATACCTTCGTCGTCAATCAGGCTGGCGTGCTCGATGGAATCGATCCCGGCCAGAATGGACCACTGGATGCCCTGCGCGCCGTGGGCATGGGCGGCAATTCTGCGGCCGGCCATATGTGCGGTCTCGGCCGCTGCTTTCAGCTCTTCCAGCGTGTACTGCGGGGCGCCCGGGCTGTCGCCACGGGAGAGCACGCCGCCGGTGGCGAGGATCTTGATCACATCCACGCCATACTTCACCTGGGCCCGGATGGTATGGCGAATTTCTTCCGCGCCATCCGCAATGCCGTAGTCGCGCTCGGCGGGAAACAGGGTCACGCTGGTTTCGGGGCTGAAATTGTTCAGGTCGCCATGTCCGCCGGTGATGGAGATGCCCGGCCCGCTGGCCACAATGCGCGGTCCTACCAGATATCCGCTGTTGATGGCATTGCGCAGGTCCACGGCCAGGAAAGGCGGCGAACCAACGTCACGCACCGAGGTGAACCCGGCCTCCAGAGTTTTGCGCGCATTCAAGACCGCCGCGAACCCTGCGGTAAAGGGCGTTTCCTTGAAGTTGTTGATGGGGTCGTAACGGTCGGCGCGTGACCCCAGGTGGGTATGGCAATCAATCAGCCCAGGCAGCACCGTGGCGCGAGACAGATCAATCACATTCGCGCCGGCGGGGACCTTGATTTCCGCCGCCGAACCAACCTGCTTGATGCGCTCGCCCTCCACCACAATCACCACTCCCTCGCGGACGTTTTCGCTGGTAGCGTCAAAAAGCTTGCCGGCCAGGACATAGGTCGTTTTCGGTGCGGCGGCCGGCGGCGTGGTTTGTGCCCACGCGGTACCGAGGAGAAGGGCCCATAGCAATATCTTTTTCAAAGCTGACTCCTGATGGGAATTTGCCCGCAGATTTCGAGGGCCAAAGTGTCGCGGTTGGGAGGATTCCGTGTCAACCCGGAAACCCGCGGTCACGTTCGGAAGGCAAGAATCGGCGCTCTCTTGAACTTGGGGGAGAAGCCTGCAGCGCTGTCTTTGACAGCGCTCTTTCCGCGCCGGATAATTTCTTTCGACATGGACCTGCGTACTCCCGTTCTGCGCCGCTCTTTTCGTAAGCCGTTTCCTGTTGCCGTACGCGGGGAAGGCGTCTATGTGTGGGACACGGAGGGCAAACGCTATCTGGATTTTGCCGGCTCGGCGGCAGTCAACTTTATTGGGCACGGTGTGCCGGAAATTTCCGCCGCCATGGCCGCACAGGCAGCGAAGCTGGAATTTGTTCACACCAGCCAGTTCACCACGCCGGTGGCGGAGGCCTACGCCCAGGAACTGCTCGACTTTGCCGGAGAAAATTTTCGCGGCGGCGCGGTGTACTTCACCTGCGGCGGATCGGAAACGGTGGAAACCGCGCTGAAGCTGGCGCGCCAGTATCAGGTGGAAATCGGCCAGAGCAAGCGTTCCCAAGTCCTCAGCCGCACCCAGAGCTATCATGGCTCGACCCTGGGAGCGCTTTCGGTCTCTGGCAACAAGAAACGCCGCGAGATGTATTTGCCCATGGTGCGCGAGTGGGCACACATCGGCATCCCTTATTGCTATCGCTGCCAGTACGATTGCAGCGATGGCTGCCGCAACTGTGGACAGGAGTATGCCGCCGAACTCGACCGCGCCCTGGCAGCCAATGACGAAGCCGCCGCCTTCATCTGTGAGCCGGTAAGCGGCGCGACCCTGGGCGCGGTCATACCTCCTCCGGGATATCTACAGAGCACCGCGGAAGTCTGCCGCCGCCATGGCGTGCTGCTCATCGCTGATGAAGTCATGACCGGCATGGGACGTACCGGCCGCAACTTCGCAGTGGAGCATTGGGACGTGGCCCCGGACATTCTGGTGACTGCCAAAGGCCTTTCCAGCGGATACGCGCCGCTGGGCGCGGTCCTCGCCAGCAAAAAGGTAGTGGATGCCATCGCGGAAGGCTCCGGCGCATTTCTGCACGGCTTCACTTACAACGCGCATCCTGTTTCGCTCGCCGCCGGTCAGGCCGTGCTGAAGCATCTTCAGGAGCACAAGCTGGTTGCGGCTGCGGACTCGGCGCGTAAAGACTCGCCTGCCGGAAAACTGAAGGCGGCGCTGGAAACCCTGTGCGAACTAGAGGTCGTCGGCGATGTCCGCGGCATCGGTCTGCTCTGGGGTGTCGAGTTCGTCGCGGACAAGTCCAGCAAGCGGCCCTTCCCGCCGGAGAAAACCTTCTCCGCCCGCGTGGGCCAGGCTGCCGCTAAGCGCGGCGTCATGGTCTATCCCATGCAGGGATCGGTGGATGGCATCGCGGGCGACCACCTTCTGCTCGCGCCTCCCGCCGTGCTGACGTCCGAGCAGATCACCTGGGCGGTGGGGGAACTACGCGCCGCCATCCTGGAAGCCATGAAATAGCTCGGTCGTGCAGTTTTTCGGCCACCCCGCCCTTTGCTCGTCAGGTTCGTATCAGGGCGTCGCTTTCAGCGACGAAGCTTTATCCTGATACGAATTTTGGATACGAATCGTCTTGTAGAAGCCAAATCCCTGCGAGGAAGGCTCGAAACCGCAGAGGAGAACTCTTCCAATCTCAAATGATTTCAATCACTTATCTGATGATCCTGACTTAAGACGAGTTTTACCCGGCAGGCATTGCCGAATTTGACGGGCCCCGGCACTCTGGCGGAGTGGTCCACGCCAAGGAGGAGCCCCCATGGCCAGTCCCCTGATCGATTTTTGCGAGCCGGCGAACCCGGCGGTGCTGAAAGAAGTCCAGAAAGCCAGCTTCCAGAACGCCAATCGCATCCAGCGCAGCTTTCTGGCCCGGGCGGAAAAGCGCACCCTGGTCTGGCTGGCGGAGCGCACCCCTGCCTTCATGAATTCCGATCACCTAACCATCCTCGGCTTCGCCGCCCAGCTCATGGCCGGGGCCAGCTATGCCTTGGCCCGCTATGACCACCTCTGGCTGCTCGCCGGCATCGGCTTCCTCGCTCTTAACTGGCTGGGAGACAGCCTGGATGGAACGCTCGCCCGCGTGCGCCAGCGGCAGCGCCCGCGCTACGGCTTCTACGTGGACCACATCCTGGACAGCTTCGGATCGTTGGCCCTCATGGGCGGTCTCGCGCTCTCCGGGTTTGTGAACCCCTGGATCGCTGCCGGCATGCTGGTCGGGTTCCTGCTGCTCTCCATCCAGTCGTATCTTGCCACCTACACGCTGGGCGAGTTCCGCATGTCCTTCTGGAGCTTCGGCCCCACCGAGATTCGTATTCTGCTGGCCCTCGGCAATCTGGCCCTGTTGCATGGGCCGCGCGTGCTGCACGGAAAATATCTGCTGTTCGATATCGGCGGGGCCATTGCCATCGGCGGCATGGCGCTAATGCTGGTGTTCTTTACCGCGCGCAACATCCACCGGCTCTATCACGAGGAAAAGCTGGCATGAGCCGGGAGAGTAGGCGGGCAATCGTGGTTCGCTGGCTGAAATTCAACTTTGTGGGCGCCCTTGGGATCGGCGTGCAACTGACCGTGCTGGCCGCGCTCAAAAGCGGATTCCACCTGCATTATCTGTGGGCCACGGCGATGGCGGTCGAGACCGCTGTTGTCCACAATTTCCTGTGGCACGAGCGCTTCACCTGGAACGATCGCGGTCTGGAAAACGGTGCGCTGTTGCGTTTCCTGAAATTTAACGGGACCAATGGCGCGCTCTCCATCGTGGGAAATCTTGCTCTGATGAAGCTGTTCGCGGGAGTTTTGCACATTCCCTATCTCGCGGCAAATGGCATGGCCATTGCCATCTGTTCGCTGGCCAACTTCCTGGTCAGCGACCGCTTGGTATTTGAGGACCGCGCACCAAGTGGCACCTGATTTTTGAAATACCCAAGAACACGGAGGCGCTGACCCCTGGCCGGGCACTATACTTTCTTCGTTCGAGGAGGCGCGCCTTGCCCATCTCTGCCGTGGATACCATCAGTCCTGCTCTGCAACACACCAAGCAGCAGCTTTTTCGTCCCTTCCGCTTTGGGCAATGGAACCGGCTGGCGCTGGTCGGGGTGTTGGCGGGAGAACTCAGCTCCGGCGGCAGCTGCAATGTGCCGAGTTCTTTCCAGACACCGCGTCCCAGCGATGACTCGCAGCAGTTTCTTTCCAGCCCGGGCCTGGATTTCCCCAAGTTTGATCTGCATGCGCTGCTGTGGGCGCTACCTTTCATTTTGCTGGCCGCCTTGGTCCTGGCCGTTTTGTTTCTTTACCTCAACAGCCGCATGCGCTTCGTGCTCTTCGACAGCATTGTGGCCAAAGAGTGCCGCATTCGCGAGTTCTGGGGCCGACGCGGCGAACCCGCCTTCCAGTTCTTTCTCTGGCAAATTGGCATTGCCGCCCTGGCGTTGGTCACAGTCACCATCCTG
Organism: Acidobacteriota bacterium; assembly: GCA_018268755.1. GTDB lineage: Bacteria > Acidobacteriota > Terriglobia > Terriglobales > Acidobacteriaceae > KAN-5. The sequence continues at coordinate 219,719 of JAFDVW010000016.1, forward strand.
GTGGGCATCCCGCTGGGCTTCGCTTTGCTGGCGGGCTGGCTGCAGCAGCCCAAAGAACATCTCTTGCCCCTGATCTTAGGCGGTATTGTCCTGTTCCTGGTGGTTCTGACCGTTCTGTTGACCATGTTCGTGGTATCGGTGCTGACTAAGGATTTTGTGGTGCCGCAAATGGCGCTGGAGAACATCGGCGCCCTGGAGGCCTGGCGGCGGCTCCTGGCCATGCTGCGGTCCGAAAAGGGCGGCTATGCCGGATATCTGGGCATGAAAGTGGTGCTGGCCATCGCGGCCTCCATCGCCGTGGCTATCGTATCGGTCATCGTCTTTCTGATTTTGGCCATCCCCGTAGGCGTGCTGGGCGTGGCGGCAGTGCTTTCCGGAAAGGCCGCCGGCATGACCTGGGACGTCTACACCATTTCGCTGGCCATCGTCGCCGGATCGATTGCACTGGCGGTGTTTCTTTACATCCTGGGCATGATCTGCGTGCCGGTCAGCGTCTTCTTCCCGGCCTACTCGTATTACTTCTTCGCGGAACGCTATCCCCGGCTGCATGCGGCGCTGTTTCCGCCGGCTGCGCACCGGCCTGCGGTCTTGCCGCCACCACCGTTCTCTGCGCCACCCGAACCTATCGGATAGCGCTTCGGATAACTATGCGGGAACTCTTCTTCTCGGCGCAGTGTCTGATGTTGCAGGCCCGCGCGTGCTTCATTTCAACGATGGAGAGGAGTTCCGCCCATGGGAATGACCGCCGGCAGTGGTCCGTCTAACCCACAACTAAATGTGACGCCGTTAATTGATGTGCTGCTGGTCCTGATCATCATCTTCATGGTGATCGTGACCCAGCAGAAGCGCACCGGCCTGGAGGCGGAGATCCCGCAACCGGCCACCGACAAGACTACCCAGCCGCCCGCTGAACGCACCATCGTCATCCAGCTGGAGCAAGGCAACGGGAACAGCGTGCCCTCGCTCAAGATCAATCAGGAAGAGGTGAACTGGAGCGACTTGCAGGACCGCCTGCAGCGGGTCTTTGCCCTGCGCGCCGAACGCGTGGCCTTCGTGCGAGGTGATGACAACATCGATTTTCAGTATGTCGCCGACACCATCGATATCGCCCGCGCCGCGGGCGTGGAGAAGGTAGGGCTGCTGGGGAAGAAGCAGTGAGCGAAGCTTCACCCTATTCGGCGGAGTGCTCGGATTTTGTCATTCCAAACGGCTTCAGCCGTGAGAAATCTGCTTTGGGGTGGAGCAGGGCTTGAGAGACTGTGTCGCAACTTCAAAACAAGACAGGTACAGTGGAGCTTGGCTCGCTTCCAGTAGCCATGAAGTGCAGTAGCCACGAAGTGGCGCAAGAATGCAGCCCAGCGCGTAAGCGCTGGGTAAAAGTGGAAAAGCAGCGAGCCCCGAAGGGGCGAAAGATGAGTCGTGACACACTCTCTTTAGCTCTGCATTCATCGCGCTCTCTGGCCTACGCGCGTCAGTGCTCGCGCGCGGAACATCATGATATTCGTGCAAAATGCAGGCCTGAAAGGCCTGCTCCACCCGGCGTGCGCCAGCTTGCACCGTGTTCTAAAAGCATAGGTCCTTCGTCGGAAGTCCTGCGCAAGCGCAGGACTTCACCGCCGCAGGATGACAGGAAATACAGGAATGAATTTTTTACCGCGCCACCTGCGCCAGCAGCTCCTTGGCCAGGTCCATGGCATTCGCGCCTTCCAGGTTGGTAAGCACCACCACGGCGGCATTGCGCTCCGGGGCCAGCAGGATCGCGGTGCTCACGCGCTGCTGTCCGCCGGAATGGCCGACGGTGCGGAAGCCCTGCAGCTGCCCGATGCCCCAGCCCAGGCCGTAATCGCTGGCCGTGCCGTTTAAGTCGCGGTAAGGCGTCCACATCATTTCGCGGGTCGCGGGCTTGAGCAGAGTGTCGCTTTCCAGGGCGAGTTCAAAGCGCGCCAGGTCGCTGGCGGTGGCCACCAGCCCCCCGCCGGGAATTTTGTAACTGGTATCGGCCAGGCCTGCATTGTGCAACTCGCCGTTCTTGTCCTTCTCGTATCCCTGGGCGCGGTTGCGAATGATCTTGCGCTGGTCGTCCACCTCGGTCCGCGCCATGCCGGCTGGGGTCAAGATATTCCGCTGCACGAACTCCATGTAACTTTCGCCGCTGGCGCCTTCCAGCACGCAGCCCAGCAGGGTGTAGCCGTAAGTGCTGTAGTTGTATTTGGTGCCGGGGCGCGCGAGCAAGGGGTCTTTGGCGAAAATTTGCAGCGACTCGGTCATGCTCTCATAGCGCCGCGTGCTGTCCATTTCATTTCCGTCGTAATGCCGGATGCCGCCATAGTGCGCCAGCACCTGGCGCGTGGTCACCGGCCACTGCTTCTCGGGAAACGCCGGACAATATTTCTGCACCGGCACATCGAGATTGATTTTGGAGCGCTCAAAGAGCTGCAGGATGGCGGTTGCGGTAATGGGCTTTGATACCGAGGCCAGGCGAAAGACCGTCTCGGTCGTGACCGGAACAAAGTTTTCCAGATCGGCCAGGCCATAGCCATTGGCCCAGACCAGCTTGCGATCTTTGACGATGGCCACGGAAACCCCGGGCACATTGCGCGCCGACATGAATTGCGTGACCGACTTGTCGATGGCTTGGACGGCCTCGGGCGCGAGTTGAGCATTGGCGAAAACTGAGGCAAACAGAAGAACGACCAGCGAGCGGACTGCCGTCCTCGTCATCTTCATGAATATCAATTCCCCCGGTTTTTGATCCAGATGGGCGTTCCCATAAATCCGAAGGCGCGGCGAATCTGATTTTCCAGAAAGCGCTGATAAGAAAAATGCAGCTTCACGGCGCGATCGGTGAACAAAACGAAGGTAGGCGGCGCGACCGCTGCCTGGGTCATGTAGAGGATTTTCACCCGCTGCCGCATCGGGACCGAGGCGCGGTCAAAGTCCACCTGCTTGATAAAGCGGTTCATCTCCCCGGTGGTGATGCGCTTATTGCGCTCTTTCGCCACTTCCTCGAGCAGCGGGAATATCCGGTCGACGCCTTTGCCGGTATGCGCGGAGAGAAACAGCACCGGCGCGTAGCTCAGAAACTTCAGCGAGTAGCGCAGGCGCTGCTCATAGGCGGATTGGTCCGCCGGACGCTTGCTTTCGCGGATGCGCGCCGCTTTCGATTGGCTGACCGGCTTCTTTTCGCCGCTCAACACCAGGTCCCACTTGTTCACGATGATGATGACCGAACGCCCGCTCTCATGCGCGTAGCCGGCGATGGTAGCGTCGAGCTGGCTGACGCCTTCGGTGGCGTCGATCACGATGAGCGCGATGTCGGCTTCTTCCAGGTGCTTGCGCGACATGACCACGGAAAGCTTTTCCGCCATCAGGTGGGTCTTGCCTTTGCGGCGGATGCCGGCGGTATCAATGAAGCGGAAGCGCTGACCGTTGTGTTCGACGACTTCATCGACGGCGTCGCGCGTAGTGCCGGGAATAGGGGAAACAATGGAACGGTCGGCGCCGGTAAGCTGATTGAGCAGCGTGGACTTGCCCACGTTGGGATGGCCGATGATGGCGACCTTGATCTCTTCGATCTTATGCGGAGCCTGGCCGGGCGCGGCTTCCTCGCCTTCAGAAATCCCGGCTAGTTCTCCGCTTGTTGTGTCTTCCGTGCTCTCCGTGCCCTCTGTGGTTGGCTCTGGGGCGGGGAATACGGCCAGAATGGCATCCAGCAGATCATCGATGCCGCGTCCGTGCTCGGCGGAGACGGGGAACAGTTCGCGTACACCCAGCCGATGAAATTCGGCGGGCAGCGCCTCCTGCTTGCTGGTGTCCATTTTGTTGACGGCAAGGAACAGCGGCTTGCCCACTTTGCGCAGCAGACGCGCCAGCTCCATGTCGGGCGCGGCCAGCTCGCTGCGGCCGTCCACCACCATGACGATGGCGGCGGCCTCCTGCAACGCGACCTTGGCCTGACGGTAAATTTCCGCGGGAATGAAGTCCTTTTCTTCCGGGATAATGCCCCCGGTGTCGACCACGCGGAAATCGCGCCCTCGCCACTCGCCCTCCCCGTAAAGGCGATCGCGGGTAATGCCGGGCTCGTCGCCTACAATCGCCCGCCTCGCACCCACTAAACGGTTGAACAAAGTGGATTTCCCCACATTGGGGCGGCCCACAATCACCAGGGTAGGAAGTCCGGCCGAATTTTCAGAATATTTTGTCAAGAATGCCTACACAGGAACCAAGCTTCCGGGAGGTGGATTTCCGTCCTCATCCCGAACGCTTATTATAGAGACTCCGTGGCCCTGCCTTCCCAGTCCGTACCATCCTCTGCAACGGGAGCCTCCGGCGGCACGCAGAATGTCTCGCTCTATCAGTTCTTCTCGCCCGGCGGCCTGCTCTCCCGCACCCACCCCGCCTACGAGTTCCGGCGCGGCCAGTTGCAGATGGCCCAGGAGGTTGAGAAGGCGCTGGAAGAACGGCGGCACCTGATTATCGAAGCCGGGACGGGCACGGGGAAGACGCTGGCTTATTTGATGCCGGTGATCCGCTCCGGCAAGCGCGTCATCATCTCCACCGGCACCAAGAACCTGCAAGAACAGCTTTTCTACAAAGACATCCCTTTCCTCGAACAGGCGCTATTTCCCAACGGCGAAGGCCGGCTGAACGTCTGTTACATGAAGGGACGAAACAATTACCTTTGCCGCAAAAAGCTTTACGACCTCACCGACCAGCCCATCCTTAACGGGCTGGACGAGATTGAGCAGTACCGCGCCATTTCTTCCTGGGAGAAGAACACCGTGACCGGCGACCGCGCCGAGCTGAAAGACCTGCCGGAAGCCAGCCTGCTGTGGCACAAACTCGACGCCCGCGCCGATGCCTGCACCGGCCAGAAGTGCAGCCAGTGGGAACGCTGCTTCATCACCGAGATGCGGCGCAAAGCGATGGAGAGCGACATCATCATCGTCAACCACCACCTTTTCTTCGCCGATCTCGGCATCAAGCAGCAGGCGGAGGGCGCTCCGGACGCCGGCATCCTTCCCGACGCCGGCGCGGTCATTTTCGATGAGGCCCACGAGTTGGAGGATGTCGCGGGCAGCTACTTTGGCGTGACCGTCAGCAATGCCCGCGTGGAAGAGCTGTGCCGCGACGTGGAAGCCTCGCTGCAGCGCAACCAGCTTTATACGACCCAGCTCTCCGGCGCACTGAAGAGCCTGCGCGAACGCTCGCAATTTTTCTTTTCCCTTCTGCCCCAGGGCGACGGACGCTTCTCCTTTGAAGGGCGGCGGGAATTCCTGGAAGAAAACGGCGAGGAGTTCCTCTCATTGCAGCAGTGCCTGAAGCGGCTGGGCTCGGAGATCGAGGCCCTGCCCTCCAAGCCGGAGGAAGTTTTTAACTTCTCCCGCCGGGCGCAGGAGCTGCAAGTCCACCTCGGCTTCATCATGGAGTCGGAGGACAGCAACACCGTCTTCTGGATTGAGCGCCGCCGCGGCGGTCGGGAAAAATCCAACATCTTCCTGCAGGCCACACCGATTGATGTCGGACCCATTCTGCACGAGTGCCTTTGGTCGAAGCTCGACTCCGCCGTGCTGACCTCGGCGACGCTGGCCGTGGGCGGGGCCTTCGAATACATCCGCCAGCGGCTGGGCGTGGAGCACGCTCGCGAGCAGGTGTTGCCCTCGCATTACGATTATCAAAGCCAGGCGGTGTTCTATGTGCCGCCCGACTTGCCCGATCCCCGCACCCCGCAGTTCGCCGCGCAGGCCGCCGACCGCATCCGGCGGCTGCTCGAGATCACCCGCGGACGCGCCTTCGTGCTCTTCACCAGCTACGCGCAAATGAATGACGTCTACCAGCGGCTGCTGGGCGTGCTCGACTACCCCATGCTGCTGCAAGGCGATGCCCCAAAAAACGCGCTGCTGGAGGAGTTCCGCCTGACCCCGAACGCCGTGCTGTTCGCCACTTCTTCATTCTGGCAGGGCGTCGATGTGCAGGGAGACCAGCTCAGCTGCGTCATTATCGACCGCCTGCCCTTCGCCGTGCCCAGCGATCCGGTCGTGGCTGCGCGCGTCAAGGCCATCGACGCCAACGGCGGCAACGCCTTCTTTCAGTACCAGGTTCCCTCGGCGGTGATCACGCTGAAGCAGGGGTTCGGGCGGCTGATCCGCTCGCTCAACGACCGCGGCGTTCTGACCCTGCTCGACAACCGCATCCTCAAGAAGCAATATGGGCGGACCTTCGTGGACAGCCTGCCCAACTACCGCCGCACCACGGATATCCGCGTGGTCGAGCGCTTCTTTGGGGTGGGCGAATAAATGTGGGAGATGTGGTGCGGGCACTCCTGCCCGCATGGCCGTTGGGATCTGCCTCATCCCGGGCGTCTTGCACAAAGCCAAATCGCGGCGGACAAGAGCGTCCGCCCCACATCGTTTCGCCGCATTTCTTCGCGTACAATATGGGGTTAGGCCATATTTTGCGGGGGCGCCGGGTTCCCCGGCCCCGCTGAGGGGTCCATGTTCGAAGTCACTGTCGAAGATTCGTTTGCCGCGGGACACTACCTGCGCAACTACAAGGGCAAGTGCGAAAATCCGCACGGCCACAACTACAAGGTCCGGGTCACGCTGGTGGGCAAGGAGCTGGACAAAGCCGGCCTGCTGCTCGACTTCAAGGACCTGCGCGAGGTCATGAAGCACGTCATCGAGCGCCTCGACCACCAGATGATCAACGAACTGGAGCCGTTCACGGTGCTGAACCCATCGGCGGAAAATCTGTCGAAGTATTTCTTCGACGAGACCAATGGGCGCCTGAAATCCGTCACCAGCGGCCGGGTCTGGGTTAAGACCGTGACCGTGTTTGAGACCGACACGACCACGGCCACCTACTACGAATAACGGCCCTCGGTTTTGCCGACGGCGACTCTCATGCAGATCACGGAGATATTCAAGTCGATCCAGGGCGAGTCCTCCTATGCGGGGCTGCCCTGCATCTTCGTGCGCCTGACCGGCTGCAATTTGCGCTGCACCTGGTGCGACAGCGAATACAGCTTCTATGGCGGCCGCAAGATGAGCCCGGACGAGGTCTTTACCGAAATCGAGCGACTGGGCGGAAAGCTGGTCGAGATCACCGGCGGGGAGCCTCTTTTGCAGGAACGGGAAGTTGTGCCCTTCATGCAGCGCCTGCTCCAGGCCGGATATCGCGTGCTGCTCGAAACCAGCGGCGAGCGTTCCCTGGCCAAAGTCCCCTCCGATGTCGTGAAGATTGTGGACGTGAAATGTCCCGACTCGGGCGAACCGGATTCCTTCCGCATGGAAAACCTGGAATCCCTCGGCCCGCGCGACGAAGTGAAGTTCGTAATCTCGAGCCGCGCCGACTACGAGTTTGCCCGCAAATTCAGCCAGACTCATCAGCTGGAGCAGCGGGTGCACAACCTATTGTTTTCTCCGGCTTTTCGCCAGGACGCCAGCGGCGGGCGCGACACCTCGCACTGCCTGCTCGATCCTCGCGAACTGGCTGAGTGGATGTTGGCCGACAACATTCCGGCGCGATTCGGCTTCCAAATACATAAGTTCATTTGGGACCCGGCGATGAAGGGCGTATAGCCAGCATGACGACGGCAGCCAAAACCCGCGCGGTGGTGCTTCTCAGCGGAGGCATGGATTCCGCCGTCTGCGCCGCCCTGGCCACGCGAGATCATGATGCCGCCGCCCTGCACGTCAGTTACGGACAGCGCACGGAAGAACGCGAGCGCCAATCGTTTCTGGCCATCTGCGACCGGCTGGGCATTCCGCAGCGCTTGCTGGTCCGCAATGAGGCGCTGCGCGCCATCGGCGGCTCCGCTCTGACCGACCCCAACATCTCCGTGCCCGAGTCCCACGCTCTGGGCCAGGACATTCCTGTAACCTACGTTCCCTTCCGCAATGCGCATTTTCTCTCGGTGGCGGTGAGCTGGGCGGAGGTACTGGGTGCGGAAAAAATTTACATTGGCGCGGTGGAGCAGGACAGCTCGGGGTATCCCGACTGCCGTCCTGCCTACTACCAGGCCTTCAACCAGGTGATTCAGGCGGGCACAAAGGAAGGCAATATCGCGGTGGTCACGCCCCTCATCGCGCTGCGCAAGCACGAGATCGTGCGCCTCGGCCTTGAATTGGGTGCGCCCTTCGATTTAACGTGGTCTTGTTATAGTCGGGAAGACCGCGCCTGCGGGGTCTGTGACAGCTGCGTTTTGCGCTTGCGGGCCTTCGCCCAGGCGGGCGCCCGGGACCCGGTCCCCTACGTGGAACCGAGTCCGGCGCGGGCCGAACGAGTTTTGTTGTGATTTTGCTGTAGGAAAGAAGCCGGGAGGCTGCAAATGAAAAAAATGGTTGGGGTAGTTTCGCTCTTCGTGCTGGCGCTGCTGTGTGTGATTCCAGCCGCCGCCCAGTCGACGGGCAGCGTAAAAGGCATTTGCCGGGACATGGAAGGCAAGCCCATTGTGGGCGCAACCGTGGAATTTGTGAGCGTGGATTCGGGCCAAAAGCGCTCACTCAAGACCAACAACAAAGGCGAATATTTCTCGCTGGGATTTTCTCCGGGCAAATACAACGTGACCCTTCTGCGGGATGGCCAGGTCGCCGACAAGGTCAACAATTTCCCGGTCTCGCTGGACGAAAACACCCTGGACTTCGACCTGAAGAAGGCGCAGGTGCAGGCCGCCGAGCAACAGGGCATCTCCGCCGAGCAGCTGAAAAAGATGCAGGAGCAGCAAGCCAAAGTCAGCAAGGAAAACGACGTTATCAAGCAGCTGAATGAGAAGCTGAACGCCGCCAACACCGCTACCCAGGCGGGGGACTTTGATACCGCTATTGCCCAACTGACCGAGGCCACGCAGATGGACGGCAATCGCGATCTGCTGTGGTTTAAGCTGGGCGACGCTTATCGCAACTCGGCTACCAAGCAAAGCGATCCCGCGGAAAAGACCAAGCGCTATAGCGAAGCGGTGGTCGACTACCAGAAAGCCATCGATCTCAAGCAGAAAGCCCTCGAGACCGACGCCAAGAAGGCGCCCGACGCGGAAAAACAGATTGCCGCTTACTACAACAACATGGCCGAGGCCTATGCCAAGCAGGGCAAAGTTGATGATGCGGTAAAAAGCTATGCCTCCGCGGCCCAGGCGGACCCCCCGGGCACCCCGCAATACCTCTTCAACACCGGCGCGGTCCTGACCAACGCCAACCGGGTGGACGAGGCGATTGCGGCCTTCGACAAGGTCATTGCCGCCGATCCCAATAAAGCCGACGCCTATTACTGGAAGGGTGTGAACCTGGTCAGTAAGGCCACTACCGACAACAAGAGCGGCAAAGTCGTGCCCGCGCCGGGCACCGAAGAAGCCCTGAATAAGTATCTGGAGCTCCAGCCCACCGGGGCTTATGCCGATGGCGCCAAGGGCATGATCCAGTACATCGGGGGCACTATCGAGACCAGCTACGGGAAATCCAAAAAAGCCACCAAGAAGTAACGCTCGCTCAGGAGCATGATTGGGGCGGCTGCGGCCGCCCCTTTTTTATTCCCGTGGCTGGACAGATCACCTCGTTACGAAGGGCCATGCACTTCGCGTTCTTCGTGGCTACCCGCTCTGATTTTCGCTAGAGTGAAAGTTGGCAAGTTTCCGCATCAACCTCCCCCAAAATTTGCCGTTCTTAAAATGGTATGGCTTCACCAGCCAACGCGCCTTTGCCACTTACCCTCGATCTCAGTTCAGGATCGGGAGGCATGGCCACGCACGCCCTGCTCACGGCATTGCTGCGGAGCTGCGACCAGATCAGCGACGTGATCTTTTCTCCCGGCCGTCCGCCCCAGGTAGAGGTCCACGGCCAGTTGCTGACGGTGCAGGGCAAAGACCTGCGCTCACTCACCGCCGACGATACCCGGCGCATCGCTTCGGATCTGCTGAGCGGAAATAAGCAGGCCATCAACCTTCTGCGCGAACAGGGCTACTGCGACGTTTCCTTCGGACTGCCCGGGGTAGCACGGTTCCGTTCCAATGTCTTCATTCAGCGCGGAAGCTGTGCCGTAGTCATGCGGGTCATTCCCTCGGAAATCCCCTCTTTCCCAAGCCTCGGCCTCCCGGTGAATTTAGGACGGATCGCTTCCCTGCGCGACGGCATCGTATTGGTCACCGGGCCGCGCGGCTCAGGGAAGTCCTCCACGCTGGCGGCACTGCTCGACCGCATCAATCAGGAGCAAGTCTGCCACGTCATCACCATCGAAGACCCCATCGAATTTCTGCACAACCACAAACGCGCCACCATCCATCAGCGCGAGCTGCACAGCGATACCCCCAGTTTTGCCCTGGCCCTGCGGGCCGCCATGCGCCAGGCCCCGAAAGTCCTGATGGTCAGCGAAATGCGCGACCGTGAAACCATGGAAGTCGTGCTGGAATCGGCCGAAACCGGACACCTGGTGCTCACCAGCCTGAACACCATCAATGCCACGCAGACGGTGGAACGGATCGTCAGTTCCTTCCCCGCCTCGGAACATACCTCGGTGCGCGGCCGCCTGGCGCGGACCCTGCGCTGGGTCGTCTCGCAGCGCCTGCTTCCCCGCCGGGATGGCGTGGGGCGCGTCCCTGCCTTCGAAATCCTGGAAATGGGCCCGGTCATTCAGGACGCCATTCAACGCAATATTTCTCTGGGAGAGAGCCTGCAGGACCTGGTGGAAAGCGGCACCTGCTCCGGGCTACAACACTTCGACAAGGAAATTGCCCGCCTGGTGCGCAGCGGCGTGGTCGATTTTGAGACCGCCATGGTCCACGCCAACGATCCGCTCGAGCTGCGCAACATTCTGCAGTAATACCTGATTCCTTTCTGGCGACGAATTTCTTCTCCCGGTATCATCACGCCATGGGATTGCCCGCTTCCATGGTTGTCTCTTTCGAGGAAGCCCGCCGCATCGTGGACGAGCAGGCCGCCCGGCTGCGCCCTCAGGGCAAAGAGCTGGTCGGCCTGCTGGAGAGCGCGGGGCGGGTGCTGGCGGAGCCCATCCACGCCGACCGCGATTTCCCGCCGTTCCGCCGCGCCGCGCGAGATGGCTATGCCGTGCGGGCCGCCGATCTGGCCACGCTTCCAACCACGCTGCCGATCGTGGGAGAAATTCGCGCCGGGGCGCCTGCGGAATCCGCCGCGTTGACCGTGCAGCCGGGACAGGCCATCAGCATCATGACCGGCGCGCCCACTCCGGAAGGGGCCGACGCCATCGTCATGGTGGAGCACACCACGGCGCACGATGGCCGGGTCGAGATCCGCAAAAGCGTCCGCGCCGGCGAGAACATTGTGGCTACAGGCTCCGAAGCCCAGCGGGGAGAGCGCCTGCTTTCTCCCGGAATTGTTCTCGACCACACGGGGATCTCGGTGGCCGCTTCCACCGGTCGCGTCCACCTGCTGGTTTATGCTCGTCCGAAAGTTGCGGTGCTGGCCACGGGCGATGAGATTGTGGACATCGACGTTCGCCCCGGGCCCCACCAGATTCGCAACTCCAACAGCTATTCGCTGGGGGCCCAAATCCAGGCGGCGGGAGGCGAACCGATTCTTTTGCCGATCGCCCCCGACGAGCCACACCGCCTGCGAGAGCTGCTCGAGGAAGGCTTGGAGGCCGATCTCTTGCTGATCGCCGGCGGCGTCTCCATGGGGAAATATGACCTGGTGGAAACCATCCTGGCGGAACTTTCCGCGCAGTTTCTCTTCACCGGCGCGAAAATCCAGCCCGGCAAGCCGATTGTCTTTGGGCGATGGGGGGCAGAAGAAAGTGGGGCAGGAAAAAGTGCGGCGGACACGCCTGTCCGCCAAGATTCGCCGAAATACTTCTTCGGCCTGCCCGGCAACCCTGTCTCCACTATGGTGACGGTTGATCTGTTCGTGCGTCCTGTGCTGGGCGCGCTCTGCGGGGCCGCACCCCGCCCGCTGATTTTTCTTCGCGCCCGGCTGAAGTCGGAAATTCAGACCAGGACCGGGCTTAAGCGTTTTCTTCCGGCCGTCCTCTCCGGCGGATTCGAGCAGGCGGAGGTCGAGCTGGCGCGTTGGCAAGGCTCCGGCGATATCGCCGCAACCGCGCGCGCCAACTGCTACATCGTAATCCCGCCCGACCGAGAAAAGGTCGCCGCCGGAGAATGGGTGCCGATTTTGCCGCGATAAGCAGCTAGAGGCCGCGGCATGTTGTTAAGATGAATACGAGATGGCCGGAAAACTTTCCCATTACGACCGCAAGGGCCGGGCCCGCATGGTGGACGTCTCCGCCAAGGCGGTCTCCAAGCGCGAAGCGGAAGCCAGCGCCTTCGTCGCGCTGAAGCCCGCGGTCCTCCAGGCGCTGCCGCAGAATCCCAAGGGCGATCCCATGGAAATTGCGCGTCTGGCCGGCATCATGGCGGCGAAAAAGACGGCCGAGCTGATTCCCTTCTGCCACCCCTTGCGCCTGAGCTACATTGATGTGGCCATGCGGCTGTGCGAGAATGGCGTGGCTATTAGCTCAAAAGTTACTACGTCCGCGGAGACCGGCGTGGAAATGGAAGCCCTGGTAGCCGCCAGCGTGGCCGCCCTCACCGTGTACGATATGTGCAAGGCCCTCGATAAGGGCATCGAGATTCGCGAAGTGGTGCTGGAACGTAAGACCGGCGGCAAGAGCGGGGAGTACCGGCGCACGGGAAAAAAGAAGTAGCGGCACGTAGAAGGCCCATGCCTAACAACGTCAAAATCCTTTTGGTGGACGACAATCCCATGGTGATGGGAATGTTGCGCGGCGCGCTGTCCCCGCTGGCCAGCGTGGTCACCGCCGCCGATGGCGCGGACGCCCTGGTCAAGGCCATCGACGATCCGCCCGACCTGGTGGTCAGTGACTTCCGCATGCCGGGCATGGACGGCCGCCAGCTGGTGGACAAACTGAAGAGCCGGCCCGCAACCGCGGGCATTTCCGTCATCCTGCTGGCCAGTAAATCCGATATCAGCGAAACCCTCTCTCATCAGGATCCGGTCGATGATTTCGTCGAGAAGCCATTCTTTCTGAAAGAGGCAACGCAGCGCATTAAGCGGGTGATCGACAAGATTGCCCTGGAAAAACTGGCCAAGACCGCGCCCTCCGACGGGGTGTTGCGCGGCAATTTGGCGCAAATGAACGTGATCGACCTGGTGCAGTCCCTCGAAATGGGCCGCAAGAGCTGTTCCCTGACCTTTACCAACGAGAACGAGAAGTGCGAAATGTACTTCAGCGAGGGACAGGTGACCCACGCGGTCTACGGCGCGCTCGCCGGCGACCAGGCCGTCTTCAAGGTGCTGCGCTGGACCAGTGGGAACTTTGAACTGAACTTCGAAGGCAAGACCACCCAGCAAACCACCAACCTGAACACGCAAGGGTTGCTCATGGAAGGCCTGCGCCTGCTGGACGAAGCGCAACGCGACGGAAGCGGCGCCAAGGAAGCCGGCAGTCCCCCGCACAAATCCGCCGCGGATGAAGAAGAGGAAGACGATGTCCTCCTCGACAGCTGAGCCCGCCGCCGTCCTGACCATCAGCGACTCGTCGGCGCGCGGCGAGCGCCAAGACCTCTCTGGACCGGCCGTCGCCGAAGTTCTGCAAAAATACAATTTTCAGGTGGTGGTGCGGGAAGTGCTGGCCGACGAACAAATTCCCCTACAGAACGCGCTGCTGCGCTTGGCCACCCAGGTGCGCCTGATCGTGACCACGGGCGGCACCGGCGTGGCCCCGCGCGACGTTACCCCGGAAGCCACGCGCGCCGTCTGTGATCGCCTGCTCGACGGCATTCCTGAGCGTATGCGCGCCGAAGGCGTCAAGAAGACGCCCTTTGCCGCGCTCAGCCGCGGCCTGTGCGGCGTACGCGGGACGGCCCTCATCCTGAATTTGCCGGGAAGCCCGCAAGGCGCAGTGGAATCGCTGGAATCCGTGGTGGAACTTCTGCCGCACGCGCTCGAACTGCTGAAGGGAAATACAGAACACAACAGCAAAAAATAATCCGGCGGGGACAGGTTGAAAGTTCACCTTGGTATAAGTACTATGTCCCGGCATTTGGGTCCCTGCCTATCCAAAAACCTCTGACCACGTCCAACCCTAGGCAAAGTGCGGAATGCTGCTCAAGTACTCTGAAGGAGAGAAATCTATGTATCGCAAGGTGACACTGCTGTTCGTCACGTTACTACTGGCCGCTTCGGCGGTTGCCCAATCGCCCGCCGACAAGGCCAAGGCCGACCAATATTTGAAAAGTACCCGGCAAGGGGTGATCGACGCCACCAAAGGCTTGTCGGCGGCGCAATGGAACTTCAAGCCCGCGCCCGACCGCTGGTCGATTGCGGAAGTGGTGGAACATATTGCCGCGACGGAAGACGCGCTGCGGGCTAACGTAGAGCAAGTCATGAAGGCCCCGGCCCAGCCCACGGGAGAAGATGCCCCGGCCACCGACGCGCTGGTGCTGAAGGCCATTCCTGACCGCTCCCACAAAGCCCAGGCCCCGGAACCACTCCGGCCGACCAACCGCTATGGCTCGCCCGAGGCATCGCTCAAGCACTTCCTGGAAAGCCGGCAACAGACCATCGATTACCTGGATTCCCATCAGGACCTACGCCAACATGCCGCCGATAGCCCACTGGGCAAGAAACTGGACGGCTACGAGTGGATCCTGTTCATCGGTGGACACAGCGAACGTCACACCAAGCAGATTCTGGAAGTGAAGGCCGACCCAAACTTCCCCAAACAATAACTCCGGCGTGGTGCGGGCACTCCTGTCCGCAAGGCCTCCAGGGCGGACAGACGTGTCCGCCCCATATCACTTCCCTAAGATGGCTTGGCCGGGAAATACGCTTTCCCGCATTTTTCCCTGGTCGATCAGCACCGTGCCTCCCACCAGCAGATACTGCACCCCGGTGCTCGGCTCCATGGCGTGCTGATAGGTCGAGCGATCGCTGATGGTCCTGGGATCGAAAACCACGATGTCGGCATCGGCTCCCTCCTGCAAACGCCCCTTCTGCCGCGCCGCGGGAGTGGAGCGCTCCAGCATCTCGGCCGGCATGAGTGACATCTTGCGCAGCGCATCCATCAGCGTCAGCGTGCCCTCCTCGCGCACATAGTGCGCGAGAATGCGGGAAAACGTTCCGGCGTTGCGGGGATGGCCTTTGTCGCCGTCGCTGGCAATCATCACCAACGGATTCGTGATCACGGCGTCCACCATCTCCGGCTTGTTGACAAACATCAACACCCAGCGCGGGTCTTTTCCGGCATGCAATTCTTCGAAGCGCTCTTTGGTCAGGCGCTCGCCGGTATCGCTCATTTGCAGGGCGCTGAAGTCAATGCCCAGACGCTCCCGCCAGCCGGGATTGAACAGCGCCGATGTGATCACCGTCATCCCGGCCACATAGGGATAAGCTTCGGTGGTGACATCCAAGCCGCGGGCACGCGCCCCGGCCACCATGGCCAGACACTCCAGGCTCTGCGACAGGCAGGTGCTGTTGATATGAACGATGTGCAGCGGCGCGCCGCTGATCGCGGCGGCGCCAATCACCTCGCTCACCGCTTCGATCGCCGATCCCGGCTCCTGCTGCCCGAAGCTGCGCATGTGGGTATAGACCGGCAGGTGCCGCTCCGCCGCCAGACGGAACATGTCGATCACCTCCAGGCGGGTGGAGCCCGGCGCATACTGAATGCCCATGCCTACGCCCAGAGCGCCGGCAGCCAGCTCATGGCGCAGCCGGTCTTTCATCTGCTCAATCTGCTGCGGAGAGGCGGCCAGATTGGTCGCCGGCCCGGACGCCGGCAGAATCTGGTCGTCGGGAATTTTTGAGCCGAAGGCCAACACCCGCGCCGCCAGAAAACTGGCCGTGGTGCCGTAGTGAATGATGGAGTGGCCCTCTTGGGCTTTCAGAAACACGGCCACATCCGGCTTGCCAATCTCCATCTCCAGCGCAGTGGTCACGCCATCCATGGCCTTCACCCGCTGATTGGCGAGGTCCTGGCCATGCTGGTGGAGATCGATAAACCCCGGAGCCACAACCAGGTCCTTGGCGGAAATGGCGCGTTTGCCGGAGAGCGGCGCAGCGGCAATTTTGGCAATCTTGCCATCACGGATGCCCACATTGCGGACCGCATCCAATCCGGTCTCGGGGTCCATGGCCCGGCCGCCTTCGAGCACCACGTCGAATTCCTGCGCCTGCAATACCGGGGTCCGGAATGCGACCAGACCCACCAGAAATCCCAGGACAAGGCAAAATCGCACATTTCGCTGCATGGAACCTCCAAAGCCGCTGATCTTACCAAACATTGCCCTGCCGATTCAGGCCGGCCCCGATTCCCAGCCCCAGCCGCTTTCGCGTACACTCAATGTTTGAACACCATTACGCACTTTCTTGCCCGTTATACCGCCTTTCTCTGGGCGATTCTTCAGCCCCTGGGGATCTGGGGAGTATTTGCCATTTCTGCGATCGACGCCGCCGCCATGGGCCTGCCCATGGACGTGGTGATTGCCACCTACGTGTATCAGGACCGCTCCCGTTTTCTGCTCTACGTGATCATGGGCGCGGCCGGTTCGGCCATCGGCAGCACCGTCCTGTACCTGATCGGCTATATGGGCGGCGAAAAAGTATTGCGCAAGCGTATTTCGGCCGAGCGCTTTCAGAAAATCCATCGCGCCTTTGAGCGCCACCCTTTCTGGGCACTGATGTTCCCCGCCATGCTGCCGCCGCCCACACCGTTCAAGCTCTTTGTACTGGGAGCGGCCGTGTTTGAGATGAACTTTGGCCACTTCCTGCTGGCCATCTTCGCCGGACGCTGCGTGCGTTTTCTGGCCCTCTCCGTGCTTACCATTAAGTTCGGACCGCAGTTTGTTTCCTGGAGCGGGCGGCTCTTCCGCCAGCATTTCACCGAAGTGCTGATTGTGCTGGCCGTGGGCCTGGTGATCTGGCTGCTCCTGCTGCGCCGGAAGCGGAGCCGGACCGCCCTGGTGGAAGTGGCGGGAAACACCGTGGAACACCAGGATTAGTACTGCATCCCGAGCAAAAGAAAATGCAGGGCCCCAGGCCCTGCATTTTTATTTTTACGTGATCGAGGAAGCTCAGGCGGCGGAGCGCTCGGCATCGCCCGAATCCAGGCCCAGCGCGTGCAGCGCCAGCGGGGTGGCGAACATGACCGCAGCAAATAACACGTCGCCTTCCAGCCCGCGGCGGAAGAAGGGCACGCCCAGCTCATAGCAAGCCATCAAGCCTTCCCAAGTCTTGGGATAGAGGTTGGTCGCGGCCCACACGGCAAAATTGCTGATCAGGAAAAAGGACACCGAGCTGGCCAGGACCGCACCCAGGACCGGCAGGGGTTTCTGATGGTTGCGCAAGCGCGTGCCCATCCACAGGATGCCGGCGTACCAGGCCCAGATCAGGGGCTGGTCCCAGCTAAAGGGCAGGGCGTAGACAAATTTCGTCAGCAGCAGGTCCGAGACAATCAGCAGCGCGAAGGGCGCCCAAATCTGCTTGCGCGGGCCGCGTGCGCCGAAAAACAGCAGGCAAGCCGCGACCGGGGTCAACGACCAGGGATGCGGCATAAAGCGGACCGCGATCGCGAAAAGTACGAATGCATAAGCCAACATGATCACCTCGGGATAAAAAGCTGAATATTGATTTTGGCCCCTGGGCGGAATGCCGTCAAGTTGCGTATTTCGCGGACTCCGGCGGCGCGGCACCATCGCAAAAGCGCCATGGTACAGGCGGTAAGAGATCTATTTCTTTTCCGCCAAGGCCGGCTCGACCAGCCCAGCCACATGGTGCGCCAGTTCCACAGGCTTCGACTGCTCGGCATTGGTCAGCACCACAATGGTGAGCTTGTCATCCAGGTAGCGGGCGATATGAGTGGTATATCCCTGCCAGGACCCGCTGTGTTCGGCCAGGCGATGTCCATTCCGATCCGAGCGCCACCAGCCGAAGCCATAGTTATCAGAATTGGGCTTCCCGTTGTTCAGCTTCACCGGCGTCCACATTAGTTCCAGGTCGGAGCGCTTGAGCAGCTTTTCCGTGTACAGCGCGGCGTCCCACTTGGCCAGGTCGAGGATGGAGAAATACAGGCTCCCGTCCGCGGTGGTATTCAGCGTGGGCGCGACCCACTCCTGGTTCTTCAATTGCCCTTTCACCAGGCGATAACCCGAGGAGCGATTGGGAATGACGTCGGCTTCGCTCATGATCCGGGTGGTGTTCATGCCCAGCGGCCCGAAGATGCGCTCGTGCAGGAAATCTCCGTAGAACTTGCCGGTGACGCGATGGATCATCACACCCAGTGTGAGATAGCCCAGATTGCTATACGCCCAGTTGGTACCTGGGGTGTAGGCCAGCGGAATGCCTTCGGTGATTTTGAGCAGTTCCTCTTCCGTGTAGTCCTTGCGGTAATTGAAGTTCTTGGGATAGTCGGTAAAACCCGCGGTATGGCTCAGCAGCATGCGGATGGTCACCGGCTTCCAGGCCGGGGGCGCGTCTTTGAAATATTTGGTGATGGAATCGTCCAGGCTGATTTTGCCTTCCTCCACCAGCATCATGACGGCGGTCGCGGTGAACTGCTTACCCATGGACCCGGATTGAAACAAGGTCTCCGGCTTCACCGGCACTTGCAGCTCCAGGTTGGCAAAGCCATAACCCTGCGCGCGCACGATTTTGCCGTCGCGCGCGATCAGCAGGGCAAGCCCCGGGATCTGCCGCTTTTGCATCTCTGTAGCGATGTAGTGATCAATCGGGTCGGCCGCGTTTTGTGCCGCACAAGCCAGGGTGAGACCCAGGCATACTGCCGCAATTGCCAATCGTGTTCGCAAAATCCCTCCTGAAACTGCAGAAGTCATCGGAAAACCCCGCGCTATCGCCCGCGCCAGCGGCCAAATTTCTCATCCACGACCTGTAGATTCTGGTCGAGCTCGGCATAGGCCCCCAGCGTGCCGCGGGCCTCAAATTCCGGATAGGCGTAGCGCAGATCGTAAAACTGGACCACGTAGCCGCCAGAATCGAGCTTCTCCGCCTCCGTGACCGGATAAGCCGCCCAATCCAGATAAACCCTCCCCAGATAGGACTTCTTCGCCGCCAGGGTCACCGGGGCTTCCTCCGGCTTGTAGGTAAAACGCATCTTTCCGTCGGGGTCCACGTCCGGGAGCCGCGAGTCCACTTGGGTACGGGCAAAGAGAACGGGGGTCTCCACCACGGCAAACCAACGAAAAGGATTGGAGGGATACGGATACGCCGCCACCCGTAAGGGGACGGCATCCGCGTAAGTCCTCGCCTCCAGGGCATGGACCGCCCGCCGGTGTTCGTAGTCACGCACGGCCCACAGAGTCGCCGTGGCCAACAGGGCCAGCACTGCGGCCAGGCGGCCTTTGGGACCTTTCCCGCGCGCACCGATCTCTTCATTGATCAGAGCGAACAGCACAGGCAGCAGCAGCCCGCCCAAAAGAAATACATACAGGAACGGCTCGTAGATAAAAACGATGTCCCAGGAGTACCACTTTTCGGAAAACGGCCAGAACGGCCGCACCCCATAGCTGTTGGTGAAGTCGAGCAAAATATGGCTGAGTCCGGCCAGGTAGGCATAGAAAAAGAGCAGCCCCCAGCGCGGGGGCAGATTGGGATCTTTAAGTTTTCGCCCTCTCAGGCGCCAGATCAGGTACATCAGCCCAACCACCGCGGCGGAGACCAGGGCCACTCCGAGAAAGGAATGGGTGAAACCGCGATGATGCGCAAAGCCGAAGACCGAGCCCTTGAAGTAAGCGAAGACATCGAGGTCCGGCGCCTCGGCGGCCAAGGTCAGAGTGGCGGTGGCCAGCGCCGTCTTGCGGTTGAATCCAGCGCGGCCCAGGCAGGCGCCGGTTAAAAAATGGGTTAAGGGTTCCAAGCGGCTTTCGGTCCGAGTCTCCGAGCATACACGCTTCCCGTGGCTAAAAGTCAACCGCTTCGGCGCGGGCAAAACCTTTGGCGTAGAATGAATCCACTTTGCCTGTGCCCGCCGCGCATTCCCGCCTCTGCGTTGTCCTGGTCTCGCCGCGCAATCCGCTCAATATTGGGGCGGCGGCCCGCGCCATGAGCAACTTCGGCTTTCTTGACTTGCGCCTGGTGAATCCCTATGCCGTGGCTTTCCGGAACGCCAAGTCCGCCATGGGGGCCGCGCCTCTGCTGGCCAGCGCGCGGGAATTCCCCACTTTGGCCGAAGCGGTCGCCGACTGTACCCTGGTAGTCGGCACCATGGACGCGCGCCAACGCGAGCTGCACCATGCCCTCAAGCCGCTCGAAGCCGGGGCCCGTTTCATCCGCCGCCGGTTGATGTCGAGCCAGGTGGCACTCTTGTTTGGCTCGGAAAAGTTCGGACTCTCCAACGAGGACGTGAGCCACTGCCATTGGCTGATGCGCATTCCCACGCGGGAAGAGCACTCCTCGATGAATCTGGGCCAGGCGGTGGGAATTTGCCTGTACGAATTGGCCCGCCAGACTTCCAAAAGCGCTTCCAGCACGACTCAGGGGAAAAAGACTCCCCAGGCTAACGCCGTAGAGACCGAGCGGGTCACCGCCAGCCTGATCGCAGCGCTGCGAACCAGCGGATACCTGCATGCGAAATCCAGCGTCGATGCGGAAGAAAAAGTACGCCGCCTGGTGCGGCGGCTGGACCTCACCTCAGAAGACGCCGAGCTCTGCTTGGGCATGTTGCGGCAAATGCTGTGGAAGATGCGGCACCGCGAATCATGATCCCCACCGGGCGCTATTCCAACGCTGCCTGCAAAGAAGCACGCAAGCCGGAGTAGCGGAACCGATATCCGCTGCCCAGCAACTTGGCTGGCTCTACCCTCTGACTGGCCAGTAATAATTCCTTTCCCATCTCTCCGAAAACCAGGCGCACCACGAAGGCGGGTACAGGGAAAATGGCCGGCCGATGAAGCACTCCGGCCAGGGTCCTGGTGAACTCGGCGTTGGTCACGGAATTCGGCGCGACTAGATTCACCGCCCCGCGCAGCGATTCGGTCTGCAGGATGTGCAGGATGGCGCCTACCTGGTCCGCCATATCAATCCAGCTCCACCACTGCCGGCCGTTGCCGACGTTTCCTCCCACCCCCAGGCGAAACGGCGTCAGCATCCGCCCCAGCGCGCCTCCCTGGGAACTAAGCACCAGGCCGGTGCGAAGGTGGACGACGCGAACGCCCGCTTCGGACGCCGCCTGGGTGGCGGCTTCCCATTCCCGGCAGACGTCCGGCAGAAAACCCTGGCCGGCGGCGCTCTCTTCCAACAACACTTCGTCGCCGCGGTCGCCGTAGTAGCCGATCGCCGATCCGGCAAGGAAGACCCGCGGCCGTTCCGCCGCTTCGGCGAGGGCATCCGAAAGATGTCGCGTGCCCAGCACCCGGCTTTCGCGAATGCGCCGTTTCTTGGCTCCGCTCCAGCGGCCCATAATCGGTTCGCCGGCCAGATGAATCACCGTATCGAAACCGGAAACCTGCTTGGGTGAGAGTGGCTGAATCGGGTCCCAGGCAATCTGGTTCTCTTCTCGCGCCGCCCCACGCACCAGCTGGAAAACTTCAAAACCTTGCTTCTGCAATTCTGGGACGAGAGCAGCTGCAATGAAGCCGGACGCTCCGCTGAGCAACACGCGGCAGGAGGAGGAAGGCATAACGACCTCGGCCCACACTTTATCAAATCTCCGCCAGCGCTATGAGCGAAAGTAACCCGATGACCTGCGCGACCTTGATCGAACACTCATCACATAAAGATAACCACAATGCATTCTATTACTTACAAAGACATCCAAGACGCTCTCCCAGTCTGCGGCCGGGCCGCCGAGCTCTTTCTCCCGCCCACTGCGGCAACTCCCACAGGCTATAATCTTTTATGGCGACTCTGCGCCACCAGATCGCAACCACGACGCTGACGCTTACTAAATTTCGTGAGCTGATGCACCGGATGCAGGAAAACCGTCCCAACGACGATCTGGAAATCATCCGCAAGGCCTACGAATATTCTCAGAAGTATCACGAAGGCCAGACCCGCGCCTCCGGCGAGCCTTACCTGATTCACCCTCTGGAAGTGGCCCTGGTGCTGGCCGAAATGAAGATGGACCCGGTCGCGGTGGCCGCCGGCCTATTGCACGATTCCGTGGAAGACACTTCGGTGACGGTCTCCGACATTCGCCGCGAATTCGGCGAGCAAGTCGCGCACATCGTCGAGGGCGTCACCAAGATCAGCAAAATTGATTTCGCCACCCGGGAAGAGCAACAGGCGGAAAACCTGCGCAAGATGATGCTGGCCATGGTGGATGACATCCGCGTGGTGCTCATCAAGCTGGCCGACCGCCTGCACAATATGCGCACGCTCGAGCACCTTCCCCCCGAGCGCCAGCAAAAGATCGCCAAAGAGACCCTGGAAATTTATGGGCCTATCGCCCACCGCCTGGGCATGGGAAAGATTCGTGGCGAACTGGAAGATCTGGGCTTCCGTTACCTGGATCCGATTGCCCACCAGCAATTGTATGAGGCCGTGGAAGCCCGCCGCAAAAAGGGCGAGGCCTTTCTCGCCAAAGTCGATCAGGTCCTGCGGGACAAGCTCAAGGAAGCCGGCATTATGGCGCGGGTGGAAAGCCGCATCAAGCGCGTCTATAGCATCCACAAAAAGCTGGTGCGGCAGCACATCGGCATCGATCAGGTCTATGACCTGTGCGCCATGCGCGTGATCACTCGTTCGGTACAGGATTGTTACGCGGTCCTGGGCATCATCCATAACCTGTGGCGGCCGGTGCCGGGACGCATCAAGGACTTCATCGCCATGCCGCGGCCTAATTTCTACCAGTCGCTGCACACTTCGGTGATTACCGAAGAGGGCACGCCGTTCGAGATCCAGATCCGCACCGAAGAAATGCATAAGATGGCCGAAGAAGGCATCGCGGCCCACTGGAAATACAAGGATGGCCCCGTCTCCGCGCAGGACGAACAGCGTCTGGCCTGGCTGCGCCAGGTGGTGGAGTGGCAGCAGGACGTCTCCGACCCGACGGAATTTCTATCCACCCTGAAGATCGACTTGTACCCGGAAGAGGTCTATATCTTTACCCCCAAGGGCAAAGTGGTGGTCCTGCCGCGGGATTCCACCCCCATCGACTTCGCCTACACCATCCACAGCGAGGTGGGCCACAGTTGCACGGGGGCCAAAGTGAACGGGCGCATGGTGCCGCTGCGCCATAAGCTGCATAGCGGAGATATCGTCGAGATCATCACCCAGCCCGGCCACAAGCCCAGCCGGGACTGGCTTTCGGTGGTCAAGTCTTCCCGGGCGCGCAACAAGATCAAGCACTGGCTCAATATCCATCAGCGCGAGCGGGCCATTGAAATCGGCCGCAAGCTGATTGAAAAGGAAGCGCGCAAGTACCGCGTTTCGCTGAAAGACATCAAAGACGAGGACTTCCAGAAGGTCTCTTCCGACTACGGTCTGGGCCGGGCCGACGACTTGATGGCTGGCATCGGCTACGGAAAATATTCCGCGCGGCAAGTGCTGGGACGGCTGGCCCCCAGCGCTAACCAGCCGATGGTCGAGCCCGGAGCGGAAGCCGAAGGCTTGACCAGCGCGGTGCGCCGCGTCTTTGGCGGCGATACCAACGCCATTCGCGTCAAGGGACAGGGCGACCTGCTGGTCTATCGGGCGCGCTGTTGCAATCCCATTCGCGGAGAATCGATTGTCGGCTATGTCACCCGCGGCAAGGGCGTTGCCGTGCACTCACTGAACTGCTCGAACGTGGTCAACCTGATGTACGAGCCGGAACGCCGCATTGATGTGGAGTGGGCCCGCGACGACGGCACCCCCAGCTCTTATCCGGTCAAGCTGACCGTCTTCTGCGATGACCGCTTCGGCATGCTGAAGCAGCTCACCTCGGTGATCAGCGATACCAAGACCAACATCCGCAATATCGAGGCCAAAACCGGCAACGGACAAGCCCACATTGATGTGGTCATCGACATCGCCGACCTCAAGCATCTCGAACAACTCATCGTCGGGGTGCGCAAAATCCCCGGCGTGCACGACGTGCAGCGCCTGCAGAAGATCAACTGACCTTCGCGCTTTCCTCCATGCAACTCTGTGCCCTCTGTGGTGGAAAATCTTAAAGCACACAACTCCCTCCCCCCTGTCATCCTGAGGATGTGGGGTTTGCGTGCCAGCGCAAACTCCCGACGAAGGACCTCTGTTTTACTTTCCTAAAACTGCAAATACATGGCTCCGCTCAGGACGGCAGAGTGAATTGATTGCCCCACGGAGAACAACAATTTGACTTGCTCCCACTGATCTGCACTAATCAGGAACAAGAAAATTCTGGAGGAAGAACGAATGCGAGAAGTGGTTTCCACCAAAGACGCGCCCCAGGCCATTGGCCCGTACTCCCAGGCCATTAAAGCCAACGGATTTGTGTTTCTCTCCGGGCAGGTGGCGCTCGATCCGGCCACCCAGCAGGTGATCTCGGGCGACGTGGCCGCGCAGACCGAGCGCGTTTTGCAGAATTTATCGGGGGTCCTGAAAGCGGCCGGCAGTGGCCTCGAGAAGGTCGTCCGCACCACCGTGTTTCTCAAGAACATGGGCGACTTTACCGCCATGAACGAAGTCTATGGCCGCCACTTCACTTCGGCTCCCCCCGCCCGTTCCACGGTCGAAGTGGCCCGCCTGCCCAAAGATGTCCTGGTCGAGATCGACGTGATCGCGCTCGCCTGAAAAGCAAAAACCACAGAGGACACGGAGTCGCCCCAGGACGGCCGGGCCGCCTGAACTCTGTGCTCTCTGTGGTTCTGAAAGTTACGCGGCGAACTGCTACGCCTTGACGACTTTGCCGCTGCGGATGCAGCCGGTGCAGACCCGGATCCGCTTGTTGCCACCCTGCACCTTGGCGTGCACGGTGCGCAGGTTCACGTTCCAGCGCCGCTTCGTGACGTTGTGGGCGTGGCTGATGTTATTTCCAAATTGCGGCCCTTTGCCGCAGATATCACAAACTTGTGCCATGACTGCTCCAGACAGGTAGAACTAAGGGATGCAAAGTCTTTATTTTAACCGAATTGGGCCTTTTCGCCAAATCAGCGGGGAGGGTCAAAAACCTTAAACCGCAGAGCTCGCCGAGGACGCCGAGAAACCAAGCCTCCGCGTATCTCCGTGTCCTTTGTGGTGAAGGGATTTTCGTTCTCCCAGTGTCTTCTTCCCCACAGCCGTGTTCCGCCGCCCACGCGGAAATCCCCCGCACCCTCCCCGAACTCCTTTGAAATCAATCAAATTGCCTTTGGCTACCACTGTGCTTTTCTGCAAAGCGCCTGGGGACACCAGACGAGAAAAGCCCGCGAGGAGGCCAATATGTCGCACTACACACAGCTCCACCTGCAAGAATCCAAGCAGCAACCAAACAGCAAAACCACTTCTCCGCTCGCCGCCGAGAAGAAAACCGCCGCCGTCGTGGGCTCATTTATGATCGCGGCCTTTGCGTCCGCACTTTTACTCGGCGCCAACGCATGCTCGAAGCAGGCGGACAAAAACACGCACACCAGCCAGCCGGCCATCAGCCAGCCGCTGACCCCGGTTTCCGCCACCATGACCCTGCCGCCGGCCACGGAACCCGCCGCCGAGCCTGCGGTCAAAGGGCACGCGCCAGGGAGCTACCAAAACTCCTCCCTCGGAGTCTCATTCCAGTACCCATGGCAGTACAGCCAGAAGAAGGGCAAATTCGCTAACCTGGACAGCGAGGGCAACGAGATCGTGCCCATGAACTTTGTCCAGACCGGCGGCATCGCCCTGAGCACCGTGGAAATTCCCCAGGGCTATTTCCCCGACACCGACTTCGTCTCCGCCTACTTCAACCTGAGCGTGAACCCAAAGTTGAACGCCGAGGAGTGCTCGCAGTTCTCCCTTTTCGAGCTCGACCATGACGTAAGCAAAGCGGACAAGGTGAAGGTGGGCGAAATGGAATTCTCCCGCATTAAGTCCGACGTCTCGGGTCCGGACGTGACCTACTACCATGCTTTCCAGAATGGCGTCTGCTATGAGTTCGCGCTGGGCATGCAGACGGACGACTTCACGGAGAATGTGAAACCGGTGAGCCGCGCCAAAGTCTTCCGCCGCCTGGAGTCGATGCTGGCCACGGTGCAGATCGATTCGCTGGAAGCTCCGGAGACCTCCACGCAGACTGCCAGCGCTCCCGCCGCTGCGACGGAAACTCCGACCGAAGTCCCCCATCCGTAACCTACCTGAAAGCGCAAAGGCCGCGGGCAACCGCGGCCTTCTGCTTTTATGCTTATCTGTTTACCTTTGTCATTCTGAGCGAAGCGGAAGCAAGCGCAGCGCAGCTTCCGCGAGTCGAAGAATCCCTACCCTCTGCACATTTACAATCTTCCCGTGGCCCACAAATCGCAGCCCGCCAAGACCAATGCCGTCCGCCTGCTCGACCAGCTCAATATCCGCTATGAGCTGCGCGAATACGAAGTCGACGAAAACGATCTTGCCGCCGAAACCGTCGCCGCCAAAATCGGCCTCCCGCCGGAACAGGTATTCAAGACGCTGGTGGCGCGCGGCGACCGCAACGGACTCTCCATGGCCGTCATCCCCGGCAACAGCGAGCTCGACCTTAAGGCCCTGGCGGCGGCTTCCGGCGACCGCAAAATTCAGCTGGTGCCAGTCAAAGAGCTGCAAGCCCTCACCGGCTACATTCGCGGAGGCGTCACCGCCCTCGCCGCGAAGAAAGACTACCCCGTCTTCGCCGACGAAACCATCGAACTCTTCGACGTCATCTCCATCTCGGCCGGCGTACGCGGCATGCAGATCCTGCTCGCCCCCGCGGATTACCTGCAGGCCACCAAAGCCACCATCGCCGCCCTCGCCCACGATAAGTAAACAGTTGTCATCACTCCACAGGTGTGCCCCGTTCTTAAACTAGAGGGTGCCCCGTCCAAGCTTGGCTTGGGCGGGTGTTGCCACTAGACGATGCATCAACATGTCACTGGGCGCATTGATTGGCCTCGAGAGTACAATGCTGGGCAACCTCCATGTCGATTGGATTCTACCTGCTCGGCGAATTTAAGCTACCGCAATTGAATCCCAGTACTTTCCTGAAAAAACTTGAGGAATGGATTGGCAACACCTGCGTAGAGTTAGCTCCTACCTTTCGAACCGGGTTTGTAGACGAAAAACCCTGCCTGTTCTCACATTTTCATCCGGCCGCTGAAGAAGTCGAGATTTGCCTTGCGGATCCCAATCACATTACGGTTTCGGCGAATACCTCCACCGTCGGCCCCGGCTACCACATTTATCTCTGCGATCTTTTTCGTCGTTGGACCGATGAATTCTCAGTTTGCTGGCAGGCAAACGATATCGATGACAACACTCCGTACGGAGATGAAACAGGGTATTTCTTCACCCGCAACCAACAAGCCGTCTATGACCAGATGCAGAGCTGGCTGCGTTTTCTCGCGGAGAGTTTCTTCAATGGAACTATGGGTGTAGATCCCAGTAATGTCGCGCTGTGTATGCCGATTGACTTCCGGTTCGCCCCCGATTCCGCTGCCGTCACACAGCTAGGCCCCCGCGATAGAGACTGGCTCTCGCAAATGCACCGGGGCCTGAAAGATTATCGCGAGTTCTTCGCCTGGTATGACACGGGCCTGAGTGCAAACTATTATCTTGGCCGAGCTCTGATACAAATGTGGTCCAACGTTCGTTGGCGCAAGCCGGCTACGGCAAACGAAACTCGGCTGCTGCAATCCGTATCGCACTCGCTTGAAACTGCCTATCGACTGGATCCTGGCCTGGACTTCCCGTGGAATGAGTGGACCGAAGTGCTCAGTTTCTTGGGGAATAGTGCTCCGGATTTGCCATTTGTGAGGGCAAAGGCCAACGGCCCGGGGCACATTGGTTATCGCAGAAGTTTGGTAAAAACCCGCCTCCCAGGAAATTGGTGGATTGAAACCGAGGGTTCATTCAGTACATTTGAACCCGACGACAAAGGAGACCTGTCTGGAATAGATCCGCCACGCGAGGTTCACTTCACGGCTTTTTCCGTCTCTGGCGAAAATCCTGGCGAGAGGCTCGGCAGATTACGCGCACAAGTTTTGGCTGAACATCATGAGTTTGCCCACGAGGAGGACGCCTACATTTCGGTAGCAGACATACGCCGTGAGTGGCTGGCTCTTCGGAGGCGTTACTTGCTAAAGTCGGTTCATATCGGGACCCAGGGCTACGCGGTGTGTACGCTCCTATTTGCCCATGCCGACGACCGTGAATGGGCCCTTCGCGTATGGCGTTCGATTCAGTCTTCGAAGGATGAAAATGCTTGAGGGCATAACGGGAAGGTCGCGCCGACAGCGATCTCGAGGGTGCCCCCGTCCAAGCTTGGCTTGGACGGGTGCGTTTATATCACGCACCGGTAAAGTGGGATCATTGCCGTGCCACGCTTGCAGTAGAATCTTGGCACGCGTGAATAAAACTCCCCGCTACGATCCAACTGCCATCCGCGAGCTCTTCGATGAGATGGCATCCACCTACGGCCTGGTCAACCTGATTGCATCATTTGGGTTCGCGGTGCGCTGGCGGCATCAAGCGATAAAACAGATATCCGCGGCGCTGCGGGGCGGCCGGCGAGTAGTTGACCTGATGAGTGGAATGAATGAGTTATCGCATTCCATTTCGCAATACTCGGACTGTTCGTTACGAGTAACAGCCATCGACTTCTCTCCTGAAATGCTGCGGAGGGCGCGGACGAATTTCCCCTTCCCGGTCAAAACTCATTTGGAAGACATCTTTACGTGGGGATTCGCACCGGGCGCTGCAGACATTGTTGTCAGTTCCTTCGGACTGAAAACTTTTGACCGCAACCAGCAGGCACTGCTGGCAGAACGTATCGCCACGCTCCTTTGTCCGGGTGGCACGTTTTCGCTCGTGGAAATCTCCGTTCCTCCCGCGCGTTTGTTGCGGCTTTTCTATCTTTTTTATTTAAACCATGTTGTTCCCTGGATCGGACGGCTATTTCTTGGCAATCCCACCAACTATCGCATGCTGGGCATATACACGCGAGAATTCGGCAACTGCTGCTATTTTGCAGAGTGTTTACGCCAGCAGGGGTTACAAGTCACGGAGGTAAGTTATTTTTTGGGCTGCGCTACCGGAGTAACCGGGAGCAAGCCGGACATCAGGCGCACTGCCTGATGATGGACAATAAAAGGCAAAGGCCACATTCATCTCTGAATGTGCCACACACGTGTGGCGCGGGCGCCCCGCCCGCGAAAGGGCTTTCCCTGGATACGCTGTCCCCCTTCAGCCTGTGCATCCCTTCCGATGTTCATCCGCCACAAACAAGAAACTTAAAACCTGTTTAGATTACCGGCATTGGCGGGCGAGGCGCCCGCCCCACATTCCACTATGTCCAGTCCGCCGCTCAGTAAATACCGCTATCGCCGCCGTCTCCCGCATCTGCAAAAAGACGATGCCCCACTCTTCATCACTTTCTGCACCGGAGCCCGCATCCCTCTGCCGGAGAATGCCCGCGACTTGGTATTCGAACACTGTCTCCGAGAAGGCGGTATCCTGCTTTTCGCGGGCGAGGGCGCCCGCGCCACACAGAGAATTCATCTCTACGCCGTAGTAGTAATGCCCGATCACGTCCACCTGATCTTCCATCCCCTTAGAGACAACCAAGGCTGGACCTTCCCGCTCGTGGACATCTTGCAATGCCTCAAAGGAGCCACCGCACACCGCATCAACAAACTGCTCAACCGCTTTGGCCCGGTGTGGGAGGAAGAGTCCTTCGATCATGTCCTGCGTACCAGCAAAAGTCTGCGGGAGAAGGCCGAATATATCCGGCAGAATCCAGTGCGGAAAGGTTTGGTGGAAAGGCCGGAAGACTACCGCTGGCTCTGGACCAGCCCGGAACTCAAAATCTGAATGTGTGGCGCGGGCGCCTCGCCCGCGAAGTACCTACAGCAAATAGATTAATTTTGATGACCGGCGTTGGCACCGTCTTGATAGAAACTGCTTTTCTCGCAACTTGAGCTTTTACCCACCGCTGGCATTTGGCGGGCGAGGCGCCCGCCCCACATTCCCACAATCTAATCCGTCCTAAAAGGCAAAGGCCCCATTCATCTCTGAATGAGGCCTTTATTTATGCCGGCGACGACCTACTCTCCCACACACTTTCGCGTGCAGTACAATCGGCCCGGCGGGGCTTAACTTCCGTGTTCGGGATGGGAACGGGTGGATCCCCCGCGGTAAGATCACCGACTTCGTGAGCAGCTTTCGCTATCAGCCCGTGGGCTTTCGCTTTGCCGTGCTGGTGCGCGCTGGGCGCACATCCCTCCAGCTTTATGGCGCTGCAAATTTGAGAAGGAACGTAAGCACGATCTCTCACAACTGAATAGATTGGTTTTGGCAGTGCTTGCGGCATCTGCTTGCTCTACAGGGCTTGCTCATAAATGAACCGTCGGCGGACAGTTGTCAGTGTTGCTGCGAATTCGCCCAGTTTCTGACGATCAACGACAACATTGTGATACGTCGTCCAGTTTCGAACTTCGTACTACAACTGGGTACTGGCAACTGTACTGCACCGAGTAAATTTTATGGTCAAGCCGAACGGGCGATTAGTACAGGTAAGCTACACGCATTACTGCGCTTCCACCTCCTGCCTATCAACCAGGTAGTCTACCTGGGCCCTTCTTAACCCTTAGGGTTGGGAGATCTCATCTTGAGGAGTGCTTCCCGCTTATATGCATTCAGCGGTTATCACAACCGAACTTCGCTACCCAGCGGTGCCATTGGCATGACAGCTGGATCACAAGAGGTTCGTCCATCCCGGTCCTCTCGTACTAAGGACAGGCCCTCTCAAATCTCCTGCGCCCACAACAGATAGGGACCGAACTGTCTGGCGACGTTCTGAACCCAGCTCACGTACCGCTTTAATAGGCGGACAGCCTAACCCTTGGAACCTTCTACAG
>JAFDVW010000017.1:0-68054 GCA_018268755.1 Acidobacteriota bacterium
TCAGGCGGATGGCGATCACCCCGGTCCAGGTAATCAACCACAGCAGAATTCGTTGCCGCCAATCGAAAGTCGGTCCCGGGGAAGAAGTCTCCTCGACGGCGGCGGAGGTTGCGCTCACGGATTTATTGTACCGTTCAGGCGGATGGCGATCACCCCGGTCCAGGTAATCAACCACAGCAGAATTCGTTGCCGCCAATCGAAAGTCGGTCCCGGGGAAGAAGTCTCCTCGACGGCGGCGGAGGTTGCGCTCACGGATTTATTGTACCGTTCCTGGCTGCAGGGCCGTGGTCACAGGGTGTGCAAATAGGCCATCAGATCGGCCAACTCCTGCGGAGTGATCGCCTGCCGGTACCCCGGCATGCCATTGCGGCCGGCGTTGATAATGTCTCCCACCCGGTCATCGTTCGCGGGAAGGCCGCTGAGCCGCATGTATTCGTGCCGGAACAGGCCTTTTAGGCTGGGCCCCTTTTTGCCGCTGGAAGAGTAGGGTTCGTGGCAGCTGTCGCAATGCGCGTCGTACACCCGGCGACCGGCGGCCTGTTGCGGAGTCAGACCGAGTTCCGCGTCACTCTTGCGGCGCTCGGCACTGCAGCCCGCGTGCAGCGCGGCGAGGCCCAGCAGTAGGATAAGGACGATGGTTCGAGATCGTGCCTGGAACGATTCACTTAGGCGGCGGGACACTCTTCCTCCTTACGACGTACAATAATAGGGCAATGCCGGTGGCCGTCAAACGCGTGTATTTGAAGCCCAGCCGGGGAGATGGAGCGCGGGTGCTGGTAGACCGCTTATGGCCCCGGGGCATTTCCAAGGAAGAGGCCAAGCTGGCCGCCTGGCTGCGTGATCTGGCCCCTTCCGACGAGTTGCGGCATTGGTACCATGCCCGGCCCGGGCAGTGGGCGGCGTTTCGCAAGCGCTATCTGAAGGAACTGACCAATCCGGAAGCGCATGACGCCTTGTCTGAGTTGTACGCCATGGCCGCCCGCAAAAAACAGCTCACCCTCCTGTTTGCTTCCCGCGACGAGCAGCACAACAATGCCACTGTGCTCAAGGACCTTTTAGACGGAATGCGCAAACCGCCCACCGGGACCGGTCCCGGGGCCGTACGGGCGATGCGCCAACGGCAAGCCAAGCGCATGCCAAAGAACTAGCGGGGAAATTGCCGGTCTATTTGGGCGGGCCGTCGTTCAGCACTTCATCCACCACGCTGTCGATCGCATCCAGAATTTGTTTGCTGGGAAGATTGAAGTTATTGGCCAGAATGGAAAAAGCTACGGGATCTCCCCGGTTGGTGGTGGCGTAGCCGGACAGAGATTTCACGCCTCCCAGGGAGCCGGTCTTGGCCCAGATACGGCCCTGGATCTGCGAGCTTTTGAAGCGCTCGGAAAGCGAGCCGTCTACCCCCGCCGCCGGCAGAGTCTCGCGAAATTGTTCTCCCCAGGGTTGGGTCGCAGCATAGCCGAGAAGCTGCACGATAGCCTGCGGCGAGGCCAGATTCTGCCGCGATAACCCCGAGCCGTCGTAAAACAGATATTGCTCTCGTGCAATGCCCGCCTTGTTCAGGAAGCCGCGCAGCACTTCGAGCCCGCCTTCCACCGTGCCGGCGGTGCCTTTCTCTCGCCCCAGCAGGCGCAGCAGGATCTCCGCATGCAGGTTCTGGCTGACTTTGTTGATGACACGGATGTCATCCATCAACGGCTTGGATTGATACTCCGCCAGCACCAGTGGTTTCCCTGAAAAGGAGCGTGGTTCGTCGCCGCCCCGCGCCGTGGCAGTCACGCTGAAAGTGGAGAGGCTGGCCAGATCGGTGTGGCGGGTGCGCTGCGAACCGTAGACGGCAATGCCCCGAGCTTCCAGCAATTGCCGGAACAACGTGGCGGCGAATGCGGCGGGATCTTCAATGGCCAGGGCCTCGTTGGCTCCGGGATCATCGACCGGTAGGTTCCCCCATAAGGTGAGCACGGTGGATCCCGGCTCGCGGTTGAAGAAGATTTTGCGTCCGGTGCCGGAAGGCGTGGTAATGATCCGGTTATCTACGCGGTAGTAGTCGGCAAAGGGCGTCAGACTGACAAAGGCGCGCTCTCCGGCGCGGTCCGCGGGCAGAATGTTGACGAACACTACATTATCGTTGATGGTCAGGGCCGAGACCGGCGCGCCGTCCGCCCACACCAGATCATCCTGGCTCCAGCCTTCGCCGTAGCGCTCAAAGGCGAAATAGGAGTCATCTGCGACGACGTCCCCATCGATGTACTTCACGCCCTTTTGCGTGACCGCGTCCGCCAGTTGCTCCAGCACCTGAATGGGGCGATCACTGCGCTGCGTGCGCCGAATATAGGGCAATTCTCTTCCGGAAAGATTGGGATCGCCTCGTCCCACCAGCACCAGATCTCCAGTCAGACGGCCGTGCTTATCGAGGAGGCCGCTGGTCTCCACCGTGGTGCGAAAGGTATAGTCGGGGCCAATCAGCGCCAGCGCCGCGGCCGTGGTAAACAGCTTGGTGTTGGAAGCCGGAGTAAAAAGCCGGTCGGCGTTCTCGGCGTATAAGACTTTGCCGGTCTTGAGTGAAACCACTTGGATGCCCCAGAACCCGTGGCTCAGGCTGGGTTGGGCAAGAATTGCGTGGATCCTCGCTGCCAGCGGCTTGCGGGCGGCCGCAGAGGTTGGACTGAGCAGCGCGAAACAGACGGCGACAACTGCGAAAATCGAGCGCGCCCGGTGCATGCTTGGGCTGATTCTAACACCGTGCCAAGGCGCACTTTGCCGGAATTTCGAGATGCGAGATGTACTTGCTACATCCCAACGTGCCCATCGAACAGGCCTCCGGTGCATTAGAATTGGAGTAATGCGTCCGGTTTTTGAATGGAACATTGGAAGCCGCATCCTGGAGCTCGGCAAGCGCACCCTGGTGATGGGCGTGGTCAACGTGACCCCCGACTCATTTTCCGATGGCGGGGCTTTTCTGGATCCTGCCCGCGCCGTGGAACATGGCCTGCAGCTTTTGCGAGATGGCGCTGACATTCTGGATGTCGGCGGCGAGTCGACCCGTCCGGGCGCTCGCGTGCTGGTGCAGGGTGAGCCTTCCCCCAGCGCAAAAAAAGGGCCGGATCCGGCGCCGCCGGTCAGTGAGCAAGTGGAACTGGACCGGGTAGTCCCGGTGATTCGCGCCTTGAAGGAAAAAAGCCCCAAATCCCTGGTTTCGGTCGATACCTATAAGGCCGGGGTGGCGCGCGCCGCGGTCGAAGCCGGGGCCGAGATCGTCAACGACATCAGCGGTTTTCGCTGGGACCCCAAGATGAAGAAAACCTTGGCCGGCTTGAAATGCGGAGCGGTCCTCATGCACATGCGGGGACGCCCCGAAGATTGGCGCAATCTGCCCGCGGCTCCCGACATCGTGACCCTGGTGAAGCGGGAACTGCGGGACTGGGCCGACGACGCACAAATGGCTGGCGTCAAGCGCGACCGCATCGTATTGGATCCGGGGTTTGGTTTCGGCAAAAACTTCGAGCAGAACTACCCGCTGCTGAAGCGCCTGGACGAACTGCATCAGCTCCGCTATCCCATGCTGGCGGGGGTTTCGCGGAAATCCTTCATCGGGCGCGCCATCGCCCGCGACGGCAAGGACGCTTCCGTGACCGAGCGGCTCTACGGTACGCTGGCCGCTGAAACCGCTCTGATCCTGAAAGGCGTGCAGATCGTTCGCACTCACGATGTCCGCGCCTGCATGGATGCGGTGCGCATCGGCGACATCGTGAGCTGACCACCTTCGCCACGGATTTACACAGATTGAGGGCGCGCGGGCCCATGGGCCTAAAAGGCCTTGGTGGAATCCAGCAGGATGGTCACCGGGCCGTCGTTCACCAATTCCACCTGCATTTCAGCCTGAAAGCGTCCGGTTTCACAGGCCGTGCCCGCCCCCCGCACTTTTTGCACAAAGTATTCGTATAGCTCGCGGGCTTTTTGAGGGGGCGCGGCGGCATCAAAGGACGGCCGCTTGCCCTTGCGCACATCTCCGTACAAGGTGAACTGCGAGACCACCAGCAGCGCTCCGCCCACGTCGAGAAGCGACAGGTTCATCTTGCCGTTGGCATCTTCAAAAATGCGCAACCCGGAAATTTTCTCCGCCAGATAATCCGCGTCGCTTTCGGCGTCCTCGCCGCCCACGCCTAACAGGACTAACAACCCTGCGCCAATGGCTCCGGTGATCTCGCCGTCTACCGTAACTTGCGCCCGCCGCACCCGCTGTATCACCGCGCGCATTATTGCAGCTCCGGCAGAAGGGTTTCGTGCCCCGCCACGGCCAGCCAGCGTCCATCGCGATAGACGAAGATGTCGGTAAACCGGACCCGCGCCACCGCTTTTCCCTCGCCATTGATGACGGTGTTCAGACCGCGCACGTATCCCATCTCGCCGTGGATGTGCGCTTTCATCTCGCTTAATTGGTTGCTTCCCGGCTTGCGTTGCGGAATGCGCGCCAGGGTCTGGTTGCGATTACTCAATTCGCCCTCGACTCCGGCGTCCTCAAACTCATCGGCCAGGATGCAGTCCACACTTGCCACATCATGATGGGCCAGGGCCTGCGCCCAGCCGTGCTCGATGGCGACCAGCGCATCCGCTGTCTTGGCCTGCCTGGTAGGACACTCCGCGCTCCAGGCCCAAGGCGTCAACCCAAAAAGAATTGCTAACCAGAATTTGTTCTTCACGTCTGTACCTCAATCGTTCCAGCAATCGCTCATGATACGGCATCGCCAAGATCTCGAGATTTTGCCGGCCGCACTCTGCCGCACAGGGTGGTCTGGGTTGACGCTTGTCACCTTGCCTCCTACAATCGCCCTTCTTCGCTTCCGGCTCGTCCATTCGCCAGGAGAAATATCTTCATGAGTCGCTTATGGTCTGCAATTGTGCTGGCAGGTCTGGCCTCGCTTTCGGCCATTGCCCAGCAAACCCCGCCCCCGGCCCACAACGAAGTGGTGATCAAAAACGCCGTGCTGATGACGGTGACCCACGGCGATATCCAGAATGGCAGCGTCTATATCAGGGACGGCAAGATCGTGGCAGTGGGCAAGGACGTTCAGGCGCCCACCACGGCCATGGTCATCGATGCGGGCGGAAAATTTGTCACCCCCGGTCTGATCGATTCCCACTCCCACATTGCCCTCGGCGATGACGTCAACGAGGCCACTAGCCCGATTACGCCCCAGATGATGATGATCGATGCCTTCGATTATCAGGACAAGGCGGTCTACCGTGCGCTGGCCGGCGGCGTGACCACCTCACTCCTGCTGCACGGCTCGGCCAACATGATCGGCGGACAGGCCATTGTCATCAAGCATAAATACGGCGCCGGACGCGATGCCATGCTGTTTCCCGGCGCGCCGCGCTCTATCAAGTTCGCCAGCGGGGAAAATCCCAAACGGGTCTACGGCGGACGGGGGCAGACGCCCTCCACGCGCATGGGGAATTTCGCCATCCAGCGCGAGGCCCTGGTGCAGGCCCAGGACTATATGCAGGAATGGGACAACTATGAGGCCAAGGTGAAGCTGGGCAACAAAGACGCCGAGCGCCCCAAACGCGACCTCAAGCTGGAGGCGCTGGCCGACGTCTTGCGCGGCAAATTGCTGGTGCAGATCCACTGCTACCGCGCCGATGAATTCCTTAGCGAGATGGCCATGGCCAAGGAGTTCGGGTACAAGGTGCGGGCTTTTCACCACGCATTGGAAGCCTATAAAGTGCCCGATCAGCTTGCCGCCCAGGGCGTGGCCATCGCGACCTTCGCCGACTGGTGGGGCTATAAGAATGAAGCCTGGGACGCTATCCCCTGGAACGCCGTGCTCTCCATGCGGAAGGGCGTGCGGGTGGCCATCAAGAGCGATTCCGAGGACTTCACCCGCCGCCTGAACCAGGAAGCCGCCAAGACCATGCGCTACGGCGGCGCCACCCAAGACGAGGCGCTCAAGATGATCACTATCAATCCCGCCTGGATCATCGGCGTGGAAGATCGCGTGGGCTCACTCGATGTGGGCAAAGACGCCGATGTGGTCATCTGGGACGGTGATCCGCTTTCCACCTACGGGGTTCCCAACAAGGTCCTGATCGACGGTGATGTCTACTTCGATCGCTCGCTGCCGGGTTTCGGCATGCCGCACTACCGGGAGGGTGAATAATGAAGCCCGCGATGAAGCTGGATTTTTCTGCGCTGCGCCGTCTCCTGATTACAGCTGGCTTCGCCCTCTGCCTGGGAAGCTTGGCCTGGGCTCAGTCCAAGCCGGTTGTGCTCAAAGGCGGCAGGCTGCTGACGATTACCCATGGCGTGATTGAAAACGGTGTTCTGGTCATGCAGGAGGGAAAGATCGCCGCCGTCGGCGCCGCCGGTTCCGTCTCCATCCCCAAAGATGCTCGCGTCATCGAGGCCAAGGGGATGACCATCTATCCCGGCCTGATCGATTCCGAGACCAATCTGGGGCTTATTGAGATTTCCGCCGAGTCCAGCACCGATGACCGGGTCGAGCCCAGTGACGAGATCATGCCCCACATGCATGTCTACGACGCTTTTCACGCCGAAAGCGAGCTGATCCCGGTGGCCCGCTTCAACGGCGTGACCAACGCCGTGGTTGCCCCCGCGACCGACGATACCCTGCCCGGACAGGATGTCTTCATTCAGCTCGACGGGAAGTCGGCCAAAGACATGATGCTGGTACGCGATATGGCCATGCCGCTTAACTTCACCGGCCAGCAAAGGCGGAGCGATCCCAAATACCCCTCCACCCGCATGGGTATGGCGGCGCAAATCCGCCAGGCCTTTCTGGACGCCCAGCACTATGCCCAGGATTGGGACGACTATGAAAAGAAAAAAGCGGCGGCCAGTCCTGATGACAAGAAGGGCCCGCTCAAGGCCCCCAAACGCGATCTGAAACTGGAAGCCCTCATCCCCTATCTGCAAGGCAAAAAGACAATCGTGCTGGCAGCCGAAGAAGCCAGCGATCTGCAGGCGGCGGTGGCGCTGGCGCGGGAATTCAACTTGAAATTCGTGCTCAACCACATCAGCCACACCCAGGGGGTGCTGGATTACGTGGCCAGCCTCAAAGTGCCGGTGATTGTCGGGCCCATCTATGAGGCACCCAAACCTGCGGAGCGCTACGACGCCGTCTATCGATTACCCGGAGAGCTGTCGAAGCGGGGCATAAAGATCGCCTTCGCCTCTTATAGTGCGCATGATGTTCGTAACCTTCCCTATCAGGCCGGATATGCCACCGCCTTTGGCTTGCCCTACGATGAGGCGCTTAGGGCGATCACCTTGAATCCGGCGGAAATCTGGGGAGTGGCGGACCAGCTGGGTTCGCTCGACGCAGGGAAAACGGCCAATGTCGTGGTGGCCACCGGCGACCCGCTCGATGTGAAAACCGACGTGAAACAGCTCTTCATTGCCGGACGCGAAGTGCCACTCACCAATCGCCAGACCCGCCTGCGCGACCAGTATTCCGCGCCTTAAACCGTAACGCGGCCTTCGGTGGTGAGGATGCTCGCGCTCTGTCTATAATCGCGAGGTGAACGATCTGTCCACGCACCCGCGGCGCATTCTGGGACTCGATGTGGGCGCGCGCCGCATTGGCATGGCGGTCTCCGATTTGCTTGGGGTCACCGCGCAAGGTATTGAAACCCTGCAGCGGCAAAACAAGCGCACAGACCTGGCGCGGATGAAGGCGGTCATTGAGCAATACGGGATCGCTGAAATCGTGGTCGGCCATCCCTTGCGCATGAGTGGCGAAGAAGGCCGGCAGGCGGAAAAGATCCAGCTCTTTGCAGAAGACCTGCGCAAACACTTCGGCTTGCCGGTGCATCTCTTCGACGAGCGGCTCACTTCCGTGGAAGCCAACCGGCTGCTCCGCGAGACCGACCTTTCCATCGAAAAGCGCGGCAAAGCGGTGGACCGTATGGCGGCCACCCTGATTCTGCAGGGCTGGATGGACCTGCGGGCGGCCCAAGCCGGGCGTGCCGGCCAGGGCTAGGCCTTGCGGACGGGCAGCGACCAAGGTTTTTCGCCGGCGCTTGCGGCTTCATCTAAACTACAAACACCTTGCGCAAATTTCTCACCTTCGTTTTTTTACTGGTCATGGCTGTGGCCGGTTGGATCGCCTGGCTGCTCTGGACGCCCGTCCTACCCGCTACCCAGACCTTCGTGATGCTGCGCCCGGGATATTCCGTGCGGCGCATTGCCCACGAACTCAAGGCAGCGGGGGTCATTCGCAATGCCAATACGTTTGTGCTCTGGCACTACCTGCATCGTAAGCATTCCCTGAAAGCCGGGGAATATCTTTTCAGCAGGACCGCCAGCACGGTGGACATTCATGAGCGCCTGGTGCGCGGCGATATTTATGTCCATACCGTGGTGATTCCCGAGGGCTTCAATATCTTTGAAATTGCCAAAGCTATTCAGGACGCCGGCCTGGGTCCGCAGGAGGAGTTCCTGAAGGTGGCGACCGGCAATACGGCCTTGATCTCCGACCTGGCGCCCGAGGCCAAGAGCCTAGAAGGCTATCTCTTTCCCAATACCTACGAATTTACCCGCACCCAGAGCATGCAGGAGATGGCCGCCGCCATGGTGCGGCAATTCCGCCAGGTGGCCCAGAGTGTGGGATTGACCAGCAACATTCCTCAGGCCGTGGCCCTGGCGTCGATTATCGAAAAGGAAACCGCGGTCCCGGAGGAACGGCCGATTGTGGCCAGCGTCTACAGCAATCGCCTGAGCAAGAAGATGCCACTGCAGGCCGATCCCAGCATTCTCTATGCCCAATGGCTGGACAATGTCTATACCGGGGCCTTGCATCACGGCGATACGCGGTACGATTCGGCTTACAACACCTATCGGCATGCGGGGCTCCCGCCCGGACCGATTGCCAATCCGGGAAAAAGTTCTCTGGAAGCCGCCCTGCATCCGGCCGTGACCGACTATTTATATTTTGTCAGCGATGGCGACGGGCATCACCGCTTTTCCCACAGCCTGGATGAGCACAACCGCAACGTGAATGCCTACCGGAAGCGCATGCGCGGAAAGTAGCCAGGGCCATCAGGTCCCGGTCCGCGCTCCCTTAAGGCATTATTTTTTCAGGTCGCGACCAGCCCTTTACTCATCAATATCCTCGGTGCGGGCTGTCCTGAATTGACCGGAACTGCCTGTATACTAACGGCAAGGAGCCTTCCTAACCCTGTTTCATGAGCTTTCGTCATTTGCAGCGCCTGTCTTTTGTCCTATTCCTGGCTTGGCCTCTCACCGGCTGCCTTTTTCATACCCGCATTGTGGAGCGCCCGGTGAGTACCGCTCCGCTCAAGACCGCGACGCAGTCCGAGCTGGTGGAGTACCTGAATGCACAGGCCGCGAAGATCCAGTCCTTGCAAGCGACCGTGGATATTGATACCTCGGTTGGCGGCATCAAGAAGGGAAAAATCACCGACTACAAACAGATTCGCGGCTATGTACTGGCCCGCAAACCGGCCGTTTTGCGCATGATCGGCCTCATGCCAGTGGTCCGCAACCGGGCCTTCGACATGGTCAGCGAGGGGCAGAATTTCAAGCTCTGGATCCCGCCCAAGAACCGGTTCATCGTAGGTCGCAACGATGTGGTGACGCGCAATCCGGATCAGCCGCTGGAAAACATCCGCCCTCAGCAGATCTATGACGCCATTCTGATTCCTGCCATCAGTAAGGACGAAATCGCGGTGGCGGAAAACAACGTGGAGGTGGTCACGGATGGCAAAGGCCACAAGGTGCAGCAGGCGGACTACGTTTTAAATGTCATTGGCAAAGGGAAGCAGGGGTGGTTCCTGTCCCGGAAAATCGTGTTCAGCCGTACCGACCTGTTACCGCACCGCCAATATGTTTACGATGAAGAAGGAAATCTCGCTACCGATGCCCGTTATGAAAAATATCAGGAGTTCGACGGGCAGATGTTCCCGGCACAAATCGGTATTTGGCGACCCCAGGAGGAGTACGATATAACGCTGAGCATCCTGAAGCTGCAAATCAATACGCCGCTGCCGGATGACAAATTTTCCCTGGAACAGCCGGAGGGCGCGCAAGTGGTGCACCTCGACAAGCCCCCGGCGTCCGGAACCAAGCCTCACTGAGCATACCCCCAGGCCCTTACGTGCGGGCCCAGGGAAAGGCCCAAAGCAAGTCCGGAGTCGGGAAGTCCTCGAAAAAACACATGATGAATCGCATGATCGTCTCCAACCTGGCGCACCGGCCCATTCGCTCGGTGATCAGCGTGATCGCCATTGCCCTGGAAGTCACTTTGATCCTGCTAATCGTGGGGCTGGCCATCGGCATGTTGAATGACTCCCGCACCCGCACCGCCGGCATCGGTGCCGACGTGCTGGTCATGCCGCCGGGATCATCTTTTATTGCCGGGCTTACAGGCGCGCCCATGCCCATTAAGATCGCCGACAAGCTCGCGTCCCTGCCCCATGTCACCGCCGTGGCCCCGGTCGTCACCCAGGTCTCGGCCAACGGTTCGCTGGAGATCATCGCCGGCATCGATCTGGAGAGCTACCAGAAGATGTCTGGCCCGTTCCGCTACCTGGCGGGAGGCCCTTTTCGAGGGCCCAATGACGTCCTGATCGACGATCTTTTTGCCCAGACCAAGCACGTCAAAGTGGGCGATACCATGGAGATCCTGAACAATAGTTTCCGCGTGGCCGGGATTGTGGCGCGGGGCAAGGGCGGGCGGAAGTTTCTTCAGATCACGACTCTGCAGGACTTAATTGGGGCGCAGGGCAAGGCCACGATTTTCTATTTGAAGCTCGATAGCCCGGCCAACGCAGAGGCGGTGGTCAAGGAGATCAAGGCGGTCCCCGGCATGGAGAAGCATTTGGTCACCTCGATGGCGGATTACGTCTCCATGATGACGCCCAGC
The DNA here is from genome assembly GCA_018268755.1 of Acidobacteriota bacterium. Taxonomy (GTDB): domain Bacteria; phylum Acidobacteriota; class Terriglobia; order Terriglobales; family Acidobacteriaceae; genus KAN-5. The sequence continues at coordinate 10,905 of JAFDVW010000017.1, forward strand.
AATTATCCCGGTCTTTCTACCTTCATTAACGTGGTGATCGGAATTTCCATCATCATCGGCTTCATCGTGATCTTTCAGTCTATGTACACCGCAGTCATGGAGCGGACCCGCGAAATCGGCATCCTGAAGTCGCTGGGCGCGTCCAAGGCCTACATCGTCAATGTCATTTTGCGCGAGACCCTGCTGCTGGCCCTGGGGGGGATCGTAGTGGGGGTGCTGATCAGCCTGGGAGCGCGTATCGCCATTCACCAGCGCACCACGTTGCCGGTCATTGTCACCGGGGGCTGGATCCTGCGGGCTACCATCATCGCGATTTTTGGGGCAGTACTGGGTGCGCTCTACCCGGCGGTGAAGGCGGCACAAAGAGACCCCATCGATGCTCTGGCGTATGAATAGCCGCTGGTAGCCCTACCGGTATCCGCAGGACCTGAGTTTTTGCGGAATTTCCTGCCGGGCAGCGGCCAAACCCCTGGTTTTTCCCGGGATCGGCGGCCCGCCGGTAGGCTAGACACTGATTCCATTGACAATTTCTGCCCCTCTGGGCTATCTTTAAAGCTTTGGTAGTACTGCGGTTGCCCGCCTGGTAACCTGCGCCTTCGGCGCTCATTGGATACTCAGCGGTTCTTTCGCTTTTTTCAATTCTGGGAGATTTTGCAATGTCTACCTATTTCCCCAAACAGGGGGAAATTGTGCGCAAGTGGTTTGTCGTCGACGCTTCTGGGCAGACCCTCGGGCGCCTGGCGTCGCAAGTGGCCCGCATTCTCATGGGCAAGGAAAACCCGCAGTACACTCCGTTTCTCGACACCGGCGACCACGTGGTTGTGATCAATGCCGAAAAGGTCAAGATCACCGGCATGAAGACCGAGCAGAAGGTCTATCACCACTACACCGGCTATCCCGGCGGCCTGCGGTCGGAAGGGCTGGACAAGCGGGTGGCCCGTAAGCCCGAACTGGTGATTGAGCAGGCGGTCCTGCGTATGCTGCCCAAGAACAAGCTGGGCCGGCACATGTTCTCCAAGCTCCAGGTGTACAAGGGGGACAAGCACCCCCATGCCGCCCAGAAGCCGGAAGCCCTGGTGCTGGCATAGAAGTTACGGCTGCAAAGCGTCGGATTCTGCATTACGGATTTTAGAGAAAGGTATGGAGTTGGCCTTGGCAGGAAACGCTAAGCGCTGACGGCTAAAAGCAAATGGCTGATTTGGTCCAATACTACGGAACGGGACGCCGCAAGTCGGCGGTGGCGCGGGTCTATCTGCGCCCCGGCAGCGGCGACTTCAAAGTCAACGGACGCCCCTTTGAGGAATACTTCGTCACCGAGGCGCAGCGCTCCAGCGCCAAGCAGCCTCTGGCGGCCACCGAGAGCGCGGCCAACTTCAACGTCATCGCCAATGTGTCCGGCGGCGGCGTGAACGGCCAGGCGGACGCGGTAAAGCTGGGAGTGGCCCGCGCCCTGTTGCAGTTCAACCTGGAACTTCGCAAGACGCTGAAGTCGGCGGGCCTGGTGACCCGTGACTCCCGCGGCAAGGAACGCAAGAAATACGGGCAGAAGGGTGCCCGCAAGCGCTTCCAGTACAGCAAGCGCTAGAGCGGTCATTGGTCGTTCGTCGTTGGTTTGGCTAACGACCAAGGACCAAGGACCAACGGCGAACGGCGGTTTTTAGGTGTTCAATTCTTCCCGTGCCTCGCGGCGCGGGGACGGGAATAGCAATCTGGAAAGCAGTTTTCCGGGTTTCGAGTTTCGAAAATAGCGAGACTGGGAACGGGAAACTGGATTAGGCCGGATGCAGATCAACAAGGAGGTTGATTGGCTACCATTACCATGAAGGAGCTGCTCGAAGCGGGTGTTCACTTCGGGCATCAAACGAAGCGCTGGAACCCCAAGATGAAGGAATTCATCTTCGGTGAGCGCAACGGCATTTACATCATCGACCTGCAGAAGACGCTCAAGATGTTCAAGGACGCGTCCAAATTCGTGCAGGACCTGGCCGCCGAAGGCCGCACCATCCTCTTCGTGGGCACCAAGCGTCAGGCACAGGACGCGATCGCCGAAGAGGCACAGCGTTGCGGCATGTACTACATCAATCAGCGCTGGCTGGGCGGACTGCTGACCAACTGGGTCACCGTGCAAAAGTCGGTGAAGCGGCTCAAAGAACTCGACGAAATGGCCACCGATGGCCGTTACGAGCTGCTGCCCAAGAAGGAAGTCATTAAGCTGGAGCGCGAGCGCAAGCACCTGCAGGCCAACCTGGCCGGCATTAAAGACATGACCCGGCTGCCCGATGCGATTTTCGTCATCGATTCCAACAAGGAACAGATTGCGGTGCGCGAGGCGCGCAAGCTGGGCATCCCCGTGGTGGCGGTGGTCGACACCAACTGCGACCCCAGCGAAGTGGATTACGTGATTCCCGGCAACGACGACGCGTTGCGGGCGATCCGTCTGTTTACCTCGAAGATCTCCGACTCAGCCGCCGAAGGCCGCCAGTTGATGAGCGATAAGCAGCTGGCTGATCTGGCCGCGGGAGTGAACTCGGCCGCAGTGGCGGAAGCGGTGGCTGCGGAAAGTCCAGCGGAAGCTCTCCCCGCGGAGACCGAGCCGGAAGACATCAGCATGGAAGATGTGCTGGGGCAGGGCGCCCGCAAGCGCGCCGCGAAGGAAGAATCGAGCCCGGCGCCTCAGGTCGAGACGCAGGCCCTGTAAGCCGGGCCGGCTCTATTCGGTTCTGCTAGACGGCCGGCGGCCCTGCTGCCGGCTCACTCGCAAGTTCCAGACCCGCGCGCGTCGTCCGGCGCGGGTCAAGCTTCCTAAAGCAGGTTTTCAGGATGAGCGAACTCCACGGTTTTCGTGTGTTCCCGACATCGTTGGACCCTGTATGACCCTAAAGTTTGGTAACCCGAGGCATTCTCAATGAGTACCACTATGGCAAATATTTCGGCAGCACAAGTGAAGGACCTCCGCGAAAAAACCGGAGCGCCCATGATGGATTGCAAAACGGCCCTGACCGAAGCAAAAGGGGACATGGAGCAGGCGGTCGTATTGCTCCGTAAGAAGGGACTGTCCATGGCGGCGAAGAAGTCCGCCCGCGTGACCAGTGAAGGCTCCGTGGCCAGTTACATCCATGCCGGAGGCAAGATCGGCGTGCTGGTGGAAGTGAACTGCGAGAGCGATTTTGTGGCCCGCACCGAAGACTTCAAGGAACTGGTGCACGACATCGCCATGCACATCGCGGCCAGCGACCCCAAGTTCGTGCGTAAGGAAGATGTTACTCCCGATGCCTACGAGCGCGAAAAGGACATTTATCGCGCCCAGGCCGCCGCTACCGGCAAGCCGCCGCAGGTGGTCGAGAAGATCGTGGAAGGCAAGATGAGCAAGTTTTACGAAGAGGTCTGCCTGCTGGAGCAGCCGTTCATTAAGGACCAGACCATTTCTATCTCGCAGCTCATCGCCGCCAAGATCGGCAAGCTGGGCGAGAATATCGCCGTCCGTCGCTTCGCCCGTTTCAAAGTGGGGGAGGCCGGGGAGACTGTGGCCGTTACCAAACCAACAGAACAAAAAGCGGAATAAATCGGGGCCGCCCTGGGCGGCCCTTTTTTAGTTTGTAGGAAACTTGAACAGCGATACAATCCGGCTCAATTCATGGCGAAATCAGTATTTAAGCGTGTCCTTCTCAAGTTGTCCGGTGAAGCCCTGGCGGCCAACCAGGGTTTTGGTGTCGATCCTCCTCACATTCATGCCATCGCGGCCGAATTGGCCGATGTCCACTCGCTGGGGGTGCAGATCGCCATTGTGGTGGGTGGGGGCAACTTCTTCCGGGGCGTAGCGGAGCAGGCCAAGGACATGGACCGGGTTTCCGCTGACCACATGGGAATGTTGGCCACGGTGATCAACGCCCTGGCCCTGCAGGACGCGCTGGAGAAGCAGAAAGTCTACACCCGCGTCATGTCCGCTATTGAAATGAACCAGGTGGCCGAGCCCTTTATCCGCCGGCGCGCCATCCGTCACCTGGAAAAAGGGCGCATTGTGATTTTTGCCGGCGGCACCGGCAATCCCTACTTCTCCACCGATACCGCCGCCTCCCTGCGCGCCATGGAGATCAAGGCCGAAGCCATCTTGAAGGCCACCAAAGTTGACGGCATCTACGATGCTGATCCCATGAAGGTGAAAGACGCCAAGAAGTACACTGAGATCAGCTATATGGAAGTGCTCAAGCAGGGCCTCAAGGTGATGGACTCCACCGCCATCTCGCTATGCAAGGACAACAATCTTCCGATCGTGGTTTTCAATCTCAATGAGCGCGGCAATATCCGGCGCGTGGTAACTGGAGAAAAGATCGGTTCACGGGTGAGCGCCTGAACTTGGGCACGGATTTGCCCGGACCACGCGGTAGGTCACCCCGTCCGCGATCGTCCCGGAAAATCCGCGGCCCGATTTTGGGTTTATAATGCGGCGCTTGGCGCCTAATTCTTGGGGAGCAGACTTATGGATCAGCTACTGAAGACGCGCATGGAAAAGGCAGTGGAAGATTTCCGCAAGGAGCTGGCGGCGACCCGCACCGGCCGCGCTTCCGTGCACATGCTCGATTCCGTGACCGTGGAATACTACGGCTCCCAGATGCCGTTGAACCAGATCGCGCAGGTGCATGCCGCCGACGCGCAATTGATCACCGTGCAGCCCTTTGATCCCAGCTCGCTGCCTGCGATCGAGAAGGCAATCCGCGCTGCGGACATCGGTCTCAATCCCAACAACGACGGCAAGGTCGTCCGCGTTCCCGTGCCGCCGCTTACCGAAGAACGCCGCCGCGACATGGTGAAACACCTGCACAAGGTGCTGGAAGAGCATCGTACCGCCGTCCGCAACATCCGTCGCGACGGCAACGACGCCATCAAGAAGGCGCTCAAGGACAAGAAGATTACCGAAGACGACGAGAAGCGGTCCCTCGATGAAATCCAGAAGCTCACCGACGCCGAAATCAAGAAAATGGAAGACATGAGCAAGGCGAAGGAAAAAGAAGTCATGGAGATCAAATAGGTTATCGCCTGATCCTTCCTGGCCGCGCCCCTGGGCGCGGCTTTTTGTGGTCCGCCGCTTCCCGCCTGGGCTGTGAGACGGGGCAAGAGCCGTACTGTCTAGCCCTTATAATGATCAGCAACTATGAAGAAGGTCGTCCACGCCGCTTGTCCGCATGATTGCCCCGATGCTTGCGGTGTGCTGATCACCATCCAGGACGGCAAGGCCACGAAAATTCAGGGTGACCCGGCCCATCCGGTGACGCGCGGATTTCTCTGCGCCAAGGTCGCGAAATACCTGGATCGTGTGTACTCGCCCGATCGTGTGCTCTATCCCTTGCGGCGGATCGCTCCCAAAGGCCCAAACGCCAAAGGAAACGCCTTTCAGCGCATCAGTTGGGACCAGGCCCTCACCGAAATCACCGAGCGCTTCCGGACAATCAGCGCCGAATTCGGGAGCGAAGCCATTCTGCCCTACTCCTATGGGGGCACGCTGGGTGTGCTGAATGGCTCGTCGATGGACCACCGCTTCTTCCACCGTCTCGGGGCCTCGCAGCTGGCCCGCACCATCTGTTCGGAGGCCGGGGAAGCCGGCATCCGGTCGGTCATTGGCGCGAAGTTGGGGACGGAACCGGAGCAGTTCCGCCATTCGCGCTATATCATCGCCTGGGGCGCCAACATTCACGGCAACAATGTGCACTTGTGGCCGTTTATCGTGGAAGCCCGGCGGCAAGGCGCCAAGCTGGTAGTCATCGATCCTTACCGTACCCGCACTGCCGCATGCGCCGATTGGCATCTGCCCATCAATCCCGGTACCGACGTCGCCCTGGCCATGGGCATGATGCACGTCATCATTTACGAGAATTTGTATGACAAGGATTACGTCGAGCGCCACACGGTGGGCTTCGACCAGCTGCGCGAGCGGGTACGCTCCTATACTCCGGAATACACCGCGAACATTACGGGCATTGCCGCCGGCGATATCGCTCGGCTGGCCCGGGAATACGCTACGACCCGTCCGGCCGTCATTCGCGTGAACTACGGAGTACAGCGCTCGGAGAACGGCGGCATGGCCACCCGCGCCATCACCATGCTTCCGTGCATCACGGGATCGTGGAAGCAGGTCGGGGGCGGCCTGCAGCTTTCCCTCAGCGGCTCCTTTGGCTTGAACCGCGGGGCCCTGCAGCGTGCCGATCTGATGGTTCAGGCATTGGGCCGTCCCGCCCGCACTGTCAACATGGTGGAGCTGGGGTCCGCCCTGAACAGCCTGCAAGACCCGCCTATTCAGGCCCTTTTCGTGTATTCGTCCAATCCGGCAGCGGTCTGCCCCCATCATGATGAAGTGGTGCGTGGCTTGTTGCGGCCGGACCTGTTTACGGTGGTGCACGAACAATTTCTCACCGATACCACCGACTATGCCGACATCGTTTTGCCGGCCACTACATTTTTTGAGCACAAAGACCTGCAGGCCTCCTATGGGCACTATTACCTGCAGGTTTCCCACCAGGCGATGGAGCCGCTAGGAGAGTGCCGCTCCAATGTGGAGCTGTTCCGTGATCTGGCCCAATACATGGGATTCGACGAGCCCTGTTTTCGCGAGTCGGTGGATGACATGATTGACTTGGCCCTGGATTCGTCCAACCCTTGGCTACAAGGGATTGACCGCCAGCGGCTGGAGGCCGAAGGACATGTGCGGCTGGAATTCCCCCGGTCGGCAAATGACGACACTTCGGCCCGCTTTGGACCATTTCTCCCCTTTGCCGAGGGAGAGTTCGCTACCCCGGGGGGCCAGGCCTTGCTTTACAATGAAGATCTGGCCGAGCACGGTCTGGATCCGGTCGTGGAGTTCCGGGCCCCGTCGGAATCGCGGCACACCCGGCAGGCCAAGGAGTTTCCGCTGGAGTTTCTGGCCCGCAAGGCCGACAATTTCCTGAATACCACGTTCTGTAATCAGACGGAGATACAGGAAATGGAGGAAGTAGGGGTCCTGGAGATGAGCGCGCCCGATGCCCAGGCGCGCGGCATTGCCGAGGGGGCCCAGGTACGCATCTTTAATCGACGTGGCGATTTGCGGTTAAAGGCCAAAATTGATGGCAGAGTCCAGCCGGGGGTGGTTTCCGCCCGTTTGCATTGGGCCAAACTCAGCGCCGGAGGGCGCAACATCAATGTCCTTACTTCAGAAAAACTTACGGACTTAGGCAACTCCGCGACGTTTTATTCCGTCTTGGTGGAAGTAGAGCTTGCTCAACCAGTTTCCTGAGAGCCTGGGAGTGACCTGCCACTTGGACGCTCCGTGCCACTCTACCGTATAATTGCCGTTTTCAAGATTCCCAGAACCTGAGGTCGTTGCGATTCTTCGTATTCACCAGGAAAGGTCTGCAAGCATGGAGACGTGCGGCCCAAACCCCCGCACCAAGGCCGCATCTCCTTTATTTCTCAGCTCTTGGATTCGGCATGGCCGCCGAGTGCTGGGCGGCTTGTTGTGTCTGCTCTTTTTGTGTCAGGTAGGGTTCAGCCAGCAGGAAGTCATCACGGAAATTGTGATCCACGGCAATCGCCGTATTCCCGCCGATACCATTCGGGCCCGTATTTTCTCCCGTGCCGGCGACGTATACGATGATGCTGCCCTGGAGCGCGACTTCCACTCGTTGTGGAACGCGGGCTATTTCGAAGATATTCGCTTCGAACGTGAGCAGACCGAAAAGGGCTGGCGCATCCACATTTATGTGAAAGAGCGCCCCACCATCCGGGAAATCACCTATACCGGCCTCAGTTCGGTTTCGACCAGCGACGTGCTGGACCGCTTCAAGGAGCGGAAGGTCGGCCTCAGTCCGGAAAGCCAGTACGATCCCACCAAGATCAAGAAAGCGGAAGTGGTCCTGAAGGAACTGCTTTCCGAGCATGGCCGCCAGTTCGCAACTGTCAAGAGTGAAATCCGGCCCATCCCGCCTGCCGCGGTGGGGCTGACTTTTGTAGTGAAGGAAGGGCCCAAAGTCAAAGTCGGCAAAATTATCTTTACCGGCAATAACCACCTCAGCGGCCGCATCCTGCGCAGTGCCATGAAGAACCTGCGGCCCGTCGGGGTTCCGCACTCGATTTTCCTGGAAAACATCTTTTCCAAAACCTACGACGCCACCAAGCTGGAAGAAGACACCGAGCGGGTCCGCAACGAGTATCAAAACCGCGGATACTTCAAGGTCGTCGTGCAGGACCCTAAGACCGAGATCCACGATACCGGCCATGCCGGCTTCCACGTTCCGCTGCTGATGAAAGGCGCGGGCAAGGCGGTCGATATCACCATGCCGATCGAGGAAGGCGACCGCTATCATCTGGGCAGCATCACCTTCAAAGGCAACAAAGCGGTGCCGAACGAAAAGGCCCTGCGCTCCCTGTTCCCCATTAAGGACGGCGATATCTTCAGCCGCGAAAAGATCGCCAAGGGCATTGAGAACCTGCGCAACGCCTATAAAGAACTGGGCTTCATCAACTTCTCGCCCGTTCCTCAGACCAGCTTTGACGAAGACAAGAAGCTGGTCCTCATGGAAGTAGACATCGACGAAGGCAAGCAGTTTTATGTGCGTCGCATCGAATTCAGCGGCAACACCACCACGCGCGATAAAGTCATCCGCCGTGAAATCGCTCTTGAGGAAGGCCAGCAGTATAACGAGCGCTACTGGAAAGTCAGCCTGATGCGCCTCAATCAGCTGGGATATTTCGAGCAGTTGAAGCCCGACGATCCCGCCACCACCGAAATCCGCACCGATGAAAAGGCCGGTCTGGTGGATTTGACCCTCAAGGTGAAGGAAAAGGGTAAGAACAGCATCGGCCTGACCGGCGGCGTCAGCGGCCTGTCCGGATCGTTTATTGGCCTCAGCTACAGCACCAACAACTTCCTGGGCTTGGGCGAGACGCTCACCGTGCAGGCCAACATCGGCAACATCCAGCGCGATTTGATGTTCGGCTTTACCGAACCGTACTTCCTGGATCGGCCTTTGCAGCTGGGTTTCACCGTCTACACCCGCAAATACAATTACGACCAGGCCCGCCAGGCTGCGATTCTGACCGGGCAGACGTTGAATCTGCCTTCGACGTACCTGCAGAACCTGCAGAACTATACCCAGTCCAGCACTGGGTTCTCGCTCTCGGTGAGTTATCCCTTGCGGCGGTCGTTCAAGCGTCTTGGCTTGACCTACTCCTACGACGTTTCTTCGATTGTGGCCGTCAGCGATGCTTCGAAGACCCTGTTCACCGATCTGGCCTTCAGCGGCATCAGCGGCCCGAACTCGCTCAGCGGAATCAAGACCAGCCGCCTCCTGCCCAGCTTCAGCTCCAATACTCTGGACGCGGCTTACAGCCCGCACAGCGGCACCAGCATCTACCTCGGGGCGGAATTTGCCGGCTTGGGCGGGACCGTGCGGACCATCCGCCCCATCGTGCAGTACAAGCACTTCATTCCCGTGCAGAATCGTCGCAACACCATCGGCATGAACTTCACCGGTTCGTTCCTGAGCGGTTACGGCGGGGTGGTGGCGCCTCCCTTCGAGCGCTTCTATATGGGCGGCGAAAACGATATTCGCGGCTTCGACATCCGCACCGTTTCTCCGGTCTCGTATCTGGCGTACAACGGCAGCATCGCCTTGCAGAATCCTGATGGTTCGGCCGTTCCCAAAGACCCTAGCAATCCGCTGCGGGGCTCCTATACGGTGCCGGTGCCGGTGGAGCGCATCGTGTTTCCGGGCGGCGACTTGAGCCTGGTGAGCAATCTTGAATATCGCTATACCATTGCCGGCCCGGTCACCCTGGCCACCTTTATGGATGTTGGGGTGGATCCCATCGTGCGCTCCTCGCAGCTGAAGATCAACGATGGGCAGTTTGAGAACATCAACAGTGCTGTCTACGGTTGCCCGGCCCTGGATATCGCCCTGAACTGCGTGGGGGGACATACCCAGCAGTTCTCCCAGTATCTGAGCCCGGTGCCGAACACCAACTGGATTCCGCGTATGTCCACGGGTTTGGAACTCCAGGTCATGTTGCCGGTCATTAATGCTCCCTTCCGTATCTACTGGGCCTATAACCCCATGCGTATGGACACTACCAGCTCCGCTCCGGTCAAAATCACCCGGGACATGTTCCCGGCGGGGGCGGCCGGGGACTACACCTACGACCTGGCGGTCAATTCCTACTCGCCCCAGTTCCGGCTGCGGGAGCCCAGAAAGACGTTTCGTTTCACCGTGGCCACGACTTTCTAGGGTTTGACCTTGACCGGGGCAGTACCTATAATGTGGTCGCGACCCTGCCAGGTACGACAGAACAGGGTGTAGCCATGCTGTGACGTTCGGTATGGCCCGCTGGGCGTAGCGGCCGGCCTTTCTCTGGTGGCGGCCATGGATGATCTTGGGGCACAGCCCGGCAATGCCCTGTGTAGAGAGATTCTCAATTCCCGGAACAATTTCCAAGGAGTCCAAAGCAACCCCATGACCAGCAAGTTTCTGCGACTACTATTGGCCGCTGCCTTCGTTCTTCCGTCCGTGGTTCTGGCCCAAACCAGCAACGCTCTTCCTTCTGCTCCCAGCGCGCAGCCTGCGGCGCCGACGGCCACCGGAACGAAAGTTGGGACCATCGCCATCGAACAGGCCATTTTCGGCAGCAATGAAGGCCAACGCGATTTTGAAGCTTTGAGCAAGAAGCTCGAGCCCAAACAGACCGAACTCAAAACCATGAACGACGAGCTGGACAGTCTGAAGAAACAGCTCAACACCCAGGGCGACAAATTGAATGACACCAGCCGGGCGGCCCTGGTGAAGCAGATTGAACAAAAACAGAAGTCCTTCGACCGCGCCATGCAGGACGCCCGCGATGACGCCCAGAACCAGCAGCAGGAGATGATGAGCCGCATCCTGCAGAAGATGGCCCCGGTGATCGTGAAATACGCCGCCGACAACGGCTATGGGTTGATCCTCGATACCTCCAATCCCTGGCCCCAGGGCCCGGTGCTCTGGAACGGGCCGGCGGTCGACATTACTCGTGCGGTGGTGGAAGCGTACAACGTCCAATCCGGTGTGCCCGCACCTCCGAAGCCGGCGGCCGCGCCTCCTACCGGCGCCAAGCCCGCCGGAGCCGCTCCGGCTAAGCCAGCTGCCAAGCCTCAGTAAGCGCCGGCAGCTCGACACCGCTTTTGTCTTGGAAGTTCCTGAAAAGGCTGCACTCCGGTGCAGCCTTTTTCTTTTGGGAAATGTCTCCGCACAGCCAGCCCCTGGTGTCTGTAGTGATAACCGGAGGACGCCATGTTTGCTGATTCACTTCTGGAAGCTTCCTGGGCCCAACGCTCCCGTCGCGGCTGGAGCACGCTATTTTCCTTCGGCGTGCAGGCCTTTGCCCTCACCATTTTGTTGTTTCTTCCCCTGTACTACACCGGCGCCTTGCCGCGGTGGCAGACCACCGCTCCGCTCTATGTTCCGCCCGCCCTGCCCAGCATGGAGGTGTTTCGTGCGAAGCGGGCCCACGCCGCCTCTGTCCCCCGCGCCAGCGATCTGACCCTGGACGGGCATCTGGCGGCGCCGCCTACAATTCCTGACCACGTCGCGCAAATCGTGGAGACTTCCGCGCCCGTGCCGGTCGATTTGAGCGCATTGTCGAATGATCCCAATGCGCGGAGCACAGGCCCGGGGCATGGTGGACGCAACGGGATTCCAGGAGGCATGGGTGATTCCCTGGAGGCCGCGGCTCCGCCCCTTCCTCCCATTGCGCGCCCGCCCCGCATCTCGCACATGATGGAAGGCAACCTCATCTATCGGGTGCAGCCGGTCTATCCAGCCCTGGCCCGGCAGGCCAGGATTCAGGGCGAGGTCGTGCTCTTTGCCGTGATCAGCCGGGAAGGAGTCATTGAGCGCCTGCAGGTGCTCAGCGGTCATCCCATGCTGGTGCCGGCCGCTCTCGAAGCCGTCCGCCGCTGGCGTTATCGCCCGTACGTGTTAAATGGGGAGCCCATCGAAGTCGACACCCAGGTGACGGTGAATTTCCACCTGTTCGAAAACTAAGAATGGGGGCCGTCCCGGCGTAGCACCGGAGTAACTCCGGCAGCCGGAATGGCCCCGCTATAATCGCAAAAGTGGCGACTGCTGAAATCATTCACCGTACCGCGACCCGGCCCACCTGGGCGGAAGTGTCGCTGGCCAACCTGCGCCACAATTTCCGCGTGGTCCAGCAGCATGTCGGTCCGGATGTCACCATTTGCGCGGTGGTGAAAGCCGATGCCTATGGCCACGGAGCCGTGTCCTGCGCCCAGGCGTTGCAGGAAGAAGGCGCGACGTGGATGGGGGTTACCTCGCTCGACGAGGCCATCCCGCTGCGCGAGGCCGGCATTCGTAGCCGAATTCTGCTGATGACCGGGTTCTGGCGCGGAGAGGAAGAAGATATTGTCCGTCTCGGTCTGACCCCTATGGTCTGGGAACCGGCCCAGGTCGCATTGCTGGAAAAGGCCGCCGTTCCCCTGGAATCGAAGAAACAGGCGATCCACCTGAAAGTTGATAGCGGCATGGGTCGTCTCGGAGTCACGCTGGAAGGCTTGCCGGCCATGTTCGCCGCGTTGAAGGCTGCGCCCCATCTTTCCCTCGAAGGCATCTCGACCCATCTGGCGTCGTCCGAGGTGCTGGATGCTCCGTCGGTGGAAGAACAGCTGCGGTGCTTTGATGCGGTCAGAAAAATTGTGCGCGATGCCGGCTACGCTCCCGCCATCGTTCACGTGGCCAACACCAGCGCGGTGATCTCGCGGAAAGAATCGTGGAATTCCATGATCCGCCCTGGCCTTGCCCTCTACGGCTACTATCTGCCCTTTGAGCGCGCGGGCAGGGAAGTGAGTGGCGCCAAACTGCGGCTGCCGGTGAAGCCGGTCCTGACCTGGAAAACACGAATCTTGTCCTTGCGCGAAGCCGGCGCCAATCAGGCCCTGGGCTATGGCGGGACCTATGTGACCAAAGCTCCCGCGCGCATCGCGGTGCTGCCGGTCGGCTACGCCGATGGCCTGAACCGGGCGCTCTCCTCGCGCGGCCGGGTCATTGTGCGCGACTACTATGCGCCCATCGTCGGCCGCATTTCGATGGACTTGACCCTGATCGACGTTACCGGTCTGCCGGATGTTGCGGTGGGGGATGAAGTGGTGCTGCTGGGTTCGCTGGACGGTCTCAGCGTGGATGCCCGTGAGCATGCCGCTCTGGCCAACACCGTGGCCTATGAGATCCTCTGCGGGATCTCCAAACGTGTGCCACGGCGGCACCATCCTGCCTAGTGGTGGTACCCCGTTTTTCCCTTGCGGCTCTCCACATTACAGATAACATTTTTGCTATCAGACCTGTAAGCACACTTTGCAGCCTGAACGGGAAAATAGATGTGATGGATCTCATTCAGTATGGCAAAAGAATTGTGGATTTTACGCAGCCCGCAAGGGGCTCCACTGAAGCCCCAGTTTGCCCCATTCGCTGCCCCTGCCGTGCTACAAGTGTCATTCTTTGCTAGAGTTTAAGTAGCGTATGGCATCGCGATACACACAGTGGATGTACAACTGGGAGACCCGGCTCACGCAGGTAGACAACAACCGCGTCGTGCGGCCCTTCGAATGGGGAACGGAATGGGCCCAAGGCTGGCCCTGCCGCAATGGGCATGGCCCGGGATACGTGCCGGCAGACCCGGCTGCCTATCTTGCGGAATATAACCGCCGCATTGTCGCGGCCAGTGATGAGTTCTATTCCTACGCTACGCCCGCCGACTTTCGTCTGGAGCGCCGCGAAGTGCAGGTCTTCGGGACCCGCGCCGCACCGGAACCCAGGCTGGAAGCCAAGGTGCGCGGTACCTATGCTGACTTCCTGCGCTTCACCTCGCCGGTGCAGTCGCCGTATGCGGAAAACAACCTGGTCAACGCTCGCTGGTTTCCCGCCAAGGGACGGCGTGCCATTGTGTTGTTGCCCCACTGGAACTCCGACGCCCTCAATTACACCAGCCTTTGCCGCGTACTGAACTGGCTGGGAATTTCCGTGCTTCGGCTCAGCTTGCCCTATCACGATATCCGCAAGCCGGCGGAAATCCAGCGCGCTGATTATGCGGTCTCCGCCAATATTGGCCGCACGCTGGACGCCACCCGCCAGGGAGTGCTCGATGTGCGCTGTTGCCTGGACTGGCTGCAGCAGCAGGGCTATCGCCATCTGGGGATTCTCGGCACCAGTCTGGGCTCCTGCTACGCATTTTTGGCCGCCGCGCACGATCCGCGTATTCGCGTTGCCGCCTTCAACCACGCATCCACGTATTTTGCCGACGTAGTGTGGCATGGCCAGTCCACCCGCCACATCCGCGAAGGCTTAGAGCCACAGGTTAGTCTCGAGCAGTTGCGCCAGCTGTGGAGCGCCATTAGCCCCATGTCTTACTTCCCGCAATTTGCCCGCTGGCCGAAGAAGTCGCTGATTATTTACGCCAAGTATGATCTGACCTTTTTGCCGGAGTTTTCTCGGGACGCGGTCCGGGCCTTTGCCGATCATCATCTGGATTACAAGGCAGTGGAGCTGCCCTGCGGGCACTACACCATCGGGGAGACGCCTTACAAATATCTCGATGGTTGGCACCTGGCGTCATTTATGCGCTCGGGATTTGAGAGCATCTAGACCAGCCTTTCGCTGTTCGCCATAGCGCTGGCCCCCCTATCGGCGAACCACCCAAGGCCGCCTTGCTACAATGACATCCATGAAAATCGCCCTCGGCGCCGATCACGCCGGCTTTGAACTCAAAGAAAAGATTAAGGCGTATCTAGCCGGGAAAGGCATTTCCGTTGCCGACCACGGCACCCATTCCACGGAGTCGGTTGACTATCCCGACTATGCCCGGGTCGTGGGCGAGGAAGTTGTTGCCAAGCAGGCCGACTACGGCATTCTGGTCTGTGGGGCGGGAATCGGCATGTCCATCGCCGCCAATAAGGTTCCGGGAGTGCGCGCTGCGAATATTCACAGCGAAGTCGAGGCCCAGCTCAGCCGGGAACACAACAATGCCAATATACTGGCCTTGGGCGGCCGGTTGCTGGACGAAGCCACCGCGCTGCAGATTGTGGAGCGCTGGCTCAGTACTCCGTTTTCCGGGGGGCGGCATGAGCGCCGGGTGGAAAAGATTTCCGCCCTGGAGCGGGCCGAAGCCCAATGAAACAGCGGACGGACCCCCCTTTTGCCTTACACTAGTACTACACAGGAAACACACATGAAAAACACTGGAATGGCCCGTCCCATCTTTGAGGTCGACCCTGAGGTCGCCGCTGCCATTGAGAATGAAGCCCGCCGCCAGCACGAGGGGCTGGAGCTGATCGCCTCGGAGAACTTCGTCAGCGAGGCTGTGCTCGAAGCCGCCGGTTCTGTGTTCACTAATAAGTACGCCGAGGGCTACCCGGGCAAGCGCTACTACGGGGGCTGCGAGTTTACCGACGTCGTGGAGAACCTGGCCCGCGAGCGCGCCAAAAAGCTTTTCGGCGCGGAATACGTAAACGTGCAGCCGCATGCCGGCTCGCAGGCCAACATGGCCGCCTATTTTTCCGTGCTGCAACCGGGCGATACCATCCTTGGTCTCAATCTTGCCCATGGCGGGCACCTTACCCATGGCCATCACCTGAATTTTTCCGGCAAGACATACAAGGTTGTGCCCTACGGCGTCACCAAGGAAACCGAGACGATCGACTACGACGAGCTGGAAAAGATCGCCGAACGAGAACGGCCCAAGCTCATCATTGGCGGCGGCAGTGCCTATCCCCGCATTATTGATTTCGCGCGCATGCGGCAGATTGCCGACAAAGTCGGCGCCCTTTACCTGGTGGACATGGCACACTTTTCCGGCCTGGTGGCCGGCGGCGCGCACCCTTCGCCGGTGCCGCACGCGCACATCGTCACTTCCACCACGCATAAGACCCTGCGCGGGCCGCGATCCGGCATGATCCTGGCCAAGGCGGAATTTGGCCCGGCTATCGATAAGGTCGTCTTTCCCGGAATTCAGGGGGGACCGTTGGTGCATATCATTGCCGCCAAGGCAATTTGTTTCCTGGAGGCTTCCCAGCCGGAATTCCGCGATTACGCCCGGCAGGTTGTGGCCAACGCCAAGGTGCTGGCGGAAGCGTTGGCTTCCGAGGGTTTCCGCATTATCTCCGGGGGCACCGACACCCATCTCATGCTGGTCGATGTTTTCGCCCAAGGCATGTTGGGGAGCGAGGCGGAAAAAGCTTTAGGCGAGGCCGGCATTACCGTCAATAAGAACGCAATCCCATTTGATACGAATCCGCCGCTGAAGCCGAGCGGCATCCGCATTGGATCGCCCGCGCTCACCACCCGCGGCATGAAAGAATCCGAAATGCGCCAGGTGGGACGCTGGATCTCCGAGGCTTTACACCATCGCGGCGATACTGCGGTATTGGCCAGGGTCCGCAAGCAGGTCTTCGAACTTGCCGAAGCCTTCCCCCTCTATGCCGAGCGGCGGGCCAAGGCGCAGGCCGAAGCGCGAGTGTGATTCTGCCAGGCATGGAACGCCGGCCAGGGGCCGGCGGACTGGCCAAGGCGGCTTTGTTCCACTGTGTCCTAAGGGTTGATTTCTTGTGTGAAGATTGCGATTGATCTCCGGCGCGTTACCGAATTCGGCGTGGGGACCTACACGCGCAATGTGCTACGGGCGCTGGGCAGGCTGGACCGCGAAAACAAGTATTTCCTGATCGGCCCGCCCGAGAACGTCACGGAAATTGGACCGCTTCCCGCCAATTTCCGTACCATTCCCACCGCTAATTCGGACAAGACGCTCAAGGGCTATTTGGAGTTTCGCAATGTCCTGAAGCGCCTGCGTTGCGATCTGGTGCACATCCCGCACCTTTTCTGGTTGCCCCGCAACTTACCGTGCCCTTATGTCATGACGGTGCACGATCTGCTGGAGCATATGTCGCGCGCCCGCGGTCTCTCCGGCTTCAAGCGCTCCCTGCATTTTCAGTTCACCCGGCGGGTGCTGGGCGGTGCGGCGCAAATTTTTGCCGTCTCACAGTTCACCAAAGGCGAAATCGAGAAGCTGTTCAACGTGCCAAGCCGTAAGATCCAGGTCATCTCTAACGCCATTGATGAGCGCTTCCTCACCGGCCACGCCACCGACGCTGACCGTCAATTCCTGGCTGAGCGGTACCAGGTCAACCATCCCTTCCTGCTTTATGCCGGCCGCATCAGCCCGCACAAAAACCTGGTGCGCATCATTGAGGCGTTCTCGGCCCTGAAGGCCGAACTGCAGAAAGAAGACAAGTTCCCGGATTTGCGGCTGGTCATTATTGGAGATGAGCTCTCCAAAAATCCCGACCTGCGTCGCACCGTGATCCGCGCCGGGGTGCAGAACGATGTTCGCTTTCTTGGCTTCGTGCCCATCGAAGTGCTGCGTATCTTCTACGATGTGGCCAAGATTTTTGTGTTTCCCTCGTTATATGAGGGGTTTGGCTTGCCGCCGTTGGAGGCCATGGCGCATGGCACGCCGGTCATTACCTCCAATACTTCGTCCCTTCCCGAGGTGGTGGGGAACGCCGCCGTGCTGGTGAATCCGGAAAATCTGTTTGAAATTCGCCGTGCGCTGCAATGTGTGCTGCTGGACCAGGGGTTGCGCGAGAGGCTGAAACAACGGGGCTATGAGCAGGTGCAGAAATTTTCCTGGACCTCCTCCGCGCGGCAGATTCTCCGTGCCTACGAAGAAGTGGTGGAGCAGCGCCGCCGCGACCCGCGTTCGGAGGAAGAGCAGCAACGCCTGCCCAGGAAAGCGGCCATCTCCTGAGCGAATCCAGGCCGCTGTGTCCTGCGACGGCGCTTTGCAGCGGACTATTTCAAAAGAGGGTTTCCCGGAGAGACCAATCCCAGGATGTGCAGTTTTCCAGTAGCCTGCGTGCGCTGCGATTCGGAGGTGGCGGCGGCCAGGCGTTTCCGCAGCTTGAGGACTTTTTCTTTGCGGGTGCGGCGACGGCGAATCTCCGGCCGGCGGCTTGAAGCGGACATCGGCGGTGCTCCTTGTTCGTAAGATGATTAAAACTTAGGCGTAACGCAAAAACCGGGCCCAGCGGGCCCGGCCGCAAATTCATTCTACCTGATATGCCCGGTTTGCGAGGACTGGCTGCGCCTCGGCCCTTTACCGGAGCTCCACCACCGCCAGACCGTGTGCCGGCAGCGCCACCAGCAGGCGGCCGTCCTTGACCACCTGTTTTTCCGGGGCGGGAAGTTGCGCCGCCTGTCGCAGCGTCTGCAGCTGGGCTGGGGTGGGATACTGTGGGGACCCCATTTTCTCGTAGGTCGGATGCACATCCCCGTGTTCCCGGTCCACGCGGTATATCAGGGCCTGCCGCAGGCTCTGGCCGCGGAATTGCACGGTCACAATTTTGGCGGTGCCATTCTCATCCGGAGCGGCATAGTTCCACAGCGCTAAGACCAGCGTGCCGTCGGGCCGACGGGTGAGCAGCGCCGAATTCGAGTTCAGCGCGATTCGCTGGTCCCCCAGTTTGTGCAACAGGCGGAATGCGGCCAAGGCTGGTTTCGGAATGCTTCCGGCCGCGAATAATCCAAAGCCGCCGTAAAACGGTGTTTTCACCACGCCCTGTTCTTCAAAGACGTCGGAGAATGTCCAGTAGGACATCACATCCACCAGGCCGTCGCATTGCCGGATGGTGTCCGCCATCCATGGCCCCATATAGACGGTGTCCGTGACCTGGGGCTCGTTGGCGTAACTGGCGTTGAACTCGCTCCAGATCAGCGGCAGGTGCGGCATGGCCGATGCCTGGATCTGGTCATGCACCTTCTTGACCGCGCGACACACCATCTGGTCGCGGGGAATGACCTCGTGCGTGCCGAAGACGTCTTCAGCTTTGTCGTTTCCGTACACGTGCGTGGAAACAAAATCCACCGGCACATGGTTTTCCGCACAGTGGGCGAGGAACGCGTCCGCCCATGCCGCCTGCGCAGTGGAGGGCCCGCCCACTCTCAGTTTCGGGCTTACCGCTTTCAGCGCTCGCGCAGTGTGATCGTAGAGCTCCCAGTAAGTCGCCTGTTTGGGCTCGCCGCTCCAGAAATCGATATTGGGCTCATTCCATACTTCGAAGTACCATTGCCCGACTTCGTCGATGCCATAGCGGTCGATCAGGTGCCGGGCAAAGGCCGCGATCAATGCATCCCATTTGGCATAGTCCTTGGGTGGCGAAACGTTCTGCTTGTACCAGAAGGCGTGCAGCGTATCTTTGGCCGCCAATTTCTTCGGCATGAAGCTGAGTTCGACAAAGGGCTTCACGCCATTGGCCAGCAGACCGTCGTAAATCTGGTCTACGTAAGAAAAGTTATAGACTGGATGGCCCTGCTCATCTTCGTCGTATACGCCGGCTTCATCGTGAAAGATGGCGTGAAAGCGCACGTATTCGAAGCCGGTAATTTGCCGCACCGCGCGCAGGTCCTGGCGGTAGCCCTCGCGCAGCGAAAGAATGGCGCGCCCCGAGCCGAACATCTTCTCCCAAAAATGCGGAAAGGGATGGGCCGGCGCCGATACGTCCACCTCCAGAGTGTTGGCGGGACTTTGGGCGCGCAGCACCCCGCCGGGGACCGCAAGGGAAACCGCCAGGAGAAGAATCCGGCAAAGAGTGCTGAATTTCATAGAGGCCTGCCTTGGGTCTAAGAAAATCGTTTTTGTCGAAGCGCTTTGTTGTAGCACGGCATAGGTCCGCAGTCAAACGTCCGGGACGGCAACAACCATCTTGATTTTCAGCCGGTGCTGCTGGTTTTTGTTTCTCCGCTTTGCCTCATGCTACACTTCGTTCGGACTATGGGTCGAGGATGCGCATTCGTGTTGCTGTTGGTGTGGAGCCTGGCCCTGGTGTCTCCGCTCTTCGCCCGCACCTCGGACGCTGCGCTGCCCGCCTGCTGTCGCCGTGACGGAAAGCACCACTGCGCGATGGCCGGAATGCAGGACCCAGACGCACAGCCTTCTTTTTCCGCGGTCCAGGCCAAGTGTCCCATGTTTCCCGCGAGCACTGTCTCCTGGGACCATGGCCCGCAATTTCTTCCCAACATCTCGCAAGCATTCTATGCCGGGGTCGTAAGTCATCCGGTCGTCCACGCACAAGTAGAGAGCCTTTGCCGCATCGCCTGGGAACGCAGCCGGCAGAAGCGCGGTCCCCCCATCGTCCTGGCCTGATTTTTCTCCCTGGAAGTGAAAGATAGTCGAAATCAGTTTACGTGGGCCGGGTCGATGGCATAGCCATGCCCGCTCACCAAGGGAATTCAGGAGAATGGCATGTTGAGGATGGGGTGGGGTATTCGTGTTTTCATTCTATTTTTTTGCCTGGGCTTCGGCTTGATGGCGCCGGCGCAGGAAACCATTAATAACGCCAGTGTAAGTGGCCGGGTAACGGACCCTTCGGGGGCCGCCGTCTCGCAGGCTGTTGTAGAGGCAAAGCAGACAGAAACCAACGTCAGCAATACCACGGTGACCGACTCCGAGGGGCGATTCCGATTTCCTTACTTGCAGGTGGGGAGATATGAAATCAAGGTCAGCCAGACCGGTTTCACCACGCCGACACGCACTCTGACTTTGACGGTTGGAGCTGCTTTCCAGTTGCCGATCACCCTGGCGGTCGGATCAGGCCACGAGACCGTTGAAGTGAAAAGCGAGGCCACTCTGGTCGAGACTGCCCGTACCCAGATCGCCGGCACGATTGGGCAAAATGAAGTAAACAGCTTGCCGCTGAACGGCCGCAGCTTTCTCGATCTGGCCCTGCTGGTCCCCGGCGTTTCTCCCACCAACACGGCCAGCACGCAGCTCTTCCCGGAAACCTCGGCGGTGCCGGGGCAGGGCATCTCCGTCAACAGCCAGCGCAACTTCTCCAACAGCTTCATCGTCGACGGATTGTCTTCGAATGATGACGCCGCTGGCCTGGCGGGAACGTTCTACGGACTGGATGCCATACAAGAATTGCAGGTGGTCACCTCCAGCGGTCAAGCGGAATTTGGCCGCGCGCTTGGCGGGTACGTCAATGTGATCACCCGCAGCGGCACCAACACGCTGCATGGCAGTGCCTACGGCTTCTTTCGCAATCAGCGCTTCAACGCACCCAATGCCCTGACCGGGACCAAGTCTCCGCTGACGCAGGCGCAATACGGCGCGAGCCTGGGCGGTCCCATCGTAAAAGGCAGGACCTTCTACTTCGCCAATTTTGAGCAGCGCCTCTTGAACCAATACGGCCTGATTACGGTTTCGCAGGCCAATGTGGACGCGATCAACGCGCGCCTGCAGGCCGTTGACTATCCCGGGTCACTGATCTCCACCGGCTTCTTTCCCAACCCGGTGCACAACACGAACTTTCTGGCGCGGGTCGACCATCGCTTTTCCGACAAAGACCAGTTCAACGTGCGCTATAGCCTCTATGACGTCAACGGGACCAATTCCCGTTTCACCGGAGGCCTGGGTACGGTGAGCGCCGGGGCCGGTCTGAGCAATCGCGACCAGACCATCGCCGTCAGCAATATCTATACGCTCTCCTCCCGCAGCGTGAACGAAACGCGCGGCCAGTTCACCAACAGCGATCTGAAAGCGCCCGCCAATGATCCGATTGGCCCCGTGGTGAGCATTTCCGGCGTGGCCTCGTTCGGGACCGCCTCGGGATCTCCCACCGGACGTCATAACCGGCTGTACGAAATCACCGACAACTTTTCTCACCAGGCCGGCGCCCATGCCCTGCGGGCCGGTGTCGACTTTCTCTACAACGATTTGACCATCACTTATCCACGTTCCCTCCGCGGCAGCTATTCCTTTTCGTCGCTGGCCAACTTTCAAAACGGGACCTATGCCACCTTCACCCAGACTTTTGGGGATCCGGTGATTCCCCAGACCAATTCCAATGTTGGCTTCTATGCCCAGGATGAATGGCACGTGAAGCCGCGGTTCACTTTGAATGCCGGACTGCGTTATGACCTGCAGTTTCTCGATGCGATATCCACCGATACCAATAACATCTCACCGCGTGTCGGGTTCGCCTGGTCTCCCTTTGCGGGAAGAAAGACCCTGGTGCGCGGCAGCTTTGGTTTGTTCTATGACCGCGTCCCCTTGCGGGCCCTGGCCAATGCTTTGCTCTCCAGCCGCAATACCACCAACTTCGATACCATCCAGCAGCAAAGCACCACGCTTTCTTTCGGACAGACCGGGGCACCGGCGTTTCCGGGCATTCTGAGTGACGTCCCTTCCAACGTGCTGATCAGCTTTACCACCATGAATCCGCACCTGGAGAATGCCTACTCGGAACAGGCCAGCCTGGAAGTGGAGCAGCAGCTTGGCGAGAGCTCCACGCTGAGCGTCAACTACCAGCACGTACGCGGGGCGCACCTGGTCGTTTCCATCAATCAGAACGTGCCCGGTTGTACTTCGTCGGTAGATCCGGTGAATTTGTGCCGGCCTAACTCCGCCTATCAGAACAATAGCCAGTATTCCTCCGCCGCGGACTCGCAGTATGA
Organism: Acidobacteriota bacterium; assembly: GCA_018268755.1. Classification (GTDB taxonomy): domain Bacteria; phylum Acidobacteriota; class Terriglobia; order Terriglobales; family Acidobacteriaceae; genus KAN-5. Next base: position 33,419 of record JAFDVW010000017.1, read on the forward strand.
CGGCGTCTCCGTCGCCTACCTGCAGCGACCTGTGCGCTGGGGGAGCTTCCGTGTTTCTTACACCTTCTCCAAATCCCTGGCGGACGTGGGTGAGTTCTTCTTCAGCTCGCCGGTCAACATGTTCAACGTGCACCAGGATTGGGGGCGGTCAGACGACGATCAGCGTCATCGTGTGGCCTTCGACGCCAGCGTGCACACTTCTGCCGCTCCGGCGCAGACGGCGTGGCAGCGCCTGAGCCACGGCTTTGAGCTGAGCGGCGTGCTGCAATACTATTCGGCGCTCCCCCTGAACATCGTTTCGGGAAGCAATACCATTCAACAGACGGCAGGGCGTCCCTGTCCGGGATATTCGGCCACCTCGCCGGATTGTCTGGGCAATATGTTTCCTCGCAATGCCGGCGCCGGTTTTGACTACTTCATTCTGAGCAATCGTCTGGCGCGCACATTTCCCCTGGGAGAGCGCTTCCGTCTGCAAGCCATGGCGGAGGCATTCAATGTCCTCAATCATCGCAATAACCTGATTCCGAATGCGACCTATGGACGGCCGACATTCGGACAACCCACCGCCGTGGGGGACCCACGGCAAATTCAGCTGGCGCTGCGTCTCAGTTTTTAATTTGAGGCGGCGTTGCGGAGGGCGAACCTTGCCCCTATTTTCCAACTCGTACCTGTTGCGTTGGGCGGTTGCTGCCGGCTTACTTCTGGCGATGTTGGGTTGTCATCGCCAGGAGGCGCCGGTGGTTTTTGAACCGCAGCCTCGTCCTGTGCTGGCCAAACTCGGACTCTCCGGTACGCGCGATGCCAGCCTATCGGTATCTTCATCGGGCATGATCGGACTGCTGGCGGTATACAGCGACGCCTCCGGCAGCCATGTGGGATACGCCATGTCCCATGATGGCGGAGACAGCTTTATGCCGGTTATTCCCGTGAGCCCTGCCGACGCTAAGGTGACTTCGCGCGGCGAAAGTGGCCCGCAGCTCGCCGCCACTCCCCAGGCCATTTATGTTTTGTGGCAGCAGCGCTCGGAGAAGGGCGCCAATCAGCTCGCGGTGGCCCGCTCCCTGAATTTCGGCAAGTCTTTCGATCCTCCGGTGCTTGTGACTGGGGATGAATCCCCCGGGTACCACGGTTTTGCCGCTCTCGGGGTCTCCCCTGATGGAGCAGTGTATGTGGTCTGGCTGGATGGTCGCGAGGCAGGCGGCGACGCCGGCACTTTCGCTGTTTATATTTCGCGGTCCACGGACCGCGGAGCGACCTTCGACGCGCCGCACCGCGTGGCGCTCTCCGCTTGCCCCTGCTGCCGTCCGGCGATTGCGTTCGCTTCCGGCAATGAGGTGATCATCGCCTGGCGCAAGGTCTTCGACGGCGCGGTCCGCGATCTGGTGCTCTCAGTTTCCCATGATGGCGGCGCAACTTTTGCTCCGGAAGTTCGCGTGGCCGAAGATGGCTGGCGGCTGAACGCCTGCCCGGATTCCGGTCCCAGCCTGGCGGTGAAAGGCAGTCGTGTGTATCTGGCCTGGCTTACCGAGGGACGGGAGCAGAAAGCGCGGGTGCAGCTTGCCTGGTCCGACGATCTCGGGAAAAGCTTTCACGCTCCCCTCGTCGCCTCCGAAGGAGTGCTTGATCCCAATCACCCCCGCCTCAAGGTTTCAGAAGATGGCAACCTGATGTTGGTTTTTCAAGGACGCGAAGCGCGCGATCAGAATGGTTGGGGACCAGTGCGGGTCTTTCTCAGCCAGATCGGCGCCGGAGGAGTGGGCAAGCCTGCGCTGGTGCCCGCAGGAGAAGCCAGTGCCGCTTATCCCGCACTTGGCCTGGGAACCGCTGGACGCATCTATATCGCCTGGACCGGCAGCGGAGAAGCTTCGTCCGTCCAGCTTACACGGGCGCGTTTGCAGGGAAGGTCGTACCCCTAGGCCTTGGCGTGAATTCGTGGCTCCGCCCCATGACTCGGCACCGTATGTTTGGCAGAGGAGACATGGGTGCTCACCCGCGCCATTTGTTCCCCGGCTTGTTCGTAGCCCATGGCGACCGCATGGATCGCGCGATTAAAGAAATGCTCCAGGAGCTGCAGTAATTCCTGCTGACAGAACAGTTCGACCGGCCGGTCCGGTGTAGTCTCGTTCAGGATGAACTCCCAAAGGTTGTCTTCGATCAGAATGATCGACCAGATGACCTGGCTGAGGGGCACGCCTTGTTCCGCCCGGCGCATCCCGGTTTGGCTGTAATAGCGGTCAATGTCCCCATCACTCTTGCTAATCAGCCACTCTCCCAGGTGCAGGTAGATATCGTGGACACGGTGCTTGAGTTCTTCCACGGGCACCTGCGCATAGGCACGCGTGAATTCTGACCTCTGCACCTTATGCAGGAGGCTTTCCGCCAGGGTCTCGGAATGGGCCTCAATGAGACGGACTAGCTTTTGCGTGAGCATACTGCCGCCTCCTTCCCCTTGTAGGTAGTGTCCTGCGCCGGGCAGGAGCCGAGCGATGACGCCAGGCACGACTGGAGGTGATGTCAATCACAACCCAAGGGGGCCGCCGGTCTCAAGCCACGGCTTGCGGTTCCGTGGTCGCCGCCTGGATGGTCAGCTTGATCGGTACGTCCAGGACCTGGGAAATCGGGCATCTGGCTTTGGCATGCCGGCACGCCAAGCGCAGATTATCGAGGTCTATGCCCGAGGTCTCGGCGGCGATCCGCAGCTCAATGGACGTGATCGCCCATTTTTGCCGCTTGTCCTCCAGAGTAAGAAAGGCCTCGGTCCGGACGTTGGCCGGGCGCACTCCCAGCTTGGCGATTTCCTGGGCAATCATCAGGGACATGCAAGACGCGGTCGCGGCGGCCAACATTTCGCAAGGACTGGTGCAAGGGTCGTTCCCCGAGCTGGAGCCAAAAGAGTACAAAGCGTTGGTAATGACCCCGCTGGAGGTCGAGACCGAACCTTCCCCGGCTCCCGGGCCCCCCTTCCAGGTCGCGGTTGCGCTGCGAATCATAGTTCCTCCTCAGACAAATTTATTGCAGCCTCCGGCGCACTTGCCCGGTGGCGAATTCCGCGATTCTGGGCGTAGCCAAGGTGGCGAAATCCTTCCAGGCCATCCGGATCAGATCGCGGTGGCTGCCGGCGTTAAAGATGATCTCCTGATCGTTCGACAGGCTCACATCGGTATAGACCTTCATGCCATAGAGGTTGCCGAAAGGCGGCATGGCGCCCGTTTCGCACTCGGGAAAGCGGCCGCTGAAGATTCGTTCTGGCGCCAGCTCAATGGTGCGGGCCCCGGTGACTTCCTTGAGCTTCAGCAGGTCAACGTGGCGCGACGCAGGCACGATGGCCATGGCCAGCTCGCCATCGATCCTGACAATGACGGTTTTCGCCAACCTGTTCCCGGATATGTGGGCCAGCGCCGCTACCGCTTGGGCCGTATAGGCGGAAGAGTGTGAGGTCACAATGTAAGGCACATGCTTGCCATCGAGAAATTGTGTGAGCGTTGCAAGCGACATAAGGGTCCTCCCTTCCCAGGCAGGTCTGTCCTTGCTTGCGGCCACGTGCGCACGAAATCGCCGCCCCAACAGAATCCATGGAAGCGGCGTTTTAGGGGCTTGGCTTGCTAACCTCCCGTTTTTACGGTACTCCCCGAGCCTAGGCCGGCAATGCCTGAAATCACTGTCGCACGTGATGAAAAGCACACGCTTTTCCCGCGGCACTCGGCGCTCCGTCTACCGACAACGGCATAGACCTTCAGCGCGTGCCCATTCTCAAAGGGCGGCCTGTGCCGAAGAACACAATAATCTGCCGGGTGATTACAGACGGAATAAGCCAGTGAGCATGGCTGCTCGGGTGGGCCAACGTGGAAAATCTTGGGGAGAAGGCGCCACCGTTGGGGTACAGTGGCGCCTTTTTCCTCAATGCCAGGTGGGAATGGGTTTGCCTTCGATTTTCGCGATGCTTTCTTGGGCGAGATATTTCACCCGCAGGTGCTGAACTTTCCTAAGCGCAGGAAGCGCCGGGATGGCTGCCGGGCCAATTTCTCCCAGCGCCCGCACCACATTGCGCAGCACTTGAATGTCCGCATTCGACATCTGTTGTTCGTCGGAGACCTGCAAGGCAGCGATCAGGGCCGGCACCGCCGATTTTGCTTCCCCCTTCATTTGTCCTAGGGCCAGGGCCGCGGTCATGCCTACGCTGGGCTCGGGATCGCGCAGGGCACTGCTTAGTTGCGGAATCGCCGCTGCGCCCTGGTCGCCCAGATCGCGCAAAGCCAAAGCGGCGGATTCGCGCACACGCAATTGCTTGTCCGAAAGCAGCTTGCCAAGAGGTACGGCTGCGGCCCCAGCCTTCGGCCCAATCTCGGCCAGGGTGGATGCCGTGGCGACGCGAACGCTCGGGTCCTGATCGGAAAGCAGCGGGACCAGAATGTCCACAGTGCTGCTGGCATCTTCGCCAAAATTTCCAAGGGCGCGGATGGCGTCCGCGCGATTTTGCGGCGTGGCCTGCTTCAACGCAGCGACGTAGAAGCTAAGCGATTTGCCGCGATAGGTAATTCCCGATGCCTTGGCTTGGGGAGCCAGCATGGCCTCAGGAACTTCGTAGCGTGGCAGACCGGCTCCCGTGGCGTTGACCAGAGCTTCTCCATCCTTGATTTCTGCCAGCACAATGCCGTCAATGCCCACGTTATAGCCGGATGAAAGGCTGTCCTTGCCCACGCAGGTAAAAGTCAGGACGTGTTTGCCCTGGGACAACTTGTACCACCCCAAGCGATGGTCGATACCGACAAAAATCTCCGGCTGATAAGCAGCGAAAATTTCGACCGGCGGTTGCTGATTCTGTAAGGGGCCCCAGGTGACAAGTGTGGAATTGGTTTGCTTGCCGTCCAGTGTGATCACATAGTCGCCGTAGTCCGGCGCCTGGGCGATTTGGGCAATGACTTCGTAAAAGCCGTCTTTCTGGACATCAAACGGAACGTTGACTTTAGAGCCAATGCCTTGCGCCTTGAGAAACAACAGGTCCTTCGACCAGAAAACCTCCTTCTGGACTTCCACGGAACCCTTTTCGGTGGTGACGCCGCTTAGGTCTTTCTCGACTTCGATCTGCTGAGCATTTCCAAAGGGCAGGCGTGCCGGGCCATAAGGCGGTTCGGGCAAGTCTTCATTGATTCCTTGTTGGTACCAGAAAGCCACGCTGGAGAAGTAGTCGGACCGCTCTTCAAAGCCCGAACGCGCGACGCCATCCGGGTTGTAGGTCCAGCCGAAATGTTCAATGGCCACCTGCAGAGAGTCCTTGAAGGGAACAGGGTCTGGAATGTGCCAGCGATAGCCGGTCAAGCGGGCGCCGAAGCCTTCACCTTCCGCAACAGGTACGCCCGTCCAGGGCCCATTAGAAACGCGCAGGGCCCAGGCGTCGTTGAAGTAGTCTTCCGTACCAGTGCCTTCGATGCGCGGGACTTTTTCTCCATCCACGTAAAACATATCGTCCCCTTCACCGAACCACCCCATTTGCGTCTGAATAATATTGAGGACCGAGCCGACGTAGTGGCCTCTGCCTCGAATGTTCAGAAGGGTGTAGAGCTTGCCTTGGGGAGGAGGAGTGTCCTGCTTATAGTAAGCGTGGAAATAGGCCGCATCCGCAGGCAGTGAATCATGCTTCTGCCAATCCACGTGATAGTAAAGGTTGCTGACGCGGCGGTTGCCTTCGTTGGTCACCGTAATCTTGACCGATTTGCGAAAAGGCATGGGCCAATACGAATTGCGAGCTCGGCCAAAGGACGCATTGCGCACCATCAGGGAGTCCAGATTGCGCTCATAGCCATGGCCAATTCCAAAGAAGTCTCCCAGCGGCGCATCCACGCTGGGCGTTTTGCTTCCGTCGTAGTAGACGCGCAGGCGCAGCAGCCGCGGCCAGCCATATTCGTTATCGGCGATGGTGGCCCAGATGTGAGTGACGATTCCTGGCCCCTTTAAATCAGCCAAGACGATGGTTTCGCCGGGCAAAGGATGTTTGCTGTCATCGTTGCTGTCAACGTAGAGATTGTTGCTGGACGAGCGATAAGCCGAAAAATCCTTCAAGCGGGATATGTCGAGAGGATCTAGGGCCTTCATGGTTTCCGTCTGGGCCAGTGCCAGCGCCGGCGACAACAGCAACAAGAGTGCGAGAAATCGCATAGTCATCTCCCCAAGCGACCTAATCGTTTCGAGTGGATATCCAAAAGGCGGTCAGTGTATCGCGCACCCGCATGGAATTCAATAGAAACGTTACGATTTCGTCCGCCCGGTTGGCTTCGCCTGAAAACCCTTATTTTATGGACATAATTGACGAAGGATATCTTCTATAGAGTAAGAATCATAAAAAATCGTAACGTTTCGTAAATTGAGGGCGGCCTCGACGAGGCCAGGAGTCGAAGGGCAATTCGGGAAGGCTCGTACGAGAACGAGAGAGCAAACGAAACCGTGGGTGGTGAGCTCTCTAGTCGGTTAAAAGAGCCGCGGAGCAAAGTCCTTCAGATCGCGCCGCCAGGTTTGCCATTCATGGTCGGTCCCCGGCGATTCATAAAAGACATGGTCAATGTGCGCATCCTGCAGGGAGGTGTGCAAACGCAGCAGCCCTGCCCGCATCCGCTCCGGTTCCACCGTGCCCACGCCCAGCCAGAGCAGGTGCACTTTTTTTGCGAAGGCGGAGGGATCGGCAAATACACCGTTGTAATCGGTCTTGGGGTCGAGCTTCCGGTCGCCCAACACCAGCATTCCTCCCGCACCACTGAACCCGCCAATATAAGAGAAAAGGTCGAGATGGTTGAGGGTGATCTGGAAAGTTTGCATGCCGCCCATGGAGAGCCCCGCCATGGCGCGATGATCGCGGTCGGAGCGCGTGCGGAAAGTCGAATCCACGTAGGGAATGAGCGCTTGCACCACATCGTCCTCGAAGACTGAAGCCATGTCCTGCATGGCCTTGAGCATGGCAGGAGAACCAAAGGGTTTGCCGCTCAAGTCGGGTGGAGCTTCCCCCGCGCGCCGGGCATACCCGTAAGCCATCACCACAATCATGGGCTTGCAATGGCCGGCCGCGATCAGGTTGTCGAGAATGAAGTTGGCCTGGCCTTGCCGGATCCATCCCGTTTCGTCTTCTCCGCCGCCGTGCTGTAGGTAAAGCACCGGATAGCGCAGCTTGGTTTCCGTATCGTAACCGGGTGGCAAGTAGACCAGCGCGTGCCGCCACGAGCCCGTAATTTTCGAGGGATACCAGACTTCCCGCACCTGCCCATGCGGCACGTCTTGGGCGGAGTAATAGGTGGAGCCGGGTTCCGGGACCTCCACCGCGCTGACCGGCCGGCCTCCTCCGAAATACGCCTGCGTATTGGGATCGCTGACCTCAGCCCCGTCTACGATCAGGGTGTAGTAGTGGAAGCCCGGGACCAAGGGTGGAGTGGTGACCGTCCAAAAACCATCTGCTTGTTTCTCCAGCTCCATTTTCGGCCCGCTCCAGAAGTTTAAGCGGACTTTCGCGGCTTCCGGCGCCTTTATGCGGATCAGTACTCGGCCGGTGCTATCAACCCGAGGATATTCGGCTCCCCACACGTTGGTTGCCGAAGGTTGAAGGTCGCTAGGGATTTGTGCCCAGCCAAGACTCGTTGCCAGGAGCGCCAGCATGGCGAGATGTCGCATTTCCGCACCTCCTCAAGATCGTTCCGGGGAAGATTGTTCCGGGATTGCAAGCACGAGCCCTGGGGCCGGTTACTGTTCGAGTGAAATTACCGTGACTGATTTTGGCGCCAGCGTGAGCGACAATTTGCCGTCCCGCGCTTGGGCGGAAATGGATTTCGGCGTCACCGTGTCCGGGGCCTCGAAGGTGTTCACGCTGTCCACCTGGGCGGCGGTCAGGGTTTCTCCTGTGGCGGACTTAAGCGCCATCCCGGCCAGCATGGTCTCAAGTTCGAGAGGCTGGTTTGGGTCCACATTGGTGATGGCCAGCCACAATTTGCCGGCTTTGTCACGGGCAGCGATGGCATCCACGCGCGGCAGGGAAATGTCCCCGTGCGTGTAAGTTCCGGCGTCGAAATGCACTGGAATAAACGTGGCGTCCTGAAACGGCAGATACATCTTGTAGACGTAATAGGTCGGGGTCAGGACCATCCTTTCCTTGTCGGTCAGGATCATGGCCTGCAACACATTGATCATCTGTGCAATGTTGGCCATGCGCACACGCTCGGCGTGGCGGGCAAAAATATGGAGGTTCAGGGCGGCCAGGACGGCATCGCGCAGGCTGTTTTGCTGCACCAGAAACCCCGGATTACTGCCCGGTAAGGGCGCGTACCAACCACCCCATTCATCCACTACCAGCGCTACCTTCCTGTCGGGATCATATTTATCCATGATGGCCGCGTTAGCACTGATCAGGTGGTCCATCTCCAGGGTGGATTTCAGGATCTGGCTGTACTCGGTCTCGCCGAAGCCAACGGACTTATACGAAGGCGGCCACTTCACGACCGTGTAGGAGTGCAGGGAAAGACCGTTGATGTCCCAACTCCACGAGTGTTGCTGGTAGGCCTTCATGACGGCTTCCGTCCACTCCGTCCAGCGTGGCCCGTCGCCCCCCGGCCCCACCGCGATCTTCAGCATCTGCTCTTTGTCCTGCTGCGCCGGATTAAAGTTGCGTACAAAGCGGCTGTAGATCTTCATCTGGCTGAGGTAATACTCAGGGGTCATGTTGCCGCCGCAGTCCCAACTTTCGTTGCCCAGGCCCAGGTAAGCCACCTGGTAAGGACTGGGATGGCCATTGGCCGCGCGTTCCTTCTGCAGTGCCGTCGGCTGCGCCGTGGTCAGGTATTCCAGCCAATCCGCTGCCTCTCGTGGAGTACCGGATCCCAGGTTCACCGAAAGATAGGCCTCTGCCCCAATCTGGTTGAGGAAATCCATGAATTCATCGGTCCCAAAGGTGTTGGGTTCGATGACTCCGCCCCAGTTAGGATTAAGCGTGACCGTACGGGACGGTCCCACACCATTTCGCCAATGATATTCGTCGGCGAAACAGCCGCCCGGCCAGCGCACATTGGGCACGCGGATGGCTTTCAGCGCGGCCACCACGTCGTTGCGAATCCCCCGCGTGTTGGGGATCTTCGAATCCGGCCCGACCCAGATGCCCTCGTAGATGCCGTGTCCCAAATGCTCGGCGAATTGGCCGAAAAGATTGCGGTCAATTTTTGCCCCGGCCTGCGAGACATCGACCGTCAAGAGGACCTTTTCCGCCGCCGTGGCAGGTAGGGCCAGCAATAGCAGGACAGCCAGCCCGCACAACAGAATGGGGTGGTTTGCTTTGCCCGGCCCCGGGAGCCCACTGCAGGTACCCATCATCCGATGTCTCCTCGAGTGTTTATTTATTACCCAGAGCGAATGAAAAGGGGCCGTTGGATGAGCAGAAACGAAACTATGGGGAATACCTGGAAGGATCGTTGGCGGACCCTCCCGGTTGCGCCACTGACTGTATCAGACATCGCAGAATCGCGCACCCCAGCACATTCCCAGGCAACAGGTTCCCGCGGTAAACTCTTTCGAGCTCGGGGGTGGGTATGGAGAATCTCGAGGGGGCCGGGGGCGGCCACCCAGAGGAAGGGCGTGTGACTGCCGATCGGGCACGCGTCCTGCTGGAAATCAACAACGCGGTAGTGTCGCACCTCGATCTGGCGGAAGTGCTCAATGCGATTTCCGCCTGCCTGCGGCGTGAAATTCAGCACGACTTTGCCGCCCTCGCGCTCTACGACGCGGAGCTCAACGAACTGCGCCTGCATGCACTCAACTCCCCGGCTGACAAAGACTTCATGCAAAGAGGCCAGGTCATCCCCTTGGTGGGAACGCCGGCGGCGCTGGCTTTTTCCACGCGCAAGCCGGTCCTCCGCCACCACGTGGACTTGGCCGAGTTTCACCACCCCATAATGCAAAAGGTGGCGGCAGCCGGCATCCAGTCGGGTTGCGCAGTGCCCTTGATTTGTCACGACAAAATCGTAGGTAGCATGATGCTGGCCAGCCTGAAAGAAGCGGCTTTTAGCGAAAGCGATGTCGAGCTGTTGGGCCAGATTGGCGTGCAGGCGGCCATTGCCGTGGAAAATGCCCGCAACTTCGAAAGGGCGCGGCAGGCCCAGCAGCAGGTGACCCAGGAACGCGACCGTTCGCGCCTGCTGCTGGAAACCAACAACGCGGTGGTTTCGCATCTCGATCTGAAAGAGCTTCTCCGCTCAATCTCGGCCAGCCTGCATCGCATTATTCATCACGATGCGGCCTTCCTTACTTTGTTCGACGCGACCGGGACCCGCTTGCGAGTGCACGCGTTTGATCTGCAGTCGAGCGAGAAGGGGCCCTTCGATCGGGAAGTGACACTCTCCCTGGAGGCGACCCCGGAAGGGGAGGCCATCCGTTTAGGGAGGCCGGTGCTGATTCCGCATCGCGCCGAACTGGCGCGTTTCTCCGACGCGGCTATTCGCCAGGCGGAAGAAGTCGGCATCCACTCCGGCTGTGCCATCCCTTTGATGGTCCAGGGGAGGCCCTTAGGGGCCATGAGCGTGGTCAGCTTCCACGAACATGCTTTCAGTCTGGAAGATGCCCGCTTGCTGGAACAATGTTCCAGTCAGATTGCCATCGCAGTGCAGAATGCCCTGAATTTTGAAAGCGCCCGCGAAGCCGAGCAGCAGACTGCACGGGAGCGCGACCGCTCCCAGTTGTTGCTGGAAATCAACAATGCCTTGGTTTCCCACCTGGATCTACGGGAGTTGGTGCGGGCCATTTCGATCAGCCTGAAACATGTGATTCCCCATGATTTTGTGGGCATGTCCATTCATGACCCGGAGAGCGGAAAGTTTTTCGCGCAGGCCGCGGATTCCGAGCTTCGGCCCATGAGCGATGGGATCTTTTATGATCCCGAAGGCACGGTCGGCGGACGCAGCTTCAAGACCGGCAAGCCGGTTTATATTCCCCGGCTGGATCCCCAGGAGTTCTCCTCACCCTTGACCAGGAGCTTTTGGGAGCGTGGCCTGCGGACCTTGTATTCGGTACCCCTGACCGTGCATGGCCGGATCCTCGGGATCATGTCCATCTCCAGCTTGCGGGAAGACGCCTTTTCTCCCCATGATCGCGAACTCTTCCAGGCCATTGCCCGGCAAGTGGCCATCGCTACCGCGAACGCTCTGGCAGTGCGAGACCTGGAAGCGCTCAAGAACCGCCTGGCCCAGGAAAAGCTTTACCTGGAAGACGAAATTCGCACGGAACTGAACTTCGACGAAATCGTGGGCCAGAGCCCTGCGCTGCGCGAAGTCTTACGCCTGGTGGAGACGGTCGCTAATAGTGACTCCACCGTCCTGCTTCTGGGGGAAACCGGAACCGGGAAGGAACTGGTAGCGCGCGCCGTGCATGAGCACAGCCGCCGCCAGGCCCGCACTTTTGTAAAGCTTAACTGCGCCGCGATCCCTACCGGCCTGCTGGAAAGCGAATTATTTGGGCATGAAAAGGGCGCCTTCACCGGGGCCATCGCCCAGAAGATCGGAAGGCTCGAACTGGCCGATCAAGGCACCCTGTTCCTCGACGAAGTGGGCGACATTCCCGTGGAAATCCAGCCCAAGTTGTTGCGCGCCCTGCAAGAGCGGGAATTTGAGCGCCTGGGCAGCACGCACACTAAGAAGGTGAACGTTCGCCTGGTCGCTGCCACCAACCGCAATCTGGAAAAAATGATCGAGGAGAGGCAATTCCGCAGCGACCTTTATTACCGGCTGAATGTTTTCCCCATTCGCATTCCTCCCCTGCGCGAACGCCGCGAGGACATCCCCTTATTAGTGCGTTATTTTGCCGAGCGTTTCTCCCGGCAAATGCAAAAGCCCATTGATTCCATCCCCTCGGAGGCCATGGCCCGTTTGCAGGCCTGGGATTGGCCCGGCAATGTGCGCGAGCTGGAAAACTTGATCGAGCGCTCCGTCATTCTCTCCACGGGCAGTGCCTTGCAGATCCCGCTTTCGGAGATGAAGGCGGCCAGCCCAGTTTCCATCCCTGCCTCGGTTCCGGACACCAGTCTCGAAACTACTGACCGCGACCACATCATCAAGGTCCTGCGCGAAACCCGTGGCATCCTCGCCGGCCCCAACGGCGCAGCATCGCGACTGGGATTGAAACGCACAACCCTGCAATACAAGATCAAGAAGCTGGGAATCACGCGCGACCACTGGTGGCCCAGCGCACTCTAGTTGGCTGCTGGTTGGACTGCCAAACCTCTGCCCAACTTTGGGCAGACTGCCCAAGTGCCCACAGCGAAGTTTTGGCAGCGGCTCCCTCCTGTTCTTTTCCGCATTCCTGTAAATCCCTTTGCTGCAATCCTTTCCGGTTTTCTTTTGCCGGCTCGCAACTTGGCACGGCGGATGCATTACTCCGGGCATGACGAAAACAGAGATCGCCGCCGAAATCAATCCGCCCGCGATGCTCGGCCGGGAACGGGCCGCGCGTTTGTTGCAGGAACTCCGGGCCGCCTATCGCAACATGGCGCCGCAAGAGCGGCAGGAAATCAAGAGCCACCTGCTGAAAGTGGCGGGAGCGCTCTCGGTCGCCGAAAAGCAGAAGGAGACAGAATGCTGAGAATCACCGTGGAAAACGGCTCCCTGACCACTCGCCTGAAGCTGGAAGGCAAATTGGCCCACGAGTGGGTGCCCGAAGTGGAAAAGGCCTGGGCGGGGCTGGTGGTCGCCGACTGGAAACGCAAGCTGGTGGTGGACCTGTTTGACGTTTCCTTTGTGGACGACGCGGGATGGAAGTTGCTGGCGGAGATCCATCACTCCGGCGCCCGGCTGGTAGGTTCCGGGCCGCTGATCTCCGCCCTGATTGAGGAAATTGAAAGCAAAGAAAACGCAGAGAGCGGGCCCAGGCTGGCGCCCGAAGAAGAGGAGAGAGGACGATGACCTGGAACGCTAAAGACCACAAGAGCACGGCCAGTGAGTGCCGGGCGTTATTCGCGGTTTCTCAGGAAGAATTGCGCTGGCTTTGCCACACCCTGACCGGTGACCCCGCGTTGAGCACGGAAGTCCTGCAAGCCGCGCTGGCCCAGGCGCTCAAAGGGGCCAACGATGTGTTTCGCGACTGGATGTTGAGCTGGTCGCGGCGGTTGATCGTGAAGTTCTGCATCGCCCACATCCAGCCCCAGCAATCGCCGTTGGCGCTATGCGCATATCCGGCTTCCTTCACGGCCAGCAGGGTGAGTCACCGCCACGTACGGGAATTGTTGGCCTTGCCCTCCAGCGAGCTGCAACACAAGCTGCTGCAACTCGAGCCCCTGTCGCGCTTTGTGTTTGTGCTGCGGGCGCTTGAGGGGTACAACCGCCGCGACACCTCGCTCCTGCTGAACATTGACGATCGGGCGTGCGAATGGATTTTCCTGTGGACGGCCGGGACGCTGACCTCCGAGCTGCGGAACCGCGACTCCCGGGAAGAGCAATCTTCCTTTCTCCCTGACGGCACTGAGATAGAAGCGCAGCAGCTTGCGGCGGCGCTCTAGGAATGAATTGAGGACCAGATGAAAAAGAAAATCGCAATCATTGCTGCAGTACTTGTGATCGGCGGGATCAGCACGGCGTTCACTCTGCGCCGTCAGGGCCCCGATCCTCTGGCAGTCTCGGGCACGCTGGAAGCCCGGAACATCAGCGTCGGCTCAAAAGTCGGTGGGCGCGTCAGTAGCGTGCAGGTCCGCGAAGGCGACCATGTCCAGCCCAACCAGCTGTTGATCACTTTTGACAGCGCGGAACTCCAAGGGCAGCGTCTGCAGGCGCAAGGCCGGGTGGAAGCCGCGCGCGCCAACCTGGAGAAAATGCTGCGCGGCTCGCGTCCTGAGGAGATTGCCGAAGCAGTTGCGGCCTCCCACGGTTTCCGGGAAGCCGAGCTTGCCCAGGCTCAGGCTGATCTCGAGCGCGTGCGCACGGAAGACGCCAACGCCCGCCGGGAGCTGGCCAGGATGGAGCAGCTGGCCGCGGCCCGCGTCGTGTCCCAGCGCGAACTCGACAACGCCCAGGACCGCGCCCGCGCTGCGCAGGCCCAGGTGAATGCTTCTACCCAGGCGGTGGCCGCCGCCGAGGGCAGGCTGATGGCCGCCAAAGCGGTGGCGGAGAAAACGCAACACGGGTTCCGTCGGGAAGACGTTGCGGCGGCCCGCGCGGAACTGACTTTGGCGGAAGGGCAGCTCCAGGAAACTGAAGCCCGCTGGGCGGAACGCGAAGTTCGCGCGCCGGCCCCCGCCGTGGTCGAAACCCTCGACCTGCGCCCAGGAGATTTGCTCCCCGCCAACTCTCCCGTGGCCCAACTGCTGGAGGCCGACCAGCTCTATCTCATGGTCTATGTGCCGGAGACGCAGATTGGCGCGGTCCGGGTCGGGCAGTCCGCCAAAATTCGCGTTGACACCTATCCCGGGCAGACCTTCTTGGCGCGGGTCGAGCAGATTCGCCAGCAGTCGGAATTCCTGCCGCGCAATGTGCAGACTCGGGAAGAGCGCGTCCACCAGATGATCGGCGTGCGCTTGCGAGTGGAGAACTCTGACAATCGCCTGCGGGCCGGCGTCAGCGCCGACGTGGAATTCACTCCGGAGGCGCGCTGATGCTGGCCATTCAAACTCAAAAGCTGACGCGGAGGTTCGGCAATTTCGTGGCCGTCAACCAGGCCTCGATTGCGGTGGAGAAGGGGGAAGTCTTCGGATTCCTGGGGCCGAACGGGAGTGGCAAGACCACCGTGATCAAGATGCTGACCGGCATCTTGCCCATCACGGAGGGAGAAGCCTGGATCGAAGGCATCGATGTGGCGAAGAATGTGGACGCGGTGCGGGAACGCATCGGCTACATGAGCCAGAAATTCAGCTTGTACGATGACCTCACCGTGATGGAGAACCTTCAGTTCTACGCGCGGGCCTACCAGCTGAAAGGTAAAAAGCTCGCCCAGAAGATCGAAGAGACGATTGCCGCGAACAAGCTGGAGAAATATGTAGACCGTCTCGCCGGGCGGCTTTCCGGCGGGTGGAAGCAGCGGCTGGCCCTGGGATGCGCGCTCATGCACGAGCCCACGGTGCTTTTTTTAGACGAGCCCACCGCCGGCATCGATCCGGTTGCCCGCCGCCAGCTCTGGGACCTGCTGTTCCAGCTTTCCGGCCAGGGCATCACGTTTTTTGTGACCACCCACTACATGGATGAAGCCGAGCGTTGCAGTCATCTCGCCTACATCTATTATGGCGAGCTGATCGCGGACGGAACGCCCGATGCTCTGCGCTCTTTACCCGAGGTGAACCCGCCGGGGACGCACCGCTTCGAGATCTCCGCGCCGGCGATTACCACGGCGCTGCGCAAAGCCAAAGAGATGACGTTGTTTAAGAACGCGACCATCTTTGGCCGTTCAATTCATGCCCTGGTGGATGAATCCGTCGGCCAGGAAGAACTGGGCCGGGAGCTGCGCAAGCGGGGCATTGCCGTGGAAGAGATCCGCCCCTTGATCCCCACCCTCGAGGATGCGTTTGTCGAGCTGAGTCAGCGGCGTCAGGCGCAGATGGAGGTGGCGTCGTGAACAATCCAGCGCAGGGCCTGGGAGCAATTTTTTACAAAGAAGTCCGGCACATGCGCCGCGATCCCATGGCGATCCTCTTCGCTCTGGTGATCCCCGTCCTGCTCATGATCATTCTGGGGACGGCCATCGATACCAATATCCGGCAGGTTCGCACCGTGGTCTACGATGCCAGCGGCAGCGCCATGATGAGCGCAGTCTCCGGCAGTTCCATGAGCCGCGCTTTTCTCGACCGCCTGCGCAACTCCGATACCTTCCGTATTTACAAATACGTGTCCAGCGACGCCGAGTTGAATCGGGAGCTGATTGCCGGACGGGCCAGCGTTGGAATCAAGGTCCCGGTGGATTTTGACCGCGACCTGCTCAAGGGGAATCAGGCCCAGGTGCTGGTCCTGGTGGACGGATCGGACTCCAATGTTGCCGGGCAGGCCGTCAATGTGTCCAGCTCGCTGGGGCTCGATGAATCGCTTCGCCGGATGATGCCGGCAGGAGGGCGCCAGGCCATCGAAGTGCGTCCCAAAATGATGTTCAACCCGGCCTCCCGTTCGCCCAATTTTCTGCTTCCCGGCCTGATGTCGGTGCTGCTGATCCTGGTCACCGTGCTATTGACCGCCTTCTCCATTGTTCGCGAGAAAGAGCGCGGCACCATCGAGCAGCTGTTTGTGACTCCCGTGCGTCCGCTGGGTCTCATGCTGGGCAAGATCATGCCCTACTTTGTCACGGGCACCGTGGAATTCACCGTGATCATCCTGTTCATGCGCTTCGTCTTTAAGATCCCGATTCACGGAAGCGTGCTGGTTTTGGCCGTCCTGACGGCGGGCTACCTGTTCGTGAATCTGGCGATAGGAATGTTGATTTCCAGCAAGGCCAACTCGCAGGCCGAGGCCTTACAGATGTGCATGGTGGTCATGCTGCTGAGCATCTTCCTGTCAGGGTTCATGTTTCCCCGCGAAACTATGCCCACGTGGGCGTATCTGGCCAGCCATCTGGTTCCGGCGACCTACATGATCCAGATTGCCCGCGGTGTGATTCTCCGTGGGGCGGGTCTGGCACAGCTTTGGATCAACGGAGTAGTGTTGTTCGCGATGGGAGCCGGCCTCCTTTTGTTGGCCGCCAAACGTTTTAAGAACATGACGGTCTAGCCGAGAGAAATATGCATACGGAAGGGCAAACCATGTCATACCTGTTTCCAATGTGGCGTTGGTTGCACGGCGCCGCACGCCTGATCGCGGTGGTCGTATTGGGCAGCGTGCTGGCGGAAGCGCAGGAACCTGCGCCCCCTGTCCTCACCCTGCGCGAGGCCATTCAGCTTGCTATTGCCAATAATCGTTCGCTTGAGATTGCGAAGCTGGAGGTCGACAAGTCGAAGTGGCAGATTGCTGAGTTCAAGACCAAGCGATTGCCCGCATTCAGTACGTCGGTCCTGGCATCGCAGCTGCTTACCGAGATGACCTTTACTTTTAAGGAAGGCACATTCGGTGACTTTCCATCGACCGGCCCCATCCCCAACAAGGACACAAAAATCACCACGCCGCGCCGGCCCACGGCCTACGTGGTGGGGCAGGCGATGCAGCCGCTTTCCCAGCTCTACAAGATCCATCTGGGAGTGCGGGCCCAGCAGTTGGGGTCACAGGTCACCAGCGAGAAGGCCCGCGCGGAGAGCCAGGCCCTGGTGCGCGATGTGAAGCAGGCTTACTACGGAGTCCTGCAGGCCGAGAGCGCTCTGCAAGTGTCGGATGCCAACCTCAAGCAATATCAGGAACTCGACCGTGTAGTGACACAGCGCTTATCACAGGAAGCGGCGTTGAAGTCCGACAGCATGGACGTGAAGGTCAAGCTGGTCCACGAACAATACTCCCTGGTCCAGCTCCGCAACATGCTGAGCACGCGAAAGGAGTATTTGAACAATCTCTTGGGTCGGGACATCCGTACCGCGTTCAGCGTCGAAGCGGTGCCGGAAGCGGCCGCGGAGGAGCTGGAGTTACCGGCGGCCCAGCAGCGGGCTTTGACCCAGCGTCCGGAAGTCAGGCAGGCGGAGCTGGAGGTGAAGCAGGCGGAATATTCCCGCCGCATGGCCCGGGCAGATTACATCCCTGATCTGGGCATCGCCTTCAACTACCTGTCGCCGTTCAACGTAGAAGTGCTGCCCAAGAACGTGGCCAGCATCGGGTTGGAGTTGAAATGGGAGCCTTGGGATTGGGGCCGGCGCAAAGATGTGGTGCAGCAAAAGAAGATCGTAGAAACCCAGGCCCAAGCCCAGATGAAGGAAGTGCGGGCCAAAGTCCTGATGGATGTGAACAACCGCTTTCGCAAGCTGGAGGAATCGCGGGCGCTGATTGGCGTGACCCAGGCTGAGAAAGAGGCGGCCCAGGAGCGGCTGCGGGAAGTCACCCATAAGTATGGGCAACAGGCCGTCCTGCTAAGCGATGTATTGCGCCAACAAGCAACTGCGGCCGGCGCCGGCGACGACTATCAGCAGGCGCTGCTGGGTTTCTGGACGGCCAAGAGTGAATTTGAGAAATCGTTGGGAGAAGATCAATGAACACGACAAGAGCTATACAGGGCGTGGCGCTGATAGCGGTTTTCGTTGTTTGCCAAAGCGCATGCAGTCGCGGCGCTTCCGAGCCCCGCCAGATCACTCCGGTGCGGGTGACGGAAGTACAGACCATTGCGACCGGAGGAGAGACCCGCTATTCCGCCAACATTGTGCCCAATGCACAAGTCGACCTCGTCTTCCGGTCGGGTGGTTATGTCGAAAGCATTCGCCAGGTGCGGGGCGCGGATGGCCGGGTGCGCAACCTGGATATCGGCGATTGGGTGACCAAAGGCATGGTGCTGGCCGTGGTGCGCCAGAAAGACTACAGCGATCAGCGCGAACAGGCCAAGGCCCAAATGGCGCGCGCGCAGGCCGACCTCGAGCACGCCAAGCTGAACTTCGACCGGACATCGAACCTCTATTCCACCCAAAGCGCCACCAAGCCGGAGTTTGACGCGGCCAATGCGCAATACCAAAGCGCCGGGGCGGCTTTAAAAAATGCCAAGGCGCTGCTCGACGAGGCCCAAACGGCGCTTGCCGACGCAACTTTGCGTGCGCCCTTTGACGGCTGGATTTTGCGGAGAGGCATTGAACTCGGCGCCCTGGTGGGACCTTCGGTTTCCGCCTTTACCCTCGCGGACACGCATTCGGTGCGAGTGGTGTTCGGAGTGCCGGACAACGCCATGGCGCGAATCAAAATGGGCCAGACGCAGAACATCACCACGGATGTTTTCCCTGATGCCTTCGTGGGGCATGTGACAGCCATTGCCCCGGCTGCCGATCCCAAGAGCCGGGTCTACTCCGTCGAAGTGACCGTACCCAACCCAAAGAACCAGCTTAAGGCCGGCATGATCGCTTCCTTGTCCATGGAGGGCGGGAAGCTTGCCAGCCGGGTCCTGGCGGTACCCCTCAGCGCCATTATCCGCGATCCCCGCCGTCCCGAAGACTTTGCCGTGCTGCTGGCCGAAGGCGTGGGAGATCCCGCCACGGTACAGGCGCGCAGTGTGCAACTGGGCGATTCCTACGGAAACATGATTGAGGTGCTGGGCGGGGTGAAAGCTGGAGACCGTGTGGTGACCAGCGGCTCCACGCTGGTGAAGAGCGGAGAGCAAGTGCGGATCATTCAGTAGACGGAAAGCGGCACTCAGGCAGGGCAATCAAGGACTGACCGCGAAGCGGCAGAGAAAGCGGGCTCCGGGCGCAACTCGCAGCGCACCGGAAGCCACAAGAGAAAAGTTTATGGCGCACAAACCTGATTCTGAAATCATTCAGCACACCCACAATACGGCGCGATTTTTCGTGGAGCGCCGCCAGGTCGCCATCGTCTTGCTGGTGGGCGTGTTTTTCTGGGGCTGGTATGGCTTCGCCAAGATGTCGAAGCGCAAAGACCCGGTCATCCCGGTGCGGGTCGCCGTGGCATCTTGCGCGTGGATGGGCGCCACTGCCGAGGACATCGAGCAACTCATCACTCGACCCATCGAGCAGGCGATGGCGCAGAACCAGGCGGTCAAGCCCCCGAAGGGTTCCGACTACGGCATTCGTTCCCTGAGCTTTCCCAACTTCGCCTTGGTCTTTGTGCAGCTCGATGAAAACGTAAAAGACACCACTAAGCAATTGAATGACATCAATCTGCGCCTGAACGAACTCAACGGCAAACTGCCCAGCGGTGCGGGGCCGATCCAGTTCAACAGCAACTTCGGCGATACCGCGGCCCTGATGTTGACGGTGGCCAGCCCGCGGGTGAGCGAAGTGGAAGTAGCTCTGCGGGCGCGCTCGGTGCGCAAAGCCATGGAACAGTTGCGGGCAGGGTTGCCTGGCAATGCGGCTCATGCCCGCGTCAGCGCCGTGGTTTCTTTCCCGGTGTCGGTTTCCGCCGACGAAGTGGCGGCTTCGTTCCGCCTGGTTTCCCGGCTGGGACTGCAGGCGGGCGTATTTAAAGACCCGCAAGTTTTCCAGGGCCCCGGCTTTATCGGCATCGACGTCAATACCCAATGGGACGACAACGCGCTGCGCGCCTGGGGCGACCGCGTGGTCCGCGAGCGTTTTCACAGCTCGGAGGTCCATCCTGATTCCTGGCGCGTGGCGTTCATTCGCGACCCCAAGGACACCGAGGCCCGGCTGGCGGAGGTGGCCGGCGAAAAATATTCCTATCGCGAATTGGATGATTTCACCGCGCTCATCCAGCGCACCTTGCAGGGCACGCCCGAAGTGGCCAAGGTGGACCGCAGCGGGGTTCTGGCAGAAAAGGTGTTTCTCGATTACTCGCAGCAAAGGCTGGCGGAGTACGGGGTGAAGCCCGGCGATCTGAGCAAGCTTCTCTCCGCCCGCAATTCGACCTTGCCGGGTGGCATTTTGGAGGTCGGCAGCAAGAACGTCTCGCTGGATCCCTCCAGCAAATTCAAAAGTGAACGGGATATCGGCGACGTGATTATCGGCACCGCCTCGGATGCCTCAAACAGCCCGGTGTATCTTCGTGACTTGGTCGACATCACACGCGCCTACGAAAGCCCTGCCCGTTATCTCAATTACATTACCTGGCAAGATAAAAGCGGGGCCTGGCACCGCAGCCGCGCCGTTACCCTGGCCGTGCAAATGCGGGAAGGCGAGCAGATCGCTCAATTCGGCAAGAGTGTAGAGGAAAAACTCGCGGCCGTCCGCAGTTACTTGCCGGATGACCTGATTATTGCCCGCACCTCTGACCAGCCGCTGCAGGTGGAGGAAAACCTGAGCCTGTTCATGGGAGCGCTCTATGAAGCCATCCTCCTGGTGGTGGTGGTTTCCCTGATCGGTTTTTGGGAATGGCGCTCCGCCGTGCTCATGGCCATTTCCATCCCCATTACCCTGGCCATGACCTTCGGCATGATGCATATGCTGGGCATTGATATCCAGCAGGTTTCGGTGGCCACTTTAATCATCGCGTTGGGCCTTTTGGTGGATGATCCTGTCGTCGCCGGCGATTCCATCAAGCGCGGTCTGGCGGAGGGGCATTCCAACCAGATTGCCGCCTGGCTGGGGCCCACCAAGCTGGCCACCGCGATCATGTTCGCGACCCTTACCAACATTGCCGCCTACATTCCGTTCGTCATGTTGACCGGGACCATGGGCGAATTCCTCTATAGCCTGCCCATCGTCATGACCTGCGCGCTGGTTGCGTCGCGCCTGGCCTCCATGACGTTTGTCCCGCTGCTGGGTTATTACTTGCTCAAATCCGACAAAAAGCCGGAGAAGCCCATCGCGGAACGACGCACCACCGGTTTCACCGGATGGTATGCGCGACTGGCCAAGGGGGCCATGGAGCACCGCTGGAAGGTCTTTATTGGGTCACTGGCCTTTCTGGTGCTGGGGGCTTTCTTCATGTCGCGATTGAAGACTTCTTTCATGCCGGAGGACGTCCAGTACTGGTCCTATATTGATATCTGGCTTCCCAACGATACCAACCTCTACACCACCAATGAAACGGCGCAACAGGTGGAAACAATCGTGCGTACGGAGGCGGACAAGTTCAGCAAGCAGCACCCGCTTGAAGACGGCAAGCCGCTATTGAGATACATGACGACTTTTGTGGGGGGTGGCGGGCCGCGTTTCTGGTTCTCGGTTTCTCCCCAACTGCAGCAGCTCAACTATGCCCAGGTGATCCTGGAGGTGCATGACAAGGAGGCGACGCCCGAGTTCGTGAAAAGACTGCAAGTAGTCATGGCCGCCAGCATTCCTGGTGCCCGCGTCGATGTACGCCAGTTGCAGTATGCGCCCGTCGACTTCCCGCTCGATATCCTTATTGCCCACAGCGCGGATGTCAGCGCAGCCCAGTCCCAGGAGGATATCCGTACGCTGCGCCGGCTGGCTGGCCAACTGGAAGAAATCTTGCGCTCTCTGCCCACCACGGTGGGAGTCCGTAACGATTGGGACACCGAAAGCTCAGGGGTGAGGCTGAAGATCGATCCGGACCGCGCCAATCTCGCCGGCATCACCAATCAGGATGTGGCCGCTTCCACCACCTCGGCGCTGAGTGGCGCGCAGCTCACTACGCTGCAGGATGGCAACAAAGAAATTCCCGTGGTGGCGCGCCTCAAGATGGAGGAGCGGGCCCAGCTCTCCGACATCGAAAATCTCTATGTCTACGCCATGCAGGGCACTTCCAAAGTGCCTTTGACCCAGGTGTCCAAGATCGAGCATTCCATGCAGACCGAGCGCATTATCCGGCTCGACCACTTTCGTACTATCTCGGTGCGCTGTTTTCCGCGCCCCGGGGTGCTGGCTTCGGAGGTGCTCAATGCGGCCATGCCCAAGCTCAAGGAATTCGAGAAGGACCTGCCTCCCGGCTACCAGATCCGTATGGGCGGCGATTATTACCAGCAACATAAGGGTTTCGGCGAACTTAAGGTGGTGATGGCGGCTTCAATCTTCCTCATCTTCCTGGCCCTGGTGTTCCAGTTCAACAGCTCGGTCAAGCCCTTGCTGGTCTTCGCCGCCGCCCCCTATGGGGTGGTGGGCGCCGTGGCCGCGCTGTGGATCATGGGAACGCCTTTCGGATTCATGGCATTTCTCGGCGTGGCCAGCCTGATTGGGGTCATTGTGAGTCACGTGATCGTGCTCTTTGACTTCATCGAGGAGAAACACGAAGAAGGCGAACCGTTTGAAGAAGCGGTCATCGACGCCGGCATTCTGCGCCTGCGGCCGGTCATGATCACGGTGGGCGCGACCGTGCTGGCCTTGTTTCCGCTTGCCTTGCATGGCGGCCCGCTTTGGCAGCCCCTCTGTTACACGCAGATTGGGGGCTTATGCGTCGCCACCTTCATTACCCTGCTGCTGGTGCCCGTGCTGTATGCCATCTTCGTACTCGACCTGAAGATTCTGAAGTGGGAAACCAAGCCACAACCCATCTCTCATTCTTAACTTATAGAAAGAATTAAGGATCGATCCTGGGGGCGGGGGCGACGCCCCTCCCCCGGACCTCTCCCCACCCTCCCGCTAACCGTAACTCCTGCCAGGATTTGAACCTCTTTGGCCGTACCCGCCGGACTGTGATCCTGCGCACATCTGGGGGTGATGATGGTCATTTAGCGCCAGTTTTGGGACGAACTAGACTCAGGTGGGTTCCTAAAAGGGGACTTTTGAGGTGTTGCAATTTTCCGCGGCAAGTGGGGTTTTGCCACGACATGGAATGTCCGCTTGGCATGGAAATCGTGGGGTGGGAGTCAGAATTGGGAAGCGCATCCAAATCCGTTGAGCTACGCAGAAATGGGTGTCGCGACAAGCAACATTCTCCCCTTCTCTCCCGCATACGCCTGCTGGGCGCCTTGCTCCTCTTCTGCTGGATCGCTCCCAGCGCCTGGGCCAATATCCACCCGGTTCCCCTGGAAAAAAATGTAGATTCGGCCGCCTGCCTGCAATGCCATGAGGAGAAGGCGAAGGGCGCTTCCGTGCATACCGCCATCCAGACCGGGTGCCTGAGCTGTCACGAAGTCCGGGTCAACAAGGATGTGACCCGCGTCAAGTTGATCACCGCCGTCCCTTATAAGCTTTGTCTCAGCTGCCATAGCGATAAAGATGCAGGGAAGATCAAGGGGGATGTGCACTCCCCGGCGGTACGCAACTGCCTTTCCTGTCACGATCCCCACAGCTCCCCCAACAAGAACCAGCTGCTGAAGGCGACCTCCGGGGGAAAAGACGAGAACCTTTGTCTCTCCTGCCACACCCAGGGAGTTGCCACTCCGGCCAAGGGGAGCCGCCATGCGGCCCTCGATATGGGCTGCGATACCTGTCACGTCACCCATAAGACCGGGGCGGAGCTCACCGAGGAGAACAAGTTCCATCTCACCAAGAGCGCGCCCGGGTTGTGTCTCGATTGCCACGATCCCAAAGACGAGAGTCTGCAGAAAGCGCATCACAATCAGCCCTTCGCCTCCGTCAGCTGCGTACAGTGCCATGATCCGCACCAGTCGTCCCAGCCCAAACTCATGGCGAAATATGTGCATCCACCCTTCGCCGACAAGAACTGCGAAGTTTGCCACGCCCCGGCCAAGGACGGGAAAGTTGTCCTGACCGAGAAGGATGCCAGGACGCTCTGTGTGACTTGCCACGACGAGCAGGCCAAGCGAATGGAGTCGGCCAAAGTGCAGCACCCCGGCGCTGCCGGCGACTGTACCGATTGCCATAGTCCGCATGCCAGCTCCCAGCCCGGCCTGCCCAAGACCGACGCGGTCAGCATGTGCCTGAGCTGCCACACCGATTTCACCGCGATGGGCCAGAAAGCGGTCCTGCACCAGCCGGTCTTTAGCCAGGGTTGCTATACCTGCCACGAGGCACATGGCAACGACAATCTTCACCTGCTGCGGGCTTCCAACCCGAATCCCCTGTGCCTCGAGTGCCACGGGCCGGACGCCAAGGCGCAGAAGGTCGAAGGCCAACCGCTGGTTTCCATCTTTAACGGCCAGGTGAAGCTCCCCGAAAACTACTTCAACAAAGTCCCAGTCCTCCCCATCAAATACGGGCTCGGCCATCCTATTGCGCGTCATCCCGTGGTCGACCAAGTGGACCCGACCCACCCTGAAAAGGTGCTGGTCACTCTGAATTGCGCCACTTGCCACCAGCCGCACTCCTCGGCCAAACCCAATCTGCTGGTGAAAGACCAGGAGACGAACACGGCGTTTTGCGCTTCTTGTCACAAGAATGTGGGGTCACCGCGATGATCCGCAAGCCAAGCAACGTCTTCCGCCGCAGCCAGCAGGTTTTGGTTCTTCTCTCCGCCGTGGCCCTGTTAGGCGCCGGTTCCCTCCAGGCCAAGGACAAGAAAAAGAAGACCGTTCCGGGGCAACAAAACGTCCTCGAGCTGCTGGATTATTCCAAGATCGTGTGGCCCAACCCTCCCGCGGTCGCGCGCATTCGATATGAGAGCTACTTCTCCGGGGAAAAGCGCCAGACCAAGCAGAATGCCCAGAAGAGTTCCTGGATGGACCGCTTGTCGGGGGTGGCCGTTGGCCAGGCCACGCCGTCCGACAAAACGTACTTCCAGCTGGTGCAACCTTACGGCATTGACGTGGACGCGGAAGGGCGCATCTACGTTGCGGACGGAAAGGTGCTTGCCGTCTTCATCTTCAATCCGGCCACGGGAGAAGTGGATCTCATCAAGAACGGGCAGCACGCCCGGTTCAAGTTGATCTCGGGTTTGGCGCTGGACGATGCCGGCAACCTGTTTGTCTCGGACAGCGAATTGCGCCACGTTCTGGTTTTCGACAAACAGCACCACGTGCAGGCCAGCATCAGTCAGGGTATGGTCCGGCCAGCCGGACTCGCCGTCGACAAAGTGAACCGGTTCCTGTATGTCTGCGATCCCGGCCTCGACCAGGTTCTGGTCTATGACGCCGACCCGCCCTACAAACTCCTGCGGACCATCGGAAAAGCCGGCGGCAAACATGAACTGACCACCCCAGGCGACTTTTCTTACCCCACCAATGCCGCCGTCGACAAGGACGGCAATCTCTATGTTTCCGACACTTTCAATAACCGGATTGAGGTTTTTGATGCGGACGGAGAATTCATCCGTCAGTTCGGCAAAGCCGGCGACGGTCCGGGATATTTCGCCCGGCCTAAGGGGATCGCTCTGGATAGCGATGGGCATGTCTGGGTCGGCGACGCCGTGCAGGACCGCGTGCAGGTATTTAGCCCGGAAGGGCGGTTGCTCATCTGGATGGGCGGTCACGGTTTGCTGCCCGGCCAATTTAGTTCGCTGGAAGGATTGGCCATTGACAAGCAGAACCGGGTGATCACCTCCGAGCAGTTTCCCGGGAGGATCCAGATTTTCCGCTATTTCACGGATGCCGAGGCGGAGACCGAACGGGCCCGGAGTGAAGCGCCTGCTGGCAAGCCAGCGGCCGCTCCGGTGGCGCGGAGCGCCGGAGGGGCCCCTACACCGGCCCCGCCCAACTGAGCGGAAGTTTAGCTGTCCCGCGGGCGGCTAAGCAGTTGAACGATGTGTTCCTTGCAGTAGAAGTAACAGCTGTTACATGTCTAGGAGGTCTTAATACTGTATGAGAAAAGCGGCGTACTTAATCATGATGGTGCTGCTCGTCGCTGCCTTTGCGATGGCGCAGACTTACACCTCAGGAAGCGGCATTACCGGTGTGGATAAGCTGGGTGCCCACCAAAATGGTGGACGCGGCTGCACCGGCTGCCATGCTCCTCACAGCGGTGCGTTCGGCGCCGGCGGAAACGCCATTACCGGACAAACCGTTGACACCACTAACTCCGGCAACTATGCCCTTTGGGGGCAGGACCTGGGCCCGTTATACAGCTATGTTCTGCACCAGGGAGACAATACGGTCGGCGGCAGCTCTTATCAGACCACTCTGCCTGCTTCCGCACAATTTGCCAGCATGCCGGAAGAGGTCACCGGCATCATGATGTGCCTCAGCTGCCATGACGGCAACATTGCCAGAGGCGCCATGATGACCAATCGGTCCTATGAACAGTCCATGGGGCTCTTGCCGGCCGGGATCTATGGTCCCAGCGCCATTCCCACTCTGCTGGGAAGCGATGGCACCACCGCCGGCAACTACTACAACGATCACCCGGTCGGCCCGCAAGCCACGCTGGGCGCGGTGGGCGTTGCCAGCAACTTCACTTATACGGTGGGCGGTTGCACCTGGCACGGGGTCGCCAGCGATTGTCTGAAGATCGCGGGTACGGCCACGAAGTACCAGGCTTTCGCCGATCACTACGGCGCTCCCAGTATCATCTCGAATGGCCACGGCTCCCCGGTAGCGCTGCCCGACAACAATCCCGCGAATGCGTACCTGCTGTGCACCACTTGCCACACCCCGCACTCCATGTACACCGCCAGCGCCAATTCGGATGCCCCGATTGCCAAGGCGGCCACGGGAACTTACCCGACGTACTTCTTCCTCGCGGCCCCGTACAACCCGGGCTCTCACCCGAGCGCTACGCAGGCCTCGTCCGCAACTCAATTCTGCCGCCAGTGCCACTTTACCGGCGCGGGTGGCGCCAACGAAGCGAGCGGCATCAACAACGTAACGACCGCTTTCTAAACGTGTACAGGTTCGGGGGAGCCGAGTTTCGCTCCCCCGATTCTTGCCGGCTTGAGGATTGCCGGGGGTGAGTATGAAGATGTGGCTCCGCATTGCAAACCTGATCATCTTGTTGGCCCTGATTGGTTCACCGGCGGCCAAGTCGCAGACCCCAGCGGGGAAACCGGTCAAGAATTCTGTTCCGGCCAGTACCGTACCCGCCGGCTGGAAGCCCGTGGCGCGGGTGAATGGCGCCGTGCTCATCGAACGCGATCTGGTCCGGGAAATGTACACCATCTTTCCCTATGCCCAGCAGCACAACGGTTTTCCCAAACCGCTGGAGCCGGAAATTCGCAGCGGCGCCTTGCAGATGATCATCTTCGACGAACTGGTTTATCAGGAAGCCAAGCGCCGCCACATGGCCGTCCCTGCCGTCGAACTGGCCAAGGCGGAAGCGCAATTCCGCAAACAGTTCCCCAATGCGAAAGCCTATGAACAGTTTTTGGCCACCGAGGCCAATGGGTCGCAGGCCGTGATGCGCGACAAGATTCGCCGCGCTTTGCTTATCGACAAAGTCCTTCAGCGGGAAGTGGATGGCCCGGCGCACGTGACCTTGGCCCAGGCCCGGTCTTATTACCAGAAGAACGCCGCCCTCTACAAGCATGAGGATCTGCTGCACATCCAAAGCATCTCGATCATTCCGCCCAACCCGTCGGCTGCGGTGCTGGCGGAGGCCAAACAGCGCGCCGAGGGCGCCATCCAGCAGGCCAAACAAGCCAAGAGCTATCGCGAATTCGGGCTGCTCGCGGAAAAGCTTTCCGACGACGATTTCCACGTGAATATGGGCGACCACAAAATTCAGGAGGCCAGCAAGCTGCCTCCGCCCATCGTGGCGCAAGCCCGAAAGATGAAGCCGGGTGAGGTGAGCGGCCTGATCCAGCTGGGCAGCTACTACACCATATTCCGCCTGGAGGCGCGTGTGCCTGCGGGCACAACCCCCTTTGCGGAAGTGAAGGCCAAGCTGCAGTCCGATCTGCAGAAGGAAAGAGAGCAGCGGCTGCGCTCGGCCCTGGCCGAAAAGTTACGTAAGGGCGCGAAGATCGAAATTCTGTAGTCAGGACGAGGAAATGCGCTGCAATGCCCGGGTTTGGTCGCAGATTGTCGGGGCTGCTCTCATGGC
Organism: Acidobacteriota bacterium; assembly: GCA_018268755.1. Lineage (GTDB taxonomy): Bacteria > Acidobacteriota > Terriglobia > Terriglobales > Acidobacteriaceae > KAN-5. The sequence goes on from JAFDVW010000017.1 coordinate 61,701, forward strand.
CGGGTGGATCTTGACCGCGGGGGCGCAGGCGCAGCTAAATCTCGGCCAGGGCGTCGAGATGAGCATGAACGGGAACCTGGGCATCGGCTACTCCGGTAATTTTGGCGATTCTGGACTCTCCGGCCATGCCCTCTATGGCACCGGCATGGGATTGTTGTCCGGCTCCTATCACAATCCCAACTTCCTCTCTTTTACGGTGCGGCCTTACTACAATCGCAACCAGGACAACACTTCCTATACCTCGGTGCTCAGTGAAACCGGAGTGGACGCTTCCACCAGTATTTTCGCCGGGAGCTATTTCCCCGGTTCCGTGAGTTTCAGCAAATCTTTCTCACAAGGCAGCCAATACGGTTTGCCCGGTTCCGCCAGCCTGACCGCGGACGGCTCCAATCAGGATTTCTCCGTGAGCTGGAAGGAATTGCTGCCTCAAATGCCTTCTTTGACGGCCACCTTTTCCGATAATTCCAGTTCCTCCACGATTTTTGGCCAGACCGGAACGGCGAATACCTCCTCCAAGATTCTCGACTTGATGTCCAACTACAGTGTGCACGGCTTCCAACTCGTTGGCTTCGTGAATCACCAGAACTACCATGTGGATTTGCCGGCATTCCTCTCCCGCACCAACTCTCATTCGGATTCTGCCTCCACTTCCTATGGGATTTCGGCGACCCACACCCTGCCGTTTTCCGGCAGCTTTACCGCGGACTATAACCGCACCAATTACGACGGTGAGACCGGCAGCTACCGCACCCGCGGCTCCACCGGCACCGCAGACACCATGGTTTCCTTCAAGCCCGCAGAGCGCCTTACCGTGAGCGGCCAACTCCGCTACACTGGGAACCTGATCGGGGCCCTGCGCCAATCGTATCTGGATGGCGAGCTGCCGGTTGAATTCAACAATGAGCAAGGGTCGTACGGCGTGGCGCTCAACTCCTACGCAACCTACCAGATCGGGCACGGGTTTACCCTGATTGGCTATGCCAATCGCCAGACCCAGACCTTCGCCGGGACCCACTATAACTATCATCAGGTCGGGGGGACGCTCAGCTACAGCTACTCGCGTCCTCTCTTCGGCCTGCTCTATTTCAGTTTTGGCATGGTCAATAACGGGACGACCAACGGAGGAGACAGCCTGGGGTTCGTGGGCACAGCCACGCTGAAAAAGCGAGTGGGGATGTGGGAATATGGCGCCGATATCTCCTATTCCCAGAACGTGCAAACCGTGCTTGCCAATTTCACCACCAGCAGCTTCAATTATGGGGGCAATATCCGCCGGCGCTTCGGGAGCAACATGTCGTGGTCCTCTTCTTATCGCGGCATCCAAACCGGCATCACACAACTGCAAGGCTCCAACAATCGGGCGGATTCTTTCCTTACCAACTTTCAGCGCGGCCGCTACGATGTTTCCGGCTCTTATTCCAAGTCTCACGGGGCGGCATTGTTGAGTTCGACCGGGGTGCTTACACCCACGCCTGTAGCACCCATTCTTACCCCCGACCAGATTCTCTATAGTGGGGAAGTATATGGGGCAGGCGCGTCGGTGCGGCCGATGCGCCGGATGCTGGTGAATTTCAATTGGTACCGGGTGCGTTCCAGCACGGAGACGACCACCTTGCTCTCGCAAAATAACAGCGAACGTTACTACGGTCAGATGGAGTACAACGTGCGCAAGCTGTCGTTCCGAGCCGGGTACTGGAGGGTCTACCAGGGCGTCGGGGCCAGCGCCATTCAACCTACACTCAACAATACCTATTTCTTCAATGTCTCGCGATGGTTCAACCTGTTCTAAGCCGTACTCCGGTAAAGAAACCGCTGCGTCCAGCGTGGCTGCTATTGCTGTTAGTCCTGCTGCCCAGCGCAGGGATGGTTGCGGCTGACAAGAAAGTGCGGGGCGAAGCCGCCCGTCCTCCCGATCTTCTGCTTGAGGGCGGACGGAAGCTTACCTTCGATCGCGCTTTGGCCTCCGAGCGCGACATCCGCGGAAAAAAAGGATTCTGGAAGAAGCTGGTGGACGCCGTGGCCGGCGAGGCGGCGTCCCAGGCCATGGTGCGGCCTTACGGGGTGGCGGTGGATTCCCGCGGGCGTGTCCTGGTCAGCGATCCGGGCGTGGCCGGCATCCATGTCTTCGACCTCGAGCAGCATAAATACAAGCTCCTGCAGCGCAGAGAAAATTCCAAAGATCCCATGCTGCAGCCCCAGTGCATCGCGGTGGATGCAGCCGACAATATTTATGTCACCGACTCCCAGGCCGGAAAGGTATTTGTCTTTGAACCGGGCGGCAAATACAAGGGCGTGTTGGGCAGCCTCAAGGGGGGAGAAGGCTTCTTCAAAAGACCCACCGGCATCGCGATTGATCCGGAAACCCAACGCATCTACGTGACCGATACCCTGCGCGACCGGGTGTACATTCTCGACCCGCAAGGACGAGTGCTGAAATATTTCGGAAAGCACGGGGAAGAGAATGGCGAGTTTAATTTGCCCACCGAGCTGTTGCTGAAGAACGGCCTGCTGGTGGTGGTCGATGCCATGAATTTTCGGGTGCAGATTTTCGACCGGGAGGGAAATTTCCAGAGCGGGATCGGCGATGTGGGAGATGGCGAGGGCGCGTTGTTCCGGCCCAAGGGCATTGGTTTGGACTCGGAGAACCACGTCTATCTGGTGGAGGGGCTTTCCGGGATGGTCCAGGTGTTTGACCGGGAAGGCCAGTTGCTCTACTTCTTTGGAGGTAGAGGCACCGCGCTGGGCCGGTTTCAGCTCCCGGCAGGCTTGTTCATTGATCGCGACGACCGCGTATACGTGGTGGACTCCTACAATCGGCGCGTGCAGATCTTCCAGTATCACGGCCTCAAATTGAACACGGTGGGGGCCTTGCGATGAGGCTCATCGCCATCGTACTGACGTTGGTGGCCGCCGCTGCGGCCCAATCCAGTGATGTCCTGGGGGTGCACGATCTTTCCCTCAGCGGGGGCTCGCGTATTAAGGGGCAGATGTCGGCGGCCTGCCTGTACTGTCATGTGCCACACTCCGGCAAGGGTAAGACGGCGCTGTGGGGCCAGACCCTCTCCCCGCAAACCTACGGCACTTACACCAGCACCACGCTGGAGAACACAACCCTGCAACCGCCGCTCGGCGAGTCCAGTTCCTTGTGCCTGAGTTGTCACGACGGGACGGTTGCGGTGGGGCAGGTCACGCCCTACGGGCCCTACATGATGTCAGGGACCATGCCCAGCATGGGGACGCAGATGCAAAGCACGCACCCTTTCAGCCTGCAGCTGCCCATGAAGGATGCGGCCAACCTGGTGGCCAGCCTGGTAGCCACCCAAACCACCTCCGACCAGACGCGCGCGGTCAAACTGGTCCACGGCAACGTGGAATGCACCAGCTGCCATGATCCGCACATTCAGAGTATCGACAAGCAGTCGCAGAACTTTCTGGTGCTTAGTAATCAAAAAGGCGCTTTGTGCCTGGCCTGTCACGAGAGCAATCCCCGTACCGTAAATACCAAGACCAACCCGCTTACCGGCTGGAGCACCGGCATTCATGCCAACGCGGCCAACCTGGTGCAGCCGGGGGCGGAATTTGGCAACTATTCTACGGTCGCCGAATTCGCCTGCCTCTCCTGTCACAAGCCTCACAACGGAGCAGGCAGTACCCGCTTGCTGCGTGCCGACAACGAGACCGATTGCGTGAGCTGCCATAGCAGCGGCGCCAACCTGGCCCCGGTCGCTCCCAATGTTTTCGCCGAATTCTCCAAACCGGCCGTACATCCGTTTACCTCTCCCTCCGGCTCACACGAGGCAAATGAGACGGTATTGCTGAATCAGAACCGGCATGCCACCTGCGCGGATTGTCACAATCCTCATTCCGCCGACCAGGTCGCGACCTTCCCTCTGCCGCCCGGCATTCGCCCCTCGCAAAGTGGGACCGCCGGCATCAGCGGCTCGGACGGCGTGACTCCATTGACCCCGGCCGTGAATCAGTACGAAAACTGCCTGCGTTGCCACGGCAACAGCACGGGCAAAACCACGAACCAGGCGGTCTACGGCTATCTGCCCTTACGGAGCGTGGTTTCGGCGGACGCCCTGAACACGATTCCCGAGTTTGGTCTGGCCGCCACCTCCAGCCACCCTGTAATGCACGACCGCACCAGCCCCTTCTCCCAGCCCAGTTTGCGGCCTTACATGCTCAATTTGGATGGGGTGACGCAGGGGCGGGCCATGGGGGTGCGCATTCTGTGCACCGACTGCCACAACAGCGACGATAACCGGGAATTCGGCGGTACCGGCGCCAGCGGACCGCATGGTTCAACCTTCTCGCATATTCTGGAGCGCCGCTACGAATTCAGCCAGGCGCCCGCGCCGGGCCAAGCCATCAGCAATCTGTATCCCAATCCCGATCTGGGCTCGGCCGGCCCTTACGCGCTCTGCGGAAAATGTCACGATCTGAACCAGCTGTTGACCAATAGCAGCTTCCCTGAGCACGCCCGACATATTCAGGACGGTTTTTCCTGCTCTACCTGTCATACCGCTCACGGCATGGGCTCGCAATCGGCGACTGTGACCGGGGAACGACTGGTGAATTTTGATGCCAATGTGGTGGCGCCAAACGGTGCAGCTCCCATCTCTTACAACCGCAGCACAAACACCTGCACCTTGTCTTGTCACGGACAAACCCACTAAGACTTTCTTGCCGGACAGAACCGCGTTGGGAGGGCCGTTTGCTTGAACGTAACGCCCGCGGCGGATTTGGAGCAAAGTGTGGCTAACCGCTGCTCAGGTATTCACGAGCTGAGAGTGTGGCCGCCTCTCTGGTGGGGGCACAAAAACGGTACACCCGCCGATAAGGCGGGTGTAAGTGCTTTCTTTGTGGCTGCCGGACCTGTAAGCCGAATTCTGTCCGCCTTGCGGCGGGACGGCCATTCCTCTGGGCCCTGCATTACTGCGGGGCTCTAGCGACCTACCCGGAGGTTTGACGCGCCGGGCCGGCACGTTCGCAGGACCGAGGCCCTGCTATTCCTCCCTATTTGGTCTTGCTCCGTGTGGGGTTTGCCCTGCCCGCGGCATTACTGTCGCGGCGGTGCGCTCTTACCGCACCTTTTCACCCTTACCCGTTTCCAGGCGGTATGTTTTCTGTGGCACTTTCCGTCGACTGGGCTTGAACCCAGCCTCCCGGACGTTATCCGGCACACTGCCCTGCGGAGTTCGGACTTTCCTCCCTCACGACCCGAAGGCCATGCGAGCGGCCGTCCGGTCCGGCAGCCAACACGGACATTATAAATCGCCAGGGGCGGCGGACGGCGATCGGCGGGCGGATCTTCGCCGGTCCTTTCGACCGGGCCACTCTCCCATCTATGGGCGCAGCGCTCTGCTAGACTTGTGCTTAGATTGCCCGGTCCAGCCGGCGATTCAGGGCCGGCGCCCAGCAATCCGCCAATCTCATGGATACCGTGGAAGCCATCCGCATCGCCCTGCAGTCGCTGTGGGCGAACAAACTGCGCTCGGTGCTGACCTTGCTCGGCGTGGTCATTGGTGTGGCTGCCGTTATCGCGGTAGTCACTTTCGTGAACGGCATCAACGGGTACGTCGCGGACAAGGTTTTCGGGCTGGGCACGGACGTCTTTCTTATCAATAAGAGGTCCTCGGTCATTACCAATGTCGATGAGTTTCTGGAAGGCGAAAAGCGGAAGGACATCACGCTGGAGGACTACCAAGCCATTGCCGAAGGCTGCCAGAGGTGCACCGCCACGGGCGCCATGGTCACCAACTATGCCGGCAAGGTGAAGTACGGCGAGCAATCCATTACCAACACCTGGGTGCGGGGCGTGACGCCCTCCATGCCGGCCATTCTGAATATTGATCTGGATACCGGCCGCATGCCCAATGAGAACGACAATAATAATCGTTCGGAAGTGGCGGTGATTGGCACCGACCTGGTGGACAATCTGTTTCCTGGGACCGATCCCCTGGGCAAGGAAATCCGCGTGGAAGGCCAGTCTTACCGGGTCATCGGGGTGGGGAAGAAGCAGGGAACCACGCTGGGGCAAAGCCGCGACAACTACGTGATGATACCGATCACCAGTTACTTAAAGCAGTTTGGCCGGCATAACAGCGTCTTGATTTCTGGTAAGGCCAACGGTGTGGGCAGCCAACTGGAATCCGCCATGGATGAAGCCCGGGTGATCTTGCGTTCCCGCCGCCACGATGTTCCGGGACAGCCGGACAGCTTTGTGGTGGAGACGAACGAGACCTTTCTCAGCATGTGGGCGAACATCAGCGACAGCTTTTTCATCGCCATGATCGCCATTGCCGCCATTTCGCTGGTGGTGGGCGGCATCGTGATCATGAACATCATGCT
>JAFDVW010000017.1:68069-289681 GCA_018268755.1 Acidobacteriota bacterium
CGGGAGATCGGCATCCGCAAAGCCATGGGGGCGCGCGCCCGGGACGTGCTGCTGCAGTTCCTGATTGAATCCGGCACCCTGGCCATTGTGGGCGGCATGCTGGGGGTGTTTCTGGGGATCGTGGTGGCCAAGGGCATCACGGCCATTATCGGCATGCCGTCGTCCATCAAGCTGTGGACCATTGCCGCGGGGTTGCTGGTCTCGGCCAGCGTGGGTATTTTCTTCGGAGTATATCCCGCCAAACGAGCGGCCATGCTCGACCCGATCGCCGCGCTGCGGTTTGAATTGTAATTGAGGAACTTCGATGCGGAAGAGCGACTACGGCGAAATCATCAAGATGGCGGGTCAGACCATTCGCAGCAACAAGCTGCGTTCCGCGCTCACCATCCTGGGCATCGTAATCGGAGTGGCGGTCGTGATCGGGATTTCTTCCGTAGTCAGCGGCCTCAACAGCAGCGTCATGGCCTCCATTAACAGCCTGGGGTCCGATCTGATTTTTGTCTTCCACGTCCAGCCCTTCAGCTTCAGCCGGCCCACGGAGGAAATGCGCACCCGCAAGAAATTGCTACTGGAAGATTACGAAGCTATCAGCCAGTTGCCGCACGTGAAAACAGCGACCACGGGATTGCGTTATCAGCGCCCCGAGTTTGGCACGGGGACCTATGTGGTCAAATACGGCGACCGCCGCGCCAAGAACACCATTCTGGAAGGCGACGTCTATACCTGGAAAGATGTGTTTGATCTGCAGGTTAAGGAAGGCCGCTGGTTCACGCAGATTGACGAGGAACGGCGCGCGCCGGTCATCGTACTGGGGGCGGACACGGCGGAAGAGTTGTTTCCCGCCGGGGGCGCGCTGGGGAAAGAGATCAATATCGATGGCCAGCTGTTTACCGTAGTAGGCGTTGCGGAAAAGCGTAAGAGCGCTTTTGGCGGCGGGAAGAATCCGGAAGACAATATTGTCTATTTCGCGCTCTCCACCTTTCGTAAACTCCATCCCGAGCAAAAAGAATATTGGATTTCGGTCAAGGCCACTTCCCACCAGGATATGCCCAAGGCCATGGACGAAATCCGCGAGCTCATGCGGCGGCGGCGCAAAGTGGCCCCCGACCAGCCGGACAATTTCTCGGTCTTTACCCAGGATGCCATGTCCGACTTGTGGAACCAGCTTACCGGCATGTTGTTCGTGTTCATGTTCGCAGTGTCGAGCGTGGGGTTGCTGGTGGGGGGCGTGGGCGTGATGAATATCATGCTGGTGTCGGTCACCGAGCGCACGCGGGAGATCGGCGTGCGCAAAGCTATCGGCGCACGCAAACGCGACATCCTTCTCCAGTTCACGCTGGAGGCCATTACCCTGACCGCCCTGGGGGGAATCATCGGGGTGCTGCTGGGAGGGGGAATTACCTGGCTGATTCCAGCCATCTGGAGCTCCATGCCGGCGCAGATGTCGGTATTCTGGACGGTCTTTGGGTTGGCGTCAGCCGCGGCCGAGGGATTACTATTCGGCATCTATCCGGCTTGGAAAGCGGCGAACCTGGATCCGATCGAGTCGCTGCGCTACGAGTAGCGTCCGCTCATGGCCCATCACTTTGTGAATATCCTGACTGCGTTGGCCGCTCTGGCCACGCTCGCCGGCTTGGGCTACTGCGGGCTTGGACTGTGGAGCGCGGGGCGCTTCCTGCGCGACCGGCAAGACAAAGAATCCGGTCCGCCACTTTTTGCCCCCGCGGTGTCCATCCTCAAGCCGCTCAAAGGCGCGGATCCACGGATGTATGAGAGTTTTCGCAGTCATTGCCTACAGGAGTATCCCGGGCCCTACGAGATTCTTTTCGGAGTCAGCGATCCCCATGATTCGGCCATCGAGCTGGTGAGACGGCTTCAGGTGGAATTTCCTCGGCAGAGCATTCGGCTCGTCCTGTGCGCAAATATTCTGGGCACCAACGTCAAGGTCAGCAATCTGGCGCAGATGGTGGAGCAGGCGCAATTCGACCACCTCCTGGTGAATGACAGCGATATTGCCGTGCCCCCGGACTATCTGCGGCGCGTGCTGTCGCCCTTCGCCAGCCCGCAGGTGGGAATGGTGACGTGCCTGTATCGCGGCGAGGCTTCTCCTACGCTGGGTTCGCGACTGGAGTCGCTCGGCATCAGCACTGACTTCGCGCTCGGCGTTCTGGTGGCCCGGCAAACCGAAGGGATGCGCTTTGGACTGGGCTCCACATTGGCCTTTCGTCGCGACGATCTGCGGGCCATTGGCGGCTTTGAAGCCCTGCTGGATTACCTGGCCGACGACTACGAACTCGGCAACCGCATCGCGAGATTGGGCAAGTCCGTAGAGCTGGCGGAATTTGCCGTCGATACCCACCTTCCGCCCTATACGCTGACGGAGTTCTGGCAGCACCAGTTGCGTTGGGCGCGCAGCATTCGCGACTCGCGGCGCTGGGGATACCTGGGATATGCCGTGACCTTTGTTTTGCCCTGGGCCCTGTCGACCCTGTTCCTGGCCCAGGGTGCGAGTTGGGCGTGGGGCTTGCTGGGTGCGGCGCTCGTGTTGCGCGTGGGGTCGGCAGTCCTGGTGGGGAACTCGGTGTTACACGACCGCACTCTGTTCCGCCATCTGTGGCTGCTTCCCCTGCGCGACCTTATCGGGCTGCTGGTGTGGCTGGTCAGCTTCGCCGGACACACCGTCGTCTGGCGGGGAGATACTTTCCTCTTGAAAGAAGGGAAGCTGCGCCGCATTTCCTGAAACAGGAAATCAGGGTCTCAGACTTCTACGGTGGAGTGCTCGCCGGCGCGACGCGCCGGGATGATTTTCCCGCCCTTGCTGAAACGATAGAGTTCTCCCCGCCAGTTGAAGGTTGCACTGGTATAGCTTCCCACCCAGGTCACGAATCCGAACAGATCGCGCAGCGGATAGAGCCAGCAGAGGGAGCGGGCGCGGGGATCTTGAATGATTTCTCCGCCGACGACCAGGGATTGCACGATCCGGTTGAGCAGGGCAATCAGAAGGAAGGCCCAAGCCCAGGCGACGTGGCCCAGCGCCATGGCGGAAATCCAACCTAAAATGCCGAAGGGCATGGCGAAGGTGAGGCCGGTGCCCATATGTCCCCAGGGACGCGAGTAGCGGGTGCTGGTCATCCAGCGGCGCTGGTGGCCAAAGGTGCGCACGAAGGATTGCAGGGCCAACACGTGGTCCACCGCGACGTGCGAAAGCACAACCCGATAGCCCGCCGCCCAAATCAGATTACCCAGCACAAAGTCGTCGGAGTAATACTCGGAGGTGGCCACGATGCCGCCGATTTTTTCCACGGCGTCCCGCCGCGTCGCCATCACCGGCCCCAAGGCGAAACGCATGCCTTCCAGCATGTCGGCAACCATGACGCCGGAAGACATTTCCACCGACATCCCCATAGCTTCCAACAGCGAGGTGAAGCTGTTCTCGGGAATGCCGCGATACATACAGGTCACCAAGCCATTTTTTGGGTTGAGCAAAGGCGGCACCACGTGGCGCAGGAAATCCGCTTCCACTTTTACGTCGCTGTCGCTGATGATGAAATAGTCGTTGGCCGACTGCGCGATCATCTTGTCCAGGGAGTAGACCTTGGCATTGGGCCACTGGGGCGGGCCCGATAAGACGATTTTGCATTTCACCGCCGGGAAGCGGCGGCGTAAATCTTCCACAACCTGCAAGGCGGGATCAGCCGCCTCGCGCGCCCCAAAGATGATCTCGAAGTCGGGATAGTCCTGCCGGAAAAAGCTTTCCAAATTTTGCGAGAGACGGGGTTCCGCGCCGTGCACCGGCTTGAAGATGGTGACGGGGGGCAGATCAGCGGCCGCCACGGCCGCGGCCAGGGCTGCTTCCTCACGGGCCGTCTTGCGATAGCGCACCGCGGCGATCAGGGCCAGAGCCAGAAACACCAGGGCGCTGACCGTCCCGACCAGGGCGAAAGCAAACAGCACACGCCACACCACGCTAGCAGCGAACATGGGATTAAGGAGCACGCTCATACAGGCTGAGAAGAATTATAAATAGGCGGAATTGCGGTCACGGCTGTACCGGCTGGTTGGTGAGGATAGACTTCCCCCCGCTGCGCGCCACTCGATAGCTGATTTTGCCCCGCAACTCGCGAGGGTCGTCCTGGTCCGTCCACAGAAAAACCCGCGTGGCCCCGGCCCACAACGCATCGAAGGAAGCCTGCGTCTCCCAGACGTGGGGAGCATCCGGGAACTTTGAGCCATACCAAAGATTGCCGCTGGGCTCATGCAGAATTCGCAAGGGGATGCCCGTATAAAAATTCAGTGTGGAGGCCTGATGGTAGGGACCATCCACCACGATAACGTCGCCCGGGCGGTAGTGGTTCTGGATCGCCACCGCTAGTTGTTTCGAGGAGAGGATGGGCGAGAAGGTGACAAAGGCAGTGTGCACGCAGGTCAGCAGCCCGATCATCATCACGGCCAGGGTCAAGTTCGCGGCCAGCAATTTGCCGCGTCGGCGCAGGACCCAATTCGCGACCGCCCCCAACAGCAGAGAGACGACGGCTCCCAACAGGGGAATACGAAACGCTCCCAGCGCCTGTGGGGTCAAATCAAGGAAGTGTCCCAGGGAAAAATCATAGTCTTCCGGATTCTTGGTGAGCAGGTCAGCCAGGTCCGTGCCCGGCGCGGGGGCGCGCGAAGAGGCCCATAGGGCCAGACCCACTACCGAACCCACGGCCACAATGATGAGCAGCACCAGCGAGGAGATGCGTCCCAGTCGCTGCTGCGTCGGCTCCCGCATTTCCCGGCCCAGCCATCCCCCGACCAGCAGGGCCATGCCCGGAACAGCTGGGATGGTGTAGTACTCCTGCCGCGTGGAAAAGGTGAAGAAACCCACCACCACCAGCACCCATAGAGCGAACATCAGGCTGGCCCGTTGCGTAGCTGAGAGGCGGCCACGTAATTCCCGCCAGCGCCAGGGGATGTCCCGCACCGCCTGGGGAAGAAATACGCTCCAGGGCATCAGCCAGAGAATAAGCAGGCCCCAGAAGATGAGCAGGGGCACCGTGTCATATCCCGGAGGCACGCGCTTGTTGATATAGCGCAGGAAGTGCTCATTGACGAAATAGAACCAAAGGAAGCCCTTCACATTGCCCTGGGCCGGGTTCCGCAAGGAGGCCAGAATGTGCCAGGGGGCCGCAATGGCCAGAAAGACCAGGGTGCTGGAAACGATGCGCATTTTCAGCATGTGCCGCAGGCGTCCGGTCAAAAGGAGGAACAGCACGATGGCCACGGCCGGAAACACCAGGCCGATGAGTCCCTTCGTGAGGATATTGAGGGCGCAGACCGCGGCAAAACCCCAGCAGGAAGTTCGGGAAGGGGTATCTTCCTCGAGGGTGCGCAGGAAAAAATAGAAAGTCAGCAGCAGCCACAGTCCGACTTCGAAGTCGGGGATCTCAAAGCGGGTAAAGATGTAGGGGCCGATCGAGGTGGCCAGCGCCAGGGCCGCGTAGAATCCTCCGGCCTCTCCGTAGTAACGCTTGCCGATGCCGTAGGTGGCCAACAGTCCGGCCAGTACGCAGAGCATGAGGGGCAGGCGGGTGCTCCATTCGCTGATGCCGAATGCCTTGTAGCTCAGCGCGACTGACCAGTACATCAGGGGCGCCTTTTCCAGATAACGGATGCCGTTGGTGTGCAGCGTCACCCAATCATTGCGCTGCAGCATCTCGCGCGCCGCCTCGGCGTGAATGGTGTCCACGTCATCCAGCAAGGCCGGACTGAACATGCCGGCGGCATAGATGACCAGCCAGAGAAGAAAAATCACGGACAAGAGGAAGGGCCGGAAGCGGGAGGGAAGCGAAGCTGCAGAATTTGTGAGATCAAGCGGCGCAATGGGTAGGCGGGTGGATGAACTCATGCAAGCTTCCGCTGTCATTATAAAGGGATTGCGGGAAAAGCACGGCAGGGGACTTCAATGCGGGGAAGCTGCAGCAGCAACCTCTTTTTGCAGCATCTGGCGCATCTTACGGGCCAGGGCTTTGAGGGTGAAGGGCTTTTGCAGGAAGCGCTGGGTAACATCAATCGGGCCGTGGCGCAGCACGGTATTTTCCGCATAACCGGAGACGAAAAGCACCTGCATGGCGGGGCGTTCCAGGGCCAGTTGTCCCGCCAGTTTGGCCCCGCCCATATTAGGCATCACGACATCGGTAATCATCAGGTGAATGTGCCCGGCATACTCGCGCGAAATGCGCAGGGCCTCATCTCCATGGCGTGCTTCCAGAACGGTATAGCCAATCAACTCCAGGAACTCGCGAGTCGATTGCCGCACCGGGGCTTCATCCTCTACCAGGAGAATGGTTTCCTGGCCGCGTGGGCTGGTGTCGGGAGGCACCGGGGTAAAGCGCTCCGTACCGTGATAGACCTGGGGCAGGTAGATCTTGAAAGTTGTACCCAGGCCGGGCTCGCTATAGACCCATATGAAGCCCCCGTTTTGCTTCACGATGCCATACACCGTGGCCAGTCCCAAGCCCGTACCTTTGCCCTTTGCCTTGGTGGTGTAAAAGGGTTCGAAGATAAGTGGCATGTGTTCGGGGGCAATTCCTTCTCCGGAGTCGGTTACTGCCAGCAGCACATAGTCGCCGGGCGGCACGATGGAGTGGCGCTGAATGTAGGCTTCATCCAGCGACACCGAGGAAGTCTCGACCGTGAGTTTTCCCCCGCCGGGCATCGCATCCCGCGCATTGGCGGCCAGATTCATGAGGATTTGCTCGATCTGGATGGGGTCAGCCCGGACCTTTCCCAGCTTGTTTCCCGGGACAAAGACCAGGTCGATGTCCTCTCCCACCAGCCGGGGCAGCATCTTGCAGATTTCCTGGATCACCGGGTTTAAGTCGAGAGTTTGCAAGGCTTGCATTTGCTTTCGACTGAAGGCGAGTAATTGCCGGGTGAGGTCGGCGGCGCGCCGGCATGCGGTCATGATCTGTTCCGCGTTCCGGCGTAAGGGATGTTCCTTGGCCAGCGTGTCGAGCATGAGTTCGGTGTAGGCGCTGATGACCATCAACAGATTGTTGAAATCATGCGCCACCCCGCCGGCCAGACGGCCCACCGCGTCCATCTTCTGCGCCTGCTGCAGCTGTTCTTCCAGCTTTTTGCGCTCTGTGATGTCACGATCGCAGGAGACGAAGTGGGTAATGTTGCCTTCCGCGTCGCGCAGCGGGGCGACGACTTTTTCCAGATAGAAGACTTCACCGTTCTTTTTCTGGTTGGCCACCACCCCGCGAAATACTTTGCCGGCAAGGATCGTGTCCCAGAGGGTTTGATAGGTCTCCGGGGATTCCTCGGAACACTTCAATATCCCGAACGACTGGCCCACCATTTCCGCGCTGGAATATCCGCTGACCGTCTCAAAAGCGGGATTGGCATATTCGATCATGCCCTTGCGGTCGGTAATGGCAATAAGTTCCGCGGACTGTTCCACGGCCCGCCACAGCTTACGCAACATTTCATCGGCCTTCTGTTGTTGGCGCTCCTTGCAGTGCAATTCGATGGCAAACAGCAAGGCGCGGCGGAGCATGGCGTCCCGCGAGCGCGGGTCCTCCAGCCATTCGTTGGCATTGGCTTGCAGGGCCGCGGCGGTGGCGGTGGGATTGACGTAGTCGCTGACGAAAATCAGCGGAGTATGCCGGCTGGTCTCGTGCAGTTCGCGCGCCAGGCGCAGGCCGGCGTCATCCCCGGGATGATAGCTGCATAATAAGAGGTCGCAGCCTTTCTGCTGCACCCTGAGCATCGCTTCTTCCACCGAGGCCAGATGCTCGATATGGATGAGGTCCTTCCCGTTTCGCTCCACCAGGTCGCGTAGATGGGAGAACTCCTTTTCATCCTCGGTCACAAATAGGACGTGTAACTGCGGACTGTGCGCGGCGCGATCGGGTTCTTCGGCCATGCGTAACCTCGTCGTTAGTTACATCGGAGTCGAGGAGATTCGCATCGTGGGCGGCTCCAGACTTTGTCTGCTCTCCCCATGCCGGAAATTCCATTCGGAGACAGTACAGTTTCGGGAACTCGCCCGCTACATTTCGGGAACTAACTACCACTGCGCCTCGTATCTTTCCCCAGGCGATTCTTGTTCGACCCCATCCCCAGGAGATAAGCGTGAGCAAAGCTTGGTTTGTCGCGTGTGTGGTTTGTCTTGTCCTGGCGCCAGCCTTTGCGCAATCGGACGCCTTTCTGGCTCGCTTGCAAGAGAACCGTTATGACCTGGCTGTGCACGATGGGGAGTGGAGTGGGAGTGCGGCGCCGGTTTTACGGGAGGCCATGGCGCGCGCGCAATACATTCTGCTGGGCGAAGACCACGGTCTGGCGGAGATTCCCGCTTTCGCCACCGCGGTTTGCACTCTGGCCGGACCACAAGGCTTCCATACCCTGGCCGTGGAGACAGGGCCGTTGGCCGCTGAAGCCTTGACCGGCTGGGTCGGCAGGAAGGACGGGACGGAGCGGCTCGTGGCCTTTGAAAAACAGTACCCGGCCACCATTGCGTTCTACAACTTCCAACAGGAATTTGACTGGCTCTCCCATTGCGCCCAGAAGGCAAGGGGCGGGCAGTTCCATCTCTGGGGCCTGGATCAGGAATTAATGGGAGCTTCCGGGCTGATTCTGGCCCGCATCCTGGAGACCCATCCCGGCAAGAACGCGGAGCAAGCCGTGCGCCGCCTGATGCAGAAGAACGACCAGGCTTACGCTGCAGCCAGCCAGAGCGGGAGTCCTGGCGAGATCTTCATGATGAGTGCCAGCGACGACGAGTTGAAGGAGCTGGATACTCTCTTGCATAAAGAAGCAAATCCTGCCGCCCAGGGCCTGTTCCGGTCACTCCTGGTGAGCCGGGAAATTTACCAAAAGAACATGAATGGTTCGGGCTTTGATTCCAACCGGCAGCGCGCGCTTCTGATGAAAACTAATTTCGAGTGGAACTATCAGCAGGCTTTGCGCAGTGAAGGCGGGCCGCCCAAGATTCTTTTCAAATTTGGCGCCTGGCACGTCTACAAGGGGTTCAATCCCCTGCATAACAACGACCTGGGAAACCTGGTGGCCGAGCTGGCCGACGGACAAGGGACACAGTCGCTGCACATCGCCGTCCTCGCGGTAAAAGGATCGCAACTGCGCTTTGCTGGGATCGGCCGGCCCTTTCAGCCGGTGCAGTTCAATCTGGCGGAAGATAAAGACTCGGATTTCCCATACCTGAAGCCGCTGTTTGAGCGCCAGATCAAAGAAGGCTGGACGGTCTTCGATCTGCGCGGACTGCGTAGAGGATTCCGTAGTTTGGGGCCGGTGGACAAAGACCTGGAGCGATTGATTTTCGGCTGCGACTTTCTGGTCTTGATTCCGCAGGGCACCCCGTCGCGGCAAATGCCCTGAGCCCGCCAAGCTGCTTACGGGCCTTCGGGAGTCAGCAGGTTTCCTACCGTACGGGTCAGGCTCTCCCTGGAAAATGGCTTAGCCAGATAGTGGCCGGCAACGTGTTTGCTTAGCCCCGGGTCCAGAATGTTTTCCGGGTAGCCCGAGATGAAAATCGTCTTGAGCCGGGGATTGCGCTTGGTGAGTTCTTCGGCCAGCGCTGGGCCGCTCTGGCCGGGTAAAACCACGTCGGTGAGAAGAAGCTGGAAGGGGTGGCCATGCTTCTGGACCCGCCACAGGGCTTCCCGCGCGGTGCGTGCCGTGCACACCTGGTATCCGGCAGCTTGCAGGATCTGGCGCGCGGCCTCGCGCACGAATCCCTCGTCTTCCACCAGTAAGACCGAAGTCCGCGAGCGCTGCTGCGGACGAGCCAGCGAGGATGCATGTCTGTGCATGATGGGGATGATTTCCGCCGGGAAGCCCGACTCGCGCAAAGCGTAACTGCACGTGCTGTGCCAGGAGAGCGCGAACGGCTGGGGTCGAGAAGGCCCCGATGATAACAATGCACATGGACACGTTGGACCACGGTGAAATCGAGTGGTGGGGGGAGACGCGCGTGAGATTCTGGGATGACTTTCCTGAATTGAAACTCAGTGGACGCGCGCCAGCAAGGTTTGGTTGGGGTCAAGTACGACCTTTCGTGTGCCCGGCGGCGCGCTGAGACGGAATGGCGTTTCATCTCCCTCGACGAAGACCTGCCCCAGAAATATGGATCGGTTCCCTTGTTCGGCGTACACCGGAACCGGGGTCACCAAATCCTGGGTCGTGGTGCCCTGTTCCGCATACTTTTGGCGGATGACTCCACTTACCGTCACCGTGCCGGCGTTGCCGGTGTACTTCACCTTCTGCAAGTCAAATTGCGGGACGGCCGTGCCATTGATCCAACCTTCATAAAACCAGTCGAGCGATTTCTTGCCCTCATACCATAAGGAAGGTGGCAGCTCTTCTTCGAAGATATGCAGCAGGTCCCGAGTCGTGACTGCTTGGCCCTCATAACGCTGCCTTAACTTACGCAAAGCCCGGATGAAGGGCTCTTCTTTGCCGGCCCCGGCGCGGTCCTCGGTTGTCATCCGTCCCGCAGATTTCTTTTCCGCATCCCGCAGCATGGAGCGCAGCATGTGGAATAGCCACGAGCCTCGGCCATAGCTGATGGCCAGATATCCGTTGGGAAACTGCGAAGAAGACAGCCGGGTGCCCAGGGCCACCGCCCCGGCCTCCATCAGATAATTGCCATCTTTGTTCTTGCTGAGTAACTCGTCCCGATATTGGTCCAAAAGAGCGCGAAAATCCTCTGGATTCTGGGTTTCCAGCAACATCAGCGCACTATAGTTGGCCAGCGCCTCCACTATCCATTGGTCGCGATACCCGCTCCAAATCACCAGGTCCCCCCACCATTGGTGGGCTGTTTCATGGGCCACAATCAGATTGCTGGCGATCTTCTCCACCTGGTTCATGTGCAGTTGGACGCGCTCCTCGTTGGTCAGAAACGAGTAGGTGGAAAGGAAAATCAGGCTGGGCCAACCTTGGCTGAGGTCTCCGGGGATTTGCGCCAGATTGAGCGAGCCATAGGGGTAAGGGCCAAACTGCCGGCTGTAATAGGTCAGGGCCTGGGCGGAAGCGTCGGCCACCGCTTGGGCATTGCGTGCCGGGGAGGGCTGCAAAGGCGGTGGTGGGGGCGGCAACAGCTGAGTTTGCGGACGGGGGGGCAAAGGCAGGGCAGGAGGCGCAGGTGGCGGGTTCAATTTGGGGAAGTTGCGCTCCACTCCGGCCGCGGCAAAGGTCTCCACGGGAATGTCTCCCGCCCGCGCAGTTGCCCGGCTGAAGCGCCCGAGGTTAAATCCGGCCACCGGAATGGGTCGCTCCGAGATCCAGCGGCTGATTTCATTGCCGGCATTGTCGGTGGCGGGAACGCTTTCCTGGTGTTTACCGGTAGCCACCAGCGTCCACCCACTGGGAAAGTGGAACTCCATGTCATATTGCGAAAGAGCAAGGCCGCGATTGGGATACCACATGCCGCGTGCGCCGGCATACAGCAAGCCCCCGCCGGCCTCGGAAAGAACATCTCCGCGATACACAAAACGGAGACGTATTTTCTGTCCGCTTTTCAATGCTTCGGGAAAAACAGCCGCCAACAGGTCGTTTCCCCGGCGGGCCCGTTCGCTGCCTTCCAGCGATGAATTGTGCACAAACTCAATGGCCTTGCCGTCGGCTTCGACGCTTTGTACTTGCAGGAATCGGGACAGTTCAAACCATACCGCCCTCAGTCCTCCCTGGATGACCTCCATCTCCAGTTCGGTTTCGGCTTCCAGGGTGCTGGGCGGCTTCACTACGGCGCGAATCTTGTAGTCGGAAATGCGCAGAGCTTCTTCCTGGCCGCCTTCTCCGGCAAGGCTGTTGAGGCTGCCCGAGCGTTGGCCGGCGGAGCGCACCGGAAACGATGCCCAAACGTCGTAGTAAGCGCCCGACTCTACCGTCTTGAGCTGTCCTGCCCAAATCTGTTCGCGGGCCGCCGCATCGTAAAAGACGTCGAAAGTCCCCAACCTCTGGCCGAGCATGCGAGCGTGGAAGAAGCGGTCATCGTCCGGGACAATTTGCCCGGCGGGGTCTCCGGCTGGCCCGCCGGCCGGCAGGAAGCGGCTAAGACTCACCAGCAGCCGCAGCGCGTCAGTCTGCGCCAGATTGCGGGCGGTGGCGTTCCATAGTGCGACGAACTCATCCGGGTCCTCTACCGGCCGCAGATAGGGTTGCAACTCCGCAAAGGTGGCATCGTTAAAGCGGAAATATCCGCTGCTGATTCTCTCCTCCAGAATGGCGGCGTGAGTGAAGAGCACCATGGAAGCCCGTTCGGTCTTGTTGGGTGGAATCAACAGCACTTCCCCCTCGCCCTCGAAGAACGCCCCTGTAACGCGACCCATGACGTCTTCCGTGAAGGCGATCGTGCCGTCCTCCATGGTGATGTGGAGCGGCGGCCGGTCCACGGCGGCCCCACGGATGTTGTAGACGCGGGTCTTGCTAAGAGCCGCGCTTCCCAATTGCAGGTAGAGTTCTTCCGCAGGTGAGGGAGGACGCAAGGGGATGGAAGGCGGAAGATTCTGCGCCCACGCCAGCGCTGCCCACCCCAGCAGCAGCATCGGCGTCCACCACAAGCGTTCGTTTCGCTGGATTACTTTGGTCACCTAGGGACACGGCTCCCTAGTTGTTAGAATGCGCCCAAATGCGGGCTTCTGTCACTCTTTTGCTATTCGTGTCTCTGGCGTCCCTCGGGATGCCCGCAGAGGTCATTCATCTCAAGAATGGACGCACCATTTGGGCCGATCATGTCCAGGAGGAAGGCTCGCATCTGCAATATGAGGTGGGAGATAGCTCCTACGCCATTCCCAAAACCCTGGTGGAGAAGATCGAAGCCGGGGGGCTCGCTCCGCAATATGCCAGCTCCGCTACGAACGTCGCCGAAGAAATGCCGGCGCTTGCCCCGGCAGGAACGCTGAAGAACCAGGACGAATTTACGGCCCAGGTGATTCACGAAGGCAAGGTCGATATAGACGCGCTTGAGGCCATCGAACAGCAAGGCGACACGGCTGCCACCGCCACCGCGTATTTCATCGCCGGGAGACACGAATTTGATCGCGGGAACTTCGCTAAAGCGCGGCCTTATTTTGATTCTGCCTTGCGGGCCGATTCCGGCAATCCTACCATCCTCAACTATTACGCGGCCCTGTTAGTGCGTACGGGCAATGCTTCGCAAGCGCTCTCCTATGCCGAGCGCGCGGTGCGCAGCGCGCCCGAGTCGCCCGACGCCCTCGATATTCTGGGCTACGCGCAGTTTTCCGCCGACCGCGGCAAGGACGCCATCCAGACCTGGAAACGCTCGCTGGCTTTGCGCCCGGACCCCGTCATCCAGCAGTTTGTGGCCCGGGCCGAGCGGGAAGCCAAGGTGGAGGCCAACTTTTCGGAACGGGAGAGCAGCCACTTCACGCTGCGCTACGAAGGCAAGCAGACTTCCGAGTCCTTCCGCCGTGAGGTGATCGCCACTCTGGAGGCGGAGTACGATGAACTGGTGCGGGATTTCGGCGTTTCGCCGCGCAATAGCATTCCTGTGATTCTCTATGCGGACCAGTCATTCTTTGATGTGACCCAGGCCCCCTCCTGGACCGGCGCGGTGAACGATGGCAAATTGCGCATACCGGTACAGGGCCTCACCTCGGTGAATTCCGAACTGGCCCGAATTCTGAAGCACGAGCTGGCGCACTCTTTCATTAACCAGCTTTCCAACGGGCGTTGCCCGCAGTGGCTGCATGAAGGCATTGCACAAGCTGTCGAGCCCAAGACTCTTTCCGGTGGAGGGCGCCGCCTGGCGGAGTTTTTTGCCGGCCAGCATGCCATCCCCTATAACGCGCTGGAAGGAAGCTTTCTGCAATTTTCCGGTCCGGAAGCTGCTCTGGCCTATGATCAATCGCTGGCCGCCGTGGAGTATATCCTGGCCACCTATGGCATGAGTGACGTGCGCCGTATCCTGGAGCGCCTGGGAGAAGGAAGCTCCACGGAGGCCGCGTTACGCAACACCATTCATTGTGATTACCGGCAAATGGAAGCAGAAGTGGGGAAATACCTGATGCGTAAGTACGGAAATTAGCGTGGGGCCGGGAACGCTGTGGGTTCCCGGTCTGTGCTACTCTCAGCCATCCTGACATGTTCTCATCCGCGCAATCCGCGAAACCCCAGACGCCGCTCCGGGACCCCATTCGGGCCAGTATTCCGGATTTGCAGAATGCTGAGTTGGCCGCGGTCTACTATGGCCAGCGCATGGGCGGGGATTTTTACGATTTCGTGCGCGTCAATTCTCATCGCGTGGTGTTTGCCCTGCTGGACCTGGCGGGACGCTTCGAAGAGAATCGCGGCATCCTGTATGCCGCCCAAGAATCGCTGCGCAGCCAGTCAGCCCTGCTATTGAACGCGGAAGAAACCAACGAAGCCGATGCCATGATGGAGATCTGCCTGCATGTCAACCGCACCATCCTGCAGGCGGCCGGTGGCGTGCGTTCCTGCCCCGCCTTCATCGGTTGCTACAACGAGAATCTTGGGACGATTTGCTATGTCAACGCCGGGCATCCGGCCGGCCTGGTCCGCGACCACAGCGGGGTGGTGGAATTGCCCCCTACGGGATTGCCTCTGGGGCTGTTCTCGCTGGCCACCTTTGATACTCCTATCGTGGTGCTGGAGCCCGGGGCGGCCCTGCTGCTGGCTTCGCGGGGGCTGGTGGAGGGAAAGCGCAAAAACGAAGAGTTTGGCGTTGCCCGGGTCAAGGAAATCCTGCTCCGCACCAGCGCGCTGGGGGCCAAGGAAATTTGCGTGACCGCCCTCAGTGACATCAAGCAGTTCATGAGCACTCCACCCACCCATAATGACGTCACCGTGGTGGCCCTGGTCCGTAACTCCGAGGCTTGAACGGCTGGCTGCGGCCACCTTCCAGAGGTACAATAAAGCCCAGGTCGTGTCTTCCCAAGGTTCCGCTCTCCTGCGTGTGGTGCGGCCAAGGAGAATCTTTGTTTATGAAAACGTGGTCTGTCGCGCTTGGCCTGCTGGCCGTTGCCCTGGTCCCGTCGTCCTTGTTGGGCGCGGACACGGTGATTGAAGAAATCGTCGCTCGAGTCAACAACTCGATCATTACGCGCTCGGAATACCTGCGCAGCAAAGACCAGCTTCGCCAGGAAGCGCAGCAGCAGGATGCGGTCAATGTGGACAAGGTCGTGGCCGAGCGTGAGAAAGACGTCCTGCGCGATCTGATTGACCAGCAGCTGCTTTTGCAAAAAGGCGCCGATCTGGGTATTACGGCCGACACCGAAGTCATCAAGCGCCTCGATGAAATGCGCAAGCAGATGAAGCTCGACAGCATGGAAGAGCTGGAAAAGGCGGCCGAGGCGCAGGGGGTCTCTTTCGAAGAGGTCAAGCAGAACATCCGCAATTCCATCATCACCCAGCAGGTGATCGGACGCGAGGTAGGCTCGCGCATCAGCATCACCAAGGACGAAGAGCAGAAATTCTATGAAGACCACAAGGCCGACATGGAACGTCCGGAACAGATCCGCCTGAGTGAGCTGTTGATTTCCACCGACAAGAAGCCGGGAAATGATTCGGACGACGAACAGCAGCGCGTGACCGTGGCGCAGGCGAAAGCCACCCAGTTGCTGCAGCAGATCCGCGAAGGCGCCAGCTTCGAGGATGTGGCCAAGAAGAACTCCAATGGTCCCACCGCGGCCCAGGGCGGCGATCTCGGCTACTTCAAGCGGGGTACTCTGGCCAAGGAGCTGGAAGACAAGACCTTCGCCATGAAGCCGGGAGAAGTTTCCGATACCATCCGCACCAAGCAGGGGTTCGTCATCCTGAAAGTGAGCGAGCACCAGCAGCCGGGCATTCCTGCTTTCAGCGAAGTGGAACCCCGCATTCAGGACGCGCTCTACATGCAAAAAGTCCAGCCCGCCCTGCGCGCTTACATGATGAAGCTGCGCGAAGATGCCTATATCACTTTGGCCCAGGGCTATTCAGACACCGGCGCCAGCCCCAACCAGACCGGCCCGGTGGAGACCACGGCCAAGGAAGCCGGCGCGAAAGACCTCAAGAAGAAAAAGAAGAAGCTGGGGATCCTGTAAGCTCCGCGGCCCCGGCATTTAACCAGCATGAAAGATTTCTTCATCCGCGATTGCACGCAGCACGAAAACAAAATCATCACCTCCTCTTTTGTTGTGGTTTCCAAGCAGGTGAAGCCAAAGAAAACGGGAGAGCCCTACCTGGCGCTGACCCTCGGCGACCGCAGCGGCCAGATCGAAGCCAAGATGTGGGACAACGTCGAAGACGCCATGGGCGCCTTCGAGCAGGACGACTTCATCAAGGCCAAGGCGCTGCTCAACAAATATAAAAACCGATTCCAGCTCACCATTCACAAGCTGCGCCGGCTGGGAGATACGGAAATTGATTTCGCCGACTACCTGCCGGCCACCACCAAGGACATTGGCGAGCTGTGGCAGACCCTGGCCGGGTTCGTGGCCACTTTTCAAGACCCGCATCTGAAAGGGCTGGTCGAGGCCTTTATGGCGGACCCGGAAATCGCCGAAGCTTATCGCACCGCCCCCGCCGCCAAGACGCTGCACCATGCCTACATCGGCGGCTTGCTCGACCATGTGGTGTCGCTGTTCCGTTCTTGCGATCTCATGTGCCGCAACTATCCCCAAATCAATCGCGACCTGCTGCTGACCGGGGCCTTTCTGCACGATATTGGCAAGATCCATGAGCTGACCTACAACCGCTCGTTTTCTTACAGCACGCGCGGGCAGCTGCTGGGCCACATGATTATTGAACTGGAGATGTTGCAGGCCAAGCTGGTGAACTTGCCGGGCTTCCCCGACGAACTGAAGACCCTGATCGAGCACCTCATCATCAGCCACCATGGGGAATACGAATTCGGTTCGCCTAAGCTGCCCATGTTTCCGGAAGCCCTCATGCTGCACTATCTGGACGATCTCGACTCCAAGATGGAATCCATGCGGGCCCACTTCGAACGGGAAGTGGGATTGGAAGGGCCGTGGTCTAGCTACAATACTTCGTTGGGCCGTCCTTTACTGAATACGCGGAAGTTTCTGGAGAAAAAGCCGCCGCCCACTCCGCAGGCGGAAGACGAAGCCGATGTTCCTCCCGAGACACCGGTTGTCTCTCCCTCGGACAAGCATTAGACCAGTTTTCGGCGTACACTTTTGTCACGCGGGTCGAACTTGTCAAATGTCACTTCGCACCGTAAAACTCTATTGATCCTCTGGCGTGGAGGAATAATGAAAAAATCTCAATGGTGGTTGTCAGTTACTCTTGCGGTTTGCTTCTTAGGGCTGGTTGCATGCAGCAAGCCGTCAGATACGGCTGCGCCGGGAGAAAATCCCTCGGCCCCCAGCACTTCGACTGGGAAGACCGAAACGGCCAAGCCGGTGGTGATCCCGGCGGGAACAACTCTCACGGTACGTATGGGCCAGGCGGTCGGTTCCAAGATCAGCCAGGCGGGACAGACCTTCGCGGCGACGCTGGCTACCCCGGTTGCGGTGGATGGAAAGACGGTGATTCCGGCGGGCGCGAGCGCCACGGGAACCGTCGTGGACGCCAAACCGCTGGGCCGTTTCAAGGGTGGCGCGCTCCTGCAATTGAAACTGGATTCGATTGAAGTTAACGGCGCGACCCAGACCATCGCGACGTCTTCCGTGACCCGCACCCTGAAGGGTAAGGGCAAACGTACCGCGGTCATGGCCGGCGGCGGCGCGGGACTGGGAGCGCTGATCGGTGGTCTGGCCGGCGGCGGTAAAGGCGCGGCCATTGGGGCTGTGGCTGGAGCCGGGGCCGGTACCGGCGGCGCGGCCTTCACCGGAAATAAAGAAATCGTGATCCCGGCGGAGTCGGCGCTGAGTTTCAAGCTGGAGCAACCGCTCGAAGTGCAATAGGAATTTCTTTGCTTCTCGCTACCCCGGGACTTGCGTCCCGGGGTATTGTTTTTGGCGAACGGCCAATGACGAAGGACAAACGGTGTTCCTATGCTCGACTTCTCCCGCTTCCGTGTTCTGACCTTCGACTGCTATGGCACATTGATTGATTGGGAATCCGGCATTTTCTCCGCCCTGCGGCCCATACTTGCCGCGCACGACGTCGACATCGCAGATTCCGACTTGCTCACGCTCTACGGCGAATTAGAAGCGGATGCCGAAACTGGTTCCTACCGCCCCTATCGCGAAGTGCTGGAGAGTGTAGTGCGAGGGTTCGGCCAGGAACTGGGATTTTTCTCTGAACGAAGCGGAAGAAGTCCGCTCGTTGCCGGAGTCAGTGGCCCGCTGGCAGCCCTTTGCTGACACAGTGGAAGCGCTGCGGCTGCTGAAGAAACGCTACCGTCTCGCCGTCCTTTCCAATATTGACGACGATCTGTTCGCTGCGACAGCGCCCAAGCTGGGTGTCGAGTTCGACCATGTGATCACCGCCCAGCAGGCTCGGGCCTATAAGCCTTCGCGTGAGGTATTTCGTCTGGCCGAGGAGCGGATCGGCATGAAGCCGGAAGAATGGCTGCACGTGGCGCAAAGCGTGTATCACGACATTGTGCCAGCGAAAACGCTGGGCCTGGCTACGGTCTGGGTGAATCGGTCCTCGGCACGTGCGGGTATTGGCGCTGTGAGGGCGTCTACCGTCCGGGCTAATCTGGAAGTCCCTGACCTGAAAACCCTGGCCGCTGCAGTCAGCCCACCGGAGTCGACACGTAGCGGTCGATAGCCTTTCACCAGATGCAAGCCAAGCGGCCTTCTCGAGCGATGTGCCTACGCACGTCCCCACGCGCGTATTAAACTAATCTGACATCCGATGGGAGAGACTATGTCGACCGCGACGCGCACTAACCCCCTCGCTTTTCTTACCGACCAGCTCAATGACCTGAAAGCCAGAGGCACGCACTTCAAATTGCGTGTACTGGAAGACGAGCAGGAGCCGGTCTGCACCTTCGACGGCAAGAAGGTCATCAACCTGGCGTCGAACAATTATCTCGGGCTGACCACGCATCCCTTGCTGCGTGAGGCCGCGCTGGAGGCCACGCGCAAGTATGGCGTTGGTTCCGGGGCGGTGCGCACCATTGCCGGCACCATGAAGATCCACATGGAGCTGGAAGAGAAGATCGCCCGCTTCAAGAACGTGGAAGCCTGTGTAGTCTTCCAGTCCGGCTTCACGGCGAACGCCGGAACAGTTTCGGCGTTCCTGGGTAAGGAAGATTTCATCATCTCCGACGCGCTGAACCATGCTTCGATCATTGACGGCGCCCGCCTCTCGCGTGCCAAAATTCTCGTCTTCGAGCACAAGAACATCGCGCAGGCCGAGGAAAAACTGGCCAGCGTGAACAACGAGCCGGGGAAAAAGCTGCTGATCACCGATGGCGTCTTCTCCATGGACGGCGACATCGGACCGCTGCCCGCGCTGTGCGATCTCGCCGAGAAATACGGCGCCATCATGATGGTCGATGACGCCCACTCCTCCGGCGTGCTGGGCCGCAACGGTCGCGGCACCATCGACCACTTCAACGTGCACGGTCGTGTGGACATTCAGGTGGGCACGCTCTCGAAGGCCATCGGAGCGCTGGGAGGATACGTCTGCGGCACCCGCGACCTGATTGATTTTCTCTATCATCGCGCGCGGCCCTTCCTGTTTTCCACTTCGCATCCGCCATCGGTGGCGGCCACCTGCATCGCTGCGTTTGATGTGCTCGAGAACGAACCTGAGCGCATCGAGAAACTCTGGGAGAATACACGCTACTGGAAAAAGGAGCTGGGACTGCTGGGCTTCGATATCGGTGGCAAAACCACGCCGGCCAGCGAAACCCCGATCACACCAATCATCCTTGGCGACGGCAAGCTGACCATGGAATTTTCCCGCGAGCTGTTTCAGGAAGGCGTGCTGGGCACCGGCATAGCGTTTCCCACCGTGCCCGAGGGCAAAGCCCGCATCCGCACCATCATGACCGCCACGCACACCCACGACCAGTTGCAGCAGGCTTTGGAAAAGCTGAAAAAAGTGGGCAAGAAAATGGGAGTGCTCGCGTAATTGCTACAGCGAAAGAGGATATTACTCTTCCGAGTAATATCCCTCCCGCGCCTGTACCGCCAGGTCCCGGTTTTTCGTGGTGAGTTGGATCTTGTGATACATGCCGGAGTCAGCTCCGGCGCGCTGCGGCGTGTAGCCGAGATTGTACTGGTTGCGTAGTTCCTCTTCGATCTGCGTGTAAATCTGGTCGACCGTTTCCTTTTTCGAGACTTCAAAGAACCGCCCGCCGGTCGCCTGTGCGATCTTTTGCAGGATTTTCTTGCCGTCGATGTGCGGTTCCCGCGCAGGCCCTCCGGGGCGGCCACCACCGCGTCGGCCTGGACCTCCCATGCCCGGGCCGCCCATCCCGGGAATGCCAAATCCCACTCGGGAATTTCCGCCCTCTTCTCCCTTGAAGTAGATGGCATACACCAGCGTGTCCGCCTTCTGAGCGGACTCCACGGCAGAGTCCAGAGACTCCTTGCTGCCGCGGTCCACTCCGTCGGAAAGCACGATCACGGCCTTGCGGCCCTCCTGCTTCTGCATCAGTTCTTCGGCCGCCAGATAGACGGCGTCATAGAGCGTGGTGCCGCCACCGCGATGCATGCCACCCTGCCCGCGTCCGGGATATTGTCCGGGGTCCGGCCCGCCGGGACCGGATGGGTCTCCACTGCTGGCAGGCCGATACTGCGGCGTCTCCAGCTTGCCCAGACCGGTGTGCAAATCGTCCAGTGAAGATGTCAGGTCCTGCAGCAGCTCGACTTCGCGGTCAAAGTGGATGAGGAAGGCCTTGTCGTGCTGCGGGCGCATGATCTTGTCGAGAAATGCGCTGCTGGCCATGCGCTCCTGGTCCAGCACTTTGCGCTGACTCAGGCTGGTATCGACCAACAGACCCAGAGTCAGGGGAAGGTCGGATTCTTTGGCGAAGTAACGAATGGTTTGCGGCTGGCCGTCTTCGCTCAGCAGGAAATCATCTTTGGTCAGGTAATTGACGATCTTGCCGTGTTTGTCCCGCACCGTGGCCAGCACATTCACTACCTTGACCTTGACGGAGAGGGTGGTGACATCGCCTTTTTCAGCAGGAGGGGCGGTATTCGACTGGGATTGAGCAGCGCCCGTCAGCGTCAAGGCGCAGAACAAAGCAAAGGAAGCTAAACGGGAGCTGGGGCTGGCATGAGACATAGGTTCTCACTGGAATGAGAACCTGCCGGAGAGCGCGGAGTTGTTACGGAGGTCCGTAAAAATTTGTAAAGGTCTAGTCTCCGCGATAAACCACTCTCCCGCCCACGATGGTGGCCACCACTTTGCCGGTCATCGCCCAGCCGTCGAAGGGGGAATTGTGCGAGCGGGAGCGCGACTTGGAAGCGTCATACGTCCAGCGTTTTTTAGGATCGAAGATGGTGACGTCGGCATGGCTGCCGCGCACCAGGGTCCCTCGGCCCCGCAGGCCGATGACCCGCGCCGGTCCTGCGGTAAAGAGCTCCACAATGCGGGGCAGCGGAATCTTATGTCCCAGATGGAGCTGGGAGATGGACAACCCAATGGCCGTTTCCAGGCCGGTGATGCCGAAGGCGGCGCGTTCGAATTCGATGATTTTTTCCTGGGGCGCATGGGGCGCATGGTCGGTGGCGATGGCATCAATCGAGCCGTCGGCCAGTCCCGCCAGCATGGCTTCCCGGTCGGCCTGCGAGCGCAACGGAGGATTCATCTTGAAATTGGCGTCGTAGTCGCGGATATCGGCGTCGGTCAGGGTGAAGTGGTGCGGGGTGACCTCGCAGGTGATATGGGCTTTGCTGCGCTTGCCTTTGCGCACGGCCTTCAGCGCATCAGCCGTGGAGAGGTGGGCCACGTGCAGCCGGGCGCCGGCGAATTGCGTGGCCAGTTGCACGTCGCGTTCGACCACGGAAGCTTCAGCGATGGTCTTCATGCCATGCAAGCCCAGGCGAAAGGAGGTCGGGCCTTCGTTCATCGAGCAGTGCTCGGTCATGCGGGTATCTTCCGCATGCTGGATGACCGGAAGATTGATCTCCGAAGCCAGGCGCAAGGCATCGCGCATGATGTCGTCCCCGAGAATGGGCTTGCCGTCGTCGGTGATGGCCACGGCTCCGGCGCGCTGCAGCGAGCGGAAATCCGTCAGCGTGCCGCCTTTGCTGGCTTTGGTGGCGGCGGCAATGGGGAACACATTGACCACGGCCCCACGTTCGGGCTGCTGCAGCCAGGTGACCCAGTCGGCGGAATCGACCACCGGCTGGGTGTTCGGCATGCAGCACACAGAGGTGAAACCTCCGGCCGCGGCCGCGGCGGTCCCGCTGGCCACGCTCTCTTTGTAACTTTGGCCCGGCTCGCGCAGGTGGACGTGAATATCAAGAAAGCCGGGCGCAACCACTAAGCCGCGCGCCTCGATCTTTTCATGGGCCGTGCCCCGCGTCTTGCCGGGAGGCGCCACTTCGGCCACCTGGCCGTCGCGCAGCAACACGTCGAGCAGCGCGTCGATCTTCGCCGCGGGATCAATCACGCGGCCATTCTTGATCAGCAGGCTATGATTTTCTTTTCGGTCCTTCACACATATCTCCGGGGGCTAGAACATCCAACCACTGAGGCGCTGAGGCACGGAGAAAAGCAAATATATCCGAAGGTCCCTTCATTGTTCTGAGCAAAGATCATGCAAAGCCTCAGTGCTTCCGTGTCTCCGTGGTGAGTTTGAATGCTTTGTTATTTGGCCTTGCCCAACGCTCGGGCCAGAATGGCCATGCGCACAATCACTCCATTGCGCACTTCTTCCACGATCATCGATTGCGGGCAGTCGGCCACTTCCCAGGTCAGCTCCAGCCCGCGAATGATCGGCCCGGGATGCATCAAGAGCGCGTCTTTCTTGGCCAATTTTAGACGTTGCAGGGTGATCTGGTAGCGCGCAATGTAATCCTGCAGGCTGATCTTCATGCCGGCCAGCCGTTCCTTTTGCACGCGCAACACCATCACGACGTCGGCGCCCCGCACCGCTTCCTCCGCGGTGCGGACGATGTGCAGCCCGGGGGCCAGCGTGGCCGCGGTTTCGGGCAGCAACTCGGGCGGGCCCGCCAAGGTGATCTTCGCGCCAAATTTACTGAGCAAATGGATATTCGAGCGCGCCACCCGGCTGTGGTAAATGTCGCCCACAATGGCGATCTGCAGTCCCTTGAAGGTCTTCTTACGGCGCAGGATGGTGTAGGCGTCGAGCAGCGCTTGGGAAGGGTGCTCGTGCATGCCGTCGCCGGCATTGATCACTGGAATATCCAGATGCTGCGCCATCAGGTGGGGGGCCCCAGCGTGGGGATGGCGCATCACAATCACGTCCGCCCCCACCCCCCGCAGGGTGTAGCCGGTATCGAGCAGCGATTCGCCCTTCTCAATGCTGGAACCGCTGGATAAGACCAGCGTGGTCATCGCCCCCAGCGACTTAGCGGCGATTTCAAACGAGCTGCGCGTGCGCGTAGAGGCCTCATAGAACAGCAACAGCACTTTCTTGCCGCGCAAGAGGGTCTGCGGCTTTTGCGGATTCATCCGCCGGGCCAGGGTCAGGATTTTAAGGATCTCGCCTGCTTCCAGATGTTCGATCCCGAGCAGGGAACCACGCGTTGCCTTCATCATCGCTTGTCCTGAAACTTAGAACTTCTTGGGGCCGATTAAGCCAGTTTTTCCACCAGCATCACGCGTTCGGATTCGTCCACCTCGTGGAGGTTGACTTCAATGATCTCGTGGGCGGTGGTCTGTACTTTGCGGCCGACAAACGTCGCCTCGATGGGCAGCTCGCGGTGGCCGCGGTCGATCAGCACCAGCAATTGCACCCGTTTGGGACGGCCTTGCCGGATGAGTGCTTCCATTGCCGCCCGCGTGGTACGGCCGGTATAGAGGACATCATCCACCAGAATGATATTTTTTCCCGCCACGTCGAAGCCAATCTCCGTCTTCTGCACCACCGGCTTGGATCCCAGAGTAGAAAGATCATCGCGGTAAAGGGTGATGTCTAATGTGCCAACTGGCACCGGGGTCTTCTCAATGCGCTGGATGATGCCGGCCAGCCGTTGCGCCAGGGGCACCCCACGCCGGCGCACCCCTACCAGACCTAAATCGGCCGCGCCATTATTTTTCTCGATGATTTCGTGGGCCAGGCGGACCAGGGTCCGCTCAATCTCAGTGGCAGACATTAGCTGGGCCCGTTCGTGCAAGTTCGGTTTTCGGGTAGAAGCTTTGGAAGTCATGAACGCTGCATCATACGCGGGCCGGGGACTGTGGGGCAAGATGTTCGATCTAAAACCTTTGGAGGCAAAGGAAATACAGGAAAAAACTCTGGATTGGGGGAAAGCGCCCGGCCGTTCAGAGCTTACCTCGCTCCCGTCGCCGGAGCACAACCGCCCCCAGCATACCTCCCAGGCTGGACATGGCCAGAAAGATCATCAGCATGACGCCTACTCCGAGGGCGATCACCAGGGCCATGCCTTCCGGAGTCTTGAAGTAGGCCAGGGCCTGCTGGGCCTGGGGATCGGAACTGCGGGCCGCCGCCTGCTCCAGGGCCGCCTCCATGGTCTGACGGAGTTGGGAGCGGTTGGGGAAAAGCAAGGTGCCAATACCGGTCAGCAGCAGCAGGAGGCCGAACCCAAAGAGACCGCTGGCCGCACCAATCCGGGCTCCCATACCCGGGGTAAGTTCGCCCAGCGGGGTGCGCCGGCGGTAAAAAAGCACGGCCAGGGCCCCCGCGGCCACCATTTCCAGGCCAAAAAGCCCCAAGGGCAAAAGCATGGCGACGGCGGTAATTGCTCCCGCCAGGGCGGCAGCCGGCACGGCATGGGACCACTGCACCCGGCCGGGGGACACGAGCGCGCGGACCGACTCCGGCGCCAGTGCATGTTCCCCGGACGAATAGGCGGCCGGCGGCTCATAGGTAAGAACGCGGATCTGGGGGGCCTTGCACTGAGAACAAAAAGCGACGCCATCGGCCACGATAGCGCCGCACTGCTGACAGGGATGTTCCACTCTTTCAAGGTACCGCAGGGCAAAGCATGGGGGCAAGGAAGGCTAAATGGTCTCCTGGCCGCGGGTCTGCACGAAGACGAGGGCGAACTTGGAGCCTTTGCCGTCCGGCTCAATCGAGACGACATGCTGTTTGTCGCGGGTCCCCACTTTCAGTTCAATATTTTTGCCCCCATCGCCCTCGCACTTCAGCTCCTTCGAGTTGTCCTGAGAGTCGTCTTTGGAGAGCTCCACGGAAGCGTTTCCGTGCTTCGAGGTATGGCATTCCAGAACATCGCCGTACCGTTTCAATTCCTTCTTGTAGAAGGCAAGGACCTTTTCCGGTGCGTCCTCGGAGTGGTATTCGAGGGCCACTACCTTCAGACGGAAGTACCCGCTGGAAATATTAACGTTGGCGCTTTTATTGTCATCCCCGTCGTTCTTTTGCACCGGCGTGGCGCCGGGGTAGACGGCGATGCCCACATCGCGGGCGTCGGCATCGTTGCTGACGTGGATGCCGCCCAGCGGCGTGTCGATATCAACCTTTTTGTCTTCCCCCGACTTGTCTTTGTGCACATTGACGCTGCAAGCGGCCAGCAGGGCCATCAGCAGGAGCGGGAAAATATACCGGACGGAATATTGCAGGCTACGCATATTAACGGCCTCCACGGGCGCTCGATTGCGGACGTTCCAGGCCGGCGCCGCGCTCGGCGATGCCTGGGATGTTCACGGGCAAGTGCCCGCGGATCGGGATCTCTCCAAAGATGGCCTTCACGGCGCTGATCTCGGAAACGCTCGCATTGGAGAACGCACAAATGTAGTTCTCAATCATCGGGAAATCCTCGGCCAGATAGGGGTTCCCCATGGCCAGCACCACCGTCTTCTCTTTGGCGCGGGCCAGAATCTCCTCCAGCAGCGCGCCGCTGGCGTCCGGTAACGAAACGGAGTTCTTCAGCCCGCCGTCCGATTTCGCAATCTTCCCCGCCGTGGGGATAACGTAAATCGCCGCCACCACTGCCTGGGCTTTCGCTACTGCCTGCAACACGGGCTCGGTCATCGCTCCGGCCACGCGTGGGTCAATGTAGATCACGTCGGCGTCCGGCACGCGGGAGCGGATTTTCTTCCCCAGCAGGCGTCCGGCATCGCTGCGCAGGTCGTCGGTGAAGATCACCGTCACCACGCGGTCGCGCACTTCCTCTGCTTTCTGATACGGAAGTCCGGGGTCTGCGGTTCCCGATGCTTTCAGGGGGAGCACTTTGCCGTTGTCGCGCACCAGGGTGATGGCATCATCGGCCACCTCCTGGCCCATGGCCAGGTTTGCCGGTTTGCCGACCGTTTTGGGAAGGTTCTCCAGGTCGACCAGCCGGGCTTTGTCGAGCCCAAACGAAGCCTTTGCTTTCAATATCTTAAGAATAGATGCATCGAGCCGAGCCGAAGGGATTTCCCCACTTTTGGCAGCCTGCAGCACGGCGGTGTAGGCGGCCTCGAGATTGGGCGGAATGATCAGCACGTCGTTGCCCGCCTTAAAGGCGTCGACCGCTGCCCGGCCAATATTGTCTGCATAGAGCCGGGTCAGGCCGGACATATCCAGGGCATCGGTGACCACGATGCCCTTAAATCCCAGTTGTTCTTTCAGCAAGCCGGTGACGATGGCCGGCGACGTCGTGGCTACGCGGTTAGGATCGGGCTCCAGCGCGGGCACGGTCACATGCGCCACCATGACCGAATCCACCCCGGCGGCGATGCCTTTCTTGAAGGGCGGCAACTCCACCGCCTGCAGGCGGGCCAAGTCTCCGGTAACTTGGGCCACGCTCAGGTGGGAGTCGGTTGCTGTGTCGCCGTGGCCGGGAAAATGTTTCACCGTGGTCATCATGCCCACCGAGTGCGCGCCCTTGATATAAGCCGCCACCAGATCGCCGACCTGCTCCGGATCGCTGCCAAAGGAACGGGTGTTGATGATGGGGTTGGCGGGATTGGAATTGACGTCGGCGACGGGAAAGAAGTTCCAATGCACCCCAATGGCACGCGATTCCTCGGCAGTGATGCGGCCGAAGGCCTCGGCATACTCCGTTTTGCCGGCTGCGCCGAAAGCCATGGCGTGAGGGAAGACCGTTGTGCCCATCAGCCGCATGGAAACTCCTCGCTCAAAGTCAGCGGCGATCAGCAGCGGCACTTTGGAATCTTTCTGCAGGCGGTTGAGCAATTCCGCCGCTTCAAACGGTTCACTCAGGATGAGCCGCGGCCCATCTACGGGGACCGTCATGGCGAAGGCCCCGACGTGGTATTTCGCGATGTCAGCGCGCAGGGCGAGGAAATCCGGGTTCTCTTCGTTCAGAAATCCGGCGCGCACCCAGATCATGAATAGCTGGCCGACCTTCTCTTCCAGGGACAGCTTCTTCAGGGTTCTTTCCGCCCAGCGTTCTCCTTCATG
This sequence comes from Acidobacteriota bacterium, assembly GCA_018268755.1. Taxonomy (GTDB): domain Bacteria; phylum Acidobacteriota; class Terriglobia; order Terriglobales; family Acidobacteriaceae; genus KAN-5. The sequence continues at coordinate 95,488 of JAFDVW010000017.1, forward strand.
GTCGAGGTGCATGGGCGCGGTTTTCTGGAATTTCTCTTTGGCAAAAGAAGCGGTGGATACCAGCATGAGAAGAAGAAAAATTCCTGCCTGTCGCAGCATGGGGGCCAACATGGGGCGAAGATATCACGACTGCTACAAGTTTGCTGCCGCCAAGGCTTGCTGTTGGATGTCCCGCTGATCGCCGAAGCCTTCCAGCCAAAGCACCTCGGGCTCCCGCCGGAACCAGGTCAACTGCCGTTTGGCGTAATTGCGATGTGCCTGTTGGGCGGCTGCCAGCGCCGCCGGCGCGTCCAGTTCTCCGCGGAGCAGCTGCACGGCTTGTTTATAGCCGAGCGAGTTCAGTGGGGTAGCGGCTTCGCCATACTTTCTCAGCAGGCCGCGCGTTTCTTCCACCAGGCCCTCGGCGAACATCTTCTCCGCCCGCCGGTTGATGCGGTCGTACAACGCGGCCCGCGCCGGAGTCAGCCCCAGTCGCAGAATGCGAAATCCCTGCAATGGATCGCGGCCCTGTTGCCAGAGCTCGGTCATCTTGCCAGGGGCAGCCAGACATACTTCAATAGCGCGGATCAGCTTGGGCGTGTCGTTGGCGTGAATCTGCCGGCTGGCATTCGCGTCGAGGCGCGCCAGTAAGCGGGAAAGGTACGCCGCGCCCCGCTGCTTTGCCCGCGCCCGCAGGCGATCGCGCAGCTCTTCGGAACGCTGGGGCCCGGGGAAGAGGCCGTCGAGCAGCGCCCGCAGATAGAGTCCCGTACCGCCCACCACGATCGGCAAGCATCCCCGGCTTTTGATCTCCTGCAGGACGGCGCGGGCCTGGCGGGCGTACTCTCCCGCCGTCATATAGCTGGTGGGCTCGACGCAATCGAACAGGTGGTGCGGGGCGCGGGTCCGCTCCTTCACGGAGGGCTTGGCGGTCCCAATTTCAAATTCCCGGTACATGGCGACCGAGTCGCAGTTGACAATCTCTCCGCCGCAATGCTCCGCCAGGGCCAGCGACAGTGCGGTTTTACCGCTCCCCGTCGGACCCAGCACCACGAGGAGCAGGGGATTGACCGTCAACGCAGGTTCCATGGAATTTGCCGCCAATAGCGGGCCAGCGTGAGGATGAGAAGCAACGCCCCCAGCAGCAGCAAGCCGAGAGTTTCCAGACGAAATACCCGCGCCGAGGCCGGGTCTTTTCGTGGTGGCGGCGAAGCTGGGCGAAGGCGAGGCACGACCCACAATTCTAGAGCAATCCGCCGATGGTAGTGAAAGCCTTTCCCCCGGAACTGCTACACTACGCCCTGGCTGCTATGTCCGGTTCGCCCGTCAGTCCCGGAATGTTTCGCTTCGGAGTCTTTGAGGTGGATGTGGCCGCTGGAGAACTCCGCAAAGGCGGCCTGAAGCTCCGCCTGCAGGAAAAACCCTTCCAATTCCTGACCACTTTGCTCGACCGCCCCGGAGAGATTGTGTCCCGGGAGGATCTGCGCCAACGCTTATGGCCGGCCGATACTTTTGTGGATTTCGACCACAGCCTGAACGCCGCCGTAAATAAGCTGCGCGAGGTACTGGGGGACTCCGCCTCTACCCCCCGCTATGTGGAAACCATTGCCCGGCGGGGCTACCGCTTTATTGCGCCGGTCGAGCGGGTGGGCGCCGGCCCGGTTCCAGCGGAAATGAGCGTGGAAGCCGTTGCCGTGCACCCGGAGTTGGAAGTCCCCATGCCCCACCGTGGAGTGACCCGCGGACTCTTTGCTCTGATCCAGGTCATGTATCTGGTGTTCTACCTGGTGGCGCTCTTTCGGTTTTTCCCAGTACAGCAGATGCTGGAAGAGTTCCTGCCGGCCTGGGGAGCGCGGGCTGCCATGGTCCTGCTGCTGGTGACTTCCGGAGTCGGCATCGTGCTGCGCTGCTATCTGCTCTCCTCCGTAGGCTTCGACCATTTGCGCCTACGCCAGAAATTCGAGCGCCTGTTCCTGCTAGTGTTGCCACTCGATCAGCTATGGGCGGTTACACCGTTCCTGCTTACCGGCAAGATTGGTTTTGGCTTAGCTTTTGCAGCGACCGCCGCACTGCTGTATGTGCCATTCTCGGAGCGCACGTTGTTGCGCATGGCCTACCCAGGTTCTTCCTGAGGCTGCCTTTCCCGCGGCCGCACAAAGAATAAGTACATGGCTAGCAGCCAGATACAGCCAAAAACTGGCACTATCAGTCCCACCTTAAGTCCCCCAGCATGGGTCGACGTCATCCCCACCAGCCAGGGCATGACGGCGCCTCCCAGGCCCGACAGACCGAACATGACCCCGCTGACCCGGGTGGCTTGGTCCCCGAACCAGTGGGCTAGCAGGGCGATGCTGATGGGGAAGATCGAAGCCAGCCCGAATCCGGCAGCCACGGCTACGGCCACGACTCCTGCTTCATCTTTGGCCAGGAATAGGGCCAGGACCCCTCCTAAAGCCAGGGCTAGCCCACCGATAGCCACGTCGGCCTCCTTCAGTCGCCGCAGTAAGAGGGGAGCCAGGGCCCGCCCCGCGAGCAGCGCTCCCCAGAAGAATGAGGGAGCGATAGCCCACAGAGTCCCCGCCCCTGGGTCGAGACGACGGTCATAGGAGGCGATCCAGCCCCCGATGGAGCTCTCCGTTCCCACGTAGACGAAGAACAAGCTGCCCAGCACCGGGGCCAAGGGACCTCGCCAGACGTTGCGGGAGCGCCTATCTTCCGGGCTAGCATGGGGAAGCTGGATCGGGATTGCCAGCCCGGCCGCCATCAGAGCCACCACTGCCAGAGTTGCGGCGGTGAGGTAGAGGAACCAGTCCACCCGGCCGGCGCGATTGCAGGCGGCCACCAGGAACGGGCAAGCCACCGCTCCCGCCCCCCAGGAAAAATTCAGCAGGTTCAAGGCAGCCGCGCGGCTGCGGGGAAACATCTCAGAGATCAAGAGGTTCGTAGTCGGAGAGGTGAACCCGATCCCGGCCCCAAAACAGGCAATGGAGAGGACCCCGGCCGTCCACCCTGACGTGGCCAGTCCGGCCGCCCCCAGCCCCATCAGGCTGAGGCCCAGAAACAGCGCCAGGCGATGCCCGTAGCGGCGCAGCACGACGCTGCTGGAGAGTACCCCCACGGTCGATGTGGCAAATTGCGCGGTAAACAGATATCCCGCTTGGGTATCGTTTAACCCCCATCGCCCCGTCAACAAGGGCAGCATGGGCCCCAGCAGCACGGTCATGACTCCCATCAGGGCGAAGCCGAGGTGCAAAAGGCCGGCGTGCCAAGTGCGGGGAACTGTAAGGTCGCGGGACGTGGCTGGCATGGATCGAGACCGGTGGTAAGGCGGCTTCCGGCGACACTATGGTAACCGCCCCGTACCTCCTTGCTGGATTGTTTTTCGGTCGGGCTTGGAATACCTTGAAGGCAATCAGTTTCCCCGGGCCTGGTCTTAGGCGAGAAATCAATGATCAACGGTAAACGTATTGCAGTTGTCCTTCCGGCGTATAACGCCGAAAAGACCCTTGAGGCCACCGTCCGCGAACTGCCGGAGGTTGTGGACATCACCATCCTGGTGGATGACCATAGCTCCGATGGCACTGTGGAGCTGGCCCGCCGGCTGGGCCTGCGGTTGTTCGTCCATGACCGGAATTATGGCTACGGGCGCAACCAGCAGACCTGCTATCGCGAGGCCCTCAGCGCGGGCGCCGACGTGGTCATCATGGTGCACCCGGACTATCAGTACACGCCGCGTTTGGTCACGGCCATGGCCAGCATGGTGGCTTATGACATCTATGATGTCGTCCTGGGCTCGCGCATCATCGGTGGTACCGCCTTGCGGGGCGGCATGCCGTTTTACAAATATGTGGCCAACCGTTTCTTGACCGCCTTTGAGAATCTTTTTCTCGGCGTCAAGCTCTCCGAGTATCACACCGGATATCGCGCCTTCAGCCGCAAAGTGCTGGAAGAGCTGCCTCTGCTGGAAAACTCCGATGACTTTGTTTTTGACAACCAGATGCTGGCGCAATGCGTGCACTTCGGTTTTGGCATTGGGGAGGTCTCGTGTCCCACCAAGTATTTCGAAGAGGCCTCTTCCATCAACTTCCGGCGCAGTGTGAAGTATGGCTTCGGAGTGCTGGGGACGACCCTGCAGTTCGCGCTGCAAAAGGCCGGCCTGGGGCAGTTCCGCATCTTCAGCGCCAAAGGACGCCGCTTGGAGCCGGGTTACACCGCCTACTATGCGCGCGGCGCGGCCAGTGGGCATGCAGGCTAAAATCTAGGCTTCTCCCTTGAGAGCGCACCCGACCCTCAAAGAAGTTGCGCTGCTTTTGCTCCTCGCCGCTTGCGCCCTTCTGGTGCATGGCTATCATCCTTACGTCGAAGACGCGGAAATTTATGTTCCTGGCATTAAGCAGGCGCTGCACCACGATCTGTATCCCCAGAATTCCGCCTTCTTTGCTTCCCATGCCCGCATGACGCTGTTCCCGAATCTGATTGCCGGGTCTCTTCGTCTTACCCATTTGCCTTTGGAGTGGGGACTGTTGCTGTGGCACTTTGCATCCGTCTTTTTATTGCTGCTGGCTTGTTGGCATATCGGGCGGCTGTGCTTTCCGGAAAGCCTCGCGCGTTGGGGTGGGGTAGCGATGATTGCCTCGCTACTGACCCTACCCATCGCTGGCACCGCGCTCTACCTGATGGACCAATACCTCAACACCCGGTCGCTTTCGACGCCGGCGGCGTTGTTCATGGTCGCCCATACGCTGGAGCGTAAATACCTCCGGGCCGGGGTCTGGGGGCTTTTCACCGCGCTGATTCATCCTTTGATGGCGGTCTTTGGCCTGAGTTTCGTCGCGCTGCTTGCCTTTCTGGAGTGGCGGAAGCACGCCGTACAGACCGTCCTAGCCGCTGGCCTGCTGTTGCCGTTGTCGTTTTTTCCTCCCGTGACCCCGGAGTATTGGGAGGTGCTCAATCGACACTCCTACTTTTTCCTTCTGCGCTGGGAGTGGTATGAGTGGCTGGGCATTTTTGGACCCCTGTTCTTGCTTTATTGGTTCGCCCGCATTGCCCGCGGCAGAAACCTGCTGGTGCCGGAACGGCTCTGCCTCGGGCTGATCGGCTACGGATTGCTGTTCTTTGTGGCCGCCGTAGTGATCACGGTGCCGGCGAGCATGGCACGTTTTGTCGAGTTGCAACCCCTGCGGAGCCTGCACTTGCTCTACATCCTGTTTTTCACCGTGATGGGCTGCCTGCTCGCGGAATTTGTCCTGCGCAAGCGTCCGGAACGCTGGCTGCTTCTGTTTGTGCCCTTATGCGGCGGCATGTTCTATGCCCAGATGCAGCTTTTTCCCGCCACTGCCCACGTGGAGTGGCCGGGGATGCCACCGCACAGTGACCGTCTGCAGGCGTTCCTCTGGATTCGCGACCATACGCCGGTCCAGGCCTATTTTGCCCTCGATCCGGAATACATGCGTCTGCCGGGAGACGATCAGCACGGTTTCCGCGCCATCACCGAGCGTTCCCGTATGGCGGATCGCATCAAAGACAGTGGGGCGGTCACCATGTTTCCCGCCCTGGCCCGTCCCTGGCACGAGCAGGTCACGGCGCTCGATGGCTGGCAGAACTTTCAGGCCGAGGACTTCCGCCGCCTGAAAGAACGCTTTGGGGTGGACTGGGTTGTGGTCGCTACAGCTCAAGGACAGGGAATGACTTGTCCTTACCAGAACCAGAGTTTGCAAGTCTGCCAGGTGCCATGAGTGCTGTGCGATTTACGCTCGCGGAAAAAGCATCACCACAGAGGGCACGGAGTTCCACAGAGTCATGAATTATTGTGTAGTTTGGAAATAACCCAACAAGTTTGTCATTCCGAACCGCTTGAGCGGTGAGGAATCTGCTTTTGACCGGAAACAGCCAATGTCCCTTCAATCCTTGTCTGTCTCTCCTCTGTGGTGAGATTACCTGGACTCACCCCGCAAATTGCGCGGCCTGCCCTCGCCGTATAGCATCTAACTAACTCATGGCCTTGGACAAAAACCATCGGCGGCCCAAGCTCGTGTTCAGCGAGATCATGAGCTTTGCCTATGACACCTTTTGCAGCAACAAGGTGCGCTTTGCGCTCACGGCGCTGGGCATGGTCATCGGCACGGCTTCGCTCATTCTGGTCACCACCATCAGCTTGACCGGCAAGCAGTACATCATGAACCAGATCCAGGCCATCGGCACCAACATGATCTACGCTGAGTACGAAGGCGGCGCGCAGCGCATTACCAGCGCTGCTCCCGATCCTTTGACCATCGATGACATGTTGGCGGCGCGCGAGGCGGTTTCCGGCGTAGTGGCGGCCTCGCCGGTTGTGCCGCTGGCCGAGCGCATCCCGGTGGGCAACGGCAAAGAGAAGGACGTGCAGGTCCTGGGCGTGTATCCGGAATACCAGACCGTGCGCAACCTGGTGGTCGTTTCCGGCCGCTTCTTCGATAATCAAGATGAAATGGCCCGCAATAAAGTCGGCGTCATGACCCAGAAGATGGCAGAAACCATCTATGGGTCGGCCGATGAGGCGATCGGCAAGGTCATCAAGCTCAGCGGCCTGCCCTTCACCATCATCGGTACCTTCCGCGAACGGGTGGACACCTTCGGGCAGTCCGAGGTCACCGACAACACCATGGTGATCCCGTACACCGTGGCGCGTTATTTCACGGACACGCCGGTGGTGAAGCAGATTTACTTCTCGGTCAACGATCCCTCCATGGTGGTCCCGGCCACCAGCCAGATCCAGGCCATCATCCAGTCCCGCCATCGTCCGGAATCGGTCTACAAGGTGGAGAACCTGACCCAGCTGGTCGCGGTGGCGGCCAAGACCGCCAATGCGCTGACTCTGGTTCTGCTGTTGGTGGCGCTGATTGTGCTGCTGGTCAGCGGCATCGGCATCATGAACATCATGCTGGCCACGGTCAGCGCCCGCATTCGCGAAATCGGCATCCGCAAGGCCATCGGAGCCTCTAATCGCGAGATACGCCTGCAATTCCTCTCGGAAGCGATCTTGATTTCCCTGGTGGGCGGCTTTCTCGGGGTGATTATCGGGCTGGCCCTGCCCTATTCGGTGCGTTTCTTCACCTCCTATCGCCTGCCTATTTCCGGCCTGTCCGCAATTGTTGCGATCTTAGTTTCGTCTCTGGTGGGGATTCTGTTCGGGACCGTGCCCGCCTCCCGCGCCGCCAAACTGGATCCGGTAGAAAGTTTGCGCTACGAATAGGCGCTGGTGGTGCAAGTGGTGAATTTCCACCAGGTCTGTAGACAAAACAAGAAAGCCGGGCTGTTTGGCCCGGCCTGGTTGTTTTTTCACTTCAGGGGAACGGCTTGTTTCTGAGGTCCCCTCAAGCTCGTCAATTTCAGGTGGAAAAACCCGCCCGCCTGGTCAGTCACCGCTTACATGACCAGGGCAAGTCCTTCCAGTTCGTTCTGCAATACCGGCAGCGAGCAACCCGCCATTTCTACCCGGCTGGCTGCATCCAGGGCGGCTTGCGGAGAGACTCCGTAGCCCCTTCCCATCAGGAATACCTGCAAAAGTTCGGCAGCCTCGCGAGAATCGACTAACCCGCCCTGCAACAGATCGTTCCGCAAAGCCGTCAATTCCGTTACCGAGAAGCGTTCTCTCATGGCCCTCACCTCCGAACCCCGTCAAACTGTTAGACTCACCAACTACTGCATTTGTTGCATGCAATTTCCATGCCGTCCGGTTGAATCTTCTTTTCCGCCTCGAAAAAATCCCTTGGTTTTCTCGAAACTCCTTCATATCACGAAGGTTGCGCAGGAGTGGCCATTGGATTCCCGGAGCCCGGGGCTAAGCCGGCCAGCCGCCCGGTTGACAAGTTGTGTCGTTGTGGGACGGAAAGCGTCGAAAGTCTGAGACAGAGATACTGCCACCCTAGGCTTCCAGGATGGCCTCATCGATCAGCATGATGGGAATGCCGTCGCGCACCGGGTACAGACGTCGGCACTGGGTGCACTGCAGGCCGGTGATTTCTGCCGGCATGCCGTCCGGGTGGGCGGCGAGGGGCTTCTTACACAGCGGGCATACCAGAAGCTCGAGCAGGTCCGGCGCGATCATGCGCCCGATTCTACCGAAAATCGCTTGCAGGCGCGCGAATCATTTCCGCGCGCCGGGGCAAACCCCCACACGGTCTGTCGCTTACGGTAGAATTTTCATAAGCTCGGAATTCCCCGCAGAAACGAGGGCCTTCATGTCCGCCACTATTCTGGACGGCAACAAAATCGCCGCGGAGATTCGTTCCGAAGTCGCCGCGGAAGTGAAAGTCTTGACCGCCGCTGGGCTGCGTCCCGGCCTGGCCGTCATTTTGGCCGGCGACAACCCTGCCTCGGAAATCTATGTTCGCGGCAAGGTGAAAAGCTGCGAGGAAACCGGCATCTACAGCGAGAAGCACGCGCCTCCGGCGACGGTCTCCACGCAGGAGCTGCTGGACCTGATAAACAGCCTGAATCGCCGCGAGGAGATTGACGGCATCCTGGTGCAGTTGCCCTTGCCCGAGCACGTGGACGCCAAGAAAGTCCTGCTGGCCGTGAGCCCGGCGAAAGATGTGGACGGCTTTCATCCCATGAATGTCGGCTATCTTTCCACCCAGCGTCCCGGCCTGGTGCCCTGTACGCCGGCCGGCGTTGTCGAAATCCTGAAGCGCAGCCATATTCCTATCGCCGGGCAGGATGCGGTGATTGTAGGGCGCAGCGACATCGTGGGTAAGCCGGTGGCCATGCTGCTGATCAATGCCAACGCGACCGTCACGGTCTGCCATTCGAAGACGCGGGATCTGGCCGGGGTCTGCCGCCGCGCCGACATTCTGGTGGCCGCCATTGGGCGTCCCGGCATGATTACCCGTGACTTTGTGAAGCCCGGCGCTACGGTGATTGATGTGGGCATTAACAAAGTCACCGATCCCGCGGAGTTCCAGCGCTTTTTTGCCGGCAATGCCAAGCGTGAGGAGTCTTTCCGGGCCAAGGGTTCGACCCTGGTGGGAGATGTGCATCCTCAGGTCGCGGAGGTCGCCGGCGCCGTTACGCCGGTCCCGGGTGGGGTGGGGCCGCTGACCATTGCCATGCTGATGGCCAACACGGTCCGCGCCGCCAAACTGCGCCGCGGACATACCGTGCAGGAATTGCTGCGGGCCTAAGGGAGATACTCACCGCAGAGTCGCTGAGCGCGCTGAGGCAGGTGATCTCTGAGTTTTTCCGCTAGTTGCTCACGGCAAAGACGAAGGGTTGAGCTTTTGTTTTTCTTTGCGTACTCGGCGTCCTCTGCGGTTTAAGATTTTGACTTTGGTTTTCCGCGAAAAGTGCGCGACACGATGAGGCACATTTGCTGAAAGTCGGCTTAACCGGTGGTATTGCCGCGGGCAAATCCACGGTGGGAGAAATCTTCGTCGGGCTCGGGGCCTATCTCTTGCAGGCGGACTCCCTCGCCCATGCCCTTATGCAGCCGGGCCAGCCGGTCTATGACGAGGTGGTGCGTCAGTTCGGCGCCGGCATTCTTCGTCCCGACGGCAGCATCGACCGTCCCAAGCTGGCCGAGGCCGCCTTTGGAACGGAGGGCGGCAGCTCCCGCATCCAGGAACTGAACCACATCGTGCATCCCGTCGTGATCCAGAAGCAGGAGGAATGGATGGCGGAAATCGGCCGCCGCGACCCCAAGGCAATCGCCGTGGTGGAAGCAGCGCTGATGCTGGAGGCCGGGGCAGCCAACCGGTTTGACCGTCTGATCGTGGTGACTTGCCATCCCAAACAGCGCATGGAGCGCTGGGCCAAGAGCCGGGGCGTGGACTATGCCACCGCCCGCAAAGAAGTGACTCGCCGCATGGCCGCCCAGCTGCCGGATGAAGAAAAGGTGCGCGTGGCCGATTATGTGATTGATAACTCCGGCCCGCTGGAACGCACGCGTCCCCTGGCCGAAGAAGTCTTTGCCCGGCTGCAACGGGAAGCGAAAGAACTTTAGAATTTGTAAGTGCTTTCTCCCGCCTCGCAGGCCGGGAGAATGGCCCACGAAATACGAGAGACCCCATATGAGACTGCTTCGCCCCGTGATTCTGGCGGTAATTCTGGCCGGTGCTTTCTTCTATTTCACCACCTATCGCAGGAACCCGTTGCATCCCGCGAACTGGGCCTCCAATCCCACCAAGGTTGAGATCATCGAGGCCGCCGGCAATGAACCGCCCGACGCCGAGGAGCAGAACAACATCAATGTCTACCGCCGCAATATTCCCGCGGTGGTCAACATCACCTCGAAGGCGGTGACCTTCGACTTCTTCTATGGCCTGGTGCCGCAGGAAGGCCAGGGCTCGGGCTTCGTCATCGATAAAGATGGGCACATTCTCACCAACTACCACGTCATCGCCGAGGCCCGTCAGCTGGAAGTCACCCTGCACAACAAGCGCAAGTATCGCGCCACCGTGGTTGGCACCGATCCATCGCATGACCTGGCCGTCATTCAGATCAAGGCCCCGGACCTGGTCCCGGTGGTGATGGGCGACTCCAAGAACCTGCAGGTGGGACAAAAGGTCTACGCGATTGGCAACCCCTTCGGCCTCTCCGGCACGCTGACCAAGGGCATCGTCAGCTCCATCCGCCCGGTACAGGAGCCAAGCGGAAACACCATTGACGAGGCCATCCAGACCGATGCGGCCATCAATCCGGGAAACTCCGGCGGCCCGCTGTTGAACTGGCGTGGGGAAGTCATTGGCATCAACACCATGATCCTCTCCAGTGTTGGCCAGAGCGCCGGCATCGGCTTTGCCGTTCCCATCAATACCGCCAAGGCCGTGTTGAATGACCTGCTGACTCTTGGCCGGGTGCGCCGGCCGGCGCTGGGGGTGAAGACCATTCCCATCAGTCCGGAACTGGCCGACCAGATGGGGCTGGCCGCGGACTACGGGTTGCTCATCGTGCAAGTAGTGCCGGGGGGCGCGGCCGAACGTGCCGGCCTGCGTGGGGGCAACGAACGCGCCTATCTGGGCAATATTCCGATCACGGTCGGCGGCGATTTGATCGTGGCCATTGACGGCGAGGACGTGCAGGACCAGCAGGACCTCGGCCGCATCATGAATAGCCATCGCTCCGGAGATACGGTGCGCGTCACCGTCTATCGCGGCAAGAAAAAGCTGGATGTAACCGTCACGCTGGGCGAGGCCAGACAGCAGGTTTAGACCAGGTTCCCGTAGGCAGAAAGCAGTTCCTGATATGGGCTTGCGTGTGTTTCTCTGCTTGGGGCTGATCGTGGCTGCCGTCGCCGGCGCTTTTGCGCAAGGCGGTCCTCCCCTGCTCACCGATGATCCGGGAACTCCCGGCCCGAATAACTGGGAGATCAATATTGCCCATACTTCCGATCTGCGCGCGGGCGAGCACAGCTATGAAGGCCCGCTGCTCGACATCAACTACGGCGTTGGCCCGCGCATTCAGTTGAAGTACGAAGTGCCCTACGTCTGGCAGAGCAGCGACGGCCGGCCTTTGCAAAGTGGGTTGGGAAACTCCCTGGCTGGGGTGAAGTGGCGTTTCTATCAGGATGGCGATCGCAAGTTCAATATTTCGACCTATCCCCAGATCGAATTCAACAATCCCACCCACTCGGTCCGCCGCGGCCTGGCCGATCCCGGGCCCCGCTTCCTGTTGCCGCTCGAGATCACCAAGGAATTCGGCCCTCTTGAGTTGAATGGCGAAGCCGGGCTCTGGTTGGGAGGAAGCGGGGTCGAAGGGAAGTTGCTGGGACTGGCTGCCGGCCACCAGTGGAGCAAATCCTTCGAGGGGCTGGCGGAGCTTTATCGCCTGACCGACGACAAAGGCGCTGATTTCGTCACTGCCTTCAACCTGGGCGGGCGTTATGAATTTCATCCCGGCCTGCTCTTTATTTTTGCCGCTGGACGTGGCTTTGGAGGCAGCGATCAGCCCCACTTCATGGGATACTTCGGCCTACAAATTCAAATCGAACATAAAGCACGGTAGCTGCACCTCATCCCGATAATTGTGGGAAAGAAATCGGCGCCAGGAATGAAGTTAGGGCAAAATATTCATACTCCATGACCGTCGATGCCCTGCGCCAGTTCTGTCTCTCCTTTCCCCAGGCCACGGAAAGCCTGCAATGGGGCGAGACTCTCTGTTTTAAAGTTGCGGGCAAGCTTTTCGCTTTGCTGGGTCTCGATTCCGTCCCGGTCACGCTCTGCGTCAAGGCCTCGCCGGAAAAATTCGCCGAGCTGATGGAAGTGGAAGGCATCATTCCAGCGCCCTATCTGGGACGGTACAAGTGGGTCCTGCTGGAAGATCTCGATGTCCTGCGCCCGGCCGAGTTGGAAGAATTGATCGGCCTGTCGTATGAGCTGGTCGTCGCCAAGATTCCTCGCAAAACCAAATCCACAAAAAAGAAAGCCGGAAAATCAAAGCGAACCTCGGCGCTCCGGAAAAAGCATTGAATTTCTCTGTGTCCCTCCTTGCTCTCTGTGGTAAAGATTTTTAGAATTTCTCAACCACAGAGGACACAGAGTTCCACAGAGCCAAGCTCGTCAGACTATGACTCGAGAAATTAACTGATTGTTTGTCATTGCGAACCGTGTATTTATCCGGGAAAGCGTTGAATTTCTCTGTGTCCTTCTGTGCTCTCTGTGGTAAAGGTTTTTAGAATCTCTCAACCACAGAGTTCCACAGAGCCAAACGCCTTGGTTGACTCTCCCCGACCCGCTGGGCTAGCCTCAGAAGTCCCCGAAGCTCCGACTCCCAACACGCATGCGCATTCGCAAAAGAATCTGGATCGTATGCCTCCTGGTGCAGGCGTTGTTCGCCGCGCCCATGCGTCCGGCGCACGGCAAGAGCGCCATGGTGGCCAGTGTGCATGAGCTGGCGTCGCGCGCGGGCGTGGAAATCATGCAGGCCGGGGGTAACGCCGTCGATGCCGCGGTGGCCACCGGGTTCGCTTTGGCGGTGGTGCATCCCCAGGCGGGCAATCTGGGCGGTGGCGGGTTCATGCTCCTCCGCACCGCCGATGGCCAGGCCCGCTTCCTTGATTACCGCGAGAAGGCCCCGGCGAGGGCAACCGCCAATATGTATCTCGATGCCCAAGGCAACGTGATGGCCGATGCCAGCGTCGTAGGGTACCAGGCCATCGGAGTCCCCGGTTCGGTGGCCGGCATGGCCTACGCGGAAAAGAAGTATGGCAGGCTGACCCTGGCCCAGGTGGTGGCTCCCGCCATCAAGCTGGCCCGGGAGGGCTTCGTGCTGACCTGGGAAGACGCGGAAGATTTACAGGACCCGGATCTGGCCAGGTTTTCGGAATCCAGCCGCATTTTTCAACGCAACGGGAAGTTCTATCGGGCAGGAGAAATTTTCCGGCAGCCTGAGCTGGCGCGCACGCTGGAACGCCTTGCCAAAAATCCCGATGAGTTTTACCACGGCGCCATGGCGCGTGAACTGGCCGCTGCTCTGCAAAAGGGTGGGGGACTCATCACGGTGGAGGACCTGGCGAAATACCAGGTGAAAGAACGCGAGCCGGTGCGCGGAACCTACCGCGGCTACGAAATTATCAGCGCCCCGCCTCCTTCCTCGGGCGGCGTCGCTCTACTGGAAATGCTGAACATCCTCGAGGGCTACGATCTGGGGAAACTGGGCAACCGCTCCGCCGCCGCCATGCATTTGACCCTCGAAGCGTTTCGCCGCGCCTACTTCGATCGCGCGGAATTTCTCGGCGACCCCGATTTCTCCAAAATTCCCGTGGCCCAGTTGATTGACAAAAAGTATGGCGAAGCGTGGCGCGAGTCGATCGATCCCGGCCATGCCAGCGCCAGCCAAGACCTGCGACGGCCCGCCAATTTCAGCCAATTGGAGCAATACGCTGCGCTCCATCCTCAGCCGAAGCAGGTGCGGGAACCGGAGCACACCACGCATTACTCCGTGGTCGATTCGGAAGGCAATGCGGTTTCCGTGACCACCACCCTGAATGACAGCTTCGGCTCGCGGGTCACCGTAGAAGGTCTGGGCATCCTGATGAACGATGAGATGGACGATTTCGCCGCCAAAGTCGGCGTGCCAAATATCTATGGCTTGGTGCAGGGACCAGCGAATGCCGTAGGGCCGGGCAAGAGGCCACTTTCATCCATGACCCCGACCATCGTATTGAAAGATGGCCAGCCCTTTTTGGTGCTGGGTTCGCCGGGGGGTGGCCGCATCATCACCACGGTGGCCAACATTCTGATGGGCGTCGTCGACTACGGCCTGAATATCCAGGAAGCGGTCAATGCGCCCCGCTTCCACCACCAATGGTTACCAGATAAGACAGCCGTGGAGATCGGCTTCTCCGCCGATACATTGCGTATGCTGGATAATATGGGACATAAGGTAGAGACCCAGCCCTACTGGAGTGATGGAGAATGTATCGCCATCGATCGGAAGACCGGTGAACGGCTGGGCGCCAGCGATGCCCGCAACAACGGCAAGTCGATCGGGTATTGAGAGGAAGCAGGACAAGTCATGCAGAAAGCGATGTCCACGTTGGTCTATGTGAAAGAACGGCTGCACCCCGGCATGCTGGACGGACTGGTCCGCGGCGGGGCGCAGGCCATCGAGATTTTTGCCGCGCGCCAGCATTTGGATTATGCCAACCGCAAGCAGCACGTGCGGGAGATTGCCGACTGGTTCAGCAGCAGCGGTGTGCCTCTCTTTTCCGTGCATGCGCCCATGTATCCCGACTATGACGGCGGACGCACCGGCGCGCAGCCGGTGAACATCGCCGCCACCGACCGCGCCCAGCGCATCGCCGCCATGGATGAAATCAAGCGCGCGATCGAGATCGCCGAGCAGATCCCGTTCCGCTTTCTGGTGCAGCACATCGGCTTGGCCGACGAGACCTTCGATGAGCGTAAGCTGGAAGCGGCCATGACCTCGATCGAGCACCTGCGTGCCTTCGCCAAACCGCTGGGCGTGCGCGTCCTGCTGGAAAATATTCCCAACGAACTCAGCACTCCGGAAAAACTGGTGGAGTTTATTCACGGCGCCCATTTTGATGATGTGGGTGTGTGCTTTGACACCGGTCATGCCCACTTGATGGGCGACATCCCGCAGGCTTTCGAGACCCTGAAGAAGCACATCCACTCCACCCACGTTCATGACAATGCCAGAGACCGCGATTCTCACTTGTGGCCGGGGGCGGGATCGGTCAACTGGCAGGAGATGATGGAGCTGTTGCGCTCCGCTCCGCATCGTCCGCCGGTCTTGCTGGAGATCGAACACGACGAAAAAGTGAACGCGGTGGAGAAAATGGGCCCGGTGTTCGCTAAGCTGGAAGCGGCCTAGGATTTTAAAATTTGGGAATCGGGTAATTTAGTAATTTAAACCCCACTTCGGGTTCGCTTACCCAGCGAGAAACGGCTGCGAGTCACAGGGGCTTCAAATTACAAAATTCCCGATTACCCAATTACCCAATTAAAATTATGCTTCCCATTAGCACAATCTCGGAGATCGGTAAGCATGAAGGCCAGACCGTCACCATCCGGGGCTGGCTCTACAACCTGCGAGAGAGCGGCAAGCTGCTCTTTCCGCAATTCCGCGACGGCAGTGGTGTCATTCAGGGCGTGGTGCCCAAGAGTGCCGTGCCTCCGGAAGTATTCGATACCATCAAAGGCCTCACCCAGGAATCAAGTGTGATCGTTGAGGGCAAGGTCCGTGCCGATAAGCGCGCGCCCGGCGGATATGAGCTCGACGTGAGCCACGTCAGGGTGGTCCAGTTGGTGGACCCCCATGATCCTTATCCCATCACGCCCAAAGAGCATGGTGTGGACTTCCTCATGGAGCACCGCCACCTCTGGGTGCGTTCGCAGCGCCAGGCGGCCATCCTGCGCGTGCGCGCGGAAATTATTAAAGCGGCCCGCGATTTCTTCGACGAGCGCGGTTTTACCCTGACCGACCCGCCGATCATCACGCCGGCCGCCTGCGAAGGCACGACCACGCTCTTCCCGGTGGACTACTTTGACGAGCAGGCCTACCTCACACAGTCGGGGCAACTCTACATTGAAGCCACTGCCATGGCATTGGGCAAAGTCTATTCCTTCGGCCCAACCTTCCGGGCGGAGAAATCCAAGACCCGCCGCCACCTGACCGAGTTCTGGATGGTGGAGCCTGAAGTCGCCTATGCGGAACTCGATGACCTGATGGACCTGGCGGAAGGGCTCATCAGCTTTCTGGTGAAGCGCTGCCTGGAAAAGCGCCGCGCCGATCTGCAAACCATTGGCCGCGACATCTCCAAACTGGAAAATATCCAGGCGCCTTTTCCTCGCATCTCCTACGACGATGCGGTCAAGATGCTGCAAGAGGGCCACGCCCAGGGCAAAGTGGAGCACAAGTTCGAGTGGGGCGGCGACTTCGGCTCTCCTGACGAAACTTACCTTTCCGCGCAGTTTGACCGGCCGGTCATGGTGCATCGTTATCCCGCCCAGGTGAAGGCTTTCTACATGGAGCCCGATCCGCAGCGCCCGGAGCTGGCCCTGTGCGTAGATGTCTTGGCTCCCGAAGGCTACGGGGAAATCATCGGCGGCTCTCAGCGTATGGCGTCGCATGCGCTGCTGTTGCAGAAAATCAAGGAACACGATCTGCCGGAAGAGGCCTTCAAGTGGTACCTCGACTTGCGTAAGTTCGGCAGCGTGCCCCACGGGGGCTTCGGCATGGGCATCGAGCGCGCGGTCGCCTGGATTTGCGGCCTGGAGCATGTGCGCGAGACCATCCCGTTCCCCAGAATGTTGTATCGGCTCTATCCATAAGATTTACCGCTGAGATCGCCGAGTACGCAGAGAATGCTGGGCCCCTCTGGGGTAGTTTATGCAGCAGAGAGACAGGCTCAATGCCGTAACTGACCGGATTATTGGTGCCGCGATTGATGTTCACAAATGTATTGGGCCGGGGTTGCTGGAATCTGCTTATGAGACTTGTTTGGTCTATGAGTTACGAAATCAGGGACTCAAAGTAGAAACCCAAAAGCCACTTCCAGTGATCTATAAGAATGTAAAGTTGGATTGTGGTTATCGATTGGATCTCGTCGTAGAAGATTGTGTAATAGTAGAAATCAAAGCCGTAGAAAAATTGACTTCCATTCACGAAGCACAGTTGTTGTCGTATTTGCGGCTACAAGGATGCCATGTGGGGTTGTTAATCAATTTCCACGTAGCCTTGCTAAAAAACGGTATTCGAAGAATTGTGAATAATTTTCCAGACTCTGCGCTCTCAGCGAACTCTGCGGTTTAAATCCATGGTGTAAATCTATGTAGAGTTTGCGTGCAAGTTATAAGACCGCCGCGATCGCAGCGAAGCTGGGCCCGGTAACGGCTTGTCCAGGATGACAAGCATCGTTCTCTGCGCTCGTGGCAAACTCAGCGGTGGAAGGTTTTGCTATGCCCAGACCGACAGCTTCTTCCAGCATCACCCCGCGTAAAATTCGTGTCATTGGCGTCCCGCTCGATCTCGGCCAGTCGCGCCGCGGCGTGGATATGGGACCTTCCGCCGTGCGTGTGGCCGGTCTCGAAGCCCGCCTCGAAGAGTTGGGCCATATCGTGGAAGATGCCGGCAATGTGGACGTGGAAATTCCGGAACAGAAGCATGCCGGCGATCCCCACGCGAAATATCTGAAAGAAATTACGGATACCTGCACCAAGCATGCTGAGCTGGTGGTGAAGACGCTGGAAACGGGCAGGGTGCCGCTGGTGTTGGGCGGCGACCACTCCGTGGGGGCGGGTACCGTGGCCGGAGTCGCCGAATTTTATCGCCGCCAGGACCAGAAAATCGGCCTGCTCTGGATCGACGCCCACACCGACATCAACACTCCAGAGACTTCGCCTAGCGGCAACGTTCACGGCATGCCTCTGGGCGCCATCATGGGGCTTGGCCCGGCAGAACTGGCAAACATTTTCAATTTTTCCCCTAAGGTGAACCCGGAAAACTGTGTCCTGGTCGGAGTACGTGATATCGATGCCGTAGAGAAGGAAAACGTCCGCCGCGCCGGGATTGAAGTCTTCACCATGCGCGATATCGATGAGCGCGGCATGCGCACCGTCATGGAAGAGGCCCTGCGCGCCGCCGGACGCGGCACCGCCGGCTATCACGTCTCGCTCGACATGGACTGGGTCGACCCCGAGGATGCCCCGGGTGTGGGTACGCCGGTCCGCGGCGGCGCCACCTACCGCGAGGCCCACCTCGCCATGGAGATCATCGCCGACCACGGCCGCATGCTGAGCTTCGAGATTGTGGAGGTAAACCCGGTCATCGACGAGCACAATCGCACTGCTGTTCTGGCAGTGGAGCTGGCGCTTTCCGCTTTCGGCAAGAAAATACTGTAGGCCTCCCAGGTCGAGGGGCCCTCCCGAACCATGCCTGCGATTGACGACTGTCCCTGTCCCCGTCCAGACTGAAAAGTCATGAAGAAACTTCGGGTGGGCATTCTCTTCGGCGGGCGCAGTGGGGAACATGAAGTCTCTTTGCTCTCGGCGGCTTCAGTCTTCAACGCCATTGATAAAGCTAAATATGAAGTGGTTCCCATCGGTATCACCAAGGAAGGCCGCTGGGTCACGGCGGGCGACGCAGAACGCCTCTTGCAAGGCAAGCCGCTGGACTCCTCCGGCGATGAACCTCGCCACCTGCGCGCCGGCGACCCCGAGGCCACGCCCGGGGCGGCTGTGCTGGCCAGCGGAGAATCGGTGGTGGTTCCTCCCGAGCCGCAAAAGCAGATGGCCCCATTTCAGACCGAATCGCCAACGCGCCGCGCCGCCGACCGCGCCATCAACGTCGATGTCATCTTCCCCGTGCTGCACGGGACCTTCGGCGAAGATGGCACGATCCAGGGGCTGCTGGAGCTGGCGGACATTCCCTACGTCGGCGCGGGCGTGCTAGGCTCCTCGGCCGGCATGGACAAAGATGTCATGAAATCGCTGTTTCGCGCCGCCGGCCTGCCTATTGTGAAACATGTCACCGTCCTGCGCAGCGCCTGGGAAGAATCGCCCAAAAAAGTGCACAAGCTGGTGGAGAGCAAGCTGAAATATCCCGTGTTTGTGAAGCCCGCCAACCTCGGCTCTTCCGTCGGCATCTCTAAGGCCCATGACCGCAAAGAACTTGGCCCGGCCATCGACGAAGCGGCAAAGTTTGACCGCAAAATCGTCATCGAAGAAGGGGTAGGCGGAAAAAAGCACAAAGCGCGCGAGATTGAGGTTTCCGTCCTGGGCAATGACAAGCCGCAGGCCTCGGTGCCGGGAGAGATCGTTCCCTGTAAGGAGTTCTACGATTATGACGCCAAGTATCTGGCGGAAGGCTCCGAGCTGGTGATCCCGGCCAAACTCAGCAAGTCGGAAACCAAAAAAATCCAGCAGCTTGCCATCGCTGCTTTCCAGGCGGTGGATGGCTCCGGGCTTTCCCGCGTCGATTTTCTGATGGACCCCAAGTCCCGCAAAATTTATCTCAATGAGATCAATACCATGCCGGGTTTCACTTCCATCAGCATGTATCCCAAGCTATGGGCGGCGTCCGGACTGGCCTATCCCGATCTTATCGAGCGTTTGATCCAGCTCGGGTTAGAACGCCACCAGGAGAAGAAAAGAAATCAATACAGCCGGGGTTGATTTGCAAAAGCCCTAGGTCCCATGGTTTGTGGCATGGGCGGCCTTTTCTCGGTCCGGCCAAGTTTCCTGGGGCAAAGCATTCTTCCCCTGATGGGCCAGCAATTTCAGGGCGGTTTCCGCATCGACCGCCTTGGAAAACAAGTATCCTTGCCCAAATTTGCAGCCCAGTTTTTTCAGAAACTCCCACTCTTCCAGGGTCTCTACCCCTTCGGCGACCACTTGCAGTTGGATGGTATGGGCAAACTGCACGATGAGGTGCACGATCGACCGGGACGCGGCATCCGATTCGATCTGACTCACAAAGGACCGGTCGATCTTTAAAGTATCGACGGGAAGATGGCGCAAACGCCCTAGCGAAGAGTACCCGGTCCCGAAGTCGTCCAGGCAGATGCCGATTCCCAGCGTTCTCAACTGGCCCAGCACGCGCTGGGTCAGTTCCTGGTCGGCCATGGTCGTGCTCTCGGTGATTTCCAGATGCAGCCGGCGCGGGTTGATTCCGGTCTCCGCAATGACTTCTTCAATGTCATGGAACAATTGCGGGTGGACAAACTGCTTGGGTGAAAGGTTCACCGTGACGCTCGGCGACCCGCCGTGGGGATATTCCTTCTTCCACAGTTGCGCCTGCCGGCAAGCTTCCCGCAATACCCACTTGCCCAGGGGCACGACCAGCCCGATCCCTTCCGCCACGCTGATGAAGCTGTCCGGCATGACCAGGCTCTGGTCGGAACGCTGCCAGCGCAGCAGGGCTTCGAAGCCGACAATCTTTCTGGTGCTGAGCTCGACAATGGGCTGGTAATGCAGGCGGAACTCTTCTTCGCTGACGGCGCGGCGCAAGTCCGTCTCCAGGTCCAGCTGGTCCACTACCCGGGCATGCATCTCTTCGTCGAAAAACTCGCAGCGCGATTTGCCCAGTGACTTCGCGCGATACATGGCGATGTCTGCGTCACGCAACAATTCCTCGGCCCTGGTGTGCGGGGTCGTGCTCAGCGCAATGCCAATGCTGGCGGAGATGAATATCTTGCGTTCGTCGGCGGAGAACGTACCCAGGGCTTCCTGCACGCGTTTTGCCACCCGCATCGCGTCGCTGGGATCGGCAATCGCCCCCACCAGGATGGTGAATTCGTCTCCCCCAAAACGTGCCAGCACATCTTTGGTGGCGCTGGGCTCGTCTCTTCCGATGGGACGGAAGAGGGTGTCTTCAAAACGCAGACAGTGCAATAAGCGCCGGCTGATCTCCACGATAATCTTGTCGCCGGCGCTGTGTCCCATGCTGTCGTTGAATACTTTGAACCCATCGATGTCCACGAACAGCACGGCAAATTTGTAGTGCGCATCTTTTTGCGAGCGCTCAAAGGCGCGCTGCAGCCGCTCGCGAAACTGCGCCCGGTTGGGAAGATCGGTAAGCGCGTCGTGCATGGCGCTGTGGGCCAACTTCGCCTCCGCTTGCTTGCGCTCGGTGATGTCGCGGTTCACGATCACCATCTTTTCCAATTCGCCCCGGTCATTGCAGATCGGGCTCGCCGTCGACTCCAGCACCAGCCAGGGGCCGTTCTTGTGGCGCACCCGGTATTCCAGCCTCTTCCCGATGCCGGTGCGCCGCGCTTCGTCCGCGGCTTGGAGAATCATGGCGTGATCATCGGGATGGATCTGCTGCAAGACGGAAGTGGACTGTAATTCTTCGATGGTGTAGCCGAGGATCTTCTGATAGGAAGGGCTGTTATATAAGCGTCGCCCGTGCCCATCGACCACCGCGATCATGTCGGCGGCATTTTCGCTGATGAGTTGAAACAGTTCTTCGCGCTGGGTCAATTTCCTTTCCATCGCGCGCAAGTGGACATACTGGTAGGCGATGTAGAGAGGAATAGTCCAGGCAAGCCACAAAGCATAATGCGGCAGGCGGTGCCAGACGAAGACTCTTACGGCTTGTACATCGGCCGCCAGAATCGACAAGACGATGATGACCAGGAATAACCCGGCTTCTCCATAACGCAGGATCCGCAAACGTTGAGCAGCTGCATCCTTCCGGTGGGCTTCCCGCGTTTTGGCGGATTCTTCCCCGGGCAAGGAATTTGGTCCTGTCGGGGCGCCGTCCGCGGCATTGGGAGAGGAATGATTCGTTGTCGGATGGTGGATAGACACGTGTGGAGTTCTCGTATAAGAGCATCGACGCTGGCTGAGGAGGAGTCCAGTCTTTGTTGAGAAAACGCGGCGTCTTCCGTAACTCGAAGATCGAACTAGGGTAATTCCTTCGGCAAGAAGGGGCCTTCAGTCTGGGAAATGGGACGGTGATTCCCAAATCGGTACAAATCTAGAAGGCCATCAGCTCGCCTGCGGCCTTTTCCGCTGCCGCCAGGTCAGGCTCGATCTGTTGGGCGCGGGCACGGGCGGCCTG
This sequence comes from Acidobacteriota bacterium, assembly GCA_018268755.1. Lineage (GTDB taxonomy): Bacteria > Acidobacteriota > Terriglobia > Terriglobales > Acidobacteriaceae > KAN-5. Next base: position 117,472 of record JAFDVW010000017.1, read on the forward strand.
GGCTTGCGTGCGCTGCCCGGCTTGCTCTTCCGCGCGGGCCAGCAGCAGATAGCCCAGCGCGGTGGGTTGCAGCTCCATGGCGTGCGAATAATCCTCGATAGCCTGCCGATAGTCTCCACTCTTCTGCGCCAGCAGTCCGCGTCCGATCCGCGCCATGATCAGGTCGGGATTCAGTTGCAGGGCGGCGGTGAAGTTTGCCTTCGCCTGGTCATCTTGATGCAGCTGCCGGTAGGCCGCGGCAAGATTGCTGTAAGCGGGGGCGCGCAGCTTGGCATCCGAGGACAGGCCCAGCACCCTGTCATATTCGACAATCGCATCCTGCGGATGTCCGTGCCGCTGATAGTAAATTCCCAGCCCAAGATGGACGCGCGGGTCTTCCGCGCGCGGATTCACTGACTGGCGAAATTGCGCGATGGCCTCGTCGTAACGGCCTTCCTGGTCGTAGATCACCGCCAAATTGAAGTGCGCTTTATAGGCCTGGCGGCCGTCTACTTGTAAAGCATGCACCCACAGGGTCTCGCTGTTCTTCCAGTAGCCGACTTGCCGGTAGGTCAACCCGGTGAGACCCGCCAACGCCAGCAGCGCCGCGATGGCCAGGGCAAACCCTGGAATGTGGCGAGCCTCGGCCCACTCGGCGATTCCCCAGCACACCAGCAGAAAGATTCCAAGCAGCGGCAGATAGGCATAGCGGTCCGCCATGGCCTGCTCGCCCACCTGCACCAGGCCGATCATGGGGACCATCGTTCCCAGAAAGCAAAACCAGCCGGTGACCAGATAACCTTGGCGGCGCCGCCACATAACGAGTGCGGTGATAAGCAAGAGGAGCAATCCCGAGGCGGCGACTTGCCAGGGCCGCAGCCCATCCAGGGGATAGGGATAAAACGCCGAGAGCTCCGTTGGCCAGAATGCTTTGCCGAGGTATCGGCAATAGGCGACGAGCGCGTTCGCCGCGCGCAGCCCGAACCCATAGTGGACCGTGGAGCGCAGGGCGTTGCCCGCCTTCTGCGCCTGCATGGTGACGAGCGCGCTGGCCAGCGAGAGGGCGAAGAGCGGGACCTTTTCCAGGATGAGCAACGCCACGTTCGTGCGCTGGGTGGCAGGGAAGTCGCCGGCCATTCCAGATGCGTGTCCCGTGCGCCGCAGCGGCCAGTAATCCCACAAAAGCAACAGGAAAGGCAGGGTGATGATCTGCGGCTTGCTCATCAACCCGAGCGCAAACCCTGCAAACACCAAAAGGTAACGGAGCCAGCCCGGCCGCCGCGCATACCAGGTATAGGCCAGCATAGCGAGCAGCAGAAACAGCATGCTGAGCACGTTCTTGCGCTCCGCCGCCCAGGCCACCGATTCCACGTTAATGGGATGCAGCGCGAATAATGCCGCCACCGCCAGGCTGCGCCAGGTAAACCCGGTGGCGTACTGCAAGAGCAGGAACAGTAGAATGGCGTTCACTCCATGCAGCAGTACGTTCATGGCGTGGTGCCCGCCCGGATTCAGCTGGAACAACTGCACGTCGAGGGCATGCGAGAGCCAGGTGAGGGGATGCCAGTTGGCCTCGTAATATTGGCTGAATGCCCACTTCACCGTCTGCCCGGTCAGGCCCTGGGCAATATGCGGATTGCGCGTGATGTAGGGCTCGTCGTCGAAGTTGACGAAGCCATTGTGGATGGCCGGGGTGTAGGCCGCCAGAATGGCCAGTAGAAGCAACAGGCACAGCATCCAGCTCTGCCGCGCGGACAACAGGCCCCCGGAAAACCAAGTTTGAGCAGTTCCGGACCGGGATGGTTCAATCGCCATAGGGATGGATTGTCTCGCGCCATTATAGGGACGGCGGGCCGCTGACAGGCGACGGGGGAAACTGAAAGATCAATGAAATCAGGGCACTTCCGCCCAAGTCGCGCCCCGCCCAGTGCTTCCTCTTGACGAACCCGGCCTTCCCGGATAGGATATCTGCAAGTTTGCCCCTCATCGGGCAGACCTTGGATTTCATGCAGAGTGGCTGAGGGACGAGCCCAGTGACGCCACGGCAACCGGTTTAGGATCATCTATCCTTTTCGCAGGTGCCAACTCTCACCCGGAAGCACGGGGGAACATGAGATTCGGGGTGCGCAGACTTTTCTGCATCTCGATTTCCTATCCCCTCTTTTCCTCATCGGAAAAGGGGTTTCGTGTTTATAGGGTGAGTTTTCCGCTCGTCTTCGGCGGCTCCGCAGGATAGAAGGAACGACCTGCAATGGCTGCTTACGAACTGCGCTGTCGCGAATGCGGAAAAGCCTGGGGCAATCAGCCCCGCTCCATCTGCGACGATTGTTTTTCTCCTCTGGAAGTCAGCTACGATTACGACGCTCTGCGCTCGCGGGTAAGCCGCGAGAGCATCGCCCAGGGCCCTCCCAGCATGTGGCGTTACTCCGGCCTGCTGCCGTTGCCGGAGAACTATCAGCCCTCCCTCCCTACGGGTTTCACGCCGCTGCTGCGGGCCCCGCACCTGGCCAAACGGCTGGGCGCAAAGAACCTCTATGTGAAGAACGATGCCGTCTGCCTGCCCACGCTCAGCTTCAAGGACCGCGTGGTGGCGGTGGCGCTGGCCAACGCCAAAGCGTTCGGCTTTGAGGTCGTGTCGTGCTCTTCCACTGGAAATCTGGCGAACTCGGTCGCAGCGCAGGCGGCCCGCAACGGATTCCAGGCCTGGATCTTTGTTCCTTCCGACCTGGAGCCGGCCAAGATCCTGGGTACCCAGGTCTTCGGCGCCAAGCTGGTGCGTATTGCCGGCAACTACGACCAGGTCAACCGCCTGTGCTCGCAGATTGCTGATGAACGCCGCTGGGGCTTTGTGAACGTCAACCTCCGCCCCTATTACGCGGAAGGTTCGAAGACGGTGGGCTTTGAAATCGCCGAGCAGCTGGGCTGGCGTCTGCCCGATAACGTGGTGGTCCCCATGGCCGGAGGATCGCTCATCACCAAGATCAAGAAAGCTTTTGACGAGCTGGTCACGCTCGGCCTGGTGGAAGCCAAGCCGGTGCGTTTCTTCGGCGCGCAGGCCACCGGCTGCTCACCGATTTCGACTGCCGTCAAAGCCGGAAACCGGGACATCGAACCGCAGCGGCCTTCGACCATCGCGCGCTCGCTGGCCATCGGCAATCCGGCCGATGGGCACTACGCCATCAAGGCCATCACTCAGAGCGGGGGCTGGTCGGAGGATGTCTCCGACGCGGAAGTCGTCGAGAACATCCAGTTGCTGGCCGAGACCGAGGGCATCTTCACCGAGACTGCCGGCGGCGTGACCGTGGGTACCACTGCTAAGCTGGTCCGTCAGGGACGCATTCATCCCGATGAGATCACGGTGGCCTGCATCACCGGCAACGGCCTGAAGACGACCGACGTGCTCACCGGAGAGTATGAAGCCGAAACCCCCATCGCGCCCAAGCTCAGCGAGTTCGAAACGTACCTGAACAAGAGCCTGCCGGAGCCGGTCGCAGTCTAGGCCAACGGCCCAGACATGATTGGGCCAAAGAGGATTTGTCATTCCGAGTCGCGTTTTTTGCGGCGAGGAATCCCTACTGCAGAAAGGGATTCTTCCGGCAAGCGTCTCTGAAATAACGAGAAGAAATCGAAGCAGCACGCATTCCGAATCATGACCATTACAGTGCACATCCCCACCGCCCTTCGCCGTCACACGGAAGACACCGCTAAATTCGCCTGTGCGGCGGCCGACCTGAACGATCTTTTCTCGCAGCTCGACCAGAAGTTTCCCGCGCTCAAGCCGCACCTGCGCGATGAGCAGGGCCAGATTCGCCGTTTCCTCAACGTGTATGTGAATGAGGAAGACATCCGCTTTCTGGGCGGGCCGTCCTATGCCTTCCAGGATGGCGATGAAGTGCTGCTCGTACCCTCCATCGCCGGCGGCTGTTGACCCGCTGCCATCATGAGTTTTGTCATCCCTCATGGCTTTCTGCCATGAGGGATCTGCTTTGATCTGGCATAAGTCCACATAGCGATTGACCCTATGCTCGAGTTTTCGTGGAGAGGCACGGCATCACATACTGCGTCACAACTTCAAACAAGACAAGTTCAGTGAAGTATAGCGAGCATCCGGCAGCCACGAAGTGGCAAGAATGCAGCCCAGTGCATAAGCGCTGGGTAAAAGGGGAATAGCAACGAGCCCCGAAGGGGCGAAAGAATAGGTTGTGACACAGTCTCTCCAGCCGTGCCCTTCCAACCCCGCGCAGCGGCAGCCACCCCCGGCTGTCCGGTCGAGCGCAGCTCGACCGGTTTTGTATCAGACCATGGCTTTATCGCCCACTGGTGCTTGGCAACATGTGCACAGCTTTCTTATTGTGCGGCTGCCTCTGCGCGATTTTTCACCACCCGTAAAATTCGAGTCTGCAGATCGGACATCACCGCATCGGTCCACAGGTGCGCGTACCAATTGAAATCCGTCGATATGCGGTGATGGCTCGCCAAATGCAGCCGGGTTTCGCCATTGGCCAAGGGTTCCAGCATGTACTCGCCGCGCAGCACATCAAAGAAAGGCCCGCCCACGGTCACGTGCTCATCCAGCGTTGTGGGTGGAATCTGCGCAGTCTGGGCGTGGATCGAAAATGCCAGCCGATGCTCTGGCTCCCAGACATCGACATTCTCGATAAAAAGCACGCCACCGGCGAATGTCGCATGGCGCACGCCGCCCACGCCTTCATAGGACAGCGTGGCTTCGACAGGATCAGGGAACCCGATACGCTGACTCCAGGAAGAGATGAGTTCGCTCTTGCTGATTTTCGGTACCCGTTTGATCTCTCCCCACACCACTGAAGGCGGCGCCTTGATATCGACCTCATTTTCTACTGTGCGAACGTCATTGCGGTGGAGAAGCGCGGCCTCGAAGGGGTGTACAAGAAAAGGCAGGAGCAGGACCACTGCCATCATAATGTCTTGTGTTTTCCTGCGAAGCTTGCGGCGTGCCACCAGCCCTGCGGTCACGCCTCCCAGGCTGGAGATGAGCAGGGCGATCGGCAGAAGCATGATGATACAGATCATCCCTTCAAGCCAGGTAATCAGACTTGCCGCCAGAGCGGCAACCGCGGAGAGCCAAGGAAGAAAAATCCATATCCAAATGCGGCTGCGCTCAGATTTCCGCTCCGCAATGGAAACCGCGATGTATCCCATGGCGAAGGGCAAAATCACGATGAAGGCCACCGACATGGTCGTCAGCAGCGTGGTAATCATAGGTCTAGGGCCCTGGAAGCGATCGCCATACCAGATCAGGCCACGCATCAGAAGCCCATATGCGAGACCGGCAAGCGCTCCCCACAAGGCCTGTTTCCAGTCGAAGATTTTTTCTGTGTCAGCCACGGCGCGGTCATCTTACGGAAATTTCGCCCCACCTGCCAGGGAAACTTGGCTCGCTTGGCCTGCCATGACTCTGGGTCGGGGCTTGCCGAATCTCTTGTTCTTTCCTATAATCTAACTAACTGGTTAATTAAACAGGTTTAGCAAACATGGCTAGCCGTATCGCCAAGCCGCGCATGGGCACCCGGGGACGCCCGGAAGAGAGCCGCGCCGCCATCCTCAACGCCGCCATTCAGGAGTTTTCCCGCGCCGGTGTGGCCGGCGCTCGCACCGACGCCATCGCCCAGGCCGCCCGCGTCAATAAGGCCCTCCTGTATTACTACTTCAAGGACAAAGAATCACTTTATACCGCCGCGATTGACCACGTGTTCGGCGGCCTGGTGGCCAATGTGGACGACATCCTGGCCCGCAACTTGCCGCCAAAAGAAAAGATCCTGGCCTACGTGGGCACTCATTTTGACTACATCGCGCGTCATCCCCTGTTTCCGCGGATCGTGCACGGAGAATTTCTGCGCGCGGGGTGGGAGAAGTCGCCCCATTTTGAGCGGCTGGTGAAACAGTATTTCCGGCCTCTGTTTGAGAAACTATCCGGACTGATTCGCCAGGGGCAGGCTTCCGGGGACTTCCGGCCGGTCGATCCCTATCACTTCGTGCCTTCGATGATTGCCATCATCGTGCACTACTTCAATTCTGCCCCGGCATTCCGCATTTTGACCGGTAAAGACCCTTTTACGCCCCCGATGCTGGCGGCGCGGCGCGCGGCCCTTCTGGATTTTGTTTCTGCCGCGCTGTTCCGGCCAGCCACGCCCCCGGCGCAAGGAGAACGGCATTGAGTGCTCGCAATAAATTTCTGATCATGCTGTCGGTGATCTTTGTCATTTCATTGACGTATTACCTGGTTTCCACGCCGCGTTCCGGCGACCTGGTGCTGATCGGCACGGTAGATGCCAATCAGGTCATCGTCAGCCCGCAGGTGGCGGGACGCATTGCCAGGCTTCTGGTGGACGAAGGCACCAAGGTGAAGCAAGGCGATCTGATCGCCGTGCTCGATCCCGCGGAACTGGAAGCGCAGGCCCGCGCCGCGGCGGCGACGATCGACAGCCTGCGGTCGCAAGTGGCCGCTTCCTCCGCCACCAGCCAGGCCACGCAGGGATCGACCACCGGCAATGTGGCCGGAGCGCAGGCGCGCCTGGAGTCCGCGCGCGCCCAGTTGCTGCAGGCTGAAGCCACGCTGCAACGGGTGCAGAGCGACAGCCGGCGCATCATTGAACTGGCCAAGTCCGGAGTTGCCTCGGACCAGGAACGCGTACAGGCCGAAACCAACCTGCAGGCGCAGCAGGCTACCGTGGCAGCTCTGCAAAAGCAGGTCAGCGCGGCGGAGGCGGACCTGAAGACCGCCATTGCCAACACCAATCAGGCCAGCGCCGCCAAAAGCGCGGTGCTTTCCATGCGTTCGCAAATGGCGAATGCCGAGGCTCTGCTGAAAGAAACCGAAGTCCGCCTGGGATACACCAAAGTTTATGCACCCGTCAGCGGTACTGTCTCCGTGCGCGCCGCCCGCGAAGGAGAAGTCCTTGCCGCCGGCCAACCCATTGTGACGATCGTCGATTTCGGGGATACCTGGGTGCGAGTGGCGATCCCGGAAACCAATGCCGACCACATCGGATTTGACGAGACCATGCGCATCCGCATGCCCGGCGGCACCGAGACTTCTGGGAAAGTGTTCTTCAAATCTCCGGAAGCCGATTTCGCCACCCAGCGCGATGTGGGCCGCCGCAAGCGCGATATCAAGACCATTGTCCTCAAGGTGCGCCTCGCCAATCCCAACGGCGCCTATGTTCCGGGCATGACGGCGGAAGTGCTGGTGTCTCCCGACCAACTCGACGGCAAAGGCGAAAGCGCGGAGAAGCGTTGATGATAGCCGCCGGCAACAACCACGCCACCGGGCGGACCGGCAACGGCAACGCCATTGAAGTGCAGAACATCGTCAAGAAATATGGCGACTTCACCGCGGTCGATGACGTTTCCTTTTATGTGAAGGAAGGCGAGATCTTCGGGCTGCTGGGGCCGAACGGGGCGGGGAAGTCGACGCTTATCCGCATGATGACGACGCTTATCCCGATCACCGCGGGGAAGGCGCGCATCTCCGGCCACGATGTGCAGAAAGAGGCCGACGCGGCCCGTCGCACCATTGGGGTGATTCCCCAGGCGCTTACCAGCGATCTTGACCTGACCATCGAAGAGAACATGAGCATCTACGCCAAGCTCTACGATGTCCCGGCCAAGGAACGCAAAGCCGCGATTAACGAATTGCTGGAGCTGGTGGACCTCACCAAATGGCGCGACGCGCAGACCAAGACGCTCTCGGGTGGCATGCGGCGTCGGCTGGAGATTGCCCGTGGCCTGGTGCACTCCCCCAAGATTTTCTTTCTGGATGAGCCGACCACCGGTCTGGATCCTGTTTCCCGCGTAGCCGTTTGGGAGATGCTGACCAACATCAAGGCCCATCGCCAGCTCACCGTCCTGATCACGACGCACTACATGGATGAAGCCGATCGTCTATGTGACCGCATTGCCATCGTCGACCACGGCAAGCTGGTGGCGCTGGACACTCCCGCCGCACTCAAGGCCAGTGTGCCTGGTTCTAACGTCATTGAGGCGCAGTTCAGCCACACTCCGCCCGATTGGGGAGATCGGCTGCACGCCCTGCCGGAAGTCACCTCGGTGCAGCACGAAGGCGCTGGCATGTATCGCGTGCTCACCAGCAATGGCTCGAAGACGACCACGCAGTTGGTGGAAGCCGCGGTGCAGGCGGGCATTGAAGTGAAATCGCTTTCCGTGCAAAACACCACGCTGGATGACGTGTTCGTCCACTACACCGGGCGGCAGTTGCGCGATGAGCTGGTGAAGGCGCACGCCTTTGTCATGCCGCCCCGGCCGGGATTGCAGCCATGAACCATATCTTCGCCATTGTCGAGCGCGAGATGCGCAAGTTCTTCCGGTCGCCCGCCTTGATGATGGCGTCCATGATTTTTCCCCTGGTGCAGTTGATCGTGTTGGGCAATGCCTTCGGTGGCAAGATCAAAGATGCGCGCCTGGGTGTGGTGGACCAGGACGGCGGCACCCAGGCCCTCAAAATCCGCCAGGCCTTCGATTCCGTCCATGCCAACATGCGGACTTTCGAGACCGTGTATTACGACAACGATAAGCAGGCCATGGAAGACGTGCGCAACGGCAAGATCCAGGGCGCGGTCATCATTCCGCCGCAATTCTCCCGCCGCGTGTATGAGCAGGAGCAGCCGCGCGTCGCACTGATCGTCGACAATACCGACAACTTCATGAGTTCCACCCTTGAAGGCGAACTTGCCGACATCACCAACGCGCTGAACTCTCCCACCATTGAGCCTCGCCTGCTGCAAAAGACCGTGCTGCAGATTGTCGAACTCTACCCTTACATTGAATATATGAAGTATTTGCTGCCCGGCTCGATTGCGCTGGCCATGTTTGTCTCGGTGATGATCGGCGGCGGCATGTTGTACATCGACGACAAAGCCCGCGGCGTGCACGAAGGTTATCTGGTTACGCCTATTACCAAGACTGAGCTGGTGCTCGGGCTGAATGCGGCCGGGGCCATTAAGGCGGTGATGACCGGGCTGGTCATCACCATCATCGGGTCTTTATTGTCCGGTGTGGGTACGCTGTTCCGGCCGGCGAGCGCCATTGGCTTGCTGCTCATGATTGTGGCCACCTCGCTGGCTTTCAACGCCATGATGTTTTTGCTCATGGTGAGGGTGGAAGACCCGCTGGTGCCGCGCGCCATCTTCGGCATTCTGAACACCCTGCTCTTCTTTCCCAGCGGCTCGATTTATCCTATCCAGGCCTTTCCCTGGTGGTTGAAGGCCATTGCCAAAGTGGACCCTTTTACCTTTGCCGTGCATGGTTTCAAGGCCATGTTGCTCAAGGAAGCCGGCTTCGCGGCCATAGTCCCCGATATTCTTTACCTCACCCTCTTTGCCACCATCGCCCTGGGCATTGCCACGCCCCTGTTCAAAAGGACCCTGTAGAAGATTGGGATAATTTTGTAATTGAGTAATTGGGTAATTTAAGCCCGGGTCTTGAAATTACGAAATTACCCGATTACAAAATTACAAAATCTTCCACGACTTCCATTATCCTTGTATGGCTATGCCTCTTCTTGATGCTCCCGAATACGACCCATCCCGCGAACGCCGCCGCACCACGCTGATTGTCAGTATCGTCGCGTTGGTGCTGGTCGTGGGCGCGCTGGTTTGGTTCAATCGCTACTGGCCGGAAAAGCGTGTGGTCAACAAGTTTTTCGCGGCCTTGCAGAAGCAGGACTTTGAGACCGCCTATGGCATCTACTTTGCCGACCCCGACTGGCGGCAGCACCAGCAGAAGTATGGAAACTATCCTTACAGCGAATTCTGGAAAGACTGGGGGCCCAGCGGCGAGTGGGGTGTGATCAAGAGCTACAACGTCTACGGCGCGCATACCTGCCCCGGGCAAGGCAGCGGCAGTGGCGTAGTGGTGGATGTGATCGTCAACGAGCGTCGCGCCAAGCACGCCCAGGTTTGGGTGGAGAAATCCGACAAGACGCTCAGCTCACCGCCGTGCGAGCTGTTGTTTCAGTAGGATTTGTAATTTGGTAATCGGGTAATTTCGTAATTTGAAGCCTTAGTGCCCGGCCCGTTGCTCGTTCTCTTGCTTCAGTTCCCAGATGGTCATTCCGATCGGCTTCAGCCGCGAGGAATCTGTTTCTCTCATGTGTGCAAAAGCGGATTCCTCGTCGCAGCGCTCCTCGGAATGACAATGGGGATGGAGCAACAATGGAAAGAGGCACAGAGCCAAGGATTTTCAAATTACAAAATTACCCGATTACCCAATTCCCCAATTCCCCAATTCCCCAATCACAAAATCCCTTCCAGCGTTTTCTGCAACGCCGCCTCGTCGCCGGTGCTGAGCGCTTTCTTTGAACGGTCAATTTGCCGCATCAGGCCGCTCAGCACTTTCCCCGGCCCCACTTCGACAAATGTCTCCACACCCTTTGCGATCAGCAATCGCACCGAGGGGGCCCATTTCACGGACCCTGTCACCTGGCGCACCAGCGCGTCCCGGCTACGGTCTCCGTCGCTGACCGCTTCGGCATCCACGTTGCAGATGACCGGGACCTGCGGAGGATGGAAGGTGAGGTTCTGCAAATCGGCGGCCAGACGGTCTTGTGCCGGCTTCATCAGCGAGCAATGGAAAGGGGCGCTGACGGGAAGCATCACGGCGCGTTTGGCTCCGCGCTCCCCGGCCAATTGCGCCGCTCGTTCCACCGCGCCCTTGTGTCCGGAGATGACGATCTGCTCCGGTGAATTCAGGTTGGCCGGCTCGCAGACTTCGCCCTGTGCCGCGTCGCTGCACACCGCAGCCACTTTTTCGAACTCCATGCCTAGAATGGCCGCCATCGCGCCCACTCCCACCGGCACGGCCTCTTGCATGTACTTGCCCCGGTTACGCACCGTGCGCACCGCATCGGCAAAAGCCAGCGTACCGGCGGCCACCTGCGCGGAATACTCGCCCAGACTGTGTCCGGCCACGAAGGCCGCTCGCGCGCCTTTTTCCTGCAACACGCGCCAGGCCGCAATGGAAGCAGTCAGAATGGCGGGTTGAGTGATCTCCGTGAGTTTCAGCTGGTCTTCCGGCCCTTCGAAGCAGAGCTGCGAAAGCTTGTAGCCCAGCGCCTCGTCGGCTTCCTCGAAGGTTTGCTTCGCCACGGGATACTTCTCCGCCAGCTCTTTTCCCATGCCGACGGCCTGGGAGCCTTGTCCGGGGAACAAGAATGCGATGTTTGTGGTGGTCATAAGAGATCAGTACCCCTGTCATCCTGGGGTCCGCATATCTTGCGGGCCGAAGGATTTATAGATTGCATGCTCCACAACCCGCGAATGCAGAGGTCCTTCGCCCGTTCTGTGGCGCGGGCACTCTTGCCCGCGTTTCATGCCGGCCAATCCCAGGCGGACAGGAGTGTCCCACATCTAGCCCTGCGGCGCGACCAGAGTCTTCAACCCCGCCAGTTCTTTCTCGATGCTTTCGTTGATCTTTCGTTCGGCGAATTCCGCCGCCACCCGCACCGCGTTCTTAATGGCATTGGCGTTGGAGGAGCCGTGCGTGATAAAGCACACGCCCTTCACTCCCAGCAGGGGCGCACCGCCGTATTCGGTGTGGTCGAGGCGTTTTTTGAAATCAGAAAAGGCGCTGCGCGAGAGTAGATAGCCCACCTGCCGGGTGATGGTCGCTTTGAGGGTCTCTTTCAATGTCGCGCGCACCAGATTGGCCACGCCTTCAGAAATCTTCAGCGCCACGTTGCCGACAAAACCGTCGGCCACAATCACATCAAGCTGGCCGTTGTAGAGGTCGCGGCCTTCTACGTTGCCCACAAAGTTCAGCGGCAGCTGCTTCAGCAGCTGAAAGGCATTGCGCGTTAGCTCATTGCCCTTGCTTTCTTCTTCCCCAATGGAGAGCAGGCCCACGCGCGGACGCCGCGTTCCGAACATGCTGCGATAGTAAGTCTCGCCCATCACGGCGAACTGCTCCAGATTTTCCGGGGTGCAATCGACGTTGGCGCCTACGTCGAGCAGGGTGGCTGCCGTGCCTAGGGCAGTGGGAAAGGTTGCCGCCAGGGCCGGCCGGTCGACGCCGGGAATCATGCCCAGCGTGATCTTGGCGGTGGCCATGGCGGCGCCGGTGTTGCCGGCGGTAATAAAGCCGACAGCGCGGCCGTCGCGCACCAGACGCAGGCCCACGCGCATGGTGGAATCCCGCTTGGCCCGCACCGCGAGCGCAGCTTTGTCCTCCATGGTGATGACTTCGCTGGCGTGGATTACGTCGATGGGCAGATCATCCACCGCAGGGTGGTTGGCCATCTCGGCCCGGAGAATGTCTTCCGGGCCGACCAAAAGCACAGAAACGCCGAAGTGGCGCGCGGCCTGGATGGCGCCTTCGATTTCAGGCTTGGGCGCGCGCTCCGAGCCCATCGCGTCCAGAGCTATGACGCTTGGCATGAGTGGCGGGACTAGCTGGCTTCTTCCACGTCAAGAACTTCGCGCTGTTTATAGTGACCGCACTTGGGGCAGGCACGGTGCGGCAGTTTGCGCTCGTGGCAGTTGGGGCACTCGGAGAGCGACTGGCCCTTCAAAGCGTCGTGGGCGCGCCGTGTGCTGGTGCGTTGTTTGGAGTGTCGCCGTTTCGGATTAGGCATCGTTGTTCCTCATGGGCCCGGGGACAGCCGTCCGCACGGGGCAGAATTTTTATCGTTCGCCTTGCAGTTTGCTGCGAATCTCTTGCAGCGCCGTCCAGCGCGGGTCGTTCGGCTGGGTCCCGCAGGAGCACTGTTCCACATTCAAATTCTTGCCGCAGTGCGGGCAGAGCCCTTTGCAATCATCGCGGCAAATCGCCTTCAGCGGGACCTCCAGCAGAACCTGCTCCCGCAAGGCATCTTCCAGCTGCAACCCTGCCCCTTGATAATAACTGACTTCGGACTCCGCCGAGGGGACGGCGGATTCTTCCTCTCCGGCGTCGCTGCCCTGTGGCCGGTAAAGCAAATCAAAATCCCGTTTTACATCTAACTGCACCAGCTCCAGGCAGCGGGCGCAGGGTACGGCAATGGTTGTGGCCAGCTTTCCGTTCAGGCGTATGTCTTTGATGGATAAAGACTTGCCGTGGTGCTCCTCGACCAGCTGGGCGCGGCCCGAGGTTTTGATCGGCGATCTTTGCTCCAGTTCGGTGCCGAAATCGATCGCTCCCGGCGCGAATTCTTCTTCAAAATCAATGGGATGGAGACCCAACTCACGGATTTCGATGAACATCGGAGACCTCCGCGCTCCCACCTGGTAACTCCGCAGGCCCGCGGAAGCACGCACAGAGGCGTAAGTTCTCTCGGGAGCAAAGTTTAAGGATAAAGGCCGCTCCGGAACAGTGTCAAGGAGTGCAACCCGGGGGATTGGGTCAGTTTGAAATTATCCCGTTTCTGAGTATCCGAACCTTGCCACTTGCTGAAGCCCTGAGTGTGGCTCCAAGTCCATCGAGAGGGATATTCAACTGCCCGGAAGCATAATCGTCATCGTACTCGCGAGTAACGCGCACTTTGTAAGGCAAACCTTTGTCAGCATCAAAATCCAGGACCGTATCCAGCGTGTTAGCGTCATGGTATTCGTGAATCTCGATTGCGCCGAAATCCCGAATTAGCTGTGCTTTTACTGCGTCTACTCCTGCTGCCATAGTGCCTCCGTGATGCCCGCACTGAGCGTCTGTAACCGATAGGCCATTCATGATGAGCATTATGAATCAAAATGGATAGCTGTCAATGGCAAAATATCATAAATCTCGATTTACCGGACTTTTTAGATTTTTGCCTTGACTGCTCTAAGAACCGCCCTATAATAGGGCACATGGAAGAACGTCCCCAGAAAGTGTTCCACGTAGGCAAGTACATTAAAGACGAACTACATACAAGGGGTTGGACGCAGTTGGATTTGGCATACATAACAGGGAGAACAAAAAGCGATATAAGTACCTTGATGGCTGGGAGGAAGCGGCTGTCGCCAGAATTAGCTCAGGAGCTAGGTGTGATCTTCGGCAACGGCGCCGAACATTGGCTTGGTATCGATAATGCCTATCAACTCTCCCAAACTGATTATGTCGATCAAGCCGTGGTCGTTCGGTCGGAACTGTTCGGCTACCCCATCAAGGATATGCAAAAACGCGGTTGGATCGCCGAAACGCGGAACGCGGCGGAGTTACAGCAGGAAATGGGTCGGTTTCTTGGCGGTGACCTCGGAAAGCCGATGTCAGTTTCTTACGAACTTCCGTTTGCAGCCTCATTCAAACGAACAATAAAGGAATCTTCGCTGAACAACGCTGAGAAAGCGTGGTTAGCGAGAGCAAGGCAACTAGCAAAAGCATGTCCTGCAGCCGCTTTCCATGAAAGCAATATTCCAAAGCTGAAAACCGAACTGCGACGTTTAGCCGCCAAGACGCAAGCTGCCCATCGTGTCTCCGAGCTTGTGATTGGCGCTGGCATCCGGTTTGTTGTGGTCGAGCCTTTACCCAGTGTGAGGGTTGATGGCGTTGCGTTTTGGTTGGATGACTCATCGCCAGTCATAGCAATGTCGCTTCGATTCGACAATATCGGGTCGTTTTGGTTCGCGCTTTTGCATGAGTTAGATCATATCGAACATAGAGATGCGTTTTCTTTTGATGATCTGCAATCCAAACCTGACGACGAAGCAGAGGAACGGGCGAGTGATAACGCTGCTAATTTGTTGGTTCCCAAACAGGAATTGGAAGCGTTCATTATGGCGTGTGCCCCGCGCTATTCAGAGGCGCGGATAAACAATTTTGCAACGCGCTTACAAATTCATCCAGGAATAATCGTTGGGCAGCTACAGCATCGAGGCGAACTCAGCTATGCGGCCCATCGTAAATTGCTGACGAAAATACGCGACCTAGTGACACAGTTTGCCTTCACAGACGGTTGGAAGCAGCCCACCCCTCAACTTTTAGGCTAAAAGGAGCAGCGAAAATGTCGTTCAATGACGAGATGGTTAAAATCGCGGAAGAGTGGCAGGAGCAAGAAGGAGCCAGCGCGATCGACGTTGAAGCGGCAGTGGATTATGCGCTTACGAACAAGCTATACCAGCGCCAGCCTCCGACGCAGCGCGAATTGTGCCTACGTGACATGCGTCGGGCGCTACAACAAGCCAAATTCACCGATGCTCAAGGAAATGAAGTTAGAGCTAAACATGCATTGCGAACTTTTGTCGGCGAACAATTAGACTTGCCGATAATTGTTTACGTTGACCCTCGCACTGCTAAGCCAGACCCGATGTATGAGGCCTTTAAGCAAAGCTTGGATGCCATCAAGAATGACGTGCGGAGACATGCAATTGAGAAGCGTTCGTATGATTTGAACAACATCTACAATGCGACCCTTCCGCTTTTCGACTACAACTTCAATCAGGTCGCCGAAGATGCGATGATGACGGGAGAATATGACGACACTTACGAGTCGGATGATCTTCCAGACCCGAAAACGAGCAAGAAAAAATAGGACTTAGTTTTCGGGTAATGATGCAGTTTGCCGAACCCGTCCGGAGTTGTCATTCCGAGGGCAGTTTGAGCGCCCGAGAGCCTGCCCTGAGCGAAGTCGAAGGGAATCTGCTTTCTACTTTCCAGCCGACAGTCTCAGCCCCAGCGCCCCCAGCGTGGCCTCATCGGGAGCAGCCTTGCCGTTGGTTTTCACTGCCACGCCGAAGCTGCCGCTGTAGTCCCACATGGCCCAGCCGATGCTGTATTTCTCGAGAGCCATGCGCGTGTCGCGAATCCAGGCATTGCGGTCCTGCGGGCTGGCATAGGCGCGATATACACCGAACTCATTGCACAGTAGTGGCACCTTCCAGCGCTTCGCCCAGGCGGCGGCTTGGGCGATTTCGGCATCAATGCGGGCCGCGTTCCAGTGGTCGAGGCCGTAGCGGATGACCGGCAGGCGATTGACGGCGTCGGGGACGGCTTCGGCAGCCTTCTCCGCCGAGGCGCGCGTCGATGGATAAGCCAGATCCTTCACGAAGTGCCAGTAATTCACCCCCCAGTTCGCGCCCTGATGGGTGAAGATGTGCGGGCTGTAGAAATGAAAGTTGTAAATGACATTGGAGTCGCGCAGGGGCTCGAGAAATACCAGATTGTCCTCGTCGGACCACTGCGCTCCGGTGGCGAGGATCGTGTGCTTCGGCGCGCCTTCGCGGATCGCCGTCGCCAGCTTGCTTTCGATTCCGTACCAGCGATAGCGGTCGTGCATCTCAGGTTCGTTGATGATCTCGAAGAAGAGCATTTCCGGATCATAAGCGGCATAGTGCCGCGCCAGGGCCCGCCAGAAGTCGGCAAACTGCTCGACCGTGGCGTCATCGCTGGCCAGCTTCTGCTTGAAGTCGCTGTCAGGGTGTATGTCGAGCACTACGGCAAGACCGTGGTCCAGGATCATCTTCACGGCGGCGTCCACGTAGTTCAGATATTCCGGGGGAATTTGGTCGGCCTGGTTGGCGCGAAACATGGGCTGCGGATTCACGCTGAGCCGCACATGATCGAAGCCCATGCGCTGGATGAGCGCGATGTCGTCGGCAGTGGTCCAGGAATCGAAATGTTCTTTGCTATAGCCTTTGGCATCGTAGACCTGCGCAAACCAATGACTGGTATTGATGCCGTGGCGAAGATGGGCCAGGCGCGAGGCCGGAACGGAAGAAGATTGCGCGGTTAAAAGTGCGGAAAGCAAGCAGAGAGCCAGAATCGGCAAGGTCCGAAAAGTATGCTTCATTTCCGCTCACGCCACATACAAGAAGTGCAGACCCCGGCCAAACTGCGCTTACGTTAAAATCGGCAGCGCCCGAATGCGTTTCTTCGTGGCCGCGTAAATCGCGTTGCACAGCGCCGGGGCCAGCGGTGGAATGCAGGGCTCGCCCGCGCCGGTCGGCGACTCGGTGCTGGGAACAAAGTACGCTTCCACCTGCGGCGCTTCATTCATGCGCGCCGGCTGATAGTCGTCAAAGTTGCCCTGCACAATGCGGCCCTTGTCGATGGTGATCTGTGCCCGCAGCGCGTTGGTCAAGGCAAACACCACGCCACCCTCGATCTGTTGCGCCAGAATATTGGGGTTGACCACCTGCCCGCAGTCAATCACCGCCACCACGCGGTGAATACGCGGCTCGTTGTTCTCCATGGAAATTTCCACCACGTCGGCGGCGTAGGAGTTGAAGCAGGCAAAGCAGGCGATGCCCCGGTAATGCCCGGCCGCCAGCGGCTTGCCCCAGCCGGCCTTCTCCGCCGCCAGTTGCAATGTGCCGCGCATGCGCGCTGTTTGCCAGCCGTTCAGGTTCTCATCTTTGGCCAGCAGTTTGAGGCGCAGTTCCAGCGGGTCTTTGTGCCCGGCAACGGCAAGCTCGTCCAGGAACGATTCGCTGGCGAAGGCCACCTGCAACGCGTTCACCGAGCGCATCCATCCCAGCGGCACGGGAGTCTCCGTCATCACGTAATCGACCATGGCGTTGGGGAAGGCGTAAACGAACGACGCTTCGTCTTTGACTTCCGGATCGATGCCGTCCACTGCGGGAAAGCCCTTCTGCACATTGATTCCCGGCATGACGATGCGGTGTGAAAATGCGACCGGCCATCCGCCGCCATCGAGCGAAGCGCTCAGCTTGTGATAACTCGCGGGGCGATAAGTCGAGTGGCGCATGTCGTCTTCGCGCGTCCACAATACCTGCACCGGGCCATTGATGGCTTTCGAAACCTGCGCGGCTTCGACGCCGTAATCATGCTCGAGGCGCCGCCCGAAGCCTCCGCCCAGCAGCGTGATGTTGACCTTCACCTGGTCGGGATCGAGGCCGATGGCGGCCGCGGCGGAATCGCGCAGGTCCTGCGGCACCTGGGTCGGCGTCCAAATCTCGCACTTCGATCCCTGAAAATGCGCGGTGGAGTTGCCCGGCTCCATGGGAGCATGCGCCATGAAGGGAAGTTGATAGGCCCCTTCCACGCGGCGTCCGGAAGTCTTGGCGGCATCTCCGGCGGAATACATGGCGACCGCCTTGCCGGAGGCAGCTTGCTTCAGCCCGTCGTAAATCGCGGCTGAGTTCAAATCTTTGTTGGGCCCGTCGTCCCATTGCACGTTCAGCACGCGCCGCGCCTCCATGGCGCCCCATACGCTGTCCGCGACCACGGCAATGGAAGAGTCGCTGATCTTGCCGATATAGCTGACGCCGGAAATCTTCTTAGACTCGGCGTCATTAAAGCTGGCCACCTTGCCGCCCATGACCGGACAGCGCGCCAGCACGGCAAATTTCATGTTGGGCAAGCGGAAGTCGATTCCGTAGATCGCGGAACCGTTGACTTTGGAAGGGGTATCGAGCCGGTGCAGGGGTTTGCCCACCAGCTTGTAATCTTTGGCCTGTTTCAATGGCGGGTCAGAGGGAATGGGCAGAGTTGCGGCTTTGCCTGCGAGCTGCCCGTAGCTCAGGCTGCGCTTGGATTCCGTGTGCGTGACCGCGCTGTTTTCCGCCGTGCAGGAGGAGCGGGGAACGTCCCAGGTCAAGGCGGCGGCGCTGATCAGCATTTCGCGCGCCGCTGCCCCGGCTTTGCGCATGGGGTCCCAGGTAGTGCGCACACTGGCGCTGCCGCCGGTGCTCTGGTCGCCGTAGAGCGTGCTGGCCCCGGCCTGCTCAATGGAAATATGCTGCCAGTCGGCTTCGAGCTCCTCGGCCAGAATCATCGGCAAAGACGTGCGCACGCCCTGGCCCATCTCCGAGCGCGCCACCACGATGGTGATCTTTCCGTCCGGCGTGATCTTCAGATAGGCGTTGGGCTCGAATGCTTCCTTGCCGCCGAACGACGATCCATGCGGCAGGTAAAAGCCGATCACCAGCCCGGCTCCGGCGGCCACCCCGGTGGTCAGGAAACTGCGGCGAGAAATGGGGCTCATCGTGCACCTCCCGCGGCCCGGCGGATCGCCTTATGAATGCGCTGATAGGTCCCGCAGCGGCAGAGGTTGGCCGACATGAACTCGACAATCTGGTCATCGGTAGGGTTGGGGGTCTTCTTCAGCAGGATGGCCGCCGCCATGATCTGCCCGCTTTGGCAGTAGCCGCACTGGGGTACATCTTCTTCGATCCAGGCCTTCTGCAAGGGATGCTGCCCATCGGGCGAGAGCCCTTCAATGGTGGTGATGCTCTTTCCCGCCGCTTGCGAGATCGGCATGATGCACGAACGGATGGGCGAGCCGTCGATGTGCACGGTGCAGGCCCCGCACAGGCCGGCGCCACAACCAAATTTGGTGCCGGTCATCTGCAGGGTATCGCGCAGCACCCAAAGCAGCGGCGTGTTGGCCGCCACGCTGACTTTCTTTTCAGCGCCATTCACTTGCAGCGTGAAGTCGGGCATAAGAGACCTCGGAGAAGTGCCCACATAGTAGCCGAAAGCCGGAAAAAGGGGAATGCGGCGATGTAGGCGAGTGCGACTACCAGATGGTTTTCAATAAAGGGCTGCGACGCATCTTCTCATCGCGCGTAATGAGCGCGATGCCTTCGGCTCGGGCAGTTGCGCCAATAATCCTGTCTACGGGGTCTCTGGGATAATCAGCCTCAAACTGCGTGGCCAGCGCGGCAATTTCAGGAGTGATAGGCCTTATCTGGACGCCAGAGCCCGCGACAATACCACGCACGGCATTTTCAATGGTTCCAGCAGAGCGCAAAACTCCCCGCGAAAAAAGCTGACCCAGTTCCCAGATGGTGATATCGGCAATAGCTATGCCGTCGCTGTTCCGCGCGCGGCGGATGGCCGAAGCCGCCGTCCGGGAAAGGCGTTCTTCTTCCGTCACCAGCCAGACCAACACGTGCGTATCAAGAAGAATCAATCCGGAATCCCCCACTCCTCCAGTGGGACAGCGGGAGAAACAATATCGCCAGTGATTTCAATTTCTCCCTTTAAGCAACCGAAAACATCCTTTGGTTGCCCATCGGCAGGAACAAGCTTGACCACTGGCCTTCCTTTCTTGGTAATGACAATGGGCTGACGGGTGGCTTGCACCTCATCCATGATTTTGAGGCAGCGAGCTTTAAATTGACCTGCGGGGTATGTTTTCATGACTATGTATTATGACCATGGTCATTATAATGGAAATATCCTAAAGCTCCAAACGAAGTTCCTTTCGACTGGTACACTTGTCTCCATGCTCCCCGGTTTTGCCACCCCTGAAGGCACCGCGCGTTATCGCGACCGCTTCTTCAATCTGCGCGAGGCGGGACACTTCCGTCGGCCCTTGCATGTGCCCGGCGTGGGGGAGCTGTGGCTGTCTTCGATTGGATTGGGGACCTATCTGGGCGATCCCACTGATGCCGCGGACCAGGCGTATACCGAGTCCATTGCCACGGCCTTGCGCTCCGGCATCAACGTGCTCGACACCGCCATCAATTACCGCCACCAGCGCTCCGAGCGCAACATCGGGGCGGCCCTGCGTAAGGTGGACGATTCCGGAGAAATCCGCCGCCAGGAAGTCCTGGTCTGCACCAAGGCAGGGTATCTCTCTTTCGACGGCGACATGCCCGCCGACCAGCGCGGCTACTTCATGCGCGAATACGTCGAACCGGGAATTCTCGATCCGGCGCAAATCGCAGGCGGCATGCACTGCATGGCCCCAGCTTACCTGGAGAACCAGATCGCGCGTTCGCTGCGCAATCTGGATTTGGAGACCATCGACGTCTTCTATGTGCACAATCCCGAGACCCAGTTGGCCGACATCTCACGCGAAGTTTTCTATCAACGTCTGAAGGACGCTTTCGTGATGCTGGAGAAGCAGGTCAAGGCCGGGAAGCTGCGCTATTACGGGTTGGCGACCTGGGGAGGTTTTCGCGTGCCGGAGGGGGCCCGCGATGCCATCCATCTGTTCGACGTGGAGAAGCTGGCGTGTGAGGCCGGCGGCGATAGCCACCACTTCCGCTTCGTGCAGTTGCCCTTCAATCTGGCCATGCCTGAGGCCTGTGGCTTGTTGAACCAGGGGCACGGGCGGGAGAAGATGTCGCTCCTGTCGGCAGCCGAGCGTCTGGGCATTACCGTCATGGGCAGCGCCACCCTCTATCAGGGGCACCTCACCCAGGGACTTCCCCCGGTGGTCGGCCGCATTCTCGGCATGAAAACGGACGCGGAAAATGCCATCCAGTTTTCCCGCTCCGCGCCCGGCTTGACCACGGCGCTCATCGGCATGGGCCGCAAGCAGCACATTGCGCCCAACCTCAAGCCGGCCCTGGTTCCGCCCACGCCTGCGGACGAGTGGCAAAAGCTCTTCACGCAACACTAGAGGACGCGGCGCGTTTTCCGAAGGTCGTGCAAAACACCGAGCTAGCTGATCCAGTCCAGGACTTTGTAATAAGCGCCGGCCAGGGGCAAAAACCACGGCTTGCCGTTGTAAAGACCCAGCGGCGCACCGGGGAAGGGAATCCCTGCAAAAGGATTGTCCGATTTCTCCCCGGCGATCATCTCCGCCATCTTCTGTCCCTGATACGTCGCCATGGCCACGCCGTGTCCGGCATAACCCACCGCGTAGTGAATGCCATCCATCTGCCCGGCATGCGGCATGATGTCAAAGGCAAAATCGAGCGTGCCGCCCCACACGTATTCGACCTTGGTGTCCCGTAATTGGGGATAAACGTCGATCATCCCTTGCCGGAGGATCTCGGCGCTGCGTGGGATGGTCTGCTCGTTCTCGGGAAAGAAGGCGGCGCGTCCGCCGAAGAGCATGCGCCGGTCGGGCGTCAGACGGTAGTAGTAGAGGTAATGTTTGGAGTCGTAGATCATGCGGTTGCGCGGGCTGAGTTCGTGCGCCAACGCCTCCGTCAAGATTTCCGTCACGATGATGAAGGAGCCGATGGGAATGATTTTTCTGCGCAGCGCAGGTGTGGCGCCGCTGGTGTAGCCGCTCGTGCCCACGAATATGTCTCTCGCCCAAAGAGCCCCGCGAGAAGTGGAAACATTCCAGCCAGTGTTGCCATTACGGCTGGCGCGCTCGAGTTTCTCCACGCGGGTTCGCTCAAAAACTTGCGCACCCGCCTTCATGGCCGCCTGGGCAAGTCCAGCCACGTAGCGCGCCGGATTTACCCCAGCGCTGGTTTCATCCACCATGCCGCCGTAGTAGATGGAGGACCCAATCTCAGTGGAGAGATCGCTTTTGGGGACAATGCGCAGGGTATGCTGAAACTCGCGAGCGATGACTTCCACTTGCCGGGCATAGTCGTCGAAATGTTTCTGCTTGCAGGCGACCTCGAGGTGCCCCGCGCGGGAAAAATCGCAGGCGATGTTTTCCTCGCGGACAATATTTTCGACGCAGGCAATGGATGCCAGCGAAGCCGCGTACATACGCTGTACGCGTTCGCGTCCATACATGGAAATGAGCTTGTTAACCCCCAGCTTGAGTCCGGTAAGAACCATACCTCCGTTGCGCGAACTGGCGCCCCAGCCCATGGTCTCAGCCTCCAGCACGGCGACCTTGGCGCCGCGTTTCGCCAGCGCCCGGGCGGCAGAGAGTCCGGTAAAGCCCGCGCCAAGCACGGCGACATCCACGTTTTCCGGCAAGACGTCCGTATGTCCTGCGGTCATCTGCACCGTGGTGTGCCAATAGTTATATTGCCGGGGAGTGTTCATAGGCAGCCCCATACTGTAGACGATTTGCCGGCAAAGCGCGACTGGGGCCTCCGGCCACCAGATCGCTCCCGTAACACCTCCAGTGCTTGAACCCCCGGCGGCAGGCACATACACTTAAAGGATGCATGTCCACGCCCATGGCGGAGGCCCGCGGACGATCCGCGTCCTGCAGTTCTCGCTCTGTGTGACCGTGGTGTATATCGCCGTGCTGGTGGTGGCGGGCCTGCGAGCCCACTCGCTCGCCCTGCTCTCCGAGGCGGCGCACAACCTCTCGGACCTCCTGGCCTTGATTTTGTCGCTGGTGGCGGTGCGGCTGCAGGCGCGGCCCGCGAGCGCCACCAAAACCTACGGATGGCAGCGCGCCGGAGTTCTGGCCGCGCTGGTCAATGCCGGCTCCCTTGTCGTCTTTTCGCTCCTCATTTTTTATGAGGCGGTGGAGCGGCTTTTGAAGCCGGAGGCGGTACAGGCCGGACTGATGATCTGGTCGGCCGCGCTCGGCGTGGTGATCAACGGCGTGATCTCACTGCTGCTTTACCGCACCGGCGGCGATGTAAACATCCGCAGCGCCCTGCTGCATGAAGTCGGCGACACGCTTTCGACCGCGGCGGTCATCGTCGGCGGCTGGATCATCCTCAAAACCGGCCACTGGTGGGTGGACCCGGCGCTTTCCTTTGGGATTGGCGTGCTGATCCTATGGTCAAGCGTGGGCATTGTGCGTGAGACGCTCAATATTCTTCTGGAAGGCACGCCGCGCGGCATGAAGCTGGAGAAGATCGAAGCCGCCATGCGCTCGATCGACGGCGTCAACGATGTGCACGATCTGCACGTCTGGAGTTTGGGATCGGAGAGCCATGCGCTTTCCGCCCACGTCGCCATTGCCGACATTCCTACCTCGGTCAGCGACCGCATCCTGCGCGATGTCAAAGACCGCCTGCTGCAGGACTTCCACATTCATCACACCACCATCCAGTTCGAGCACGCGCAGTGCGAAGTGGCCCACGGCTGCGTGGTTGCGGTGAGCGAAAGCCAGCACCACCATCACTGATCTGTTGGTGCGGGAGCGGGCGTTCCGCCGCTCCCACATGAGCCCGCGCCCACACAAGCTGTTATGCTTTTTGCTTTTCGTATATTTCCCGCACTCGCTCGATAGTATCGGCTTCCTCCGGCAGCTTGTCTTCGCGAATGCGCACGATACGAGGAAAGCGCAAGGCATAGCCACTTTCATGCCGGTCCGAAAGCATCATGTTGTTGAAGGCGACTTCCAGCACCACTTTGGGTTCCACCACTAAGCGAATGCCCTGGTCTTCGATAACATGCGCGAGGAACCACTCGGTCATCTGCGCGATCTCGGCATCGGTCAGGCCGGAATAGGCCTTGCCGATATTTACCAGCCGCTCCTCCTCCCAGACCGCGAAGGTGTAGTCGCTGAGCATGCCGATACGCTTGCCGTGCCCATATTCCACGGCGGTCACCACCACGTCGAGCGTGGCCAGTTCGCGCTTCATCTTGAGCCAGGATTTTCCCCGCCGTCCCGGCGTGTAGGGGGAAGCCGGGTCTTTGATCATCAGGCCTTCATTGCCTCGCGCCCGCGCGGCCTCAAAAAGCCCGTCGAGCTCCGTAGCAGAAGAAGCCTGGAACGCCGGAGCCCGCAACAAGCGCTCGAGTGCAACCGGTTCGTTGTCTCCAAAGGCCAACAGGCCCTGCGCCTGGTGGAAAGAGTGAGGCACTGGGATACGCTCTGCCGCCAGCGCTTTACGAAGAATTTCCGCACGCTCGCGTAGCGGTTTGTCGATGCACAGCTCGCCGTTGGCATAGAGGATGTCGAAGACGAGATAGGCGACGGGAACTTCGGCGATCAGCTTGTCGCTGACTTTCTTGCGGCCCAGGCGTTGCTGCAATGCGGTGAAGGGTAGCGCCTGTCCGCTGTCGGCGAAGTTCCAGGCGACGATCTCGCCATCGAGAATGAGGTCGCCCGCAAGGCTCGCGAGCACCGGCGGCAATTCCGGGAAGGATTCGGTGATGTCATCGCGGGTGCGTGAAAACAGCCGGGCCGCTCCGTTCGCGCAATGCGCCTGGGCGCGGATGCCATCGTACTTATCTTCCACCAGCGCATTCTCGAAGTAGCTGAGTGCCTCTTCCGCCGATTCAGCCGGGCTGGCCAACATGAATCCCAGAGGATGAAACAGCCGCATGCGGGCTTCGCCCAGCTTCTGCGCTTCCGCCAGCTTTAGCGTTTCGCCGAGGTCGCCGAGCAACATGTTGGCGCGTTGCAACCCGGGGAGGGTACTGCCGTAAGCTTTGGCGATGGCCTCCTCCACCAGGCTTTCTTTCAGGCCGATGCGCAGGTCTCCGGTGATGATCTTGACCACGTATTTGGCCTCAAGCGGCGTGCACTGCGTGAGCATCTCCCGCACCAGTGCCAGCTTGGCGGCGGGGCCGCGTGCGGCCGCGATCTGGCGAAAGAAGGATTCCGTTGCAGTCAGGGTGAGGCTGGATTCCCGCGGCGGCAGCACGGCCCCGGCGACCGCGCCCAGGTCTCCCAGCTTGCGATAAGCTTCGCGCAGCGCGTGGTCGGTCTTGCCGGAAATTTCCTGGACCATGCGCCACAGCGAGGAGCCACCCACTTGCAGGGTGGTTTCTTCCCACAGGGGGAACGGACGTCCGGAGAGGAAGACGGCGGCAATCGCAGCTTCGGGGGCCGCCAACGTACGGAGATATTCCGCGACGATGGCGGTCTTTTCCAGCTTCTTGCTGGTGGCCGCAATGCGTTCGCAGGTTTCGGCAAATCCCCGCATGCAATAAGGATAAACGGGCGCAGCGGGTTAGGTGGCAAGAATGGGCCCCGCCCAGGCAGAATCTGCACATGTCCGGGCTGGCGATAGCTCTATCTTGTCATCCTGAGCGAAGTCCGTGGGGCGCTCTGCGCCCCACGGACGCAGTCGAAGGATCGCTATATTCTTGAACAGTGCAACTACGGAGTCGGGAATTCTTCCTGTGCAGCGCTTGAGATGGAGGCTGCGGGAATAAATCGATTGCGCGGTTTTGGGGGTTCCCACTTTAAATGCAGAGTGGCATCGCGGAAGTAATGCCCTGATGCAGGTGATTCAGAAGCGGTAGGGGTCCTTCGACTTCGCAGCAGGCTTCGCTTCGCGAAGCCCACTGCTACGCTCAGGAGGACAGTGACAAGAGGCAGGCCTAAAGGCCTGCTCTACTCGCCGCTGCGCTCAAAGAAAACGCGCGTCAGCGTCAAGCGCTAACGCGCGCAATCATTCAACTCGGCCCGGCTGAAGCCGCGCCCTTCCCATTATCCCAGCCGCGTGCACACCGCTTTCGTCTGCGTATACAGGTCGAGAACATCGCGTCCCATCTCGCGTCCCCAGCCCGACTGCTTGTATCCGCCAAAGGGCAGGGCGGCATCGAAGATGTTGTAGCAGTTAATCCAGACTGTCCCAGCGCGCAGGTGTTCCGCCATGCGGTGGGCTTTGTTGATGTCGTTGGTCCAGACGCCGGCCGCGAGGCCGTACACGTTGTCATTGGCGCGAGGAACAATGTCTTCCGGCTTTTCGAACGGCATCGCTGCCACCACCGGCCCGAAAATTTCTTCCTGCACCACCTTCATGTCTTCCCGCGTGTTAACCAGCACGGTGGGTTCGACGAAGTAGCCTTTGTCACCATGCTTCTTACCGCCGGCGAGGGCTTTGGCCCCTTCCGCCGCACCGGAAGCCAGATATCCGCAGACCCGGTTCAGCTGCTCTTCAGAAACTAGCGGCCCCATGTCAGTCGCAGCATCCAGTCCAGGACCGACTTTAATCTTCTGCGCCCGCTCGGCGATGCCATCCACCACTTTGTCGAAGATGGGTTTCTCCACATAGAGGCGAGACCCGGCGCAGCAGCACTGGCCGTGGTTAAAGAAGATGGCGCTGGTTGCCCCGGCGATGGCCGTCTCGATGTCGGCGTCCTTAAAGATGACGTTGGGCGACTTGCCGCCCAACTCCAGCGATACTTTCTTTAGATTGCCGGCCGCGGCGTGCACAATTAGCTTGCCCACCTCGGTTGAGCCGGTGAAGGCAACTTTGTCCACATCCAGGTGCGCGGCCAGGGCGGCCCCGGCGGTTTCGCCGAACCCGGGGACCACGTTCACGACCCCCTCGGGGAACCCGGCCTCAAGAATCAGTTCGCCCAGAAGCAGCGCGGAGAGCGGCGTTTGCTCAGCCGGTTTCAGCACTACCGTGCATCCGGTAGCCAACGCCGGCCCCAGCTTCCAGGCCGCCATCAGCAGCGGGAAGTTCCAGGGAATAATCTGTCCCACCACGCCCACCGGCTCCCGCAAGGTATAGCTCAGGTACTTCGCCCCTGGGGTGTAAGGAACGGAAATGGGAATGGTATGGCCTTCGAGTTTGGTCGCCCATCCCGCCATGTAGCGGAACAGGTCGACCGCCAGCGGAACATCGGCCGCGCGCGCCACCGTCAGCGGCTTGCCGTTGTCCAGCGATTCCAGATAGGCGAACTCTTCCAGGTGCTGTTCCAGCAGGTCGGCCAGCTTCCACACCAGGCGGCCGCGCTCGGAAGGCGTCAGGCGGCGCCAGGGGCCGTCGTCAAAGGCTTTGCGGGCGGCTTTCACCGCCAGGTCGATGTCTTCCCGGTCGCCTTCGGCAACCTGCGCCAGGACCTCGCCGGTGGAGGGATCGAACGTGGAAAAAGTCTTGCCCGACACGGAATCCACCCAGCGTCCGTTAATCAACATTTGCCGCGGTTTTTCCAGAAAGCTGACCACCCGTGGATCGACTTGCGCCGCAGAAATAGCAATACCCATAGAGCCTCCTGTAAGGACGAAACCGAAAGATGAAAAGATTGTTCCTCGGACCCCAGTCAGAGAAGACGGTTGCCGATGCTACGCCTGTCGGCAGATGAAAGCAATTCGAAAAAAAGCTGTATTTCTCCGCCAAACCTCCAACTTTTGCATCTAAACTAGATCAGTTGGGGCTACCTATTTTTTGAGGAAAGAGTGTCGTATTTAACCCGATTCATGTCAGCCCCAGCGCAACCTGTTTGGCTCCCGCAAGATACTGCTGTTCCCCCCTCTTCCGTCGTCGAACGGCTTCATCTTGTCCCTAAGGGATCGGGCTCGTCCCGCGTCATTCTGGTGGATGTGGCCCGCGTGTTGGCCATTCTGTTCATGGTGCAGGGGCACACGCTCGATGTATTGCTGGCGCCCGTCTATCGGGAGGGGAGCCTGTTTAATTTTTGGCTGTTCCTGCGCGGGTTGACGGCCCCCACTTTCCTGCTGCTCTCCGGTTTTTCCTTTACTCTGGCCAGTGTCAAGTACTGGGATTCTTACCTTTCTCCGACTCCCAAGCTGCTTAAGAGGGTCCTGCGCTTTGCCAGCTTCGTCCTTCTCGGCTATGCCATGCACCTGCCGGTGAATTCCTTCCGCGATCTACGCTGGTTGGATGCCGCAGGCTGGCAGAGTTGGATGCAGGTCGATGTGCTGCAGTGCATTGGGTTCACATTGCTGATTTTGCAGGCCCTGATTTTCTTTGCCCGCACCCTGCCGCGCTTTGCGGTGGCCGCTCTCAGCTTGAGTGGGTTGATTGCGCTGATCGCGCCGCTGGCGGGCCGAACTGACTGGGCGCAACATCATGTCTCGCCCTGGCTGGCTTCCTATCTCAATGCCGCTACCGGATCGCTCTTCCCCTTGTTTCCCTGGGCGGCCTACGTCTTGTGCGGCGCGGCTATGGGATACGGCTGGGTACGCTGGCAAGGCCGGGCGAAGACATCCGCGGGTTGGATTTTTGCAGTGGGCGGATTGGCCTTGCTGGGAGCCGGTTTGGCGCTCAATCAGACCATCATCGAACTCTACCAGCGCATGGATTATTGGCGGACCAGCCCCAGTCTTTTCCTGATGCGCGTGGGGTGCGTCTGGCTGTTGTTGTCCTTGATTGCCTGGGCCCTGCGTGGCCTGAATGCCGTCAGGCTCGCTCTTCCGGAAAAGCCCATTCGCGCCCTGGCCCAGGAATCCCTGACCATTTACTTTGCGCACATCTGCATTCTCTATGGCTCAGTGTGGAACATCGGCCTGCGCCAGCGTCTGGGCGCGACTCTCACCCCCGGGGCCACTTTAGCCTGCATTGCCTTGCTGCTGATTGCGATGATCGTGTTGGGCATTTTGTGGAACCGCTTCAAAACAGCCCAGCCGCAGTCCAGCTGGTGGCTGCGTTCCGCCGTGCTCGCCGCTGCCTTTACCTACTGCTGTGTGTAGATTTGCAGTCCGCGTTTTTCCTGCCACGCCCGGTGCATTGAGTTGAAACCGCTTACGCTTCCCATTGCACGACAGAATAGGAGCGTGGCGGCAACTCGAGCGTCGTGCGCCCCGAGGCGTGGGAAACTTTATCGAGCGGGGAAGGCGCGACCCGCTGCGGGGCATCGAAGCCGTTGACCGCCTTCAGATCCGGTCCAGTCAGAACGGACGCTGTGGCTACCCGCGCCGGAGCTTTGTCTTGCCACACCACCTCGACCTGGCGGGGCTTGGCCAAGTCGCGGTTGAGCAGAAATAAAGTCGTCCGGCCGTCATCGCCAAGGGTCGCGGCGACGTCGAGATACGCCACCGGCCCCATGCCTTCCACATCATAGGTAGGAGATTCGACCAGCAGGTTGAGCACCGAGCCCCGCGCATACTGCAGCGCCCAATCGTAGGGATAGTAGATAGGCTGGCGGAAAAATCCATTCGCATTGGTCATGATGGGCGCAATCACATTGATGAGTTGGGCCAGACAGGCGATTTTGACTCGGTCGGCGTTGCGCAATAAAGAGTTCACCATGCCGCCGACTACCAGTGCATCTTCCAGGTTGTAGATCTCTTCCAGCAAATGCTGCGCTTGTTTACGATGGCCATTAACCGCGTCTCCACTTCCGGCCCGGTACCAGACGTTCCACTCATCGAAGGACAGCCACAGTTTTTTCGGCGAGCGCTTATGTCCCCGCACCAGGTCGCAAACCGCGAGGGTTTCGGCGATCTGCTTTTCCAGCGTCAGATTGATCGCCATGTACTTCGAGCTGTCTTCGCCGGTTTGTTCCTTGGTATTTCCCACATAGCGATGCAGAGAGAGTCCGTCTACGTAGTCGTAACACTCCTCCAGCACTTCCCGGTCCCACTCCAGGTAAGTGGGCATCGAGGGGCCGCTGGAGCCGCAGGCGATCAGTTGCAAGGACGGATCGACATAGCGCATCTGCCGCGCCGCATCTTCGGCTTTAAGTCCATATTCTTTCGCAGTGACATGCCCGATCTGCCAGGGTCCATCCATTTCATTGCCTAGACACCAATGCTTGACCTTATGGGGGTCGGGATAGCCGTGCTTGCGGCGCAGTTCGCTCCACTGCGTGCCACTCTCCACGTTGCAGTATTCGACCAAGGCCGCCGCCTGTTCGGGAGTGCCTGTGCCCAGGTTCAGCCCCATCAGGGGCTGCGTTCCCACCGCCCGGCACCAGGCCATGAATTCGTTAGTGCCAAACTGGTTGGAGTTTAGGGAGTTCCAGGCCTTATCAAGCTGAACCGGGCGGCTATCCTTGGGGCCGACCCCATCCAGCCAGTTATAGCCGGAGACAAAGTTTCCGCCGGGATAGCGAACGATGGGCACACCCATCCTGCGGATCTCGTCCACGATGTCCTTGCGAAAGCCATGGGCATCGGAAAGCTTCGAGTCTGGGTCATAGATGCCCTCGTAGATGGCGCGCCCCAGATGTTCCAGAAAGGAGCCAAAGAGATTGCGGTCGAGCGGCGAAATCTTCCGGCGGGCATCCACCAACACGCGAGCCGGTCCCTCGCTGGGCTTGGCCTGCGCTTCCAGGAAGCGGCTAAACAGGGCATTCCCCGAAAGGGCCAAGCCAAGGCTGGAGATCTGCTGGAGAAATCGTCGTCTGTAAAGGGAAAACATGGCGCGGCTCCTTAACCAGAGAGGCCCTATAAGAGGGCCATCCCCGGGCTGCTTGATAAGCGATCCCTGCGAAGGTCGCAAGGAAAAATCGGGGCAATATTAAGACCTCCCCGGTCCAGGTTCAAGTTGGGTATCCCCCACACTAGCAAATGTGATTTGACAGTAATCGCCGTCTCACACACGACGGCAACTCTATCATCGGAAGACTATCCCGAGTCTGGGCCAGGAGACTGTCCCTTGTACCACACGTATTCCCAGCCACAGAACATTTGTGTCCAGCTTACAGATTTTGTCCGGAATAAATACAGAAAGGGCCCGTAAACGTTGTTTTCCGCGGAAATTTCTCAAGAAAGCCTTGCCCACAGTTCCTGGAAATGTCCTTCTTGGGGTCGCGCCTAAAGGCTCGGGCCATGAAATGGTCGAAAACCTACGAATTTTGCACTAAAAGGTTGTTGAAATCGGTCGCAGATTACTTTGGTTAGGTAGCTTGGATTCCAGAATCAATACACCGTGGTGCAAAAAACTGTCATTTGGGTGATTGCTTGCTCCCTTCCGTTAGCAAGAGGCGACTATGGCGATAGCAGCGATGAGTTTACCCAAGGACGAAATGCCGGCCGTGACCCATGTTCTCATGGTCGAGGACAATGCGGCCGATCGCAATCTGGTGCGTATCTCTTTATCAGATATGACGCACCCCTATCGGTTAGATTGCGCAGACCACCTCGCGGACGGGCTGGAAAAGTTGAAGGCCACGCAGCCGGATGTCATTCTGCTGGACCTGAATTTGCCCGACAGCCAGGGGAGAGAGACCGTGCAAAAGGTGCTGGCGGTTGCCCCGCACGTTCCGATTCTTGTCCTGACGGGAATAAACGATGACGCGTTGGCGCGCGATGCCGTGCGCGCCGGTGCCCAGGACTATTTGGTGAAAGGCAAAGTGGAATCTCAGGTACTGGCGCACGCCATGCGCAATGCCATCGAACGGCACCGTGTTTCCGTGGAGTTGCGCGAAAACCGCGACAAGCAGGTGGAGTTTAAAGACCGCTTCCTGTCTCATGTATCCCATGAACTCCGTTCCCCTCTGGCCTGCATCCATCAATACGCCGAAGTCATGCTGGAGGGTCTGGCTGGGCCCTTGAACATACAGGAACAGCAATATCTGCAAAATGTATTGCGCAGCGCCAAGCAGCTCAACAGCCTGATCAATGATTTGCTCGACGCGGCCCGCGCCAACGTGGCCAAGATCAGTATCGAGCCGGCATGCGTACGGCCTTGTGAAATTGTGGGACAAGTGGCGCAAATGCTTGCCCCGCAAGCTAAGTCCAGAAACATTTTGCTCAATACGGAAATCGAGCCCTACATCCCATCGATGCTGGGAGATCGCCGGCGCTTGCTGCAAGTAGTGACCAATCTGGTAGAGAATGCGCTGAAATATACCGAAGCCGGGGGCAGCATTAAGATCTCCTCCTGTGTGTATGCCGAGGATCCGCGTTTCATTCAAATCTCAGTGGCCGATACTGGCCGAGGCATCCATCCCAGCAATCTGAGTCGGGTTTTTGACCGGCTGTATCAAGAACCCCAGACCCAGAAGACGCAACATGGTCTGGGTTTGGGCTTGGCTATCTGCAAGGAACTGGTGGAAAGCCACGGAGGCAAAATTTGGGTGGAGAGCAAATTCGGCAAAGGCAGTGTTTTCTTTTTCACGGCACCCATGTTTTCTTTGCCGGAAGTGATCTCCCCCGTGCTTCTGGAGCAAGGCCGGGTGCGGCCCGCGACGCTGATCGCCGTGGAAATCGCCCGCCGCGCGAAAACAGTGACCGCGGATGCATGGGAGTGTGCCCGTAGGCGCTGCCGCGAAGTTGTGGAACGCTGCATTCTTCCCGATAAGGATGTCCTGTTGCCGTCCATGCAGCCGCTGGAGCGCAGGGAAATGATATTTGTGCTGGCTTGTACCGATGCCAAGGGAGCAGGCATATTGGAAAGCCGGATTTGCGGGCAATTAGCCGCTACTCCGGAGATCACCAGCATGTGTATTTATCGCACGTTCCCCATTGCCTTACCAATGCCGCAGACGGAATTTCCTGATGTCTTTGCACATCTGGAATGGGTGTCGGAAGAGATCGAACGAACAGTTTCCCACATCGCGAATGTTTAAGCGGTGGGCAAGCTACAATGGCCTGTGCTTTTGTAAAGCAAGCACGTTGCCAGGATGGTAGTAGCGCGTTCCTGGCTATTCCGGTTATTTTGCAGAGGGAAAGAGGCCACTTATGAATAAAGGCTTGGCCATCGCCAATCCTCCCCCGCTCTCCGCGGTCCTGAGTCAGGACATCCTGCATAACTGGAAAGAGCCGATTCTTGTTCTGAATGCGGAACATAGAATTCAATTTGCCAATCAGCGTTTCTGCAACCTGACATCTCTCCCCTGGGGCCAATTGGAGCAAACACCGCTTGCGGAAATCTGCCGGACCCCGTCTCTCCCAGCGCTTATACACGCAGCTTGCAGATCTGGCGCCCGGCGCGATTTCCAGGTGAAATGTACGTTCTCTGAGTTGGGGGAGGTCACGATGCAGCTGCACGTGACGCCCCTGGGGAGCCACCATCAGAATGCCATCTTTCTGACTGTGACCGACATCACCGACGGGGAGCGCAGCCATCGGATCCTTCAGAGGAAAGTGGAAACCGCGGAGCGCGCCGAGCTGGCGCAGCGCGACCATAACGATCTGTTGCGTTCCATCCTGGAGAGCACCGGGGACGGCATCGCCGTGCTGGATGCGGATGGTCATTGCATCCTGTGGAACCAAGTCAGCGAAGCCATGCTGGGTATGAAGCCCGGGGACATCCCGTATGACCAGTGGCCGCAGCATTTCGGCTTTTATCTGCCTGACAAAGTAACCCAATTCCCATCCGAAGACCTGCCGTTGAGCCACGCCTTGAAGGGGGAAATCGCGGACGAGGCAGAGATTTTTGTTCGCAATCATGCCCGTGCGGAAGGGTTCTGGGTCAGCATGACGGCACGCCCTCTCAGCCACAGCCAGGACGGGGCCGTGGCCAGCCTGCGAGACATCACATTCGCCAAACTTGCCGCTGATGCTTTGGCACAGCATGCGGCGGAAATCGCCCGCTCAAACCGCGAGCTGGAACAATTTGCCTATGTGGCTTCTCATGATCTGCAGGAACCCTTGCGCATGGTTTCCAGTTACGTACAGTTGTTGGCCAGGCGTTACCGCGGGAAACTGGACGCCGAGGCGGACGAGTTCATTGCCTATGCTGCCGATGGCGCAAAACGCATGCAACAGCTGATCAATGACCTTCTGGGGTATTCCCGGGTGGGACGTGGAGAAGCGGCGCTGACCGTGGTGGATTGTGAAGCCTTGCTGGCGGACGTTCTGACCGGCCTGGCCGAAAAAATCCAGAGCGAAAATGTCCGGGTGACCCATGATCCCCTGCCGAAGATCATGGGCCATGTCCATCAACTGGCGCAGTTGTTCCAGAACCTGATGGACAATGCCATTAAGTTTCACTCGACGGAGCCGGCGCACATCCATATTTCTGCCCAAGCGCGGGACAAGAAGTGGGTTTTTTCTGTAGCTGACAATGGGATCGGCATCGACCCGGAATACAAAGACCGGGTTTTCGTCATATTCCAGCGCCTGCACACCCGCGAGGCTTATCCCGGCACAGGAATAGGACTTGCTATTTGCAAAAAGATTGTTGAGCAGCATGCTGGTCTCATCTGGGTGGAGCCGCAACAGCCCCATGGCACGGCGGTCAATTTCACCTGGCCCAGAGATTGAAATAACGGGGAGACCACGCATGTCGCAATCACAGGTAGTGCCCGTGCGTATTTTGTTGGTGGAAGATAATGCCGCCGATGCCCGCCTCACTCGGGAATCTCTCAAAGAGTGCAAAGTTTGGAATGAACTCTTTGTTGTGTCCGACGGCGAGGAGGCATTGCAGTTCTTGGGCAGGACGGGAAATTTTAGCCAGATGCTGCGCCCCGATTTGATTCTTCTGGACCTGAATCTGCCTCGCAAAGACGGGCGGGAAGTGCTGGCCGAAATCAAACAGGACCCGGAATTGCGCACCATTCCGGTGGTCATTCTCACCAGCTCGGCAGCCGAACGGGACATCGCTCAGAGCTACAACCTGCACGCCAACTGCTACATCACCAAGCCCATTGATCTGGATGAGTTCAGCGAGGTGGTTCGCGCCATTGATGGGTTCTGGTTCTCCATCGTGAAACTGCCCCGGGCCGCGGCCGCTCACTCGTAACCGCTATTGCCGGGGAAAGTTGCTGTTTTGAAAGGCCACGGGCTTTCTCCGCCCCATAAGGGCCATTCTAGGGGGTGGAGTTTCCCGGCGCCCAACTCTGTGCCATAATAAACCTCGAGCATTTTGCAGCAATCCACCTAAATTGTTGGAAATGCTTGCCGCGGAGAGGTGGCCGAGTGGCCGAAGGCGGCGGTTTGCTAAACCGTTATACGGGCTAACACCTGTATCGAGGGTTCGAATCCCTCCCTCTCCGCCAGTTTCCTGCAATCCCAATCTCCCTTAGGACAGGCGGGCCTCCGCCGTTTCGAACATCCAGCGCCCTAAGAGGGCAATCCCTGAGAAATAGCCGGAAAGGTGTTCGAGGTGTAACCTGCAGCGCGATTCTGCCGCATCAGCCACCTGAACGTGTTGCTGGAAGGGACGAAAGGCCTTGTAGTCCGTGCGTTAAGCGACGCGGGTATCGTTGGACTTTACGTGCTTGTTCTGGATCTTGCTTTGCAATGCCTTTTTCAGCTCATTGAGATGCTGGTGTTCCGTTTTGCGCTCATGACGGCTGTGCTGCAGTTGGATTTCGTGGTTTTTGCTGGTAGCGGGTGCAGAAAAGTTCACGATGTTCTCCTGTTTGCCGCAGCAGTGTAGCGCCCGTCCGGGCTTTGGTCAACCGCGAGTCTGGAGCATGCTCAACGTCTTTCGCGCGGCAAGCCAGGCAGAAGGCGGGCGTTTCCATGGGGCCCGGCACTCCCGGCAACGTCCTGGCTAGGCACTATTCGCTCGAGCTCAGGGTTTGGCGGATGCACTGTCCCAGCGTGGCCAGGCGGAACGGTTTGTGCAGCAAGGTATGTTCGCGGTCCTGCACCTGTGGACTGGACAGAAGGTTGTTGGAGTATCCGGACATGAATACGACTTTGGTCTTGGGGTGGAGCGCTTTCATTCTGTCCGCCAGCTCGCGTCCGCTCATTTTGGGCATCACCAGGTCGGTCAACACCAGATGAATGGGGCCACGATGCTGCTGCGCGATCTGTAGGGCAGCCGGGCCGGAACTGGCGGCCAGCACCGTGTACCCATTTTCAGAGAGATATTCTGCCGCCGACTTGCGCACCGCCTCCTCGTCCTCCGCAATCAGGATGGTCTCCGTCCCGCGATACGAGTCATCCAGGACGGACTGCTCTGCTGGGACCACGGCTTCCTGGACGCTGGGGAAATAGATCTTGAAGGTCGTGCCGTGTCCCGGCTCGCTTTGCACGAAGATGTGTCCGCCACTTTGTTTGACAATGCCGAACACTGTGGCCAGCCCGAGGCCGGTTCCCTTGCCTTGCTCCTTGGTGGTGAAGAAAGGCTCGAAGATATGGGACTTGGTCCGGGCGTCCATGCCGCAACCATTGTCACTGACGGCCAGCATGACGTAATTCCCGCCGGCCGCATGATTGCGGGAATCCAGGTCGAGTTCGGCATTGTCCGTCTCGATTACGATTTCCCCGCCTTGCGCCATGGCGTCCCGCGAGTTGATCACCAGGTTCATCACTACCTGTTCAATCTGCCCCGGGTCTACTTTCACGTTGCCCAGGCCGGCCGCGGGCATGAACCGCAATTCAATGTCCTCGGTAATCAGCCGCTTCAGCATATCGATCTGGTCGGCGATCAGGCGATTAAGATCGAGCACTTTGGGCGACAGCACCTGTTTGCGGCTGAATGCCAGCAGGCGTTGGGTCAACGAGGAGCCGCGGTCGGTGGCCTTCATGATTTCATCCACGAACTGCCGGCTCTTGTCGCCGGCCGGCAGTTTACGATGCACCAGCTCGGCAAAGCTGCTGACAGCCATCAGAATGTTGTTGAAGTCATGGGCCACGCCGCCGGCCAGGCGCCCGATGGCCTCGATCTTCTGCATCTGCTGCAGTTGGTGCTGCAGTTCCCGCTGCTGCGTGATGTCCTGGACCGTGCCTTCAAAATGCTGGATCCCGCCGCGCGCATCGCGCACCACATGGGCGTTCTCCGCCACCCAGAGGAGGCTGCCGTCTTTGCGCCGGGCCTGATATTCGAAGTCCTGCACCATGCCGTGTTTTTCCATGAGCCGCACGAACTCGGCATGCCGTTCGGGATCGACATACTCCTGGTTCTTGATGTCATGGCGGCTGAGGATCAGCTCTTGCGGAGAATCAAAGCCCAGAATGCGCGCCAGTGCTGGATTGGCGGAGATGTATTTCCCGTCGAGCGTTGTCTGGTAAATGCCCTCCAGCGAGTTTTCAAAAATGCCGCGATACTTTTCCTCGGCCTCGCGAAGCGCGGTTTCAGCTTGTTTGCGGGCGGTGATGTCCGTGAGGAAGTGGAGGATGCCCTTCACCCGATGGTGCGCGTCCCACAGCGGAGTGGAGGAAAGACTGATGGTCAGCAGCGAACCATCGCGCCGCCGCCGGCGCACTTCCACTCCGGTCAGCGTTTCTCCCGCCATCAGGCGCTGGTGCAAGTGGCCGGCCGCCGTCATTTCCGTCTCCGGGACCAGCGGGTCCGCCGCCCCCAGAACCTCCTGCTCGCTCCAGCCAAAGACGCTTTCCGCGGCCGCGTTCCACATCGTCACCCGGTCCTGCTGGTCGACCGCGACAATGGGCACGGGAGAAGCGTATACGCTGGTTTCCGTGGCCCGGCGCAGGGCTTCTTCCGAGGACTTCCGGAAGGTAATGTCGCGCGCGATGATGGAAGCCCCGATGACCACTTGCTCCTCGTCGAACACCGGAGAGATCGTCAGGGAAACATTCAGCAGCTTGCCGTGTTTCGTCTTGCGCACGGTCTCGAGGTTCTTGATGCGGCGTCCGGCCCGCAGCTCGCGCATGATCTTGCGGATGTCCTCGCCGTACCCTTCCGGGGCCAGCATGGCGATGTCCTGGCCAATGGCCTCCTCCGCGCTATAGCCATACATCTGTTCCGCTCCCCGGTTCCAGCTGGTGATCTTCTGGTCGAGGCCCTTGCTGAGAATGGCGTCCTGCGAAGACTCCACGATGGAGGCCAGCCAGACCAGTTTCTCTTCGGCGCGCTTGCGGGCGGTGATATCGCGGACATAGATGGTGAAGAATGTCTTCTTCTTGACCACTCCCTGGTTCACGGTGAACTCGGCGGGAAATTCGCTGCCGTCGCTGCGAATGCCACTGGTCTCCAGGCGATGGCCCATAATTTCCACGCTGGAGGAGGGGTTGGCGGGGAACAGTTCGCTACGGTGCCGCTCCCGCAATGCCGGGGGGAAAACTGTCTCGACAATGTCATTTCCCAGGGCGGCCGCCTGGGAAATGCGAAAGGTCCTTTCCGCGGCCGCGTTGCAAGCGATGATCCGTCCCCGGTCATCGGTGCATAGGATGCAGTCGAGTGCGGAATCAAACAAAGCGCGGCGGCGCGTCTCGCTTTCTTCCAGCGCCAGGCGCACCCTTCGGTCGGGGGCAGACGAGACGCGCTTCCTGCGGGTGGCGGTTTTCACAGGCCCTCGGAGGCCGGCCGGCCCGGACTCTGCCGCAGCGCGTCCAGCAGGAAGTCGCTCAGGAGATCGTGGATCTTTTCATTCAGGCGGTTCAGGCGGAAAGGCTTCTGCAGCACGGCGGATCGATGGGCGCTGGCTGGAGGAAGTAAGACCCTCTCCTGGTCTCCCGACATGTAAAGCACTTTCAGATCGGGGTAGATGGCCAGGAATTTCTCCGCCACTTCCTGGCCTCCCATTCGCGGCATGACCATATCGGTGATCAGCAAGTCGAGAGGGCAACGGTTGCGCTCCATCATCTCGATGGCTTCCAGCCCGCCTTTCGCCTGTAGAACCTTGAATCCTTCCATCTTGAGGAACTCGGCCGCCGGAATGCGCACGGCATCGTCATCTTCCACGACCAGCACGGTTTTCGCCAAGGGCAGGTTCCTGGGTATGGTCTGGGTCTCGACCATCCCGGTCCCTGGCTGCGGTTGGGCGGGGAAGTAAATCTTGTAACAGCTGCCTTTCTGCGGTGACGCCGAAATCCGCATCAGCCCATTCACCCGCTTCACCACACTCCGCACGATGGCGAGGGAATATTTCACCCGCAGGGCCGGATCACTCTTCGTGTCCACGTAAGGGCCACGCGGAGAGGCGGCCGGGCCGCTGTCGGACACGCTGAGCATCACGTACTTGCCGGGTGTGGCATGGTCGTCGGCGCCCAGGAAATCCTCGTCCAATTCAACCGGGCTGGTGGCAATATCGATCTCTCCGTTGGACGCCATGGTGCTGCGCGCTGTCAGCACCAGACTGAGAAGCAACTCCTGCAGTTCCACCGGGTCGGCGCAGATGGCGTGGACTCTCTGGTTCAATTGCAGGGAGAGCCGGATGCGTTCCCCCGCCAGCTGCTGCAGGAGGTCCTGGATATCGCTGACGACATGGTTGAGAGAAACCGGCCGGGCTTCCGGCGCAGGTTTGCGGTTGAATGCCAGCAGGTTCTGGATCAGCGTAGTGGCCCGGGTGGCGTGGCTCAGTACCTGTTCCAGGTTGCGTTTCTGCGTGGGATTGGCTTCTTTCAGCTCCAGCTCCGCATAACTGGTGATGGCCATCATGATGTTGTTGAACTGATGGGCGATGGCGCCGGTGATCTCCTCCAGCAGTTCGTTTTTCTGCTGCAACAGCGTGGAGCGGTTTTCCTGAAACTCCACGGTCTCAGGGCTGAGCTTGGACGCAAATGTAGTCATGGAATGTCTCCTCCTGCGCGAGGTACACCCGCGCATCCCCCGCCCTGGGGCGGGGTTCGATCCAACGCGAGACGCGGCCCTACTGCAAAACCGTTGCGGGAGTGTGGCCTTGGGGAGATGAGGGTGCATTTACCGCGGGAGGAGGAGATGAAACCTGGCCGGCCCGCGTCGCATCGCCGGTCGGGCGGTTCAGACAATCAATGCCATAGACTTTGATCTTGTTGTAGAGGGAACTGCGGGCAATGCCCAGGCGGACCGCGGCGCGCGCGATATTTCCTTTTTCCGCTGCCAGCATGCGCCGGATATGGATGTCCTCCATTTCACTGAGCGTGTGCAGTTCGCCGCCGCCTTCCTCTGCTCCAGGTTGGACGGCGCGGCCGTCGAATTCCAGGTGTAGATCGTGGATCCGTACCGCGTCTCCCGTGGCCAGCAGGGCGGCGCGCTCCATCGCATTCTTCAATTCCCGGACGTTTCCCGGCCAGCGATATCCGGCCAGCTTCTCCTCCAGCGGAGCAGTAAGCTTCAGGTTAGGGCGGCCGATTTCCAAGGCGGCGCGTCTGAAGAAGAACCGGGCCAATACCGGAATATCCTCCATTCGCTCGCGCAGCGAAGGCATGCGCAGTACCACTGTGCTGACACGGAAATATAAGTCGCTGCGGAATTTTTTCTCTTGCACCAGTTGGCCCAGGTCCTGATGGCTGGCGGCGATCAAGCGAATGTCTAACTGCCGCTCGCGAACGTCCCCCAGGCGGCGGAAACGCCGCTCTTCCAGGATCTTCAGGAGCTTGGGTTGCACCTGGATGTCCATGTCGCCAATTTCATCCAGGAATGCCGTCCCGCCTTGCGCGACTTCCAGCAGGCCGACTTTGCGCTGCACCGCCCCGGTGAAAGCTCCGGCCTCATGGCCGAAGAGCTCGGTCTCCAGCAGTTCGCGGCCGAACCCGGCGCAGTTCAGATCGACAAAGGGCTCTTCCGCGCGCAGGCTGTGGGCGTGGATCCAGCGGGCTAGAACGCCTTTGCCAGTGCCGGTTTCGCCCGTAATCAGGAGCGGACATTGGCTGCGCTGAATGCGCTCCACTTGTTCCTGCAGCTCCCGAATCGCCGGGCTATTGCCCAGGAAGGGGTTGGTCAGTTCTCGCCCTTCACGAATTTTCTGCGCCATTTGCTTCTGTTGGACCCGCTGGTTCTGCAGCATGCGGTCCAGCAGCACGGCGATGGCGGAGAGCTGCACCGGTTTGGTCAAAAACTGGTCGGCCCCTTCCTTAATGGCTTGCACCGCCAGCTCAATCGTGCCGTTGCCGGTGAGAAGAATGATGGGGACAGAAGGATGCGATTGTTTGAGCAAGGGCAGAATCTCCAGCGCATTGCCGTCGGGCAGGGAGTAATCAAGAATGGCCGCGTCCGGGCAGGAGGTACGGAAAAGTTCCTTGATGCCGTGGCAACTCGCCACCTCGACCACGTCGTATTGCAGCGACCGCAAATACCGGCTAAGGGTGTAGCTCACCGCTGCATCATCTTCCGCCACCACAATCCTTTTCGTTGCCATTGTGTCCGCCCCGTTTCTCTTCGCCTTTTAGCGTGGGATATGGATCGCCCTGTCTGCAGCCTGCGTCAACCGCAGGCGGGTTTCGCAACCGGGGCCGGAATGGCTTCCGGGACCGGGACTACCAGCAACTTTTGCCGGCCGATGCCGAACACCAGTTCGGCGTGGTGAAGTGAAGCCGCACCGATGCCAAAATCGAACTCGCCGACCTCGTTCGTTTCTTGCCGCGAGATGGTATCTCCGTCGCTGCGCAGGCTTACCGGCACGCAGCGCATGCCGTAGGAAGGGTGTGAGGAATCCAGCAATTGCCCGATCAGGACCAGAAAATCAGTGCCTGGCCGTGGTTCCATCCGCATGTCCACGCATACGCTGCCGGAACGGTAGAGCAGTTGCCGGGCAGATACCGATCCATTGCGCATGTTGGACGGCGGAGTGTGCTGGCAGCTGTCATAGATGAGTTCCGCGATGACCCGCTCCTGACTCTCAACCGCTGCTGTCTGAAAACCAGCGTCTCCGCGAGGGACATTGCACTGTTTCGAGATAAGCATCACGTCTCCAAGAGCAGCTAGGTAGCGTGTTTTACGGTGAAACTTGTGCTCTGTGGAGAAGGGCCCTTCCCGGCACGAAAAATATAGTTTTCGGGCAATAATTTATTTTTCTTGCAACCCGCTTTTAATCAATGCTTTACGGCCCGTCTGCGAGGCCTGCGAGGGTTTGCGGAAGCCCCGGGCGTCCGGGAGAATGCAATTTCTGGATTCCATGCAGAAATCCTGGACGGCGTATTTCCTGAGTGGGCGCAAGTACTTGGCCTCGCAAGGCGAGGCGGGATGGCACATCGATTGCTTTCTGGTTCAACGAGGTTCATCGCAGACTACGACGGTTCGGCAGAGATGAGTGGGAATGAAACCGACGCAACCCTCCCCCGTCCTCTTTCCCACGCCGCAGCTGCCGCAATGTGCTTTATTGTGCAGGAACTACGGGAGGATTGCGGGGGAGTTGGCATGGTTCCCCGTAGCGGCGCGAATCCGTTGCCCTGCCACTACCCCAAAGGAGCAAGCATGAAGTCGCTGGACCTGGATATGGTGCCGCTGCAGCAAGCCGGCTTGTGCGTGAACTGCGAAATGATCACCGCGACACTGGCCAAGTGCCCGGCTTGCGGCTCGGTGGCATTGATCAACATAGCGCGGGCGCTTAGTTCTCGCGGCCCCAAGTTCCATGCTTATGCCGTGTCTCGCACAGGAGTTTCCGAAGGGCGCGTCTATCGCGGCGCATCGCAGGAAACCCTGCCAGTTCGTCTGCCCGTGCCACGCCCCAATCTGGTCTGCCTGCCAAAGGAGGCAAGCGCGGCCAGAGAATCGGGGGCCTCTCGCTTTTTCCAGCAGCGATCCTCTCGGCGCTGAGATCTTTACAATTACTTCCGTAATTTAGCTATCCCCGCGCGGATGAATGAGAATTTCCTTAGACACCGTGCAGGGGATGGCCCGTGTTCCCAAATCCACCAACTTTTGTATCTTCGGGGCAGGGTGCACCCTTCGTACGAGGCTGCAACTTATCCTTCCGGGTATATGATGCCTATCCACACCAGTGGAGTGGAGGGCAAGGGGATTGGTTGGCGCGGGCGTTGTTTGGCTTTGCCCGGCCACCGATTGCCGATCAATCCATGCGCTTGCTGGATGGCAACGAACAGGCGCAGATCCTCTCGCTGTGGAAAGATTGGAACGCAAAGTTTGGGACCGCCATCCTATTGATCATTCACAACGTCATTCTGCGGGCGGGAGGAAAGTGATGAAGTATGTGGAGCGCCGCCTGCTGCACAGTGTCTTCTTGCTGCTGGGGGTTTCGCTGCTGTGTTTCTTGTTTACCGATCTGGCGCCGGGCACTTACGTCGATGAAATCAAATTAAATCCACAAATCTCTTCCGAGACGATCGCCGCTCTCAAAGCGCAATACGGGCTCGACCGGCCTTTGCCAGTCCGTTATTTTCGCTGGGTAAAGTCGGTAGTCAAAGGGGAGTGGGGATATTCCTTCGCCTATAACCTGCCGGTGCGTAGTCTGCTGCCGGCGCGCGCTCGCAATACCCTGATTCTGGCCGGGGCCGCAGTCGCCCTGGCCTGGCTGATCGCCATCCCGCTGGGGATTTGGTGCGCCGTGCGGGCTGGGGGCTGGGCGGACCGCCTTTGCCTGGGCGGGACCTCCTTGCTTCTTGCCGTGCCGGAGATTGTGCTGGCCCTGGTGTTTCTTTTCCTCGCGGTGAAGACGCGTGCGTTCCCGGCCGGCGGCATGCATGCTCTTGGTTACGAGCAATGGAGCTTCTGGGCGCAGACGGGCGACTTGCTTCGCCATTTGGTGCTTCCCGTAGCCACCCTGGTTTTGGCCAGTCTTCCCGTGTTGGTGCGGCACGTGCGCGCCAGCATGCGCGAAGCCCTGCAGAGTCCTTTTCTGGACGCGGCCCGCGGCTATGGGATTCGCCCGCTCCGGCTGCTTCTCTTCTATGCGCTTCCGGCGGCGGCCAACCCGCTGATCTCCTTATTCGGATTTTCTATCGGCGGGCTGCTCAGCGCCTCGCTGCTGGTGGAGGCCATCGTCGGCTGGCCGGGCTTGGGGCCCTTTCTTCTGGAAGCCACCGTGGCCCGCGATCTATATGTCGTGGTCGGGGTTGTCATGGCGTCCACTTTCTTCATGATCTCCGGCAATTTGCTGGCGGACTTTCTGTTGTTGCTGGTGGATCCGCGCATCCGGAGTGGGGCCGCATGAGCCCTCGCCGCAAAATCTGGCTGGCTCTCGCGTTGTTGATGGCCCTGCACCTTTTTGTGGTGTTCGCGGACTTCTTCGCACCCTATAGTCCGGCCAGTCAGAATCGTGATTTCCCGCTGGCTCCGCCCACCCGCCTGCACTTCCGGGATGCTGCGGGCCATTGGCATCTGCGCCCCTTCCTCTATGCGACGGTTCCCCGGCTCGATGGCATCAATGAGTACGAAGAATCTCGCGGCCAGGAATATCCCGTGCGTTTCTTTGTGCAGGGAGACGCTTACAAGCTGGCCGGTTTCCTATCTTCCAGATTGCATCTGTTGGGCGTGGACGCTCCGGCGCAGATCTCGCTGGCAGGTACGGACAGCTATGGACGCGACGTCTTTTCACGAGTCCTGCATGGCGGGCGCATTTCCCTGGGCGCCGGCCTCTTCGCCGCCTTGATCTCGCTTTCGATTGGCACGCTGGTCGGCACGCTTTCCGGATTTTATGGCGGCTGGATGGATGAATCGGTCATGCGCCTGACCGAATTGTTTCTGGTGCTGCCCTGGCTCTATCTCCTGCTCGCGGTGCGCTCGTTTCTGCCCCTCCACCTCAGCCCGCTGCAGACCTTCTTCCTGTTGGCGGGGGTCATCGGGACCATCGGCTGGACGCGCCCGGCGCGCCTGGTGCGCGGGGTGGTGCTGAGCGCGAAACACCGCCAATATGTGCTGGCCAGCCGCGGCTTTGGCGCTTCCGATCTGCACATTCTGCGCCGCCACATTTTGCCGCAGACTTATGGTGTCTTGCTCACCCAGGCGGCCTTATTAGTGCCCCAGTTCGTGATTGCCGAGGTGACTCTTTCTTTTTTCGGGCTGGGGGTCAACGAACCCGCCCCCAGTTGGGGAAATCTCCTGGCCAGCCTGCAACAGTACAACGTGCTGGTGTCCAGCTGGTGG
Organism: Acidobacteriota bacterium; assembly: GCA_018268755.1. Classification (GTDB taxonomy): domain Bacteria; phylum Acidobacteriota; class Terriglobia; order Terriglobales; family Acidobacteriaceae; genus KAN-5. The sequence goes on from JAFDVW010000017.1 coordinate 162,162, forward strand.
ATGTTTGCTCCCGCCCTGGCCCTGGTGGTTTTCTGTCTTGGTTACACCATTCTGGCGAACCTGATTCATGAACAGATACAATCAATCCCGGCATAATCCAACGCAATCTATTTTCCCTATGCGCCGCCTGGGGTGGTTGGCAGTACTTGTCTTCGTCTGCGTGTCCCTGGGTCAGGCTGTTTCCTTGCCCGCCCAGCCGGTGGCGGGCGAAGAACTCCAGATCTCGCATGGAGAAATCGGCCGCTATGGCGGCCGTCTGGTGGTGGCCCAGAAGAGCGAACCCAAGACGCTCAATCCCGTCCTTGCCCTGGATGCCCCTTCCCGCGAAGTCATGGGCCGGATGAATGCGGACCTCATCCACATCAATCGCGACACGCAGCAGACCGAACCCGCGCTGGCCCAGTCGTGGAAGGTTTCGCCCGATGGCCGTGTCTTTCTCTTGCAACTTCGCCATGGCCTGCGTTTTTCCGATGGCCAGCCCTTTGACGCCGACGACGTGGTTTTTTCCTTCCAGGTCTACATGGACGCCAAGCTGAACTCTCCCCAGCGCGATATGCTGATCATCGCGGGGAAACCCATCGCCGTGGAGAAAGCCGGTCCCTATGCGGTGCGCTTCACCCTGGCGCAACCCTACGCCGCGGCGGAGCGTTTGTTTGACAGTGTGGCCATGCTGCCCCGCCACCTCCTGGAAAAGCCGTACCGCGACGGCAAGTTCGAATCGGTGTGGAGCATCAGTGCGCCGCCGGCGGCGATTGCCGGCCTTGGTCCGTTTCGGCTCAAGGAGTATGTGCCCGGGCAGCGTCTGGTACTGGAAAGAAATCCCTATTACTGGAAGGCCGACCGCAACAAGAACCGCCTCCCATATCTGGATGAGATGGTTTTCTTGTTCGCGGGCAACGAAGATGCGCAGGTCATCCGCTTTCAGGCGGGTGATACCACGGTGCTGGGTCGTGTGGGGGCGGAGAATTACACGCTGCTCTCGAAAGACGCGGCCAGTCGCGGCTATGCCCTCTACGATCTCGGCCCCAGCCTGGAATACAACTTTCTGCTGTTCAACCAGAACGATTTAACCGGAAAGAAGCTGGAGAAACTTGCCCCCGCGCAAAGTTGGTTCACCAATCTGCAGTTTCGCCAGGCGGTCTCGCTCGCGGTAGACCGCAATGCCATCGTGCGACTGGCCTATGCCGGGCGCGCCGTGCCCTTATGGGGAAATGTCAGCCCCTCTAACAAGCTCTGGTTTGATTCTGCGTTGCCGCGTCCGGCACGCTCAGTTGAGAAAGCTCGCGAACTACTGAAGGGGGCAGGCTTCTCCTGGCGCGGGGATGGGCAGCTGCTGGACCCGAAGGGGAGGGCGGTGGAGTTCACCATCATCGCCAGCGCATCCAGCGCCCAGCGGGCCAGGATGGCGACCATCATTCAGGACGATCTGGGCAAGCTGGGGATGAATGTGCATGCAGTGTCTCTGGAGTTCCGCGCCCTGCTCGATCGTGTATTCCAGACCTATGACTACGAAGCGGTCATTATGGGCCTGGGCGGTGGAGATGCCGATCCCAACCCGGAGATGAACGTGTGGCTATCGAATGGCAGCACCCACCTATGGCGGCTGGGAGAGAACAAGCCGGCGAGTGCCTGGGAGGCGGAGCTTGATCAGCTCATGCAGAAGCAAATGGTTGAGCGCAATCACAGTAAGCGTAAACAGCTCTATGACCGGGCCCAGCAGATAATTGGACAGAACCTCCCATTCATTTTTCTGGCCACGCCCAACGTGCTGGTGGGAGCGCGAAGCGATCTGGGCAATGTGAAGCCCGCGCTGCTCGAGCCGAATCTTTTGTGGAACGTGGAAGAGCTCTATCTTCGGGCGGCAACCGGCGGTGGACGATAGTGACGGAGAAAATCCCAGCCCGCGAATCCGCCTGGTCGAACGAGCGCCTGGTGCGGGAATGCCGCAAGGGCAATCAGGCGGCCTGGTCCGCCTTGATTGATAAGTATAAGAACCTGATCTTTTCGGTTCCGATTAAGTTCGGCGTGCCCCGCGAGGAAGCCGCGGATATTTTTCAAGCGGTATGCGTTGATCTGCTTTCCGGCCTGGCCCAGCTGCGCGAGCCGGCGGCCTTGCCCAAATGGCTGATGCAAGCCAGCTATCACAAGTGCCTGCGCTGGAAAAAACAACAGCTGGGTCTGGCAGAAGATCCCGATGAGCTCCAGGAAAAGCCCGACAACGCTGAGCCCCCGGAAGAGTTGATCCATCAACTGCAGCGGGCGCAAATGCTGCGCGATTCCGTGGCCGCCTTGCCGGAGCGCTGCCGCCGCATGGTGCAATTGCTGTTCTTTGAAGACCCGCCTCGTCCCTACGAAGAAGTCGCCAGGGAACTTGGGTTGGCCACCGGCTCCATCGGCTTCATTCGCGGCCGCTGCCTGAAAAAACTGCAAGACCGGCTGAAGGAGGAGGGGCTGCGGTGAGCAAACAAGCCATCATCGCGCCCGAAGAGAAGCTGGTGCGGGAACTCATCGTGGCCGGTGAGGCGGACTGCAGCGAATTTGTCGCGCACCATCCCGAACTGCACAAGCCCGAGATGGTGACCCAGCTGGCCGACCGCGTCCGCGAACACATCCGCGTCAATGTGCAGGAAGCCCTGCGCCTGGCCGACGTCACGCTGGCCATCGCCCAGTCCCTGCCGGAGGAAAAGGAATCTCTGGCGCGGGCCTTGCGCGCCAAGGCCAATGTGCTTTCCGCGCAGGGACACAATGCGGCTGCGGTCGACCTGCAACAGCAAGCCGCGGCATGGTTCGACGCTGTGGGCAATACGGCGGAAGTGGCACGCACACTGAGTGGATCCATTCAGCCCTTGCTGCTGCTGGGAGAGTACAGCCGGGCCTTCTCCGCCGCCGAACGGGCGCGCATGATCTTTGCCGCCGCCGGCAACACCTGGCGCCTGGCCCGTCTGGAAATCAACGTTGGCAATATCTACTACCGGCAAGATCGCTTTGCCGAGGCCATCGCCTGTTACGAGCGGGCTTATGACGGACTGCAAGCGCAGAACGACCCGGAGGGCATTGCCGCGGTGCTCAGCAACATGATCACTTGCCGCATCAGCCTCAACCAGTTTCCCGAGGCGCTCGAAGCCCACCGCCGGACCCGCGAATTCTGCGAAGAACATGGCATGCCCCTGCTGGTGACCCAGGCGGATTACAACGTCGCCTATCTTTACTACCTCCGCGGGGAATACAACAAGGCCATCGAGATGTTGCGCGCCACCCGCGTGAACGCGGAAAAGGTCGGCGACGCCTACCATAGCGCCCTCTGCGATCTGGACCTGGCTGAGCTCCATCTCGAACTCAACCTCAGCGCTAAAGCCGGCGAACTTGCCCAACGCGGCCACGACGGCTTTCGCAAATTGGGTATGGGTTACGAGAGCGCGAAGTGTCTGGCCTTCTCCGCCATTGCGGCCACGCAAAAAGGGCAAGCCACCGATGGGTTAAAGCTGTTTGCCCAGGCCCGCGAGGTCATGGTGCGGGAAAAGAACCAGGTCTGGCCGTCGCTCATTGACCTCTATCGCGCCCTGGTGTTTTTCAATCAAGGCCGCCTCTTTGAGGCGCGCCGTCTTTGCAACGACGCACTGCGCTCTTTTCCGGCCTTGAATTTATGGAACAAGGCGGTGCTGGCCCGGTTGTTGTTGGCGCGCATCGCGCTGCGCACGGAAGAGGTTCCCCAGGCCTTGCAGCACGTCAATGCCGCCATTGAAAAGCTGGCCGACCTGGAAGCGCCGGTGCTCACCTATCAGTCACGCCTCTTATTGGGCGACATCTATCTTGCGCAGCAGGACCGGGAAAAGGCCTATGCCGCCTATCAGACGGCCCGTGAAGCTCTGGAAACCTTGCGCAGCAGCCTGCGCGGAGAAGAGCTGAAGATCGCTTTCGTCAAAAACCGCCTGGAAGTCTACGAAAAGCTCGTGGAACTATGCATGGAGCAGGCCGGGCAGGAACTCTCCGCTGAGGCGTTCCAGTACATGGAGCAGGCCAAGTCGCGCAGCCTGATGGACCTTTTTGTGCGTCCCGCCTCCAGTGTATTGGAATCCGGCGCCGGGCAAAGCGAGTTGGTGCGGTCTTTGCGCGAAATGCGCGAAGAACTGAACTGGTATTACAACTTGATTGAGCGGGAACAGCTTCAGCCGCAGGACCGCTCTCAGGAGCGTATTGCGCGGCTTCAGCAGGAGGCGCAAAGGCGGGAGAAGGAGTTGATCCATAGCCTGCAGGAGGCCAGCGAGGCCGATGCCGCGCAGGCGGGTCTGCAAACTCCCACCCACGTGTCGCTGGAGGCCGTACGTAAGGCGCTGCCTCCCGATACCCTGCTCATTGAGTATTTTCGGATTCGCGACCGCATCGTTGTCTGCCTGCTGAGCGCGGACCGCCTCGAGCTAATCCCCGTTACACTCGAATCCCGTGTGGCCGGGGTGCTGCGGCTGTTTCAGTTTCAGCTCTCCAAGTTTCGTCTCGATCCCAAATACGTGGAGGCTTTCCGCGCTGCGCTGGCCCGGGCCACGCAGTCGCATTTGCAGGAACTGTATCGTGAATTGATCGCGCCCATTACCTCGCAGCTCGAAGCCCGCCACTTGTTGTTTGTTCCCCACGGCCTGCTGCACTATGTGCCTTTTCATGCCCTGTTTGACGGACAGCAGCATCTGATCGATCGCTATACCGTTTCTTATGCCCCGAGCGCAGGCATCTTCGCGCTGTGCCAGGAACGGGCGGCCAACACCTCCGGAAGCTCGCTGATTCTGGGTATTCCGGACGCGCAGGCCCCGGCCATCGAAGATGAAGTCAAGGAACTGGCCGGCATGGTTCCTCAATCCCAGTTGTATCTGGGCGGGGACGCCAAAGAGTCCGTTCTGCGCGCGCAAGGGCCGGCTTGCCGGACCATTCATATTGCCACTCATGGCCACTTCCGCCAGGACAATCCCATGTTTTCCGGCATCCGCCTGGCCGATTCGTTTCTCAGCCTGTTCGACCTTTATCACCTCAAGTTGCCGGTGGAGCTGATTACCTTGAGTGGGTGCTCCACGGGACTCAACGTTGTGGCCGATGGCGATGAGTTGATTGGACTGGTGCGCGGCCTGCTCCACGCCGGCGCCCAGTCCTTGATGCTGAGTTTGTGGGACGTCCACGATCAGAGCACGGCGAAGTTTATGAAGCTGTTTTACCAGCACTGGCTGCAGGGGAAGCCCAAAGCGGTCGCATTACAGCAGGCTATGATCGCGCTGAGGGAGAGCTATCCCCATCCTTATCAATGGGCTCCCTTCATTTTGGTGGGGAAAGGCTAGCCCTGGAATATTTTTGTGGCCCTATATTTTTGAGCAGCTCCGGGACCCTTTATCTACAAATGGCGGAAACATGGCAAATATCCCAGGTTCTGGTTTTGTCCATGACGCTTTCAGGAGGTAGGGATGAAGCACTTTAACGAAACCCAATGGGCTGATTTTGCCAGAAAGCTGGCGCCCCCGGCGAAGCAAGCGGCCATGCAGGCCCACTTGCAGGCCGGTTGCCCGTCCTGCGCTGCCATCTTGCAAACGTGGGAGAGCGTAGTGGCCCTGGCAAAAGAAGAGAGGGACTTGAGCCCGCCGGAGGACGCTGTACGCATGGTGAAGAGCCAGTTTGCGGTGGCATCGGCACTCGCGGAGGAGCGGGTGCGCCTGGTGTTTGACTCTTTTCTGCAGCCCGCTACGGCAGGCGTGCGCGGGGCTTTTTCCGCCCGCCAATACTTGTTTGAGACCGACGAGTTGTACATCGATCTGCGGCTGGATTCGCAGGCGGAGCGTATGCGCTTAGTCGGGCAAATTATGGAGCGTGCTACGACCAGCCCTAGTGTGCAGGACCTCCCCATTCATTTGCACCAGGGGACTCTGCCGCTGTCCAAGACGCGCACCAACCAGTTTGGCGAATTTCAGATGGAGTTTGAACCGGGCATGGGGTTGCGCCTTTCCATTTTGCTCAATGAAGGCCACCCGATTGTCCTGCCGTTATATGAAACGCCCGTTCCCAAGCCCGAGAACGGAACGCTTTCTTGATTATTTTCAAGAGTTTGCAGGTAACCTCCCTCGGATTACGGCTGTAAGTTTGGCCAAAATGAAAATCGTCTTAGACTTGATCTACCGCAACACCATCCAAGTGGGGACAAGTCAGGAAGAGTAGAGGGAATGAGAACTCAATTGCAAAGCACATCGGCGGTCCTTTGGAGTAAAGCGCGTTTCCTTTGCGGTATTTTGCTGCTCGCTTTGGTAGTGGGCGTCGGCGCCCCAAAAGCGGAAGCGCAAAATCGCCTGGTGGTTCGCGACAGCCTGGGCCTGAGCAACCTGCTGAATCTTTGCAATGTGCTGGGCTGCTCCGTGGACCACGCCATCGGCGACCCGGATGGCCAGCTCTTTGTCGTAGTGGTCCCTCCGCCATTGGATTTGAGTGCCCTGCAGTCCCTGCTCAACCTGAACCTGGGCATCGTTTCCGTCGAACTCGACCAAGTGGTGAAGACCCAGGGCGCGGATGCGGGTCCCGCCCCGTACTACCTGACCGATACCACCCCGGTAAATTATTACGGATCGACGGTGTGGCGGGGATATGTGAACCAGCCGGCCAACCAACTTATTCGCACCAGCGCCACCCAGTCCAAGTTCAATGCCACCGGCGCAAATATTGTAGTGGCAGTCATTGATACCGGCGTGGATCCCAATCATCCGGTCTTAAAGAATTCTCTGGTCGCGGGCTATGACTTTACCCGCAATCAGAGCGGCGGTTCGGAAGTCGCGGATGTCAGTCAGTCCTCCGTAGCGGTGCTGGATGTCAGAAGGCCGGCGCGGGTCAGCCAGTCGTCGGTGGCGGTCCTCGATCAGTCCTCTGTCGCCGTGCTGGACAATCCGGAATACGCCGCTTTCGGCCATGGCACCATGGTTTCGGGCATCATCCACCTGGTGGCCCCGAATGCCAAGATCATGCCGCTCAAGGCCTTCCACGCCGACGGTTCGGCTTACAATTCGGATGTACTGAGCGCTATTTACTATGCGACCTCGCATGGCGCGAAGGTCGTCAACATGAGCTTCAACTACACCAGCTATTCCAAGGAATTGGAAAATGCGGTGAACTACGCCGCCAATCGTGGGTTGATTCTGGTGGCCGCCGCCGGCAACGATGGTTTGCAGACCAAGGTCTATCCCGGCGCCTTCAAGAACGTGATTGATGTCGCCTCGACCGGGGATAACGATATTCAATCCAGCTTCACCAATTATGGGGCGCCGCCGGTGTGGCTGGCCGCGCCTGGAGAAGCGATCGTCACCACCTATCCCTACAATACCTACGCGGCGTCGTGGGGAACTTCCTTCAGCGCCCCGTTTGTCAGCGGCACGGCCGCCATGATGGCCGGCGTTTACAGCGCCCAGGCCAGCGCGCAGGTGACTATTTCCTTGGGTCTGATCAAGCTGACGGTGCCTCTGACCCTGCCCGTGACAACCCTGACCAACCAGACCCAGGCGGCCAACGCCCTGAGCAATGCGCAGGACATTTCCAATCCACAATTAGGGTATGGGCGCCTCGATACCTATAAAGCGGTGAACGCCTACCGCACCAACCTGGGACTGAAGTAGGCCACAAAGGTTTCTCACCATGGGCTCAACTTTTCACAAGTCCCTGCCGGCCCTCGCAATCTCAGTGGATGGATTGCGAGTGAAGGAACTGGAGGAGCAGCAGCACACGCTGCTCAACTCCGTAATCTGCGCCTTCAATCAGCTGCTCGATCTGCGCGATATCGGTACCGGCATTCATAGCACGCGCCTGGCGGAGTGGGCGGTGCGCATGGCCCGCAAGCTGGGTGTTCCGGAAGCGGACCTGTTTCAGTTTGAGGTGGCCGCCCTGCTGCACGATATCGGCAAGATCGGCGTGCCTGATGCCATTCTGAAAAAAGAGGGGAAGCTCACCCCGGAAGAGCGCGAGCTGATGAACCGGCATCCCGAGTTCAGCTGGTCGATTCTGCGCATGTTCCCCGGCCTGGAGAAAGCCAGCTTGTACGCCCTGCATCACCACGAAAGCTTTGATGGCAAGGGCTATCCGGGAGGTTTGCAGGGGGAAGACATTCCCATCGGCTCCCGCGTGATAGCCGTCGTGGACGCCTATGACGCCATGACCTCCGACCGCTGTTACCGCAAGGGTCTGGCCCATGAAGAGGCCGTGCGGCGCCTGACCGCCAGCGAAGGGACCCAATTTGATCCTGTCGTAGTGCGCGCTTTCCTGGAAATTGCCGAGCAGCAGGAAATTGCTGGGGTGCGCGCCGCAACCGACATGGCCTCGGCCCTGGCCATCTAAGCCGGCCGTTTTATCCCAGAAAGCGCGGCTCTTCCGTGCCCTTGATTCCGGTTTTAAGGCGGAACAAGTCGCCGGATTGCGGGCTCGCCTTCTTTTCGTCCGCGGTCAGACCCAGCGTGGCGGTGGTCACATACAACTCATCGAGGCTCTTCCCCCCGAATTTGCAGGCGGTCGGATTGGGAACGGGAAACTTGTATTCCTGGTCGACCTTCCCTTCGGGGGTGTAGCGGACTACCCGCCATCCACCCCAGAACGCGCTCCAGATGTGGCCTTCGCTGTCCACCGTCATTCCGTCGGGCACGCCGCCAGTGGTTTCGGTCTGGATGAATACCTTCCGATTCCGAATCGACCCTGTGGCCGCTTCATATTCATAGCGGTAAATGCAATAGCGCAGGGAATCGGTGAAGTACATGAATTTCAGGTCCGGGCTCCAGCCCAGGCCATTGGAGACGGTGATCTCCTTGTCCATGGTGTGGATCTTGCCATCGGGATCGTAGCGAAACAGTTCTCCGACCGGCTGGTTTGCGTCCGTGTCATGCATGGACCCGACCCAGTACCGCCCCTGCGGGTCGACCGCCGCGTCATTCAAGCGGATGCCGGGCTTCTCCGCAATGGGATTCACCAGCGGATCAAAGCGGTTGCTGGCAGGCTCCCAGTTGCAGAGACCTTGGCGCGTAGCGGTGATAAATCCGCCTTTTTTGCGCAGGCCGAGGGCCATGACGGAAAACGGGGTTTCCTGAAAGCTCACCTTGCCCGTGCTTGGGGTAAATTGGTAAATGCGCTGGTGCTCAATGAAGTCGACCCAATAGAGGGTCTGGTTCTCTGAGTTCCAGAGAGGGCCTTCACCGATCACATTACCGATAGTGCCTACGTGCTCCGGGGTCGCCATGGGGTCGCTCCAAACTTCCAAATTGTGGGATTGCAAAAGAAAATTGTCAACACTTATGTTGACATAATAGACTGATCGCCGGCATGGAACTGGACATCGAGAATTTCGACGACCTGCGACAGTACATGATGCAGCAGGGCCATGTCCACCAGGGCGAGAGAATTGTCCTCCACAAACTGGCGGGCGGTGTTTCCAACCGGACCGTCCTGGTTTCCTGGCCTGACCGCCATGGCTGGGTGTTGAAGCAGGCTCTGGCCAAACTACGGGTCGCGGTTGACTGGTTTAGCGATCCAGAGCGCATTGCCGTAGAGGCGAAAGCGCTGCGCTGGCTGAATCATGCCGCTCCCCCGGGAAGCACCCCGGGTTTTGTTTTTGAAGATACCTCCCGCCATATCCTGGCCATGCAGGCCATTCCCGAGGGGCACGAAAACTGGAAGTCGCTGCTGTTGGCTGGGGAGATTGTTCCTGACCACTTTGAGCAGTTTGGAGTGCTGCTGGGCGCGATCCATCGGCAATCGACCGAACATGCCGCCCAGCTTGCCGAGGAATTTGCCGACACGCGATATTTTGAGAGCTTGCGTCTTGAGCCGTACTACCTTTACACCGCACAGCAGGTGCCTGACGCAGCCGGCTTTCTGCGCGCGCTGGCGTCGGAAACGCTCCGCCACAAAGATTGCCTGGTGCATGGAGATTTCAGCCCCAAGAACACCTTGCTCTATCAGGACAAACTGATTCTGCTCGACTACGAAGTGATGCACTTCGGCGATCCCGCATTTGACGTGGGCTTTGCCATGGCCCACTTTCTCAGCAAAGCGCACCATCTGCCGCGCCATCATGATCAGGTAGCGGCAGGGGCGGAGCGTTTTCTCGCCGTTTATCGCCGGCAAGTCGCGGCGCTCGCTTGGGCGGGTGAATTGGAGCCGCGCATGGTGCGCCATTCGCTGGGCTGCTCGCTGGCGCGAGTGGCGGGGAAGTCCACGCTGGAGTATCTCTCGCGGGAGGAAATGGAACGCCAGCGCCACGCGCTGCTGCCGCTCCTGGCAAACCCGCCGGCCACTGTGGACGGGTTGATCGGCCAATTTTTGCAAAACATCCGCCAGGGATAATTTCCCGCGGAATATTTCATAAGAGGACTCATGCCAAAAATAGAAAAGCTTTCCGGGCGCGAAATTCTCGACAGCCGGGGACGCCCCACAGTATCCGCCACCTGTGTGCTGGAAGGCGGAGTCATGGCGACCGCTTCGGTGCCATCCGGCGCCTCGACGGGGACAGCGGAAGCCTTCGAATTGCGCGACGGAGAGGCAGAACGTTATCAGGGATTGGGTTGCCGCAAAGCGGCCGCCAACCTGGGTGGTGAATTGCATCATGCCCTGGCTGGCCGCGCATTTCACGATCAGGCGGAACTCGATCAGGCCATGATCGCGCTCGACGGCACGCCCAACAAATCGCGCCTGGGCGCAAATGCCATTCTGGCGGCCTCGGTGGCATTTGCGCGGGCCTCGGCCCTGCAGCGGAAGCTCCCGCTGTATGCGCACTTTGCCGATCTGCTGGGCTCGCCGGCCGGTGCGCTGCCTCGCCTCACTATCAACCTGTTTAGTGGCGGAAAACATGCCGGCCAGCAGGTCTCCATCCAGGATGTTCTGATCATTCCCATGTCCGCGCCGACCGTGGATGAGGCATTGGTTGCTGCTTCCAACGTGTATCAGGCGGCAGCGGAACTGGTGTTCAGCAAATACGGCATGCGCCTGCTCACCGCCGATGAAGGCGGCCTGGCTCCGCCGTTTCGTACGGTCGAAGAGATGTTTGCGTTGGCGGTCGAGGCCATTGAACGCGCCGGCTATGCGCCCGGTATCGATGTGGCCTTGGGCGTGGACGTCGCTTCCAGCCACTTTTATCACAATCATCACTACAAGCTGGACTCGCAACTGCTCGATAGCCAGGGCATGATCCAGACCATCGCCGGCTGGCTGGAGCGCTTCCCTATTCTCAGTGTGGAAGACGGGCTTGCGGAAGACGACTGGGAGCATTGGCCGGCCTTGCGCCAGGCCATCGCGGGCCGGGCGCTGACCCTGGGAGACGACTTCCTGTGCACCAATCCGGCGCGCATTTCCCGCGCGGTGGCGGCCAATGCCTGTGACGCGCTGCTGCTCAAGGTCAACCAAATTGGCACCCTCAGCGAAGCGCTCGCGGCTTATCGCCAGGCCCGGGCTGCAGGCTGGGCCATCACGCTCAGCGTGCGCAGCGGAGAAACCGAAGACAACTGGGCCGCGGACCTTGCTGTGGGCTGGCAAGCCGATCAGTTCAAGAACGGCTCCATTCGCCAGTCGGAGCGGCTGGCCAAATACAACCGCCTGCTGGAAATTGCCGAAACCACGGGATGGGTTTTCACCCCTTGGCCGCAGCCGCGGAAAGCATAGAGATTCTGGTGGTGCGGGCACTCTTGCCCGCGAAGTTTTGAGGGCGACCGCCCTCCAGTGAGTGGGTTCTGTCTGGTTGAAACGGGGGCCTCATGAATTTTCGCGGTGCTGTTCTCTTGCCGGTAGTTTTCTTCTCGGTCTTCCTGACTTTCCTCTCCGCGCAAACCTCTACCCCAGAGCTGAAGAGTGGGGACGCCTCCATTCGCCACGACGGCAACGAATGGGTCCTGAGCACCGCGCTGGCCGAACGCCGCATTCGCTTTGCCGATGGGCAACTCACTCTGGTTTCGCTGCGCAATTCTCGATCGGGAAAGGAATATTGCGATCCGGCAGCGCCGGCCAGCGAACTCTCCTTTACCATGAATGGGCAGCCGGCAGACGGTCCCTGGAAGCTACGCGATCAGCGCTCCACTCGCGGCAAGCAGGGAGAGTTGCAGCTCGATCTGGAACTCGCCTCCGCCAGTTTGCGCGTAACCCGGCATTATGTGTTGTATCCCGGCACCGCCTTGGTGCGAGAGTGGTTGACCATCGAAAATAGTTCGACTCAGCCGGTGCACATCGCGAATCTCAGTTTTCTTCATGCGCGCGTGGTGGGTCTGCAAAATCAAGAGTGGAAGTTCCACTACATCACCGGTGGCGGCAACTACAACGCCAGCCAACTCCTCAAAGTGGAGACGGTCGCGCCCGGTTATCACCGCACTTTCGATTCCAACGGTGGCATTCAGCCCATTAGCTATAGCAGCTATTTGCCCCTGGCGTTTCTGCACGACGCGAATGCGCGGGAGGGCATCGCTGCCGGTTGGGACTATCTCGGACACTGGGACCTGACCGTGTCTCGTTCTACGGGCGCGCAGGTAGAAATGAGCTTTGTTCTGGCCGGATACGAGAAAGACCTTCCGCCGGCCGGGCAGATCGAGACTCCCAAAGCATTTCTCGCGGCATTTTCCGGCGGCATCGATGAATTGGGCAACCAGCTCCTCGACTGGCAATACGCGTATCTGTGGGATTTCACCAATCCCGACTATTTCGCCAAGACGCGCTGGGCGGTGGATTGGCCCGATCCCTGGGTGGGCGATGGGGGCACGCCGAGCGCCGACAATTGGGGCCGGCGTCTGGCGCTGGATCTCCGTTATGTGGACCTGCTGCGTGAGACCGGCACCGACATCCTATGGGATGACGCCGGCTGGTACGACAAGTGGGGATCGTGGACGGCGCCGGACTGGAAGCAGACCACCGACTATTTGCGCAAGCACGATATGCGCTGGGTGCTGTGGTACCCCACATTTCTGGCTACGCCCCAATCCAAAGTGGGCACGCAACATCCGGACTGGCTGATTCCCGGACAGAAGACCTTGGAACAGTCGATTCCAGCAACCGCCGACTGGCAGGCCCGCCTGCTCGATGACAGCGTTCGCGACTGGGGAAACTATCAGTGGCGCTATGACATTGCGCCCGCGGCCAGCGCCAATGACACTGATTCGCTCGCCGCTGACCAAAACTTCCGCAAACTGATTGAAGGGTTCAAGGCGAAGTATCCGCAGAGTGGGGTGGACGCCTGCCACGGCGGCGGCCGCTGGATCAGCTATGATCTGGCTCGCCTCTCCGAGTCGGGCGAATACACGGATGGCGGCGTGGGTCCCTACAGCCCTTACTATGCTTCGCTGATTGTTCCGCCCGACAAGCTGCACAATGTGGTGGATTTTGACCACACCTACTACGTGCCCGCCACCGATCGTACGCATCTCTGCATGAACCCCACCTGGTATCGCGATCCCGGCGATGGGCCGGACGTCGATGCCATCCGCAAAGATTGGGAACTGTATCACTACATGGTGGAGCAGGGAGTCGCCGGGCGCTGGAGTCACGTATTTCGCCCTCAGGTCGAGCATGATGATCCGGCATGGTACTTCCAGCGTATGAATCGCGAAGGCGCCAAAGGCGTCATTCTCACCAAGCACGCCCGCAGTGGGGCAACCTACTACGTCACTAGCCGCCTGACGCGGCCTTCTGCACAGAATCGCGACCGCTATCGTGGCGGCGCGGGCGATATGAATGCGGTGGTCACAACCTCGGCCGCGACCTTGACCAATGCGGTTTACCAGGATCCATTCGATGGCGCGGTTCGCCACTACGGCATTCCCGGCCAGGAGTTCGGTCCTCTGAATGTGAAGTATCAAAGTGGTGCGCAGGAGCAGTCCCTGGTCACGAAAATCACTCGCCTGGGGGCGGAGCGCAAAGTTGAGGGCCAGTTTTTTGGCATGGCCCTGCAAGTCGACGCGCCGCTCACCATCACCCAGATCGGGCAGTTTGATCCCGGCGTGAATCCCGGGCAATTTGATTTTGGCGGCAATCAGGGCGTTTACACCCTCTCGGTAGTGCGCGCCGAAGATGGCGTGGTGGTGGCCACGGCCGAGCTCGACATGGGACAGGCCCCCGCCGACGCCATGGGTTTTAAATATGCGCGCTTGCGCCAGCCGCTGCGCCTGGAGCCGGCCGCGCCGCCGGTGGTGATTTATCCCCGGGGGCTGCAACCGGCGCTGACCTACGAAGTTACCGCGATCAGTAAAGCGGTGCAGTTGCGGCAAAGCGGGGCCGAGTTAATGCAAAAAGGGATCCGCCTCAACCAGATTGCGCCGGGGGAGATCCTCTTTCTGAATTTACCCAACTATCCCGGTTCGGGGACCGACCACGCCGCCCCGTCTGCCCCAGCGCAGGTGAGCAAGCGCAGCGGCCACAATCTGGGCGTGCAGGGAGTCGAGATTTCCTGGCAACCAGCTAAAGACAACAACTGGATTTCGTATTACGAAGTGCGAAAGAAAGGGAAGGTCATCGGGAAGACCGCCAAAGGAAATTTTTTCTTCGATCATTCGGAGACCGCGCGTCATGATCTCGATGCGGTTTACGAAGTGGCAGCGGTGGATGGCGATGGAAACCGCAGTGGGTTTGTTCTCGCACAAAAAACCGGCGGTGCGCCCCAGATCTATGAGGCGTTGGGTGATTTTTCGCCTGTGCAGGCGGCCCGGCAATGGACCTACGAGCAGGCCGATGTCGCCGGCGAGTATGAAGACCTGCTCTGGGACAAGGGTGGATATGAAGGCCGTTGGGCGGGTTCCGGGCTGGGTCGTATTGGAAGAGTCTGGATGCAGCCTTCCGCGTCTTACGATATCTCCCGCACTTTTATTGTTCCCGCCACGGGCACGGTGGATTTAACGGGCGTGGTACGCAAAGATCCCAGCGCGGAAAACCAGTACTCCAACTTCGTGCGTATTTTGCGCAACGGAGAGCAGGTCTGGCCGGCGCAGGGTTGGGCGGAAGTCCACCCCGACTATGATTCGCCCACGCTCTATAAAGTGGAAAATCTACATGTAGCGGCAGGAGACAAGCTGCGCTTTGTAGTGCAGCACAATGGCACCAACCGCGCTGATCCCATGCTGTGGAACCCGGTGATCACCTATCAAAGTCCGGCTGCGGGGAGGTAAGGGCCGCTGCCGCGTTCCCGCGCGCCGCTTAGTCGGCGCGGGGAAGCAGCCCGCAGCTTTGCCGTATCTTCTCGTGTGCGTCGTGGGAAGAGGCAAACTCAAATCCGTGGCGATAGATGCTGCGGTTACGGACCACGGCCTGGATCGCCACTTCCCCCAAGGGGAGCTTGAACTCAAGATGGACGGATTCTCCTAGCGGGAGTTCTACCGGAAGAATCGCCGAAAGGCCGCGTTCGCTGATTTCCAGGCTCTGGCCGGGAACGAATCCTGCCTTGGGCGAGCGGATTTTTACATCGGTATCAAGCTTGAATCGTGGATAACGCCGTTGCGAACCGCTACCAGCAGATTGTCCCATGGGGCCCCGAAAAGCACCCACTCTATTTTAGAATCCTCTCTCCAGACAAAACATTCCGAAATATTCTGCTTTCGTAACGTGACTTAGGAGGAGAGGTAGTGGACCTCGGGCAAAAGGCGCAGCCGTTCCGCAGCTGCTTCCGGGGTAATATCGCGCTGCGGCGAAGCCAGCATTTCGTACCCCACCATAAATTTCCTGATAGTGGCAGAACGCAACAGCGGCGGATAGTAGTGAGCATGAAAGTGCCACTCCGGGTGTGGCGCCTTGTCCGCAGGCTGCTGGTGAAAGCCCATGGAGTAAGGGAAGGAAACCTTGAAAAGATTGTCGTAGCGGGTGGTGATCTCTTTCAGGATTTCCGCCAGGGCCCCCCGTTCTGCTTCTTGCAGTGCCGGCATCTCTGCCACATGGCGTTTGCTGAGCAGCAGGACCTCAAAGGGCCATACCGCCCAGAATGGCACCAGGGCGGCAAAGTGCTGGTTCTCGCATACCAGCCGTTCCCGCGACTTCAGCTCCAGCGCGAGATAATCGCACAATAGGCACCCGCCATGGTTTTGTCGATACTCCCCGAAGGCCAGTAGTTCCTTTCGCGGCTCGTTGGGGATAGTCGCATTGGCCCAAATCTGCCCATGGGGGTGAGGATTGCTGCATCCCATCATGGCCCCGCGATTTTCAAAGATCTGCACGTGGCGAATGCCGGGACGCTTGCCCAGTTCCAGCGACTGCTCGCTCCAGACATCCACTACGGAGCGGATCTGCGCCACCTCCATGCGGGCCAGCGTTAAGTCATGCCGGGGAGAGAAACAGACCACCCGGCAGATGCCGGCTTCGCTTTCGGCCCGCAGCAAGCCCTTGCCCTCGAGATCGAAATGCGCCTCCGGCACATCCGGTTTCAGTGCTGCGAAGTCGTTCTCAAACACGAATGTGCTGGTATAGGAGGGATTCTGGTGGCCGCCCGCCCGCGCGTTTCCGGGGCACAGATAGCAGGCAGGATCGTAGGTGGGAAGTGATTCCTGCTCCGGCGTTTCCACCTGCCCCTGCCACGGCCTTTCAGCGCGATGGGGCGAGACCAACACCCATTCGCGGGTGAGGGGATTGAAGCGGCGATGGGGTGAGCTGCGAAGTTCCATGGTTCCAGTCAATGTGTCGCTTGTTCCGCCCCTTGGGAAGCGCGGCACAGATAAGTCTCCGGCTTGATGCCGGTTTCCGCTTCATAGCCCAGCGCAATGCGCTGGCGCACTTCCTCGGCCGTGGCTGCTTCCACAAGATTGATGGTGCAGCCGCCGAAGCCGCCTCCGGTCATGCGCGCGCCGTGAATCTCAGGCTGCTCCTGGGCGATGTTCACCATGATATCCAGTTCGCGGCAGCTGACCTCATAATCTTCCCGCAAACTGCGATGCGATTCCGCCATGAACCGGCCAAAGCCATCGATGTCGGCTCGCTGCAAGGCGGCGGCTGCTTCCTGCACCCGGCCATTTTCACTGATGACGTGGCGGCATCGCTTGAAGACGACCGGAGTCAGCAAGCCTTTATACCGTTCCAGGTCCTCCAGGCCTACGTCGCGCAAGGCGCGGATGCCGGGCAGAACTCCGCCCAGAATGCGGACGCCTTCCTGGCACTCCCGGCGGCGCGCGGCATATTCACTGTTGGCCAGTTCGTGCTTGACCATGGTATTGCAGATCAACAGGCAGACCGCCGGAGGTAACGGAAAAAGATGATAGTCCAGGCTGCGGCAGTCGAGCATCAACCCGTGGCCTTCCTTTCCGTGGCAGGAAACGAACTGGTCCATGATGCCGCAGGGCGTGCCGGTGTATTCGTTCTCCGCCTGTTGGCACATGCGGGCGATGCTGGTGCGGTCAACCTGCAGGCCGGAGTTGCCCAGCAGGGCGAAGGCGGTCGCCACTTCGATGGCGGCGGAAGAACTCAGGCCCGAACCCAGCGGCACATTTCCCTGGATCACCAGGTTCGCACCGCGCAGCGTGTGGCCATGCGCTTCCAGAACCCCGGCGACGCCGCGCACGTAATCGCTCCAGTGCCCGGTTTTTCCGGGCGCAATTTTCCCCAGCGCAATGTCCACGCTTGCCTGGAAGTTCTCGGAATACACGCGTAAAAGGCGGTCCGGACGAGGGCCGACGGCGGCATAGGTCCACATATCAATGGCCGCCGGCATGACGAAACCATCGTTGTAATCCGTGTGCTCGCCAATCAAATTCACGCGGCCGGGCGCGCCGTAAACCGTCGCAGCTCCGCCGTAAACATTTTCATAGCGCGTATGCAGGGTGCGCACAACCTCTGCCCGATCGAAGCGCTGGGCGTTTTGCATGAATGGGAGCCTCAAGTCGAAAACCGCCGGGGGCCGAACTGCGGCCGCACATGCTGTATAAAATGTAAACGTTTACACTCCTGCCCGCAACTGAATTTACAATCCTTGCAGCGGCCGCATCTCTTTCCGCTGCATCTTCTCGCGCAGAGCCAGCAGGGCATGATGAATATCAAACAGGTTGCTGCCAAAGCCGGGGTCTCGACCGCAACCATTTCTCGTACCATCAATCAAAGCGGTACTGTCAGCCCCAAAACAGCGGAGAAAGTCTGGAAGGCCATCCGTCAATTGGGCTATTACCCCAATACCCAGGCCCGCGCCCTGGTTTCCGGCCGCAGCCGCATCTTCGGCCTCATCATCTCCGACATCACCAACCCCTTCTTCCCGGAACTGGTCAAAAGTTTTGAAGATGCCGCCATTCAGCACAATTATGAAGTGATTGTGGGCAACACCGACTACCAGCAGGACCGCATGAGCATCTGCGTGCGCCGCATGATTGAACGCAAAGTCGACGGAGTGGCGATCATGACCTCCGAACTCGACAAGCACCTCTTTGACGAACTCTCGCGCCGGCGCTTTCCCCTGGTGTTTCTCGATCTGGGCAAGCCCCGGCCCCTGGTCAGCGATCTGGCGGTGGATTATCCCAAGGGCATTCGCGAAGCGGTGCGGCACCTGGTTTCTCTGGGGCATCAGCGTATCGGGTTCATCAGCGGCCCGCAGTCACTGAAATCCGCACGCGTGCGCCGCTCGGCGTTTCTCGAGTGCTTGCGTGAGTGCGGCATGAAGGAGAGCTCCCGCCTGGTGGCGGAGGGAAATCACCGCGTCGACGGCGGCCAGGCCGCCATGCAATTCCTGCTGGCGCTGCCGCAACCCCCCACGGCCGTGCTGGCTTCCAACGATCTTTCCGCGATTGGCGCGCTGCATGCCGTGGCGGCCGCCGGGTTTCGCGTGCCCCAGGACATCTCGATCATCGGTTTCGACGACATCGAACTGTGCCAATACACCCAGCCGCCGCTCACCACCGTCCGTTTGTCCCGCGATGAGCTGGGACGCAAGGCCTTCTACGAACTCTACCAGGCCGCCGAAGGCTTGGCGTCTTCCGGACAAGAGGTCCCTATCGGCACCACCCTGGTCCTGCGGGAATCCACGGCGCGGGCCCCCGGAGCGTAGGCCTCTCCCGGCTTACTTTTCTGCCAGTACTTCGACTCCGTAGGGCGGAAGCTCGACCCGGTTGCTCTCTTTGTCGCTGATCAGGAGTTTCATCGTCCGCGGTAGCGGGACGGTGCGGGCTTCCTGCGCAAAGTTGATCAGCACAAAAACCTGCTTGCCCGCTCCCATGCGCCGGGAAACTTCTATGTCGGACGGAACCGGCCCAAAGACCGGGGCAACGCCGCTCTCCTTGACCATCCATTGCGCCGCTGCCGTCATAAGCTCTTCATCCAACAGCGCGCCGATATAAGTGATGCGTCCTTTGCCGTAAGCCCGGGTAAGTACCGCGGGCTGCTCATCGAGCCAGCCATTGCTTTTGCCGTACTTCATCAGCACTTGGGTCTCGGGAGATTGCTTGCCCAGTTGCTCCGCCCAGATGGTGCTTTCGCCGCTTCCCCACGCCCCGGAGATGGGAAAGTCCTTTTCTAGTGCGTAGAACTGCTCCACCCGTCCGCCCAGGGCGTCGACCAGAAATCCGGGCTGCCGCTGCGGCAAAAGCGCGCTGAACTCATCTTTCATGCCCGCGCGCGGCCCCAGTACGAGATGGCCGCCGTTGCGGGCAAATTCCAGTAATTGCCGCGCGCGTGCTTCGGGGATTAGATACAGACTGGGCGCAACCACCAGCTGGTAGGAATCGAGGGGAGCGTCGGGGCTGATGACGTCGAGCGATTGGGTCAGCGGCCGTAGCGCCTGGTAGTACGACCGCAGCACATTCACGTAGTCGTATTTCTGGGTGTGTCTTTGCAGGTCAAGGGCCCAGCGGCTGTCGTAGTCGTTCAACAAGGCGACCTGGGAAATCGGCCGCGTGCCGCGAAACGCCTCCTGCACCTTGGCAAATTCCTTTCCCAGTTGCTGGATTTCGGCATACACCGGCAGCGGAGTCCCATCCGCGCCCAGCAGGGAGCCATGGATTTGTTCCTGCCCGTTGAGGGCGCCGCGCCACTGCCAGTACGCGACCCCATCCGAACCATGCGCGATGGCCTGCCAGGCCATGGCCCGGACTTCTCCCTTATTGAGGAAGTTGTTTAGCGGGGACCAGTTCACCATGCCGGGCTGGGTTTCCATGACCCAGAAGTTCTCCCGCTTGAAGCCGCGGGTCAGGTCATGGGTCAGGCCGTTGGAATAGCGGTCTACATGCCCGCTCCCGACATAGTCGTCCCAGGAGGCGAAGCTCAACAGCGTGGAAAGTTCATAGTGGTCGAAGCCGCCGAAAAATCCCATGAAGTTCGCGGTGATGAATTGCCGCGGATCGATGTGGGCCCGCAGGACGTCGATCTGGTCCTTGTGGTAGTCGAACCAGGTCTTGGTGGTGAAGCGTTTCCACTCCAGCGCCAGGCCCGGGTTGTGCGATTCCAGGGGCACCGGAATCGGGATTTCCTGCCAGGTGTCGTACGTCTGGCTCCAGTATGCCGTGGTCCAGTGGGTATTGAGGTCTTCGAGCGTCTTGAATTTGTCTTGCAAATATTCCTGGAACTGCCGCCGTGTCTCCTCGTCATATGACATCTGGGCATAGCCCTGTTCGTTGTCAATTTGCCATCCCGCCACATGGGGATTGTGGCCATAGCGAAGTGCCATCTGCTCCGTAATCTTGCGGCACAACTCGCGATAGCGCGGGGAACTCCCGGAGCCGTGAGCGCGCATGCCATGGATAGCGCGTTCGCCGTTCTCTTCCACGCGCAGGACATCGGGATACTTTTGCGTGAGCCACGCCGGCGGGGTTGCGGTGGGGGTACCCAGTACGACCACGATGTTGTGTTTGGCCGCCAGTGCAATCGCCCGGTCCAGCCACTCGAAATCATAGTGGCCTTCGGAAGGTTCCATGCGGCTCCAGGCGAATTCCGCGATGCGCACCATCCTGATATTGGCGGCTTCCATCAGGCGCAAATCTTCTTCCCAACGCGACTCCGGCCATTGTTCGGGATACCAGGCGTCTCCTATAAAAATGGCATCACGTCCGGGAATTTGCGTGGGAACCTTGGGGGTTTGGGCGGGGAACGCTGCGGCCGAAGCAAGAATCAAAGCGCACAGGACAAGGCAATACCGAATATAGGAAGACATAACCCCTCGTTTCTAAGAATGCTTAGGGTGTGATCGTAATGGGTTGACCGGAATAAGAGATAGTTTGGTCAGGCCGGTCTTCCGCCTGGACCCCCGTTCCATGCTTCTCTCGCACAAAAATAATGTGGAACGTACGCGTGGCCAGCATGCCGGGGAAAGACCCTTGGCGAGCGCCGATGGTCAGCTTTTTGCCGGCATCGTCCCAATGCAGCGGAATGGTCGCATAGGCGCCCTTCTCATAGTTGTAATTGTCATTTTCATCTTCGTAGAAAGTGAAGTCGCCGTCGGCCCCGCGATAGATGCGCAACTCGATCGGATCGGCAGGCCTTTGCGTGGCCCATTCCATGGCCGGACCCAGCGGCAGAATGGACCCGGCGCGCACGTAGAGCGGAAGTTGGTCCAGCGTGGTTGCGGCGTCGATGTAACGTCCCCCTTGCAGCACAGTCCCGTTCCAGAAGTCATACCACTTGGCTTGCGGAAGATAGAGGTGCCGCGTGGTTGCGTTGGCCTCGGTCACCGGATTCACCAGAAACGCCGGTCCATACATGAACTGGTCGCCGATGTTCTGCGCTTCCACGTCGGCGCGGAAGTCCATGACCAGCGGCCGCATGGGCGTGTAGGACGCGCTGGTGGTTTTCCAGGCCAAGGAATAAATGTAGGGCAGCATGCGGTAGCGCAAAGTGTCGAAATCGACCAGGATCTTCTGCGCCTCCGGCCCGTAAGACCACAATTCATTTTCATCCGGCACGCGCGTGCCGTGAACGCGCAGGATGGGATTGAAGGTCGCATACTGGAACCAGCGGACGAACACTTCGCGGAACGAGGGATCGCTGGGACTGCCGAAGACAAATCCCCCCACGTCGGTCGTCCAATAAGGAAGCCCGGAGAGCGCGAAGTTCAGGCCCGCCGGAATCTGCCGCTTCAGGCTGAAGAAGTCGGAGTTGATGTCACCCGACCATGCGGTCACGCCATAGCGCTGGTCGCCGGCAAACGCCGAACGCGAAAGAATGAAGACGCGCTTGCGGTCGCTGGCGCTGCGCTGCCCGTCGTAGACCGCGCCCGTCGTCATCAGGGGATATAGATTGAGATATTTGTCTCCGCTGCCAATGGCCAGCTTGTGTCCCAGCAGAATATTTTCTTCCTGGCCTTCGGTTTCCGGCTCGGTAGTGTCCAGCCACCAAGCGTCGAGACCGATCTGGAACAGGGCCTCATTCATCAGGCTCCAATAAAATTTGCGGGCTTCAGGACTGGTCGCGTCATACACCGCCATGCCATCGGTATGGTAAGGCGGCTTGGCAAATTTGAATTTGTCCACAAACCATCCATGTTTTTCCATCTCGCTGTATTCCGTCGAGCCCGGTTCGAAAAACGGCCACACCGAGATCATGAGATGAAAATTCATGCGATGCAGCTCGTCCACCATCCCCTTGGGATCGGGATAGTTCCTGTTGAAGACGTGCTCGCCTTTGCGGTTCCACCAGAACCAGTCCTGCACAATGTTGTCCACGGGAATGTGCAGCTGCCGGTATTTCTTGGCAATGCCCAACAGCTCTTCCTGCGATTTGTAGCGGTTCTTACACTGCCAGAAGCCGTAGGCCCAGCGCCCAAACATGGGGGCCTGCCCGGTCAATTCCCGGTAGCCGGCAACGATCTGGTCCATCTCCGGACCGTAGAGGAAGTAATAATCCAGAACGTCGACCGCCTCCGAGGTGATGTACATGTAGTTGGCAAAGCGGTTGTTGACCCGGCTGCGCGCCGTGCTGTTCCAGTAAATGCCGTAACCTTTGCTCGAGACCAGCAGGGGTATGGAGATGTTGGTGTTGTCCTGCGAAAGATCAACGGATTCGCCGCGGTAGTTCCACACCCCAGCCTGGTGCTGGCCTAATCCGTAAAGCCCCTCGCGCGAGCCGTAGATATTGAAAAACGATTCCGCGCGATACGCGTCTGGCACGCTCCCTTTGGTCAGTTTGCGGGTGGCCTCCGTGATCAGAGTGTTGCCTTGCCGATCGGCATAGGTAATGGCGCCATCCTTGCGAGCGACCGTGATTTTCACTTTGGCCGTGGTCAGCATCACGCTGTCGTCTTTTGTATCGAAATCCCACGCCGGAGCCGGCCAGCTTTGCTTAACAATTACGTATTCCGGGCGTTCGGGGAAGGAGGAGGTCGCGGAATAAAGAATACGAAGTATGGAATCGGAGCAGACCTGGATCTTCAGCGTACCGGTCTGCATGGTGAGAACCACGCCGTCCAGCTGCTTCTGGACACCGATGACTGGGTTCATGGGAGACCACTGCGCGGAAGCAGCGGCCGCGAACAGAAAGAGGGCGAGAGCGCTTCGGAAAAGGTGAGGGATGCGCATAAAAAAATCCGCAGGAACGGGATGACTAGAGTGACCCTTGCGATCGGAGGCCCAAAAAACCCAGAGGCAATCTGGCACTCCGGCGGACGAAAGTCAATGACTTTTTGTAAACGTTTACGGTGTGATTCTACGGCCCTTTCCGGAGTAGCATACGGCCGGAGAATTTCGGCGGATTTTTGACGCAGGTACTCTGCTTGCTCCTCCTCTCACGGCTCCGAACTGCTGCATCATTTCTCTCGACGGTCTTCGGTAACCCCCTAGTGGATCCTTAGGAAAACGTGATCGACGTCCTATGAGGACCGCAAACCAACGCCCAAGAGCGACCAGGTTGAGCAAGATTTTGGGCCTTTGCAGAAGCCGTCCGTACCCCGGCACGGGGACCGCGGGGGCGAATACCAGTACGCGCTTTACATTCTGCAAAAATTCTACGAGGAGTTCGGGTGCAACCCGGAAATGGCGGCTTTCCATTCCCTTCAAACTCGGATAGGATGTCTTTTCGTAATCGTTTACGAAAAGGAAATTTTCTAATTTTACTTTGCCCGCCAGGGCAGAATCGGACACGGGAAACCATGCAATATCGCAAGTTTGGACGCACCGGATGGCAAGTCAGCGACATCGCCCACGGGCTCTGGGGCATGAGCGGTTGGAGCGGCTCGGAAGACGAAGAGTCCTTGCAGGCCCTGCAACTGGCCGTTGATTTGGGCGGCAACTTCTTCGATACCGCCTGGGCCTATGGCGACGGCAAAAGCGATGGCCTGCTGGGCCAGATTCTCGCGCGTAACTCCGGCAAGCGGCTGTATGCGGCTTCCAAAATTCCTCCTAAGAATGGGCGCTGGCCTTCGCATGGTCCTTACAAAGATGTGTTTCCCGCGGACCATGTCTTTGGTTTCGCCGACCAGATCCGCGACAAGCTAGGAACAGGTTCCATTGACCTTTTACAGTTCCACGTCTGGGACGACGCCTGGACCGACGAACCTGAGTTCCGCGCCACGGTGGAAAAACTAAAGCGCGACGGCACGATTCGCGCCTTCGGTTTGAGCTTGAATCGCTGGGAGCCGGACAATGGCCTGAAAGCCATTCGCACCGGCCTGGTCGACGCGGTGCAAGTCATCTACAACATCTTCGACCAGGCCCCCGAAGACCATCTCTTTCCCTTGTGCCGCGAGTTGAACATCGGCGTCATTGCTCGCGTGCCGCTGGATGAAGGCAGCTTGGGCGGCAAGATGACGCCGGAGACAAAGTTTCCGGCCAGTGATTGGCGTTCCAAATATTTCGGCCCGGAGAACCTGAAAAGCACGCTGGCCCGGGTCGACCGGCTGAAGGCCGATGTGCCGTCTTCCTTGACGCTACCGGAGGCGGCGCTGCGCTTCATCCTTTCCGAGCCGGCCGTCAGCACCAGCATTATCGGCATGCGCAAGCTCAGCCATGTGCGCGCCAATATTGCGACCAGCGATGCCGGCCCGCTCGATGCGGCGCTGCTTGAGAAACTCCGGTCGCATCGCTGGGACCGCAAGCCGCAGCGCTGGTCGGACTAAGCCGCAAAAGCGGAGATGCGGCTCGTAACCTAACCCAATCGCGATACAGGGAGGCGCTTATCAACTTCTTAGGCATCGACGTTGGCACCGGAGGAACGCGCGCGGTCGTTATTAACGAGCAGGGACGGCTCATCGCCTCCGCCACCGCGGAGCACGAGCCTTTCGCCTCGCCCCAAATCGGCTGGGCCGAACAGCATCCGGAAGACTGGTGGAAAGCGTGTAGCGCGGCCGTCCGCAAAGCTCTCGAAAAGGGCAAGCTGCGCGGCGAGGACATTGCCTGCGTGGGCTTCTCCGGGCAAATGCATGGCGCCGTCATGCTTGACGAAAAAGACCGTGTGGTGCGCCCGGCGCTCATCTGGTGCGATGTGCGGACGGAAGAGCAGTGCGCGCAGCTCAACCAAAAAATCGGCGCGCAAAGGATCATTGAGCTCACCTGCAATCCGGCGCTTCCCAACTTCACCCTGACCAAATTTCTCTGGGTACAGCAATACGAGCCGGACAACTGGAAGCAGGTGCGCTCGGTCATGCTGCCGAAAGACTATGTGCGCTTTCGCCTGACCGGCGAGCGAGCGATTGATATGGCCGATGCCTCCGGCACGCTGATGCTGGACGTCGCACATCGCCGTTGGTCGAAGGAGATGCTGGCGGCGGCCGAAATTGACGAGCGCCTGCTGCCCCAACTCTTCGAGTCGCCCGACGTGT
Source organism: Acidobacteriota bacterium (assembly GCA_018268755.1). Classification (GTDB taxonomy): domain Bacteria; phylum Acidobacteriota; class Terriglobia; order Terriglobales; family Acidobacteriaceae; genus KAN-5. Next base: position 187,822 of record JAFDVW010000017.1, read on the forward strand.
GCGGGCAGGTTTCTTCCGAGGGCGCTTCCGCCACCGGCTTAAAAGCCGGGACCCCGGTCGTGGCCGGGGCCGGCGATCAGGCTGCGGGCGCGACCGGCATGGGCATTGTTCTGCCCGGCGCAGTCAGCGCGACCATTGGCACTTCCGGCGTGGTTTTTGCCGCGACCGACCGGCCCGCCCTCGACCCCAAAGGCCGGCTGCATACTTTCTGCCACGCTATTCCCGGCCGCTGGCACGTTATGGGCGTGACCCAGGCGGCGGGCCTTTCGCTGCGCTGGTTCCGCGATCAGTTCGGCGCCGGCCAGGACGATGGCCGCGATCCCTATGATCGCCTGAGCGACGAGGCCGCGCACATCGCCCCCGGGTGCGACGGCTTGCTGTGGACTCCCTACCTCATGGGCGAACGCACGCCGCACCTGGACGGCAAAGCCCGCGCCGCGTTGGTCGGACTCACCGCCTCGCACACGCGCGCGCATATTGTCCGTGCCATTCTGGAAGGGGTGGCCTTCAGCTTGCGCGATACCTTCACCATCTTCGCCGGTATGAATGTTCCCGTGCGCAGCATTCGTCTAGGTGGGGGTGGGGCACGTTCATCGTTGTGGCGGCAAATCCAGGCCGACGTCTATGGGCACGAAGTCGAGATCGTTGAGGCCGAGGAAGGCGCCGCCTACGGTGCGGCGATTCTCGCCGGGGTCGGTGCGAAACACTGGGCAACGGTCGACGCCGCTTGCCAGGCGGTGGTGCGGGTGGCCCAGCGCGTGTCCGTGAAGGCGGAAGCGGCCGCGGTCATGAACGCAAACTACACTGCATTTCAGCGCGTCTATCCCGCGACCAAGGCCATTTTTAAGGCCTGAGCCGCGCCCAAACAGTCAACCTTAAGCGGCCCTCCCGTTGTCTAATCTAGAGGAGGGGCTGCGTGAGAGTTTGGGCCAAACTGATCACGGGTATTGGGCTTGCCGGCGTGCTGTCCGGGGCAGGCTATGTGGGCTACCGTACCTGGCCGCGCCCGCTGCAGGTATCGATGCCTGCCTATCCCTCTCCCATCCTCCGCGAGGGAAAAATCCAGACCCCCTTTCCGGCCCGCACTCTTCTTGCCGATGTCAGCAGTTTTGACGATGGCCTCTCGGCGTATCTCTGGTACGACTATCTGCGCGGGCGCGCGCAAGTTGATCCCAACCAGGTGCTCATTACGGTCCAAGAACAGGCGGAAAAGCCGGAATACAAATTGTCCATGGTGTTGCCTAATGACGCGTCTGCCGTCATCCCATTTCTCAGTGGTCTGCAGGCCAGGGGATACATCCAGAGCTATACGCTGCTCTTCTCCAATTCCGCAGAACTCCGCGGACGGCAGGAGCAGACCAGCGTCTTCACCGCCGCCTACCATGGCCCGGCACAGCAGAAGCTGGAGACCCTCTCCGACAAAGAATTACTGCCTTCCCTGGCGCGTTTTCTGATTTTCAAGTCGCGTACCGATCCGCGTACCCGCTCGCTGGCGGGACCAAAGAGTCTCGACGGGGAGGAGGCCGCGGACCTGGCCGCCGATATTATCGCCGTGGCGCGTTTCTATGATTTGCCGGTCGACGTTTTCCTGGGCATCGGCGCCATGGAAAATAACTATATGAACGTGCCGGGCGACCTCGAACACACCATCTGGAAACGCAAGGCAGCTAAGGACGACATCGTGCTCAAGCGCCAGCGCCGCCGCGTGCTGGTCAGCAATTTTTCCGTCGGCGTCTGGCAGATTACCCGCGAGACCCTGCGTTACGCGCATGCTCTCTATCGCAAAGACCAGCGTGATTATTCCCAGTTGCCGGAGCGCTTGCGGCCGCCCCAGGCCCTGGAGCTCGACCTGACCAATTCCCACGTCCTCACGACCTATGCAGGGCTCTTGCTGCGCGATCTGCTCGACCGCTTCCATGGAGATGTGCAACTGGCGGTGGGCGCCTATAACGGTGGGCCGCGCAATCCCAACGCTCAGTATGCGGCCGGGGTCGGCATGGTTTCCCAATATGCCCGGAATGTGCTGGAGCGGGTCAACGCCCTGAACCAGGCCAGCGTGGCCCAGAACGCTGCAGCGCCGGCCGGTCTGGAGCCCACTTCTCCTCAGAGTGTGCCCGAGACGCGCTGCTACTTCCCCCAGGATCTTTCCGCTGACACCATGGAAGTCCACCAGCCGCGGGGAATTCACGAGCCTTTAATCTGCCAGCAATGATCCTGCAATATAAGTCGCGCAAACTCTTCAAAAGAAACGACGACGGCTGATAGACGTGTCTCTTCCCCTAGATAGTTCCATGGCGGTTCCTCCGCTCGAGCCGGCGCAGCCTTCCCAGCCGGAACGACTATTGATTTTCGTAGTGGAAGATGACGCAGATATTGCGCGTCTGATCTGTTTTCATCTGGGCGCCGCCGGATACGCCACCCGCTGGTTTCCCAGTTCCTGGAATGTGGTGGAGTTCGCGCTTAAGGAACATCCGGCACTCTTTCTGCTCGATATCATGATCCCGGGGAGCGACGGCCTGGAGTTATGCCGGCACATCCGCCGCGAGAGCGCGTTGCTCACCTCGCACATCATCTTCCTGACGGCCAAGGCCGGCGAAGTCGACCGCATTCGCGGTCTCGATATCGGCGGCGACGATTACATCGTGAAACCCTTCAGCCCGCGTGAACTGATTGCCCGGGTGCGCGCCGTCTTGCGTAGCCTGGTGCCGCCCAGCGAGCCGGAGACGCTGCGTATCGGGACCATTGAGATTGATGGCGCAGCCATGATCGTTAGGGCGAACGGAAAAGTGGTGACCACAACGACCCGGGAATTTCGCCTGCTGCAATATCTGGCGCGGCACTCCTCTCGTGTCTTCAGCCGCGACCAGTTGCTCGACGCCGTTTGGACGGAAGGTTCTTTCGTTACCCCGCGATCCGTGGATGTCTATGTGCGCCGCTTGAGGGAGAAGATTGAGCCAGACCCGGACAATCCGGTCTATCTGAAGACCATTCGCGGCATCGGTTACCGCTTCGACGAGCCTAAGTAAAAGCGTTGCTGCGCCCCGTCTCCCGGCAGCACGCCAATCCTACGCGCACAGGTCTTGGGCAGCTTGCGTTTCCATGGGGGTCGCAACTACATCCTGGGTGGTGATGCGGCTGGCTTTGCGGATCTCCTGCGCCAGTTTCGTCAATGCTTCCGGCCGGCGCACGGAATTTTCTTCCGACAGGACCGAGCTGGTGGCCAGCGTAAACGACAGCGCATCTTCCTGCTTTTCAAAGTAGAGGACGACTTCACTCGGCATACGAAAACCCCCGCCAGATTCGGGCGAATCTTCCGTCATCATAGGCCGGCCGTGACGCTCGCCGAAGATACTTTCTTGGTGCGGAAATACTCAGAAGGGCACGCCTACAGATTTGCCTGTACAAAAAAGGGCCCGTTGCCGGGCCCTGCTTTCTTACGGAGAAAAAACAATTTTACGCTTGCGCGGCAAATCTCTTGCGCACGCCGGCCGCAATGGCGCACAGACCCATGCCCAGAAACGCGATGGAGGAAGGTTCCGGCACCGCCGTCACTCTCACCACCATGTCGTTGTAGTCTTTGTCGCCCGATTGCAGGCCCAGATCTTCGATGCCGATCCAAAGGGAGTTGCCGTCCTGAAACACCGCGAAGTGCTGTTCGGTGGCGCCGCCAAATAAGCTGCTGGTATACAGCGTGGAGCCGCCCGCCAGCATGTAAAACCCATAGTCCCCGCTTGGGGCAAAATTGCTGGCCGATCCCGCGCCTTGCGGCCCGGAGAAGATCACGTGCCGGTTGGCGGCGTTGGTGGGATCGCTTCCAATCAGAAACCAGCCGAATTCATTCTGGTTGGCCATGCCGGCGACTTCCAACAGCAGGGATGCATTGGCCATGCCGCTCGGCGAAATATAGAAGGAGCCGGGGGCGGAAAAGTTCGTGCCTGCAAACACCGGCAAGGTTGTGCCCGGTTGTCCGCTGTAATTGCAGTTGCCTCCACCGGCCACGCAGAAACCAATATTCAGGTTGCTTCCGTCCCAAGAGGCATTGTTAAAGAAGGTAGAACCATTGTTCGAGGCGCTCCAGCCGGACTGAAATGAGCCATCGCCCACCACCGTATCGGCCAGCGCATTCGAAGAAAGTAACAACCCGAGAATTACTAAAGGAACCCAGCGCCCCAATCTCTGTCCCATGATTCTCTCCCCTTTGCTGGTTCGCGCATGGACCATGTCTGCGCGCATACTCCGTCTCAACACAGAAAGGAGTGCACCTCAAGGGCCATCCCCGGGCCCGTCTAAATATGGGACTTAGCTTCCCAGGGCATGGGCCGAAGGAAATGGTTTGCATATTTGGGAAGGGGAATCGCGGAGGCCGGCGGTCGTTATCAACCGGGAGGCACAATCGTCACCCGTAGTAATCCTGGCCGGTTACCCTGGGAGCGAGTAACACGCGGTTAAGGGAGGCTTTGCCATTTGGCCAGGGGAGGGGAAGTTCTCCCAAGGTCACGCTGCGCGCGCACTCACTTCACCCGCTAATTTCTTGACAAAACGCATACACCTGCTAAAGTTCACATAATTGATTTGAATCAGTTGCTTGCAGGTGCCCAGGTTATGAAAAACGTCTACGAAGTCTTACGGCAAAAAGAAATTGAGCTGGCCCGGCTGGAAAAGGAAGTAGAGGCGTTGCGGGTAGCGGCTCCGCTGCTCTCCGACGAGGGCCCTGCCGCCGCGGATGGAAATAGCAAACCGACCCTGACTCCCGCGACCGTACAACAGCCGATCCGCATTCCGCAGCCCGCGGTCAATGCTAATCCGCAACCAGCGCGCGCCGCAGGTTGGGAAGATACTGCGAAACGCTGGCCGTAAATCGCCGGTTTCCCGAGGACCAAGTTTTAGCTGAGCGGCCTGGAAGTTTCCAGGCCGTTCCTGTTTTGCCGGAAACCTGACCTTCCCTCGCGGCGAACTTCGCAATACGCGTCCACGGGGCTGGTTTCCAGTGATATACTCAGCCGGATTTTGAGGATCGGCGAACCTTCATCCTGTCTTCCAGACTAGGATTCCCGCAGGAGAGAACTGTGAGCGCGGCCACATCAGGGACCACCCCTCCAGCAGTCCGCCGCTTGCTTCCCCGTTATAACCTGGCGGTCCCGGTGGACGTGACCGTCCTCCGCTCCGGGGTCCCCGATACCATTCCAGGCCGCGCCCTCAATTTGAGTGAAACCGGTCTGGGGGCGGTCCTGGCAGCTGAGTTGACTCCGGGACAATCCGTGGGTGTGGAGATGGTATTGCCTCAGATCGCCCTTCCCATCCACCTCAAGGCCCTGGTCCGGCACCAGGAACATCTGCATTGCGGGGTGGAGTTTGTGGCCCTCAGCGGGGAACAGCGGGAGGTCTTGCATACCTGGGCAAAACGGGTGGGGACAGAGTTGCCGCCCTTGCCTGTGTCCATGGTGGAAGAAAGCCTCTCCGGTGTGGAACCGCTGCCCCGGCCGGCGTCGCTCGGGGTTCGAGTTCCGGGGCATGGCAAGAAATTACTGGCCATGGTTGCCTTCCTTGCAGTCATCACCGCTGGAGTGACTTGGTGGCACTGGGAGAAAGCCTGGCAAGAACTGGAAAATCGCCTGATGGGCGCCGTGGTCCTCCCCCGGAGTGAACGCCTCCATGTCCCCCCAGAGATCATGCAGCAGCGTGTCCTGCGCAGAGTGGCCCCGATGTACCCGGAAGAGGCCCGTTCAGGAAATATCGCGGGAGTGGTGGTAATGCAGGTAGCCGTGGGCCGGGATGGCAACGTACTGTCGGTCCGGCCGCTCAGCGGCCCGGAAATTCTTACCCCGGCTGCGACCGAAGCTGTCCGTTGGTGGCAGTTCGAGCCCTATCTGGTGAAGGGGCAGGCGGTCGAAGTGGAGACCACGCTGGGTGTGGAGTTTCAGCCCTGAGGCGGAGGCTGGGTCGGGTTGCGCCGCTTGCGGAATCCATGCAAAATCAATGCCCCACTCACGCCAAAGATTCCCACCGCGCCCAGCGCTACGGTCTGCGTCAGCTCTTCATTGAAGTGCAATACATCGGCCAGTAAGGCTGCCAGCGCAAGCAGAATTCCAAAAACATTCAGCCACACCGGAGTATGCACTGGGTTGGCCTCCGCACGGTTGCGCAGGCGAAGTTGCAGCAAGACCGCCGCAAAGCCGATGGCGGCGACCACCACCACCGCGGTTGGACTGAAAAAAGCGCGGCGGTTGGTAAACAATACGACCAGGGCCAGCACCCCGCACAGCAGGCCCGAGGCCAGCACGGTCCAACGCCGGGTCTTGTGGAGAGCTTCGCTCAAATCAACCTCAGAGTACGAGCCATTGTATACAGAGAGGGGCCGGATTGGCGCTACTTCCTCGTGGCCAGATAGCGCGCCAGGGCATCCTGCCAGGCCGGCAGGGTGACAGCGTAAGCCTCCAGGCTTTTTGGGGACAGCACGGAATAGGCTGGCCGGGGCGCGGGCCGCACAAATTTTTCGCTGGTGGTGGGCAGGACCGGCGTGGAGAGCCCCGCGGACCGCACGATTTCGCGGGCAAATTCAAACCAGCTGCACTCGCCCCGATTGGTGGCGTGCACAATGCCCTTGGCTCCAACCTGGCAGAGTTGCCGGATGGCTTCCGCCAGATCGGGCGCGTAGGTCGGGGAGCCACGCTGGTCATCGACCACTTCCAATTTCGGCTTGCTGGCGGCCAGCTTCAGAATGGTGTCCGGAAAACATTTGCCATCGGGGCCGAACAGCCAGGCGGTGCGCACGATGCAGCAATCCGGCAATACCTGGCTGATCTGGACTTCCGCCTCCGCCTTGGAGCGTCCATAAACACTGCGCGGGGCGCGGGGATGGCTGGTCTCATAGGGGACCGTGCCGCTTCCGTCAAAGACGTAGTCGGTGCTCACAAACAGCAGGCGCGCTCCGTTTTCCTTGGCGGCCTGTGCCACGCGCACTGCGCCGTGGCAGTTCACTTCCATCGCCTGCTCCTGGTTTGATTCGCAGCCATCGACGTCGGTGTAGGCGGCCGAAAGCACGATCCAATCCGGGCGCGTGCGCTGTACGGCGGCGGAGACTTGCGCGGCATCGCGCAGGTCGGCGTCTTTGGAGCCGAGACCGATGACTTCATCGCCAGGTGAATTCTGCGCCCAGGCGCGCAGCAGCGGTTTTCCCAGAAGTCCGGTTGCGCCGAAGATCGTTACTCGCATGGCAAATTCCTAGGCAAACGCTTCCGCGTCCTGAAAGCGGACCCCGGCGGCATCTTTGGCGGAGAGGTTTGGCGCTCCTGACAGGCGCCAATCGATCTTCAGGTCGGGATCGTTCCACAGGATCGTCCGCTCGTGCTGCGGTGCATAGTAGTCAGTGGCTTTGTAGAGAACATGCGCGGTCTCCGAGAGCACGTGAAAGCCATGTCCAAAGCCGGGCGGCAGCCAATACATCCGCTTGTTTTCACCGGATAGGACCGCCGATTCCCACTTGCCAAAGGTTGGCGAACTACGCCGCAAGTCCACCGCGACATCGAGGATTTCTCCGGTGACCACGCGGACCAGTTTCCCCTGCGTCTGCTGGATCTGGTAGTGCAATCCGCGCAGTACCCCGCGCGTGGAGTAGGAGTGATTGTCCTGCACGAAGGGGTGCGCGATGCCGGCTTCGGCAAATGTCTTGCTATTGTAACTTTCCAGAAAAAAGCCGCGCTCGTCGCCAAAGACGCGGGGCTCCAGAAGCAACAGCCCGGCGATGGAGGTTTGCGTAACCTTCATAGGTTCCTGAATTCTTAGGATGATATATCGGGCTCGACGCGGGGCCGCGGTGTGACCCCGCAGCATTCCCCCGGTCTTTCCTATTCTACCTTGGTCCTGGCCCGCGCCGCCGTCCCTAGAACACCCGCTCCCGCAGCAGCTGCAGCAGGTACGCGCCATAGGCATTGTTCTTCATGGAATTGCCGATGGTTTCAAGCTGCTCCGCGGTGATGTAGCCGTAGCGATAGGCGATTTCTTCCGGGCACGCGATCATCAGCCCTTGTCGCCGTTCAATGGTTTGAATGAACAAGGCGGCTTCCATCAGCGCATCATGGGTCCCCGTATCCAGCCAGGCCATGCCGCGGCCCATCACCACCACGTCGAGTTCGCCGCGCTGCAGATAAGTCTTGTTTACGTCAGTGATCTCGAGCTCACCACGCGCCGAGGGCTTCAGCGAACGCGCGATTTCGATCACGTTGTTGTCGTAGAAGTAAAGTCCGGTCACGGCATAGCGCGAACGGGGTTGCTTGGGCTTTTCTTCCAGGCTCAGGGCCTTACCATTGGCGTCGAATTCCACCACACCATAGCGCTCCGGGTCGTGCACCGGATAAGCAAACACCCGCGCGCCCTTATTCTTCTGCGTGGCTGACTGCAGGTCCTTGGCGAAGTCGTGGCCGTAGAAAATGTTGTCGCCCAACACCAGCGCGCACGAGCTGGAGCCGATAAACTGCTCACCCACGAGAAATGCCTGCGCAATGCCTTCCGGCTTGGCCTGCACTTTGTACTGGAAATTCAGCCCCAGACGGGAGCCATCGCCCAGCAGCTGTTGGAAGCGCGGCGTGTCTTCCGGCGTGGAAATGATCAGGATGTCGCGGATCCCCGCCAGCATCAGCGTGGACAGCGGATAGTACACCATGGGTTTGTCATACAGCGGCAACAAGCTCTTGCCGATGGCATGCGTGGCGGGATAGAGCCGCGTACCCGAGCCGCCCGCCAGAATGATTCCTTTATACGGTCGATTTGACATGTGAGAATCTCTTAAGAGTATTGCTTGGAGATCCATTGGCGATAGCTGCCGCTGGTCACTGCTTCCACCCAGTCTTCGTGCTGCAAATACCATTCAATGGTTTTACGGATGCCGCTTTCAAAGGTCTCGCGTGGTCTCCAGCCCAGTTCGCGCTCGATCTTGCGCGCGTCCATGGCATAGCGGCGGTCGTGTCCCGGCCGGTCTTTCACAAATGTGATCAGCTTCTGGTGGGGTACGGTTGGGTCTTGCGGCCGCAGCTCATCCAGGATGGAGCAAACTGTGTGCACGATCTCCAAATTCGGCTTCTCATTCCACCCGCCAATGTTATAGGTCTGGCCGACGGCCCCTTTGGCGAGCACGGTGCGGATCGCCTCGCAGTGGTCTTCCACATACAACCAGTCGCGCACATTTTGGCCGTCGCCGTATACCGGCAGAGGTTTGCCGCTGCGGGCGTTGTGGATCATCAGCGGAATCAGCTTTTCCGGAAACTGGTAAGGTCCGTAATTGTTGGAGCAGTTGGTGGTCAGCGTCGGCAAGCCATAGGTGTGATGATAGGCGCGCACCAGATGGTCGGAGGCCGCCTTCGAGGCCGAGTACGGACTGTTGGGAGCGTACGGAGTGGTCTCGGAAAACGCCGGGTCATCCGGCCCCAGCGAGCCGTAAACTTCATCCGTCGAAACATGCAGGAAGCGGAACGATTTCTTATCTTCGTCCGAGAGGCTGTTCCAGTAGGAGCGGGCCGCTTCCAGCAACCCGAAGGTGCCGTGGATATTGGTGCGGATGAAGTCGTCCGGGCCGTGAATCGAGCGGTCCACGTGGCTTTCCGCCGCGAAGTGCACGATGGCGCGCGGTCTGAGCTCAGCCAGCAGGTCCTGCACCAGTTCGCGGTCGCAAATGTCGCCCAGCACAAACTTGTAACGCGAGGATTCCGCCACCGTCTCCAGATTGCGCAGATTGCCGGCGTAGGTCAGCTTGTCCAGGTTTGTGATTGCATCCCGTTCATTCGCAAACCAGTTATGGATGAAGTTGGAGCCGATGAAACCGGCGCCGCCAGTCACCAGAATTCGTTTTTCCATGCGCCACTCAAAGCCGTGAAATTGGGGAGGCGGCTTACTGGATTGTAAACAAAAAGGGCGGGGATTGCCTCCCGCCCGCAGGTTACTTCGGGAACTTACTTAGGCTTCGACCGCCTGGGGCTGGGAAGCCGTTACGTTCTCCGTGTCCAGCACGGTCGCCAGACCGTGAATGACCGCCGCCAGGCGCATGGCGGCCAGCACGGCTTCTTCGTTCAGGCCCTTCTCGCGCACCACTTTTTCATGCGAGTCCACACACATCGCGCAGCCCTTGATGGCGGACGCGGCCGCGCACCACAGCTCAAAATCCACCGGGTCCACGCCGTGCGAACGGATGATATTCATACGCAGGCGGGCCGGCATGGTGCGGTATTTCTCATTGGAGGTGAGGTGAGTGAAGCGATAGTAAATGTTGTTCATGCCCATAATGGCGGCCGCGCCTTTGGCCGCATCCAGCGCTTGCGGCGTAAGATGGTTGGCCGCTTCCGTCAGGATTGCAGCGGTCAACTCCGGACTGCGGGCCGCGACCGCGCTGGCCACGGCTGTGCCCCAGGTTTGCTGCGGGGTGAGCTCGGGCTGCCGGGTAAGGGTCGAAAAATTCAGTTTCAGGTCCCGCCCATAGGCCGGGACGGTTTCCAACAATTCCGCCAATGTCATGCTAGTTCTCCCAGAGAAAGCAATGCCGGAAGTGTGCGCTCATGCAGCACGCTTCCGGCCATGGTGTTCGTTATACGGTCAAGGTGGCTTCGCCCTTCTGCCAGTTGCAGGGGCAAAGCTCATCGGTCTGCAGCGCGTCCAGTACGCGCAGGACCTCTTCTGGATTGCGGCCCACGGAAAGATCGGTCTGGTACACAAACCGGATGATGCCTTCCGGGTCCACCAGGAAGGTGGCGCGTTGCGCCACGCCGGCGTTAGGGTCCAGAATGCCCAGCTGTCCGCACAGGTCGCGCTTAATGTCGGCCAGCATGGGGAACGGCAGGCTCTTCAGGTCCTCGTGATGGGTGCGCCAGGCCAGGTGCACGAATTCGGAATCAGTGCTGCCGCCCAGGATTTGCGTGTCGCGTTCCTGAAATTCCTTGTTCAGCTTGCCGAAGCCGGCGATTTCCGTCGGGCACACGAAGGTGAAGTCCTTGGGCCAGAAGAAATACAGCTTCCACTTGCCGGCATAATCCAGGTCGGTAATGGTCTTAAAAGCGGTCTTGGGATCGGTGCTTACGGTAGCGGTGACTGAAAATGAAGGGAACTTTTCTCCTACTCCTAACATGCTTGCTCTTTCTCCTGTGGATGATGGTTGTTATTTAGATGTTGCCCTACGGTTTGGCGATGCTGGAACATGCCCCACAAACCCCCAAAACATCCACGGAGATCCGCCGCACCTGAAAGCCGCGCGGCAGTTTGCTGCGCAGGCGGACCGGCGTGACGTCCGATTCCTCGATGTCGGTGATGGATTTGCAGTGCATGCAGACCAGATGATGGTGCGGCTCGTGGTTGGGGTCCACCCGCATAGCGCCGTGGTGGAGGCTTACTTCCCGCAACATGCCGCTATCAAGGAAGGTCTGGATGTTTTTGTAAACGGTGGCCAGAGAGATCGATGGGATTTTCCTGCGAACCTTCTCGTAGATCATCTCCGGGCTGGGATGCCCCGGCAGAGACAGGACCGTTTCGTAGATGACTTGCCGCTGATGGGTGGCCGCCAGGTCGTGCTGATGGCACAGCTCCCGGAAATTGTGGACGGAAGTCATATTTAATAATAGTTATTATCTAAGAAAATCTCTGGTTTGACAAGTAGTGGCCAATGTACGGGAAGGGCTCATGCCGCCCTTCGCCGCCGCTCCTCCTCGACCCTGCTCCTTGTCCCCGGCCCGGCCAATATCTCGCGATACAAGCCCTCCAGCGCCTGCGTGACATGTTCCCAGAGATAGTGCTGCTGGACGCGCCCTCGGGCCCGCTCGCCCGCCTGCTGCCTCAACTCCTGGTTTGCGAGCAGCCAGTTCAGCATGCCGCGCAGGTCGTCCTCATTTCCGTGGTGAAACCAGAATCCCGCATTTCCCATGGCCTCGAGATTTTCCGGCGTGTCGCTGGCCAGCACGCAGAGCCCGGCGGCCATGGCATCGAGCAACGCCAGAGAAAGACCTTCCAGGTCGGAGGGCAAAACAAAGAGCGCCGCATGCGCCAGAAGCTCCTGCAGTGGTTCGCCCGTGATCCAGTCCAGCAGGACAACGCGTTCCGACTGCTGCCGGCGCAGATCTTCCATGTAAGCCTTGCTATAGCTGGCTCCTCCGGCCAGCACCAGTTTCATCGGCGTGTCCAGCTTCTGATAGGCATGGACCAGCAGGTGGCAATTCTTTTCGGGAGAGAAGCGGCCCAAATAGAGGATGTATTCGCCGGAGCGAAGGCCCCATGCCTGGAGATGATGCGTGGGCAATTTTTGCAGCAGCGATGTCCCATTGGGGACATAGGTCGTGGCTGCGCCATGACGTCGCTGAAAATAATCTTGCAAGGTGCGCGAGACCACGATCGTACCGTGGGGGAAGGTGATGGCGGCGCGCTCGCCTCCTCGCAGCACCCAGGCCGCGAATCTGCCCCATTTCCTACGCTGCCAGTCCAGGCCCTGTATGGTGACGACCGTCCGCTTTCCCGCCAGCCGCGGCAGAAACGAGAACAACGCCGGCCCCAAGGCTTGGTAGTGCACAATGTCGTACCGGCCAAACATGGCATGAAGCGAGCCCAGCAAAGTGTGGAGGAAGGTTTCCAGATGCTTGCTGCGCAGCGTAGGCAGGCGCACCAGTCTCATGCCGCGGTAGCTCTTCTGTGGGGGCGTAAAGTAGGTACGGCAATAGACTGTGATGTCGTGCCCGCGCGCCGCCAGACGGCTGCCGGTTTCTTCGTAGCAGGTTTCAATGCCGCTGTATTTTCCGATCACGCCCCGCCCCCCCAGGAAGGCCACGCGCAGCGGCGGGTCCGGGCCGGCGCCGTGACCGGGCCGGCAGAGACTCTCATAGAGCTCGGTGAGATGGAGCAGGTGGTCCGCGGGGGCATGACGGGTGGCCACCAGGTGCCGTCCCGCGAGACCCATTTGCCGCGCGGTTTCCGGATGTTCCGCCAGCAAGGAGATCGCCTCCGTGAGCTTGCCGATATCTCCCGCGGGAAACAGCAGTCCGGTTTCCTCATGCCGGACAAATTCCCGGCGAGAACCCAAGTCGGAAGCCACCACGGCCCGTCCCTGCGCATAGGACTCCAGAATGCTCTTGCCCAGGGTCTCGTAGGCATGGGAAGGGAAGAGGGTGAAGCGCGCAGCGGCAATGCTGCGCTCCAGTTCGGCGCCTTCGGCGCGCTCGCGGAAAGCGACATTCCTCAGTTGCCAATCTCGCGCGAGCGCTTGCAACGCCTGCTTTTGCGGCCCTTCTCCCCGCACTTCCAGCTGGAGGTGGGGCAGCGCCGCCATGGCCCGCAGCAGATCGGCCACGCCTTTTTCTTCCGATAACCGGCCAAAATAGAGGAGGGGAGCGTCTTCGGCGGCCGCCTCGGGCAGCGTGGCCGGGGTGCTTTGAAAGTGCGGCAGCACCTCGATGGCGGAGCGCGGCCAGCCATGCTCCACCAGCTTGTCGCGAACGAATTGGCTGGGGGCCAGAAAGCAGTCCACGCATTTCCAGTAAGTTCCCAGGTAGCGGTGAAAGTACGCTTCGGCCATGAGCACCAGGCTCTCCGCTTTTCCCCGGCAGCCCTGATCCAGCATGTGACGGAACGCGCCGCCCCGGCAGTGCTCGCAGACTTCCCCGCGCGACACCAGATTGTAGTTGGGGCAGAGCAGCTTGAAGTCATTGAGGTGGTAGAGGACCGGCACGTGCTGCGCCTTCAACTCCCATAAAATCGAGGGCGTCAGGTGGTGGTAAATGTTGCGCACGTGCGCCACGTCGGGACGGAACTCGGCGATCATGGCCCGGAGTCTGCGCCGCGCCTCGACGGAGTAGATGGCCCGCGGTACATTTCTTGCTCGCGCCAGGGTGCTGCCATCCCCGAAATCCACCAGGGGGACAAAGTGATGGCGGTAAGGAAATGTGGCATCCTGGCCCCCCGCCATGGAAAACAGCGCCACCTGATGGCCCAGTCCGCGCATCCTTTCCATGAGTTCAAAGAGGTAGGCTTCCGTACCGCTAAAGGAATAGTTGTATTTATTGCAGTACAAGATACGCATGTTCCGGCCTCTCCGGCTTGGGTTGGGGAGCGCAGCGCTCCAGAAAGAGCGTGGCGAACCTGGCCAGGTTTTTCTCGCGATGAAAATGCCGGGCCACCTGCTGCCAGGCACGCCTTCGCAGCAAGGGACGCGATGATTCCCTAAACTCGCGCAGACTGGCGACAAAACTTTCCAGGGAACCCGGTTCATAAAGGAACCCGGTTTGACCGGGCAGCACCAGTTCCGGGATGCCGGTGATGGCCGGTGCGAGCACCGGCGTCCCCTGGGCCATCGCTTCCATCAGGACCAAAGGAATGCCTTCGCTCCGGCTGGTCACCACCACCAGGTCGGCAGCCCGATAGAGAAGGCGCAATCGTCCGCGGGAGACCTGTCCCAGGAATTGGATTTCATTCTCCAAGCCGAGGTCGGTCACCAGCCTGGCTAGGTGCGGCCTTTCCGGGCCGTCGCCGGCGATCTGGCACAAAAAGGAAATTTCTTCGCGCTTCAGGCGATGACAGGCCCGCACCAGGAACGCATGGTCCTTGACCGGATGCAGGCGGCCCACCGAGAGCAGCGTCATGGGTCCCGGCGTGGGTTCTCTCCTGGAGAGGTCGGGGACCTCGACTCCCAGGCGCTGTACCACGATCTTCTTCGGGTCGACTCCGGGATAATGTTCCAGGATGTGGCGGCGATTGAACTCAGAGACCGTAAAGCAGAATCGACAGTGCCGTAACTTCACCTCCAGATAGGCTTTGTGAAGTAAGAGATCTGAGCCGTGCAGGGTGAAACTGTAGGAGATGCCAAGTAGGCGCGCTGCCACCATCCCGACCCAGGCAGCAAAGTACCCATGATGGATATGAACATGTTGTATGTGCTGCGGGTACAACACGGCTGCAAGGCAGGTGCCGAGCGCCGTATGCAGCAGCGCTTTCATGCGGCGTATGGGGGACTGCCGTTCCCCAAGGATGTCGTGAAAAATGCCGGGCAGTACGCCCCAATTGACCAAGCATAGCCTGACCGCTTGATAGATGTCCCTGGGCCTTACCGAAGCAGGGGTAAGAGTCTCGGGAAATTCATTTGGCGGAGAAGGCCTCCGCAGGCTGCAGGGAACGACTTGCACTCCATGCCGCCGTAATTCACGGATCTCATCGCCCACGTAGGGCTCCATCGCGGAGGGAAACTGATTGGCGAGATAGGCAATTATTAGCATGTTCTGACAGATCCCCCAATTCCTGGAGTGAACGCCCCGTTCGCCGGCGGCCCCAGGGACTCACCATGAGGAGATGGTTTTCTGTTTCGTTCCGCTCCGCGGGCCGGCCTGTTGCGAGGGGAGCGGATTCTGCCGCCCCTGGCTTTGCGCGGCTCGTCCCGCTATCAGCAATATCGGCTTGGCCCCAATGCGCACCGTGTTCCCCCGCACAGCATGCCGCACGTTTGCCAGATCAAAGTAGGAGGTATACCCGGGAGGAACGGCAAAATAGGATGTGCCGCACGATCCCTGTGTACACGACTGCGCTGCATCCCACACTGCGAGCGTCTTGAGGCCATCGGGCCGGGTAAACTCGCAGCTGAATACGCTGCCTGACGACGCGCATGCGCGGGTCAGAATGTTGCCCACCATCCAGCTGTACACCGTGGCATAGGCGAAGGCTGCCGGGCTTTTGCATCCCGCTCCCGATCCTCCATCGCGACAGCCGTTGATCCCGCTTTGCGTCCACAATCTTCCCCAGGAATTCCCCCAGGCATACCAGTACAGGCGCTGAAACCCGAGCGACCATCCCAGTAAGTGCGCGCGTGCTACATAGGCGGACTGCAGGTCTCGATCAGGTTCTTTGCTTGCGGTGTCCCCCCAGCTTCCTTCCGTGCTCCATACCGGAAGGTTCGCGGATGCGCTGGTCAGCGTCGTGCGCAGGTTGTTCCAATGGGCAATCAAGGTTTCGGCCCGGGCGCAACAGGAATCTCCGTAGGTGTAGTCGTGCACGGCGATGGCATCGAGGGTCGTCCCGAGATGAACCAGATATTGCCCCAGCGTCTGGATGTCGGGTGCCGCCGCTTGAGCGCTGGGACTGACCAGCGCAACCCCGGGCAGGACCGCCACCGCCGGCACGAGCAGATTCCGCGCCGTGCAACTTTCCCCCGTGGCCACGACGGGGCCGGAACCCTTCAGAATGCAGGCCGCGTCCTGCACCAGGCGTTGCATCTGCGCGATCGTGCCGGTCCACGATTCCGTGCTGCGGCTGAACTCGTTCCACATTTCAAAGACGGTGACCGGAGCGTAGCTGTCGCTGTTCAATCCGGCGATATGCTCCGCCAGGTGGGACATAAAATTCCGCCAGTTCTGGTTGGAGCCCGTGCCATCCGCCCGCAGGTCCGCGGGCGGAGCGCAGCTGCCCGCCGCAAACACCGCATAGTCACAGGTGGAGTTGGCCGGGTCGCTGGAAGCCCATTGCGGGGTGCCGCTCAAGACCAGCACGACGTCCCTTATACCGTGGGCCTTCGCCAGGACGAGGTAAGCATCCAGGTTGGAGAAATCGTAGACGCCGTTGTCTGGGTTCATCTGCTGCCAGCGTGTATCCGTGTCCCACAGCCGCAGGCTGCCAAAAGGGACCGTGGGCCAGGGCTGCGAATTCACCAGATGCATCCCAAAATATTGCGGCGGGACGGCGGTCTGGGCCAGCCCGGCCGTCACCCATAGAAAAAGCACAGCGCAACACCAAGACGCTTTCATGCGGCCTCCACTGGGCGGCGATTCTGCGCGCTGAGAATTCCCGCCAGGGTGAACAGCAGGCCATTGACGAACTGATAGTTCATGCCTACGAAGCAGGCGTTCAGCAGAAAAACAAAAATCAGCACCGGCCACAACTCACGCCAGCCCCGATCCAAAAATTCGCCATCCCGCCGGACAGGGGTTGCATGCTTGCGTCCTTCCCGTAGAAGCCCCACCACCATCCACGCGAACAGCGACAAGCCCAACATCCCGTGTTGCACCGCGATCTCAAGAAACGTGTTGTGGAAGTAGTAGGCTTCCTGGTGAAAGTCGCTTATTCGCCGGCCGAGTTCCGCTTGCATGTCTTCTCCCCAGCCGAACAGGGGCTTCTCGCTGAACATCTGCCACCCCGCTTCGTACATGGCGGCGCGAAACAGGACGGGCCCGCTCTCTTCCGCGCGCTGGCTGAACGAGCCTCCGAGAGTTTCCATGCTCAGCAAGGCCGAGATTCCCAGGGCGCCGGCTGTGATCATCGCCAGACTTGCTCGCCGCAGCCGAGGGCTGGTAGTCAGTAGACCGGTCAGCACGATGGATAGAGCAAAGCCCAGCCACACTGCTCGCGTCAGGGTCGCCAGGATGGCGAAGGGTAAGGTCCCCAGGAGCAGGGCCGCCCAGGTCCCGCGCAAGCGTCCGCGGCGGAAGGAGTCGAGGGCCACCAGCCCCAGAAGATTGAGCGTCACTCCGTTGGCCACAGCCTGCAAAAACGGCCCGCGGGCACGTTCGACATGAATGCCGATGCCTTCTTCCACAATGAAGCGCGGGTAGATCAGGGCTTTCGCGTCCAGCAGAAAGAAGACGGCGATGGCGATCAGATACGCCAAGACCAACAGAAGAAATGTCTCCAGTTTGCGCCTGGCCGGGAGGGTGGTGAAAACGCGGCCGGCCAGATGGTAGAAGATCAGAGGCACACACCACTTGGCGGCAAACACACTCCAGATTTCCGCCTGATAGCGCTGGCTGACCGCGTAGATAAATCCCAGGCCAGTCAATGCCAGCAATGGCCAAGTCACGGGGTCCGGCTGCCAAAGCTTCTCCCGCCAGCAAAGCGCCCGCAGTCCACACACGGCCACGAGCAGGGCCAGGGCCACGCGGTCCAGCCCGTAAAACGGGATGTCCGGCGGCCGGAACAGCATCACCGCCAGTACGGCCAGATAGACCAGCTCCGGCGCTCGGAGCAGAGCATAGATGGGGCGCGCAACCAGCGCGACCGCCCTGGGCCCAATCTGCCCTGGGAGGTCACGCAGCGAAATCTCGGCGGTCGACATAACCTGTCCACGGGCGTCTGCCCTTTAAGCACCGCTTCCTTCAAAGACTACAAATAGGGTCCGTCCCAGGATCCTCATGTCGTACCACCAGCTCCAGTGCTCGATATATTCCAGGTCCAATTCCATGTTGCGTTCAAAGGATGGATCGCAGCGCGCCGTGACCTGCCAAAGCCCGGTCAGGCCGGGCAGAACATCCAGCCGGCGCAGGTCTTCGAGATGGTAGCGCTGGAAGTCGTCGAGAGGATGCGGTCGCGGGCCCACCAGGCTCATGTCCCCGCGCAGCACATTCCATAATTGCGGTAACTCGTCGAGGCTGTAACGTCGCAGGACCCGCCCGATGCGGGTCACGCGCGGGTCGCGCACAATCTTGAAGAAGGCCCCTTGCCGTTGATTGCTCTGGCGCAGCCGCTCTTTGAAGCGGTCGGCTTCCCTGACCATGGTGCGGAACTTATAACAACGGAAAGCTTGGCCCTTGCGGCCCATGCGGGGTGCGCAATAGAGGACCGGCCCCGGTGAATCCAGGCGAATGGCCAGCGCAATCAGCAACAGGATGGGCAGGCAAGTGGCCAGGAGCAGAGTGGAAACCACCACATCGGTCACCCGCTTCCACAACAAACCGCTCGCCGGGAAAGGCTCACGATGCAGTGTGATGATTGCGGAAGCCGGATCCACGCCGGCCGCGTCCGCCTCAAAGCCGAGAAGGTCGGGGGCGAGTTTGACGTCCAGGTGATGGCGGCTCGCTTCTCGGATGGTCCATTGCGCCCAATCCCTTTGTTGCGGAATGGCCACAATGACTTCGTCCGCGAAGGTGGCCCGGGCAATCGAAATGAGATCTTCAATGCGGCCGAGGACCTTAGTCTGCAGAGGCGATGGCGCGCCTTGGTCCAGAAAACCCAACACCACGCACAGATCCTGCAGCTGGGCCGCGATGCGCTGGCCCCGTTTGTCCGCGCCCACGATGAGTACGCGGGGGGCTTCCAGCCCACAAAATCGCCGCCAGTGGAAGTACCATCCCCGCCGCGGCGGCCTGGCTTTCTTTCCTTCAATCCAATCGCCCCGGCTGACGACGGTGGACTGAAACTTCCGCGGTGCTTGGGTTGCCAGCGCGGCGCAGCCGGGGATCATGCGTCCGGCCTGGGAGGGGGAAAGAGGATGCGGAATGGCGGCGCGCCCGGCCAAGTGGCCTCCGGTTTACCAGCGGTCGTAGAGACTTTGTGGAATGGGAAAGGTGCGACCGCTCAGGACGCTTCCCAGAATGCGTACCTGAGCGGCCAGTAGACGTTCTTTGGCGCGTTGCGCCGCGGCCCGGCGGGTGCGATGCGCTTCCACCACCAGGACCATGCCATCGCAGGCTTGCCCCAGGACCAGGGCATCGCTGTATGTTCCCACCGCTGGGCCCTGCAATAAGGTAAAGTCAAAATCCAGACGCAATTCTCCCAGCCGGTCATGCAGACGGTCGGAGATCTGCGCCTGTGGCTCTCCGCTCCACACTGCCTGCGCCGGGACCTGCCACAGACGCGAAGCGATTTGCCGCGTGGCCTGGCGCCAATATCCCGGCCACTGCCATTCCTGGCGCTCACCCGGGTGGGTAGTGGGGCCGGAGTGGCTACCGGACTGCATTTCCACCAGGCCCACATTCCCGGGAACGTGCCGGGCGAGGATTTCCCCCGTCCATCGGCAGACGCCGGCAACATCAGTCTCCTCTTCTATGGCGCAGAAAATCACCTGCCGCGCCGGACGGGGCCATCCCGGAGAAAACACCTGGCGGACCAGGCGAAGCAGTTGCTCTTCCGCAAACCGGCTGACTCGCAGTCCGCTCGCTGTTTTGGCCTCGGCGGAGGCAGCTTTTTCCACCGGCGGTGCCGATAGGCAGAGCAATTCTCCTGGCCACAGGTTTACGCGCGCATTCATAGGTCGTCCTGCCGGGGCAAGGATGCCAGAACAGGGGTGCCGAGATATGCCAGAATCTCTTCCGGCGTGCGAAAGGCCGGGTCCAAATAGTCCGCGGCAAAAACCAGGCCGGTGCTGACGCCGCCTGCCGCTACCAGTCCCAGGAATCCATAAAACCAGGCGGAATGCAGCGGGAGGGCCGGCACCACTGGAGGGTCGGCCAAAGTGACGTTCAGGATGCCGCCCTGGTCGAGGGCATCGCCGATCCGCGCTTCCTCCCGCTTGGTGGCATACAACACGTAGCGGTCTTCGGCGGTCTTAAAGTCGCGCCACAGGTCCTGTTGCCGCAGGACCTGTTCGTTCAAGGCGAGGGCATTCCGGCGTCCGCCCGCCAGGGCCGTATCCGCGGCTTTCGCATGCGCGGCCAGGGTGGCGAACTCCACCTGCGATTTGAGCAGCTCCGATTTCGCCCAGGCATAATTGGCGTCCGGCTGGGTGGTCTCGTCGCGCAGAGGGGTTTGCTCTTCCTGCGCGATGGCGGCTTTGGTCTGGGCGATCTCCTGCTCGGTTTCCTGGACCAGCCGGTAGGTGGGAGTGAACTTGGTGAGGAGTTCCGTGCGCTTCAGCTCCAGCTCCAGCAAGTGGGCCTTCATTTTCCCCATCAATTCCGGATTGTCCAGATTGCGGATCTCGCTGGTGGTGCGTTCCGGTAAGGCGCGCAGTCGGTTTTCCAAAGTCGATATGCGCTGTGCGGTTTCAGCGAGGGCCACGCGGGTCCGCTGCGTGTCAGCTTCCCTTTCGCTCAGTTGCTGCACCGCCAGGTCCCGTTCCTGGGCGGCCGAGACGACGTCTTGCTCGCGGGTATAGCTCAGCCACCGTGTCTGCGCCCGCTCTAAATCCTGGCGCGCGATCTCCAGTTGTTCCTCAAAGAAGGCCGCCTCACCGGAAGGTCTGCCATTTTGCCGGTGGAATTTCAGGTAAGCCGCGGCCAGAGCGCGTAGCACGCGCGCTGCCTGCTGGGGGTCCGCGGCGGCATAGCGAACCAGAATCAGATTGGTCTTGCGCAGGGGAGTGATCTGCAGATCCCGCTTGAGTCTCCGCACCGCCCGCGCCAGGCGCCGCTCCCCGTCCGGTCCTTCCCGGAAGCGGGGCAGCCAATTCGGCGGCCCATCCAGGGAGGCTTCCTGCACCACCGCTCGCAGAATATCTTCATTGTCCAGAATTTCAGTTTCGGAATTGACTTCTTCTTCCGTGATTTCCTGCCGGGCAAAGGCGGGTAATGGCGTGGGCGTGGGCGTGAGCATGGGGTCCACGCGATTTTTTTGCAGCAGGATCTTCATATGGGCTTCATAGGACGGGGCCAGAAGACCATACAGCCCGATCGCCGCAAAGATGAGTACGAAGCAAACGCGGAATAGCCGGCCCTGGCGGAACAGCACAGCCAGAAGAGCGCGCAGCGTCGGCTCGGGAAGCTGTGCGGGACGGGAAAAGAGTCTGAGTTCCTGAGCCATACTGAACCTGGGTTCCCTCGGAGCTTAGAACCTGGTGGCATTCCCGTACAAGCCGAGACTCGACGTGGGCAGGAACTGCCGGATCTTGGACAGCGCGTTCCGGGGCACAAACAGCATGTCTCCGGAGTGCACGGCTACGTCTTCCCCTAAATCGCGGGTCTGAAACATGCGTTTAAGATTGAGCAGCTTGGCCTCCGCCATCAGCGGCGAGACCCGGCGAAACAGCACCACTTGCGAATGTTTGGCCTGCCCGTTCCAGCCCCCCGCCACCGCCAGGGCTTCCGTCACGGTCATCTCTCCGCGCAACTCATATTTCCCCGGCCGCGCCACTTCGCCGGATACGGTGAAATACGGTCGCTCAAAATCTTTCAGGATGACGGTGATTTCCGGATCGCGCAAAATACCGGCGTATGCCTCCACCAGTGCCTCCTGCAACTGCGGTACGGTCATGCCTGCCGCGTACAAAGCAGGCAGGTCCTTCAAGGCCAGATAGCCGTCGGGTTGCACGGTCAGCACCTGATGAAATTCGGGCGTGAAACTGAAATTCAATTCCACCACATCACTCCTTGCGATCCGGTACAACGGGTGGCGTTCCCCCGTCAGGGCTGGACTCCATGCGCCACCCGCAGTCCCGGTTTTCGCGTCCCAGGGCCGGCTGACCGTTTCCCCGGCCAGCACCGGCGGAGCTTCCTGGGCCAGCAAAGCTGCCGGACTCTCCCAAAATGGGAAGCCGCTCAACGCGAGCCAACACACTAAAGCCACACGATCCATAACCAGGCGGCACCTCACCAGTGGGTGCCTTCCGTCTGGTTGCAAGGTACGGGCGGTGGAGCTTTCCAACAAGACTTGCAAAGTACCGCCTACGAAAGTGGAAGCCGGGTTGTTCCTCCGCCGTGGGCGCAGTCGCGGGCGCGATGGTTGAGCGCAGGGAACTTCCTCCCGCGGCGATGGCCATTAGGTCACAGCCGGAAGGTCCTCTCGGTAGTCAGAAGGGGCGTCTACCAAGGTAGACTTGCGTCAAGCCACCTCCCTACGATCCATCCCCGGCGGAGCGAGATTTCCCGCTTTCCCGCCGAGGCTCGCCCAGCCACGGCGATGGACCTCGGTTTTCCACATTAAATTAGCCAGAATTTGGGAAACACATCACTGACCGGGCCGGGTATCTTTCCGTAGATTGCAGGAAAGCTCTCCGGCCGGAAGTTGCGGCGGGAGGTGCAGTTTTTCACTCATGAATTATGTGCGCCGCCGTCTCGAACCCTCTCGCCATTCTGGTGGCCGATTCCAACCAGACCCGGCGCCAGCTTCTCGCTGGGGCTTTGCGGAGACGCCCGGAATTTCGCATTTCCGCTTGCGCTCTCGATCTGGCCGCCATCGCCCAGAGCTTCGAGACCGCTCCTTTCCACGTCGCGGTCATGAGTATCGACCAGCCCAAGCAGAGTGGCGGCGGCCTGGCTGTGGTGCGGCGCTTTCACATTGCCCACCCCGAGGCCGTGATCGTGCTTCTTCTGGACGACTACGACCGGGAGACTGTGTTCAGCGCTTTCCGTTCCGGCGCCCGCGGGCTGTTTTGTCTCTCCCAGCAACCCTTTCGTGCCTTGTGCAAGTGCATTCACAGTGTCCATGCCGGACAAATCTGGGCCAATAGCGAACAATTGCGTTTTCTGGTCGAACTTGCCGATCAGGTCTCCTCGGTACGCATGGTGGACGCCCGCGGAGTAAAGCTGCTCACCGCTCGCGAGGAACAGGTCGTGGCCCTGGTGGTGGACGGCTTGAGCAACCGCGAAGTTGCCCAGGAATTAAACTTGAGCGAGCACACCGTCAAGAAGTATCTGTTCCGCATCTTTGAAAAGCTGGGCATTTCCAGCCGGGTAGAGCTCGTGCTTTACGCCTTTCATCACGGGGACACGCGGCCGGTGGAATGGCTGGCTGGGGCGTAATTACCCCCCGCGCTGCCGGATTTGCCGGTTCCTACCCAGGCCGTACATCTACCCAGCCCCACCTGTGCATCTATGTCTATTTAGTTACAAATGGGTGCTTCCGGCGCTAAAAGAGTGGAGAAAGTGATTTATGAATAAGGTCTTTGGGGTAATTGTCTTGGCTGCCTTGGCGGTTCTGCTTCCTCAGGCATACGCCCAGCAACTGGATGTGGCTTTTGGGGTGGGCACGATATCCGCTCCTTCCGCATCCACGGCATCCAACCAATATTCGCCGCAATCTTTGACCGGTGGCGCTTATCCCGTGTTCGGCGCCAACGTTCTGCTCAAAAAGTCGTTTGGTGTCAGCGGCAATATCGCCTGGAGGGGTAGCCAGAACCTTTACGCCGGCTATCAGCCTTATCGCCCCTTGTTCTATGACATCAACGCTCTCTATGCTCCCAAGCTCAATAAATACTTTACCGCCGAGCTGATGGGAGGCATCGGCGCGGAGTCCATCCGTTTCTATCAGAATTACTACAATTGCAGTTACTTCGGCGGATGCACCAACTACACCAGCAGCAACCATTTCATGGGCCACTTTGGGGCCGGGTTGCGTTACTACGTACACGGCAACTTCTTTATCCGCCCGGAAGCCCATCTCTACCTCATCAACAATAACGTGGAGTTCAGCTCGCCGCGGGCGACCCGGTTTGGCATTTCAATCGGCTACTCTTTCCGCCCGGGATTCTAGAGATCGCGGCCACGCGACTCGTTTGAAGGAGCGCACGCAAGTGCGCTCTACAGTTCTCTTTGTATCTTGTGGAATACCTCGCAGTTCCCCCGGTTTTTTTAATCTCTCATTCATGCCTGCGTAACATCCCTCCGGTAGGAACATAGAGCGCGTACTTGGAGCCTCGCCCCGGTTCCGCGGCGCGACTTTTCTTTTCCCTCCAGGGAGGAAGACCCATGAGTTTGCACGCCAACCCCCAGACCAATCCACCCAATATCCTGAAAAAGTTTCTGGCGATGGTGATGATGGGCCAATTGCTGGCCGGCATGCCGGTTTCCGCGTTCGCCAACAGCAACCGGCAACACCAACACTCTCCGGCGACCGCCACGCCTATTAAGCATGTGATCGTCATTATTGGAGAGAACCGCACCTTCGATCACGTGTTTGCCACCTATGTGCCCAAGCGCGGAGAGAGCGTCTCCAATCTGTTGTCGAAAGGGATCGTGCGCGCCGATGGATCCCCCGGCCCCAACTATTCGTTGTCGGCCCAGTCCAGCGCGGTCAACACCGAAGAGTACACCCTGAGTCCGGGGAGCAAGGAAGTCTATTCGCCTCTTCCTCCGGCCATGACCAACGGGGCCCATACGGCCGGCAGCGATACCGCCCCGCCGCCCTTCGCGACCCTGGCTGTCGCCACTACCTTTGAGACGGACCTTTTCCCCACATACAACCCGTCTCTGATTACCGGCGCCACCGGCCTTCCCGCCAAAGTCGCCGATACCCGCTTGCCCAACGTAAATAACTTGCGCGAAGGCGTCTTCCAACTTACCCCAGCCATCAAGTACGACGACTACACCGGCGATCCGGTCCATCGTTTCTACCAGATGTGGCAGCAGTACGACTGCAACGCCAACCATGCCACCCGGGAAAACCCCAGCGGCTGCAAGCACGATCTTTTTCCCTGGGTTGCGACCACCATCAGCACCGGCAGCAATGGAAATCCCCAGCCCGCCAACTTTACCCAGCTCACCACCGGAGAAGGTTCGGTCTCCATGGGTTTCTACAACATGCAGCAGGGTGATGCGCCTTACTTCAAGTACCTGGCGGACCACTACACGCTGAGCGACAACTTCCACCAGTCGGTGATGGGCGGCACCGGCGCCAACCACATCATGTTCGGATTCGCCGATGCCATCTGGTACAGCGACGGCAAAGGCAATCCCGCCGTTCCCCCGGTCAATCAGATCGAAAACCCCAACCCGCAAGCCGGCACCAACAACTACTATGACCAGGATGGTTACGGCGGCGGAAGCTACAGCGACTGCTCCGACATCGGCCAGCCCGGCGTCGCGCCCATCGTGAACTACCTGCAGTCCTTGCCGCGGCCCATCGATCCCCACTGCCAGAAAGACCGCTATTACCTGCTCAACAACTATGCTCCCGGCTACAACGCGGATGGTTCTCTTGGCACCGGCGCTTTCACGATTCCCCCGACCTCCGTGCGCCACATCGGCGACGCCCTGATGGAGAAGAACATCTCCTTCGTTTATTACGGTGGACATTGGGATCGTTCGGTGGCCGGCACGCCCAATGCCTATTGCACTATCTGCAATCCCTTCCAGTACGCCACGGACATCATGTCCAACGCGACCCAGCGCACCACGCACAACGCCGATGTCACCCGCCTGCACACCGACATCGCCAGCGGATATCTGCCGGCCGTTTCCATCGTGAAGCCGGACGGCATCGCCGACGGCCACCCGTCCTCCTCGAAGCTCGATCTGTTCGAAGGCTTCGTGAAGAAGATCGTCACTGAGCTGCAGGACCAACCCGATCTGTGGAAGGACACTGCGGTCTTCGTGACCTTCGACGAAGGCGGCGGCTACTATGACTCCGGCTACACCCAGGCGGTCGACTTCTTCGGCGACGGCACCCGTATTCCCACCATCGTGGTTTCGCCGTATTCCCGCGGCGGCAAGGTGGACCACACCTACTACGACCACGTCTCCATCACCAAGTTCATCGAGAAGAACTGGGGCCTGAAGCCGCTGACCAAGCGCAGCCGCGACAACTTCCCCAATCCCATCGCTTCGAAGAAAAATCCGTATGTTCCGCTGAACAGTCCGGCCCTGG
Source organism: Acidobacteriota bacterium (assembly GCA_018268755.1). GTDB lineage: Bacteria > Acidobacteriota > Terriglobia > Terriglobales > Acidobacteriaceae > KAN-5. The sequence goes on from JAFDVW010000017.1 coordinate 214,051, forward strand.
GCGACATGTTTGAAGCTTTCGACTTCAACCACTGCGAGCTGAGCCACGACCGCTTCTAAGCTCCGAACTGCAACAAAACTGAAAGCCGGTCAGGGGAACCTGGCCGGCGATTTTTGCATTTTGCCCATGACCAGAGGAGATTTGTGAACCGACGTGATCTGCTGCGTCTCGGGCTGCTGAGCGGCGCGGGATGGATGACCCGGAGCCTGGCCCAGAGCCAATCCACCGCCCAGGGAATTCCCCGGCCGAAAACCCTGGCGAGTTATGTGCAACCGCTGAGCGTTCCTCCGGTCCTTCGCCCCACAGCCGGGCAGACGCTGACCATCCCCATGGGCGAATTTAAACAGAAGGTGCATCGCGACCTTCCCCCCACGCGATTTTGGGGATACAACGGCGCGTGGCCGGGGCCCACGTTGGATGTCAAGCGGGACACCCCCTTTGCCGTGAACTGGGTCAACGAGCTGCCCAGGAAACACTTTCTGCCCATTGATCCGACAATTCACGGCTGCGAGGAAGGCACGCCGGAAGTGCGCACCTCTGTCCACGTTCACGGCGCGCACGTGCTACCGGAAAGCGACGGCTACCCCGATTCCTGGATCACTCCGGACGGCAAAACCGGCCCGATGTTTTTCCCCGGCCCTGCTCGCTATACCAACGGGCAGCCCGCCACCACGCTCTGGTACCACGACCACGCCATGGGCATTACTCGGCTCAACATCCACGCCGGGCTGGCTGGATTCTTCCTGATCCGCGATGAAATCGAAATCGCGCTCAACTTGCCCTGCGGGAAATTTGAAATTCCCCTGATGATCCAGGACCACAGTTTCCTGGCGGATGGGTCGCTGTACTATCCGCCCGCGCAGAATGGCACCCATCCCATGTGGATGCAGGAATTCTTCGGCGAAAACATCTGCGTCAACGGGCGCGTCGCGCCCTATCTGGAAGTCGAGCCGCGCAAGTATCGCTTCCGCATCGTGAACGGCTCGAATGCCCGCTTCTATAAGCTGACCATGGTCCCCTCCAGCGCCGCTGGGAAAGCGCAGGGGCAGCCGGTCGACGCCCCGCCCTTTCACCAGATCGGTTCCGACTGCGGCCTTCTGCCTGCGCCCCTCACATCGCACTTTCTGCTCATCGCGCCGGGCGAGCGTTTCGATGTGATCATCGACTTCAGCGGCCACAAGGGCGCGAATTTTACCGTCATCAACGATGCGCCGTCACCCTATCCGCGGGGCGGTGAGGGGCTGGCCTCCGACGTGATGCTGTTCAGAGTCAACCAGCCGCTTTCCGGCAAAGATTCGAGCGACCTGCCCAACGCGCTGGTCCCATGGATTCCGCTCAACCCGGCTGAGGCCGCGCGCGAGCGCATCCTCTCCATCACGGAAATGGACCGCCCCTCCGACGGCTACACCATGATGGGTATGCTGGGCGGCAAGCACTGGACCGATCCCATCACCGAAGATCCTAAGGCCGGCTCCATGGAAATATGGTCTTTTGCCAATGCCACCGGCGATGTGCATCCCATCCACACTCACATGGTGCGTTTCCAGGTGATCAATCGCCAGACTTTCGATGCGCAGGTTTACCAGCAGAGCGGAAAGATCGTCTACACCGGCCGCCCCATTGCGCCGGAATTCAACGAGCGTCCCGCCTGGAAAGATACGGTGAAGACCTATCCCGGATACATCACCCGCGTCATTCAGAGGTTCGATTTGCCGGCAGGCACGCCCATCGCGCCCGGCCAGGAGTTCCTATACGTCTGGCACTGCCACGTGCTGGAGCACGAGGACAATGAAATGATGCGGCCCTACAAGATTGTCGGCTGACCAATAAGAAGGGCAGCAGCCCTGCCCGGCGCTGCTGCCTGATTTTTGCCGCCTTGCTGTTAGTCGAGTTCGATCTTCGCCAGCCCGTACACATCCACCTGATCCAGATCGAGCAGGATGACTTGCCGTCCCTGCTTGCTGGTGATCTCATACTGGACCGGTTTCATCTCACCCAGCGTTCCGCTCCATGTGACCCGGCGCGCTTTCTTGCCGCGCGGCACGGCTACTTGTACTTTTAATCCCCGGGCCGGCGTGATGACCCCATCAACCGTAACGTCATAATTCACCACATGTAGCAACAGCCAGCGGTTGGATTTCTCCGCCATGCTGGTGACCTCAACGTAGGGAGCGGTGGAAGTCACCCGGGTAGCGCCCCCGCCCAAGTCGTCGCGGACTCGCCCGGCCACATGCTCCAGGACTTTTCTCAGTTCCGGGTCCATGCGGTTGCGCGTATAGCCCTCGGGAATGTCTGCAAACAAATCAGCCATGGTGGGCCCGAAGGTGGTGTAGTCTCCGTGCGATTTCATGGGAATCAGAAATCGCGAGGCAGGAATCGTCAGCGGGACCGAAACCACGCGTCCCCTGCCGATGCTCTTGGCCGTTTCCGTTGCTGGATAAGCTCCGCCAAACGCCTGGGCCAGTGGGGTCCGCGTCTGCGGTAAGCCATACTGATCTTTGCTGCCGCTCGCTCCCAATACCAAGACCGTGCCGCCGGCTTTGGCGTAGCTCACCAGCGCCTGCTGGCCCTCTACGCTCATGAGGGGAAGATAGGGGACGACCACCATTTCGAACTGGCTGAGCGTCGGCAGTTGCAGGTCGTCCTCCGTCAGCATGACGTGGGCAATCCCGTTGTCCGCCAGCACCCGCGACGCGCTGAAGGCGAAGCTCAACTCGTCGGCGAGGTATTGCCGCAAAGAAGCTAGGACCGCCACATTCGCATGCATGTGGACGTTGCGCAGGCTCTCTTCGTTCGCGGAGAGAAAACGATACATCTCTGTCGCTCCCGGCGGAGTCTGCCTCTTTTCCCGAAAGATGGTGTGGTTGGCGACCGCCTCGGCGATGTTGATCTGCGCCATGGCGCTCAGGCAGCGCTCCGTAGGATGAGGAAAGATGGGCGGGGTGATTTCCGTGGCATATACAATGACCGGCTTGCCATGCGTAGCCGCCGCCAAAAACTTGAGGGCAGGACTGTTGCTGATCTTCGTGCCCTGGTCATCCTTGCGCGGGGCGGCGTCGAGGAACTCCTGCATCTCGGAATAGATGAAGTCGTCATATCCCTCGCGTCCCAGCATTTCCATATTGCCGGCCGCGTCATACGCGATGGGCCCGAAACCGAATCCGCCAAAGACATTGCCGGAAATCATGAAGTTCGGGTTGTACTGCCGGGCCACCTCGCGCATGCGATGGTGAAACTCGGCGACGGAATAACCGCGGAAGGTGATCCATTCGCTCCAGAAGGCCTCGCCACGTTTCTGCGGCAGCGTGATGTGGTCGTAGTCGCTGGTGCGGTATTTGGCTTGGCCGACTTTGGCCGGCAGGTTTTGTTTCAGGTATTCCGCAAACTTGCGGCGGCAATAGCCGCAATAACACGTGCCACCGGCAATTTGTGTCCAGTCGATGTAGGAGCCATCAATGCCGGTCTCCGCCTGCGCCCGCACCCGCCCTTCCATTAATCGCCGGAAGTAAGGATTGTTCGGGCAGCCCCAGGTCTCGAAGGTTTTCGTGGTTTCCTCGCCATAAGGCGCGTAGCGATAGTGCGGGAACGTCCCGTCTGGCCGCACCGTGATCCACGTGGTGGGATCTTCTTCCGGCTTTGCTCCCAGATAGTCCGCATAATCGCCCCACTTCTCGCGCCAGAATTGCAGCATGCGGATTTGGTCTTTCTTCGGCTCATCTTTATTGGTGGCCGTCTCTCCATGCAGGGAACTGGTGAGATAGCGGAGAACGATGTAGCCCTTGTCGTGCAGGCTGCGATTGTTGGCCTTGGCCTGTTCCATACCGCGATTGAATTCTTCGCGGCCTACATCTTCGAAAGTGGGCGCGCCGCTTCCGAAGGTGATGGTCATGTGGTTGGTTTTCAGGAACTCCAGATCTGCTTTTTGCCCGAGACGCCAGTGGCCCCAATCGGTGTCCGGTTTCCAGGTGGGTTCCTGAGCAAAGGCCAGTAGGAACGTAGTGAGGAATAAAAGTGCGATTCTGTATGAAAGCTTGTGCCGCATGCGGCCTCCTTCCGTATTTGATAAACGAGGCTGTTTCTAAGCCCTCCGATCTTTATTGTGCTGGCCGCCATGCGGCCAGATTTCCACCCGCGGGGTGGGTCGTTTTTAAAAACGAAGAATAAGTTCGGTCTCCTGCGCGAAGCTCGGAAGCTCTAACGCATAGCCGCGCTCCGTCGCGCGGAAGAGAATGTTCTGGCCGCCGAGTGTAACCTTGGCCAGGGGACGCTCGGCGCGCAGCTCCAGTTGACTCCCCGTTCCGGGAGCAAGCCGCAGGCTCAGTAGCCTGGCTCCTTCCTTGATGGCGATGACCCGCGCGTTGGCCCGCGTGATGCGAAATCCGGGCAATTCGATCTTCGCGATTTCAATTCGCCGGTCGCTGCGCACAAAGCCTTTGATTTGTCCGTCGTTCTCATCGAACTCCTGCGCATCGGCCTGCAGGGCAATGGCCGACCATGGCGCGGCGACGGCAAAGCGCGCCTTGGTCTTTGTCTTTACCTGGAAGGCCAGTCCGCCGGTGGTGGGAGTTGCCTCCGTCATCTGCTTTGAGATATAGGTGAGCCGCGCCGCGCCGGCGGATGTGGCCCCCAGCCGGACTACTATCGTGTGCTTCCCCTGGCTAAGGTTGGGAAGGATGAGCAACTGATTGTCAAACGCCGGATGCGGACGTCCATCGATGGTGACCGACTGAATGTATTTGCGCGTGTTCTCGATGCGGATGCCCATGCCGCCCACCGACTCCGCCGTGTCGGCGCGCCGCAGGCTGGAGAGATCAAGCTGCATTTCCACCAAGTCGTCCGTGGCCTTCCACGAATAGTTCCATTGCGCCATGGCGCGCACCTTCTGCGCCAGTTCCTGCGGCTCCGGGCAGTACACGGGAAGCGTGCCGAACTTTGTCTTCATCGCCTCGTAAAAGGGGAAGTTGTTGGCGTTGATGATGCGCTTCTCCTTGCCCTCGTGCACCGGCATGGACGAGATGGAATAGTCGTGCCACATCTCGTTGAAAATTACTCCTCGCCCAATGTTGTGGAACATGTGGTCGAAGATGGCTTCTTCGTTGGCCGTGATCTGCGCCGTGGTGTAGCTCCAGGTGGGATCGTAAAACCACTGATAATCGGGATGCGGCGAGTTTTCCAGCACCACGAAGTCTTTGTTCGTCCCAGTGAACCAGGTCATGTTGCCGAAGCCCACGGGCACGCTCTGCTCCAGGCCGTGCGTCATGTAAAAGGAGAAGCGGCGCGCCACCTCGTCGTAGTCTCCCATGGGAATGGTGTCGCCCGGATTGATCATCGACTGGATCTTGCGAATGGGATAGCCTTGCGCCCGCATGTTCTCTTCGATTTCCTGGATCGAGCCGTCCAGCTCTTCCTTCCAGCGCTCCGGCGTCATCTCGCGGTCGATGTTGTGGAACTTGCTGTGGGTGCCGATTTCTCCGCCCAACTCTTCCAGATGTTTGCCCAGCGGCGCGAGCTTGTCCCACCCGGCGCGCTTCACGAAGCTGGAGACCCAGGTATAAAGCGGCACTACGCCGGTATCTTCCGCGACGCCGGTAAGAAAATGCAGGGTCTTGAGCTGATACTGCAACTCGCCGCTGTTGTCGCCATCGAAGCGCACAATTGCGGTGAGGTTGGCGTTGGTGACCTGCGGTGCTGGGAAGGGAACGTCAATATCGCCATAGGCCGCCCACTGCACGGCGCGGATCAGCGCATTCCACAGCTGGTTGGCATAGGCCACTTGCGGCGGGTCGTTGCGAAAAAACGTGCCCGCGCCGGCAGAAGTGCCGAAATCGCTGACCAGGACCACCCTGCCCTTTCCCGGCTGCGAGCAGGAAAGATAGGGGAAGCTCTTTTCGCCGTCGGTCGAGACCAGCAACACGCTGCCGCTTCTGGGTTCCAGGATTTCCAAAGCCGACGCCAGTGCCGGGGTCAGAAATTGTGCGGGAGCAAACGTCTGCGTCACGAAGTGATCGTTCGAACGCACCCGGATGCGGTATCCACTTTCGCCCTGCGGCCCTTTGTAATTTACCCCCAGCAGATCATCCAGCCCCTGATGGTCGCGCGCATTGCCCTTTTCATCTTTCACGGCCAACGGTCCATCTACTACCACGCTGTGCCCCGCGGCGAGATACCCGCGCAAGCGCGCCACCAGCTGGGCATAGGTGGCGTCATCCGCCAGCGAAGCCTGTGCGAAGACCAGCGCGGAGTAGCGCGCCAACTCCCGCTCGGAAGGCATTTCTTCCACGAACAGCGTGTCGTAGGGAAGCCCGGCCAGGTTTGCCACCCCGACCCAGCCGTGTCCGGCCAGCTGGCTGGTTTCCCAGTCCTGGTGATAGCTGGCTTTGCTGAGAAAAATTCCCAAACGAGGTTGGGAGAACGATTGAGTAGCGAACGCCGCGCTTCCGCAAAAGAAGAGGAGGACCGCAGCCCAACGCAACACCTTCATGGCCGGCTCCCGAAAAGAAAAGGAGTGGCCGATTCTCGGAAAAATCGGCCATCGGCGGGGCAGGGACCCGCCGACGCGAAACACAATAGCACAGAAACGAAAGAAAACGAAATAGACGGCGAAGCAATTCGCAATTCCAGGGGATGGCGGACGCTTACTTGCGCTTCAGCGCTTCCAGTTCGTCGAGCGTGCGCGGCCAGTCCGAGCCCAGTAATCGTGACAGGCTGCGGTCGGCCAGGACTTTGCCGCCGGTCTGGCACTGGGCGCAGTAGTTGGTTTCATTGTCGGCGTAGCGGATGCGCTGGATCTTCTCTCCGCAGCGCGGACAAGGCTGCCCAAAGCGCCCGTGCACCGCCATTTCCGGCCGGAAGGCGGTGACTTTCTCGGGAAAGCGCGCGGCCGCATCTTTCTGAAAGCGGTCCATCCACTGCGTGAGCGTCGCGCGCGTGGCTGCGAATAGCCGCTCCCATTCTTCCGGCGTCAGCTTCTGGGTGTGCTGGATGGGAGAGAGTTGCGCCGCGTGCAGAATCTCATCCGAATATGCGTTGCCGATGCCGCTCAGAATGCGGGGATCGGTCAGCGCCCGTTTGAGCGTGCGGTTCTCCGCCGTCATAGCCGCGCGGAATGCGGCCAGGTCACTGGCGAAGACATCAATGCCGCCGGGATCGAGATCGCGCAGCGCCTCTTCTCCCTCGACCACATGCAGCGAGGCGCGGCGCTTCGCACCCGCCTCGGTCAACACCAGTGAGCCCTGCGGAAAGTCAAAGGCCGCCAGGTTCTGCCGCCCGCCCAACTTCGCTCCCACCGGACGCCAGTGCAGCCGGCCGGCAATCATCAGGTGCAGCACCAGCCACAGGCCGCCATCGACGCCGATGGCAATACGCTTGCCGATGCGCCGCAGCTCGCGTACCGTGCGTCCTTCCACGCTGGCCAGCGGCGGTTGCACCGTCCGCAGCAGGAATGGACTGGCGATCCGGACATGTTGCAGCGGCCGCCCCACAATGCGGCTTTCGAGCGCAGTCAGATACGCGGCAATGTCGGGCAGCTCGGGCATGGGGCATTCGGGTGCGGATCATCAGGATGGCAGGAAGCGCCCGCCTTGGCAACCACAGGAGATGTTTCGTGGTAGGGCACGACTTCAGTGCAAAATGTGACACTCTTGTCCGCCAATTCGGCTAGCCGAATCTCCGGCGAAAGGAGGGAAGGGCACGACTTCAGTCGTGCCGATAGAGGCAGCATGGGAAATACGCGCCGGAACGGCGCCACCCGCATGCCAGCAGAAATCTGCAGAGTCCGCGAGCGGGTGGCCCTACTGCGCGTCGTAGACCAGATGTGGCCCACGCGCCCGGGGGATTTCCCCTCGCCTAGATAGCTCCTTTTCCGGCAATAAGCGGGATATACTTGGGACCGCAAACCCAGCGCCCCCCGTCCGTGCGCCTATCCATTCCTGATTGACGAGGAGTAATTGCATGAGAGGGGCGATCCTTCGCAGAACCGCTAAAGTTGCGGCCTTTTTGCTGGTAGCAACCGTTGCCTATCTTTGTTTCTGGCCGGTTCCCGCAAAACCCGTGTCATGGCTGGCGCCTCCCCCGCCGGGGTTCAGCGGCAGTTACGCGCCGAATACACTTCTGTCGGGTCTGCGTGTGATCGATACCGGAAGTGAGGTGGGCCCGGAACATATCGCCATCGGACCAGACCACAAACTTTATGCCGCAATGACCAGCGGCAACCTGCTACGCATGGAACAGGATGGCGCGAGGCAGGAAGTCTTCGCAACCACCGGCGGGCGAGTGCTGGGTTTTGATTTCAATTCCCAGGGACAAATGATTGCTGCGGATGCTTTCAAAGGGTTACTGGCGATCGCTCCGGACAGGCATGTGACCCTGTTGACCGATCACGTGAGCCCCAACGATCCGATCGGTTACGCCAATTCCGTCATCATAGGGCCCGACGGGACAGTCTATTTCACCGACGCGTCCACGCGATTCTCTCCCGTGAAATGGGGTGGCACGTACGAGGCGAGCGTGCTCGACATCATGGAGCAATCTGCCACCGGCCGCGTGCTGGCTTACGACCCAGCTAGCGGAGCAACCCGCATCGTGGCCCATGGCCTTTCCTTCGCCAACGGCATCGCTTTGTCTTCCGATGGCCATACTCTGTTCGTGAATGAGACGGGGCGCTATCGCGTCTGGAAGATCGATGGCCGGGCGAGGGACCTCGACGTGCTAAGCGGCTCGCCTCAGGCCAGGGTGCTGATCGACAATCTGCCCGGCTACCCGGACAATCTGATGCGCGGACGCGACGGCCGGATTTGGGTTGGACTGTTCAAACCACGCAACCCGGCGGCCGACAAACTCGCCCAGCGGCCATTCGCCCGGACGGTGGTCCTCAGGCTCCCGCGATTCCTTCTTCCGCTCGGCAAATCCTATGGTCACGTTTTCGCGGTCGACGAGGAGGGGCACGTAACCGCAGATCTTCAGGACCCCAGTGCCGCCTATCCCGAAACCACAGGTGCGACTGAAACCGCCGACCGGCTATACATCCACAGCCTGCATGCCCACGGCATCGGCTGGCTCCCCCGCTGAGGCGCGCGGGTTTTTATCGTCACTGAGGATCCGTTATTTGGAGGGCTGCTGGTTGTCACTCGAGGTGTACAGAGGAGATTCGTCATGAAGTGGAACCCTGTCAGGCTGCCGCTGTCAGTCCGCCGTGGATGGATTACGAATACCGCGATCCTGAGCATTGTCATGCTGTTCTCCCCCTGGGCCAAGCCGGCTGACAAGCCCGCAGATTCTGCCAAGCCCCAGTTAGAAGAGATCTACATCCTTCGCAGCATCAGGGAGCAGCGGGAACCGGTCGCAGGTTGGTGCTCCGCCGCTCGCGCTGGATTCGAGCCCTTCCCCAGCGACGCGGAACGCTCCTTTTCGTTCTGGAGCCTTGCCTTACGGCCTGAGGATGGAAGGGTCGTTCAAACCAAAGAGACTCGCGTCGCGGAACTGCACGCTTGCCTTGGTGCGACGGGCGAACCGGCGCGGCAAAACTTCTATGCCGAAATCAACTTGGGAAGGATGGCGTTTCGCGGAAATGGCGAGTGCCTTGCGCTCAAGATAAATTTCCCAGAAGCAGGACTCTTTCCCGTCCGTTGCCAACTCGTCCTGAGTGGATTACCCGCCCCATACGTCGGAGGGCTTCTGACGACAAATACGCTAACCAGCAAGGCCGCCTTCGGCGGTGAGACCGATCCCCCCGGATACACGCAGGCTTCTATCGCCACTATTCGGCTTTGGAAATCCAAGTAGCGTCCGTTGAGGCAGGGTGTTTTTGAGCGGGTGACCCTTGGCGTTGATGGAGCTATTCGTGTTTGGGCACAGAGCACGAGGGCAAGAGTGCCCGCGCCACACAAGGCAAGATGTGGGGCGGACACTCTTGTCCGCCAGTCCGGCTATGCCGAATCTCTGGCGAGAGGGAAGGGCACGACTTCAGTCGTGCCGATAGAGCCAAGCATGGGAAATACGCGCCGGAACGGCGCAACCATCGCGCCATCAGAAAAGCGCTTCTGTAGATCCGGGAAGATGGGCGACATCCGCCATGCAACCTCGCTTCGTATCAGGGCGTCGCTTCAGCCACGCCGCAACTGACAGGCCGGGTGCCCCATTCTAAATTTCGCGTTCTTTGCGAAATTTAGGGTGGGTTGGGAAATCGGATTAGATGGAAAGCGGATCCTTAGTGCTAGCAATGAAATTCCCGCCCAAGCAAAGCTTGGACGGGGCACCCTCAGGGTTTGAGGAAAGATTGGGTGGGCCACCCGCCCGGGTTGTCATGGCATCCTGCCTGCCTGCCGTAGCCAAATGCGTTACGCTTTTAAGCGCGGATAAGGCCGCATGGCTGGGCATTCTTTTAGCGCCTCATGGGCTCTCGAGAGTCCAGCAGTTTCATTAGTCTGAGTTCAGGAAGTAGTCCAAGTACGCTGCCAAGAGCAAGTATTCCGGTCCTGTCAGCACCGCGTAGAGCCACAACGGCACGGCAACTCTCAGAAGAACAATCACTCCTAGGCAGGAATGCACAGAGGAGAAAAGACCTAGGAATAGCCAGAACCGCCGCCTTCCCCAGAATCGCCGGTACGCTCGAATGGCGTTTCCGAAGATGATTACGGTCATTCCCGCAAACCCTAGCCACTTCAGAGGCAGGTTCGGCGAGTCGCCTATCCTAGCTTGGTGCATTGCAAACATCCAGATCGAGATCACGATCAGGATCGAGATTGCCACATAAAGCAGCCAGTCTTTAATCCTTCCCGATCTGCTAGGCTCGGACATCTGGCTCCTCCTCGCGCTCTTGGGGACTGAATGGCAAGGCGCTATTCAGCTCCCGCTGGGTGCGCGCAAAGCGCTGCGGAGCGCTGCCGGTCCGTTTGCGGAATGCGGTGCTGAAGGCGCTGGCCGATCCGTAGCCCAGTTGCTCGGCCAGCTGGTCGGGCGAATCAACGCCGTGGCATAAGGCGTCCTGGGCCAGCATCATGCGCCAGCGCGTCAGGTACTCTTTGGGAGCGGCGCCCACAACTTCCACGAAGCGGCTGGCGAATGCCGACCGCGACATGCCCGCGCACTTCGCCAGCTCGGCCACCGTCCACTGGCGGCGGACGTCGGCATGCGCGGCGCGCAGAGCCCCGGCAATGGCGGGGTCCTGCATGCCCGGAAGCAATCCTGCACCGGGCGCGCCGGTGTGCAGGCTCGACCAGCGCAGCGACTCCACTAGCATTACTTCGAGCAGGCGCTCCACAATCATCTCCCCGCCCGGTTTGTCGGCGGCGCACTCCTCGGCAAATAGGTCCATGACCCGCTCTTTGCTGTCCAACTGCTGCCGGAACGGGCCCATAAGCGGCCGGTCGAAGCGATAGGAGTCTCTTGGCGCCATTGGTGAGCTCACAGGTGGGGCCCGCAAACTGTTGATTTTAGGATTGGTCGGGACGGGCAGATTTGAACTGCCGACCCCTCGCACCCCAAGCGAGTGCTCTACCAGGCTGAGCCACGTCCCGACTAGGAAGGAACCTCACTGCGGCGGGCGCGGTGAGTGGGGTTGACTCAGGAATTTTACACTACCCGCGAGGAATTTGCTTGGATGGTTGTGCCGAAGAGGACAGTATTGCGCCGTGACATAAATCGCTGGCGATCTGCACATCAGGTGAAGGTTTGTGCAGAGGGTAGGGGTTCCTCGTCGCTGTGCTCCTCGGAATGACAAAAGGGATGGGGGCATCCGGGAAGGGCACGACTTTTAGTCGTGCCGATAGAAGCCGGTATTTAGGAATGCGCGCCGGAACGGCGCAACGACCACGCAAGTCGAAAGGGCTCCTGCGGAGCCCCGGGCGGGTGAGGGCATCCGCCCCTACACGGACCGAGAAGGCTGAGTGCCCGCGCGTCAGCGCGTTGGAGAAGGTTTGTGCAGAGGGTAGGGGTTCCTCGTCGCTGTGCTCCTCGGAATGACAAAAGGGATGGGGGCATCCGGGAAGGGCATGACTTTTAGTCGTGCCGATAGAAGCCGGTATTTAGGAATCCGCGCCGGAACGGCGCAACCACCACGCAAACCAAAAAAGGGCTCCTGCGGAGCCCCGGGCGGATGAGGACATCCGCCCCTACACGAGCTGTCATGGCGGCACGATCAGGACATCCCCTACACGAGCTGACAAACGCGGATGCGAGCAGCCGCCCCACAAGTCCCCAGAAAGAATCTCAGATCCGCAGATGCCCCTTTCGTCTCGGCCGGGGCTTTTTTTCTTCTTCAAATAACGCGAACTGGATTTTCTTCTCCACCGGATCGATGCGGTCGACCAGCACGCGCAGCCGCTGTCCGATGCGGAAGATGCGGCGCGTGCGTTGTCCGATGATCTCGCGCGTGTTCTCGTGGTAGGTATAGCGGTCGTCGATCAGGGTGTTCAGCGGCACCAGGCCCTCCACGAAAAGGTCGGTCAGCTCCACGAAGAAGCCGAACTTGGTCACGCTGGTGATGAGCCCGTCGAAGTCCTCGCCCACGCGGTTCTGCATGAACTTGACCTTCTTCCACTCCATGAGTTCGCGCTCGGCCTCGTCGGCGCGGCGCTCGGACTGGCTGGACTCTTCCGCAATGTCATGCAGCTCAGCGAGCGAGATGGGTCCGCCCAGCGGCTCGGGTGGAGCGTGCTCGCGGCGTTTCGACCAGGGCGAAGCCGGGGCTTCCTCACGTGAATGCCGCTGGGGCCGTACTGGCTGCGAAGCTCCCTCCCGCAATACATCTCTCAGGATGCGGTGCACGATTAAATCGGGATAACGGCGGATGGGCGAAGTAAAGTGCGTATAGGAAGTGGCGGCCAGCGCGAAGTGCCCCATGTTCTCCTCCGAATAGCGTGCCTGCTTGAGCGAGCGCAACATCAGGTAAGAGAGGATCCGCTCCTCAGGTTTGCCGGCAATTTTTTCCGTCAGCTTCTGATACATGCGCGGCGTGATGTGGACTTCCTTGGGGACCTCAATTTCCTTGGGACGCTTGCCGGTGCCATGGCTGGCGCGGCGGTCGCCCTTGAGCTGCACCCGGTGAATGGGCAGGGAGCCCACGCCGAGCGAATAGCCGAAGGTCGCGGCCAGCACCTCGAAGTCGTACACGCGCTTGGCGTCCGGCTTCTCGTGTATGCGGTAGAGCGAAGCCATGCGCCGGTTCTCCAGATACTCGGCCACGCACTCGTTGGCCGAAAGCATGAACTCCTCGATCAGGCGATGCGCGATGTTGCGCTCCGAACGCGTAATGCTCTTCATCAATCCGAGCTCATCGAACTCAATCACCGGCTCGGGCAGGTCGAAGTCGATGGAGCCGCGCCGCTCGCGCTTGCGCCGCAGGATCACGGCCAGATCGCGCATGCGCTCGAAGCCTTCGACCAGCGGCGCATAGCGCTCACGCATGGCCTTGTCGCCTTCAAGCACGGCATTCACCGCGGTGTAGGTCATGCGCTCAGCGGAGCGGATGACGCCTTCGTGCAACTCATAGCCCACAATCTCGCCGCGATGGTCGATCTCCATGATGCACGACATCACCAGCCGGTCGACTTGCGGTCGCAGGCTGCAAATGTCGGTGGAAAGTTCCAGGGGCAGCATGGGCACGGCGCGGTCGGGGAAGTAGACGCTGGTGCCGCGCAGGCGCGCCTCCTGGTCGAGCGCGGAGCCCGGCGTCACATAGTGCGCCACGTCGGCGATGTGCACCTGCAGTTCGTAGTTGCCATTGGCCAGGTCGCGCACCAGCACGGCGTCGTCAAAATCGCGGGCGGTTTCGCCGTCGATGGTCACAATCGGCAGATCGCGAAAATCTTTGCGGCGGCGGACCTCCTCGGCGGAAATGACCGCGGACTCCTCCTGCGCTTCTTCCAGCACTTCCGGCGGAAAGCGGTGCGGCAGGTGGAATTTACGGATCATGATTTCGACATCCACGCCGAAGTCATCTTCCCGGCCCAGGACTTCGATCACGCGCCCACGGGGATTTTGCGTGGCGGTCGGCCAATCGGTGATCTCGACATCGACGGCCACGCCCTCCAGATCGTCCCAAGCCTCGTGGTGGGCGGCTTCTTTGCCGATAACACGGTGGACCGATTCCTTCGGTGGGGAGGTCTTTCCTTCTCTTTCCCCCGCAGCGGCCGCCGGTTGTTCCATGCCCGGCGGAATCACAATTTCCTGGGCGACTTTCTGGTCGATGGGCGTGACGTAGTTGTGGCGGCGCCCGTAGTGGAAGGTCCCCACCACGGTGCGATGGGCGCGGTTTACGGTGCGCACAATGCGGCCCTCGGCGCGGCCATCGGGGCGAATCGTGCCGACCTCAACCAGCACGTGGTCTCCGTGCATGGACGAACCGATGAGCGGAGGAGGAATGAAGATGTCCCCAGCCAGGCGGGCCTTGAGCCCGGCGTTGAGGGCATGGGCATCCGGAATCACGAAGCCGAAGCCATCGCGATGCAGGCTCAGCCGTCCTACCAGCATGTTGCGTCCGGCGGCGGCCGCCGGCAGGGCGTACTGCCCGGATTCGGTGGAAACCAGCTGTCCCTCGGCCGTCATTTTCTCCAGCAGATCGCGCAGTTCCTGACGCTGCTCTCCGTGCACGCCCAGTTCGCGCACCAGCTGCTTATAACCGGCAGCGCGTTTGGGCTGGCGTTCGAGTTTTTTGAGGATGGCAGATGGGGAGAGCATAGGGAAGGCCGGAGGGCTTACCAGCTATCTCCTCCACCGCGCGGAGGCCACAATCCGAACATGCGGCGCAGCATGGCGATCTGCCCGGTGTGGTAGCTGTTGTGCGCGGCCATTTGCCACAGCACGGCGGAGAGCGTCGACGCGTTCTCCTTGTCGATCCCATGCATAGGCTCGACTTCCCGGGCCAACTCTTCGGGAGAAGACTGTGCCATTGTCTGATATTGCGAGATCAGCGCCTGCAGGCGGTCGACACCCGCGCGCCACTCCACATCGCTTGGTGCGGAATGTGCTGGCCAGCTCTCTGCCGCATGTTCGGGATACACAGGGCGCAGGCCCTGCGTGCGCCGCATTTCGTAGTCCATCCAGTAATTCATGTGGAAGACCAGCGCCCAGATGGAGTGGGGGAATCCCGCGGCCTGGCGGCCGGCGATTTCTGCCGGAAGGTCCTCCACGCAGGCGATGGGGCTGGCGTGGGCGCCGCGGCCCTGCAGCAGTTCAATGAGCGCGCGTTGCGACATGAGCTATAAGGTGGCGAAATACTTTTCTTGCAGAATGCGCCGGTGGTACAACTCGTGCCCGGCGCTGACGTACGCCAGGGCCCGCACCGTCACCTCATTCTTATTGGCCACGCCCCGCCGCGTCCAGGCTTCGGCATCCAGCTCGCGGAAGAGGGAGACACTGGCCCGGCGCACGGCGATGAAGTCCTCAATCAGATTGGCCAGCGGCCTCCGCGTGAACGGGCCATTGCGCACATAATCGTCCTGCTCAAATCCTTCCATGGGGGTGGCGTCGCCGCGGGCAATGCGCAGGGCGCGGTAGGCGAACACCCGCTCCGCATCGCAAATGTGTCCCAGCACTTCCTTCACCGACCACTTGCCGGGAGCATAACGCAGGTCGCCGTCTTTTTCCTCACGGCCGGAGAGCAGCAGCACCATGTCGCGGCGCTGTTGGTCAAGCACGCCCAGAATGTCCGGGCTGGTAATCAGGGAAATATAACGGCCATAGTAGGGGGCGAACTCGCCCTCCTGGGGCACTCCGACGTTGGTGATCGTAGTAGCGGTATCAGGACAGGTCATAAGGGGCTGATCACTCCCAAGGAAAATTCCAAGAGGTATAGGCATGATACTCCGAGATGGGAATTGCGTCCCAAAGTGGAAGAATTACATCCTCCAAACGGACGGCGACCCTCTTGGTGGGAGCGGGCGGGCGAGCGGTGGGGGATCGCCATCCCCATGAAATGGTTGATGAAAAACAGAATTTCCACAGCGCGATTTCCATTTCGCGGAGTACAATTCCGTTTGGTCAACAAAATGCGGGTTTGACCGCCATCCAACTAGGAAAGGACTCTTCGCGACATGTGGAAGCCCACCAATCAGCCTACCTCCCCTTCTCGGCCAGGTGAACCCGAACGTCCCACACCGGCGGCGCCCAGCGTATCGGCCCCCGAACCCGTAGCGGCGGCCCCGCGGCCGGTTTCCGCCAGTTCCGCCGACCAGGCCACCATCGGAAAATCGCTGGTGATCAAGGGCGAGGTGACCGGATCAGAATCGCTTTATATCGACGGACGAGTCGAAGGCTCCATCAATCTTGCCGGGAACCGCGTGACCGTGGGCCGCAATGGCGTGGTGGCCGCCAACATCAATGCCCGTGAAATCGTGGTGCTGGGCAAGGTGCGGGGCAACCTGACGGCCAGCGACCGCGTGGATATTCGCAGTGATGGCTCGCTCACCGGCGACGTCGTGGCGGCGCGCATCTCGATTGAAGACGGCGCCTACTTCAAGGGCGGCATCGATATTCGCAAGGCCGGACAAAAAGGTGGCGAGGACGCCAAAGCGGCGGCCAGCTCGGAAACCACCACCGCCCGCGCATAATCTTTTCGGATCGAAACGGGCGCTGCTTTGGCAGCGCCCGTTTTTTTTTGCCTGTCATTCTGAGCGAAGTTGCCTGAATCCGTACAAGCCGGTTGTCATTCTGAGCGAAGTGGCCGTTCGCTTGCGAACGGCAACACAGTCGAAGAATCCCTGCCGCAGGCAAAAATATCGGAGGAGGGATGCTTTTCGACGAGCGGAAGCTGCGCCGCACTCAGCGATGACAAAACTTACCCTGCCTTCTTCCGCCGCAAATCCTGAGGTAACTGCGAACGCAGGACCCATAATCCTGCCGCCACGGCCGCGGCCCAGGTCAAAGTCCCCAAGCCCAGGGCCTTTAGGTCCGCCATACGGCTGTCCCCGGTCATTACGCTGTGGGTGACGCAATAACTCAATCCTCCCGCGATCACTGCAGTCAGCAGGGCTTTGCCCACCTCCTTCCAGGGCAAATGGAAGGTGTGCACCAGCTTGCGCTGGTGCAGCAGGATCGCCAGCCCCAGCGCATTGGCGGCGATGCCGATATCGGAGGCAATGGTCAGCCCCACGGTCGAAAACATGCGATGCAGCGTGGCATACACCGGCAGCGACGCCAGGGTGATGGCGGTGGTGGCAATCATCGGGGTCCAGGTGTTGCCGGCGGCGTAGAAAGCGCGCGCATACAGGCCCTGTGCTGACCATAAGGCCAGGGAAAGCGAAAACCAGAAGAAATATGCGGAGGTATGCAGCGAGTCGCCCCAGGAGAAGTGTCCGCGGCGGTAGACCAAATCGACCAGCGGCAGCGCCATGGCCATCATGCCGCCGGTGATCAGCAGCGAGGCCGCCAGAATGCGATACACCGCCCCATTCACGATGTCGGTAAATTCCTGCCAGCGTTTTTCGCCATAAAGCTTGGCAAAAAACGGCAGGGATGCCTGCCCGGTGGCTTGCCCCAGTACGGCGATGGGCACGGCAAACAGCCGCTTGGCATAATTCAGGCGGGTGATGTCTCCCACCTCTCCCGAGGCAAAGTAGCGTAGGATCCAGTCGTCCGCCGTCACCAGGGAAACTCCCAGCATCAGCGGGATGGTCAGGCGCACCCACTGCCGGAAAGCCGGATTCTTGATGTCGAAGGAAATGCGGAATCCCGTCCCCAGCCGGGCTGCGCCGAGCAGGTTGACCAGGAAGGGACCGATAAAAATTCCTGCCAGCGCTCCATAGGCCAGAGAAGCCACCCCCAGCCGTTTGGCGCCCAGCACCCCGCCCAGAATAATGAAGACGTTGTAGAGCAGGGGCCCGAGCGCGGGAAACAGAAACAGCCGCCGCGAGAGCAGCACTGCGGAAATCACACCCCCGGCGTAAAAGAAGATTTGCGCCGGCAACAGGATGCGCGTGAGGTAGATGCAGAGCTCCTGCTGCTGCTCGGTGAATCCCTTAAACAGGTGCCGGGAAATCTGCGGAGTGAAAATCTCGGTCACGATGACGCCCAGGAGCAGCACCGTGGTCATGACGGTCAGGATGATGGAGAAAGTTTTCTGGGCTTCTTCCTCCTTGCCCTCGGCAAGAAATCGCGTGTAGATGGAAATAAAGGTGATCGAGGCGGTGCCGCCGGCCAGGATGTAATTCAGCCAATCCGGGATAGTGAAGCCTGCGACGTAAGCGTCGGTCGCCGGACCCGCGCCGAAGGCCCAGGCGATGTACGCTTCGCGCACATAGCCGATGATGCGCGAGAGCATCACCGTGCTCATCAGCAGCAAGGTGGCGGAGAAAGCCGAGTGTTCGTGCGAGGGGCGGAGCAGGCGTCCCACGCGGGAAAGAAAGGATCTGGGCGGGCGCGCCGGGGTCTCCGCAGAATTCGTCATGCAAGGCCGATTCTACACGCAAGCTTTGCGCGCCTGCGTGCGCTCTGTGGTTCCTTCGCGCGCTTACTTTTCCCTCTGGACGTACACGCCGCGAGCGTATTCCAGCAGCTTGAGCACGTTGTCTTTTTCCGCCTCGCTGTTCCAGGCCGCGTTGCTCTTGGCGGCCTCGGTCATGCGGTCAATCCAGGCGATAAAGTAGGCCGCGTCTTCCGGCGACGACACTCGCGATCCCGCCACCTTGACATAGATGGGACTGGTTGTCGCATAGGGATAAAGATCAAGAATGGGATACTCCGATTGGTCGCTGTAAGCCCGCAGTACGCACCATCCGCTGCGCGAAAGGGAAATGGTGTCTTCCCCATCGGCGCTTTGCCGGCCGGGATCGAGTTTCAGCTCGCTCACCACCTGGCCATTGCAGACCACCTGCAGGTGCTCGACCGGCACCATCGAGCGCAGCCAGGCGGAAACCTTCACCTTGTTTTCCCCCGGGGGCAGGGATAGTTCGTCGCCGATCTGGCTGCCGCCCAGGGTAAAGCCGAGCAGAGGTCCATTGCTGGCGAAAGTGCGGCCCGCCTTCAGTCCGGAGAGCCAGGGTTGAATGCTCAGCGGCCCGGGCGGGACATTCACGTACACGCGGTTCAATCCCACCGGCCCGCGCAGGGAAGCGTAATTGGTCATGGCGTCGGTGCCGCCTGCGGTCGGCAAATGGAACCCCAGGTTCAGCAGCTTGTACCAGACCTCGGCCGTGGACTTGTGGTCGGCGAAACCCACGACTTCGATGTAGTCCACCTTGCCGAGCGCGAGATCGACCGGCAATTCGTGGTTCAAAGAAGAATCTTTTGCCGGGTCGGGCACCGATTCATACGGGTGCACATAGCCAACCAACGCTTTCTGCTCATGCGCCATGTCGGCGACGGCGGCGTTGGTGGGGAATAGGCTCGCCGCCGCGGTGTTGGGATAACCCACATATCCCGGAAGCAGGAAGTGGTCGGTGAGGTTCAGCAGGCCGAGATGTCCCCAATAACTGGTGTGATATTCCTGCCCAAACAAAAGGAGAGTGTTTGCGGTCGAGGCCGGATTGGGCTTGGTGGTGAAATAAGAGATGTCAGGCACGCGCTGCTCTTTATTCACGATCAGCGCTTCGATCACCGGTAGGTCCTCCGCTTCGGCCTGCGCTATCAGGGTTGCTGGCGTCGCCCGGTAGGCGCCGGTGTAGTTCATATGCACGTGCACATCGCCGCTCACCCAATGCGCCGCTTCCCGTGGAAGATTCAGCGGCCGCAGGGGGACTGTCACGGACACGGATTGATCCGCCGCCACCTGTACGGTCTTCTTCTCAAAGCCGTACTTGAAACCCTTCATGACTTCCAGCGTGACCTGGCCGGCCGGCACGGTGATTTCCGCTACGCCCGCGGTATGAAAGTAGTGCGGCTCGAAGGCGCGCTCGGAGCGTACAAAGCTGTCATCGGCGTGCATCCAGGCGTTGTCAGGAGCATAGGCCCGGCCATCTTCCCCGGTAAGGAAGACGCGGGCTGCCGTGGGATGCCCGGCACCATCTACCACCTTCAGGGTGATGCGTCCCATAGGCTTAAGATAATGGCGTTGCTTGGCCACTAGTTCGGTCTGTTTTCCCCCCAGTACCTCCTGCACCCAGAGCGAGGTATTCCCGCCACGGTTCGAGATGAAGGCAATATGTTTGCCGTCGGGCGACCAGCGGGGATCGGTATTGTCGAACTCGCCATAGGAAATCGGAAAGACGTCTCCCCCCTGCGCCGGCATGACCCAGAGTTGGTGCCACTGCCGTCCTTGGTACGAGGCGTACACGATGCGTTTGCCGTCAGGAGCGAATTCCGGCCGCGCCCGCCACGTGGTTTCTTCGTAGTGGATCTCGCGCGCTTCCGCGCCCGGCTCGGCCTTCATGCGCCAGAAGCCGCCGGTCCCGTGAATATGGCCGCGGTTGGAAACAAAAAGAATTTCGCTGCCGTCCCGCGACCACGCCGGGCTGATCTCGTGGTCATAGGCGCTGTAGTAATAGCGCGGCAGGGAACTGCGATTTTCTCCCGTCAGGCGCTCGACGTTCTTCAACTCTCCATTGCTGAACTTGGCGGTAAAAATGTGGAAGCGCCCTTTGAATAGGGTGGAGACAAAGGCGACCTTCTGCCCGTCCGGTGAGAAGCGGGGTTCGACATTCACCGCGCCGCCGAAGGTCAGCTGCCGGGTGCTTTTCGTTTGCCTGTCGTAGACCCACAGCTCCACCGCGTCTTTTAAGTACGACGCATAGATCACCCAGCGCCCGTCGGGCGAGCAATCCGGCTGATAGTCGTAGCCGGCCCCAGCCGTCAGTTGCTGCGCTTCCGTCGTATCGAGGTTCTGCTGCCACAGCGACCCCGCCATGGAGAACACCAGCGAGCGAGAATCCGGCATCCATGCCGCCGCGCTCGGTCCGGTCGTAACCTGCGGCAGATACATCTCCCGGTAGTAATACGAGTGCGGATGGTTGATTTGCTTGAGCACGGGATCACGCTGGGCGAGCACGGGCAGCGCTGTGAATAGAGCAAGCAGAAAGCAGACCAAGCGTGGATCAGGACGCAAAATATGACGGGACAAAGGACCTCCGGAGGCAACGCCGGGATTATAGCGGAGGAGACGAGGGAGTGTTTAGCTAGATCGGCAGCCTAAGTTGTCCCGCTACGGTTGTGCGCGAAGGAAGTACACCTGGTCTGTCCAGTCTGCTTTGCCCGTTTCGGCGATGAGCAGCGTCAGGGCGCGGACCAGGCCGCCGATGTCCGATGGCGCAATGGTCTTTTCATCGACAAAGATCACGCCGCCGTGGGAGCGTCCTTCCTCGGTCCAGAGTTTCAGCAAGGGTGGAATCGTTCTGCGGTCGTATGTGACCAGAGTCAAGGATTGCCTGGCCGCTGCCGCCAGGCAAAGGGGATCCTCCTTGCCAAGAAAATTGCCCTCTTCCCACTGGTGCATCGTGAGAATTGCCAGTGAGCGGATGCGGCGCTGCACGCCTTTCGCCACCTCGGGAGAAATATGCTCGTCGAGAAGTAGCTTGAGCATTTTAATTTCGTTTGGTCCTTTTGACGGCGAACTCCGTCGCTTGCGGAAGCATGCGCTTTAAGCTGTCGAAATCCGCAGCGCTGTTTTCGACAATTGCTCCCTCCACTTCTTCGGGGAAAGCTTCCGCATAGTGAAGAGCGGCACGAACTTTCGTTTCGGGCCATTCCAGGTGCTGGGCCACGGCCTTGGTATTTTCTTTATAACTGCGAAGGAGCAGTAAGACCTCCCATACCGCGAGTGAGCTTCCCTGGATATAAGCCTGACGGCCGGCCGGCGAATCACGAAAGTCCAGAAAGGCGAATTCCGAGCGCCGCAACCCTTCCTCCACCAGTCGCGCGCTGGCGTCGCTGGCCGTCCAGCCATGCCGATTTGCAATGCGCTTCAATCGCCTGCCGGTTTCGGCGGGCAGCCTCATGCTAAGCACGATGGAGCGGGTTTGCTTCATAACTCTCCTGTAACTATTGTATACATTGTAGCAAATAAGAGATCGCCCAAAAACCGGCGGGGTCACCACTTCGTGGAAGCGCTGCGCAACCGCCGAGCTACGCTCGGCCCGGACGGCCGAGGGCGGCCTTCCCTACGTGTTCCGTGGAGAAACCGCCCAGTCCCTACCGCTTCACCACCGGCAACACGATCCGCGAGGCGTGCTCGCGATTGGTGTAGATCGAAATGCGGGCTCGCTGCATCTTGCTGGAGCTCGCCTCCAGGTCCCCATTCTGTGGATTGCGGGAAAAATTGGGGAAGAACGATCCTGAAATCTGTACCCGCATGCGATGTCCCTTCTGGAAGACATTGCTGGTGATCAGGTGGTCGAGGGTGACTTCGTAGATCTGGCCCGGCGTCAGCAACTGCCGCACCCTCTTGGGATCGCGATAGCTTACCCGCTGGACATCGAGCCCGGGACTCATCAGGTTAAATGCGCTTCCATCCGGGGCCACATCCAGCAGGCGCACCCAGAGGTCGAGGTCGCGGCACTCGCAGGCCAGAAAAATCTTGGCTTGGATTGGTCCCGTCACTTCCGTATCCGCAGACATGGGTTCGGAATCAAAGGTCAGCACGTCCGTTCGCTTGGCCAGGTCCTGATAATCGTGCGCGCCCGACGAGGAATAGGCGTTCATCACCGGGTTGGCCGGATCGGAAACAAAGGACGAAAAGCTTCCCGCATGTTCCGGAGCGGCCAGCGCCAAAGAGCCATTGTCGGTAGCTTCCCGGGCATTCACCAGGTAATAAGAAGTCTCCGTTGCGGCCGGCGGCCAGCTCTGTGCCGTCTTCCAGATATTGTCGCCCATGACGAAGTAGCGCACCGGCGCTTCCTTCTCTACGCCGTTCTCCATGCCACGAAGGTGGTGGTCCATCCAGCGCAGCACCACTTCGTCATAGTCAATCGCTGCCGCCGGGCCGAACTCGCGCTCACCCGCTTTCGTTTTTTCCGTGGAATCCACCCCGTGCACCCACGGTCCCAACAACAAGTGCGTGCGCGGGTCTTTCTCGTCGGTGCGGGTACGCAGGAGACCGGCAAAGTTGGTGGTGGCCCCTTCCGGGCCATAGTTGTCGTCGTACCAGGCGGAAAGATTCAGGACCGCCGCGTGCGCCTGATGATACTTATTCCGCAACTCCGCCCAGTCCCACCAGGGATCATCCACGGGGTGCTTCAGCCAATCGTAATAATAAGGAGCAATCCCCTGCAGTTCCTGGAGCTGGTCGAGCGGGGTTTCGGAAAGCATCTTGTGCCCGTCTTTTTCCCAGCTGTCATCCGCTTCCTCAAAAGTCTTTGGGCCGGGCAGGTTTCGCTTTACCCGGATGTCCGGCGCGATATTGCCCCATATCCACTGGATCCAGGAAAGGTCCCACGTTCCCCAGGCATAGAAGAAATTCTGCGGCGTGGAAAAAGTCATGGCCGGGACCATGGCCTTCAAGTGCGGCGGATTCTCCACCGCCGCCAGCCACTGCACCGCTCCGGGGTAGGAAAGACCGAACGTGCCCACGTTTCCATCCGACCACGGTTGCTGCGCGGCCCACTCGATGGTGTCGTAGCCATCGTGGCCTTCATTTTCATAAGGACGGAATTCCCCCGCCGAAGCATAACGTCCTCGCACATCCTGCACCACCACCGCATAGCCGCGCTCCACGGCATGCTGGAAGGTGGTGTAGTCCTCGAGCGCATACTCTTTTCCGTAAGGGGTGCGGTAGACCAGAGTGGGGAAACGGCCATCTTTTCTGGGACGCAGCACGTCTGCGCGCAAGACCGTCCCGTCGCGCATGAGGACCGCGACGTTTTTTTCCGTCAAAAGCTTTGATTCGGCAGATGCTAACAGTGCCACCGCAGCCAGGAAAAAACCAAGCGAAAGAATGGGCCGTTTCATAAACCCGCGTAGCCTAACAGTTCGCCCTCGCCCCGACAAGCCTTTCCCTTATAGAGTGCCGGCCCAGCCGCCTTTTCCGGGAGAGCGCTTAGGCAGGCACTGTTGCATTTTTCACCAGCAGCCAATTCACAAATGCTGCGATCGCCGTCGCCAGAAGAATCAACGACCCACTCAAGTCGACCTGCGTGACCAGAACCACGCAAATGGCTACTCCCACCATTGCGAGGGCGGGTCCTCCTGGCAAACGAAACTGAGCGCCACCTGGCTCTTTTTTTCGCAGTACGGGTAGCGCCGCGCAGCAGATTCCGTAGTAGAACAGCCGGGCCACGGCGGATAAGGTGACGTTCCAGGCAAAGCTGCCCAGCACCGCGAGCAGCCAGACTAAGAAAGCGAATGTCAGGATGGAGACATAGGGCGTGTGAAAACGGGCATGCACTTTCCCAAAGAATGCCGGGAGATCGCGATTTTCCGCCAGCGCGAAAAGGATGCGCGGCACCGCCAGCAAATTGGCGCTCAGATATCCATACACGGAAACCAGCGCCGCGATGGCCACCAGAATCGCCCCTTTGGGGCCCGCTATCAATCGCGCGACATCCGCCAGGGGCCGTTCGCTGTGTACTGGGTCGGGTAGCAATCCGACAACTGTCCATTGGATCGCCGTATACAGCAGGGTGCAGGTCAACAGCGCCACGAACAGGCTGAAAGCCACATCGCGCTGCGGATCTTTGGCTTCGCTCATGGGAGTGAGTGCGTTCTCAAATCCTCCATAGGCAAAAACCAGCAGTAACACCGCTTTCAGCCACTGCCGCAGCTCCGGCTCCGCCTGTGCCGGAGGGGGGGCGGCATGGCCGGCCAGCAGGTAAACCACGCCAACTCCCGCTACCAGGAACAGGGGAATTAGCTTGGCCGCGGTAAAAATGTCGCTGATCTGCTTCCCGGAACGAACGCCGCGGAAGTTCGCCAGCGCCAGCACGCCCACCAGACCGGTGAGGATGATGACCTTCGGAATCGGATCTTTCGCCCTCGGCCAGAATTCTCCCAGATAGATGATAAACAAATTGGCATTTGCCGCCGGCGCCGTCAGCCTCGCCAGCACCAGCATCCAGCCGGTTTCAAGCCCTGTCAGGCGCCCGAAGGTCGCCCGCGCATACAGATAAGGCCCGCCCGCCGCGGAAAAGCGCGAAGCCACTTCTGCGATGCAGGCAATCAGTACCCCCACGACCGCGCTGGCCAGCAGGTCTGCCCACGGGCTCTGCCGGCCTACCAATCTCGCGACATCGGAAGGCAGCTTGAATACCCCGCTGCCGATGATGGAATTCAGCACCAGCGCCGCCAGGCTCCAGCGCCCAATGTCGCGCACCAGTTTGGATTGCTCGGCCATGCGCGTTTGTATCATAAAGCCGGAAGAAGTGGCTGCCTCCCAACAGAGGGATTTACTGCTCGCTCAAGTGTGTTGGCGGCCCTGCCCACCCGAGGTCACGTTACTTCCGATTGCCCGGTTCAAGGCCATATCCTCTCGCACAACCGGGCCAATGCCTGCCGGTTACTTCGCGGCAGGAATCGCCAACGGCGCATTTGTCCCCGGGAGACTATTCTCCCCAGCGATAACCAATGCCAGCATGGCCAAAATCCGCGCCCAGTGCGGAGTTTCGCCATTACTTTGTGGCCTTCCATCTCCGCGAAATTGTTATTTTACGAAAGTAATTTCAGGAATTACCAAAGCGCATGCCCGTGGGACATCTGTTCGCTTGGCCACGTGAATGAGATGGTTGAATTGTCTTTAAGGGCGAACCGTGGCAAGAAAAGACGACTACCTCGACAACATTCACATTCGCATCCTGCGCGTGACCGAAGACCTCCGCGCCATTCAACGCGAC
Organism: Acidobacteriota bacterium; assembly: GCA_018268755.1. Classification (GTDB taxonomy): domain Bacteria; phylum Acidobacteriota; class Terriglobia; order Terriglobales; family Acidobacteriaceae; genus KAN-5. The sequence goes on from JAFDVW010000017.1 coordinate 239,736, forward strand.
CTCAACTACGCCGCCATGGAGGCCCCGGGCGATCCCGAGCTGATGGAAGCGCTCACCCAGCAGCCGGAACTGGAAACGCTCGAAGTGCTCAAGTCCGCCCTCGACCAGATGCGGCACTTCCTCTGGTTCTACATGCAGGTGATGACCAACGAGTCGGAGACCGGCGAGAAGCTGCGGCAAACCATCCGGCAGCGTACCGCCGACAATCTGTTGCTCGATTCCGGGGCATCGTTCCTAGAAAAGTGGAAGCAGGCCTCCGACACCGCCATTCTGCGCTACCTGGCCGACGGCAAAAACCGCAAACCCAACTAGCGAGACCGGGATTCTAGGGGAGCCCCAGGGGTATTCTCGACCGCAAGATTTGAACCTTCGTCCCTCTCGGTCCCCGATGGAAAATAGAAGTTGTTGATTCCACGCACTCACCTTCTGTTCGCCGCAGTGAGTCCCTATTCTTAGGAAGCCCTGAGTTGGGACGCACGCTCCGCGGCCAATTGCCCACATTTCCCGTATCCAATTTAGGCTGTGTGCCAACCTTACGGGGACTTTGCCTGGGCCAGGGGTGCGCGTCGTGCCCGGAAGCGCGTTCCTCGCATAAGAATGATGATCGATCATAATTGCGTCTCGCAGGGAAAGCATTCTTTGCGTATATGTCATTGATAAACAGCATTAAAATTTACATTTCGTCCCTGCTTGACAGGAAAGTACCAGCGGAAATATATTAATGATCGATCATTGATGACATTAAGATGCTAATCACTAAAGTTGACTGCCATGTTCTTCTCGATCCCGGCTATGACGTGGGAGCGACCAGCTCTTCGCAAGACGACATCGTCGTCGAAATTCATACCGATGAGGGAATCACCGGGATCGGAGAAACCGATGTGAATCCATGGATTGCCCGCGCTTGCATCGAGGCGCCCGGCACTCACACGATGGGGCTCGGCTTGAAAGACATGCTGATCGGCCAGGACCCCTTTCAGATTGAAGCTTTGTGGGAAAAGCTCTACGTGGGTTCGGCAATGAACGGGCGGCGGGGCGCGGTCATTCATGCCATCGGTGCTTTGGATATGGCGCTCCACGATCTGCGCGGCAAAGCCTTGGGCAAGCCTTGCTACGAATTGCTGGGAGGCGCGGTGCGCAAGAGCATTACGCCCTATGCGTCCTTGCAGCCGGAAGTCAGCTCCTTTGATGTGTATCGGCGTTCTATCGTGGAGTGGGCCTTACGCGCCAAGGCTTTGGGGTTCCGCGCCGCCAAAATCGAAGTCACACCCTGCGGACCCTACGCGCACAAAGGGCTGCAAGCTTCTCATGCGCAAATGACGGAAGTGATCGGCGAAGTTCGCAATGCGGTGGGCTCGGAATTTACCCTGATGGTGGACGTGCAATATGCGTTTCCCGATGCGGATACCTGCCTCAAGGCCATCCGCCCCTGGGTGGACTTCAACCTGTTCTTCGTCGAAACCCCATTACCTTCCGATGACTTGGACGGATATGCCCGGCTGACCTCGGAGCAGCCGATTCCCATCGCCGCCGGGGAATGGCTGGCCACTCGTTTTGAATTTCTTGATCTGATGGACCGCGGGAAGATCAGCGTGGCCCAGCCGGATGTGGGACGCGTGGGGGGATTCACCGAAGCCAAGCGCGTTTGCGATCTGGCCGAACAGAGGAACCTGACCATTGTTCCGCATCTTTGGAAATCCGGGATTTCCATCGCCGCCGCCGCGCATCTGGCGGCGACCACCGCTAATTGCGCCTTTATTGAGTTCCTGCCGGATGAACTCTGCGGGTCGTCCCTGCGCCGAGAATTGGTGTCCAACGAATTACAGATGGTTAATGGAGAGATTGAACTGCCCCAGCGGCCGGGGCTCGGCGTGGATCTGAATCGCGAAGCTCTGGCCCATTTCAAGCGCGAAGCGGAAAAGGCCGCTCCGCAACTTGTGAATTGCTGAGGTGCGTGGAATATCCTTTCCGGGAGGGCAGCTTCATGATTCGCAAAGTGGCCATTTTCTCCCTGTTATTGCTGTTGGCACTGGCATCCTATGGACAGCGGCTTGATTCTTCGCCCAAAGGACAAGTTGTGCCCGGTTCTCCCACCTGGATTGCCAACAACTTTATTGTTGCGGCAAATATTACCTATCTGACGGCCCATAACTACTCCGCAAAATTGGACCTCTATCGCCCGGTCGGGATTCCCACCCCAGCCCCCGTGGTGGTGTATATCCATGGCGGCGGTTGGGTGGCTGGGACCAAGGAAGATGTAGCTCTGGGAGTCCTGCCTTTCCTGGAGATGGGATTTGCCGTGATCAATGTGGAATACCGCCTGGCCCATATTTCTCCCGCCCCGGCGGCGGTCGAAGACTGCCTCTGTGTATTGCACTGGCTGGGACGCAATGCGAAAGAATTCAACCTGGATCTGCAACGGGTGGTGGTTGCCGGCGCCTCGGCGGGCGGCCATTTGGCTTTAACCACCGCCATGATTCCTACGTCCGCGGGCTTGGAAAATGCCTGCGCCAATGCCGATGATGCCAGCGGCGGGGCCGGCGCCTGGCCCAATCAGCGCGCCCCGGTCGCCGCGGTCATCAATTGGTTTGGCATCACCGATGTCGCCGACCTCATCCACGGACCGAATGTCCGCGCCTACGCCTTATCTTGGGTGGGAAGCCAGCCTGATGCAGAGGAAATCGCCAAACGAGTTTCCCCGCTTTCCTACGTTCGTCCCGGCTTGCCCGCCATTCTGACGATTCACGGAGATCAGGACAAATACGTTCCGTATCAACATGCGGTGCGCTTGCATGCCGCGCTCGAGAAGGCCGGCGTCAAGAACGAATTGCTGACCATGCCGGGAGGCGGGCACGGTGGATTCACCGCCGAGCAGGATTTTCAGATGTGGGAAAAAATCAAGCAATTCCTGGCCAGTGTGGGCATCTCGCCCGTGACCCAGGCAAGCCACGCGCCTTAAACCGGAACATCCCCGGCAGAAAACAACAAAAGCTGCCGAACTAAGATTTGGGGGCCTCGGCGTTTTCGGCGGAATAAAGGTGGGACGCTTGTTCCGACCAGTCGTTCATGGCGGCGTGGAAGGCGCGTTTGGCGCGCTCCGGTTCTCCCGCCGCAATCGCGTCCAGCAGCACGCGATGCGAGTTGAGGTCATTCGTCAGATTGAAGCCGGGCTGCATGGCCACACGGATGGCGCTGAATCCGAAAATAGGGACCACGACGCGGCGAAGAGACTCCACCAGACAATCGTTGTGCGTGGCTTCCCACATGGCTATATGCCAGCTTAGGTCGTGACGGATATATTTCTGAAAATCACGGACCCGCGCCGCAGCTTGGGACTGTTGAAACAGTTCTTCGAGCCGTTCGATGTCCGCGCGCGTCGACTGCCGGGCCGCTTCTTCTACCGCAAAGCCTTCCAGGGCGCGCCGCACCGCAATGGTATTTTCCAGATCGCGCTGGCTGAAATGAGTGACAAAGGTGGCGGAGTTGGGCTTCTTGTAGACGTGGCCTTCCAGCTCCAGCTGAATAAGCGCTTCCCGGATAGCGGACTGGCTGGTGCCCAGGGTCTCCGCGAGTTTGCGTTCGACCAGACGCTCTCCCGGCAAAAGAGAACCGTCCAGGATCGACTCGCGAATCTTGTCGGCAACTTGGTGGCGGGCGGGCTGCGTGTTCAGCTTGCTGGCAATCAGGGGCATAACAATCCTCTTGATGGATATCCGGATAACACGTCTTTGCGAAGCACAGAAAAACCAGAGGCATGGGGATGCGCAAGCCGCGTCTCGCCCCTTGGTGCCAATTCCCGGCTCAGCTCGAATCCCTTGCCCGGATGTATTTTAATCGACAATAGAGAGGGAGGCAACCCGGGATTATTTGATTAATGATCGATCAATATTATCATTTTTGTCTTGACTAGCATGGTCATATCTCTCTAAAGTCCAACTGATGATCGGTCATCTATAGTCGGTTAGGAGACACAGATGCGTGGTTTCGAAGCTTACTCACGAAAATTATGTTGGCTGTTGGGGCTGCTGCTGCTTTGTCCCATGGCCGTCCTGGCGCAGCAATCGGGTATCGTTGGCACCGTAACGGACTCCTCAGGCGCCCTCCTCACTGGGGTCGTGGTCACTGCCAAAAACGTGAACACGGGTGAAACCCGCCAGGCCAATAGCAATGAAGTCGGGCAATATGCCATCCCGAACTTGAAAATTGGAACCTACGAAGTCAGTGCCGAAAAGCAAGGGTTCCAACGCAAAATTGTAGACCAGGTTGCACTGGAAGTCGCGCTGACTCGCACCATCGATCTTTCTCTTCCCCCGGGCACCATCAGTGAGCAAGTGAACGTGACCGCGGCGGCGACGGCCTTGCAGACAAACGAGTCCTCGGTCAGCACCTTGCTGGAGACCAAGGTCGTCAACGAGATCCCCCTGAACGGAAGAAACTTCCTCCAACTACAGCTGTTGTCTCCAGGCGTTACCTTGGCGAGGGGCGGCACTTTTAGCGTAGTAAAAATTGACGCCCAGAGCACCAGCATTGGCGGCGGCAACGTCTCCGTGAACGGCATGCGCGACGTGTACAACGACTATCTTCTGGATGGAGTCTCGTTCAAGGACTGGATCCACGGCACCAATGGTTTTAACCCGTCTGTCGACGCCATTGATGAATTCCGGGTGCAGACCAGCAACTACACCGCCGAATTTGGCGCCAATGCAGGTGGAATATCGAACCTGGTCAGCAAGTCGGGGACGAATCAGCTGCATGGCTCGCTGTATGAATTCATCCGCAACGACAAGTTTGACGCGCTCAATTTCTTCACCCGCAAGGTCGGTGGCTCGAAATTGCCCCTGCGCCGTAATCAGTTCGGCGCTACCCTGGGCGGGCCGATCGTGCGCGACAAGACGTTCTTCTTCGGCAGTTATGAGGGCTTCCGCGAGCAGCGGACAACCACGCAATTCATGACGTATCCCTCGGCGGCGATGCGACACGGGGATTTTTCCGAGCTCCTCGATCAGGATGACCCCATCATTATTCACGATCCCGCCACCGGAGATCCTTATCCTGGGAACGTGATTCCCGAGGATCAAATCCTCAGCGTCATGCCGGGCTATCTCGACACCTACATTCCCCTGCCCCAGACCGCGGGATTGCTGAACAATTATGTCGTCCCCGGGACCCGTAGAAATTCCACCAACCAGTACATCGGGAAAGTCGACCACGCTTTCAGTGATAGTCTCCATCTGTCCGGGCGCTACGCGGACAACAAGACATTTAATGCGTCGCCCATTCGCAACCCGAATTTCTTTGGCACGGACAACAACCGCAACCAGAACCTGAGCGTGCAACTCACCAAAACCCTCAATCCCCATACGATTGTGGAGGGACGTTTTGGCATCAACGCCTTTAAGCAATTCGTCGAGCAAAACCTTGCCGGAACTACACCCAACATCGCCGCCGATGTCCTGGAAATCAATGGCGTCTCGGTAGACCCGGCCGCTTCCAACGCTCCATCGTTTATCACTCCCGGCTTCAGTGGCTTGGGCGGGGCCCCTTCCACACCCAGAAGCTGGTTCAGTAAGCGCTTCGAATACCAGGGTAGCGCCAGCCTGGTGCGGGGTAGCCACATGATCCGCTTTGGCATGAACCTCGTGCGGCACCACGAAACTTTCCCCGAGATCATCATCCCCAACGGTTTGTATGTGTTCGACGGGACATTTACCGGATACTCGCTGGCCGATATGTTGCTGGGTATTCCCGCCAACATGCTGCTTTCGCCGGAATTGTTTGATCCGCAATTTCGCCAGACGGAATGGATGCCGTGGATCCAGGACGACTGGAGGGTGACCCGCAAACTTACCTTGAACCTCGGCCTGCGTTATGAACGGCGCCCCTGGCCCATTTCCGCCAACAACACCATCGCGAACATTCTGCTTCCTCCGGGAGGAGGGCAGGCCACAGAGATTCTATCTGCCGCTTGTGTGCCGGATCCTCCGGTGCGGCGTTGCGAAACTTCTTTGCCCACCGCGATTGCTAAATCGCGCAGCACCATGGGAGGCACCGACAACAATAATTTTGCGCCTCGCGTCGGATTCGCCTACCGCGTGGACAACGCTGGCAAGACTGTTGTACGCGGCGGATACGGGGTCTTCTTCCAACCCGAGCCCTTCAATCAGTTTGTGTTCCTGAGCATCAATCCTCCTTTTGTCAGTTTCTATAACCGCTTCCTCAATCAATCGAACTATCAGGACTGGGATTGGCATAACCCCACCGCGGGCTTGCCCGCAGGCGGGATCCAGTTCACCTACATCCCGCAGAACCTCGCCACGCCCTATCTGCAAGCCTGGAACTTCGGCATTCAGCGGGACCTCGGGGCCGGAGTGGTGCTGGATGTCACCTACGTCGGAAACAAAGACTCGAAGCTGTGGGCGCGCACCTGGCCCAATCAGCCGCGTCCTGGTCCGGGCGACATTGATTCACGCCGTCCCTACACCAACGTCTCGACGATTGCGGGCAACGAGCCCATTGGAAACGCCAACTATCACGGACTACAGGCGAAAGCGGAGCGGCGATTCTCCAAGGGCCTTTCTCTGCTGGCGGGCTATACCTGGTCCAAAGCCATCACCGATTCCCAGGCTGCGGAAACCGGCGCTTTCGTCCCCGACTTGCAGGACAACTACAATCGTCGGGCCAATCGTGGTTTGTGGTCAGCTGATGCTCGTCACCGGTTCACGCTGAGCGGCATCTATGACTTGCCTATCGGCAGCCGGCAGGCCTTGCTGGGTAACGTCCAGGGAGTTGCCGGGAAGATCATTTCCGGCTGGCAACTGGGCACCATCGTGACCCTGCAGAGTGGCCAACCCCAAACTGCGGTTCTGGCGTTTGATAATCCGAACGTTGGAGAAGGCGCTAAACTTCCTAATATGCTGAGGAATCCCAACAACGGGCCCAAGACAGCGGACCAGTGGTTCGATATTGATGCCTTCGAAGTGCCGGAGCAATATACCTTCGGCAACGAATCTATCGGGGCCGTGACCGGCCCCGGCATCGCCAACGTGGATTTCTCCCTGGCCAAAAACACGGCCCTCACGGAGCGGATTAACCTACAGTTCCGCGCCGAGGCCTTTAACTTGTTCAATCACACAATCCTGGGTGATCCCGACATGACTTTCGGGTCTCCCTCGTTCGCCACGATCACCAGCACTCGTCTGGAGAACCGGGAAATGCAGTTCTCTCTGAGGCTGGTGTTCTAAACACCCGAACGCGGTATGCTTTCCTCCGTTGCGGTCCGCCTCTCCCGGCGGACCGCAATGCTGTTTGATACTTTCCCCAAGGTCTCATTTATGTCTCACCAGATAAGCAGGCAGACCGGCACATTCCTGGCGGGAGCGGCGAAGATGGTCATCACACCTCCTCCCGGCGCCCCCACCCTGGGCACAATTCAGCGCAGCACCGGGGTGCACGATGAGCTCTATGCCCGCGCGCTGGTGCTGGGCGACGGAAAACAGAGCATCGCGATTGTGTCTCTCGATCTGATCGGCATGGATTTTTCCTTGTCCGACGACATACGCGATGCGATTCGCTCCCTCACTGGCATCGCCGTGGTCCTGGTCCACTGCACCCATAACCATTCTGCGCCCTTCACCATTCCCTGGAGCGTGCTCGGATCGCGCTGGCTGGCGGGGCCAGGTAAGCTGTGGCGGAATGGACTGGTGACAAAATTGGCGGAGCTGGTAGCGCAAGCCCAGGAGAAGAGTGGGCCCGTGGGATTGCGCGCGGCCAGAGCTCCGGTCAAAATTGGCTCCAACCGCCGGCTTTCCACCGACCAGGGCACGGTCATGAAACCCAATCCCGCTGGGCCCATTGTCCCCTGGGTCGATGTGCTGCGCGTGGATCGTAGCGATGGAAGTCCCCTGGCGGTATTGTTCAGTCACGCCGCCCATCCCGTCATTATCCACGGGGCCAGCCGTCTGATCAGCGCGGAGTTTCCCGGATTTGCGGTGCGCAAGCTGCAAGAGTTGTTGGGTGGCGATTGTGTGGCCATGTTTGGACAGGCTTTTGCCGCCAACATTAACGGCGATCCCTTGCGGGGCGGAATCTCCGCCGCGGAGCGGGCCGGGGAAGTATTGGCCCAGGCGGCATTTGAAGCTGCTGCCAAAAGTCAGGAGGTCCCCTATCAGGAGTTCCAGGTTGTGTCCGCCAACACCTGGCTCCCCTTGCAGTCACTCCCTTCCCAGGAAGCATGCGTGCAAGCCCTGCGGGAAGCGGAAGAACGCTTGACGCGCCGCTATGGCTCGGATCAGCTCACGGATGAACAGCTGTGGGACATGCAGGACGAAGCTGAGACCGCCAAGAGCCAAACGGAATCTCAGGCGGCGGACGATGTCCAACCCATGGAAGGCAAAGCCTGGTGGATGATGGACACTGTGCTGTGCCTGCGCGATCTCCTGCACAAGATTCAAACCAGTGATGCGGCTCCGCTGCGCTTTGACGCCCACTTGGTCCGTATCGGCGGGGACTGGTCGCTTCTGGCCGCCACCCATGAGCTGTTCGCCGAATATCAGTTGCTGCTCGACCAGGCCTCTCCTACCAGGCACAACATGATGCTGGCCTACACCAATGGCTGTGAGAGCTATATTCCCATGGACAAGGATTACGCTCTTGGCGGGTATGAGGCGTCCAGCTTCCCTGAGGATGGAGCGGCCCTGCGCTATCGCCATCGGCGCGCGCTTGCGACGGGGACGGAGCAAAGAGTCATGGACGCGCTCCAGTCCTTGTGGCGGTAGGGCAGATTTCCTGTCCAGATGGCGTAGTCCAGAAAGCATTGCAAGGAGAACAACATGTTCGTGGGATATTTGTTTGCAGTGCTGGCCATGCTCAGCATCGGCATACTGGGAATCCTGAGCAAACTGGCGGACCGCCAGGACTGTACGCCGCTCAACACTACGCTGGTCCTTTTTGGCGGCTCTTCGGTCTTCATGGGCCTCTACGTTAGCCTGGTCCAGGGGGAGACATTGAATCCCCCCAAGATGGTCACCGGCACCGCACTATTTTTTGGCGCTCTGGCTGTCCTGGCCTTCTGGGTCTTCCTGTATGGACTTCAGTTCGGCAAGATCACAACCAGCTGGATTTTTATGAATTTGTCGGCCATCGTGCCGGCAGGGCTTTCCGCCCTTCTCTACCATGAAGCCATTGGTGCTTTGAAAGGCGTGGTATTGGCGCTGGTGGTGCTGTCTATTGTGCTGCTATGGAAAGACAAACAGCAGGAGAGTGCTGACTCCACCGCCGGGCCGACGGCCGCAAGCGGGAACGTGAAGATCTGGATTACGGCCATGCTAGCGGCATTTCTGTTGAATGGAGTTTGCCCCTTCGGGCTTCGCGTTCTTGCGGGCCGAGGACTCGCGCAGCAGTACACGCCGGTGTATCTCGTCTACTGGTACTTCGCAGGCTTTGCTTTCGGACTGTTCGGGCTGATGAAAGCACGGCGGCGGTTGTCACGCGCCAATCTTTTCATCGGCCTCATTATGGCTGTAGCCAGTGTGGGGGGGCAGTTCTTTATGGGATTGGCCCTGTCGCGGGGTGTCCCCGGCAGTGTGGTCTACATGCTGGGCATGGGGGCCAGCATGTGCGTCGTGGTCCTGGGCGGGGTTTTGTTCTTCCATGAAAAAGTTGGGACCTATGCGAAGCTTGGCATTGTGATCGGATTGGCGGCGGCCGTACTCCTGGGAGCCACAGGCTAGCAAAGCGTTGAAAAAATCCGGATAGTGTTTTCTGAAGGGCCCGGCCTACGCCGGGCCTTTCCAGTTAGTCGAGACCAATTACTGTTTCATCCGCACTACCAGACTCTTAATCTCATAACCTTCCATGGGCAGCGTGACCGAGTGAGCAGTGGCATCGACGGTCGCCTTGCGTTCGCCCATGACCGAACCCAGATACGCCTCTTGCAACTCGGTGATAGGAAATTGAAGGCTCGCCGTAATGCGGTTGGACGTGGTGTTCTGCACTCGGACCAGGTAGGCCTGGTCTTCGAGGGGCCGGACTGTGAGAACGGTGACGCCCTGGGGAGCGGCCTCCAGAAATCCCGCGCCACTTTCCGGCAAGGTCGGCTCCCATCCCATGCGGTAGCGGCGGATGACCGGGAAGGGCGACCTCTGCTCCTGGGCCAGCCTGGCAGCTTGCGTCGAAGCGATTTCGCCACCGCTGGTCAAGGCATAGCGGAAAATGAATCGCCCACCCTGCTGCGCCGGCGCGTCAGTATACCAATAGTTGTTCATGACATAGGAGAATACGGAGCCATTTTCAATCTGGATCGACTCCGGCCACAAGCCACGATTGATGTCTTGCAGGGTGACCAGCGGCGCATCGACCGTGGCCCAGGCCACGCTATGATTGGTCCCTTTTCCCCATACCGCTCCTTGCGTGGTGAACCATTGCCGGTTGGCGCCGGGAAGCATGTCGTGGACAGGGTCCACCCAGGCGGTCGCCCCCTGATATTGCATTTGCGACACGGCGAGCGCAAAAGGAAATGCGAAGTAGACGCCTTCTTTCTTTAACGTAGCCTTCTTTTCGACTTCGTTGTGAAAGAGGACTTGCTTCTCCGCGTCGGGCAAGATGATGGTCGTGACGATCTCAGGTGTGTTCAGGGCCGAGGCGCGGACCGTGATCACAGTGCCCCAGGGGAATCGCCGCGCTTCAGGCGCGCTTGCCAGGGTGGCGTGATGAAGCTGCAATTCAGGTAGAGGGAATGTGATATCAGCAATAAGAAGGCGATTATCTTTCAAACTGCCGGGAATAAAGTCGCCCGGATCGCCGCCGCTCACATATAGATATTCATTCAGGCCATAGTCCGATCGCGCATCCACCAGGTCCTGACCGGTTGCTTTGTCGATCAAATGGGCCACCGCGCCACTCCCATGATCGATTTGCAGCCGGTAATGGGCATTTTCCACGGCCGGCGCGGCCGGATCGAGATCAATCACCTTGCCTTCCGGGACCTTTCCTTTCGCGGTGGCGTAAAACTTGTAGCCCATGGCCGGGATGCTGTTCGCCCAGCAACGAACATCCTGGTAGTCGTGATGGGATCGCAGCACGCCGCAGGGGATCGCTTGCCCAGTCTCGGGATCGACCAGGATCTCCTCGGGTTCCAGCTCGAAGTCGAATAAGCCGCTGCGCACCCAGCTCTCGGGATTGAACACCACGGCGCCCTGCTCGCGGGTGGCGATGGATTCTGCAACTTTGTCCATGCCGACCAGCCGCAGGTCGCTGGTCTGCTGGAACGCGGCTTCCGCCCAGGCGCGATGCGCGGCTTCGCCAAAGCGTGTGCGATAGCTGTAAGGACGGCGGAAGGAATTGGCGTCGCTCCATACATAGGAGTCGGCCAGCAGAATGTTCTTCCAGGCATCCTGAAAAGGAGAGGAATCAAACTTCAGATGTGGCTGGAGCCAGCCGGCAATGCTTTCGAATTTTTCGGCAGCGAGAATCTGCATCTGGGAAGTGCGGATCATCGCGGCAATGCGCGCGTCGGCTCCGGCCTCGTCTTCCCAATACGCGCCGCCGTCGCCGCGGTAGGTCTTGATCTGCGGTCCAAAGTTCCTGGTGATATGGGTAAAGAAATCGCGTTGGGTGGAAGCAATCACTTTGGGATACGCATACTCGCGGTTCCACTTTTCCAGTACGTCGGCGTCCCCCCAGTGGCGCATGGGGATTTCGTCATTATGCAGGCCAAAGAGCAGGACGGCGTCAAAGGGGAAATCGTCGCGCTCATACTGCGAGAGAAACAGCGGAAGAGAGCGCTGCAATCCCTGGATCGACGGCGCGTAGCTCCCGCTCTGGACCGACTCCGCATTCCATCCGGCCCAGGTCATGTCATCGACGGCGGTGTAGGAGACCCCGCTCCACACCAGTACTTTCGCGCCAGTCGGTCCTTCCCAATAAAAAGGGGAATGGAAGTTCAACAGCCCAATTGGATTGAAGGCCCCGCGGATGGGATCGCTGCCATTGGTGAAGTACGCGATGCCGGCGTCGGCCAGCACCTGCGGCATGGCCCAGGTGATGGAAGGTTCGTCCGTCTGGGAAGCGGAGTCCACCGGAAAGTTATGTTGTTTACCGGCCCGCAGAGAATAGTCCAGCGAGCGGTATAACTCTTCGGGTGTCATTAGGCCGGTAAAAAAGTTAGCATACAGCGCATTGATGCCCCACTTGCCAGTCTTCAGATGGCCAAGCAGTTCCTGGCAAGATTCCTCACGACGTGTGGCGCAATAGGACTCCAGGTTGGCCGCCGCATCCAGGGTAAAAGAATAGGAAGGATAGTTCTTCTGGATTTGCAGCGTCTTGTCGACGAATCGGTTCTCCCACTCCAGCGTGCGCGCGGGCAGGTCGTTGTAGCCGAAGTCGGCCTGCTCCATGGGAAGCGCGTACACATTCCATTTTCTCTTGGGTTGGAACGTTCCTCGATACAGTGGATCTTTGCTGCCCACGATATAGAGAGCGGCGGCCACCGGCCCGTCCGGCGCCGGCACATCGAAAGTGAATTCCAGGTCCCCCGCTTCGTTCTGCACGACGCTGTGTTCCTGGGAAGTGGCGCCGATGACGGCTTTGAGCTTCACCGCTCCCAGTGGCTTACTGGTCCTTACGTGCACGTTGGCCACTTCCCGCAAACCGGCCGGACTGTTCTTGTACAGGATGGTCGGTTCGACGGCTGCTGCGGTCACCAGCGGCGGTGTACTGCCAGGATTGTTGCTAAGCATGAGCCGGTCGTAGTAGAGACCAAAGCCGTCTTCACACTGCAACGCGAGCGTGTTTGTCCCCTTGAGGAACAGCGAAGCGGGAAGCACCATCTCCAACGATTCGTAGCCGAAGTACTGTGTGTTGCCGTTGGCTTCGCCCCCATTGGGCCACCACAGTTGCGGCGCGGGATGTGGGTGCAGGCGGTAGCTGGCCTTCGATTTCCCGTTGATCAGCAGTGTGTAACGCGGCGCGGCCGGCCGCCGGTGCCGCACGATGGCGTCGAGGTGAAGAACAAAAGTCCCGCGCGGCGCACCCGGCAGGCTGAACTGCACTTGAAATGGGGGCGTGATCGCGTCCGAGTTCAGGTCGACCCAATCCTCTCGCATCGTGCTGGCTTTGACCGCCGCATCGAAGGACCCAGGTTGATAGGCAGGCCAATCTTTTTGCGGAGTGCTTGTACCCACACGGTAGACGATCGTCTCGTCCTCTTTCCGGTTGCGGGAGAACTCTGCGATGGAATTGTCTTTGACGCCAATACTGAAAATTTCCGTTTGCGCCTCGGCTGGCCAGGTTGCGGTCAGCGAAAGCAGTAATAAGGATGCGGTCATCCAGGCTCGAGCCATGCGTCCCTTCCTCCATTCCGATTTGAATAATGATCGATAATATATCAAAATTAGCTTTACAACATTTCCATGCTGCACTACCATCGGCTGGTCGCGAATTCTTCAGTTGTTTAACTTTAGAGGTGGATAAATGCGCCTTTTTAAAGACCTTCTCGCTATTTCTCTTTTACTGGTCGGAATCCTTCATATGGCCGGACAAACCGCTCACGCGCAGCGGATCTCGCTCGATAATGCCGTCGTCCTGGTAGATGCCAGCGAACCTTCGTATGTGCAGTATGGGGCCAAGGATCTGGCTTCCTATTTGGGGCAAATTACCGGAAAGCCTGTTCCGGTCGGGGCCTCAGTGGCTCCTTTCCGTAAGTCGCAAACCGTGGTGGCACTGGGAGAGAAAATGGCGCGCGCCGCGGGCGCGGATTTGGGCGCAATGGACGGGTTGGGAGAGGAAGGAGCAGTGCTCCGCTCGGCGGAAAAAGCCGGCCGCACGATCATCGCGGTCGCCGGGACAAATCCCCACGGCACCAATGCCGGCATCGCTACCTTGCTGCAGAAAATCCGCGCCGACGGGAAGACCCCCTACCTCGCTGCTCCCCTCGATCTTCGCGAAAAGCCGGACATTGCCGTGCGCGGCCTCCATCTGAATGGCTGGCCCCTGAAATATCCTTACGCATTTCGGGCCTGGAAGGAGCAGGACTGGAAGCGCTTCGTGGATATCGCCTGGGCACAGCGCATCAATCTCTTCTATCTCTGGCCCTTCATGGAGATCATTCCGCTGCCCTTGTCCGCCGAGGATGAAGCCTATCTGCAGGAAGTGCAGCGGGTGATCGAGTATGCGCAGAAGCAGCGCGGCATGGAAGTCTGGATCATGCAGTCGGCCAATCGGATTGCCGTGTCAGACTGCAAAGTGAAAGACCCTCGCTATCGCACCTATTGGGTCCCGGAAGAGTGTCAGCAAGACATGAATCCCGCAGACCCGCAGCAGTTCGCCAACATCCTCACGCACTTTGAGGCCCTGTACAAAATCGTGAACAATGCGGACGGCTTCTGCTTTATAGACTCCGATCCGGGCGGCTGGCCAGGCAGTCCTCTCAGCGACCAAACCAAGATCTTCAACGGCGCAAGAAAACTGCTCAATCGCCACAACATCCACGGGGAAAAGACCAAGCTGATTGATTGGATGTGGCTGGGCTGGGGAGGTCATCCCACCGGCGAGGGCAGCGGCAAGGATGCGGTTGCTTTCATGGAATCGACCATCCGCAATTTCAAAGAAAACCTCGCCGAACCCTGGGAATTGATCTCTGGCATGGCGCCTTATCTGCAATCGGCCAAAAATCAGAACGTGCTGAACAAAACCATCTATCTCCAATACGGCGCCATTGAAAATGAGCCGGCGTTTCCCGCCACCAACCTGGGCATGCAGCCGGTCCGGGAAATGTTTGAAAAGGCCGCCGAGTATCCCGCCCTGCGCGGAGTGATGGGAAACAACGAATTAATGTCCCTGCAGTTTCCGCGCACTTACTACTTTTTCAATACCGCTTGGGACTACGAATATCGCAAGCGCTCCGAACCCGAAGTGTTGGACGATCTGGCTGGACAACTCTATCCCGACCATCAAGCCTTGATTGGGGAAGCCTTTGGGGCATTACGGGAAAGTGATCCCAAGACCATCGATAGCGTGCTGGCGAATCTGCAAAAGCTGATTGCGACCGGCAGCGCAGGGCGTCCCGGTGCGATCGGACGGTTCCTTTTTCCAGAGCCGTTAGCCGTGGCAAAAAATCTGGAACTGCAGCTGGAGATCCGCGCTTCGCGGCAGGCCTTGATCGCCGGAATGCAAGGCCAGCCGGACCTCCGCGAGAGCTCACGCCTGGTGGAAGACTACTTCGATAAGCTTCTGGCCTGGAACCAGGAGACCGGATGGGACAAGATGATCGACATCACGATCTGGCGCAGCCCCATTTACGAAGAAGGAAAAGATCTGACCCAGGCCATGAGCCGATTGAAGAAGATTCTGGCCGAGGGCCGGCCTTACACGAGCTATAGCCAATTCGAAGATTTCTTTATGCCCATACGCGAAAAGCTTCTGAAGAAATACGGGAAAGACTCGGTCATGATCGGATGTATCGATCCATTCCGCCTGGCCGTGATGCAGGGTTGGTAAAAGCTCGGCCCGAGGGATTATGAGAGATCGTCTTCTAAGCTCGTCCGCACTCTTATGTTTTGTGCTCGCGGCCACCATGGCGGCGTTTGCCCAGGGAGCCCAACGCATTTCCCTGGACAATGCCGTCATTCTGGTAGACGGCGGTGAACCGTCATATGTGCAGTATGCCGCGAAGGACCTGGCCTCCTATTTGAGCAGCATCAGCGGACGCCCCGTAGCGGTCAGTACATCCTCAACCGGGGGGCGCAACGCCAAAACCCTATTCGCGATCGGCAAGAAAATGGCGGCCGCCATGGGCGCGGATTTGACCGGCATGCAGGGTCTGCAGGACGGCGGCGCGCTCTTGCGATCCTTCGCCAAGGGCGGAAGCACCGCGATCGCCGTGGCCGGCGTCGATCCGCACGGTACCAATGCGGGTGTGGCTACGCTCCTGCAAATGGTCCGCGCGGAAGGTACGTCAGGATTTTTGGATGGGCCTCTTGATCTACGCAGCCAACCCGGCTTTCCCGTGCGTGGCATCCATCTCAATGGCTGGCCATTGAACTATCCCTACGCCTTTCGTTCCTGGAAAGAATCGGACTGGAAGCGTTTCATCGACATTGCATGGGCGCAGCGCGTCAATCTGCTTTATCTGTGGCCGTTCATGGAAATCCTGCCGGTGCCGCTATCCGCGGAGGATGAAGCTTATTTGCAGGAAGTCCATCGCGTCGTCGATTACGCGCAGAACCAGCGCGGCATGGAAGTGTGGATCATGCAATCGGCGAATCGCATTGGCACTTCCGATTGCGGCACAAAAGACCCTCGTTTCCGGGCTTACTGGGTGAACGACTGCCAAAAAGACATGAATCCCGCCGATCCCCAGCAGTTCGCGCGGATCCTGCCCTCCTTCGAAGCCCTTTACAAGATCGTGAACAATGCCGATGGCTTCTGTTTTATCGATTCAGACCCCGGAGGATGGCCCCAGAGCCCCATCAGCGACCAGGTCAAGATTTTTCAGGCGGCGAGAAAGCTGCTCGACCAGTACAGTCTTCGCGGTCCCAAGACCAAGCTGGTGGACTGGATGCACGTCGGGTGGGGGAGGCATAAGTTTTTCACCTCCACGGATTCGGTGGTAGCCGCCTACGATTGGGGCCCGAACAATCCGGACGCCAGCGATGTCGAATTCATGGGCGAGACCATTCACCACTTCAAGCAGGCAGTAGCTGAGCCCTGGGATTTGATCGCCGGCCAGCCGCCTTACCTGACCGTGATCCAAAAGGAAGCGGTCCTCGGCAAAACCGTGTATTTGCCCTATGGCGCAATCGAAAGTGAGCCGGCGTTTCCGGCCACCAACTTGGGCCAGGAATCGGTGCGTAACGTGTTTGAGCGGGCCCATCAGTTTCCCGGCCTGCGCGGCGTTATGGGGAACAATCAACTCATGCTCCTGCAATTTCCGCGCACCTACTATTTCTTTTCTACGGCTTGGGACGGGGAGTATGAAAAGCGGCCGGAGCCCGAAGTCATGCTTGACCTTGCCGGCCAGCTCTACCCTGACCATAAGCAACTCATCGCCGATGCGTTTCTGGCCTTGCGCGAATCGGACAGCGGACGCATCCAGAAGATACTGCAGCAGCTGAATGAAATAACCCGCAAAGGAGACGCGGGGCGTACGGGAGCGATCGGCAGGTTCTTGTTTCCCGACGCAATGGTGGTCATCCGGAGTCTGCACATGCAGCTCGAAATCCGCGCCGCCCGCCAGGCGCTGGTCGAAGCTTTGCGCGGCAAGCCGGACGTTGCCGAATGCTCGCGCCTGGTGCAGGACTATTTCGACAAGCTACTGGCCTGGAACAAGGAAACCGGGTGGGACAAAATGATCGACATCACCGTCTGGCCCCGGCCCATTTACGAAGAAGGGAAAGATCTTACGGAAGCTACCTATCGCCTGAAACAAATTTTGGCGCAAGGCGCTCCCTATACTAGGTACGCCCAGGTCGACGCTTTCTTTGCCGGGATCACCAAGAATCTCACTCAAAAATATGCTCAAGATTCCCTGATGGTAGGTTGTATAGAACCATTCAAGCTGGCGGTAATTCAGAGCCAATAGACGGCATCCCCCGGCGGGAGAGTGACTATTGCGGGCCTCCCCAAGCCTAGAATCGTCCTGTCTTCCAGGCGACTACGTGGACAGCAGACGCCCTCACGCCCCCCGGTAATCCATTTCCGCTCGACGCATCCGTAAGGATAGCGAATCACTCAGTCCTGCTCCCGTCTTTAGGGGGAAGGGAAATCAGCGCCCGATCCTCGCCTGTAAAACCGAAGCCATCCAGGGAAATCGCCCATTCGTCTACCCACTCGCCCCGATTGTCAAAGCCCGGGTCACTGCCGTATTCACAAGAAAGCGGCCTAAGTCCGCCACGTTGTCGCAGACCGATTTTGTACCACCCTGAGAGTGAGGACGCATGTATCACCACATAAAAAAATTGATGTACACCGTAAATGTCGGTACCCCCGACCCACGCTTCGGGAATATGTTGCTGGAACAGTTTGGGGGAGCTAACGGCGAACTCGCTGCTGCCATGCAGTATTCCATTCAAGGCCTCAATTGCGACGATGCCGATCGCAAAGACCTGTTAATGGACATCGGGACGGAAGAGCTCAGTCACCTGGAAGTTGTTGGCACTCTCGCGCGCATGCACCTTAAACCCATGAAGAAAGACCGAGACGCTGCCGAAGTGGATCCCCTCATTGCGATCGCCGGCGGGGGTGGAGTTAGCTTGTTCAACTCCATGGGAGACGCCTGGACCGCCGACTATCTAAAAATCACCGGCGAATTGGACGTGGACCTCCGCAGCAATATCGCCGCGGAAGCCCGCGCCAAGATTGTGTACGAGCGCTTGATCAATTTTTGCGATGATCCCGGTTCCAAAGACGCTCTCCAGTTCCTCATGACACGGGAAATTACCCACATGAAAGCCTTTACCGCCGCTTTGGAGAGCCTGGGCAAGGCCCCTTTTTCGGTGGGCAAGATACCGCCCACTCCTGTACTAGTCGACCAATACTTTAACGACTCCACCGGCGAAGGCGATGAAGGCGAGTCCGATGCCCGTGGCCCCTGGAACCAAGGCGGAGAATGGGAGATGGTTGAGGTCCCCGAACTGCGGCAAGGTGTAGAGAATCTGGAAAGCAGAGACGATGAAAGACCGGGCAAGAAGGAGCGGGCCGGATCTCCGGTACCCAAGACTCGTGCCCGACGGTCAGCGTAGGATCGGTCTGCCCACCATAGCAGTAACACGAAAGCGAAAGTTGGCCGCGGCCTATCCCTTCCGGTGGATCGCGGCCAATCTAACATCTCGTGAGAAGTCCACTCTCCGTCAATTGGTCGACGATGGAGAACAAGGTCCACATGGGCTGCCCAATTCTCTCGGCGATCTCAAGCAAGCTCAGCGATCCGTCACTGAAAGCGATGAGATTCATCATGGTGCGAACCTGGCTGGCCGAGTTCTTCGTGGAAAGAGTGGGATAAAGCCCGCGCCGGCCCAGCTGGGGTTCACACAAGACTGTGACCCTCGGGCGGCAGTTTCCTTCAAAACATTCCAGGATGCGGCGGTAAGCCAGGAACCCACCCGCCAGTCCTTCCGCCGTCACAAAACTCAAGTCATCCAGTGAAGTGTGGTACTCAGGGAACTCCCCGTACTTGCTGCGCATGACCGAGGCTACCGGCAGATCGACGCCGGGGCTGCAATACTGGCGTTCATCACTGCCACGCTCTAGAAAAGAATACTTGCGGTAGTCCGGGGCCAGATGGCTGAGAACATGCATTGCCGCCACATCAGCAACCGTATTTCCCTTTCGCGAGGGCAGGAAGGAATATGCGCGATTGTCGCCAATGCAGGTAATTACATATCCTGCAACCGTTTTTGCCTTCATCTGATCTAGATGCAAGCTTAAATAGGCAATGGAACCTATGGTTTCTGGGATAAACAAAATTCGATAGGTATGTTTCCGCTCTGCTAATCCCTTCAGCCAGGTGGCAATCGCCGTTGTGACCACTGGGCCGGACAATTCGTTGTTTGCCATCGACGGGTGACAAATGTAGGTGGAAAGCAAAATCTCCTCGTCGCATTTTCCGGGAAGAATCACTTCTCCATAATTCAAAACGCCGGGCTTCAATTCACTGCGAATCACCGCGTGATAACGCCCCGGCTGCAACGACTTTCGTTGCGCATCCGCCATGCAAAATCCCCAACGGCGCGAATAGTAAGACGTGATGTAAGGGATTGCGTTGGGCTGGTCGGGAAGAGAATAAAGGTGGGCCTGCAAGTCTTGCAGATCAAGCCATTCGTCCACCGGGTCCGAATATCCGACTACGTGCAGATTGGTGTTCTGAAAATCGACGATGCGATGGCCCGCTGCATCTTCCAGGAAAGCGTCCGTGATGCACCACTCATTCGGAATCGTCCAATCGAAGCATTGCGTTCCCGAGGGAATCGACTGGATCGTCAGCTCGGGGATTTCTCGCTGAAGAATGGCCAGGGTTTGTCTGACCCCTGGGCCGGTAAGGCTGCGGGGAATCGGCCAAAGCTCCGACGCCAACTGGTGCATATACTCCCCAGCTTGGGGTAAATCCATGCTGGAAAGATCAACCGGCAGCGTTCTCGATTTCATAGAGCAATCCTCGGGCGTTTCCGTTCGCAATCACGCCGGCAACTTCCTGGTAGAGCGTGCTGGCATCGATCACCCGCAAACCCCAACCTTCCCCGGGCCGGTCTCCGGAATATAATTTTTTCTGCCAGAGCCGTTCTCCCATAGCGCCCACGCGCGTTACGACGCCTTCTTCGATTTTGCGGACAAAGAGCCCATAGGTTCGCTCTGCGGTATGGCCCTCTCTGTCTGTGTATGGACCGGAAAACCGCTTATGAAAGCGATAGTCTACAGACATAGACTCTTCCACGTAGTGATAGAAAGTCATGCTTTCCTGGTCGGGCAAATCAAGAACCGCGATTTTGCCCCCTTCGCGATGAAGGATGCCGAAAGGCGAGTCCGCCCCATATCCGCTAAAGTTGTCGACTGTCTGGAATAGATCTCGCTTCTTCCCTAAGGCCGCGAAGGAGTAAATCGGATGTCCCGTGCGCACCGCATCGGCGCGCTTGCGGCCCGCTTCCGTCAAGGCGCCCATGTGGCTGGAGGTGGTTCGAATATCGAAGGGAACACCAGAACAAAAATCAAAGTTAAACAGAGGAAGAAGAAGAGTCCCCTCCTCGCCAATGGCCTCCAGGAAACTATCGAGGATTATTTCGATATCAACCGGGAAGCCAAGTTTCTTGAGCCTGCGCAGCGTTCCTCGGGTACTGCTATGCAGTAAGAGCAAGTCCCCAGCACGCACGCCAGCCTGTTTCCATTGTTCGCATAGCATGCTGACTGCTGCCTGGGTAAGCATTGTGCCAGTGTAGTGAGCTATTGGCATGAACTCAATTGTTTTGCAGACGTGATATTTACTGATTGGGCTTGGCCATGCACTCCTACGGAGCCAGGGCCATCGAAAGGCCCGCTGGTCGCACTGCTAAGCCTCTACAGCAAGCGCTACAGGCTGCTTCGGTTTTGCAAGGCAAAGCGCAGCAGGGCGTTGGGGCCCTCGCCTTCGATGCAAAGCTTGCGGCACATGTTCGTTCGATGGTTCTCGACAGTGCGGTAATGGATGGAGAGTTCCGCGCCAATTTCCTTGCTGGACTTGCCGACGGCGATGAGTTTGAGGATCTTGCGTTCGGTCGGCGTCAGCCGGCTGGTCAGCGAGTCAGCCGGTGTAGCCGGGGGTGCTTCGCGCGGCTGTATCATGGGGGCAGTGAGAGCAGAGCTATAGTACGGGCGGCCATCCGCGACGGAGTGGATACAGGCTACGATTTCTACCATGGCGCTGTCTTTCAAAATGTAGCCAAGCCCGCCCAGGTCGATGGCCGCGCGGAAGAAGTCTTGCTCGTCGTGTAGAGTCAGGAAAATAATTTTGGCGTCCAGTCCCTGCCGGCGCATTTCCCGCGCCGCGGCCAGCCCATCTAGTTTGGGCATATCAATATCCAACACCAGGACTTGCGGACGGTGCTTTTTGACCAGGGCGAGCGCGGTCTCCCCATCCCCGGCTTCGGCCACCACTTTCAGTCCTTCGTCCTGCTCGATGCTGAACTTGAGGCCTTTGCGCACGACGGGATGGTCGTCGGCGAGAACAATGCGAATTAGGCTATCCACGGGCAGCTTCCTTCAGCGGGATTTCCACGATCATCGTCGTCCCTCGCTCCGGCATTGATTGTATCTCGAAGGTGCCGCCGAGCAGGCGGGCCCGCTCTCCCATCCCGGTCAATCCGAAGCCGCCTTTCCCCGGCTGGGGGGGGGCTTCCGCGGGAACGAAGCCCCGTCCATTGTCCGTGACGGTTAACCATAGCGCCCCTTCCATCTTCTTTATATGCACCTGCACTTCAGTTGCCTGGGCATGTTTCAGGATGTTTCCCAGCGACTCCTGCACAATACGGTAGAAGTTGATGCGCAAATCTTCGGCGAAAACGGCATCGATGTCGTCAATCTCCACCGTGAAGCGGATGCCAGATGCCGTAGACACGCTGCGCACCATGGCTTCAATGGCTTTTTTCAGTCCCAGGCGGTCCAGCTGGAAAGGGCGCAGATTGTAGGAAATTTGCCGCGTTTCATCAATGGCCAGCGAGGCTTCTTCGCTGATCTCCTTCATGGTTTCCACGGTGCCTGAGGGATTCTCCGCCTTTTGCGGCTGCAGCACAAAGAGGGCTAGGTTCTTGATGACCACCAGGCGTTGACCGATGCTGTCGTGTAGTTCAGCGGCAATGCGCTTGCGTTCATTTTCCTGCGAGGCGATCAATTGCTGAGAAAATGCCTGCTGTGCGGCCTGCGCTTTTTTCAATTGGGTGACCCGGTATTGCCAGGCCAAAGCCACCGTGGCGGCCACGGCCAACGCCAAGGTCAGCCGAAACCACCAAGTGTCGTAGTAGGGAGCAAGAACGGTGATTGCCAGGGCCTGTCCCTGTTCATTCCAATCGCCATCACTAATGGCCGCGGCTACCCGGAAGTGATAGCGGCCGGGCGGAACATGAGAATAATACGCTGTACGCCGCGGTCCGGCTTCCACCCAGTTCCGGTCAAGTTCTTCGAGCTTGTAACGGAAGCGGACCTGGCTGGGACGGATAAAACTGGGAGCGGTGTAGTGGATCTCGAAATTGTCCTGGTTGGGGGCGACCTCGATCGGGTGTTCCAGCGATACTGGTGCATTGTCGAGTAGGAAAGTCTCCAGGATGACGGGAAAGGGCTGCGGGTCTATCGTCAGGCTGTCCGGCTGAATGACGGCAATGCCTTCCTGCGTGGGGAACCAGAGTTCACCTTCGCGGGTACGGATGCCGGCCGGCCACAACCCGCCATTACACTCTTCATTCAGCATGCCATCGACTTTGCCATAAGGCGCAGACGACACAGCGCTGCGAATGCCGGCCGCAAATTCATTTAATTCCTTCTTGTTCACACGGTAGATGCCGCGATTACTGCTGATCCAGAACCTTTCCCGGCTATCTTCAAGAATCTGGAAGGCGCCATTGTTGAATAATCCGTTTTGCGTAGTGTAGCCGGTGAACTTGCCGTTTTGAAAGCGGCCCAGGCCGCCGTCGTAGGTCCCAATCCAGAGCACGCCGTCGCTATCTTCATAAAGCGAACGGATATTCTCGGCCGGAAGGCCATCGGCGCGCGTCCAATGCGAGAACTCACCATTGCGCAGCTGCGTCAGACCTCCGTATCCACCGATCCATAGATCGCCGGAGTGGCCCTCAAGAACGACATGAATATCGTCGGTGGCCAGGCCGTCTTTCTTGGTGTAGGTCTTGGTGGCCCCATCTTTATAAGAGACCAGGCCTTCCCAGGTCCCAAACCAGAGAGTCCCGCTGCGGTCCTGGCAAATGGCCTGCACCAAGCTGTGTTTCGGCAGGGCGGGAATCTTCGCCAGACGAAACTTGCCATTCTCATAGACCGTGAGGCCCCCATGCGAGCCGATCCAGAGTCGGCCATCCCGGTCTTCAAAAAGCGCGGTCACCAGTTCGCTGGGCAGTCCATCGGCGACCGTGAAGTTTTTGAACCGGCCGTCTTGGAAGCGACTCAGTCCGGTGTTCCAGGCCCCGGCCCAGACGGCCCCAGACCGGTCTTGATAAATCGAAAAGATATTCTTGTCGGCAACGCCCTGCGGCGTCGAATAGACCTTAATCAGTGGCTTGTGCAATTGATGCAAGCCCTGCCCCTCGGTACCGATCCACAGGGTCCCCTTACGGTCCAGGTACATGACATTCAAGGCGATGGTCCTTTTTATGCCGCCTGTGGAGTATTCCAGAACGCGGTCGAGCCGGGCATCGACATGCATGGGCCAGGAGTTTCCTTGAAGGTCCTGGAAAACTGTGGTGGAAGACCGGTCCCGCTCGGCCATGAGGGTGGTGCGGCCATCTTTGATGCGGTATTGTTTCTTGTCCTCGGTTTCGATCCAGATATTTCCCGCCGGGTCCGCCGCCACCCTCCATAGCTCACCGGGAAAAAGCTCCCGCGAAAGCTCATAAGAGGTGAACTGTCCCTTGCGGAAGCAATAAAGTGTGTTCTTGGCCCGCCCCCAGAAGCCGGCCCTGTCCCAACGCAGCGCCTCAAAGTTTACATGCAGGTCCTTCGGCGTGATATTGACGAATTTGACTTCGGATTCTCGCCACTCCATGATGGCGTTCTCGTGCAGGATCCAGGTTTTTCCCGTGCCATCCCCCACCAGACCGCGGACCTTTTCTCGTGAGATACCATATTTCTCGGCGTAGACCTCAAAGCGGCCCTGGTGGTAGCGCATGAGGTCTCCCCCCTCGGTGTTGATCCACAGGTCGCCATTGGGCAGGCCCACGATTCCCAGGCGGTTGGAGACAAGGCCAGGTGTGTTTACCGTGTTGAATACGGTGAAGTGGTTTCCATCAAAGCGCGCCAAGCCATCGAGCGTGGCAATCCAGAGATAGCCGTCGGGGGTCTGGTAAAGGCCACGGACAAGATTCTGAGGAAGGCCGTTGTCGGTGGTCCACGACCGGAAGTCGTATTGCGCAAGAAGATCGTGCTTTGCCCAAAAGAGAAACAACAGGCACAGCAGACACGCCCGTATGCCCATTCGCTTGGCCAGTTCTTTAGCATTGCCGCGAATCGCGCCGGTCTTGCCCCGCGCGTCCCCGGGCTGCTTGTAGGACCTATTATAAGGCCTTAATCCACCCGTGTGGTAATACACGGGTGCCCGTGTGGCCTCCTCTATCTGCTTCCTGCAAAGATTTTCCTATTCTCAATTGGATACTGGTCTGGGCTGGTCCTGCCAGTCCGTCGGGCAGACAACCACCAATGATGAAAAAAGTTAATGTTTTGATCGTGGATGACAATACGGGAATCCGCCGTTTATTGCGACGCGCCATCCGCGAAGTCACGGAAGCGATCTGGGAGTGTACGGACGGAGCGCAGGCGCTTGCCAGTTATAGCGACCACCATCCGGATATTGTGCTCATGGACATCCGTATGCCCCTGATTGACGGCTTGGAGGCGACCCGGCAGATCCGCCGTTTCGACCCGGCGGCGCGTGTGGTGATTGTGACAGACTATGATGACGACGACCTGCGCCGGGCGGCCATGGAAGCAGGAGCGTGCGGATATTCCCTAAAGGAAAATGCGGCCGAACTACCCCACATGCTGCACTCGCTCCTAGGGGAGTAGCTCCGGAAAACATGAACCTGATTTCGAAGCGGAAGGTGAGGCCCTCCTCCCGCTCTATTCCATCAGGAGTGTAGCGAAAAGCGGTCCAAATAAGCTTGTATACCGTGCCAGTCTCCGGCCCTGGTAGCAAGCGCCACATAACCGTCGGGACGAACCAGCCACATGCCGCCAGACGAAAATGGCGAGCGGACTCCCGGCTCCAGGATGTCTCCATATTTCTCCAGCCGATCGGCCGGTAAACCCGCCGGCGCAAACAAAGCGAAGCGCGGTGTGGGCCCCGATCCTACGGGAGGGCCATCTGCGGGGAGCGGGGCGCGTTTGCCGGGCGGCAATTCGGAGTTGATGGCAGCCCCATTCAGAGGACTTTGGGGGTATCCCACCGACAATTCAGAGAGGACATTGCTCATGCTGCGCCGGACGGGCGTGAGGCCCAATAGCCAGGCGGCGATGTGGTTGCGTACGGATTGCGCCACCCCGCCTTGCCATACCGCCACGGCCGTTGCTTTTCCCGTGGCCGCCAGGATGGTCCTCGCCACCATGCTGCGCTCGGCGCTATAGCTCGAAAGCAGGGGTTCGGGCGGGCAGAGTCCAGGGGCCACCAGCGCGAGTTTCCACGCCAGATTGAAGGCGTCCTGCATGCCGGTGTTCATTCCCTGTCCCCCGGCCGGGCTGTGTACATGCGCAGCGTCTCCCGCCAGAAAGACACGGCCTGCCCGATAGTTGGAAATCATGCGCTCATTGATGCTGAAGGCTGAAATCCAAACCGGATCGGACAACCGGATGCCGCTTGGCCCACGACGATCCACTATGCCCTGGATTTCCTCGAAGCTTAGGTTTGGGCCGGCGCTTGCCGCCGGCGATTCTCCCACGTCGGCAATGACGCGATAACGGGTGGCGGAGAGAGGAAACAGCGCCAGCACTCCCTCGGCGTGCCAGCAAATATGAATGCGTGGCGGGCCTTCCAGGCCTTTCAGGTGAACATCGGCAAGAATGAAATGGGAGGGAGAAGTATTCCCAGGAAATTCCATACCTAGTCTGTGTCGAATCGAGCTATGAGCCCCGTCACAACCAACCAGCCACGAGCCATGGACCTCTTCGACGGCGCCTTTCGGGTGGCGCACCTGGTTCACGGTCCCGGAGGGATTTTCAACGAAATCCAACCACTCGCTCTGCCTTTCCACTCGCACGCCCAAGGTGGAAAGATGGTCTTCCAGCAACCGTTCGCTTTCGCTTTGCGCAATCATTAAAACGAAATTGAAGGGTGAGTCGATGTGGGCCAAATCAAGGCGTCCAATTTCCTGGTCTGCGGCCCGGATAGATGCCTCTCGTACTTTGAGTCCGGCCGCGATGAACTTTCCTGCTATATCGGGCGCCATCCGGTCGATGAGTTCCAGGGTCCGCGGCCAGACCACCAGAGCTTTGGATTTATCGGTACGGCGATCATTCTTGTCGAAGATGCGTACGCGCAACCCGAAGCGGGCCATCTCGGCCGCAACCGTTAAGCCTACCGGCCCCGCGCCCACAACCACCACATCCCAAGTCATCGTCGCCTTCCTCCAAGAGAATTCCCGCTTCGAGCACTGTCGCTGGAATTATAGAGACCGCTGAGAGCGGTCGGGACCGTGTGGTAATACACGGCCATCGTGTAGTCCCCTCTATCTCTATTTCCTGAGAGATTTTCTATTCTTCGCAGGACGCTGGCTGTAAGACGCACCTGACGCCAGGTCTGAAGCAAAAGTCCGGCCGAGCGGCGAAGTCCTGCAAAGGCCAAAAACAACAAGGAAAAGGCAATGAGACTCTCACGTATGCTGCCAACGTTCGCGGCCCTCGCGATCAGCTGGATCTCGCCGCTGGCTTCCCACGCTCAAGTTGGGACGGCCAAGCCGCTCGCTAACACCCCTGTCAAACCACGCGCCCTCATCTCCCTGCAAAATGATGCCAACAACCGGGGGACCGGAGCGCAATCCCTCTCCCTCTCTCTCCCTGGGCAAATCCAGGCTGATTCCGTAAGAGTCGCGCTGAACGGCAAGGACGTGACTGCACGTTTTCACCCCATATCTTGTAAAGAAGGCTATTGCCTGGAGGGTACGATTGCGGCGGGCGACGGCCTGCATGTCGGCAACAAGAACGTGCTTTATGCGGTCGCCAAGGATCTAGATGGCAAGGCAGTCAGCACACGCCAGCGCTTTCTTGGCGGAAACACTCCGGCCGCCAGCCTGATGAAGGCGTCGAAAGGGAGGGCACTCGCCCGCCAAGGCAAAGTGCGTTCCCTTGGCGTGGCCCAAGCGAACCTGAACGGCGCGCTGCCCTCGTGGATTCCACCCACGGTCGGCTTCATCACGAAGAACCCCGGTGGTTATCAGGTTGATAACGCATGGTTCCAGGTAGGAGACAATCCCTATCCCAGCAACACGAATTTCTTTTGTCAAAAGCCCCAGAACTATCTCACCATCGTGCTGGACCGGCAGACGCTCGAGGAAAAGACCGACGTGTCGCCGCATTGCTCGGCTGACTCCGCCGACCTGAAGGCGTTCCTTTCCCAGAGGACCTCCTCGGATCTTGTGATCACCGGGTCGCTCTTTCTCACCAACGCAGACGCCGCGCTCGACACCAGCGCCATTGGCGGTACGGATTACACCTCGTACCCTGACAGCTTGAGGCCGCAGGGTTATATGGCCATCGGTACCGGGGGCGCTCCTCCAGGACAGGCTTACGAGAACTACTGGAGCACCGGGAACGGCTTAGTGGACCCGTTTGCCAATGGAATGCTGAACGAAGACATGCGTGGCAACTACAACTTCCGTTCCGCCGACAATGTCGAGTTCGTCTCCACACCTAACGACCCGAACTTTGGCGGACAAAGCACGTTTGCGGTTGGGCTCACAGCGGCCCAGTCGGACGGTACTCACAAAAAGAGGGTCTATGTCTCGGGAAGCCAGTCCATCGGTGGCTACTTCCTGGTTGTGCTGGATCGGACGACCCTGGAACCGGTCGTTCCCGCAAGCCAGAACTGCACCCCGTCGGACCAGGGCACCTATTATCTGTACAGCAATTGTGGGACCTTCTTCCCGACCAACCAGCCCACCGGCGATCTTTCGAAGCCTATTTACCACAATCTGGCCTACGCGCTGGACCCGAAGGTTGAGACGTGGACTCCGCCTAACACGCAGACACCCACTACCAGTCAGCTGCTGCTGCTCAACACCAACGGCAACGCGGCGTATGACTTCGGAGCTGGCGTTTGGGGAGTAGCCAACACGTCTGACACCGCCACTTATCCCGTGTTCTGGCCGGAGTTGACCACCGCCATGACCAACCTGGGCGCCAATCCCCAGGACCTGCTGCAGCTTTATGGCAACACGCCGCAGGGAACCCCCAGCGCCTACACCCTGATCACCGGGCCTGGACTGGGCGATTCGCTGGCCGGTTCCAGCGTCATCTCCACCACCTACAACTCGCAGCAAGGTCAGACCGGCTATGTGCATGGAATCTTCCAGCGGGATCGCAACGGCTTGTACAAGCCGGGACAAACTACCCAGCAGGAGCAGGGCAATGACAATGCCGACTTCAGCATTTCTCGGGTGGCCTCGCAGATACCGGTGGATTGGCCGTCCGTCACACCGCTGTTGAGCGGCGCGGACAGCATCAATGGTCAGCAGTCGGCTTTCAACTACCTGAGCTGGGAACTGCTCAACAACTACTACATCAAGGGCTTGAACTCGCCCTATCAGTACGACCTTCACTACTTCTTCACTGGATCGCTGAATGCGTTTATCGACTATCACCACTTCGATCCGATCGATGCCGTCTGGCCGGGCACGCCGGGATTTGGCGGAAACGGTCACGTTGCTTGCGGGTCTGTCACGGGCCCGAACACGGATCCAACCTGCAGTTGGACGAGTCCGGATGGCGTGTCCCTGACTTTCACGCAGAACGACTTTAACGCAGTGAAAGCCCAGGTCAGCAAGGAAGTCGTCGCCCTCACGAACGTACTTCAGTTCATGGTGAACGGATCGGTGAACATGAAAGACGTGATTGCGGGAGGCAGCGCCAATACCGGCCTTGCCTTGGTCGGCGCCGCTTCCAAGGTGCAGGCAGCACTCACGGCCGCCAACAACGATCTCACTACGGTGGCACAGACTCCCACCAAGGTGAGTATCACGAACGTCCTCTCGCAGATCGGCAGCGCGGTGGGCTTTGTTGCCGGCATCGGAACGGGAACCGCTGGGCTCGACGATGAAACGGCCAAGATTGCCGACAAGGCATTGACCATCATCGGGGGCTTGTTCGGCGAAGCCGGCGGCATCGGCGGCGCCCTTCCCGCCAGCTCTGGCAACAACCAGATTCCCAGCACCGAGTACTCCTTCTCCAGCACGCTGGGAGATATTGCCAACTCGGACCTCCAAGGCCAGCTCAGTGCCGGCTTTGACACCGTGCTAGACAGCTATCTCGGGGATTGGGGAAAGTTGTCGACCATCAGCGGCTTCGTTACCGATACCAACAACATCGGGTTCTACGCACCCAACCAGGTGGCGCAGAATC
This sequence comes from Acidobacteriota bacterium, assembly GCA_018268755.1. Taxonomy (GTDB): domain Bacteria; phylum Acidobacteriota; class Terriglobia; order Terriglobales; family Acidobacteriaceae; genus KAN-5. Next base: position 269,517 of record JAFDVW010000017.1, read on the forward strand.
TCGCCATTCAGGCTTTCAGCCAGGGATCGCAGCGCAGCCTCTACCTGCAGGTCGTGCCGCAGTTCTACCACCTGGACATCTGGCCCAACGTGTTCGCAGGACCGGACCGGCAGGCCAACCCGCCGCAGTTCGCACCGGACATGGGCAGCTGCTCCGACGACAACGCGCACGCCAACTCTTTCTACCACTGGTCGGCGAGCCAAACCCCGGATGGCCCAACTCCGCCCTGGGCGGCTTTTGCCTGGCCACCCTACGGGAACTTCCCGTATAGCGGCGCCTCAACCTTTGCCCAAAACCGGCCCTTCACGGAAGATCCCCATTTCACCAACCACCAATCGATCAACATGGCCGTCCTGACGGTCAATGGGATCGACCACTGGGGTGAGAGCGACGCCTATGTCGCCTTCATGGATCCCGTGCTGCTGAATACTCTGTTCGAGCCCGATCAGCTGAACCTGCCGCAAAGCGCGTTCTTCAACGAGACCGGACCGATGGCGCAGCTGCGGTCGGATGGGAGCAATCCGGTCCGAGACATGTCGCTGGCCAACGTCTCGAAGACTGCGTTTGGGTTCGAAATCAGCGAAATCTGCTCGTGGAACGAATTGGTAGGCAATTGGCCGCTTCCTACGAGCGAACCTCCCACCGGCAACCCCAACCCCGCAACGCCCTCAACCACCACCACGCTGACGGCGCCGGCCACCGCCGTAGTCGGAGACCCAATTGTGTTGCAGGCCACCGTTACCTCCGCCTCCGGAGCGGTCACGACGGGGACAGTCGTGTTCCACGACGGCAGCGCCACTCTCGCTAGTGTGGCGCTGGACGCTGCCGGAAAAGCAACCATCACCCTCCCCGGCCTGCCTGCGGGCGCCCACGTGATCAGCGCGGGATTTGTCAACCAGCCGGGTCAGTTGGCGGCCTCCACTTCGGCCGTCTCCCCCCTCACCGTTTATGCCATGCGTCCGGAGATCGCGCTCGCGCTTTCCACGGGCACGTTGACGGTCAGCTACGGGAAGACTTCTGCTCCGGTGACGGTGCAGGCAGGTTCGCTGTCAGGCCTGAACGGAAACATCACCTTCAGTTGCTCCGGATTGCCCATCGGGATGATCTGCAACTTCAACCCGGTCAGCATTTCCATCGGCGACGGCGAGACCGTGACTACGGCGCTTACCATCACCGGTACGCCCTTGTCGGCCTCCAACCGCGGCGGGATGCTGGGCTTCAGCTTCCTGGCCATGGTCCTGCCTTTGACCGTGCTGGGCGTCAAGCGCAACCAACGGGGCATGCGCGGCGTTCAGGTCGCTGCCTGCTTCGTGATGCTGGGCCTGACCCTGGGATTGGCGGCGTGCGGCGGCAGTGGCAGCAACTCCCAGCCCACTCCATCGAAACCCGTGCAGGAATCGGGGACCAAGACGATCCTGGTGAATGCCACCTGCGGCACTGTCACCCGGACCGTTCCCCTCGTCCTGAACATTCAGTAATCCAGCCCGGTGCGGCGATTTCTTCGCCGCACCGGATCTCTTCCAAGAAGCGTTCTGGCAAGACACAAGACAAGTCCGCAGATACAAGTTCTTAAAAGGAGAATTTCAATGAAAAAGAAAGCGATTCAAATCCTAGTTCTGTTAGCCGCAGTGAGCGTTTTGGTATACGCTGCCACCGCGCCGAGCGTCACTGTAGACCGTTCGCGGCACGGCAACCTGTATTCAGCGCAAGAGTCCGTCCAGGCGGCGTGGAACTCGATCAACACAGCGCAACAGGACAACAACTACCACATGGGAGGCCACGCCGAGAAAGCCAAGGACCTTCTCTACCAGGCGAGCCAGGAAATTCAGTATGCGGCAAACTCCGCCGACAACCGATAGGAAGGCATCGCCCCAGGGAGCATGCAGAGCTTGAGTCCGGGGGCCAACTGCCAGGCCGTAGGCACGATCGACAAACCGGACGCCCGCTACGCCGGTCCCAATCTGCCCTGATGGGTGCCGCGCGGCAGCCCTCCATAATCTGACTTTGAAATAAAGCCAAGGAGTTACGGATGAACCTCGAAACGATAGACACAGTACACCCTGCGGTGCATACAAAGACCCAGGAAGCCGGCGGGGCCGGGTCCTTTTATTCGGCCAGTGAGGTTCCGAAAAGCGCCCTACTTGGACTGCCGTGCGCGCACTGCCGGACCTATTACCCCACAACCATTGTCCTTTGCCCGGTCTGCGGGCACAAACACCGGTTATCCATTTGATAGGCTACGATTCAGTAATTGCCTCTAGGCCAAGGGCAGGCCTATGTGGAAACACACAGGTCTTCGTGTAGTGCCCCCTATTGTTGTGGCGGCCCCCCTTTTGTATGCTCCTTCTCGATCAGGCGAGTAATTCAAGGAGAAAACAGTCGTGAATTCGAGCAAAGCAAAAAAGTCGGCCCTTTGCGGCATGGTTTTACTGATTTGCACCATGGGCAGCGTAGCGTGGGCGCAGTCTGACCCTGCCTCCCAACCGCCGGCCGATGTCTCCGGCCATTGGTCGATCTATGCCCGGAACCCGGACGGCAGCACCGATACGAAGACCGTGGACATCAAGCAGAACGGCAACCAGCTCACCGGCAAATTTAAAGGGCCCCACCAGTCGGGCAAGATCGAGGGCACGGTGAATGGCAACCACGTTGTTTTCAGCACCAAGACCCGCGAAGTGTTGACTTTTCGGGGGAATGTCCAGGGCAATACTATCCGCGGACATTTCGGCATCCGGGGTCGGCACGGGGAATTTGAAGCCAACCGCCTCAATCAGTAAGGACCCGACGGATAAGGACTATGCGTCAGAACGTGCAATCCGCGAAGGGCCTGCTGGGCTGGCTGGAGACCATGGATCCCGGCGCACAACGGCGCATTAAGGGATTGCGCCTGGTGACGGCGTATGGCATCGCGGCCCTGCTGGGAACTTCCGGCGCCATTCAGGGCCCGGCCGGCAACTCGTCGCTGAGCACTCTGGCGGGCGGATTTGCCTTGTGGGCAAGCGTACTGGAGGCACGGGGGAACCGGAGAGATTCCACGCGCGATCTGTTGCTGCTCTGCACGGCCGCTGTTCTCGGCTCCCTTAGCATGATTGCGCTCACGCCGCTGCTGGGCGGACCGGGACGGCCAGGCCCCGAAGTGCTGTTGGTGCTGGGATCGTTTCTGGTGGGTTACTTCCGACGCTACGGGATTTTGGGCGGCGGCATCGGGGCACAGATTTTTCTTGGCCAATTACTGGCCTACAACGCCGGCCTTACCACCACCGATCTTGGTACGGTGGGCATCGCAGGTCTGATTGCGGCGCTCGGGGCAGTCGTACCCCGGGTGTTGAGCGGGCCAGCGGAAAAGCCGGCCGTCACCCCACCGGGGCCGCAAGTGGAGGGCCTATGGGGCATGTCGCCGAATTTGGTTATGGGCCTGCAGTCGGCCTTGGCTGCCACCGTGATCATCGCAGCGAATTTTGCGGTCGGCCTGGAGGAATCCGTATGGGCGATTACCGCCTGTACTTTTGTGATCTCCGGCTCGGCCCATGGAACCAGTGATCGAGTGCGCCGCCGCATGCTGGGAACGCTGGTCGGCGTCCCGCTCGGAATTGCCTGCTTGCCCATCGCGGAACATTTTCCCCTCGTGGTCTGGAGTCTGGCGGCCATCGCTATGGTGATCTACGCCATGGCCTTGCCCGAGCGTTATGACATTGCTTGCGGGGCTTTCGCGTTCACCCTGATGATCACCATGGCGGCAAGCGGTGTGCATTCGGCCCGCTTGCTGAGCGCGCGCTTGTGGGAGACAGCGATTGGCGCGACTCTCGGTCTGATCGCGGCGACTGTAGTGCTTCCCCTGCGACCGGTGGAAGAAGCTCTCCCATAAGCATTCAGGAGTACTAATGACATGCCGGTGCCATCGAGTTCTTTTCAGTGCCGAACGGCGGTCCAAGGTTGGCTAGCTTGGTTGGTGTTGATCTCTGCCGTAACGGTCCAACGCGGCGCCTTCGCGCAAGATTTGAAGGTGGTGACGGTCGTGCCGGGACAGAAATCCGCGGAGGTGTCAATCATGACGGACCAGGAACTGCTGGTGCGTTTGCCCAGACAGCCCGGCACCGGTTTTTCCTGGCAGCTCTTGAGCTCGCCATCCATGGTCAAACTGGAAGCGCAATCCAGTGAGGTGCCGGGCCAATCCCGGCCCGGCACAAGGCAGGTGCAGGCATTTCGTTTTCAGGCGACGGGGGTGGGACAGGACACATTACGCTTTGGTTATCAGCGTCCATGGGAGAAAGAGACTCCTCCTGCCCAGATCTTCTCGTTGGCAGTCACAGTAAAGAGATCGAATTAGGAAAGGAAGACGAACATGGCAAACCAATTCAACAGAAGGCAGTGGCTTAAGGGCATGGGCGCGTCTCTGGCCGGCGCGGCGGCATTCTCTTCACTCTCGCCGTCAATCTTATTCGCGCAAGACCGCGAGGGCGGCGGCCACCGGGGAGAGATGGGCCGCATCGGCCGCGAATTCATGCAGAAGTACCACGTGCCCGGCATGTCCGTCGCGATTTCAAAGAACGGCAGATTTGTCTACGAACATCAGTGGGGCATGGCGGACCAGCAGAACTCGCAACAGGTGCTGCCTTCCAGTCTGTTCCGTATTGCCAGCGTGACCAAGCCCATCACTTCGGTGACCATTTTCAGTTTGATCGAACAAGGCAAGCTCAACCTGCATGATAAGGTCTTCGGCCCGAACGGGGTGCTGGGAACAAAATACGGCAAGCCTCCCTACAAGCAGTATGTTGCCGAGGTCACCGTGGACCACCTGCTCACCCACACTGCGGGCGGCTGGCCCAATGACGGTACCGATCCCATGTTCCGCAACGAAGGCTGGGACCATGAGAAGTTGATCACCTGGGCGATCAAAGACATCCCGCTCACCTATGCACCCGGAGAACACTGGGCCTATTCGAACTTCGGATATTGCGTCCTGGGCCGTGTGATCGAACAGGTCACAGGCCAGAGCTACTCCGACTATGTGCGAAACAACGTTTTGGGCCGCTGCGGCATTTCCGACATGCGCATCGGGGGAAACAAAGAGCGCGACCGCGCTGCCAACGAAGTCGTCTACAAGGGCCAGTTTGGCGAGAACCCTTACAGCATGAACGTCAGCCGCATGGATTCGCACGGAGGCTGGATCGCGACGCCGGGCGATCTGGTGAGGTTTTTGAACGGAGTAACCGGCGCCGGCGATGCCCCGGCTCTACTCAATCGCGGCTCAATCCGCACCATGACGACTCCCGCGCCGGCCTCGTCGCAGTCCGCGGACGTACGCTATGCACGCGGCTGGAACGTGCGCGACAACGGTATGGGCAACTGGTGGCACAACGGCAGCCTGTATGGCACCACGTCCATCATGGTGCGTACTTCTTCCGGCATGTGCTGGGCCGCGCTCATCAACACACGGACCGAGCCATCCGACGAGATCAGCTCCGCGCTCGATCAGATGGTGTGGAACATGGTGCGGCAAGTTCCCGCGTGGGGCGCCTAGGCCCCACGCCATGAAACAGCTGGTTCTCATTCCAGGACTACTGTGCGATCGCCGTTTGTGGTGCGGCCAGATCGCCGTACTTGAGCGGCGCTGCGAGATCATCGTGCCGGACATTACCAGGCAGCGCAGTGTCACCGAAATGGCGGCTGCAGTCATCAACCAGGTCGGCGGCCATTTCTCGCTTGCCGGATTTTCGCTTGGGGGCCATGTGGCCCTCGAGATCGCACGCCTGGCGCCGGAGCGAGTGGAGCGTCTAGCGCTCTTGAGTACGACTCACGGCGGGCTGACTCCCGCCGTGACCGCGGCCATCTCGAACGCAGTGGCCATGCTTGAGGGTGGAGAATTCGACCGCTATCTCGAAGAAGTCTATCCTTTCTATTTCGCGCCCACACACATTGCGGACCCTGTCCAGTGGAACGCCTTCACTGCCATGGCGCATGCCGTCGGCCCGCAGGCGGGCATCCGGCAGATGCAGGCTTTGCTTGCCATGGACGGCCCCTTTCCCCATCTCGGGAGAATCTCCTGTCCGGCCATGGTCATTGCCGGCCAGGAAGACCAGCGCGCCACACCGGCGGTGCAACGATTGCTGGCCGAAGAGATTCCGCGGTGCGAATTGGCGATGATTGCAGATTCCGGGCATTTCACCCCGATGGAACAACCTGCCAAGGTCACCCAGATCCTCGCGGGTTGGCTGCCAGCCTAAGAACCTCCTGCTGACCCGGCCGTGTGGTAATACACAGGCGTCGTGTGGCGTCCCCTATGGCGCTTGCGGTCGCTCGATCGTATTCTCCATTTCACTCGTCCTGGATAGCGGACATTTCTTAGGACTTCGAAAAACAAGGAGAACGACGATGGACCGTCGAAAATTCCTCAAGGCCGGAAGCGCCGCCGTCGCCGCCGGGGTAATGGCCGGGTGTGGGGGAGGAGTCGTGCCAAGTGTGGAGGGCGCAACCCCAAAATACCTGATCCTGGCCTGTGACGGAGGAGGCATGCGCGGCTATTTGTCTTCTTTGATCATGCAAAGGCTTAGCCAGGATTGCGGGATCTTCGGCGCCAACAACCAGTCCATCAATCTTTACGCCGGCACTTCCACGGGCGGCCTGATTGCGCTGGGATTGGCGTTCGGCAAATCCATCGACGACGTGGTAACTCTTTATAAGAATGACGGCGCGCAGATCTTCTCGCCGTTGGCCGCACAACTGGACTGCGTGAGCTCGTCTTCGTCATCCAGCTCGGTGGACGTGACGGCCGTGTGGCAAGCGCTATTTGACGACATCGCGGTCCCCTCGGTGCGTACGGTGGTGGAGGGTTTCATTCCGGGCAATCCCACCCTCGGATCGCTCCCCAATAAAGTCATGGTCACGACCTTTCAGCTGGCGGCCCAGCTGAGCACCGGGATCTCCTGGAACCCGCTGGTCATCGATAACCTGGCGGGTTCCAACGGGGCCCCTACCTATCTCTATGATGCCGCCCTGAGTACCTCGGCCGCACCCGTCTACTTTCCGCCTTACAATCATCCGACTTTTGGCTGGTGTAGTGATGGAGGCCTGTTCGCAAACAACCCCTCGCCCCAGGCCGTGGCCCGGGCCATTGAGACGGGAACGCCAATGGCCAACATTTCGCTTCTGTCCATCGGTACGGGGTTCACCAACGCCTCGTTTTCCGTCACCGAGGACAAGCGTGTTTGCAACGGCCTGAAAAGCTGGGTCTGGTTTGAACAGGAAGGCCAGACGCCGCCTTTCCCATTGCTGAACGGAATCATGGATTCCGTAGCGGCCACTAACGATTACCTGTGCAGCCAACTGCTCGGCAATCGCTATTTGCGCATTAATCCGGTGCTGCCTAAGTCGGTGGCGCTGGATGACTACAGCCCCGCGACCCTGCAAATGTTCGAGGATACGGCCACGGCACTTTTCGCCTCTACCGAATGGAGTACCGTGAAAACTTGGGTGACGCAGAATTTTAAGGTGTAGCAGAGGAAAATGCAGAAGGCCCCGCAGCAAAGCAAGACCGGTTTTTGCAAAAAAATCTTGAAGAAACTCAAGGAGAACTTCCATGACCAAGAAAATGATCTCCACCCTAGTGCTGCTGGCGGCAACTTGCGCTCTTTTATATGCCGCTTCGGCCCCAACCGTCACCGTAGATAGCTCGCGGCATGGCAACCTGGCCTCGGCGCAACAATCCATCGTTGCGGCCTGGCAATCGATCAACACGGCGCAGCAGGAAAACCGCAATCATCTGGGAGGTCATGCCGAAAAGGCCAAGGACCTGCTCAACCAGGCGAACCAGGAAATCCAGTATGCGGCCAACTCCGCCGACAACCGGTAATTCACCAAGCCTGCAAACTGCCTGGCGGGCGTCTTCCAGCAGGACTTGGATAACGGCACCACTCGCCAGGCTTAGAGGAATAAAGAGGTGGCTTATGAACATGCGCTGCTTGGTATTGCTGGCCGGAATGATGATCGTCCCGTCTTTGCCAGTATTTGCACAAAGCTACTCCACTCCGGTTGCCTATTGCCGCGCTGTAGGGACCATCGATAAGCCGGATTCCCGTTATACCGGCCCCAAGCTGCCCAGGTGGATGGGACGTCAGCTCAACCTGAGCGCCACGCAGGCTGACCAGATGGAGTGGCGCTGCGCCCATGGGGCTATCCTGGCGTGTGTCTACGGCGCCAATATTCCATGTAACGCCAAAGCCGATACGAATTCACAGCCCTCCCCCGCCGTGAACGATTATTGCCGGCAGAATCCCGATACATCCTTCATCCCGGCCGTGGTCACCGGGCACGAGAGCAACATTTCCTGGGCATGCCGCGGCGGTCAGCCGTATGTGACCGGCTCGGCCGAGCTGGATGCTCAGGGCTATGTAAAGAGCTACTGGAAGCCGGTGAAACCTTAGATCTTCCCCCGCCGTAGGGCCTGAGCATGAATTTGCCCGGGCCCAACGCCTCTCTTTCCACTCAGAACAGTGAGCTCCAATTTCCGTCTTGTCTCATGTCTGGTCGTGGCATTGTGTGTTAATACACGCATGTTTGTGTGATGCCCTCTATGGGATACAAGCGCTGCTTTCCCTATGCTTCCTCTCGACGCCAACCTATTGCAAAGTTGGACGAAAGGAAAGGTTCACTTGGGTCTCGTGATGAAGGAACGAAAGAGTTCTTCCAGCTTGTGGTTCGGCCTGCTGGTGCTTGTCCTGACCATGGTACTCGGGCACGCCGGGGAGGCGCGATTCGCCGCTCTATTCTCGTTCCGCTCCACTTTCTACGGCACCAACTGCCCAAGTTGCACGAACACGGCTAGCGCGGCCCCGTCACAGGCAAAGGCGGGAGCGCGCTTTCCACGGACATGGCCAGGACCCCGGGCGGAAACGCGGTCAGGGCCGGGAAGCTTATAGGTGCCTTCGGCAGAACGGTAACCAGGACGAACCATGTCATTGTTCTTAAATTTCGTGTTTCTTGCATTCAGCGCTTTGCTGCCCGTCATTAACCCGGTTGGCTCGGCCCTGATCTTTATGGGGTTGGTGGGAGAAGTGCACGGCGAAACGCTCCACAAACTAGCCTGGCGCGTGGCCACGTCGACGGTTTTGTTTCTTCTTGCGGTGGAACTGCTTGGGTCGGCATTTCTGGCATTTTTCGCCATCAGTCTGCCGGTGGTGCAGCTGGCCGGCGGACTCGTGCTGGCCAGCATGGGTTGGAAGATGCTGGTCAGCAGCACGGCAAACGGGGACCACTTTGGGACCGACCCCAGTCATCGTCCGGTCGAGGAACAGATTTTCTATCCCCTTACTTTCCCCGTTACCGCTGATCCCGGGTGCATTGTCGTGACCTTGACCCTGAGCGCGCACGCATCCCGGCATGCCCTGGCCGGCGATTTTCTCGCCCACGTGGGCATTGCTGTCGCCATTCTCGTACTGGGAGCAGCGGTCGGCTTGTGCTATGGCAATGCCGCGAAAATTACACAGATGATCAGGCCACAAACCGCGGCCGGAATTCTAAGGGTGGTATCGTTTATCGTCATCTGCATCGGCCTGCAGATCGCTTCCAACGGCGTATCGGAAATGCTGCACAGTTTCCAGAAGGCGGTGAGCTCCTAAGGCAGCCCGGCTAACCCTTCCATTCAGGCTTCTACGGCGGATGTCCCTTTCAAAAATGTAACTTGAGCGCCATTTGTATGACGCGCGGGCTCCAGAGATAGCGCACGCCGCCCTGAAGAGCTTCAGGTAGCGGCACACCGTTGGAATCGCGATTGATTGGTACCAGTGACCCGAATGTGCTGGAGGCCAGGCTCTTCTGGAAACCCCCGCCCCAGTTGGGACCGCCATTCACACCGGAGTGCCAGAGCGAGAAGACATTGAAGATCTCAAGGCGGTATTCAAAATTGAGCCTTTCCCGGATGGGAAAGCTCTTGCTCAGGGCAATATCACCGCGCATGAAGTAGGGCTGGCGAATGCTGTTTCTGCCCACGTTTCCGTACTGATTGCCAGCCGGAGCTGCGAATGCGGCCGGATTGAACCAGTGGAAAATGTCGCTCCTGAAGTTAGCTTGCGGATACACGTCCGGATCGAGCGCTCCGTACACGGGGGCATTCGGATTGCCGACAAGGTTGGGACGGCGCAGGTCGGCGCGGACGCCATCTTGCCCGAAGCCGCTGAATCCGGCAAACACACTCTGCGGCTGACCGGAAGCCACGGTGTACAGACCGCTGAAAGTCCATCCCCCCAGGACCCAATCTGCGGCGCCCAGAGACCATTTCCGGTTCCGGCCCACGGGCAGCTCATAGCTCCCGCTGGCCACGAAGCGCTGCGGCTGATCGAACGACGACGGCCCATAGTCGCAAGAGAAGCAGTTGTTGTTCTGCAGGGTCAGGGTCCCAGTAGGGATGTTGTTGATGGCGGAGACATTGTCGATGGTCCGCGACAAGGTGTAATTCACCTGATACAGCCATCCCCGGTGGAAACGCTGGTTGAGCCGCACCTGCAGGGCGTTATAGTTCCCGCTGAACCGGTTGGCCACGGCGAAGGCGCGGGAACTGATGTTGGGGAAGCGATTGCGCTCAAGCGCGGGAACGAAATTGGGATCGCCGGCGCAGGTGGGATCTCCCGCAGCTTCGTCGACCGTGCGATAACGGTTGCACGGATCATTGACAGCGGTCATCGTAGCGGCGTTGTAATACCAGTAGCCGGGTTGACGGAGAGAATGGCTACCTACGTAGGAGACGTCCAGCAAAAGGTCCTGGTTCAGAGCGTACTGTGCGCCGGTAGTCCACTGTTGATTGTAGGGAGTGCGGTTTTCCGGCCAGATCACCGAAGGTGCGGCGTTCCAGTAAGGCCGGCCGTTGGGGCCGACGCCGAAGTAGGAATAATCGAGCGGGGAGGGCAACCACAAGGTATCGAGCGGGTTCGGCGCTGCCGGGGTCGACCCCGTCGAGGTGGGATAAAATGCGGGGCCCCCGATGTAGGTGCTGATGTTGTCGTACGTGGTCAGTGCATACCACAGGTTCTGCAAGTCATAAAAAATCCCGTATCCTGCGCGCAGCACCAGGTGATTGCTTTCCAGCGGACGCCAGGCCAGCCCGATGCGCGGCGCGAAGTTCGTGTGGTCCGGCGGAACGAGTTTGTTGTCCACGCAGCACTGCACCAGGCTCGGGATATATCCCGGCTGTTGCTGGATCTGCTGGATGATGTCACGGTTCGCCCAGCGAAAGCCGCCTCCATTGCCCATGTCAAGCTGTTTTCCGCTGCTATGGATATCGTGGTAAGCGGGGGGAATCTCATAGCGCAAACCCAGGTTCATGGTCAGACGTGGAGAGATGCGGACGTCGTCCTGGAAGAAAAAGTTCCAGTTGGTGGCCCGCACATCGAAGAGATCGGAGCCGCCAGGAGCCGGGCCGGTAATGGAAATAGGATTGCCCAGCAGAAAATCCAGCAGCGCGCTGCCGGCGCCGTCCGTGTTGTATTGATTGGAATTGGTCAGGCTCGGGTCCAGTCCGCTGTAGGCGCCGTTGAACGACACCACGCCGGTCGAGCCGAAGGCGGCAATCATCTCCAGCATGTAGCGGCGGACGTCCGCGCCCAGGGTGATGGTATGTTTTCCGCGCACCCACTTCAGGTTCTCAATAACCTGGTAGTTGTTTTCTCTTTGCGACCACCCCGAGTTGGTGTTGCCGATGTCCTTGAACCCGTTTAGGTGGACGTTCGGCACGCCCCAAAGCGTGGGCGAACCGGGAACATTGCCAAATCCCAGGTCTGCACCATAGTTCTCACGGTTCGCGGCGTCCGAGCCATTTCTCCACACCATCCAGTTGTAGCCCACGCGAAACTGGTTGACCATGTTGGAGGCGATGGTGCGTTGCCAGTTCAGCGCCAATAAACGGTTGTGCTGATACTTGACCTCGCCGCTCAACGGCATGAGGCTCGCATTGTGTAATTTCTGTTCTCCCAAAATGGCGGTCAAGTAAAGGCGGTCCTTTTCCGTGGGACTGGTATCCACGCGGAACGTATTGTTGTCGGTATCGAATGGACGGCTGACACTGGCGATGTAGTTGAAACAACGGTTGCTGCCATCGCTGTTGGTCTGCGCACAATCCGCCATATTAGCCACGGCCACATTGGGCAATGGGTAGATGCGATTCAGGAATTTGGACGCAATCTCGCTGAAGCGCTGGGGATCGACGGTATTGGGGCCTTGAAACTGGAACGGGGTGCGGGTGGAGGGATCGCCCGGCGTGCCGCCAAGCGAGTCATAGAGCGGCACCAGATTGCCTTGTCCATCGCGCCAGTCGGAAAAGTCTCCCGTGCGTTCCGCTGCGGTTGGCACCAGCCCCTGGTCAAGCAACGATTTTCTTGCGCGGCCGGCTTCGTACGCGTAGAAAAAATAGGTGTTTCCCCGGCCGTTGTAGATCCCGGGGACCATTACGGGCCCAGCCAAAGTAAAACCGTACTGGTTCTGTTTGAGTGTGTTCTTGGGGGCCAGCGGTACCCCCAGCACGTCGCGATTGTAGACGCTGAGCGGGTTCTGCGGCGCGAAGGCATCGTTTTGCAGAAAATCGTAGGCCGACCCGTGAAACCGGTTCGTCCCCGATTTCACGGCCACGTTGACTTGGGCTGAACCTTGTCCGTACTCGGCCGAATAGAAAGAGTTCAGGACCTTGAATTCTTCGATGGCGCCGGAAATCGGAACATTGTTGGCGGTGGAGAAGTATTGGTCGTTGGCGGAAACGCCGTCCACCAGGTAACTCACCGATTCCGTGCGCGAGCCATTGACGCTGACCGAGGTAAAGTCGTTGTTCAGGCCGTGCTGCGCCCAGTACAGCTGTGACGTGCCTTGCGCCTGGGTCACTCCCGCATGCAGGCGCAGGAGGTTGGTGAAGTCGCGCCCGGAGATGGGCAAGGCCTCAATCAGCCGGCTCGACACGGACTCTCCGGCAGTGGCGCTATCGGTCTGCAGCATCTGGGCATCGGCCGGCACCGAGACGATTTCACGGACCTCACCCACGGCCAGACGGAAATCCTGGCGCAAGGTGGTTTCGACCTCGACCCGCAGGTTGTGCGCTTCGGCGCGCTTGAAGCCATCGACCTCAACCGCAATGTCGTAGTATCCCGGAGTCACGTTGACCAGCACGTAATCGCCGGCGGTGTTGGAGGCTAGCTTGCTGACCGATGCAGTGGCCTTGCCGGAGACGATCACCCGGGCTCCCACGATTGCGTTTCCCGATGGGTCGGTGATGTGTCCGACAATCGTTCCCTGGGAATTCTGCCCGTGAAGAACGCTATTCAGCCAATACAGCATCAAGACCGCTAGGCAAAGGCTGCGCACCGTGGGGAAATATCGGGATGTCAGGCTCATCTCTCTCTCCTGCGAACCCGGCGGGCCGGACCATTCGGATGTAAAGCAAGCTCACCAGGCGGCAAAACAGGGCAGTGGAATGAGGATATCGCAAGGGCCCGCTTGCTCCATAATCTATTCCGTCTACGCCAATGATCATCGGCTGGTGGCGCAGGGAGCGGCATCGGCAGTCACCACCTACACCTATGGGGTCGGCGAAGGGCGGAGCGCTCTCCGGCTATGCCTACACGCTGGGGGCGGCGGGCAATCGCGCAGCGGCGGATTAAATGATGGAATACGTCGGAACGGCAGGCTCATCTTTCTCTCCTGTCGCCAGCGGCCAGATGAAAATGTATTGCCGATTGAAACCGGTAGTCGGGTCTGGAAAGCATATCAGATGGCATTTTTCCAGACAGTGATTGGCCAGACCGGATTCATGCAGGACGCGTCCTACCTGGGCAATAGCTTCTCCTTAAGCTGGGGTGTGGGAGGAGCGGTGTAGTGGCAGCCTCCCGCGACATCCGCTGACGCAGGTACGAAGGTCACTGTGCCTGGCTGGAAGTATGGATCGGCGTCCGTGTAGAGGACCGGCGCCGCCGGCAGACCATCCTGGGGCGCGGCCACGAAAGCGTCGGGCATGTGAATATTGAAGCCATAGCAGCCAGCAACAGGGCAATCAATGTCTTTGGTGGCGAAGGAACAGACTTGGTCATCTGTGCAGCCGCTATCCGCCTTGCACCCGCAACTACTGGTGGCGGAATTCCAGGAGCAGAAAGTGGTGGGCTGGCAGAAAGCGGCGCGATTCTCCGGAGCAAGGTCCTGTTGCGCGCTCAAATCGATATTCACGGTCACCAGGCCGGTGTCCGCATCATAGGTACTGAAGCTGACCCAACTACCGTCCGCAAATTCCGTGGTCGGGTAGGTGAGATCCGGTGTCGTCACTCGCGCCGGAATGATGGCAGCTCTGGCCTGGTCATCGGTCAGCCCCTTCCCGATGAAGAAGCTGTACGTCTGCTTGGTGGCATTGTTGGCATACAGAAAGAACACGGAATATACGGCGTCCGGCTGAAATACGTTGATGAACGGCCCGGAGCTCTGTTGGGTTTTGATGGAGACCGTAGTGTCTATGTAATAGTGTCCGCGATTGATGGTGAGCGTGCTGCGCTGCACATTGTCCTGGCCCATCATGCGAATCGACGGACGCTTGCTATTGTCCGCGTTGTAGGCGGTCATCTCAGACTGGGTCAGAAATTGGCGATAGAGGGGAATGCCGTAGCACTGCGGGCTGGAGCACTGATTCGACCAATTGGTCGCGCATGACCCACCGATGGCGCACTGCGCTACGATCGCGGTGGTTAGGTACTGGTAAGGACTGGTCGAGGCGGTAGCCCCGTCCCCGCTGGATGTTGGGGGAGGCTGTTGCCCGGTGGCACATTCATCGGTGGTCACGGGTGCGGTATAGAACGGGTCCTTGGTGATGGAAATGGTCGGGCCGTCGGACGGAGTTTGCGTCGTGTCATTCGAAGTAAGTCCGGTCAAGGAGCCGTCCAGGTCGGTCAGTTCCGTCTGCCGATCGATGTCGGTAAAGCTTGACGAGAACATCCCGGGCTGCCAGGTGCAGTAGGTCTTTTGGATCAGAGCCGGGTCCTCTTGCAAAGTGCCGGGGACATAGGCCGGTTGGATCACGAAATGGCGGATGCCCACATTGTTGAAGGCCAGGTTGCTGGACTTGAATGCCGGCGGATAGTAAAAGCCATTCGGCTGTTTCCAGGCGATGGCGGCATTGGGCAAAATACAATTGGTGCCGGGCTGATTGGTGGGAGGAGACTGCATCACGCCGATCTGATAGCCGCTTGACCACCCAAGATTGACGCAGTTCCCCGGCTGGCTATTGTCGGCCTTGCACTGCGAGAGCGTGCCGAGGACAGTCGGCTGAACGTCCGAATAGATGTTGTTGTATTGGCTCGACGGCCCGTCGTAGATGTTGAACAGCCGTTGGTTGACGCCAAAATTCGAGCCTACAAAGCTGATTCCATCCGCAGGGGAGACGCAGAAAGGCGGATTGTAAGGACAATCCAAACCTTTGGGATTGAATGGCCCGCCGTTCGAGGCGAATGGGTTTGCCGGGAAACCGTCGCTCAAGTTGGGTTGCGTATTGCCGACGAGAACGCTGTTCTTCAGCACCGCCCAGTAACCCTGGGCAGCGTCAGAACGGGTGTAGCCGCCTCCGCTGATAAAGGTCAAGCCTCCGTTCTGCACATCGGTGATCGCGGAGTTGTCCAGCAGATACCACCAGCCGCGCAGCCAGATGGAAGCGACGTTGGTGGGCGCCCAATTGAAGGATGTCGTGAAGTGATCGATGACAGTCGCCATGCAGTTCGCCTCGCCGGGAGGCGTTGAAGTGCACGGCGGCGCCAGGCTGCAATCGCCCTGATGGGTCGAGTCGCAGACTGTGGCCTTGGTGCGCTGTCCGAGACTTTGGTTGGGATAGTCGTCGAGGGGCCTGCTGGCAGGATTGGGCACCGAAACCAGTTTGCTATTGTCGGATGTCCCCGGGCCGAACACTACTCCGTTGCAAGGGCTGGTCTGTCCTACCGTAGTAAGAGCAGCCATCGCCGTGCTGCACGAGTTCCCCTTGAAGGTCATTAACGGTGTTTGTCCGTAGTTCGGGACGTCTTTCTGCATGCTGGCGTAGCCCGTCCAGCTCTCATAGCGGGAAGGTCCGCTGATGCCACCCGGGGGCATCCAGTAACAGGCGCCGCAGGACCCCACACCGACGGCGGCGTTGTACTGGAAATCGTTCCAGGTGTTCATGATCCAGAAAGTCGAGGGGTTGACGACATCGCTGTACTTGGGCGGAATGTCGGGAATCTGTGAGCCTTGTGCACCATCGTTGTAGTCGAGGATGCCGGGGGTCAGGCGGGGATTTTGCGAATTGGCGACGGCCCCGCGCACGGAGATGCCGACGTTCGAGTAAATGCGGTTGTTCGTCTCGGTGGCATCTTCGAGATAGAAACCATGACCGATCGACAGATAACCCACGTTGCGCGCCAGCGTGACCCCTTGCGTAGCGTGTACGGTAATGAAGCGGGTCATGGAATCGACGATGGAAGAGTCGGCGATATAGGTCCCGAAGAAATCTGCCGGAAGGTTGGGTTGAGGAACACTACGAGCCATATGGAAATGGACCGGATAGTGCCCCATATTGCCGCCTTGCCCCAGCTGGTAGAACTCGACCCCCTGGAGTTGCACCGTGGTGAAGCCCTGGCGGTAAAGGGTGTGTCCCCCGTAGTAATTGCCTGCGGTGGCCGGAAAGTGATCGGCAGTACGGTCGAAGGTGGGCGTGCCCCCTTCCGAGGCAATGCGAATGCTGCGGCTAAGCAGCGCAACGACACTGCGGGTTTCGATGTTCTGCGGAGCGAGATTCGTGACCGAGGCGTCAGGCGCGGGGCCGGTATTGGGGTGGTCGGCCGCTACGGCGCTGTAGTCATAGGATTGGCCGTTGTGATGATAGCGTATGGCATTCATCGGCGCTGGAACCGAGGGATCGATATCGATGCGTGTGCCGTTGCTGTCGTTTGTGATTGCTTTGATAACCAGCTCTTCCGTATGGCTGGGGAGATAGTCGGTGGTGGTCACGACGATGTGATCACCCGCGGCCCACGATCCGCTCACGTTACGGTCAAGATAGAAATAGGTCTCGCCGCCGCTTAGGGTAGTGGTAAGCCGTCCCCAACTGGTGCTGGAGTCCGCGGGGTTGGCCTCAATTTCTCCGCTGCGGATGCCCTTCGCGCCGCGCAGCATCAATGTGCCTCCGGCGGAAACCGCCAGTACTTTGCGGCCGAAATAGGCGCCCGCAATGTCGCCTGACTCCATGACATCGTATTGGTAAAAGCAATCATCGTTGGGCTGAGGAAAGCCGACTTGCGAACCCGGAGTGCACCCCATGAAGGACATCTGCTTCATAGCCATGGAGGGGTTGGAGTTCCAGGCGTTATCGGAAAGGCCGCACTGGTTCTTGCTGTCGCTCAGGCAGGTGATACTGGGAATACCGTCGTTGGCACTTCCCCACAACCAGATGGTGATTGGCCCCTGAATAGGACTGCCGGTCCCGGCCTGCAGCGTACCGCCCATTTCTACCAGGATGGAGTGGGCGTGGAAATCAATCGGTGCGTCCTGAAAAGTGAGCGAACCACCATTGAGGATGTTCACGTTGCGATACACATAGGACCCGGGTACGCTTCCTGCGGCGCCGGTGCCATCCACGACACAATTAACGCCATTGATCTGCAGGTCCGTGGAGGTGCTGCCGGAGGGCAGAATATGGTTCGTGTTGCCGGTACCAGCACAGGTTTCGACGGCAGGTGGTTCTGGATCATCAATTGGGGGAGGGGTGGGGTGCCCGGCATTCCCGCCGCCACAGGCGACAGCCCCGACAACGATCAGGATAATGAGTAACATTTGCCCCGCGCGAAAGGGTCTGGCAGCAAGCTGGTTTGTACAATACGCAGAGAAACGCGGGCACTTCCGGCTCATTCTTGTCTCCTCGCCAGAGGGAAGCAACACCTGTTAAGCATGGCCAGCACGACGAACCACGCGCCAGCATGCATTTAAGGTAACGCGAAAGCAGACAGCTAGACCTATGTGGTGCTACACGGGGGACTGTGTATCAACCCACATCGTTCCGCATGAAGGGAATGGTTTTCCTATAGGCTGTTACGGTTTTGCAAGGCGAAACGGAGCAAAGCATTCGGTCCCTCGCCCTCGATGGAAAGCTTGCGGCACATATTGGTACGAAAGGAAGTGCGTTTTAGGCAAGCCCAATCTACCGCGCAGCCATTATAAAGAGGAGGAGCCAAGGCTGGGGGAGAACGCCCAGTGTTTTGGGGGAAATCAAAGCGATTGTATCCTTTGCAGAGAAACGCGCCTGGGTCGAGCCCAGCTGGCTCGCCCCCAGGCGGTGGGATGCGTCTTGCGGGACCTTCAGAAGTTGTCGATCTGATAAATAGTCGTGGCCTGGTAGGTCTGTCCCGGACGCAGGGTAGTGGAGGGAAAGTTGGGCTGGTTGGGAGAATCGGGATAGTGCTGGGTCTCGAGCGCCAAGCCATCACTTTGCCGGTAGGCGCGATTGCTCGCTCCGTACGATGTGGCGTCCAGCGAGTTACCGCTATAGAACTGGATCCCGGGCTGGTCAGTCCAGACTGACAACACCCGGCGCGAATTCGGTTCCAGCACTGTCGCAGCCAGTTTCAGTGGCCCGAAACCGGCTGGGTTCACTACCCACGTGAGATCATAGCCATTGCCGGTCATCAACTGTGGGTCTTTCTTGCGTATATCGGTCGAGACCGCTTTACCTCGCCGGAAATCAAATGGTGTTCCTGTCACGGAGCGCAGCGTACCGTCGGGTATCTGGCTGCTGGTGACCGGGACAAATTGATTGGAGTTGATGCTCACAATGTGCGAGTAAATGGTGCCGCTACCTTCGCCAGCCAGGTTCCAGTAGTTGTGATTCGTGAGGTTGACGACGGTAGGCGCATCGGTAGTGGCAGAGTAACTAATTACGATCTGGTTCTGATTGGTGAGCGTGAAAGTGACGTACGTATCGAGATTACCGGGGAACCCGTTGACCGCGTTGGACGGGCAGTTCGGGTTGGGTGCGGTGTCGGTCCAGCCCTCGCCCGCCGGGCTACGATAATGTAGTTGCACGCTGGCGCTCCCCGGACCCTGGCTTACCTGACTTACTTTCCATACTTTGGTGTCAAAACCTCGAAAGCCGCCATGCAAAGTGTTGGCCCCGTTGTTGGCGTCCAGGCAATAGGTGGTTCCGTCGAGAGTAAAGGTCCCATTGGCAATACGGTTGCCGTAGCGCCCGATCAGCGAGCCAAAATGCGGGCTGTTCTTGGTTTCGTAGTCGCCCAGGCTGTCGAATCCGAGAATGATATTCGGCATCCTGCGTGACGGGTTCTGAATGGAAGTCATGATGGCGCCGTAAGTAATGATGCTGACCTTTAAGCCGGAACTGTTCGTGAGCGTGTATTGATCAATGGCGGTGCCGGACGAAGTCGTGCCATAAGGCCCCTTCTCGACAGTTACGCCGCGGCCGGACCCCGTCGCAGATGCGGCCATGGTCAATGCCAGAATGACCCAGAAGATATGCAGAAATGCACGGTCGATATGTTGCATGTTGTATCTCCGTTTGAGAACTGGGGAATGGACGCTCCACTCACCTAAACAAATAGAACGGCGTTGACGTAGCGGCCCTTCTATTTTGTGGCGCCCCTTTTCCTGGAAGCAGCGTACACCCGTACTCCCGGTTTTCACCCGTGTAGCAATACACAGTCCCTGTGTAACCCCCTATAGGACTTCCTTCTTCGCTTTTGTATGCTCCGTTTCGAAATAGCCAATTGCAGCCCTTTGGGCAACAGAAAGTACGGGAGCAAATCGAAAGTCTTGATCGTAGATGACAACACAGGAATTTGGGTCAGTTCCGTCTGTCCCCGAATTTCCCATTAGAAGTGGATACGAGCTTTGCCAGCCGGAGAGTGACGCGAGTGTTGGAGGCGATCGTGGCCGAACGCGGACAACCGCAAGCAATCCGCTGCGGCAACGGGCCGGAGCTGACCAGCCGGCATTTCCTGGCGTGGTGTGTGGATCGGCAGATCGAGCTGGTGCACATCCAGCCCGGTAAGCCGACGCAGAACGCGCGCATTGAGAGCTTTCCGCCTTGTCGGGCGGGCCTTTCGCGCGCAGAGCCATGCGCCCGTCGGCGGTGCAGAAGCGCATCCGCGTCATCGCGTTCACCACCACGCGCAGCCGTTCCC
>JAFDVW010000018.1:0-112154 GCA_018268755.1 Acidobacteriota bacterium
GACCAGCATGGCACCGCCATCATCTCCGGGGCCGCGCTGCTCAATGCTCTGGATTTGGCGAAAAAGGAAATTGCCGCCGTACGCATCGTGATCAACGGCGCCGGCGCCGCCGCCATCGCCTCCGCCGAACATTATGTGCGCCTGGGCGCGACCCGGGAAAACATCATTCTGTGCGACACCCACGGCGTGATTTACAAAGGGCGCGAGGAAGGCATGAACCGGCACAAGGAGCGCTTCGCCAGCGACACTCGCCTGCGCACCTTGACGGAGGTCATGCGTGACGCCGATGTCTTCATGGGCTTTTCGGTGCGCGGGGTGGTCACCCGCGACATGGTGCGCTCCATGGCCGCGCAGCCTATCGTCTTCGCCATGGCCAATCCCGATCCCGAGATCAGCTATGAAGACGCTAAAGCCAGCCGCAAAGACGTCCTCATTGCCACCGGCCGCTCCGACTATCCCAACCAGGTCAACAATGTGCTGGGTTTTCCCTTCATCTTCCGCGGGGCCCTCGATGTGCACGCCACCTGCATCAATGAAGAGATGAAGCTGGCGGCCACGCGGGCGCTGGCGGCGCTGGCCAAGGAAGAAGTCCCCGATTCGGTATGCCGGGCCTATGGGGTCGAGCGCATGACGTTTGGTCCCGACTATCTCATCCCCAAACCCTTCGATCCGCGCGTGCTGCTATGGGAAGCCGCCGCGGTGGCCGATGCCGCCATGCGCAGCGGAGTCGCCCTGGAACCGGTGAAGTTGGACGATTATCGCGAGGACCTGGAGCGCCGCCTGGGCAAGACGCATGAGATTGCCCGGGTGATGATCCATAAGGCGCAGGTCCAGCCCAAGCGCGTGGTCTTTCCGGAAGGCGACAACGATCAGATTTTGCGCGCGGCGCATTGTCTGCTGGAAGAGGAAATCGCCGTCCCCATCCTGCTGGGCGATCCCAACATCGTGCACACCCGCGCCGCCGTCCTCGGCCTGGCCCTCGGGCATGTGCGCATCATGGATCCGGCCACCACGCTGGCCCGCGAAGACTACGTCGAAGAGCTGTTCCGGCTGCGGCAGCGCCGGGGCGTCACCCTGGCCGAGGCCCGCACTCTGCTCAAGGACCACAATATGTTCGCTTCCATGATGGTGCACATGGGCGACGCCGATGCCCTGGTGGCCGGGGTCACGCAGCACTTCCCGGACACCATCCGTCCCGCCTTGCAGATTGTGCGCATGCGGGAAGGTCTGCACCGCGTTTCCGGCTGTTATCCCATGATCATGCGCAACGGTAATCTGCTGTTTATGGCCGACACCAGCGTGAATATTGAGCCTACGGCGGAAGAGCTGGTGGAAATCGCGCTGTGCACGGCGGAAACCGCGCGCCGCTTTGACGTGGTGCCACGGGTGGCCATGCTATCGTTCTCCAGCTTCGGCAGCACCAAGCATCCGCAGTGCGAGAAAGTACGCAGGGCGGTCGAACTGCTTCACAAAGCCGATCCGGCCCTGGTGGTAGACGGAGAAATCATGGCCGATGCAGCGGTTTCCCCCGAAATGCTGGAGCAACTCTATCCCTTCAGTGCGCTGAAGGGCGGAGCCAATGTGCTCATCTTCCCCGATCTCAACTCCGCCAACATCGCAAGCAAGCTGTTGGCCAAGTTGGGGGGCGCAGAAATTCTGGGGCCCGTCCTGATGGGCATGAGCAAGCCGGTGCATCTGGTGACCCGCGGCGCGAAGGTGGAAGAGATTGTCAATGCCGCCGCCATCGCCGTGGTCGATGCGCAGGAACTGGCTTCCTCCCAACCCACACCGGCCGAGCCGGTGGAGATGCACGCTTAAGTCCGGAATCCGCCGTCCACAAACAAGAGAGGCTGTCTCGCTGGGCGAGACAGCCTCTCTTCTTGCTCCCACTCAACCACTTCTATCCGGCTTCGCTGGTCATGATAAACAGCGGCTTCATCTCGAAGCTCTTATAGTGCGGGCGCAGCCGCTCCTGGTTGTAGTGCTCGCGAATATTGACCACCTTCTTGGAGGCGATCACGGCATCGATGGGCATATTGTCATAGCGGCCATTCTTGAGCACCACCAGGCGCCCGTGGATTTTGCCCAGCACCAGATCCAGAGCCAGATTTCCATACGCCATGGGCACGATCGAATCAATCGCGTCGGGATCACCGCAGCGCACCAGATATCCGAGCTTCTGGTTCACCACATCGACGCTTTTGCCGCCGTTGTATTTGGGAGACAGCTCCTTTAGTTTTTCCGAGACCAGGTCGCCGATTCCCCCCAGCTTTTTGTGGCCGAAGGCGTCGGTAGTCTCCCGCTCAAAAACCATCTCGCCACCTTCAAACATGGCGCCCTCGGAGACCAGCACCACGGAATAGCGGCTTGGATTCTTAGCGCGGTCAGCCGCCATCAGCTCGGTCAGCCGCTCGATATCGAATTTGTGCTCCGGAATCACGCAGCGGTTGGCCGCGCCCGCCATGGTGGGCAGCATGGCGGTGAATCCGGCATAGCGGCCAAACACCTCCAGCACTAGAAAGCGCTCGTGCGAGCCGGCGGAAGTGCGCAGGCTGTTGGCCATGGCGATGGTGCGGGTCACACAGGTGCTGAAGCCGATGCAGTAGTCGGTGCCCGGCACGTCATTGTCCATGGTCTTGGGAATGGCCACGGTTTTGATGCCTTCCTGATAGAGGCGCACGGCATAGCTGAGAGTATCGTCGCCGCCGATGGGGATCAGATAGTCAATGCCCAGCCAGTCGATGTTCTTCAGGACTTCCGGAGTCAGGTCGTTTTTCTCGGCGCTATAAGCGCTTTGCAGGTGGGCGGGCACGCTTTGCTTCTTCACCTTGCTGGGATTGGTACGCGAGGTGTGCAGAAAGGTCCCGCCGGTGCGTCCGGCGCGGTTGACCAGCTCTTCGGTGAGGATCTGGAAGTTGTCGCTGTTGTCATAGTCCTTCTCGCGCACGATCTCCACCAGCCCGGCCCAGCCCCGGCGCAGGCCCAGCACTTTATAGCCTTCCCGCAGAGCGCGAATCGTAAGAGCGCGGATGGCAGGGTTCAGCCCCGGCACATCGCCGCCGCCGGTCAGAATGCCTATGACCCCTTTTCCGGAATTCACATTCGACATACGTTTATCCTCGTGTTTTCCCGTGGAGGCAGTGGAATTCCTCTCCACGCGCTGATTTGAGACTTTTCGGGAACCGGACCGCCGGGCGTAACGCGGCTCGCGGATGGCAGGCACTGACACTCCAGGCCGGCCAGTGGCCATCTACGAGCCATGCATTTACTTCACCGCTGGGACCAGCAAAAGTACCAGCAGCACGATCAGGACCACACTGGCTAAGGTCACAAACATGGCATGGAATGGATGCCCATGGAAATAGGCCTCGCGACGGGCTTTGTCTACCAACCATCCGTGCATAAGACCTCCTTCCCTTGCAGGAGTCTGCTTTCCGGGATCTTCCTGGCATACTTTCCGCGTCCGCTTCTATTGTGGCGGGAGAGCGAAAAGACCTTCCGTGACAAGAATTACCCGGGCGGGTGACGGAAATCACGCGGGAATGGTCGTAGGGTGAATCGCGTAGGGTTTGCCGGGCAGGTAAGGCGCTTGGCCACGGACTAGATCTAATTCCAGAATTGCCACCACTTCCTGGCGGGCAACGGCGAAGCCCCGGAAGACGCAATGCGACTGCGTAGTTCCAGGGCCTCGGAGCGAATTTCCTCTACCAGCTCCGGCGACTCACTGATCGTGTCCAGCTGACTAATGGCTTCCAGCCGGTCGGCGGCCAGGGCAAGATGGCGGTCGAGATCGCGGATCGGCCAGACGTAAGGGCGGCCGAGGAACAGCAAGATGCTGGCCGCCGCTCGAATCTCCTCATGGGAATCCTCGAGGTCGCGCTGAAGCGTTTTCTCGACCTGCTTGTGGAGCTGGGTCCTTTCGAACAAGCCGTCAAACCAATCGCCGGCTCCGTCGTTTTCCCACGGTAGTTTTCCCCACACGCCCATGCGTCCCTCCGCCCGCCAGTCTACACTTCCGCGCAAGCGCGCAGCCGCGTGGCGGCTGGGCATGACTTCTGCTAGCATCGAATTCCCCATGGAAGCCCTGACCTATCCCTATAAGCCCAAGGCCTGGAACATGGTGCTGGTCATTGTCTTTTTCGGAGCCTGCTTTCTGGTGGGATGGCATGTCTCCGGGAGCAACCACGAGCAGGTGGTCTTGGGCTGGCGCTTGTCGCCGGAGCAAGCCCGGGTGGTCTTTTCCGCCGCGGCCGGCGCCAGCTTCTTGTTTGTGATAGGAGGCGCGCTGGGACTTCGCGCCGCGCTCTCGGATTGGGGCCGCTTGACGCTGAATGCACAGGAGCTTTCCCTGCCCAAATATCCGTTCCTGCGCGTGCTGACTACCGTTCCCTTGCGAGATATTCAGCGTCTCGAGCTGCAGGAGGTCAAACGCAAGCGGTTCTTGCACATCTACCACGCTAACGGACGGATCACAGTGACCGAGGCCCTGCTGCCCAGCCGGAAGGCATTTGACAAAGTGCGCGCCGCGCTGGAGCAGCGGTAAAGAACCGAAAGCAAAACCTAACGGCCCGTCATCTGCTCAATCGCCTCCGGATAGCGCGCGCCTTCCACCTTGATTTTCGAGGCAAGGCTTTCGATCTCCTGCAGATCGCCGGCGCTCAACTGCATCAATTCAGCCCCGATATTTTCTTCCAGCCGATGCAGCTTGGTGGTGCCGGGGATAGGCACGATCCACGGCTTCTGCGCCAGCAGCCAGGCCAAAGCAATCTGCGCCGGAGTGGCTCGTTTACGCTGGGCGATCGCGCTCAGCAAATCGACAAGCGCCTGGTTCGCCTTGCGCGCCTCCGCGGTAAAGCGGGGCAGCTTGGCGCGAAAATCCGTCTCCAGGAACTTCGTGTTCTCGTCCATCTTTCCGGTCAGGAAGCCTCGGCCCAGCGGGCTGTAGGGCACAAACCCAATGCCGAGTTCCTGCAGAGTGGGCAGGATTTCGGCTTCCGGGCCCCGCGTCCACAGCGAATACTCACTCTGCAGCGCTGCCACGGGCTGCACCGCATGGGCGCGGCGGATCGTCTTGGCCCCCGCCTCTGACAGTCCAAAGTGCCGCACCTTGCCTTGTTCTATCAGCTGCTTCACCGCGCCCGCGACCTCTTCGATCGGCACCTCCGGATCGACCCGGTGCTGATACAGCAGGTCAATGGTCGTCACCCGGAGCCGCTGAAGCGAACCTTCGACCGCCTTCCGGATGTGCTCCGGCCGGCTGTTCAAGCCTTCCCATCCGGCGCTGCCGTCGGCCTTCAGCTTGAATCCGAATTTCGTGGCGATCACTACCTGGTCACGGACCGGCGCCAGCGCCTCGCCGACTAACTCCTCATTGGTGTAAGGACCGTAGACCTCGGCGGTATCGAATAAGGTGATGCCGCGGTCCACCGAGGCGCGCAGCAGGGCGATCATCTCTTTCCGCTCCGGAGGCGTGCCATAGGAAAAACTCATGCCCATGCAGCCCAGCCCGAGCGCGGAAACTTCCAGTCCGCTGTTTCCCAATTTGCGTTTTTGCATGCTGACCTCCTCCTTGACTACGGCAGCACCGAGGCCCGCTGCGAAAGCAGGTACTGCGCTCTCTCCGCAGGCGCTGCCGAGCGGACCTCCAAAGTCTTTTCGAGTGGGGCCCCCAGATATTCCTCATAGAGATAAGCCGGCTTGCCCTCTGCCCCGGCCTCCACGGTGACGAACTCCACCGACTGCACCGCTTGCGGGGTCCTGGCCCCGAACCAGCGAGAATCCTCTCCCTGCTTCCAAGTGACCAGTGATAACACCGACCCGGCGGGATACTGCGCCTCGGCATGCGTCCTGGCATAGCCGGCTGCAGCATCGTTTCCATAGAGCGTTTCCATGGTCTGCTTGCTCTGGTCGACCGCCGAAGTAATCACCTTCCACGCCAGAGGATTCGCCGGCAGATTTCCCCGGATGGCAGCCCCATGGTTCAACTCTGCCACCAGCTTGGGCGACTCCTTCGCGCAACCGGAGAGACCCAAGACCAGGACACAAAAAGCAAGCATCGGACGAAGGTTCACGGTTGGCCTCCAATGGGCGCAGTAAACACGTAGTTGGTAGCTTCCAGGGGACGATGGCAGCCCACACATTCTGTCGTGAAGGCGGCATCTTTGCCGTAGGGCTTCAGATCCGCGCCCCGCCAACGCGCCCAGCCCCACCCCAGCGTGCTGGCATACTTCTGGCTGTCACGCACCATAAACTCCACCTGAAAGAACTGTCCTGGCCGCACGTTCCCGGCCCCGTCATTAAGTTCGAGCCATGCCACTTTGGCCAGGACCGCGCCGTCCGGCCAGGGATGAATGCGGTTCTCAGCGATGGCCCGCACCGCAATATCGTTGCCCAGAATCTGCCGCAGGGTGTGGTTATCGAAACGCTCGGTGCTGCTGATGGCCTGCCAGTTCTTGTAGTCCGCCGGGAAGGCGATGCCGTTGGGAGCGGGAGAGACTACCGGCGGGGCGCCACCCTGCACCCACTTGGCATACTGCGCATCGGCGGCCGCCTGTTCCGCCGGACCGGTGGCCGGATTACCCGCCGCCCTGCGCAAATACGCCTTCAACACCTGCAATTGCTCGGGCGTGATGCGGGCTTCGGGATGCAGTTTCTGGTAGGGGACCAGCGGCATCGCGCCCTGCTCAATCTGCGCCACCGACTCAAATAAGGCCGCGTTCTGCTGCCCCTTGGGAAGTTTTCCCATTTCGGAAAAATTCAGGCGCGCCCGGGCCTGCTTCACATCGCGCGCCACCAGCCAGTAAGCCGGCGCCGGCTGATCAAACCACGAGAGTTTGGTTTCATTGGAGTGGCAGTTATAGCAGGCACTCTTCAGAATCGCCTTCACTTCGGGAGGAACATCGACCTCTGAGGTGACCGGCGGGTGGGGCAGCGGAGGCCGCACAAATTGTATCCCGACAAAGAGTATGGCCAGTAGGAGAACAGCTTTCGCCAGCAACCGCAAACCCGGGCCAGTAGCCATTTTTTATCCTAAAGATTGATATTGGGACATGCTCAGCTAACGCAGAAAGTGGGCCCTCTTCTCATTTCATCATGACCATGGGAAGCTTGGAATTTTGGATGCCATGCGCAATCAGACGATTCACATCGTGGAAAAATATCTTGAGGCGGTTGGGCAAATCATGCCGCCGACCTTCCCCTTCACCGGCAGGTCATTAGAAAGTTCCCCAGCCAAACCTCCCGCGGCGGGGCCCCGTCCTCATGCAAGAGTGATCTTGACTCAGGCCGAAGACCGGGCACACCAGTCGAGGACCCGTAGGGCGCGCAGGGTGTTCCAGCGGCTGGGCAAGCCATCGCCATCCTCGAGCGTAAAGGGTGCCTGGCCGGGATGGGTGTTCTCCAGCAACCATCTGCCATCGGGCTGCTGTTTGCCCCGCAGCAAAGCGATGGCTTCCTGCATGCGCGGGTCTGGCTTCTCGCCCGTCGACCGGAAATAATCCAGGGCGCGCAGCACATCGTAACGCCAACGCACGGGAAAGGAGAATTGCAGCCACCCCGGGTCCACAACCGCCCCCGTGCTTTTGCGCCGGAACAACCTTCGCTCCAGTAGATACTCTTCCCCGCGTTTTCGCGCCGCCGTACATTCCGCGGGGCCGCCCTGGGCCTGCTCGTAGGCCCATAGTCCTTCCAGGACATTGATCGTGGTGTCAAACGACGAACGCACGGAACCGTTCTCCGCCTCGCAGTTCCAGCCGCCGTCTTCCAGCTGCTCGTGCAGCAGACGGGCCACGATCTCCTCGACGTTCTGCCCAAAGTAGACGCCCAACGCCACCGTACGGCCATTGATGCAGGGCTCAACCTCGCCGCTGAAGAACGGCTGCCCGGCGTGCTCCCAGCAACAGTGTTCGCGGACCTGCTCCACGGCGTGGCGCACGCGGTCCGAGGCGGGATCGATCCCGAATTCCCATAACAGTTGCAGCGTCGGCAAGGTTGAAGTCCAGGGCTGGCCGCGCTCGCCGGCCTGGCGCTGGTACTCTCCGGGAAAGCATGCGCCGCCGGCCCATTGGCCGTCCTCTTGCAGCGCCAGCAGGCGGGCTCCCCAGCCTTGCTGCGCGATCTTTTGGCGCTCCGCCGTGATCTCTACATCCGGCGCGTGCGCCAGATCGCGCAACACCTGCCAGCGGATGGCCGGATCGGAATCCAGCAGCCAGTCTCGTACGGTCATGGGGGGACTATAGCATCCTCCCGCTTGCCCCTGGGAGCGTAGCGCGGACACGCTGGCCCGCGGCCCGTCCAGACCCTTCCTTACATGCCTTGACACGTATATTCCTTTCGAGGTATATACAAGACGTGGAATCCGTTTTCGAAATCATCGCTGAACCCAACCGCCGCGCCATCCTGGCTTTGCTGGTCTCCGCCGAGCAGTCGGTGGGAGAGATCGAGCGCCGGCTGCGCATGCCGCAACCTACGGTCTCGAAGCACCTGCGCGTGTTGCGCGAGGCCGGCTTCGTCGAAGCCACGGTCGACGCGCAGCGCCGTCTTTACCGTTTGCGCCCCGAACC
Source organism: Acidobacteriota bacterium (assembly GCA_018268755.1). Taxonomy (GTDB): domain Bacteria; phylum Acidobacteriota; class Terriglobia; order Terriglobales; family Acidobacteriaceae; genus KAN-5. Next base: position 8,562 of record JAFDVW010000018.1, read on the forward strand.
CTTACAAGAGCTGGATGCCTGGCTGGCCCCCTTCCGCCGTTTCTGGTCGGCGCACGTCGACGCTCTGGAGCGTCATCTCGACCGCATGCATGCCGCCCCAGGCACAAAGAAATCAAGGAGCAGGCAATGACCGAAAAATACACGCCGGGACCGCCCGACGCGCAGGTACAAAGAAACGGGGACAAGTGGACGCTGATTCTGGTCCGTCAGTTGCGCCACTCCCCGGAGAAGGTGTGGCCGGCGTTGACCGATCCTCGCCAGGTGCGGGAATGGGCCCCCTTCGATGTCGAGGGCAACCTGGATGAAGTCGGAGCCACGGTGAAGCTCACCTGGGTGGGTGCGCCCGCCCCCATCGATACCAAAGTCAAGCAGGCCGATGCTCCCCGGCTTCTGGAGTATGGCGACATCCGTTGGCAACTGGAGCCGCGTGACGGCGGCACCCGTCTCACGTTATGGACCCAGATCGACCGCCGTTTTGTTTCGATGGGCGCGGCCGGTTGGCACATCGCGCTGGATGTGCTGGACCATTTGCTTGCCGGCACACCCTTGGGGCGCATCGTAGGCGGCGACGCCATGAAGTTCGAGGGCTGGCAGCGGCTGAACGCCGAGTACGCCCAACACTTCGGCGTGGAGCCGCCTAAGTGGACAAAGTAAATTGCGAGGAGACCCTGACATGCTCACACAGAGCGCGATGAAGAGCGCCACGGCACGATCAATTTTTCGCTGGATCCACATCCTGTTGGCCATCCCCATCATCGGATACATCTACAGCCCGTTTGAAAAACTTCCGGATTACGCTGGGCCAACCCGGTATATTTTTCTTCCCAGCATTCTGCTCTCCGGGCTCTGGATGTGGAAAGGGCATGTGGTGCGACGATTGCTTGCGAACAAACCAATGGGGGAAACGAAATGAAAGCGACGGCAAGCGGGACCCTTTCCCGGAAGCAACAAGAAGATTTGCTCTTCACCTTGCAGGCCCGTTTTGAGAAGAACCAGGCACGTCATCCCGATCTAAACTGGGCCAAGGTACAGGCCCGCCTGGAAGCCCATCCGGAGAAGCTGTGGTCGCTCAGCGAAATGGAGCGCACCGGCGGCGAGCCGGACGTGGTCGGCCACGACCAGAAGACGGGAGAATATGTGTTTTATGATTGCGCCGAGGAAAGCCCGAAGGGCCGCCGCAGCCTGTGCTACGACCGCCAGGCGCTCAATTCCCGCAAGGAGCACAAGCCTAAGAGCAGCGCGCTCGACATGGCGGCCGAGATGGGCATCGAGCTGTTAAGTGAGGAACAATACCGCGCACTGCAAGAACTGGGCGAATTCGACAGCAAGACTTCCAGCTGGGTACGGACTCCTGCAAAGGTCCGCATGCTGGGCGGGGCGCTGTTTTGTGACCGCCGCTTCGACACGGTTTTCCTATATCACAACGGCGCGGAATCTTATTACGCCGCCCGCGGATTCCGGGGATGCCTCAAGGTCTGAATTTCTCCACAAAGCTGGAACGATCTTCCCCGCCCTTTCTCCGCAAACAGCGCGCAGCTAAGAACGGGCGCCGCAATCTACAACTCTGCCATCTCCATTAATGGCGTGATGTCACTACAAACAGGAACAGCCCGACGGTGAGGAGCAAGGTCAGAACTTCAATCAGCAGGGCGTAGAGGGTCAGGCGTTTGGCCCGGTCAGACGGCGCCAACAAGCGGCTGGCCAAGCATCCCACTATCATGACCGGCGAGCCCAGCACGCGGCACATGCAGATCCACCCAAGCGCTCCCGTTCCTTCACTGACTACCGGAATGCTAAGAATTCCCAGGCTGAGCGGCGCGGTCAAGCTCAGGGCAAACAGGAGCTTGGCATACCCGTCATAGAGCGCTTCGGACTTGCGGATCACCAGGGCCAGGAAGCCGGTCGGGACCAGCAGCATGCAGGCAATCATGAGTCCCAGCAGCAGGTCGCCGGCAGCATACATCCCGCCCGCGGCCGCCGCCTCCTGGGCGTGCTGCACGTACATCCTGTGCCGCTGGTAAATCAGAAGCGCCCCCGCGGCGAGCACGGCCGTGTAGCCCGCCGCTACCAGCCCCAACTGCCCGCGAAGAGAGGTCCATGTCATGCCCGGCATTCTACCCCGATGCGTGCGCGTGGCAAGGTTCCTAACTAGTGTCCTGCGCCCGCTGGGTCGCGTAAAATCTGGTCTCCGAAAGGACCTTACATGAAGAACGATTTGCTGCGCTTCCATGGCGCGGTCGAACGGGATCCGGCCATCGATGCTTGGCTGCAAAAGCACACGGGAGAATTAGGAGCCATGGCGCGCCAATGGTTTGCCGTGATGCGACAATGCGGGGACGAAGTTCGCGAGCTATTGCATGATGGCTGTCCCACGGCTTGTTTGGGAGACGTGCCCTTCGCCTATGTCAATGTCTTCACCGCGCACCTCAACGTGGGGTTCTTTCAGGGCGCGTCGCTGCCCGATCCGGCCGGCCTATTGCAAGGTAATGGCAAATACATGCGCCATGTAAAGCTGCGGCCGGGAACGCCAGCAGACGAGGCTGCCATCGCCGGGCTCATTGAAGCTGCATATACGGCCATCAAAGAACGCATCGAGCATGGCTAGGAAGAAAATGTACTGAGAAATGCCACGAACACGGATAGCCCACTCAAATCCGACTTAAATCCAAGGAGACCTTATGCCCGCAAAGCCGAAAAATACCATCTGCCTATGGTTCGACAAGGACGCCGAGGCGGCGGCGCGCTTCTACGCCGCGACCTTCCCCGATAGCAAAGTGACCGCCGTGCATAAGGCGCCCAGTGACTATCCCAGCGGCAAAAAGGGCGATGTGCTGACGGTGGACTTCACCGTCCTGGGGATCCCCTGCCTCGGCCTCAACGGCGGTCCGGCCTTCCCCCACAGCGAGGCTTTTTCCTTTCAGGTCGCGACCGACACCCAGGAAGAGACTGACCGCTACTGGAACGCAATTGTCAGCAATGGCGGCCAGGAAAGTGCCTGCGGGTGGTGCAAGGACCGCTGGGGCCTCTCCTGGCAAATTACCCCGCGTGCGCTCACGGACGCATTGGCAGCCGGGGGCGACGAAGCCCGGCGCGCCTTCGAGGCCATGATGACCATGAGAAACATCGACATCGCCGCGATCGAAGCTGCGCGGCGGGGATGAGACCCAGCTTCAGGGACTCTTGCCTACCCATTGACTCCGCCACGCCGGGGCCTCAAACGGGTCCGCAAAATACTGCGTCTCGTGCACCACCTTACCGCTACGAAACTCCATGATGCTTACCGTGTAGGCGGTTTGTCCCTGATAAAGGATTGTGTATTCCGTGACCCAGAGATTACCGCTTCCCTGAATTCGCCGCACCTTGAAACCGGACGGCTTGCCGGGATGATGGCTTCGCAAGGCCTGCAAGTTGCTTCGCCCGAAGATCCGCTCGCCGGATTGGGGATAATCGCAAATAGCGTCGTCCTCATAAATATCATGTTCCGTGTTTATGTCACCGGCCGCCGACGCGCGCCAGTGCGCCTCCAGGGCTTCCCGGATTTGTTCGTCTTCCTTGACATTAAGCTCGGACATAGGCTGCTCCACAGGTGGTTGAACGTTCGTACAACGACGGCGGCATGTTTCCCTAAAAACAGCTTGGGCCATCTCGTCCATGAGTTGCAAGAACTAAAATGTGTGGTATCCTCTACCGCACTTGGGATCACAAGAAAGGTCTGGACTAAATAAGGACCAGCCATGAACCGCAAAAATAACCTTACGCTAGCGATGGCCGCGGCACTCGCGGTCCTCTTTGCCACCCTGGTTTACGCGCAGGACAAGTACTCGCTGAAATCGCCCAGCGGAATCGCCTTCTCCGACTTCAAAGGATATGAAGATTGGGCGGTGGTCTCCTCCGCCCGCACCGACGAAGTGCTGAAGGTGATCGTCGCCAATCCCATCATGATTAACGCCTACAAGGCGGGCATTCCTGGCAACGGCCAGCCCTTCCCGGAAGGCTCTAAGATCGCCAAGCTGCAGTGGAAGCCCAAGAAGAGCACGGAGGCTCCCTTTGTGGTCGACGTGCCGGACGTCTTTACCCAGGCTTTCGTCATCGAAAAGGACAGCAAGCGATTCCCGCAGAGCGCGGGGTGGGGATACGCGGTGTTCAACTATGATGCGAAGACGGACAAATTCAGTCCTGACCCCAATAGTCTGTCAGGCTGCGGCCATGCCTGCCATACGGCGGTGAAGGCCAAGGACTACATCTTCCATCCCTACCAAAAGAGATAGAGGAATTGCGCCGGCCGGGTGGCCTACTCCCGCCTGTCTTTGGCTTGAGTCGGCCACCTGATCTGAGCCCGGCTGCCGCCTTTTAAACGCCCTGATACACCCATCTCAAAAATGACTGGGGAGTCTGGAAAGATTGTCCCCACTCCGCGTCATAGCGGGCCATGGGTTTAGCGGCGACGACCTCCTCCAGCGTCCTGCCCTGCTTCTTCAGCTTGGCAACTTTATCGCGCGCTTCCACCAGCACATCGCGAAACAAAGTAAGGTCGGCTTTCCCGGTAACGGGCCCGTGGCCGGGGACCACGATCGTCTTAGCGCTGACCTTGGCCAGGTTGACCTCCGCCGCGCGAATCTGTCCGTCGATGCTGCCTCCGGTCGAGTAGTCGATGAACGGGTAGCTGCGGTTCCAGAAAGTATCCCCGGTATGCAGAACGTCCGCCTCCGTGAAGTACACGGAAATGTCGCTATCGGTGTGCGCCGGGCCGTAATACTTGAGGGCCAGCGTAGTGCCGTTGGCATGGAGTGTGTGCTGGTCTTTCACCAGAGTCGTGGGCAGGGCCGCCGCCGGCACCGCGGGAAAAGTGTATCCCCAACCTTCCACCCGCGTATCCATGGAGAGCCGTTTACGTGTATTCTCGTGCGCCACAATGCCTGCGCCCGCCTGGTGCAGCCACTCGTTTCCGCCGGTGTGATCGAAGTGCCAATGAGTGTTGATAAGGTGCTTGATAGGGTCGGAGTTAATACTGAGCAGGGCCTTCTCGACGTTGCCGCGAGCGGTGACCACCTCTGAATCGACCAGGAGCTTTCCATCCCTTCCGGTCAGCACGGCGATGTTTCCTCCCGGCCCCAACAAGACGCTGATATTCCGCCGCAATGCCTGTACCGTGATCTTGGCGGTGGCAGATTCCTTGAGGGCGACGGGGACCAGCCCTTCCTGAGAAAAGAGACGGGGTGGAACCAGGCAGGTGGCCGCCACCGCGACCCCGCTGGAAATGAGAAACTGACGCCGCGAAACCGCTGCATTGCTCATTCGATTAGCTCCTGTGTCCTGCTGTGTTGAAGGGAACCCGTTTTGCCGCGAAGTGTATACCCGCGTCGAAGGACAGAATAGAGAAAACGCCCGGATGCCTCCCTGGGTCCAGCCTCTATTTGCCCTCCAGCTTTGCCTGAATGCGGTCATGGATCCAGTGCGGGTCCCACCACTCTTTGGGATCGACCTGCACGCCGCTCAGCAACATGCTGAAGTGCAGGTGGTCGCCGCCGGCCAGGCCGGTGGCCCCGGAATGGCCCAGCAGTTGTCCCTGCTGCACCGTGTCCCCCGGCTTCACCGCGAAGTCATTCATGTGCCCGTAGAGCGACATTAAGCCGTAGCCGTGGTCGACGATCACCGCGTTGCCATAAATCCCAAAATACTGCGCCAGGATCACGCGCCCGCGATTGGCGGCCAGGATCGGCATGTGCTGCGTGCCGGCCAGATCCACGCCCAGGTGGAACTGTTCGTCCACCTTCTCGCCTTTATAGAGATAAAAGCGGTGATCGGCAAACGAGGCCTCGGTCTTGGCCGCCAGCCGGTTGAAGGCGCCTTGCCAGAGGAATTCGTGGGCGCTCTGCGTGCTCAATTCGGCCAGCTTACGGGTGTCGGTGGCGCGCAGGTCGCGGTTGACCAGCACAAAATTCTTCAGCGGATCGTGCTGGTCGGCAATCTCCGGCGTATGGGCAATGATCGGCATCACCACCTGCTGGATGAAATCGTCGCTGATGTTCATGGGCCGGGCGGGAAATTTGCGAGGAAAGGTGCGGATGGGAAACGTCTGCCGCGCTTCATTCCCGGCATCGTCGCGGGCCACCAGCTCAAAATGCGCATCGGTGGGCGCATCATAGGGGAAGGCAAAGATGGAAAACATCGTGCCCTCGGCCGCCTTGGGCAGTGGATATCCGGGGAAAAGATGCCCGGCCACCTCCACTCCCGACTCGGCCACACCCGGCGAGATGGTATAGACCACCATGTCGGCCCCGCCCTGATTGACGTAGTGTTGGGTGGTGATGGCGGCGACGCGCGGCGGCGTCGAGCGCACTTTGACCGTCTGCTGCAGAGTGGCCTTGGAGTGGCGGAGGTTGGCCGCCCAGGCTTCAATCACGAGCTCCGCTTGCCCGTCCTCAAGTCCAGGAACATCTCCACGCCCGGCCTGTAGCGGCAGGGCCAGTTCGCGCCCTTGCTTCGGCCCCAGCCACCAGGTGCGGGTCAGGCCGGTCTTCCCTTCCGCCAGCGGGAAAGTGCGGCCATTCTGCAGGTAGTAGGCTTTTGCCTCCCTTACTCCCATGGGACTGCTGATGGTGACGCTCAAAGGCGTATGCGCTCCGATAGCGCGCGGCATGGCGGCAATGACAATGGCCGGCGCGCCGCCGCGAATCAGGGCCACCGCCAGCGCCACCACGCCCAGGAAGAAGAGGACAAATAGAAAATTACGAAATCCGTACGATCGCCGATACTCGTTGCGCGCCAAATCGAGGTCCTTGAAGTGATAAATTTGCACCGCCCAGTCCCTGCTCGGTGACTGCGTATAGGGGAAAAGTCATCACCAGCAGGCGGCAGGAGACGGCGTCATTTCAGCATAAACTGGGGGCCGCGATCGGGTAAGTGATTTCCATGGAACAGCCTGGCCTCCTCCCTTGGCTGTATTGTGCACCTATCCTCGACAGCAGTTTACCCAGGCCATTGTCCGGTGTATGGAAGGGTTGTGGCCCGCATCATCCCAGCAAAGCACGGAGCAATCGGGCCTGCCCCTGTGGTTTCCTCTTGCACGCCGCAGATCGATCTGCTATATACTGAACCACATGGTTCAGTATTACGAAAACCGCCTCGACGCTTCGTTCGCCGCGCTCTCGGACGCCACCCGGCGCGGCGTGCTGGAGCAACTCAGCCGGGCTGACGCTTCGATCACCGACCTTGCCGGGAAGTTCCATATGACCCTCACCGGCATGAAGAAGCATGTTGAGGTGCTGGAGCGGGCAGAGTTGATCACCACGGAAAAGGCCGGACGCGTCCGCACCTGCAGGCTTGGCAGGCGCGCGCTGGAAGCAGAGGCCGCCTGGATCGCGCGGCACCGTCAACTCTGGAGCGCACGCTTCGACGCTCTGGACAATATTGTCGAACACTTGAAAGACAAGGAGAAGGCAGATGCCCGAAGGAAAACAAGGTAGTCCGGCCGCCATGCACCGCACCTCCGTGGAGCGCAAGTCGGACCTCGAACTGGTGGTGACGCGGACCTTCAATGCTCCGGCGCACATCGTCTTCGAAGCCTGGAGCCAACCCGAGTTGTTCCAGCGTTGGTGGATTCCGGAGTCGGCGGGCCTGTCGCTGCTCTCGTGTGACATGGATGTGCGCACTGGGGGCACGTATCGCCTCGTGTTCCGCCATCCCGCCTCCGGTCAACCGATGGCGTTCTTCGGCACCTACAGAGAAGTGGTGCCGTACAAGCGCATCGTCTGGACGAATGAAGAAAGCGATCAGGGCGCGGTGACCACGGTGACGTTCGAAGAAAAGGCCGGCACGACGCTGCTCACCCTACACGAGCTCTATCCCACCAAAGCGGCCCTCGAGGAGGCCCTCGCCGGTTCGGCGGAAGGCCTGCCCGAACAGTTCGCGCAGCTGGATAAGTTGCTCGCAGGCAGATCCTGACCGCACTGTGGGCGCGATGGGAGGATGATATGCTCAGACGCGATTTCCTGAGGACAGCCACCGCGGTCGCGGCACTGACTGCGACCTTCCCCGTTCAAGCTAAGGAGAGCACCCCTATGCCGAATGCGAATTTTGCCGACGTCAACGGCCAGCACATTTTTTACAGCGTGCACGGCGCGGGCAAACCGCTCGTTCTTCTTCACGGGGGCATTGACCCAGACAGCTTCGGGAGCAATCGGGCTGAACTGGCCAAGGGCCGGCAGGTGATCGCCGTCCATCTTCAGGCGCATGGGCGCACGCCGGACACCGATCGACCTCTGCGCTGTGAGACGCTGGGCGACGACATTGCCGCCCTGATCGGCCATCTGAAACTCGGCAAGACCGACGTCATGGGCTACTCGCTGGGCTCCTGCGTCGCGCTGCAGACCGCGATCCGCCACCCAGAAGTGGTCGACCGGCTCGTGCTCGTGTCCGGGACAATGAGGAAAGACGGCTCTTACCCGGAGGTGGTGGCGGCTTTCAATCAGTTGGAGGCCAACGCTGCCATGCTTGGCGACAGCGTCAAAGCATCGCCGTTAGGGCAAACCTACCCCGCTGTGGATTGGACGAACCTCTTCCGCAAGCTCGGGGAGCTGACCAAACGCACCTACGACTGGAGCGCCGACGTCGCCAAAGTCCAGGCTCGCACTCTGCTGGTCTTTGCCGACGCGGACTCCATCCGCCCCGAACACATGGTCGACTTCTGGCAGGCGCTGGGAGGCGGCCGGCGCGATGCCGGGATCGATGGCTCCCTGCGGCCTGCAAACCAGCTGGCAATCGTGCCCAACACCATCCACTACACGCTGGCCGTCGAACCGATGCTGCCAGCAATCGTCGCGCGCTTTCTGGGGACTGCATAGAAGGCAGCCGGCCGCGGCGAGGCGGAGAATTTTTCGGATCTGCAAAGCAACAAAGCAAAGATCCCTGGCGATGGCTCACGCCAAGACGATGAAAACATCGTAGAGGTTCAGATCGGGGGACAGCGTAGGAGTGGACTTTTCCACTCACTTTTCACTGATTTGGAGAGTATGGCGGGGACGACGGGACTCGAACTTGAGCTGATTTGGCGGCGTGAGAGAAGCGCGCAGCGCTGAACGAGAGACGCCAGGCGAAATCCCGAGCGCAGTTACGCGAGGGACCTCAAAGAATGGCGGGGACGACGGGACTCGAACCCGCGGCCTCTGCCGTGACAGTTAGCGGGATACAAGTACTTTCAACGACATGGAAGAGCACGGACGGCGCTGTAAGTCATTGGAAGTACATCATGGACAACGCTATTGTGTATCGCAATGTGTATCGCGATTCCTTCTCCGTCACTTCGAGGAAGCAGCGACTAGGCGAGAGCAGGGCGAAGCCGTGCAACGGCGGTTTCTGCCCCTCACTTTCGGATCAGTGCCGAGCCTAGTACGCATACGCATCGAGGAACACGAAAACCACCACGCCGTCGGGTGATCGAAACGTAGAGGCAAGTGGGCAACGTCAAGTGTGCCATTCCGCGCTGCATCGCGAACCGGCCCATCAGCGAGAAAAAGAACATCGTCAGCACCATCGGCAGCGCGACCATGGAAAGGAGTACATGGTTTGCTTGACCAGGCGAAACTCTCCGCAGAAACGTGGGGGAACCTCCAGCGAGATTCTGAGCGTTGACTCGTACGATGAATAATAATAATCTGTTGAATAAGTCGCCGGAGGAGGCGCACGGTTTATGGCGAGTCCAAAGGTAGCGGCCCTGACCCGGCAGGACATCATCAAGGCAGCCCGGAACTTTACCTGGAGTCGTCAAATGCCAAAATGGACGGTGATTGTGGAAGGGAGGGAGATTCCTGCCAGACCGCTTGTTCTTGAAGCAGCGGGCGTCGCTCCAAACGACCGTACGAATTCACACCAGGCGATAGCAATTCTAAAGGATCGTGGATTTGATACTCGCTACGAAGGGAAGTCGGTTTGAGGTTGCTTCGTAGGGCACCTTTCGGTAAACTCTACTTGTGGCGAATAAAAGGCGAACATGCAAGCATTGAGGCGACGCTGAGCTGCTGGAAGGTATTGCCCAGAACCGCGAGAAGAACCTATGGCTGACGTATCACAGTTCAGAGCGGTCGGCGCTTGGCGAACGGCTCTAGGCTTGTTACCGGTCCCCCTCCGGGACACTGCAGAGAAGCAAGAACGCTATGTTCTTCTGAACGGGACTACTGGAAATTTTTGTCTCGATTTCGTCGGCCAGATTGACCCGAACTCCCAACGGGCTACGGCATGGTCTTGCGATGTCGGACACTACATCACCTGTAGAGACGAATCGATCATAGTCAACCGATGGGACAGGCAAGGACCAGAAGAGAGTTACTCGTCCCGTAGCGTGATCGCCCAATTGCACGAGTTTCACCGTCATCTCGAAAAGACCGCACCGGATCGCTCGCGAAGCATAGTCATCCACATATTGCGAGTTTTTCACCGGATTCGGGCGGTCGTGGGTGAACAGGATAACGGTCTTCGTTCACTCAGGGTATTGTTACACTTGCTTGCCTCCGCTGCGGCTGGCTATGACCGCCTTCTGGACGCAGACTTGGGGCTTTGGGGTCTCACGCCGGAGATCGTCGAACCTTCCCAAGCAATTACTGAGGCTACTTGGCGTCCTTTGTACAACGATCTTTTGGGTGTTGGACGCTACGATGTTTTGCGCCCGGATTTCCAACTTGTCCTCCGCCACGCGTCCGGTGCCGTTTTCCAAGATGCACATCTAGAGGCGAATAACTCTCCAGCGTTCTGGCTTCCTGGTTTCGAGTTACCAGCAACGGTGAATGCCAAAGCAGTCCCGAGTGAAACGGGAATTTATTTTACTCCGCCTGCACTTGCGCGCACGCTCGCGGAAGAGGCCACAACTGACATCCAGAATGCCGCAGGCAGACCGCTTGTGCTCTTCGATCCCGCCTGTGGCTCCGGCGAACTTTTGAAGGAATGCCTGCGGTTGCTAAAGCTAAGAGGTTATCTGGGGAAGGTGCGAGTTGTAGGGTGGGACAAGTCTCCGGCTGCTGTTGACATGGCGCGATTTGTCTTGGCTTGGGAAAAGCGCGCTTGGCTATCCGGTCAAGTGGAAATTGACGTGACCCAGCATGATTCAGTAACCGCCGAACAGTGGCCAGGTGCTGTTGACATTCTTGTTATGAATCCCCCGTTCAGATCGTGGCAACTGATGGAACCCGAGGAACAAGCAGCCGTCACTCACATATTGGGCGCATCTAGCAAACCGAACATGGCGATAGCTTTCGCTCGGCGTGCACTCGAAGTACTCCGCGAAGGCGGCGTGCTGGCAATGGTCGCTCCTAACTCACTGCTTGAAGGGGCATCGGGAAAAGATACACGAGAGGCGATGGCCGAGTCTCTGAATCCGCAATTGGTCGCCAGGCTGGGGGACCAGAGCATTTTCGCCCGCGCTTTGGTAGACGCGGGCCTGTACGTTGGAAAACGAAAACCCTCTCCGATGCAACCGACGGCCATTCTTTGGGCCGACTCACGCCAAAACTCACTCAATCGCGCTCTACGTGGGTTGCGCCGATGGCGCGGCGCTGAGGTGGAACCGATAAAGGGTGAAGGGTTCTCCGTATACGTCCGCAGGGACATTGCAACTACAGGCGATCCCTGGATAGCTCGTGGTTATGACGCGTGGTCTCAGTACCAACGCTTTCAGCACAGCGACAAAACGTTACCTGCAAACAAAGTATTTGATATCCGGCAAGGCGTGAGGCTCGGAAGCGATGTTTTCATCGTAGCAAAAGAGTACGTTAGAACGTTGGGTAAACATGAACGCCGATTTTTCCGGCCCGCAGTGATGAATCCCTCGATAGTTGATGGCAAGTTAAGTGATACCTACTATGCGTTCTATCCTTATACTGCTGGGCTTCCACCCATAACCAGTGAAAAGGAATTGGAGGAACATGTTCCGAGATACTTCAAAGATCACCTTCTAAAGGCGAAGTCCACGCTTAAAGCACGCAAGACTCTAGAAAGACAGACAGAACTAAAGTGGTGGGATTTGCTCTGGCCGCGCGCCTGGCAGATGGAACGGAACGCAAAGATCGTGTCGAAGTATTTTGGTGGAAGGCGATCGTTCGCCATTGACAGAACGGGCGATTTTGTTGTGGTCGTTGGGAACGCGTGGCTTCTCAAGAAAGGTGAAGTCGACCAGGAGATTACTGATGAAGAGTTCTACTCTGCCATCCTGACTTATCTGAACAGCTCCGTTGCGTACGACATGCTTGAATACGTGTCAATTCAGGTAGCGGGCGGGCAACTAGACCTTTCCAATAGATACGTAGGTGACTTGCCTGTACTCAACCTTGCAAGCCTTGAGCTAGTGGACTTGACTAAGCTAATTGAGATGGGCATCACAATCTCAGAAAGAACAATTGATCGTTGGGCTGAAGTCGATGAGCTAGTTACTTCCATCATGAATAGGTGAACTTGTGGGAGGAGAAGTTGAGTACAGTGCACCATTGATCCGCTCCTTAGAGGACAGCTTGACGTCTGCATTCAATCAGCCATATTTGAAACTGACCACAAAGCCCAAGAATCCTGGCGCAGGGTTCCATGTACGACTGGAGAATGCTCCAAGGATCGCTCAAGCGGACGACGGTTCGGAACAAAAGGTTGCGGACATCTTGACCACCGACCGACGCACCAGCCCCTTTTCATTCGGGTTCGTAGCCGCATTCGTCATCGCACCGACGCACAAGTACGCTCTGCAACATGCAAGCCTCGCGGTATTTCACGAAATTGCGGGAGAGCCTGTACCTCTATTCCGGGCAGAATGGGACAAATTAGCGGCGTCGGATGAGATATCAAAACACGCACAACCTCACTGGCACTTTGTCCAAAGTCCCGAACGGATCGGAGGTATAGTGCGGACGCTCATGACGCCATCGGGTGGCACGACAAACGAGTTTACCCCTGAATCGCCTATGGAGTTGCTATTCCCCGGACTCGTTGATTGTGGCAAGTTTCATTTTGCAATGACGTCGCTGTGGGAGAAGAGCGAAACGCCACCGTACAAAAAGCGAACCTTCGACTCAAGTGATTTTCCAAAGTGGTTCAAGAGCTTGACGGGCTACGTCGCAGCCCAAATCGCTTATCTCGTCTCACATATCCCGCCAGAGGCAACACCGGTAGCGAGAGCATTTGTGCCAGCCGAAGCCGAACTGCAGGACTGAACCAGTGCGGTTTATATGTTAGAGAGGAACCTGGGGCGAGTACATGCTGGCGAGGATGGGAAACGGCATAGCGGTTCACGTCGAGGAATGGCTGAGTACGATCACCCGCAGCCGAGGAACCAAGGCGAAAATCCGCAATATCATGAGCGCCGTTTGCAGCCACGCCATCCGTTATGGCTGGATGACGACCAATCCGATTCGAGCCGTCCGACAGAGCGCAAAACGAGAACGCACGATCGTTCCCCTAACGGCGGAAGAACTTCAACGACTTTTTGCCGAATTGGGGCCGCGAGAGCGGACTCTTGTTCTTCTCGATGTTCCCACGGGAATGAGAAGGGGCGAAGTGCTGGCGACAAAGTGGTGCGACATCGACTTCGAGAAAAAGACGCTGAATATTCGAACGTCGATTTGGCAGCAACACGTGGGGCCAGTGAAAACGGACGAGAGCGAAAAGGTTATGCCGCTTGACGACGAGATGATCGCTGATCTGTTGCGTTGGCGTTCCGAAACGCCCTACGCCGGGGATCAAGACTGGATTTTCGCCAGCGAGCGCATGAAGGGTCGGCAACCACTTTGGCCGGAGGCCATCGAGCGGAACTACATCCGACCGGCGGCTGAGCGGGCCAAAATTACGAAGCACATCAGCTGGCACGTGTTCCGACATACGTTCTCGACACTCCTCGCGGAGAACGACGAGGATGTGAAAACTGTGCAATCGCTGATGCGCCACGCCAACAGCAACATCACCATGAACATCTACACCCACGCCGTAAGCAGCAAAAAGCGTCGGGCGCAGAGCAAAGTGGTGGAAATGATTCTGCCGGAGCAACAGCAAGCGGCAGCGTCGGCGGGTGTCGCTTAATGTGTATTTTCTTGTGTATCGCGCCGATTTTCCAAAAGTGGTGTAAGCCTTTTGGAATGAATGGCGGGGACGACGGGACTCGAACCCGCGGCCTCTGCCGTGACAGGGCAGCGTTCTAACCAACTGAACTACGTCCCCAACTGATTTCGACGAGATCGTGAAACCGGTATGGTGCCGCAGCCGGACAATAAGGCGGGTGTCACTCCGGCTGACGGAATTTATTGTAACAGAGGTTGCGCGCGGCGTCAGCTTCGGGACAAGAGAAATCCACAGACCGCTTCCCTATTTTGCCGGGTGTCTCTGGAAAAATCCTAACCACAGAGGGCACGGAGTTCCACAGAGAGGTAGCGGCATTGCGTCCTGCTCCCCGCCAGATCCATTTCCAGGGACAAATGCGCTGTGGAGAGTTTGAACCTCTACAGGCACTGGCCATCCAGGACCGTGACTTAAGCAAGCGATGTAGAGACGCGGCAGAACGGTGTCTCCACATCAGCCATACCACTTAGAACAGCACGGGCAGCGTCTTCAGCATGCGGGAGTTGGGTTTGTGCAGGTCCCAATCGGGCCGCTCGTCGACCAGACGCAGGCCGGGCAAGCGATTCAGCATGGTCTGAAACACGATGGTGCCTTCCACGCGCGAGAGCACGGCGCCCACGCAGAAGTGAATGCCCACGCCGAACGCGATGTGCTTGTTCTTCTCGCGGCGGACATCGAATTTGTCGGGCCCATCAAAATAGGCAGGGTCGCGGTTGGCGGCATTAAGCATCTGGAAAACCATCTGGCCTTTGCGGATGGCCTTGCCTCCCAGCTCGGTGTCTTCCTTCATCAGGCGGGGCTGGCGCGCCACCGGGCTTTCGAAGCGCAGGATTTCTTCGATGGCCGGGGCCAAGAGCGCCGGGTCCCGGCGCAGTGTGTCCCACTGCTGGTGGCGCAGGAGCAGATAGATCCCGTTGCCGATCAGCGAAGTCGTGGTCTCATGGCCCGCCACCAGCAAAGTGATGCAGGTATTGATCAACTCGGCCTCGGAAAGCTTGTCGCCTTCTGATTCCGCCGCCACCAGCTGGCTGAGCAGGTCCTCGCGTGGTTCGCGCTTGCGCTCTTTCACCAAGGCGGCCAGATAGGCACGGATTTCGAGCAAAGCCTCCTGCGCATGCAGCAGAATGGCCTCACTCGGCTTATTGACGCCCTGGAAGCTGAGCAAAGAATCGGCCCAGCCCTTGAACAGCAGATGGTCAGAAGCCGGCGCGCCTAAAATCTGCGCCACCACGGTTATGGGCAACGAGATGGCCAGGTCGCGGATCACGTCCATGCCGCCCACCGGCTGGTAGGCATCGAGCACGGTGTCGACCATGGCCTGAATGCGCGGCCGCATGGCCTCCACCATGCGCGGGGTAAAAGCCTTGGTCACCAGGGCGCGAATCCGAGTGTGGTCGGGCGGGTCAGAGTGCAGCAAGCCCTTGGTGTGGTAGTGGTCCTCGAAGGCCTTCAGCTTGGCGCGCGATGGGGCCGGCAGATACTCGACCGCCCGCGCCAGACGCCCTTCGTTGGAGTACTGATTGGGCGCGCGGAAGGTGGTCACCATGTCGTCATAGCGGGTGAGGATCCAGCCGCCGATGGAGTCGCTCCAGTGCACGGGGTCCTGTTCGCGCAGCTGGCGCAACACGGGGTAAGGATCATACAAAAACTGCGGGGAAACCAGCAGTTCATCGAGGGACAAGTCGGTCACGTCAGACATGGTCTACCAGCTTGGAAGCCGGGGACGGGAGTGTCAATGCCGGTTTCAGGGTATTGAACTCAAAGATTGGTGGGCACTGCAGGACTCGAACCTGCGACCTTCTGCTTGTAAGGCAGACGCTCTAACCAGCTGAGCTAAGCGCCCGGTGGCGGGAAAATCCGTGTTGCAGGGGAAAGCAACCTCTTGAGTATAGGGGAGCGGGAATAGAGGGTCAAACAGGGATGATCATTTCTCGCAGAGGGCGTATCCGGATATGGCTTCAGCCATATTGCAAATGGCGGGCGCTTTGGTCTACGCGGCGACAGCCGCCATGGGTTGCGCCGTCCCGGCGCGGAACTTCCTTCCACGCTCTGTTCGGCATCGCTGAAGCGATGCCCTGATACGAAGCTCGAGAAATGAATTTTTTTGCACCGTCCGCGATGCAAAGTTCTGATTTTCGAGATCTAAATCGCGGAGAATTCGTAGAGAGACGCGGAGCCGCAGAGAACCGTATCCGGATATGGCTCCAGCCATATTCGCAAATGGCGGGCGTTTTGGTCTACGCGGCGACAGCCGCCATGGGTTGCGCCGTCCCGGCGCGGAATTTCCTTCCGCGCTCTGTTCGGCATCGCTGAAGCGATGCCCTGATACGAAGCTCGAGAAATGAATTTTTCTGCACCGTCTGCGATGCAAGGTTTTAATTTTCGAAGATTTCAAATCGCGGAGAATTCCTAGAGGGACGCGGATCCGCAGAGAACCGTATCCGGATATGGCTTCAGCCATATTGCAAATGGCGGGCGTTTTGGTCTACGCGGCGACAGCCGCCATGGGTTGCGCCGTCCCGGCGCGGACTTTCCTTCCGCGCTCTGTTCGGCATCGCTGAAGCGATGCCCTGATACGAAACAGAGGCATCCCCGCTGGGCATGGCTATACGCAAAAAGCTCAGGGCCGCAGCTGGCTGCGGCCCTGAGTCTAGCTGTGATCGCATCCGCACGAATCGGTGAAGATTCGTGGCGGATGGTTTTAGTGGCGTCCACCACCGCCATGGCCACCGTGTCCGCCGCCGCGCGGTCCGCGACCGCCGCGGCCACCACGGCCTCGGCCACCGCCACCGGGACGTCCGCCACGGCCACCGCGATCTCCCCCGGGACGCGGCCCACGATCTCCGCCGCCTTCATGGCGGGGCGCTTCATCGCGGTTGAAGTTCGGTTCCGCCTCATCGGGATAATCGCCGCCACCTTCAATGGTCAGCGCGGGAGCGTGCTCATCACCGTTCTCGCTGTGACGGTCGCCGTCACCGCCGTCCACCGAAGCGGGAACTTCCCCGCCTCCCATCTTGGCGCGCTGCTCTTTCAGGATCGCCTTGCGGGAGAGCCGGATGCGGTTGCCTTCAATGGCCAGCACCTTGACCAGGACTTGATCCCCTTCTTTCAGTTCGTCGTGGATGTCCTTGATTCTGTGCTCGGCCACTTCGCTGATGTGCAGCAAGCCGTCGGTGCCGGGGAGAATCTCGACGAAAGCCCCGAACTCCGCCAGGCGGGAAACTTTGCCCAGGTAGGTCTTGCCAATTTCCGGGGTAGCGGTGATGTCGCCGATGAGCTGCAGCGCTTTGGCCGCGCTGGTCTCGTCGCTCGAAGCCACCTTCACCAGGCCGGAATCTTCCACATCGATCTTCACGCCGGTCTGGTCCACGATGCTGCGAATCATCTTGCCACCCGGCCCGATGAGGTCGCGAATCTTGTCTACCGGAATCTGCAAGGTGTAGAAGCGGGGCGCGTAGGCGGAAATCTTGGTGCGCGGCTCAGAGATGGTCTCGCTCATCTTGCCTAAGATGAACAGCCGTCCCTGCTGCGCCTGGGCCAGGGCCTCACGCATGATCTGCGCGGTGATGCCGCCCACCTTGATGTCCATCTGCAAGGCGGTGATACCATCTTTGGTGCCGGCGACTTTAAAGTCCATATCGCCGTAATGGTCTTCTGCGCCCGCGATATCGGTCAGGATGGCATATTGCTCGCCTTCCTTCACCAGACCCATGGCAACGCCGGCCACCGGCGCCTTCAGGGGCACGCCCGCGTCCATCAGGGACATGGAAGCGCCGCAGACGCTGGCCATGGAGGAAGAACCATTGGATTCCAGAATGTCGGAAACCACGCGCATGGCATAAGGCCAGGCTTCTTCGGTGGGCAGAACGGCGGAAACGGCCCGTTCGGCGAGTGCGCCGTGGCCGATTTCACGGCGGCCTGCGCCACGCAGAAACTGCACTTCGCCAACGCTAAAGGGCGGAAAGTTATAGTGCAGCATGAAGCGCTTCTTGGCTTCGCCTTCGAAGGTCTCCAGACGCTGCATGTCTTCGCTGGTGCCCAGGGTGGTGGTGACCAGGGCCTGGGTCTCGCCGCGGGTGAAGACGGCGGAGCCGTGAGTGCGGGGCAACACGCCCACTTCGGTCCAGATTTCCCGGACCTTATCGAAGGCGCGTCCATCGGGACGGCGCTTCTTTTCGATCACTTCCTCGCGGAAGATGCGTTCGCGCAGGGTCTCATAGTAGGTTTTGAGCTTGGCCTGGGCGTCATCGTCATCCTCGGGGAGTTCCGCCAGCAGCTTCTTCTTGAGCTCCTTGACCAGGGCGTAGCTCTCGCTCTTGGGATGCTTTTCGGTGTTGAGAGCGTCGGAAAGGTCGGCTCCGACTTTGGCCTGGAGCGCGTTGTAGTAGGCCTGGTCGAACTCCGGAGGAGTGACCGCGCGCTTGGGCTTGCCGGCCTTGTCGCGCAGCTGGTTGATGGCGGCGCAGATTTTCTTGATTTCGGTATGGCCGAACTCGATGGCGTCGACCACCGTTTCTTCCTTCACTTCCTTGGCGCCGGATTCAATCATCACGATGCCTTCGGCGGTGCCCACCACGACGATGTTCAGCAGGCTTTCCCGCTGCTCGTCATAACTGGGATTGACCACGAAGCTGCCGGCCACCAGGCCGACGCGTACGGCCCCAATGGGGCCCAGGAAAGGAATGTCGGAGATGGTGAGGGCGGCGGAGGCGGCATTGATGCCCACCACGTCGGGATCGTTCTGCGGATCGGCGGAGAGCACAAAGGCGATGACCTGGGTCTCGCACTTGAAGC
The DNA here is from genome assembly GCA_018268755.1 of Acidobacteriota bacterium. Classification (GTDB taxonomy): domain Bacteria; phylum Acidobacteriota; class Terriglobia; order Terriglobales; family Acidobacteriaceae; genus KAN-5. Next base: position 27,438 of record JAFDVW010000018.1, read on the forward strand.
CGTCGGCGAACAGGGGACGGACCGGCCGGTCAATCATGCGGCTGGTGAGCACTTCCCGCTCGCTGGGCCGGCCTTCGCGCTTGATGAAGCCGCCGGGGAAACGTCCGCCGGCATAGGTGTATTCACGGTAGTCCACCGTTAAGGGGAAAAAGTCGATGCCTTCGCGAGGATCGGCGTTCGCCGTGGCGGTGGCGAGAACCACGCTTTCGCCGCTGCGCACCACGGTGGAACCATGGGCCTGCTTGGCCCAATGTCCGGTTTCAAATGTGAGGGTTTTACCGCCGGAAAGCTCTACGCTTACTTCTTGTTTCATGATTTATTTCCTTTTGGGCAGGAGAGAACGCGCGCATTGAGAGTGTGCACGTGGTGAATAGGCGAATGCCAGTAGCGACTGCAAATGGCTGGAAACGTACCTTCCGGCTTTCCTCATGGATTCCGGTGCTCCGAACCTCGGGTCTGGCTTCCAGCAGGCCTCTGCTGGAAGCGCGGATGCTGAGTTATTTGCGCAGACCGAGTTTCTGAACTACGCCTTTGTAGCGATCGGAATCGTACTTCTTCAGATAGTCCAAAAGGCGGCGACGTTTACTGACCAGCATGAGAAGGCCGCGGCGCGAACCGTGGTCTTTCTGGTGCGTTTTGAAGTGCTCTGTCAACTGACCAATGCGTTCGCTTAACAGCGCGATTTGGACCTCGGGACTGCCCGTGTCGGTGGGATGCGTGCCGTGTTGGTCAATCAGGGCTTTTTTTTGCTCTCTGGCTAGCACTAAACGAATGCACTCCTGTCTCTGTGTTTTCGATTGTCCTTTTAGCGACCCTTCGAGGGTAACACGTTGATGACGAAGGTGTAAAGATGACCCCGGCGATACCGGCCCAGAACCATCTGCCGGCCCCGCGGAGCCGGCAGCGACCTTCCCAGCAACCTTTGGGTATCCACGGTAATCTTATGGTTCCTCTTGTGAATCTATATGATAGAGAGCACCATGGCGCGGTGTGCGGAATGCGGCTACGAAAATAACCCACGGTATCAGTTCTGCGGTATGTGCGGCATCATCCTGTCCAAAGCGGCGGCGAACCAGAAGCCCGCAGCGGACGAAGAAGCCCCTGCCCCGGTGAGTGGGCCGTCGTTTCTGGGCCTGGACAGTGATCCGCAGCGGGACGCCAGCTATCTGCTGGAAGAGGAGCCGGAAGTCCGCCATGGCCACGGCAAAATGCTCTTTGCTCTGCTGCTGCTGGCCCTGGCCGGGGTGCTGCTGACTTTGCACTGGCGGCGCGATGGCTATCCCTGGGAGAGCCCGGCGGAACGCCAGGCCCGGCAAAATGCGGGCAAGCCCGTCGCCGCGGCCCCCGACGCATCGCAGCTTCCGGTCAACTCCACGACTCCGCCGCAAATGTCTCCGCTGGCAGCCGCCCCGCCGGGGTCAGCCGAGCCCTCAACTCCCGAAAACCCGGCAGAACAGAAACCTGCCCCACTCGAGCCGGTGGCCGAGACCAAGACGATCACCCATAAGGTCACAGAGCCGGCCGCCATCCAGCCGGCAGTCACTTCCGCCGACAGCGAGGAACAGCTGGTGGCGATGGGTCAGAAATATCTAAACGGCGACGGCGTGCCGCAGGATTGTGGCAAAGCCCAGAAGAACCTGCTGACCGCGGGATTCCGCTCCAACGTGAAGGCACAGAGCCTGCTGGGCACCATGTATGCCACCGGACGCTGCGTTCCGCGTGATCTGCCCACTGCCTATCGTTGGTTTGCCCGCGCCTTGCATGAGGAGCCGGAGAATACCCGCGTGGCCAGCGACCTGGACGCCCTCTGGCGGCAGATGTCCCCCGCCGAAAAGAAAGCCGCCCTGCGGGCGGAATAGTGAAGTTGCTACGACTGTCCTGGAAATCTTTCGAGGAAATTCTCTGTCTCTCTGCGTCCTCTGCGATTTAAGGTTTTCCGAAAATCTTAAATCGCAGAGATCGCCGAGCATTCGCAGAGGATATGTTCCCCAGGGAGAACCGTATCAGGGTGTGGCTTCAGCCACATCGAAACTTGTGCTTTGATGCACGCGGCGTCAGCCGCCACTGGATTGCGCCGTTCCGGCGCGAGATTCCATTCCGTGCTCTTTTCGGCATCGCTGAAGCGATGCCCTGATACGAAGCTCACGGGGGAAAGACTCTCTCGGCATCCTCTGCGGTTCTGGAAATCTTAAATCGCAGAGATCGCTGAGCATTCGCAGAGGATATGTTCCCCAGGGAGAACCGTATCAGGATATGGCTTCAGCCATATCGAAACCGGGCGCGATTTGATCCACGCGCCGTTCCGGCGCGAGATTCCATTCCGTGCTCTTTTCGGCATCGCTGAAGCGATGCCCTGATACGAAGCTCAGGGAAGAAAGACTCTCTCGGCATCCTCTGCGGGTTAAAGGTTTTCTGGAAATCTTAAATCGCAGAGATCGCTGAGCATTCGCAGAGGAAATATTCCCCAGAGAGAACCGTATCAGGGTGTGGCTTCAGCCACATCGAAACCGGGCGCGATTTGATCCACGCGCCGTTCCGGCGCGAGATTCCATTCCGTGCTCTTTTCGGCATCGCTGAAGCGATGCCCTGATACGAAGCTCAGGGAAGAAAATTCTCTCGGCATCCTCTGCGGGTTATAGGTTTTCCGAAAATCTTAAATCGCAGAGATCGCCGAGCCGGATCCCGGTTGGAAAATCTTTCACCACAGAGAGCACAGAGGTACACAGAGAAAATCTCCAAAGAGAATTCTCTGCGTCCTCTGCGGTTTACGATTTTGATTTTTACTAGCTTTCGTCGCTGTCTTTGAGTTTGGCCAGCACGCTGAAATCCTCCAGCGTCGTGGTGTCGCCCTTCACTTCCCCGCTGGTGGCCAGTTCGCGCAGCAGGCGGCGCATGATCTTGCCACTACGGGTCTTGGGCAACGTGTCGGTGAAGCGGATGTCATCGGGCTTGGCCAGTGAGCCAATTTCCTTCGCCACCCACTTCCGCAGCTCTTCTTTCAATTCGTTCGTGGGCTTCCTTCCCTGCTCCAGGGTCACGAAGGCGGAGATGGCCTGACCCTTCACATCATCGGGACGCCCCACTACCGCGGCCTCAGCCACCGCTTCGTGGGCCACCAGGGCTGACTCGACCTCCATCGTGCTAAGACGATGGCCGCTGACGTTGATGACGTCATCGACACGACCCATCACCCAGAAGTAGCCGTCTTTATCTTTGCGGGCCCCGTCGCCGGTGAAATAGGTGCCGGGGATCTGCGACCAGTACTGCTGCTTGTAGCGCTCGGGATCGCCGTAAATCGTGCGAGCCATGCCCGGCCAGGGCTGCCGGATGATCAGGAACCCTCCGGAGCCGGCAGGAACCGGCTTGCCTTCGATATCGACGACCTCCGCCACGACGCCAGGAAATGGCTTGGTGGCCGAGCCCGGCTTGGTGGCGATGGCGCCGGGAATCGGCGTCAGCATCATGTTGCCGGTTTCCGTCTGCCACCAGGTGTCGACAATGGGACAGCGGCTGTGGCCGATGGTCTCGTGATACCAGATCCAGGCTTCGGGGTTAATCGGCTCGCCGACCGTTCCCAGCAGGCGCAGGCTGTCGAGCTTGTGCTTGTTCGGCCACTGGTCTCCCCACTTGATGAAGGTGCGGATCGCCGTGGGCGCGGTGTAGAGGATGCTGACCTTGTGGCGGTCGATGATGTCCCAGAAGCGGTCGGGCTCGGGAAAATTGGGCGCGCCTTCATACATCAGGACGGCCGCGCCGTTCTGCAGCGGCCCATACACGATATAGCTGTGGCCGGTGACCCAGCCGATATCGGCGGTGCACCAGTAGGTGTCTTCTTCTTTCAGATCGAAAACCCACTTGGTGGTGAGGTAGGTGCCGACGGCATATCCGCCGGTGGTGTGCACCAGGCCCTTGGGCTTGCCGGTGGTTCCCGAGGTGTAAAGGATATAGAGCGGGTGCTCGGCATCGAGTGGCTCGGCCGGGCACTCGTCGGAGGCCTTCGCCATCAAATCATGCCACCAGTGGTCGCGCCCGGGCTGCGTGTTGATTGCGCTGCCGGTGCGCTGATAAATCACGACATTCTTCACCGAAGGGCAGGACTTCAGCGCTTCTTCGACGGCGGGAAAGAGCTTGACCTCAGCGCCGCGGCGATAGGAGCCGTCCTGGGTGATGACCGTGGTGGCCTGCGAGTCGTGAATGCGATCGACCAGAGCATTGGAAGAAAATCCTCCGAAGACCACGGTGTGGGTCGCGCCGATGCGGGCACAAGCCAGCATGGCCACGGGCAACTCCGGCGTCATGCCCATGTAGATGGCAACGCGGTCGCCCTTCTGGACGCCCAGCGACTTCAGGACATTGGCGAACTTCTGCACTTCCCGATGCAGCTGCTGATAGGTAAGAGTGCGGACTTCCCCCGGCTCGCTTTCCCAGATGATGGCCGCCTTATTCTTGCGGGCAGTGCCCACGTGCCGGTCCAGACAGTTGTAGGAAAGATTGATTTGCCCGCCCACAAACCACTTGGCCCAGGGACAATTCCACTCCAGGACCTTGTCCCATTTCTTGAACCAGTGCAATTCGCCGGCGATACGTCCCCAGAACTTTTCCGGCTCTTCAACTGATTCGCGGTAGATGCGGTCATACTCCGCCAGGCTGGGAATATGGGCCTGCTGGCTGAAACTTTCCGGACACTCAAATTTGCGGTCTTCATGCAGTACGGAATCAATGCTGGTGCTCTCTGCCACCTTGTTTGCCATGAATGAACTTGTCCCCCAACGAGTTCTTTTTTACGCCTCGCAAATTTTACAGGGCGGAGTTTTAAAGGGAAAGAGACCTGAGGGGATTCTTATCAGCAGAACTGACCTATTGGGGCCGAGGCATGATTTCCAGGTAATCCAAGGGCGCGGGCTCGCCTTGGTCGGGCTGGCCCTCTACGCGAATCACGTCCCCTGGCTTCAAAGCCACGTTGGGAATGAGCCTTCGCGCGGAGGTGTGCCCATTTCTCTGCGCGGAAGGCAGGTGGTCGTCGGCCAGCCAGACCTCCAGGGCGCGATCATTCACCAGCAAGCGGAATCGCGCCGTGCCGTTGTTCTGGTCAAAGTACTGCACGGCGATGTCGTAGCTGCCAGGCTTTCCCTTATAAACGGCGCTGGCGCTGCACCCATTTTGACGCCCACAGACGACCGCCCGCCCGCCGGACGCAGTCTCCCAGGGCGTAACGGCCTCGGTCGCATAGCCGTCGAGGTCCATCGACTCGGCCTCAATGCGATGGGGATGATTCCCTACCCTGGCATATTTGTCAGGAATGCCGGAAATGCGCAGAAACCATTCGCAGATGGCATCGCGCCAGACCAGGGCGTGGCCGGCCTGATATTGCAAGCGCTGGAGGACTTCTTCGTAGCGTGGCGCGTCGATGCGCCCGCTGAGTTGCTTCCACTGCTGTACCAGGGCAGCCGCTTCCCGCGCCCCCTCGTAATGGGCGTCGTAGATATGTTGGATCACGCTCTTCCCCGAATGGAGCACGTAGCGGTACGACACATGATGCATGAACAGGAGCAGCTCGTCGGGGCAGCGCGCCAGCGGCTCATAGAGGGCCTGCACCGTGGACGAGTATTGCCCGAGGAAGCCGGTGCCGCTGGCCAGGGTGCGGTCCATGCCAATTCCATCGCGGTCTGCCCGGTGCCATTGCCCCCAGCCATTGCCTTCGGAAGACTCAATTCCCGGCCCGAAGTGCGGTCCTGTGATGTCGGTCAAGGTCCCGGCGCCGAGTGGCCCGGTGTAATCCTCATAAATGTGCCAGGAACGCAGTAGCATGCCGGAGACGGTTTGTACGACCTGGGGATCGTTGCCAAAAGTCAGGCGCGTCCACTCGCGGGCGATGCCGTCCGGGGAAAGACCTGCGTCCCAGCTCAGGCGGCCAAAGGCATAAACATTGGCCATGGCCAAAGGATGTCCCAGCCAATTGGCATCCATCCCTACGTTGGCCACGCCGGCATAGCCTCCCACCGGGCGATGAAAGGTGCGGCCAGCGACAATCTCGCGCACCGGCGTGCTGCCAGTGGCAGCGTGCAGGTCAAAGTCGAGGACTTCCTTCCACATGGGGGCAAGAAAACAGAGATGCCGCTGCTGTCCGGTATATTCCTGGGTGATCTGCAATTCGATGGCGACATTGGTGTGCTCCAGCCCGCCCAACAGCGGCGAGACCGGCTCTCGCGCCTGGAAATCGATCGGTCCGTGCTTGATCTGGATAATCACGTTGTCATCAAACTCTCCGTCCAGGGGATGAAAGTTGTCATAGGCGGCTTTGGCGCGGTCCGCCTTGGGATCATTCCAGTCCAGATGGTGGTTGTAGACGAAGGCGCGGTAGAAGAGCCAGCCGTGGTGTGGCCTAAGAGCGCGGGCCAGGACATTCGCCGCATCGGCGTGGGTGCGTTGATACGCCGAAGGCCCGGAGCGTCCTTCAGAATCGGCCTTCACCAGAAAGCCGCCGAAATCCGGAATATGTTGGTAGATCTGGTCGGTACGATCTTTCCACCACGCGGCGACGCGAGGATCAAGCGGATCGAAGGTATTCAGCCCACCCACAGTTTTCGGGCTGCTGACATCGACCGAGATCGCCAGCCGCACTCCCCAGGGGCGGAAGACGGCGGCGATGCGCGCCAGATCAGGAAGCGCGTCGTCCTGCAGAAGGCGGGGATTGGCATTGACGTTGTTGATGACGCAACCATTAATGCCGACCGACGCCAACAGCCGGGCATACTCGGCAGCGCGGCGCAAATCAGCGCGCACCGCGCCATTCTCAAAGAAAATTGACGGCCCCGCGTATCCGCGCTCGATGCTGCCGTCGAGATTGTCCCATTGATTCACCCAGCGCAGGGCCGCGCCGGGCGCCTGCGTTTCGTCGATCGCAGAGATGTCTTCCTGGCGGCTGATCTTGCTCAGGAAAGCAAACGCCCCATAAAGCACACCCACATCGCCGCCGCCGGCGATGATCCAGGATTTATGGCCATTGTCTGCGACCGTGGTCAGCCAGAAAGCTTCGCGCGCAAGCGGTGCATGCCCGGCGATCTGCGGAAAAATTTTCTGCACGTCGGCAAGCTTGCCCAGCAGGAAGACCCCACCATCTTCTTCGGTGACATAGCGGCCTTCGCGGAGCTGGCGGCCCAGCATGGCACTCAGGCCGCGCACCATTTCGTGCTGTGCGGAGCGAAGAACTTCTCCTGTACCCACTATCACCACCGCCGGCGGCAGGCCCTTCTCCAGCTTTTGCCTGGGGACCTCGATGCGTCGATAACGGAGCCAGCCTTCGGACCCCGTTTCGGCATGCAGGATGGCCGGCAAGGTCCCAAGCAGGCAAACCCAGGCGGCACTGCCCCAGAAGGCAGAGCATATCGTCGAACGAAGGGAGCTAGAAAATAGCATGACCGGCTCTGCAAAAATCAGAGGGCATTGTATCGCGCTTCGCGCGCCTGCCCTGCAGGGCTTGGACTGCAAAACAGAAGAGCGCCGTTGCAGGAAAAGAAAGCGAGGTCCGGGCCGAAACCCGCCGCTTTCCCTTATTCCACCTTCCATCGTTAAACGAATTAAGATCACAAGAACTTCTGGACTTATGAAATTCTTATCAATATAAATTCATTATCTCGCGTTGCTAGCGGGGACAATTGCGATTCTTATTCCGGGTATTTCCTGAAAAACCCATGGGGATTCTTGTGCGCATTAAGGCTGGCATTCTTCTTGGCAGCATTCTTGGCATCGCGGCGGTCGCGGGGCTTTTCCCGGTCCAGGCCCAGGAAGCTTCCCTGACCGTAAATTTTGGCGGCAATCTCGGCCCCATGAAGATCAATCGCTTTTCTCTCGGCCAGGGTGGCGCCTCTCCGGAGTCGATGTTTGCCGACCGCACGGCCGAGATCCGCACCTTGCGGCCCCGCGTGGTGCGCCTGTTCGTACAGGAGTATTTCGACTTGCTGCCGCAGCCGGGAAAGTATCATTTCGCCACTTTGGACGCCTCCGTCGATGCCATTCTGAAGACCGGCGCCACCCCGCTGCTCTGCATCGTGTTTAAGCCTAAAGTTCTGTTCCCTCGCATTGATACCAGCCTGGTCGAGCCCACCCGCTGGAAAGACTGGGAGTCCCTGGTCTCGGCCCTGGTCCGGCACTATAGGCAGCGGAACGGCGCGGGGTGGTATTGGGAGGTCGGCAATGAGTGGGACATGGAGAGCGGCGGCGGCACGCCTTATCACATGACGCCCGCGCAATATACCCGGTTCTATGAGCACACGGTGAGGGCCATCCGGGAGGCCGATGCGACCGCCCGTGTGGGCGGCCCGGCCCTGGCCTATTTCACCTCACCCATTCTTCCGGCGCTGCTGGCCTTCAGCGCGCAGAATCACTTGCCCCTCGATTTTGTGTCCTGGCACGGCTATCAGGAGGATCCGCAGTGGTACCGGAAGAGCCTGGAGGCGATCAGAGCGCAGTTGCGGGCCTATCCCAGCCTCCGCCCGGAATTGGTCATCGATGAGTGGAACATGGCGCCCAGCGAAGGGAGCACCGATCCGCGCCGCCAGCCGGCTTTTATCGTGGAAACTACTTTCCAGATGCTGGAAGGTGGAATTGACCTGGCCTGCTACTACCACATTCGCGACTACCCTTTTGACGCGGAGGCCTTCGCAAAATTCTTTCCGCCGCAATACACCGCTGAGCAGGCCCGCTTCTGGGACCGCCGTCCGGTGTATCTCGGGCTTTTTGATTTGCAGAACCACGTGCGCCCGGCCTATTTCGTCTTCCGCCTGCTGGAACGGCTGACCGGAGACCGCGTGGCCGTGACCGCCACTTCATCCACGGTGCATGGGCTGGCCTCCCACGATGCTTCGCTGAATACTTTTTCCATCCTGGTATGGAACTACTCGGACAAAGCGGCCACGGTCAGCTTGCGCCTGCAGAAGATCCCGGCAAAGCTGACGGTACAACCCTATCGCCTGGACGCCACGGGAGCGAGCGATGATGATCTGGCCCGCCTGCGGCCGCAGCCGGTGCAGTCTCTCTCCCCCGGCGAGACGAGCCTGGCGCTCCATCTCGAACCCTGGGGCATTACGATGCTTTCGCTGGAAAAAGAATAAGCGCTAGCTGACGCTAAGCAGAACCACCGACAGGCCACCGAGAAACACTCCCGTCCAACTCAGGGGATGCAGCTTCTCGGCAAAGAACAGCCGTCCGGCGACGGCCACAATTAGGATGGAACCGCCGATGGTCACAGGAAAAACAACGTTTCCCGGAAGTCCGGACTGCAAGGCATTCGCCATCGCTAATTGACCGCCCATGCTCAGTCCGGCCAGCAGCGCTCCCCATCCCACTTCCTTCCATCCACTTTTCCATCCTCGTAGCAACAGAGGCAGAGCGATGCATACCAGCCCCGCCGCATACCACAGGGTAAGATACGGGTACTTGAGGCTGGAAGGCAGACCCCATGCCGGCAGGACTTTGAGCCCGAAGGAACTCATTCCGTTGGTCAGCAAGATGACGAGCATGAGCAGCAGCCACATGGCTAAGCAGCCTCCCCTGACGCATTGACCCGCGTTTCCAGGCGATTTCCCTGAAACAGACAGAGCAACGCCACCAGCGCCAGCGTGAAGGCAATGGATTTCAGCAGCGACATCTTCTCACCGTACAGGTAGATCGAAACCAGCGCCGGCACTCCGGCGGAGAGGTTCATCATGAGCCAGGCCACCGTGACTTTTCCCAGAGCGATGGAGGATTGAAAGGCAAAATAGCCGACGGCCGCGCAGATGCCCAGCCCCACCGCCAGCCCAACCACAGGCCCGGTCAGCTGAAATTTCCCCGCCAGCCGGAACGACTGGCCCGCCATGAACAGCGTGGCCCAGGCAAATATCCAAACCACGAGGGCTGACGTGTTGCACTTTTTCCGCTCCGCAAGCTTGGATACGCAGGCCATCAGGCCAAAACACAGGGCCCCCGCCAGACACATCAGCACAGCCAGTTTCATAACGTTCCTTGTCGTCGGCCGAAAGGGCCAGGAAGGATGGGTCAGGGTAAGAGCACGGCTTCCAGCCGCTTGGGCCAGGTCGCCGACTGCTGAAAGCATTCCGCGAAACGCACTCCACATTGCAGTCCGCGGTATCGCCCGGTGTATTCAATGAAATCGAGATAGCTCATGTGGTACTGGTTTTCCAGCCACACCGACTGGCTCTTGTGGCAAGCCAGCATTTTCTTCTTCAACTCAAAACTCTCGCTGATGTCCACGTAATATTGCGGGACAAAGTCAATGCCGGCGATCGTATCGTAGTAATAAATCTCCGGTATCTTCTCGCAGGGCGGGGCCTCGGTTTTGATATTGGGGACCGTCGTCATCACGCGGATGTCCCAGAGAATTCCTCCGGTGGTGCGATGGTCGGGATGGTAATCGCTGGGAGCGTGGGTGAGAATCACATCGGGGCGGGCCCGGCGAACCATATTGAGAAAATCCAGGCGGGTCGCCTCGGTGGAAAACAAGAACTCATCGGGATAGTTCATCCAGATAAAGTCGGCGCCGATCACCGCCGCCGCAGCTTGCGCCTCGCTCTTACGGATCTCGGCAATTTCGTTCTTCGACAGGTTCGGAGAGCCAACTTCCCCGTTGGTGGAAACCGCCATGGTCACATGGTCCCCGCGCATCGCATATTTCGCCAAAGCGCCTGCACAAAGAATTTCCAGATCGTCGGGATGGGCCCCCACCGCCAGAACTCTCACGCTCATTCCCCCTTGCGCGAAATGACATTATCCTGCTTGCAAGGAAATATTCTCTTATCGCCCTACTCCTGTCAAAACTTTTATGCTTTAACACCGTAACTTTCTACTCTTTTCCATTGGATCGCGAATGTTTATTTATTATTTTGATAATCGCCATAAGCCCACGCAGGCGTGCGTTTCCCACGCCGGCAGGATTGCCGAACCAGTGAAGACCACGGATTTCCGGTCGCACCGTTTTTCTAAATAGGATTGGCTCGGAGCCACTCCACCACCTGCTCCGCGCTTGCGTTGGGGGGAAATACGGGATAGAACACGTGCTCAATTCTTCCCTGTCGCACGATCAAGGTGGTTCGCTTCAGCAGACGCACGCCCTCCACCTCGAAGGTCGGTAGGCGGAGGGCCTGGCACAGCGCGAAGGCATGGTCGCTGAGGATGGCAAAAGGCAGGTGCAGGCGTCCGGCCAGCTCCTGCTGATACTCCGTGGTCTGCGTGCTCAAGCCATAAACAGCTGCGCCGAGTTTCTGAAGTTCTGCGTAATGGTCGCGGAAGCCGCAGGTTTGCGGGGTGCAGCCGCGCGCGCCGGGAATGGCGTCCCAGCCTTCCGGCAGCGCCTTGCCGGGCACGCCCGTCATGGGATAGCAGTAAATGACGGTGCGCGGCGCCGGGAGGCTGGAGAGATCCACCAGACGGTCGGCAGTCGAGCGCAGCTGGATCGCCGGCATGGCTATGCCGGTGAGGTGGGCAGCAGCTCCATCATCCACTGGCCGCGGTAAATCGGGAGGCAGAGGGAAATCAGTCTGCGCCATGGGACATTCTCTTTCCGCCCCAAACCTTGCGTCAAGCCGAGTGGCCGCAGTGTACCACCATGTTAGGACACCTTGTCATTCTGAGCGGAGTTCCTCAGCGAAAGAGAACACAGTCGAAGCATCCTTACCCGCTTCCCTGCCTATTGCAGGGATGCTTCGACTGCAGGAATGCCGCGCATAGCGCGGCATCCTCTTCGCTCAGCATGACAGTAAAAATGAAAGAGGGCGGATTTTATCCGCCCTCTCAGGTTTTCGCTGGAAGCTGGTAGCTTTTAGTCGCCGGCTACCGGCTCGCTGACTTCCGGCTTGGGCGCAGGAGCAATGCCGCCCTCGTTGTTCTTGGCCAGCGCGCCCAGGGGAATGAATCCGCCTTCGGACTGTACCGGCTTCTCTTTTAGGACAACTTCGCGGTACATCGCCGCCATACGGGCGTTGTAAGCGTCGTCGTTCTTCTGCGGGCCACGCGCGGCTGCGGCCTTGGCGTCGCGGGCGCGGATCTTTTCTTCGCGCGCCGTCTTGGCGATGCCCAGCTTGTCCAGATCGTGCTGCACATCCTGGGTCACAATGCCGTCGCGCAGCACCAGTGTGTGGTCGGCGGCTTCCATCTTCACGTTCTTGCCGCCGGCGAAGATTTCGTGGCGTCCATGCTCTTCGTACCACTTGGTGAGCGTGGCCGTCATGTGCATCTTCTCGATGATGTTGCGCCATCCCACGCCGGTGTTGTAGGCGCAGAAGGAAATTTCCCCTTCCTGCGTGGCGTACGGAATGATGCACTGCTCGGTGCGGCGGAAGTCGTAGTTGAACAGGTCCTGGAACCACATGCCCGCGATAAACAGGAAGTTCCAGCGGTCCTGCCGGCGCTTCATGACATCTTCAATCGTCCGGTCCGGCCCCACCTTGCCATAATTCTTGCCGGTGGCGTTGAAGTTCTTGTCGAACTTCTTCAACAGGTCCATCAGCTTGAAGTGCGTCGGCGACTGGAAGGGATCGTAGTTCTTCATCAGGCACAGGGCCATGCCGAAAATGGTCCAGAACTTGCTGCGGGCCGCATCATTCACCCGGGCAATGTCCTTGGCCAGCTGATCGCCCTTCAGGAAGGCCGTGACCGGCACCGCTTCCTTGGTCTCCTTGTCGATCATGATCGCCATGCCGGTGCCGCAGTTGGGATGGCAGCCACAGGAAAGCTGTCCCCAGTCGTTGTTGTTGTCATTGACGTGCATCAGGTCGGCCCAGTCACTGAAGGTCGACATAAAGCTGATGGGGAACCAGTCGCGGGCAGGCTCGCCCAATCCGGTCTGGTTTTTCACGTCGTGCGCCAGGTGTGACAGCGTGTAGCGCTGCGCCTGGCGGCGTTCGTCGGTCACCGCTTCGTCGCGGCCGGTAAAGCTGACCGGCTGGAATGACAGGAAGCCGATGCGCTTCGGGTTATCGAGCGCAAACTGAATGATCTTGCCGACCTGCTCGTTGTTGATGCCGTTGACAATGGTGACGACCGGCACGATTTCCACGCCGGCGCGGTGCAGATTGTCGATGGCCTTCAACTTCACGTCGAACAGGTTGCCCACCGCGCGATGCGAGTTGGCCGCATTGCCGATGCCGTCAAATTGCAGGTAGGCATAGCGCATGCCGGCTTCCGCCGCCTGCTGGGCGAACTCAAAGCTCTTAGCGAACTCAATGCCGTTGGTGGCCGCCTGCACTGAGTTGTATCCCACCTTGCGGGCATAACGCACCGCGTCGAGGAAGTAAGGGGACAGCGTCGGCTCCCCACCGGAGAACTGCACCGACATCTGGCGGCGCGGCTTGATGGTGATGGCGTTGTCGAGCATGGTCTTAATTTCTTCCCACGTCAGCTCGTGCACGAAACCGACCTGGTTGGCGTCCATGAAGCAGGGATCGCACATCATGTTGCAGCGGTTGGTCAGGTCGATGGTCAACACCGAGCCGCGGCCATACTTCACCGTCGAGGTGCCGTGGTTGTGCAGCTTCTCATCGTTGTGGGCGCGGATGTCGCGGCCGGGGAATACATCTTCCAGGTGCTGCGAAAACTCGGTGTCAATCGACATCACGTCTTCGAAGTGACCGTGAATGGGGCAATCCTTCACCATGAGGATTTTGCCGTCGCGCTCGACGATGGTGGCTTTGATTTCGCCCACCTTCTCATTGAGCAGAACTTCGTAAGGGAGCTTGCCGTCCAGAATCTGCTGGCGGATTTCCGGCACGCATTTGGGGCAGAGCGAGTCGGTCGAGCGGGGCCAGCCGAGCGGCGGCTTGGACTTTTCGTAGGATTTGAGCAGCGGCTTGTCGGACCACTTCGGGGTCGGCGACGGGTTGGGTTTGATCCGGTTGACGCGGTCAAACACCGCCCACACGCCCTTGGCGGCAACGGTCACTGCTTTCTCTACATATTTAACTGGCTTGTGCATGTCCTCTCCGCTTTCCAGTATTTGAAAATTAAGGCAGCTGGGATTCCTGCCCTTCGTTCATGGGTTGTTGGCCGGCAATCTTCGGGAAACACCTGCTTTTCTCCCTGCGACCGACGGACTCTGCCCTCTGCCTGATGGATGAACTCACTTGTATCTTATTGAAGGCATAAGGGTAACACACGGACATTCCGGCGAATGGGGAAAAACAAGGGTTTAGCGGGAGGATGTTGCATTGTATGGTTCTAAGTGATTGAGAATACAGGGAGACAAGGAGACGACCTTGCAGGACAGGGCGTTCGGGATTGGATACGAACGAGCGACTGTGCTCAGAAGACCGTCTTCCAGAATTCGTATTTTCACGAACGGAAGCAAATCTAAAGCAGAACCTTACCCAAGTGCTCCTCAGTACGAATGAACGGTGCCCGGGTGCTCAGCCGGCGCGGGAAATCCACAACGTTCAATACAGAGAATTCGTTCTTCCTATTGAATATGCCGCCAAAAAGACAAATCTCCTCCCTCATATTAGCGACTCGACAGAGGAGCGGTGTCGCCCAAAATATTCCGGGACTCCATGAACTCCACGCGCGCGGAACCCTAACCGGCTTAATGCCGGCAGGAAATAGCGATTCCTAGTATCCATTCGATTTAATTAGCATTGCGGGCGGGCAAGGGGCCTCATGCCGTCGGGGCCAAACACTTTGATATCGAGAGGGTCATGATCAATCGGCGAGATTTTGGGCGTTTAGCGGCATTGTTCTCAGCGGCCTCAGCGGTTCCATCTTCTTCTTTAGCCGGCGCGAACCGGGCAGCAGGCCATGTGACTCCGCCCTTGCCCTCCACAAACATTATCGAATCTGCTCTGAGAAGACTTGAGATAGACAGCAGTTATGAGATCGTCATCTCGAATCGGCCCGACCTTGTCGAAATCACGGCGGCTGAGATGATGCGAAAATTTTTGGAAAAAGGGGGCATTAGAATCATCATCGTTTCGGAATCCAGAGCCAGCAGCCAGAAGAAATTTCTTCTTGGCCGGGAGACTGACCTGGAAGCGATTCACCGCTACAGCAATACAGGGGAACTGACAATCCACGATGTCTCACCCGAAGATGATGGGTTTCACCTGAAGCAAATCGACACGAGCATTGTGGTGGCGGGGGCTAACCCCCGCGGCGTTCTCTATGGCGTCTATGCCTTCGAGGACTATGCCAGAGCTGGAGCACACGGGATCCTTGACATCCGGAGGGTCCCTTACTTCAGAAAGCGAGGTGGCGGTTTTCACTACAGTTTCCATCAATACGTAAACTTATCGACCGAAGATATTCCCGACGAAAAAGCAGCCTGCCTTTCTCGCATGGGGATAAACGAAATGACTGATCAAGGGATAGGCGATGACGGAGGGCTGTTCACCTTTGTCAGAAGTGACGTGTTCTCTTTTCAGAGGCCGCCTCGGCCCGATTTTCAACGGAAAGTCAGAGCGTTGTCTACCTTATGCACCAAATATGGAATGAACCCCTATGTGTTCCTGACAGAACCTGCCTTGCCGAAGTTGGCCGCCAATTTAGCCGACTATCCCGAGGAGGCGATTGGAACATCCAAGATTCCGTGGGGTGGAGACAAAGATGGTCTAGTGAGAACTTTGTGCGTCAGCAGTCCGATCGTCCGGGACCACTTGCAGAATATGATGCGCAAGTTCGTACGAGAATTCCCTGATTTGAAAGGGGTACAGTTTTACAGTATGGATGGAAGTAGCTGGCTGTGTACTCCAGAATTATGCCCGCGCTGCATGAAAGTGTGTTCCGACTCTCCGTCCGACAAATACAATCCGTGGGAAACAATGGCGCGGTTGACCACCTTGCTGGCAGAAGCGGCCCACTCGGAAAGGTCTGATTTCGACTTCAGATTTTGGGGAGCCGTTCACTACCATGGCGAAGCATTCGATAAATTGGTCCGCGCCGCACAAGGCTATGACAGCTTGATGGGTTCTTGGAACGCTGCTGATCGCGGCGTCACGGTCCCAAATGCGGCCCAACGGGATCCTGCTTTTCTGGGTTCGCAGGAAATGGGCAAGGAACGCGGGGTGCCCGTACACATCATTCACGAAACTAACAATCTCGAATCCGTTCCTCGAAGTCTACCCTTCCCCTTCCATGTGTGCGATGCGTTGAAGAAATTCAAAGCATGGAATGTGGCAAATGTCATGGAAATTTACGGGCTGGCACCGGAACACAATTCAATCAATGCGTTAGTGACAAAACAGTTTCAGTGGTGTCCCGACGAACAGCCGGAGCAATTCTTGCGTTCGCTATCCACACTACAATTTGGGAGCGGCGCCGGCCCTTGGATGTACAGGGCTTGGGAGGAAATAGCGCAATCTTTCGATGTATGGAATGACATGCCATTTTGTCCGCTGAACGGGAGTCTGCCCTTCCTGAGCATTGGTCCCTCGATGACGCTCCCATTTCCAGTTCTCCCAGACGTGGTGAACTATCTCAACTACGAAATTGCGGTTCGGATCGACTGCGAGCCGTGGCGGGCAGATGAATATATGAAGTTCAAAGAGAAAGCGCTACTGGACAAGATGCGTCAGATGGACGTCCATTTAGCCCGCGCGGCACAGCACGCAAAGAATGCGGTCGAAGCGGCCAGCGCTCATGACTTCATCGCTGTCTGCTCTTATGAAGGCGTGAACGGGCGGCCGACCTGTAAGGAGTACGCAGAACTAAACTATTCCCCTATCGCCATTGCCAATCTTCTATGCCGACAGCGGTGCAACCTACTGCGTGCATACCATCTACAGATTGAGATTGGCACTGCTCGCACGGCTGGTGACGGACAATTGGCAGCGGAAAAGGAAGAGGTCTATCGCGAACTCGTCCGCGAAGATCTCGCGGTACAAGAGAGTTTTTGTGATCTTTTGACCACACTGGCCGGGATGCGGCCCTGCTACTTCCGAACCGGCCTGACCACCAACGAAATTTCTGATTTGTTGTTGCGCACGCGCTCCAAAATTCGCGCCCTGCAGCAATTTCTCGAGACCAAGCATAACCTCCGTTAGCCATATTCCTGAATTAATGCATTTGAGAATCAGTGGCTCGTCACAGAAGGTTCAGGATGGAGAACGATCCATTTTGCATCCTCAATTGAGAATTGGTTTCGGCTCGGGCGTTTTCTCGAAGAATGCCGGATTGTCAGCATGTAAATGAAGACTGTTTCTCCGTTCCACTTGGGAGAGTTGCAAATGTCAAAAGCAAGCAAGGATGCAATTGAACGGCGCACGTTTCTTAAGAGTCTGGGGGCCGGCGCTTTGATCGCGGCAGGCTCCGGACAAGAGCTTGCCAGCCAACTGGGGGTGGAAAAGCAAAAGGGGGAAATCAGTTCAGGCAAGCGCGAGAGTATTTGCCTGGATGGCTCCTGGCATTTCCAAACCGATCCCGAATCCCTTGGTGTGCGTGACGGATGGTATCACTCGAGCAAATCGTTGAATGGTCAAATTGAGGTGCCCGGCTGCTGGCAGGCCCAGAAAGTTGGCAGTCCGCATGATGGCCTGCGTAACGACTACGAGGGTTGGGGCTGGTACAAGCGCAGCGTTTTTATACCCGAGTCCTGGCATGACCGGCAAATTTGGCTGAAGGTCGGCGGGGTTAGCCGGAACGCCAAAGTTTTCTGCAACGGCACCGAGGTGGGATACCACAACGGTTTTTCTTCACCATTTCGCGTGGATGTTTCGTCAAGTATCGTGCCCGGCACAGACAATGGGATCACCATCCTGGTGGATAACACGGGGGGCTCCAGCGAAAAGAGCTCCCGCAATACCCGGCCCGTTGGCTGCTTCAACTATCTGGGAAACTGGGGCGGCATTTGTGGCCACGTGGAACTTCAAGCTACAGAAAAAGCATGGATTGACAATATACAGGTTCGAACCAAAGTCTCCCCTCCAGTCGCAACCTTTATTATCGCGATCACTCTGAAAGACCGTTTCATCCATCCTGGGCTTCGGCTCCACATCCAGGTTCGAGCTGCGGACAAGACGGGCAGCGCAGACTATGTTGGAGAATCGGCGGTAAGTCTACACGAGCAATCACACACCAGCGTTTCAGTCACCATCCCTATGCCGGATGCGCCTCTTTGGTCTCCCGAACGGCCAATCCTGTACGTGGCCCAGATCAGACTGATGTCGAACTCCCATGTCCTCGACAACACTGAGCAGACGTTCGGGTTGCGCGAAGTCAGCACGAAGGAGGGCAAGGTGTGGTTGAATGGCAAGCCTTACTACCTGGTGGGTTA
The DNA here is from genome assembly GCA_018268755.1 of Acidobacteriota bacterium. Taxonomy (GTDB): domain Bacteria; phylum Acidobacteriota; class Terriglobia; order Terriglobales; family Acidobacteriaceae; genus KAN-5. Next base: position 45,688 of record JAFDVW010000018.1, read on the forward strand.
CGGCGATGACAGCGTTGAAGTGATCACAGGCGCTCCTCCCGTGTCTCTCGGAGAATATCGCCGTCGCTTCCAGATTGCGAAATCCTATGGCTTCAATTCTGTACGATCTCATTCACGAATTCCTCCGGAAGAATTTTTTCAGGCAGCCGACGAACTTGGCTTGCTTGTCCGGGCTGAATTGCCGGTTGTCTATGCCCATCTTTTGCTTCCTAATCTACAATTCTTATGGAGCGAGCTGGAAAGTGGACTGCTAGCTTTTCGGAATCATCCTTCCTTCATTTCAATCGGCCTGGGTAACGAGCTGTTTGCCGCTCCCGGAATGGAAGCTGAATTTGCCAGAGCCTTTGAAGAGTTCTATTCCCGGACCAAGCAGCTGAACCCCGACATCCTTGCAATATCGACGGATGGCGGAACTCAATTGCCCTCGGATCTTTATCCCCTGGCCGCAGGCTGTGCTCCCGGTCAGACCACCATCGCACATGAGTATGGCGGATACTTCTGCTCTCTCCCGAATGTCTCCTTAATTCCGAAGTTCACCGGGGTGGTGGACCCTGTCTGGATGCGCACGACGGCAAGCTGGTTCCAGGAGAAGGGTCTCGAAGCGGATTATCAGCATCTGCTGGAAAATTCTGAGCGGATGCAGAACGGAGAGATGCGCAAAGCTCGCATCGAGTGGATTCGACGGGTATCGGAGGTCCAAGGTTACGATCTATGGCTGATGACCGACTTCCCCAGCACAGTGGAAGGTTTTGGCTGGGAGCAGGGCCTGCTTAATTTCTTCTGGGAACCCAAGAATGTGAGACCGGAAGAGTTTGCCCAGTTCAACGCCCTGAACGTGGTTGTGAGCGATACAGACATTTCGGGTCATACCTGGTGGGAGGAGTCGGTAACCAGTACCGTGATACGCGCCTCATACTATGGAAACGTACCCGTCACGGACGCCGAACTTTCCTACCAGTTAGTATCCTCGGATTCGCGGCAGGTTCTCGAAGGCAAAAAGCGCGGCTTGCATCTGACACCGGGCCAAGTGACTCCACTCGGTGAAATTGAGCTTTGCTTGCCTGGCATGGGCGCCCCAATTCAATACACGTTAAAGGTACGGCTGGCGCGAGCGGAGGAAACCATTGCCCAAAATACCTGGCGATACTGGGCATACCCCCGCAACCTGCTGCAAGAACCCACCATGCAGGTCATCTCCAGGCTTCCGGAAAAGAGGATAGGAAACTTTTATCCCTTCGTCAGTTCTGGCCGAGCGCCAAGCCCGGGAGACCTTCTGCTCACAAGCCGGCTAGAACCTGACGATTACAAGGCTATTCTGAATGGAGCGTCAGCCATCATTTTGTTGGAGAAAGATGATAGCGATGCTCAACAGCCTTTCGAGTTTCTCCCCTATTACTACGGTCTGATGGGACCGGGCCCGCACGCATATGGTTCGAAAATTGAGAAACATCCCATTTTCCACAATTTTCTCAATCCGGGCTATTTCGACTTGCCCTGGCACAATCTGGTGGAAAATTCGTTTGGCTTGGATGCGGCGGAATATGATCCGATCCGATCGCTTCATCCTCTGGTTTGGTGTGTCCTATCCAGCGGATTCACCACCAGAAAGTTGAGGAAGTTGGGGTTCCTATACGAATTTCGTGCCGGGCGCGGCAAGGTGGTCCTGACCACCTTGAACTTTCGCAAGAATCTCGACGACGGGTATCCTTCCGTAGTTTATCTTTTTGATCAACTACTGCGCTATGTTCTGGGCCAGGAATTTAATCCGCCGGATTCGCTCGGAGAGGCTGACTTCTCTCGCTTTTTCTGCATGCACCGGAGCTAACAGGATGCCCCCGACTTTTCTCAAACCCTGGGGTCTCCCGTCCAAGGCGGTGGCGCACCCTTCAGTCCGAGTATAGGACATTCCATCACAAGGGGTGCCCTACCCTTCGCGTTCTTTGCGAAAAATGGGATTTATCCCCGAGCGCACTCTTCGAGTCAATCGAGGCAAGATACTTTACTTCGAGTGGCGGTCCCATGTTTGCAAATCAAGCAGGCAAACCTAGGGCCCCCCAAGAGGGACGCGATATGGTTCTCGTGGCTCCCGCGGAGGTGTGGGCACCTGCCGGCTTCAAGTGCGGGTTGATGGCAACCCCGGAGTTGTGAACTAGTTTCGGGAGGCGCGGTCTCTCCGCTCGCCAAAGCAAATGCGGCGGGTGGCCCACCTTAAATATGCTCAAACCTCGAGGGTGGCGGGTGGCCCACATCTCTGGCCCGAGGATGAAGTCCATTATCCAGACCCAATCCTCTACAACGGGGGTGCCCCATTTCTCGCGTTCTTTGCGAGAAGTGGGGCTTACACATGGGCACAATTTTGGAATCCATCGGAGCAAGACTCGTTACTTCGAGCAAGGTCTCACGTTTGCCAAAAGCAGGCAAACATGGGCCACCCCTAGATGGTGATTGTATGCTCCTCTTGCGAAGCTACCCCGGGGAAGATGTGGGCCACCCGCCTGAGCGTGCCCTCGGGTGTTTGTTTCGAGGTCAGATGATCGTGACTGTCATAGCTGTAGGTGCTGGTGCCGGAGGGGTCGCTCATGGTTGCACGCAGGCCGTTGTTGGTGTAGGTGAAGCTCACGGCCGAGGCGCTAAAGCTGGCATCCGGTGTCTTGGAGAGCAGCCGGTTTGAGCTGTCATAGGCGTATGTTTAGGTAGCTCTCTTGAATGCGTCAGCTATCGTCGCCGTTAGTTTTTCCACGATGTGTGCCTTTGGCAGTACGAACGTGTCATCGTGGGAGCCCACCATGCCCCCGCCTTTGCGATGGAGGGCATATACTTTTAAGTCCCCGGACTCCTGCTCGCTCACACTAATGCCAACGTGGTTCTTTAGAAACTCTCTTTGTTGTTTGTCGTTGCGGATAATTGCCCTCGCCATATCGAACTTCTCTTTACCGAATTTCTCCAAGTTCCCGATCACGGCACTCGCGATCTTGGAATCGAACTCCTCCGGTTGAATGACCGTTGCTGCTCCAAACTCAGAGGTTCCAACTGGCCCTCTGGTGAAAGGTTGAACAAAATATGCGCCCGTCCTCAGGTTCTTGTAGACGTTGGTTCGTCTGTTTATCCGAATCATCTTCGCCCTCCCCTATTTCTCCAGCGTTTCTCCTTCAAGACCCTCAACAAACTGCACCGTAATTGTGACGCCCTCCGATTGTGAGATCTTCTGCACCTGCTGTAAGAAGACACCGAACCATGGCAGCGGTTTGGCCGGAATTCCGACGAGTAAACCTTTTTCCCTTATGTCGGCGACTTCAATCGTGAGCGGGACACCGGGCGGGTGGCCCACCTTAAATATGCTCAAACCTCGAGGGTGCCCCGTCCAAGCTTCTGCTTGGGCGGGAGTTAGATTGCCAGAACTCGTAAATCAGTTTTCATCCGGATCAGATTTTCAAACCCACCCTAAATTTCGCAAAGAACGCGAAATTTAGAATGGGGCACCCGGCCAGCATTTTGGGAAAGCGGTCGCGAGTGAAGAACAACCCTGCGTTGTCAGCTTCAGAGATTCTTAAATTCAGCTTCCGTCGCAGCTACATGGATATGGCTGTTCCACTCACGTAAAAAGAAGCTGTAAAAAAATGTGTTGGGTGGCAACTTCTGACGATAAGCTTCTATCGCAGGGAACATTTCCTTTGTGGTCACCTCGCCACTGGTCCAAATTGTATCCCCAAACCACGGAGCTTCTCGCAAGTCTGGTGGTTCCACAATAAATAACGATACTCCTCTAACCAGAAGTTTCATTCTGCGAAACACTTCCGGGTCAGGATCATCAAAATCAACGTCGATCTCGAAGACCGCAGTTCCAGCTGCAAAATCGACACTTACACCCACCAGATAAGAATCGTGAAATCCGTTAGGCAGAGTATTTTCCAATTCTTTGATCGTCATATTTCAAGCCTATTTCCCTCAAGGAAACACAATGATTGGATCTATTATGATGGGAACATCAACTGGGAATTCTATCGGCTTCGGTGTAAAGCTGTCTGCTCCTGCCCCGCCTGGAAATACGGAACTGGGAGTTAATTCAGTGCTGCTATCTTCACAATATTTGCAAGTAGGAACAAGCCCATCGGGCACCGGAACGCTTCCCCTAGCCTGAGGGTCACAGAGCCCGCCGCCCCTCCAAATAAGTGCTCCGCAGATGATGGCGCTGCACTTTCCCCACGGAGGTACGGGGAAACTCTGGGCAGGCATAAAACTCTTCGGGCACTTTAAAGGCGGACAGCTTGTCGCGACACCATTGGCGAAGCCCGTCCAGGCTGGAAGGCTGGGGGGAACGCAGAATCACAAATGCAATCACCCGCTCATCGCGCACCGGGTCCGGCACACCCACTACGGCCGCGTCCTGCACGTCGGGATGCAGTTTCAGGGTCTCTTCAATCTCCAGAGGCGAGATGTTTTCCCCCGACCGTTTGATCATCTCCTTGAAGCGTCCCAGAAAGTGAAACTCTCCGTTTTCGTCCTGCATGGCGCGGTCCCCGCTCCACAGCCAACCGTCGTGGATCAATGCGGCCGTGGCCTCCGGATTTTTGTAGTAGCCGGAAGTTGCCGACCAGCCCGGGTCCACTCGCACCACGATCTCGCCGGACTCGCCGGGAACGACCTCATTCCCTTTGCCATCGACGATCCTGACCTCGTAGCCGGCCACGGGTAATCCCATGCACATGGGATTGCGTGGGCCGTGCAGGGGCGTCATCAAAGGAAGAGACGCAGTTTCGGTCATGCCCCAAACCTGCAGCAGGGGAATTGCGAACTTTGCTTGCCACGCAGCCATCTCTTCCCCAGTAAGGTTCTGCGCGAAGGTAATGCATTGCAGCAAATTCGCCGGAACGGGGGTATGCGCGTGATGGGCAAGCAGCATGCGCAGAGGGGCCGCGAACAGCGCGGCGCGCGTAGCCTGGTAGTGCGCCGCACGCTCCATGAATTGGCTGGGCCGAAATCTTTCCAGAATCACCATGCTGGCCCCCACTACCAGGGAGGGCACCATGGCATGACATTGCGCCGCCGCATGATGCAGGGGCAGAGGAATCAGGTGGCGATGGCTTTGATTCAACCCGGTCGCGCGAGCGAAAACTTCAGCGCCGTGCAGATAGACCGCATGGGTCAACATCACTCCCTTGGGCTTCCCGGTAGTGCCCGAGGTGTAGAGCATGCCGGCAACATCCAACGGAGACGGTTTGAGAGCGGAAGGCAAACCCGGCTGGGCCAGAACCTCGCTCCCCAGCTCTGCGTCCGGGAACGCTCCCCGGGCCGATGCCGTGACCACACGCAAAACTTTCTCGCAACCTTGGGAAGCGCTTCGGGCGGCGCTCTCCGTGGAATCCAACGTAATTACCAGGCGGGCATCGGAGTGGCCAATGATGTAGTTCAGCTCGGCCACCGTGGCCCGGGGATCGACGGGAACGGAAACCACGCCCGCCATACAGGCGCCCAGCCAAAGCAGGTAGAAGTCCAGGCTATTAGGCAGGTGCAGAACGACAGAGTCGCCCTTGTGCAAGCCCTGCGAGAGCAACCAATTCGCAGTTTGCTGAGCCCAGGCATGGAGCTGGGACCAGGTCAGGGACTGCACCAGACCTGCACTATTTTCCGCCAGGATGGCCAACGCATCGGGCCGTGACGAGGCGTGAAAATCCAGGAAGATCGGGATGGTGCGCTGTCCGGTTAAGTTCCTCATACGGGGAGAGACGGTTCAATGCTTTCTTGCATCGTTGCGGGCCCCGGCCTGGGCCTCAGAAAATGTCAGGCATTTCCGATAGAGGCGCGCTTCCCTGGCATCGGAGCGGACCCATTGGGGGCCGCAAGCACCCCAGATTGCCTGCTTAATGGCGGTCAATCCGCCGCGCGGCAGCTGGCGAAGTTTTTCCGCCAGCAGTTTGCAAGCGTCCAGGACGTCTTCGGCGCGGGGAACCACCTGGGTGATGCAGCCATTGGCCGCGGCTTCCGCGGGAGAGAATTCCGAGCCCAGCAGCATCCAGCGGCTGGCGACGCCAACCCCCACCAACTGGCACAAACGGTGAATCCCAAAAGTGGGGTTCCATCCCAGCTTTACTTCCGGAAGGCCCAGACGCGCATCGGCGGCAACAATCTGAAAATCGTGATGGGTAGCCAGAAACAAGCCTCCGCCCAAGGCATAGCCATGGACGCCGGCAATTGTGGGCTGGGGCAGGCGGAGAAACTCGCGACACACTTTAGCTTCCAGGCGCTGCGATTTCTCTGCCTGCGATGGGGTGAAGTTGGCCTGCTCGCGCAGGTCCGAGCCCGCGCAGAAGCCTTTCCCTTCCCCCCTCGTAATCAGGACCTGCACACTCTTCTCGCGCTGCAGACGGCGCTGCAGGCGAGATATCTGCTCCAGCATGGCGGAGTCCAGCGCATTGGCACTGGCAGACCGCTGCAAATGGAGAATGCCAATGCCGTTATCAATCTCCAGCTCAACCGGCATGGCCTATGGTGTCCTTTTTGGCGGCGATGCGCGGGGCAAACTTCGCCAGGTTCACAGAACTCCTTTTGTGAAATCCCTCGCCAATCTTATCGCTCTCATCGAAGGCCTCCACTTCGAAGGAGTACACCCGCCCTTCCACTTGCGTGAGTTTTGAAACCACACGCACCTTCATGCCGACGGGGGTGGCCGCCAGGTGCTTGATATCGACGGTCATCCCGACGGTATCTTCGCCCGGTTTCAAAAGCGGGCCGGCGTTGGCGCGCGAAGTCAGCTCCATCCACATGATCATGGAGGGCGTGGACAGGACCGGAGGCACGTCCGGTCCCATGAAATGGACGGCTTCCGCATCGGTGACGACGTAATGCTGCTCCAATACTTTCACTTCTTCAGACATTCATTCTCCTTTGGTGGGGCCGAGGGGTGGGGCAAGACAGGCCCCTTGTCGAATCAGTTGTTCTCTCAGCTGATTTACTTCGAGAAACGCCGGCGCAATGCCCTGCTGCACCGCCAAAGCCGCGGCCGCACCGGCCGCTTCGCCGGTGACAAAACAGGCGGGAATTTCTTTGGTGGCATGGTGGACCGCATGGTTCACAGAAATGCATCGACCTGCCGCCAGCAAATTGTCGAACTCCGAAACCAGCAGGCAAGAATAAGGAATCTCATAAAACTCGCGATACTTGGTCCAATTGCCGGTACAGCCGATGGCGTCCGGGAAATGCGTATTGGCATCGTCGGTGGTCAGCACCCGGCGGCCAATCAGACGGCGGCTCTCGGTAATATCCAACTGCGGCGCAATCTGCGAGATGAACGCCTTCTCGAGTCCTGGATGGGTCTTGCAGTGCTCCCGCATGACCTCATGAATTTTTTCGCGGCAGGCAATCTCCGCCCAGGTAAGCTCCTCCACGTCCGTGGGATCGATGTTCTTGGTGAGGGCCAAGGCCCCGCCCCAGGGCACAACCAGGGCCTCGCGATGGCGAACCGTACGAAAAATACGCAGCGGCCCGGAAGTCGTAATGGCCTCGTCCTCGACGTTTCCCATGCGGAACCACAGCCAGGGCACGACTCGCTGCAGTTCGTGAGCAGCGCCCGCCAGCGAGAAGACATCGCCATCGCCGGTGGTGTCGATCACCACGTCGGCCATGATGGCAGCCCGGCGGGAACGGCCCTGCACCACCACTCCCTTCAGGCTGCGACCTTCCACAATGCTATCCACGGCCTGGGTATGAAAGAGGATCCGGATCTTCGAGCTCACCACCAGCTCATTGGCCAAAACGATCAACTCTTCCGGGTCAAATGCGACGGAGTAGCGGACGTGATGGGGCCCCTTGCCCCAACACAATCCCTTCCGCGCCCAACGCTCGACAAGCTCCGGCTCCTCGCGGAACCTTTCCTCCAGCGGTGGGGCGGATGCCCCGCCCCGCGCCGTCAGGCGCTCCACCACTTCCCGGCAAAGTCCACCGATTACCGTGTTGCCATTGCCATCATCCATGGTGAGTAAAAGGATGACCAACCCGCCGGTGGCAAGGCCGCCCAGGTATCCATTGCGCTCCAGCAACGTAACCTCGGCGCCCAGGCGCGCGGCGGACACCGCGGCCGCCAGTCCCGCAGCGCCACCGCCCACCACCAGTACCTGGGTACGGTGCCACACGGGTACGTTCTGCGCCGGGAGCCGTAAAGTCTGATCATTGGGTCCGACGGGCTGCCCGAGGATCACTGCCATGTCTTTGCCTGTCCCACCTAGTCGCGCGCTTTCTGCTCTCGCCCTCAACCATGGAGTGCGGAGTTGTAAGTACGATTTGCGCGTGGATTTTTAAATTCGCGTATTTGGCGGCATTGCGAACACGGGAACGCCCCGCCGCGCTAAACACTATACGCGGAAAAGCGGCCAACTTTCAAATATTCGGAATGAATTCCGATTCTCTAGGCCTGGGTTATGCGGATACAATGGCCGGACTCCAGAGCCTCCGAGCTTGGCGTGCCGGATGGACCTGGAGGAGGTTTCTTGCAGTCGATAAATTCACCTCAATGCGGGGGACCCATGCTTAGACTGGCAAGGCTGCAACGCGCGGTAATCATCCTTACGCTTCTTCTTTTGCTTTGTCTTTCGCTAACGCCGGTACAGGCGCAGGCGGGGCCCGCAACGATCCTTCTCCAGGCGGGCAGTATGCTGGACGTCCGCAATGGAAAGCTGCTCAGTGATCAGGCCATCCTGATTGTGGGCGACAAAATCGCCGAGATTGGCCCGGCGGCGGAGATCAGTAAACGCGCTCCCGCCACGGCCACGCGCATCCACCTCCCTGGTCTCACCCTGCTTCCCGGCATGATCGACTGCCATGCCCACGTGCTGGGCAATCTGGAGGACCTCTCCGCCACCGGGCAACTGCGCATGTCGTCGGCACAGCTGGCGCTGTGGGGATACCACAACCTGCAAATCTGGCTGGAACACGGCTTCACCACGCTGCGTGATGCCGCCGAGGCTGACCTCTCCTACGCGCAGTTTGCCTTGCGCGACAGCATCCAGATGGGGCTGATTCGCGGGCCGCGCATGGTTTCGGCCGGCAACTACATTTCGGTCACGGGCGGACATGGTGATGCGGACGTTCTTTCCGTGGACAATGCCCTGCCCCGGCGTCCCAACCTGACCGACAGCGTCGCCGACGTGGGTCCGGCGGTGCGGCACGACATCAAGTATGGGGCCGACTGGATCAAGCTGATTGCCACCGGCGGCATCTCCGACCCCATCAGCGATTTCAATGTGCAGGAGATGAGCGAAGAGCAGATGCGAGAGGCGGTCACGGTGGCCCATCGCGCGCACAAAAAAGTAATGGCCCACGCCGAGGGCGCAGACGGCATCAAGGCGGCGGTGCGGGCGGGCGTCGATTCCATTGAACACGGCACCATGCTTGACGAAGAAGGCGCGGCCCTCATGGCGAAAAATGGCACGTGGCTGGTGCCCACGGTTTCGGTATTCCAACGCTACACCCAAATTGGCAGCGAGAGCGGGCTGGACCCGGTGGCGCTCGAAAAATCGCGCACCATCATTCGCTATCTCTCGGCCGCCTTCCAGAACGCGCTCAAGTACAAAGTGAAGATCGCCTTCGGGCTGGATGACGAGCCGCGCTTCCTGCCACGCGAACTGCCCGCCATGGTGGGCGAAGGCTTGAAGCCGATGGAGGCGTTGCAGGCGGCCACCGCCAACGCCGCAGAACTTCTGGGAATGTCGGACCAGATCGGCACACTGGAGAAGGGCAAGTTCGCCGACATCATCGCGGTTTCCGGAGATCCGACGAAGGATATCGGCGTGATGAGCAAGGTGCTGTTTGTGATGAAGGGCGGCGAGGTAATCAAGCAGCCGAAATGAGGGTAGGGATCCTTCGACTGGCTTGGGCTTGCTGCGCCAGCCCAAGCTTCGCTCAGGATGACAACGGGGATGTAGCAGGGATCCTTCGACTGGCCTGGGCTTGCCGCGCCAGCCCAAGCTTCGCTCAGGATGACATGGGGATAAAGAGAGGACGAGGTTTCAGAATAGAAGACGCCGTCATCCCTTACTTCCTTTCCTTATTGTCATTCTGAGCGGAGCTAGGCCTTCGCCGCGCGAAGGCATGCGCAGTCGAAGAACCCCTACTTGTCAGGAATATTTACGGGCCGCGCAACGCAGGGTCAGTACTGGCGGTAGGGATCCTTCGACTTGTCTGGGCTTGCTGCGCAAGTCCAGACTTCGCTCAGGATGACAAGAGGGTAAACGCCCCTCGACCCGCGCGAGAGGGCACGATCACCATCCCGTCCATCAATCTGACTTTGGCCTCGCCTTCAGCGCGCGGATGAGATAATCCGCAGTCAGCTTTTCTCCCGTGCCTTCGAGCATGATCTGGTCGAGCGTCAAGCTTCCGCCGCGAACCAGAAACTTGTCGTGCAGATAGTTCCCTGCTTCCGCGCCCCATACCCGCCCAAATTTCCGGTCGAGCGTGTGGTGCACTTGATAGCCGAACATTTCTCCCAGAACGTAGTTCTGCTCGTAAACCGGGACCGCGAAATAGAATGGAACGTAGCCCCAGATGGCAGCCCCGTGGCAATCCACATTCAGGTACTTCGAGCAGATGCGGTCGTGCACTGCGGTCAGGTCCTGGTCCGGGTTGTTATAGGCCTCCAACTCGAACTCCGAGTGCAGCATGAGCACGCGCAGGTCATAGTTTGACTGCAGGCGGCGGCGCTCCACCAAAGCCTTGGAGTCCTCCGGGGAAAGTCCATAAATCGTGGTGGAGATTTCCGGGCGGAACAGCATCAGCGACAAGGTCTGCCCCAGGCCTTCATCCATGGGCGGAGGATAATTTTCCCGCAGAATGTAGGAAGGCTCCCGCACGAAGCTGAAGTGAAGCGCGTGGCCGGCCTCGTGCAGCATGGTGTCCACAAAGAGCACGCCCTGGTGATTGCTCACCAGCATTTTGATTTCTTTACCATACCAGATCGGCATGGTGTAACCGCCGAAGGTGATGTCGGTGATCTTCACTTCAACCGGCAGCTTCTTAAAGTCGAAGCCCAGAACCGCCGGCACCCTTGTCGTCTGCTCCCAGGTGCTTTCCGCCTTCATTTTGGCTTCGATGCCCGGAGTCAGCGTGGAGAAGTAATACTCCAGGTCCCAGGCTTCGACTGTCTCCACGCCCAAGTCCTTTTTTACGCGGGCCAGCAGTTCGAGATACTCCGGCTGGGTGGCGCTGCGGATTTGCTCATACCAGCGCAGCACGCTGGCGCGATCGGTGGCGCGGCGCTGCAACATGAAGTCGGGGTAACTCTGTCCGGTATAGCGCTGGGCCAATTGGTTACGCAGCTTCATGGCCTGACGCAGGCGGTCGCCCATGAGTTTGGTGTGGTCAGCTTTGGCATACCACGCCTCGCGGCGCAGATCGCGGTCGGCCTCGTGTCCCAGAACATTGTCGAGCTCGGGGCGGTCGAGCTGCTTTCCGCCGATGGTGTAGCGCAGGGCGCTGCTGTCTTTGCGGATGGATTCAATGATCTTGACCAGTCCGGCATCGGTCGAGATCTGCGAGTCGCGGGCCGCCGCCAGGAAGAGTAACCGCCGCCGCTGCCAGATAGGATCGGAAAACCGCGCGCCCTCCAGCTGCTTGAGAAAAGCAGGATCATTCACCACTTGGCGGATGCGTGCCTCCACTTCCTGATTGGAGACGCCGGCGATGCCCTGTTCAATCTGATATTGGTTCAGCCAGTATTTGGCATTGAGTGCTTCCAACTCATTTTCTTTGGCGTCGAGTGTGGACTGGACGGGGCTGAGATTTGCAGCAAAGGCGGCGGTGGCAAAGAGCAGGACCCAAATGACCCGGAGTAGCATAGCGCCACAGTGTATGGGCACACCCTACGCTTGTCTACGCAAAGTCGCATGCGGCCGGACCCGCCCATTAGAAATCAATCAGGTTTCGGGTAGGCAGCGCTACGCGGACCGCGTTGATGACCGCGGCAAAGTCAATGACTTCCTGTAACACCGCTCCTTCGAGTGGGGGCAAATAGCCGGCCGCAGCGGCGACCATGCCCAGTAGACTGGCCGCCATGCCTCCCAGAGCGCTTTGCAGGGCAATGGAGCGCATGCGATGGCTGATGTGCAGGAGTTCATCCACACGTTCCAGCGAAGTGGTCAAAATCACGGCATCGGCGGCCTCGGAAGTGATGTCGCTGTTGGCGCCAAACGCCACCCCCACCGTGGCCGCCATCAAAGCGGGCGCGTCGTTGATTCCGTCTCCGATGAACAGGGTGCGGGCCTGCCCGGTCTCGCGGGTTACGATCTCGACTTTCTGTTCTGGAGTCTGGCCGGCATAAATTTCGGTGATGCCCACCTGCTCGGCAAGGTAACGAACTTCCGACTCGCGGTCGCCGGAAACCAGAATCACGCGCCCCATGTTGTGGCGGGGGCCGAGATGATGCAGAAACGGCCTGGTGTCATGGCGTGGGGCGTCACGGAATTGCAAAGCACCCGCGTATTGCTCATCGACAAAGACCAGACACTCCAGTCCTGAAGCTGGCGGGGGAAGACCGGGCAAGGCGGGAGCCACTTTGTCCCGCCCGGTAATGCGCACCAGATGTTCGCCCACTCGCCCCTGCAAGCCCTGCCCCGGCTTTTCCTGGACGGAGCGGACCTCCAGTGGCGCCACGTCTTCTGCGCGCGCGGCCTGGGTCACGGCGGCGGCCAGCGGATGCTTGGAGAACTGCTCCAGGCTGGCCGTCAGTTGCAAAAGCGATTTGCGCTCCCACCCGGGCGCGCACAATATCTCCGTTACGCTGGGCTTGCCGTAAGTCAGGGTTCCAGTCTTGTCGAAGATCAAGGTGCGGCAAGTGACAATCTGCTCCAGGGCCGCAGGGTTCTTAATAAGGATACCGTGCTTGGCGGAGAGTGAGATGGCCCCAATGACGGCTACGGGAATTGCCAGAATCAAGGGACAGGGCGTCGCCACTACGACCACGGCCAGGAAGCGCAGCGGGTTGCCCGACACCAGCCAGGTGAGGGCCGCCAGAATCACCGCCACCGGGGTATACCACGCCCCCAGCAAATCTCCGAGCCGCCGCAGGCGCGGACGCTTTTCCTGGGTCTGCTCCATGACCTGCATGATTTTTGCGTATCGCGAATCCACCGCGAGTTTTTCGGCTTCCACGATCAATGCGGCTTCGCCATTGATGGCCCCGGAAAGCACCTTGGAGCCCGGGGCTTTGGAAATTTGAAATGGCTCCCCGGTCAGGTAGGACTCATCCATGACTCCCTGGCCTTCTCGAACTATGCCATCCACCGGACAAATTTCGTGGGGGAAGATCACCAGCGTGTCCCCTACCTGCACCTCGTCCAACTTCAGATCTTGCACCGCGCCTCCCTGCCGGCGGTGTGCGATCTGGGGCATGCGCCGGGCAAGAGCATCCAGTACGGATGAGGCCCGGCGCGTGGCCAGCTGCTCCAGGGCCGCGCCTCCAGAGAGCATGAGCACAATAATGGTCCCTACCAGATGCTCGCCCAACAGTACGGAAGAAATGATGGAGATTCCCGCCAGCAGATCGGAACCAAACTCCCGCGCCCACAGCTTCTTGGCCAACATGGCCAGAATGGGGACTCCCCCCGCCGCCAATACAACAACAAGGGGGGCCAGCCAGACCAGGTGGGCGGCGTGGACCCCATAGCGCAGCACCAGATGCGTGGCGATGCCGGCCAAAGCTAACACTGCAATCCAGGTTTCGCGGGAGACGACGTTTTTGGCGGGGCTTTCTCTTGCAGAAGACATGGAGAAGGTCCATGTATAGGGACGGCGGCTTATGCCGTAGTTCCACCCGCAGTATAGACCCCTGCTTTACGATTTACCTAAGAAGAAGAAATCGGTCTGCGGTGAAAAGCAGACCGAAGGAAATGGGGTGGGAGGGCTCTTGCTCAAAAACCGAACTACCTAGAGACTCACGGAAGTAAGGTGTTCCTGCCTGGAGACACCCACGGGTTCCGGCTGCTCATCTTTTTGGAAAACTTCGTTCGCATCTTCGATGGTGGTGAGAAGCACCACGATCATCGACCCGACAATTCCCAGGGCAAACATAGCTTCCACGGCGTAGATCGCGATATTGATCAGATGAGTCATGCGCCAAGCCACTTGCTCTCTCTATTGCAAAGCCTGACGCATAAAAATGGGCTAAAGGGTTTATAAAGAATTTATAAAGAGAGGGAGATTCCGCCTTTCGCCCGCTTTGGAGTTTCCCGCTAAAGCCCCGGATCGAATTGCTTTAGCCAACCTGCGCCAGAGTCCGGAGTAGAGCAAAGGAGGGCCCGGATCGTGATATTCTTATAGTCAGTTAGCTGCGACCCGCCCAAGTCGGCAATCCCCGCAGTTCCCGAGAAAAAATGCTTTCAGTCAGCAATGTGTCCATGCGCTACGGCGCCAAGATTTTGTTTGAAGAAGTGTCCACGGGCTTCTCGCCGGGAAAGCGCTACGGCCTGACCGGGCCCAATGGCGCGGGCAAGTCCACGTTCATGAAGCTCCTGACCGGAGAGCTGGAACCGCAAAAAGGCACCGTGGTGCGTCCGCGCAAGCTGGGTGTGTTGAGCCAGGACCAGTTTGCCTTTGACGCCTTCCGCGTGGTCGACACCGTCATCATGGGCAACCGGCGCCTGTGGAATGCCCTCTCCGAGCGCGACCACATTTATGAGAAGCCCGAGCTCAGCGATGAAGATGGCATGAAGCTGGGTGAGCTGGAAGGTATTATCGGCGAAGAAGACGGCTATTCCGCCGAAAGCGATGCCGCCATTTTGCTGCAAGGGCTGGATATCGCCGACGAACTGCACGAACGCAAAATGAGCGAGCTGCAAGGCGGACAAAAGGTCCGCGTGCTGCTGGCGCAGGCCCTGTTCGGACATCCCCAGGCCCTGCTGCTCGACGAGCCTACCAACCACCTCGATCTGGACTCCATCCACTGGTTGCAGGGCTTCCTGAACCAGTATGACGGCATTCTGGTGGTGATCTCGCACGACCGCCACTTCCTCAACAGCGTCTGCACCCATATCGCCGATATCGACTACGAGACCATCATCACCTATACCGGCAGCTATGACGATATGGTGGTGGCCAAGACACAGATCCGCTCGCAGATCGAATCGCAGAACGCGCAGCGCGAAAAGAAGATCGCGCAGTTGAATGAGTTCATTGCGCGCTTCGCCGCCGGCACGCGCTCCAGCCAGGTGCAGTCGCGGCGCAAGGAAGTCGAGCGCCTGCAGGTGACGGACCTGGCGCGCTCCAACATTCAACGTCCCTTCATCAAGTTTGAACAGAAGCGCCCCTCGGGCAAGCACATCCTGGAGATTGAGGGCGTCAGCAAGGCCTACGGCGACAATGGCATCATCAACAACTTCACCGCCAGCATCGTGCGCGGCGAAAAGATCGCGCTGATGGGCCGCAACGGGGCCGGCAAAACCACGCTACTCAATGCCCTCTTGGCCAATTCCCCCACCATTCCCGCATCTGAACTGCGCAAGACCAGCGGCTATGACGGGACGTTTCTGGAAGCAGGCAAGGTGATCTGGGGACATGAAGCTTCGGTCGGCTACTTCGCCCAGGACCACAAAGCCCTGGTGGAGAACGGCACCACGGCCTTCGAGTGGCTGCACCAATGGGAGCCGGGAGCTTCCAACGAAGAAATCCGCGGGCTGCTGGGACAGATGCTCTTTCAACGCGAGGACGGCAATAAACGCACCGAAGTGCTCTCCGGCGGTGAGGCGGCACGCCTGTTGTTCTGCAAGCTCATGCTGCAGAAACCGAATGTGCTGGTCTTCGACGAACCCACCAACCACCTGGACCTCGAATCCATCAACGCCTTGAACATCGCTTTGCAGCGTTATCAGGGCACGGTGCTGCTGGTGAGCCATGACCACGACTTGATTGATGAAGTGGCGACGCGCATCTGGCACTTCGAGAGCACGCACACCATCACCGACTTCAAGGGATCCTACGAGGAGTATCAGGGGGCGGTGGTTTCGAGTTAGGTTCGAACCTAGTTTCCAGAAAATCTTAAACCGCAGAGGGCGCGGAGCACGCAGAGAAAGTTGAGTTATCGAAACCTCTGTGGAACTCTGTGTTCTCTGTGGTTGCTTTTTGTTCCGCAACTCCTTACCACAGAGGGCACAGAGTTTCACGGAGAAGTGCCCGATTCTTTGTCGAGTTGCGCTCGACCGGACAGAGCTTGCCCTGAGCACTGTCGAAGGGGCGGCTGTCCCTACGCAAACCTTATGTTTACTCTGTCACCGTCTTTGTAGTCACGGGCTCTTCTGTCTTTTGAAATTTCCAGAAGATGGCATGGGCCAGGAATGCCAGGACCCCGCCCAGCAAGGTATTGATCACGCGGTGCTCCACCACAATATTCTCCTGCAGTCCGGAAAACGCCAGCAAGAAGACCACGTAAGAAGTGACGCAGACGGAATACACCGCGTAATTGGCAAACACGATCGAGTGGCACAGAAAGGCGAAGAGGGTGATGAGCGTGGCATAGACGCCGGGGGCGTGGCGCAGGTGCGCCGCAATCAGCGACGCCACCACCGCTCCCACCAGGGTCCCGGCAATGCGGGCCAGCCCGCGCTCATAGGTCTGACGGAAATCCGGCTTCATGACAATGGCGGCGGTCATGGGGATCCAGTAGCCATTCTCGACTTGCAGCCACCAACAGAGGCTGGCGGCCGCCGCCATGGTCACAGCAGCCCGCACTGCGTAAGCGCCGGAGTGCGACTCGGGGTGGAATGAATTGGCGATCCCCTGGATCGAAGTCTCCGCTTCCTGCGGTCCGACCCCGCCGAAAGCCGGGGTTTCCACGCGCTCCAGCTTCCAGAATCCCACCACAAACAAGGTCTGCAGCAGACCGCCCAAAAGCATAAAGACGCCGCGCTGCAAGGCGTGACTCCCACTCGCGGGATAGGCGGTGGAGATGATCAACCAAATGACACATTGCAAGGCCACCCAGGAAGCCCCGGGGCTCAAGGCGGAGATGCCGCCATACAGGAACGCCCAGGCGCTGGTCAGCAGCACCGAGCCAATTCTGGAGAACCCCACCAGTGTGCCAATCCAGCTGGAGACGCAAATGCCTAAACTCGCATACAGCATGGGCGCTTTGCGCGAGCGGTAGAGTTCCTGAAAGGAGCCGAAACCCACCCCAAAGGCGCCTGCCGCCATCATGCTCCCCTGGCGGGGATGATCCAGCAGAATTCCGACTACTAGTGGCAGCAGAATGGCGGGCGTGCAGCGCAACGCGGCCCGAGGATGAAACTTGGGCCAATCTACCTTAAGGATGGTCCGGGCCAGGTCCCGCAGCATGACGGTGTCGCAATATCCTACGCTATTCGAGATTGGCCTGCTGATATTTCCGGGAAACGTCCTCCCGCGAGATCACTCCGACCAGGCGGTTGGGGTCCGCGCGATGGACTACCGGAACCAACGGCGCCTGGTAAATGTGCCGCAATGCCACCTCCAGCGAAAGATCGGGAAAGAGGGACGGCAGTTGGCGGGAGGGCAACACCGAAGCCAGGGTCATTTCCGACTTCCCTTCTCCCACGAGCCGCTTCAGCTCGTCGCGTGCTACGACATTCCATCCCGAAGGATGCAGTTGCACCAGGAACTGCTCGCCGGGCAAGTCCTGCACCCGCAACATCGCCTGCTCGACGCTGTCCTGGCCCTTCAACACCGGCTTATCGATGGGCCGCATGGCATCTTCGACCAGCAGGACATTTTGCTCGCGTTCTTCCTCGAGCGATGGCAACTCCAGGCCATCCTGACGAGTCAGCACGTCAAAGATCGGAGTGTGCTGCAAGCTGCGCGCCAGCACGTAGGCAACGGTGTTGGCGACAATCACGGGAACAATGATGGAGTAGTTTCCGCTGACTTCAAGGACCATGAAAACCGAGGTCATGGGGGCACGCAGGAAGGCGGCAAATAATACGCCCATCCCCACCAAAGCATAGGTCCCTACCGAACCAACTAGATGCGGATAAAAAAGTCGCTCCACCCCTCCCACCATGCCGCCCAGCATGGCCCCTATAAACAAGGTAGGCGCAAACATCCCGCCCGGGGTGCCGCTGACAAACGAAAGCGTCGTGGAAACAATCTTGAGCAGGGCCAGGACGCCCAGCATCTGCCAGGTGAACTGATTGTGCATGGCCTGGTCCATGTAGTCGTACCCAGCGCCCATCACTTGCGGGGCCCCAAGATAGCCGATGAGTCCAATGAGAAGACCGGCACACGCCGACTGGATGTATTGCGTCCAGCGGGGCCAGGCCCGCAGACGGGGGCGCAGATAGCCGATGGCGCGCGAGAAGATGGTGGCCGCAATCGCGCCCGCCACTCCCAGCACGGCATAAGCAATCAGCTCCGTAGGCTGCTCCAGCCCGACGGCAGGAATGCGGAATAGCGGCTCCGCACCCAGAAACCAGCGCACCACTACCACGCTGGAAACGGCGGAGAGCACCACCGATCCCAGAATGCCGGCACTCCAGCGGCCGATGACTTCTTCGATGACGAACAGCACGGCAGAAATGGGCGCATTGAACGCGGCCGCCAGGCCCGCCGCGGCCCCCACCGGGGCCAGCAGGCGCAATTTTTCCCGCGAGAGTTCCAGACGCCGGCCCAGGGCCGAGGCCAGGCTGGCGCCGATTTGCAGCGAAGGGTCCTCCGGACCCAGGGAGTGGCCGGCGCCGATGGCCAGCGCCGCCGTGATGAACTTGCCTACCGCGGTGCGGAAAGGAATGTAGCCGTTATAGATGTACAGCGCGGCCTTGGTCTGATTGACTCCGCTGCCACGCACCAGGGGGAAAACATGGATCACCAGCAGCGCCACCAGAATACTGACCGCCGCCGGCATGAGCAGAACCCGCAGGGTATGCGGCTCAGGCACCGGCCCCAGCAAGGCAATGCGGCTCCACTCAATGGCCAGGCGGAAGCACACCACCGCCAGTCCGGAAAAAATCCCGATAAACATCGCCAGCAGGAGAAAGAAACGCTCTTCCGGAAAAGAAATGCCCAGGGAGGGCCAGAAGGCACGGCGAATCTGGATCTCCTCCTGCGTACCCGCTTCGGCAGAATTCAGCTCCATGGCACTCCCAGCATTCAATGGGGATCGTGAGGGGTGGGTGGGCCCGCTCACTGTCCCACATCCTTGCGATTTTGCGAGCGTAAGAGCAGGAATGCCTGGTCGCTTCCGGCGGGCGACCCGCAAAAACCTGCCATCTGCTGTTCGATGTCAAACACCAAATCCATGGTCTGATCCATAAGCCCGGAATCCCCTCCACCCCGTTCGATCTTCGGTTTCAAAGTCAGCCAGCGATTGTGCAGGGAACCCCAGGGCGGGCCCGGGGCGGAATCGAAAGAGATTTTTCGACTGGCCGCACACTGATTCAAGCGCTCTCCCGCCTGCGTCCAGGCTTGCCGGATACGCCGGTCCCGCTCCCGCTGCGAAATATGGCGAGCGTAGGGATCGGCGTTCAGGACCAGTTCCGTGAGGTCCAGACGTCTTTGGGCCTCGGCGTTCTCAGGCTGAATTTGCAGTGCATGTTGCAGGTAAGCCTTGGCGTTGGGAAAGTCGCCCAATTGAAAAGCGGCCTCGCCCGCCCCAGAGGAAGCCGCAGCATTCTTACTGTCGGCCTGTAACACTCCCTGAAATTGTTGCAGGGCATGCCCGTAGTCCTGCGCACTTAGGAAAAGCTGGGCCACTTGCAGATGCAGGTCGGAGTTTGCCGGCAAAACGGAGGCCAGGGACAGCAACTCGGCCTGGGCCGGCACCAATGCGTCCTGGGCCAACAGGAAGTCGATGAGCTCAAAGCGCGCATCCCGGCGGCGCGAATCCAGATTCGCACTCCATTCTCCATAAATCGCATTGTGATAGTACTGGGTGGCCCGATCCACCTGCTTCTCGCGCGCGTAGAGACGCCCCAGGGCCAGATTGACGGCGCCGTCCTGCGGCTTGGCCTCCCACAGGCCGAGAAGATAGGTTTGCGCTTCGGTGGTGCGGCCGGTATCGCGCAAGGCCCGGGCCAGGGTCAGCTGGCCCTGGAAGTTGTCCGGCCAGTAGATGAGGGCGGCGCGAAAGTTTTCGATGGCGCGCTCCGGATTGCCGCTGGCCACGGCAGCTTCTCCGTGTTCAAAAAGATGGCGAGCCAAGGCCTTTTGCTGCTCACGAAAACGATTGACCAGGCGGGTGACACCGGCAAACGCTAAAATCGCAATGACAAGCAGCACAGCCAGCACGACCGGGGGGCGTTTGGCCAGGAGCTTTAATTCCGCATGATTCATGATGCGTGCCCCTTCATCTTAAACCCATTCCCCGCGGGCCGGGGCAGGAGAAACGCAGGGGGAAGCTTCAGGGACAGCCCCGCGGGCGAGATTTCCGCAGGGGCTCGCAGGCAATGGTTGACCATATGCGAAGCGCAGCCTAACATTACGGCCAACGCAAACGGCACGGACCATGACCGTCGACACGATGATCGGCCAGACGATCGCACACTATCGCATTCTCGGGAAACTCGGGGGCGGCGGAATGGGCGTGGTTTACGAAGCGGAGGACACCCGCCTGGGCCGCCGCGTGGCCTTGAAGTTCATCCCGGAAAACCTGGTGGGGGACGCCAAGTCGCTGGAGCGCTTTGAGCGTGAGGCGCGCGCCGCTTCCCAACTCAATCACCCCAACATCTGCACCATCCATGCCATTGAGGACAACCACGGCCATCCCTTTATTGTCATGGAAAAACTGGAAGGCCAAAGCCTGAAGCAGCGCATTCACGGCCACCCAGTGGAACTCGAGGCCCTTCTGGATGTTGGGGTACAGGTGGCCGACGCGCTGGTGGCTTCCCACGCCAAGGGTGTGATCCATCGCGACATCAAGCCGGCCAATATTTTCATTACGCCGGGAGGGCAGGTCAAAGTCCTGGACTTTGGCCTGGCCAAACTGACGCGGGAGCGCCGTCTCGCCATCAGCGATGATTCCCCGGTCGAAGATTCCCTCACCGCAGTGGGAGTGATTCCCGGCACCGCGGTTTACATGTCGCCTGAGCAGGCGCGCGGCGAGGAATTGGATCCGCGCAGCGACTTATTCTCCCTTGGGGTCATCCTGTACGAGATGGCCACCGGGAAGAAACCCTTCCACGGCACCAACGTGGTCACCACTCTGGACGCCGTGTTGCACCAGAAGCCTCCCGCGCCTACCACGCTCATTCCCTCCGTCCCTCAGGAACTGGAAAACATCATCGGCAGGGCGATGGAGAAAGACCGCACCAAGCGCTACCAGAGTGCACAGGAGATCAAGGAAGACCTGCAGTATCTGAAAAAGGAGACCGAGTCGGGCCTGACTCGCTCCTCCGCGCGACACACCACCCTGAACGCCGTCAGCAAGACATTCCAGACCTCAAGCCGGAAACTGGTATACGTGCTGATCGCAGTCACAGCGCTGTTGCTCACTATGATCGTTTCGGTGGGCGCGTGGTGGTGGAAGCACCGCGTAGGAGGCATGGCCATTTCGGGGACGCGCAGCACCATCGCCGTGCTTCCCCTGCAAAACCTGAATAACGATCCCAGCATGGAATATCTGCGCTTTGCCTTGGCCGATGAAATCGCCAACGCGCTCACCTATTCGCGCTCTCTTGAAATCCGGCCTTCCGCCATGACGCGCAAGTACTCTGCGGCCGACGTCGATCCGCAGAAAGTAGGGCATGAACTGCACGTGGCGCACGTCGTCATGGGCC
This sequence comes from Acidobacteriota bacterium, assembly GCA_018268755.1. Classification (GTDB taxonomy): domain Bacteria; phylum Acidobacteriota; class Terriglobia; order Terriglobales; family Acidobacteriaceae; genus KAN-5. The sequence goes on from JAFDVW010000018.1 coordinate 67,404, forward strand.
ACTTTATGCGCCAGGACGACAAGCTGATCATTACCCTGGAAAGCATCGAGGTAGACGACAACAAACTGCTGTGGCAAAGCACGGTGCAATCGCCGGCCAACAACCTGATTCTGATGCAGGCGCAACTGGCCAGCCAGGTGCGCCAGAGTCTGCTGCCCGCCATGGGGGCGGCCGGCGGACTGGAGAATACCAGCACCTATCCGATGAACGCGGAGGCCTACGACCTATTTCTGCGCAGCGTGCCCATCTCCCACGATCCCGGCCCCAATAAGGAAGCGATTGCCATGCTGGAGCGGGCGGTGGGCATGGACCAGACCTATGCTCCGGCGTGGGAGACCCTGGGCCGCCGCTATTATTTTGACGCCATCTACTCCGGTGGCGGCGTGGAGGGGTACCAGAAGTCCAGCAATGCCTATGAACGCGCCTTGGCGCTGGAACCGGGGCGGGTGTCCGCCGCCGGCTTCCTTTCCCAAAACCGGGTGGAACTGGGCGATCTGAACAACGCCTATGCGGAGGCCATCGATCTGGTGAAACGGCGTCCGGAAAATGCCATGGCGCACTTCTCGCTTTCCTACGTCTTGCGCTATACCGGCATGCTGGACGATGCACAGCGCGAGTGCAATACCGCCCTAAGCATCGATCCGGGCAACTTCAACTTCCGCTCCTGCGCTTTCGCCTTCTTTGAGACCGGCGACACCCGGCGCGCCCTTGACTTTATTCACCTGGATGCGGGCTCGGAGTGGTCGAATGCCGTGACCGTTTCGATTCTCCTGCGCGAAGGAAAAGTGGAAGAAGCGCGGCAAAGCCTGCAGGCGGTCACGGACAGCGCGACCTGGATGAAACCCTTTGTGCAGGCCTGCCTGAGCAATCAGCCCGGCGATGGCCACAAGATCATCAGCGAGGCGCAGGACAAGATGCTGGCCGAGCCCGACTCGGAGCTCAAGTATTATCAGGGCGCGCTTCTGGCATACTGTGGAGAGCGTGATGCAGCGCTGAAGTTCCTGCACCGCTCCATTGAGCAGCATTATTGCTCCTATGTCGCGTTGCAGAGAGATCCCCTGCTCGACAAGTTGCGCAGCGCTCCTGGATTTGGCGCGGTGCTGGCCAGCGCGCAACAGTGCCAAAAAGAGTTTCTGGCCGCGCGCGCGGCCACCGCCAAGTAGCCTGAAAATCGGCTGCTTACCGATTCAAGGACTGCCAGTCCAACCATCACGAGAGAGATTCCGGCAGAATAATGTTGCTTCCCATCTCCGCCCAGAAGAATCTTATTAGGATGCTCCACTCCACATGGCGAGCTGGTTTCGTGGGCTCGTTCTTAATCGCCGTTTGTTGCCTGGCCCTTGGCCTGACTGTGTCGGCCCAGGAGCAAGCGCCGGCCCCCTTCGCTCCCTTGCCACAAAACACCGGCGCTGCCGGATTGAAACAGATGCTTCTTCGCCTGCAGACGACCGCTCGCCTGATGCAGACCACCGCCCATCCCGATGATGAAGACGGTGGCATGCTGACGCTGGAGTCACGCGGCCACGGCGTGAGCGTGCTGCTGATGACGCTGACCCACGGCGAAGGCGGCCAGAATAAGATGGGCAGCAATTTGTTCGACGCGCTGGGGGTGGTGCGCACATTGGAGCTGACCGGCTCCGACCGCTACTACGGCGTGGAACAGCGCTTCAGCCGGGTGGCGGACTTCGGCTTCTCCAAGCGCGCCGATGAGACCTTTGCGAAATGGGGCGGGCACGACGTAGCGCTCGACGATATGGTGCGAGTGATTCGCACCTTTCGGCCCGATGTTCTGGTGGCGCGTTTCAGCGGCACCGAACGCGATGGACACGGACATCACCAGGCATCGGCCATCCTTACCCGCGAGGCCTTTCGCGCCGCCGCCGATCCCAATCTCTTCCCCGAACAATTTCAGGAAGGCTTGCAACCCTGGCAGGCCAAGAAGCTTTATATGGGGAATGTGTGCGGATTCGGCGCCAGCACTTGCCCCGATGCGAACTACAACGTGCGCCTGAATACCGGGGTCGTCGATCCCGCGCTGGGCATGTCTTATATCCAGTTTGCCCTGGAGGGCCTACGGCATCAGCTCTCGCAGGGCGCCGGGGCCTGGTCGGTGGAACCGGGCGACCGCTTCACCTTCTACAAGCTGGTGGATTCCGTTCTCCCCGGCGACCGAAGCGCGCACGAAAAGGATTTTTTTGACGGTGTTGACACGACCCTTCCCGGGCTCGTTTCAAAACTGGGCCGCGAAGAGGAAAAGGTCGCGTGGCTGAAGCCGGAACTGACGAAGATCGCCGCGAAAATTAGCGAGGCAAGTAGCAAGGCAAATAAGAATCCTGCGGCGGCGGTGGATTCGCTTTCCGAAGTCGTGCGCGGCCTGCGCGCCGTCACGGAGCGCGTCGAGAAAAGCAACCTGAGCGATGTTTCGAAGAACATAGTGCTCGGGATCCTGCGCGAGAAGCTGGCGCAGGGCGATGCCGCGCTGGGCTTCGCTCTCAACCTGAGCGTGGAGGCTACGGCGCAGAGCACGGATACCTCGCCCGCCGCACTCCCCAACGAAGCCGACGCGCTTACCGTGGTTTCTCCCGGACAGAAGTTCTACGTCCTGGTGAAAGTGCACAATGGTGCGAAAAATTCTCTGCGCATAGAAAATGTTGCCCTCGTGGGACCGCCAGGGTGGGTGCAAACGCCCTACAAAGGCAAAGCCAAGGAAGTAGCTCCCGGAGGCGATTTCCTGGCGACAATCGCTTTGCAGGTCCCGCTGCAGGTGACCTATACCCGCCCGCCGCTGCATCGCAATGATCCGGAGCGCGACAGCATCTACACTGCGGAGGACGCCGACCACGGCACCCTGCCCTTCCCGCCTCCGCTCTTGCAAGCACAAGTGCAATACACATTACACGGCGAAGGTCCGTCGAGCAGCGCGCTGGCCAGTGTTCCGGTTACGGCAACTTTCCGCGATGATCACGGTGCGTCCCGCACCCGTCAACTCGCGGCAGGACCGGTCTTTTCGGTGGCCCTCGAACCGGGGTCCCAGGTCATTCCCGAACAAAATGGACAGACCTCCTCGGTGCGGGTCGCGGTGCGCTGCAATTTGACCGGCGCCACGGCGGGCTCCTTGCGCCTGGAGACTCCCCCGGGTTGGAAGGTGGAACCTCTGCAGCAAGCGGTGCATTTGCAGCAGCGCGGCGAAGAACAGCACTTCCAGTTCAAGGTCACGCCCGCCAGCCTGAAGGAAGGCCAGGTGCAGATTCGTGCTGTCCTGGAGGCCGGAGGAGCGCAGTACTCGGAAGGCTTTTCCCTGGTCACGCGAGATGACCTGGACAGCTTTTACTACTACCAGCCGGCCACGCAGCGGGTGAGCATTGTGGAGGTCAAAGTCCCCAAGGCACTCAAGGTGGCGTATGTCATGGGCGCGGGAGATGACATTCCCGTCGTACTGCAGCAGTTGGGTCTGGATGTCACGCTGCTTCCGGCGGAAAAGCTGGCCGGCGAAGACCTCAGCCAATACGGAACCCTCGTGCTCGGCATTCGCGCCTACGACACGCAGAAGGATGTCGCCGCCAACACCAGGAAGCTGCTCAGCTTTGTCTCGAATGGGGGAACGCTGGTCGTGCAATACAACGCTTCTACCGGCGAGTTCAACAGCGGGCACTTCACGCCTTATCCGCTGACCCTGAGCCGGGCCCGGGTCTCGGTGGAGGAAGCGCCGGTGGAAGTGCTGACGCCGGACGACAGCATTTTTCACACGCCCAATCTCATCGGCGCGCACGACTTCGACGGATGGGTACAGGAACGCGGTTTGTACTTCGCCAGCGATTGGGACAGTCACTACACGCCGTTGTTGGCCTCGCATGATCCTGGAGAATCGCCGCAAAAAGGCGGCCTGCTGCGGGCGCAGTATGGCAAGGGCACATACATCTATACCGGACTGGCATTCTTCCGCCAACTTCCGGCCGGGGTGCCGGGAGCAGTCCGGCTGTACGTCAACCTGCTGGCCGCGGGACATACGGAGCCATAAATCCACTTCTTACGTGATTGAGTTTGCATGCAGCCGGAATCCACTAAAGAAACACCGCTCATTCGCGGGGTCGGCCTGGGCAGCGCCACGGCGCTGAACATGATCGACATGATCGGGGTGGGGCCGTTCATCACCATCCCGCTGATCATCAGCGCGATGGGCGGGCCGCAGGCCATGCTGGGGTGGATCGTGGGCGCCATCTTCGCCATCTGCGATGGCCTGGTATGGGCGGAACTGGGCGCGGCCATGCCCGGATCGGGCGGCTCCTATCGCTATTTGCGGGAGATCTACGGTCCCAAGCGTCTCGGCCGCCTGATCTCTTTCCTTTTTATCTGGCAGCTGTCGTTTTCCGCGCCGCTCTCCATCGCGTCGGGAGCCATCGGCCTCTCCAGCTACGCCTCGTATTTGTGGCCCGCATTGCAACATGAATACGCGGTGCACAACTGGGCGGTCGATCTGCCGCTGCTCGGCACCCTGCAATTCCGCTGGCTGGTATCGCGGGCCACTTTCGTGGCCATCGGCGTAGTGCTGATGGCAATTCTGCTGCTCTACCGTAAGATCACCAGCATCGGCTGGATGTCCAAGCTGCTGCTGGGCGGCGTGCTGGCCACCATGGGATGGATCATCTTCGCCGGCCTCGGCCACTTCAACGCAGCGCAGGCCTTCAGCTTTCCCGCCGGGGCGTTCACCCTTTCTCACGATTTTTTTACCGGCCTGGGCGCGGCCATGCTGGTCGCCGCCTACGACTATTGGGGCTACTACAACATTTGCTTTCTGGGAGACGAGGTCAAGAATCCCGAGCGCACAATTCCCCGCGCCCTGCTGCTATCCATTCTTCTGGTGGGCTGTCTATACGTGGTAATGAACATCAGCATCCTGGGGGTGGTGCCGTGGCAGGAGATGCTGCACTCCGGGCAATCGAACCGGGGATTGTATGTGGTCTCGATTTTCATGGAGCGCATTTACGGGCCCTGGGCCGCCAGTCTGGTCACCGGGCTGGTGATGTGGACGGCCTTCGCTTCGGTGTTTTCCCTCATGCTCGGCTACTCGCGCGTGCCTTATGCCGCGGCGCTGGATGGAAATTATTTCCGCGTCTTTTCGCGGGTGCATTCCAAGTATCGTTTCCCCTACGTCTCGCTGCTGGCGCTGGGCGGCGTGGCCATGCTGTTCTGCTTCTTCTCGCTGGCCGACGTGATCGCCGCGTTGGTGGTGATCCGCATCCTGCTGCAATTCCTGGTGCAGGCCATCGGCGTAATCGTGCTGCGCATCCAACGTCCTGACTTGCCCCGCCCCTTCCGCATGTGGCTGTATCCGCTGCCGGCGCTCTTCGCCAGCGCCGGGTTCCTGTTCATTCTGTTTTCGCGCAAGGGATTCCTGAAAGAAATTCGTTATGCCGCGGTCATCCTGATTGTGGGCATCGCCATTTATCTGGTACGGGCCTGGCATGGAAAAGAATGGCCCTTCGCCGGCAATGAGGAAGTAGTGGACAGCCATGGCTGATTCCGTGCAATTGCCGGAGCGACTGCCCGCCAACGCCTCAGCCTGGGCGCCGCTGCGCGAGCCGCTCTTCCGCTCCCTCTGGGTTGCCGCCGTGATCTCCTATACCGGCACCTGGATGCAGAATGTGGGGGCAGGCTGGCTGATGACCCAATTGACCATGTCTCCCCTCATGGTCAGTCTGGTGCAAGCCGCCACCACGCTGCCGGTATTTCTGGTGATCCTTCCCGCCGGCGCGCTCGCCGATATGGTCGACCGGCGGCGTTTTCTGCTGATCACGCAGGCCTGGATGGTGCTGGCGGCGGGCGTTCTCGGCGTAATCACGCTCTGGGGAGCCATCACGCCCTGGGTGCTCCTGCTGTTTACATTTCTGTTGGGACTGGGCGCGGTGATGAACGATCCCGCCTGGCAAGCCATTACTCCGGAAATCGTTTCGGCAAAAAATCACGCTCCCGGGGTGGCCCTGAATTCCGTGGGCTACAACGTGGCCCGCGCGGTAGGTCCGGCGCTGGGAGGATTGGCGGTGGCGGCGGCGGGTTCCGGAGCCGCCTTTCTGCTGAATGCCGCTTCCTTCTCGGGCGTAATTTTCTTTCTTTATCACTGGAAGCGCCCGGGCGTCGAGCGCGCGGAAAACGGCCGCGTACGCGACGCTATGCGTGCCGGACTGCACCATGCGCGTGATACCCATGCGGTGCGCTGCGTGCTGGTGCGCACCGGGGCCTTTAGCCTGGCGGCCAGTTCCCTGCTGGCGCTGCTGCCGATTCTGGCCGCACCCCATGGAGCGCGCGGCTACGGGCTGCTTCTGGCATCGTTCGGCGTAGGCGCTCTGGCCGGCGCCGGCCTTCTTCCCCACCTGCGCTGTCGTCTTTCCACCGACGCCCTGGTATCCGCCGCGACCCTGGTTTATGCCGGGATGACCTTCGCCACCGGGCGCGTCCAAACCTTTCTCGAATTAGGCATAGTCCTCTTTGTCGCGGGCATAGCGTGGATCGCCATCCTGGCCACTCTCAACGTAGCGGCCCAGATCATGTCGCCTTCCTGGCTACGGGCGCGCTCGCTGTCGATGTATATTCTGGTGCTGCAAGGCGGCATGGCGCTGGGCAGCGCGGCGTGGGGAGCGCTGGCCACCCGCTTCAGCATTCCCCTATCGTTGTTTTGCTCGGCCCTGGCCCTGCTGCTGGGGATTGTGGCGGGGCGGCGCTATCGCCTGCCGCAAGACCTATCCCTGGCCCCTATGGTGGCCCGGGATTGAGGTTTAGAGCAGTGATTTTGCAACTCGGCCCCGCAGCACAAATTTCTGGAGGAGCTTACCGTGCATAAGAAAATCATTCTCTGTACCCTGCTGTTGTGCCTGAGCGCCATGGCGTTCGCGCAAAACAAGAAAGAACCCAAGACCGTGGCGGAGGTGCTCGACCACTCCCTCACCAGCCTGGAGAAAGAGTTCGTCCCCGCCGCCGAGGCCATGCCCGCCGACAAGTACGACTACGCACCCACGGCCGGCGAATTTAAGGGCGTGCGCACCTTCGGCCTGCAAGTACGGCACGTGGCCGCGGTAAACTACGCGCTGGGCGCGGCCCTTCTGGGAGAAAAGCCCCCCGTGGATTTGGGCAAGGATGAGAATGGGGCCGATTCCCTCACCAGTAAGGAAGCCATCGTCAAATATGCGCAGGACTCCTTCGCCTACCTGCACAAGGCCCTGCTTACGGTGAACGACAAGAACATCGTGGCCCCCATCAAGAGCCCATGGGGAGAAGGTAATGTCACGCGGCTGTATCTGGTGAACCTCGCCCTCAGCCACCCCTTCGATCATTATGGGCAGATGGTGGAATACCTGCGGCTGAACAGCATTATTCCTCCGGCCAGCCGGTAAAAAAGGACTGTCATGCTGAGCATGGCGGATGTTCCGGGAACATCCGCGAGTCGAAGCATCCCTACCGCCTGCACGGGGTAGGGGTCCTTCGACTGCATGGCCGCCTGCATAGCAGGCGGCCACTTCGCTCAGGAGGACAGCGATGATTTAAAGTCTGGTCGCGTTGCCGCCCTTGTCGGTAATCGTGGTCGCGATCAGCTCGGCCTTCAGCTTCAAGGATTGCAAATGGGCGGCAATCTTCTTTTTTGCCGCCGCCGGATTTGCTTTGGGGTGGAGAAACACCAGCACGGAGGGGCCAGCCCCGCTCAACACCGCGTTGAGCACGCCATCTTTGCCTGCCAGCTTCTGCAATGCGGGCAGCAGGGGGCAGAGCGCGGCGCGATAGGGCTGGTGGATTCGGTCTTCGAGGGCCGAAGCCAGCAGGTCGCTACGTCCCTGCATCAGGCCGGCGAGAATCAGCATGGAGTTCTGGATGTTGATGACGGCATCGGCGCGGGAATACTGCGCGGGCAATACCCGGCGCGCCTCCTCGGTGGAAAGCGGCTCCTCGGGAATGGCCAGCAGCAGGGGCCACTTGCCCTTGGGCACGATGCGCGCCACCTGCGCTTCCGTCTCATTGGCCATGCGGGCCACGGTCACGCCCCCGGCCCAACAAGCCGAGGCGTTGTCCGGATGATGCTCCAGACGCGAGGCCTCCCCAATAATGCGGCTGTCGTTCCACTTCAATCCGCCAAAGTGGACGGCAAGGGCAATGCCGGCCAGGCGGGCGGTCGCGGAAGAGCCGCAGCCTTTGCCGATGGGGACATCATTTTTCAGGCGCAGCGCCAGCGCCTGCACCGCCTTACCTTCTGCCTGAAGGATATCCCGATAAGTATTGATAATTAAGTGGTTGTCCAGCTGTCCACAGATGGCGGCATCGCGTCCGCTGGCAGTAAGGGAAAATTCCGTGGCCGGCTTGGCGCTGATCTTGAGAAACAATCCAAACGCCAGCGCAGCGGCGTCAAAGGCAGGGCCCAGGTTGGCGGAAGTTGCGGGCAGCGCCAATTCCAGGGCGCGGGCAGACGGCTTGCGAGTCAGCGATTTAACCGACGAACGAGTAGACATGTTCTTAGATTTGGGCGGCCTTCTCCGCCGCTTCGAGGGCCCGGATGACTGCATCCGGGGTGGCGTCGAGCACCATGGGAGTGCGCCGGCGCGGCGCCAGCGCTTCCGCCGCTTTCTCCTCCGGGGTTCCGCTAAACAGCTCGCCGCGATGGAATTTCAGCACGAAATCAGGGTCTTTGAGCAGATTGCCGGTCAACAGCAAAGCCACGGATTCCTGCGGCTTTACAAAGCCTTGCTTCACCAACTTCTTTAAACCTGCAAAGGTCACCGCCGAGGCCGGCTCGCAGCCGATGCCCTCGGCCCCAATCTCGGCTTTGGCCAGCGCAATCTCCACTTCGCTGACCTGCTCGACCGCACCGCCGGTGGCTTCGAGGACCCGCACGGCCTTCTTCCAGGAAGCGGGATTGCCTATGCGAATGGCTGTGGCCAGGGTTTCGGCGTGCACCGGGGTCAAGGACTTGCCGCCGTTCTCTTTCATCGACCGATACAGCGGGTTCGCCCCCTCGGCCTGAATGATGGAAATCCTGGGCAGGCGCGGGATGATGCCCAGTTCCTTCAACTCGAGCACGGCTTTGCCCAAGGCGGAGGAGTTGCCCAGATTTCCCCCCGGAACAATGATGTGGTCGGGAGGCTGCCAGGCGAATTGCTCCAGCAATTCAATCGCAGCAGTCTTCTGCCCTTCCAGTCGGTAGGGGTTGACCGAGTTCAATAGATAAACCGGCATGCGCCGGACCACTTCGGTCAGGATCCTGAGACAGCCGTCGAAATCGGTCTTCAGCTGGCAAGTCAGCGAACCGTAGTCGAGCGCTTGGGAAAGCTTGCTCCAGGTGATTTTGCCTTCGGGCAGCAGCACCAGGCTGTGCATTCCGCCACGGGCCGCGTAGGCAGCCATCGATGCCGAGGTGTTTCCCGTGGAAGCGCAAGCCACCCAGCGGAAGCCGGCTTGCTTGGCGAAGGTCGCCGCCGCGGTCATGCCGGTATCCTTAAACGACCCGGTCGGGTTCATGCCCTGGTGCTTGGCAAAAAGCTGCGGCACCCCCACAATCCGCCCGCAGATGGGCATCTCGTAGAGCGGCGTATTTCCCTCTCGCAGGGTAATGATCTCGCTCTCCGCGATGGGCGGCAGCAGCTCGCGAAAGCGCCACACGCCGCTTTGATCGGCGGCGGCGCGCGAAGTCCGGCGGCCCTTCCACAGGGCGGTCAGAGCGGCGGCATCCAGGCCCGAGGCTTTCTTCGTCGCAGCCCACTCTGGGTAGATGATTTCCAGCAAATCTCCGCAGACGGGGCAGCGCATGTCCTGCTTGGCTTCCGGAGAGAGAGCGCCGCACTGAATGCAACGCATTTGCAGGGCGCTGCCGGTAGAGTTTGAGACGGGATCTGTCACTTGAGTCATGGATTCTTGGGACTATTAAGAATAGGGGAATTCCGCATTCTGCGCCACTTCCCGGTGTCCACTTTCTTACTACAGAAGACTTGTGTGGCGTGGACACTTTGCCCGCGCTATTTTCCGGCGGATAAGCCGGGGGGACATGAGTGTCCGCCCCAAAATCACGGTCAGTCCTCCCCGCTTAATCTTGTTTTACACTGACCATGCAGGAGACTCCATGAACCCCGACTATCGCCCTGAGACCAAGGCCGTTCGCGGCGGCGCGGACCTGGAAAAGAAAAATGGCCCGCTGGCCACCCCCATTTACCAGACTTCCACTTTTGAAGTCACGGACAATGATCAGCAACTGCGGGTCACGCCCACGGACATGTTCTACTCCCGCTACGGCAACCCCACGAACACCGTGGTGGAAAAGACCATTGCCCAGTTGGAAGGCACAGAAGCCGCCCTGGTGTTCTCCTCCGGCATGAACGCCATCACTACTTCGATACTCGCCCTGGTGAAGAGCGGGGACCACATTGTGGCGCAGCGTGATGTGTATGGCGGGGTCACTAAATTTCTGAGCACGTGGCTGCCCCGGCTGGGCGTAGAAACGACATTCGTCGACACCACGGAGTACACACAGTACGAGCAGGCTATCCGTCCCAACACGAAATTGATCCACATTGAGTCGCCCACCAATCCCACGCTTCGAGTGGTGGACATGGAGCGGGTCGCCGGCATCGCCAAAAAACACGGCCTGCGGACTTTGATGGACGCCACCTTTGGCACACCCATCAACCAGCGTCCCATCGAATTTGGCATCGACCTGGTCCTGCACTCGGGTACGAAGTTTTTTGCCGGGCACTCGGATGTGATTTGTGGGGTCGCCGCCGGCGGTAAAGATCTGATCGATGCCATCCGCAGCACCCGGACTACTCTGGGAGGAAATATGGACCCGCACGCGGCCTGGCTGCTGCTGCGCGGCATCAAGACGCTGGCCGTACGCGTGCAGCGGCAGAATGAGAGTGCGCTACGCGTCGCCGAGTTCCTGGAGCAACACCCCAAGGTAGCGCGCGTGCACTATCCCCTGCTGGCCGGCCATCCCCAGTATGATTTGGCGCAGCGGCAGATGAAGGGGGGCGGAGGCATGCTGAGCTTTGAAGTGCAGGGTACGGGCGATGACGCGCGCCGGCTCACCGAAGCCCTGCGGCTGTTCACCCTGGCCCCCAGCCTGGGTGGCGTGGAATCACTGGTGACCATTCCAGCGCTGACCTCGCATGCCATGATTTCTCCCGAACATCGCGCCCAAATGGGCGTGACCGACCAGATGGTACGGCTCTCCGTCGGCGTAGAGAGCGCGGAAGACCTGGTCGCCGACCTGGAGCAGGCTTTGCGCGTGGTGGAAGCCGTCCCGGTCTCCAGCCGGGCCCGCTAGCCTTTACCCTGGAAAAAAAGATCCCGGCCTATGCAGGCCAGGATCTTAGTCTTGAGTGTTTTCCTCTAGAACATGAACTTCAACCCCAACTGCAGAATGCGGGGGTTGTGCGCGGAAGAAACCCGCAGGAAGCCGGACGTGGGATCCAGGTTGAAGCTGTTGTTGCCGTCTCCACCCGCCGAGCCTGCATCGCCGGCAATCCCTCCCCACTGCGTGTGGTTGAACACGTTGTAGGCTTCGGCACGGAACTCGAAGGCCATGCTCTCGCGCAGAGCAAAGTGCTTGAAGATGGCCATATCGAAGTTGGTGCGTCGAGGATTGTTCAGAATATTTCTGCCGGCATCTCCAAATGTCAACCCACGCGGGGCCGCAAATGCATTCGGGTTGTAGAAGAGGGGGCCGAATCCATCCAACGGAGATTGGGTCACACCCCCGCGTGGGTCGCCGACGATATCCGGACGGGAGGCAGAACCGATCCCGTTCGCCACCCCAGCGTTGTCTGTTGGGTAGACCACGCTGAAGGGCGTTCCTGCGGACACCGTAGCGATTCCGGAATACTGCCATCCGCCCAGCACCTTATTGGCTACGCCGGGAGTCTTGAAAAAGGGCAAGTCCCACACGTAAGCGAAGGTGAAGATGTGGCGCTGGTCGAAGTTCGAGCTAGCGCGATTGAGGGATGGGTTGAAGGAATCGACAAAGCTGCCGTCAAAACGGTCGGAAGAATCGTCGATCGAGTGACTGTAGGTATAAGCGCCGCTCAGCTGCAATCCGCCCACATTGCGCCGGATGGAAGCCTGCAACGCATGGTAGATGGAAGAAGCCGCGAACTCCAGGTGGCTGATGTCGGCATAGCCCTGGTACTTGCGGTAGACGTCCTGATTGGCGCCGCAAGCCGCAACGCCCAGGTTGATCGCCGCCTGTCCGGTCACGGGATTGCCATTGACCGTCATATTCTCGCAATCGGTGTTGTAGGTCGCCGACGTTGGATCGGTGTCGATGGACTCACCCGGGGCGTAGGGATTTTCCGCGTCCGTTAACACCGGCAGCTGGTTCAGGTTGGTTTGACGATTCAGGTGGGTTCCCTTGCTGCCCACGTAAGAAATCGTGGCCACGGTATTGGAGGCAATCTCCTGCTGCACATCCAGGTGCCACTGCTGGATGTAGGGCCAGACTGCCTTGGTGGGAACGGAAACCACACTCAAAGGCAGGACGCCGACCGGCTCGCCGGCCGAGGTCCCGATGAGGGTGTATCCCGAGGAAAGACCGGGACCCACGATGTTGGTCTGCTGGCTGGTGGTGGCGAGAGGCGGAGAATTTTCCAGCGACTCGCTATTCCCCTCGTTGCCGTTGGCATGCTCAAAGAACACGCCATAGCCGCCCCGAATGGCCGTCTTGCCATTGCCACGCGGGTCCCAGGCAAACCCAATGCGCGGCGCGGGATTGAACATGTGCCCTTGCATGCAGCTGACCGGAACTCCCGGGGTCACGCCGCACTGCACAATGCCGTTGGGCAGATTGGAAACGGAAGCAGGGTTGCCGTCAGCGGTTAGATTGAACACTTGCCCGCTATCGGGATCCACCACTGTCCCGCGGTTGAGGTCGTACTTAGAGGGATCGAAGTTAAATGCCTGGTGATACTTCTCGCGGTACGTGCCATACAGGCTGACCCGCAAGCCCAGGTTCAAGGTCAAACGATTGGTGATGCGCCAGTCATCCTGGAAATAGGGCTCGAAGATCTTATAACGGTTGTAGTACTTGACTCGCTGGTCTTGCTGCCCAAAGCTGGAAATCCGCCCCAGCAGAAGATCGGCAAAGGGGTTGCCCGTGGATACCGCCGCATTGGAGGCATCGAAGGTGATATACCCGGGAATGGACCCGGCGGCCAGCTCGCCACCCAGCTCATTCTTTTGCCCAGCGACAAAATAGGCGCCGAACTGAAGATTGTGCTTGCCCAGAATCTTGCTCACGTTGTCCCGATAGGTGTAAGTCGGGTTGGCGTTGTAAGGGCCGTTGGGGAGATAGCCTACATCCTGACCGAAGCCGCCTCCGTAAGCATCGCCCACCAGGTTGATGCCGGGCATGAAGCCCTCGCCGTTGCCCCCGAAGAGGTCGCCGAAGGTGGCATTGCTGGGACGCCGCCAGTTTCCGGTGGGACGCAGGTCAATGTGGTCGGTGGTGTAGCTGGCCACAAACTCATTGAGCAGCGTCGCCGAGAAGGTGGAATTCAACCGGGCCACAACACTTATGCCGGGCCCCTTGAAGTCGGTGCCGATGGTGGGAAAGGTACCGGCATTGGTCCACAGCGGTGTCGTCTCCGTCGTCTGCCAGGAGTCGTGGATATAGCGGAAGGTCAGCCGGTTCTTATCGTTCAGGTTGTGATCGATACGCAGCAGTTCTTCGCGCCAGGTGGTGGGCTGGGTAAGCGCCGCGATGTAGCGTGAGCTCGCACCGCTGCCACTGGTAGGCGTGGGAATCAGACTGAGCAGGGCCTGCACATTGGGATCGTTGGGATCAAACCCCGCCCCGGTCAGGTCCGCCGTCGGAGTTCCACCTACCACTGGGCAGAAGCCGTCCGGGCTGTCGCATTGGTCGGTGAAGTCCCCGGCACGCTCTTCCAGCGAAGGCACCGACTGGTTGAAATCGTTGGGCACTTTGTCACGCCGCCACTCCTGCGACCAGAAGAAGTAGGTCTTGTTCTTCCAGATGGGCCCACCCAGGGTGTACCCGAAATCGTGCTTTTTGTAGGGCGGCACTTCCGACTCAAAGTAGTTGCGCGCGTTGAAGGCGTCGTTGCGCACAAATTCGTAGGCCACGCCGTGAAACTGATTGGTGCCGGATTTGGTCTCCACTTCGACGGTGCCGGAACCGTTGCGTCCGTACTGCGCTCCGTAGTTCGAGGTCAATACTTTAAACTCGGCGATGGCTTCCAGGCTGGGATAAACGTTCAGCGTGTTATTGCTGCCGTTGTCCATGTTGTCGCCGCCATCGAGCTCCCAGTTGTTGTATTCGGTGCGGCCGCCGTTGATGCTGAAGCTCACGTTGCCGCCGATGCCCACCTGGCCTTCGTCCTGTCCCGTCTGATTGCTGACTCCGGGAACCAAGGTCACCAGCTGCGTGAAATTGCGTCCGTTCAACTGCAGCTGGGTAATTTCCTTGCCCGTCACCGTGCCGGCGAGGTCCGAGGACTGGGTCTCCACCTGGGCCACCGTGGAGCCTTCCACCGTCACCTGGGTGTTGGTGGCGCCGACCTGCAAGGCGACATCGACGCGCGCCTTCTGGGCCACGCGCAGGATGACACCTTTGGCTTCGTACCTGGTAAACCCTTCCGCCACCACCGCCACGTTGATGGGGCCGGAGGGCAGTCCGCCCACCAGATAGTCTCCGCTTTCATTGGTGGTGGTGGTGCGGTTGATGCCCCGCTCCGCGCTGCTGACCGTAACTTGCGCATTGGGGACCGCGGCCCCCGTAGGATCGGTGACGGTTCCTGTGACGGAAGCTGTGTCCTGCGCCCACAACATGGCAGGAACCAGCACGATGGAAAGAAGCGCCCAACAACAAGCGCGGCGAACTCGCATATCCAACCCTCCTTGGCCAGCTTCCGGGAGGAAGCTGCGGTTTAGGGGACGTCGGCCAGGCCCCGTCCCTACAAGCTCCGGCTCGCCTGCCCCACGCAGGCCAGATGGAAAGCTTTTATTAAAACGTATGAATAGTGCGATATATTGATTTTTGAAGTCAAGCGAAAAATATTCTTTTGCCTGGACGGGGCCCGCAAACCCTCTAGAGGAGACTCTTGGTGGACTCCCGAACCGCCAGTTCGGGGGCCATCTTGCGATGCGCCGCGGTCACGGCCCGCTTCTCCAGCACCGCGTTAATTCCTTCCACCACGATCCCAGCCGCCATGGCGCCCATCGCTTCCATGGGCTGCCGTACCGTCGTCAGAGGTGGAGTATAGAGACCGGAAGCCGCCACATCGTCGAATCCGGTCACCGAGCAATGTTCCGGAACACGGAGACCTGCCTTGGCCAGTGCACGTATGGCTCCAAACGCCGTCATATCGTCAAACGCCATTAATGCAGTAAATGGACGCTTTTGCTTGATCAAATCCTCCGTTAATTTGTAGCCCACTTCAAAACTTGAAATCGGCTCGCGGGACTCCGGAAGATCCATGATCAGCTTGGGGTCGAGTTCGAGATTGACCTCTTTGGCGAAGTTGCGGATTCCCCGCCAGCGGGGAGCGCTGTCGGAGAGGGTCTTGGGGCCGCGGATGAAGGCGATCTTGCGGTGTCCCAGGGAGTACAGGTGTTCCAGGGCCAGACGGGACCCCAGTTCATTGTCCACAATGACGGAACTCAACGAATCGGTCTCCAGCTCCGTGCCGATCATGACCGTGGGAATGCTGCTCTTCTCCAGGTCGGCCAGCACATCGATGTCTACAAACAGCCAGTTGGCCACTACGATGAGGGCCTCAATTCTGCGGTCCAGCAGCATTTCCAGATAGCGCTCAAAGCGGCTGCGCTCATTGTGGACATCCGTCAAAATGGGCAGGAAAGAAGCCTGATAGAGCGCGTTCTCAATTCCCCGCAGCACCAGCGTGCAGAAGGGATCGGTCATATCAAACACCATCACCCCCACGGTGTGGCTGCGTTTGCTGCGCAGAGAGCGGGCGAACAGATTGGGGCGGTAGCCCAACTTCTTGGCGGCGCGTTCAATACGCTTTTTGGTGGCGGGAGGGATATAGCGCGCCAGCGGCGCGTTGTTGAGAACAATGGAAACTGTCGTGGAGGAGAATCCGCTCTCCTTGGCTACATCGCGAATCGTGACCATGGATCCCTTAGAGCTCTCATTCATCATGCTGGCTTTAGTAAAACAAACGATCTTGTCCACGGCCAGCAGGAAATTACGATCGGCCGCGAAGCCGGCTTGAATTCGGAGCTTCGCTGGCGGACACTACAGCAGAGAATAAATCCGTGTCAAGCTCAGGCCGATTATCGTTCATGGTCATGGCGGGAGTCTTGTGGGCGGCGGTGGCCCAGGGACAAACCGCTCGCCCGCTGCCGGCCGGCCCGTCCTCCGCGCATGCAGCGGACCCAGAGGCGCTGTTTCACGCCGGCGAGGCGGAGCTGCGCGCCGGAAACCTGGCCGCGGCGGAGCAGAACTTCCGCGCAGTTCTGGCACTGAATCCCCAGGTGGCCGGGGCCTATGCCAATTTGGGGGTCATCTACATGCGACGCCGGCAATGGGCCCCCGCCCTCGAGTCCTTGCAAAAAGCCGAAAAGCTCTCCCCTTCTCTGGCCGGCGTGCGCCTGAACATCGGAATCGTGCACTACCGGCAGAATGATTTTCAGGGCGCCATTGCGCCGTTTACTTCCGTGGTCCGCGACCAGCCGGACTCCTTTCAAGCGCGTTATCTGCTCGGGCTGTGCTACTTCCTCACCGAACAATACGAAAGCGCCGTATCCACGCTGGAACCGTTGTGGCCGCAAGCTTCCGGAGAATTCAATTACCTTTACATTGTGACCATTGCCGCCGGCAAAGCCGGCCGCCACGACCTGGAACAATTGGCTCAGAACCGTCTGGTGGAAGTTGGCCAGAACAACCCTGCCTTCCACCTCCTGATGGGCAAGGCGCACATCAATCGCGAAGAGTATGACCAGGCCATCCACGAGCTGGAACTGGCGGCCCAGGGCGATCCCAAACTTCCTTATCTGCACTTCAACCTGGGCATGGCGTATCTGAAAAAGCGCGATTTGCTCAAGGCGGAAGCGGAGTTCCAAAGAGAAATCGCCCTCGAACCCGACGTGGCCGAGAGCTACGATCAACTCGGGCTTGTCTACTACCTGCAGGACAACTACACGCAGGCGGAAAAATATCTGCGCCTGGCGCTGCGGCAAAATCCCAAACTGGCCAGCGCCCACTACACTCTGGCCAAGAGCTATCAGCGGCAAAACCGCTATCCGGAGGCCCTGGCCGAGCTCGACGCCGCCGGAAAGTTGGCCCCCGAGAGTGGCAGCGTACACTTCGTGCGCGGGCAGGTGCTGCAGAAACTGGGACGCACCGCCGAGGCCCGCCTGGAAATGCAAAAAACCGCCGCCCTCAGGGCAGCGGAGCACGCCAAGGAAGAGCGTGACCTGGAGGCCGGCCCCGTGCCGAATCCCGAGCTCACCCACGAACCCTAGCCGGCGGGCTTTCTGCTAAACTGAACTCCTTTCGGTCGCCTTGTCTTGCCCTCGCGACCGCAAACCGTGAGGCTGTGCCGGTAAAGAAAGAAGGTCTGCCATGCGCGCGCTGAAAATCATTGCCATCGTCATTGCCATTCTCCTGGTCGTCGTCATTGCCCTGCCCTTCTTCATCAACGTGAACACCTTCCGGCCCACGCTGGAATCGAATCTGTCGACCACCCTCGGGCGCGAGGTAAAAGTGGGCAATCTGGGTCTGTCGATCCTCGCGGGCAGCGTCTCCGCCGAGACTATCTCGATCGCCGACGATCCCGCGTTCAGCAAAGAGCCCTTCGTCAAGGCCAAGTCGCTCCAGGTAGGGGTGGAATTGATGCCTTTAATTTTCAGCAAGAGCCTGCACGTCACCGAAATCACGCTCGACCATCCGGAGATCACGCTGCTGAGCACGCCCGCGGGAAAGTGGAATTACTCCAGTCTGGGCAGCAAGAGCGCGAGCACGCCGGCGAGCCCGTCGGCCACGCCCGAAATCTCGGTCCGCAAACTTTCCGTAAAAGATGGCACGGTCACGGTGGGGAGCGCGAATGCGCCCGGCAAGAGCAAGACTTACTCCAACGTCAATGTCACGGTCAGCAATCTTTCGCTGACTTCACAGTTCCCCTTTACAGTGAGCGCCGATTTGCCGGGCGGAGGCAGTTTGAGCCTGGATGGCCAAGCCGGACCGGTGGACCAGACAGACACCTCGCAAACTCCGCTGCAAGCCAAAATTGGCGTCAAGAAGCTCAACCTGGCAGCATCGGGATTTGTCGATCCCGCCTCGGGCATTGCCGGCATCGCCGACTTCGATGGCACACTGAAATCCGATGGGCGCCAGTTGAACAGCGATGGGACCATCCATGCGGAGCAGCTCAAGCTGTCGCCCAAAGGTCAAGCCACCAGCAAGCCTGTAGAAGTGAAGTATGCAATCACCCATGACCTGCAAAAACAGGCGGGGCAAATTTCCCGCGGCGATATCAGCCTGGGCAAAGCTCTGGCCCAATTGACCGGACGTTACCAGATCCAAGGCGAAACCACGAACCTGAATATGAAGTTGAACGGGCAGTCCATGCCGGTCGACGAACTGGAGGCCATGCTGCCCGCTTTGGGTGTGGTGCTGCCCTCGGGATCTTCGCTCAAAGGCGGCACTCTGAGCACGGCGTTGGCCATTACCGGCACCTCCGCCAATACCATCATCACCGGCCCTATCAAGCTGGCGGACACCAAATTGGCCGGATTTAATCTGGGCTCGAAGCTTTCCGCCATCTCCGCCCTCACGGGCGCGAATACCGGCGGCGCCGACACCGCCGTGCAGAACTTCAGCACCGATGCCCGGGTCAGTCCCAGCGGCATTGATACCCAGAACGTCAACCTCACCATCCCCACGCTGGGCGTGCTGACCGGCAGCGGAACCGTCAGTCCCAGCGGCGCGCTGGATTACAAAATGACCGCCAGCATTTCCGGAAGCGCGGTCACCGGCCTGACCCAACTGGCCGGACTGGGCAACAAGGGGGGCAGCATTCCTTTCTTCATTCGCGGAACCACCTCCAATCCCAGCTTTGTCCCCGATGTCAAAGGCATGCTGGGTAATCAATTGAAACTGGGGATCCCAGGCGCAGGCCAGAGCGGGCAGAGTCCCAAAGATAAGGTCATCGACACATTCAAGGGCCTGTTCGGGCGGAAGAAAAAGCAATAAGGGTCTCGCGTGGGGACCAACCAGGCCTGCCCCAGTGACCTCCAAAACGAGAGTTAGAGAAAACGTTTATCAGGCCGTGCGCCGCACCTCCCAGGGGCTCCTCGCATTTCTTTGCACTCCCCCGGCGGGCCTGGTTTTTAACCTTTTCTATCAATATTTTAGATTCCTCCCATCAAAATTCTGCTTGACAATAAAATTGCCTCCTGAGTACCCTCTCTGGCGACATTGGAATTGCGTATTTGGAGCTTTAAAGTAAACGTTTTCAGAACCACTTCAGGAGGGGCAATGCGCCACGTTGCGTGCTTGGGGATGTTGGCTGTTCTTCTCTTCTCTTCTTCTCTTTTTTGGGCCCAATCCAATCGCGCCACCATCACCGGCACCGTGAGCGACGTGAGCGGAGCTGTCATCAACGATGTGGATATCAGCGCCACCAATAAAGACACCGGAGTAGTCACCCGGGCCCGCTCGAATGATGCCGGACTTTACTCCGTTTTGAATCTGCCTGCCGGCAGCTATACGCTCCGGCTCAGTAAAGATGGTTTCAAGCCACTGGAGTTTCCCAGCATTTCTCTAAGTGTGGCGCAGGTGGCACAGATCAATGCCACGCTGCCCGTGGGTGCTACGACTGAGGTAGTGACCGTCACCGAAAATGCTCCGGTCATTGACCGCGAGACCTCTACCGTGGGCACCAACATGAAGGGCAATGTCGTCACCGATCTGCCGCTGAATATCTATGGTGGTCGCACGGTGGAACAGTTCGCCGTGGCAATCACTCCCGGCTATTCCCCGATTAGCAGCCCCTATCAGGCTGTCGTCAATGGCACGCAGGGCTTCACCAAAGACTTCACCGTCGATGGCACATCCGGCACGGCGCAGATCCAGGGCGACTCCATGGAAATTGGCCCCAGCATGGAAGCCGTCGAAGAAATGCAGGCCCAGACCAGCGGCCTAGGCGCCAAAAACGCCAGCACCAACGGCGGCGTCATGATGTTTAACCTGAAATCCGGCACGAACACATTTCACGGCACAGCCTTCGGATATGGTCATAACGAACTTCTCGATGCCAACACCTGGGACAATGGAAATACGCCTGATCCCAATGTTCCCGGGAGTACGCACACGCGAAAAGCCAAGGCACGGTTTTGGGACTACGGATTCAGCGCGGGCGGCCCTGTTTTCAAAAACAAGACCTTCATTTTCGGGGCTTTCGAGCGCTTCCAACAGCGCGACTTTACCTTACAGAGTTTTGGCAACGCCGCCACTGTGCCTACCCAGGATTTTTTGAACGGAGATTTTAGCGCTCTGCTCGATACCAACACCGTCCTCGGCACGGACGTGCATGGAAACAACATTTACAAGGGCGCAATCTTTAATCCCAATGATCCCGGTGCGGTTTTTATCGGCAATGTGATCGATCCCAATGTGACCCCGTTCAGCGCCGTATCGCAGAAAATTGTTGCTATCTACCAGCAACGTTACAACCCCGAACGAGACACCATCAAACAGAATAACCGGCTGCCAAACAGCAACTCCCCCGTGCAAACCCCCAATCAAGCCGTGATCAAAATTGATCACAACCTGCGCGACAACGATCGTCTGAGCGGCTCCTGGGTTTACAACCATCGTCCCCGGACCCTGGTCGATTCCGGCGGTGTCTGGTCCCCGGGAAGCGAGGATGGCGGCCCGCTGGCGGACGCGCGGTATCAGTTGGTGCGTTCTCATCAATTCCGCGCCAGTGAGTCGCACACCTTCTCTCCCAATGTGCTCAATGTGTTTAACGCGACCTACAACTGGTATTGGAATGGGTCAACGCCGTTAAGTGAGACCAATTGGCCGCAAGAATTAGGCTTTGGCGACACCGGCGCCAATAATTTCCCCAACATCAGCTTCGGCGGCTCGATCAACGACGTCGGCACCACAGGCATTGGAAACGGTTGGCAGGGACACTATAACGGAGCAACATTGATCCTGGGAGACACCCTGACCTGGATTCGCGGACGCCATAGCTTCAGCTTCGGGGGCGATTTCCGCGCCATGCAGATCAATAGCGCTACCGGATCCGGAGCCCTCGGCTTTACCTTCTCTCCGACTACCACTGGGGCTCCCAGCACCGGCTATGCCAACCAGGTCGGATTCGGCTTCGCCAGTTTCCTGTTGGGCAATGTGCAATCGGCTTCGGCCAGCACCCCGCTCAACCTTCACGGCCGTCGCAAGGCCATGTCGCTGTATGCGCAGGATGATTTTAAGGTCAGCAGCAAATTGACCCTGAACCTTGGCCTGCGTTGGGATGCAACCTTCCGTCTACATGAGAAAGATGGCCGCTGGGCCAACTTTAATATGGAAATGATCGACCCCAATCTGGGCATCAAAGGGGCCGTCGAATACGCCAAGAATGGCAGCGACAGTTTCGAGCGTGATCAGGACTGGACTAATTTCGGCCCGCAAGTGGGCTTTGCTTACAACCCCTGGTCGAAGGTAGTATTTCGCGGCGCTTACGGAATCACCTATGTTCCGATCGGCACGCAATACTGGGCAGGCACTCCCTACTCTTTCGCACCGGGATTCCGGGGCACCAATGCCACCACGTCTCCTTTCAATTGGGACGGCGGATATCCTGGAGTGTTTGAACCGGGCACCAAGAGTACAACCGCTCCTTATACGCAATTCCCGGTCGTGAGCGTGGATCCCCGCAGTTTATTCGCCGGCTATACCCACAATTTCAATTTTGGCGCGCAGTACGAAATCAACCGCAACACAAAGATTGAAATCGGTTATGTCGGTAATCGAGGGCACCGCTTACAGGACTCCTCGCTGTATGCCAATCAGCCCAGCGCCAGCAGCTTTTTCAACCTGGTGAATTCGGGGCACTTCTATGACTGGGTGTATGACCAATCCTCGGCGGACGCGGCGGGTGTGCCCTATCCCTACGAAGGCTTCAGCAATTATGCTTTTATTGCTAATGCTCCTTATCCGCAATTGGCCGATCCGGCCACCCAGTATTTCTATTATCCAAACTTTTACGTAGTGGGTCTGGGGAAGGGCCAGTCGAGCTACAACTCGCTGATTCTGGAAGTAGCCAAGCGCACGGGAAACGGCTTGTCGCTGGATTTCAACTACACGCTGTCCCGGCAAGCTGGCGACACCTTTACCAACTTCGGGGAAAGCTGGAGCACAGGCGGGATCCAGGACTATGGCAATCTGAAAGAAGCCGTGCGTACCCTGTCTCCCTATGACCAAAAACATGTCTTCAAAGGGTATGCGGTGTATGACCTACCGCTCGGTCGCGGTCACCGCGTCTTGGGAAATGCCGGTCGCGTCCTGAATGCCGTAGTCAGCGGCTGGTCGGTCAGCACACTTTTGCTATACACCTCTGGAGCTCCACTCTCCTTCTACTCCAGTAATTACTACTGGTATCCCGCCTGGCAGGCGACGTACGTGGACTACGACCTGTCGGGTTACTCAGGACGTACCTTCGACCCCGGCAAGTTCCCTACGGAAAACCGGTACTTCCCTACCAGCGTGGCCAGCAACCCAGACCCCGGGCAACTGGGCACGGGCCCAGCGCGTATCGACCAATTGCGTGGATTCGGAACTGCCAGTGAAGATGCCGGCCTGATGAAACGATTCGCCATGGGAAAAGATGCCAGGTACCAGCTCTCCTTACGCCTGGAGTTCTACAACATCTTCAATCGTCACGGATTTGCCAACCCGGTCACCGATTTGACCAGCGCGGATTTCGGTGTTGTCACCGGAGTCAGCGGGACGCCGCGCAACGGTCAGTTCGGCGCGCGGTTCCAGTGGTAAGGTAAGCCTCGCGATTCCCGGACGCCCAGGATTTCCTGGACGTCCGGGAAATCCTGGTTCTTTCCGCCTTTGCCGGCGAATATTTTGAGAGGTGGTCGTGTCTATACCTCGGCTTTATTTCTATCTCTTCGTAGTTGGGCTCGTAGTCAGCGGTTCTGTTAGCAGCGCCTGGGCCAGCGGACGCACCGGCAAGAGCACTACCTATTATGTGGATTCCGCCGCCGGCAAAGACAGCAACTCCGGCGCCTCGGCCAAAAAAGCCTGGAAGTCACTCGACAAAATCAACGCCACCACGTTCGCGCCCGGAGACAGCATCCTGCTGAAATCCGGGGCCAAGTGGACCGGCCAGCTCTGGCCCAAGGGTTCGGGCTCGGCAGAGCGACCGATCCGCGTGGGCAAATTCGGAGGCGACGCGAAACCGTTGATTCAGGGCAACGGCGAAGTAGAAGATGCCGTCCTGCTGAAGAACCAGGAATACTGGGAGATCCAGGATCTCGAGATCAGCAACCATGGCGCGAAACCGGCGCTTCGCCGTGGCGTGCATGTGGCGGTCGAAAATTACGGTGAGGCCCACCATATTTACCTGCGCAACCTCAGCGTGCATGACGTCAACGGCATTGATGATGACAAGGTGAATGGCGGCATCCACTACACCTGTGAGGGAGATACCAAGCCCAGCCGCTTTGTCGATCTGCGCATCGAAGACAACCAGATTACCCGCGTCGACCGCAGTGGCATCTTTGGCTGGTCTTCGCATTGGGTGCGCTCCAAGTGGTATCCCAGCCTAGGCGTCATCATTCGCGGCAATGTGCTCGAGGACATTGGCGGCGACGGCATCGTGGTGGTCGCCACCGACGGCGCGCTGCTCGAACACAATATTGTTGGTCACGCCAACCAGCGCTCTGAAGGCTATAACGTGGCCATCTGGCCGTGGAGCGCCGACAACACTATCGTGCAATACAACGAAGCCTACGGAACCAAAGGCCAGCGCGACGGCGAAGGCTTCGATTCCGATTGGAACAGCCGTAACACCCTCATCCAATACAATTACAGCCATGAAAACGACGGCGGTTTTCTGCTGATCTGCGACGAAGGCGGACACTCGGCCGGGGAAAGCATCGGCAACCTGGGCACCGTGGTGCGCTACAACATCAGTGTCAACGACCATCACCGCGGCATTACCATCGCCGGCCCCATCGACGACGCCCTCATCTACAACAACACCATTTATGTCGGGAAAGAGGAGAAGGTCAGCCTGCTGCTGCACACCGACTGGAATGGTTGGGGAAAACAGGCCCGCCTCTACAACAACATCTTTTATGTGGAGGGCTCCGCCAGTTTTGCCTATGGAGAGTCCCGCAAGCCGGACGGAGAATATGTGCTGACGCCTGGGTTTGGCCAGAGCCGAAACAACATCTTTGATTCCAACATTTACTATGGAAACGTGGCGCCGGTGCAGGAAGACGCCCACGCCCTCACCAGCGATCCGCTTCTGGCCGGTCCCGGCAAGGCGCCGCGGGGCCGGGAGCATTTGCAGGGCTATACCTTGGGCGCGCAGTCTCCGGCTGTGGATACCGGCAAGGCAGTGCCCGACGCCGGGCCCGAAGACTTTTTTGGCAACAAGATTCCCGCCTGCAAACAGTTGGACCGCGGTGCAGCGGAATTTTCCGGCTGCGCGCCGTAGAATACCTCCGCGGGCCATTGCCCTATGCTGGCGCAGTATTGCGGTCCTCCTATGGATATCCGAGAAATTGCGAAGCGAGCCAAAGTCTCGACGGCCACCGTGTCCCGCACCATCAATCGTGTGCCCTCGGTCAACCCACAGTTGGCGCGCCGGGTGTGGAGCGTGGTCGAGGAGCTAGGGTACTACCCCAACACCCAGGCCCGCGCCCTGGTGTCGGGCAAGAGCCGCATCTTTGGACTGATTGTTTCCGAGATCACCAATCCCTTCTTTCCTGAGATTGTGCAGGTCTTCGAAAACATAGCGGTGCAGCACGGCTATGAAATCCTGCTGACCTCGACGGTGCACGATCCCAAACGCATGGAGATCTCCGTGCGGCGCATGATTGAACGGCGCGTGGAAGGGGTGGCCGTCATGACCTTCGGCATGGAAGAACTGGTGCTGGAGGACCTGAAGCTGCGCAATGTTCCCCTGGTCTTCGTGGATGTAGGGCCCTCCCGGGCGCACGTCAGCAATATCCGCATCGATTATCTGCATGGCATCCGGCAGGCGGTGCAGCACCTGGCGGCGCTGCGCCATGAGCGAATCGCCTTCATCACCGGCCCGCTCCAGTTGCGCTCCGCGGCCACCCGGCAGCAATGCTTCCTGCACTGCATGGAAGAGATCGGGCTGACGGTCGACCCTAAACTCATAGTAGAAGGCGACCACACCATGGAAGGCGGCATGGTTGCGTTCAGCCAGCTGCTGAAGCAGCCCGTGATGCCGACCGCCGTGCTTTGCTCCAACGATATGACGGCCATCGGAGTGATGCGGCGCTGCCACGAAGAAGGCATCCTGATCCCGCGTGACCTTTCGGTGGTGGGCTTTGATGACATTCGTATGGCGCAGTTCATGCTGCCTCCACTGACCACAATCCAGATGTCGCAGGCCGAACTGGCTCGCCTCGCCTTCCATGCCTTGCTCAGCGAGGTACAGAATGAGAGTGCGCCCAACGGCGCGGAATACTTTCTGAAGACCAGTCTGGTGCTCCGGGAATCCACCGGCTTAGCCCCCAGCCGCAAATCCCGCCCGGAAAAATCGGGATGAGGAGGGAAAGGGGGGAGGGGGGTGAAAATAAATGTTACAGTAAACGTTTACCCCCACATAGTGAACGTTTACGGTGGTAATATGGTTCGCGGTTGGGGCGGCCCTCTCGGGCCGGGAAGCACGTACCTATCATGTTGCTAAAAACTCTGCGGGAAGAAGTCCTCGAGGCGAACCTGGAATTGGTCAGGCGCGGACTCGTGCTCTACACCTTCGGCAATGTCAGCGGCATCTCGCGTCAGGATGCTTTGGTCGCCATCAAGCCCAGTGGAGTTCCTTACGAAGAATTGAAGCCGGAACACATCGTGATCTCGGACCTGGAAGGGCGGACGGTCGAGGGCACGCTGCGGCCCTCCTCCGATCTTCCCACCCACCTGGAACTATACAAACACTTCCCCAACATCGGCGGCGTGGCCCACACCCACTCCGAGTTCGCTACCGCTTGGGCACAGGCGCGGAAACCGATTCCCTGCTTCGGCACCACCCATGCGGACTATTTTTATGGCTCCGTCCCCGTGACCCCGGAGCTGACCCCGGAAGAAATTTCCGCTGCCTACGAAAAGAACACCGGGGTCGTCATTTGTCGCACTTTTGCCCAGATCGACCCCGACGCCGTCCCCGGCGTCCTGGTGGCCAACCATGCTCCTTTTTGTTGGGGCAAGAATGCCGCCGAAGCTTCTCACCACGCAGTTGTTCTTGAATATGTTGCGCGTATGGCGTATTACACAGTGGGCATTCGCCCCGAAGCGAAGCCCCTGGCGCAGGAACTCCACGACAAGCATTTTCTGCGCAAGCACGGAAGCAACGCCTATTACGGACAGGTCAATAAAAAATGACTCTAGCTGCCTTTTTTTTGGAGACGTCCCGGCTCGTCCGCTTATCTTCAGTGGACATTCTGATCATCATCTTCTATTTCGCCCTCGTCTTGGCGATTGGATTCTACCTTCGTGGCCATGCCCACACCGGCGAGGATTTCTTCATGGCCGGCCGCGAAATGACGGCCTGGGTCGCCGGACTGAGTTTTCTCTCCGCCAACCTGGGCGCCCTGGAGCTGATGGGTTGGGCCGGTTCGGCATACCAATACGGCATTCTGGCCACCCACTGGTATTGGGTGGGCGCGATTCCGGCCATGCTGTTTCTGGCGCTGGTCATGATGCCCTTTTACTACATCTCCAAGACGCACTCCGTGCCGGGATATCTCAAGCTGCGTTTCGGAGAATCCAGCCGCGCCCTCTCCGCCGTCTCCTTCGCCTTCATGACCGTGCTCATGAGCGGCGTCAATATGTTTGCCATGGCCAAGGTCATGCAAATTGTGCTGGGCTGGCCGCTCTCCTTCAGCATCTGGATTTCCTCGCTGACCGTGGCCATCTACGTCGCCCTGGGCGGCCTGCGTTCCGCCATCTTTAATGAAGTTTTGCAGTTCTTCCTCATCTGGGCGGGAGCACTGTTGATTCCCATCCTCGGGCTGTACGAAGCCGGCGGCTGGAGCAATCTGAAAGTATTGATCACGCAACGGGCCTCGGCGGAATACGTCCACCTGTGGTCCGGTTTGGGACATTTCTCGAACAATCCCATGGGGATCAATTGGGTGGGCATTGTCTTCGGGCTGGGAGCGGTCATCTCCATGGGTTACTGGACCACCGACTTTCTGGTGGTGCAGCGCATCCTGGCCGCCAAAGACATGCGCAGCGCGCAGTTGGCCCCCATCATCGGCGCCGGCTTCAAGATGTTCGTTCCCATCATCGTGATCCTGCCCGGACTGCTCGGCCTGGGTATTCTGCCCATGAAGCTCTCCGGCGAGGCGGACGCTCTGCTCCACGGCGGGCACAGCTACAACGATGTGCTTCCTCTCATGCTGGCGCGCTACTGTGGCCCCGGTCTGCTGGGTCTAGGCGTGACCGCCCTGATTGCCGGCTTCATGTCGGGCATGGCCGGGAACGTGAGCGCGTTCACCACCGTGTGGACCTACGACATCTATCGTGCGCTCATCAACAAGGACGCCAGCGACGCCCACTACGTAAAAATGGGCCGCTGGACCACGGTCATTGGCGTGCTCATCAGCGTGGGCACAGCCTATCTGGTGATGCGCGCCGCCAGCATTATGGACTACGTACAGGCGTTGTTCAGCTTCTTCATCGCACCCCTGTTCGGCACCGTGCTGCTCGGCATGTTGTGGAAACGGGCCACCGGCCCCGGCGGGTTCTGGGGCCTGTTGTGCGGCACCATGACTTCGATCGGGATGTGGGCCTGGGTGCACGCCGACCCGTCCGCCTTGCGCTACGTCGCCTTGTCGTCCGAAGCCAAAACCATGGCCCAGGACATGTTCCAGGCGCTGTGGTCGTTCGTGGTGTGCGTCATCGTCACGGTGACGGTCAGTCTGTTGACCAAGCCGAAACCCGATGCGGAACTGGAAGGGCTCGTCTATGGGCTCACGCCCATTCCCGCGGAAGGACCGGTGAGCGTGTTGCATAAGCCGGTCTTCTGGGCCGCAGTGGTAGCCACCATCTTCGTAATTCTGAACATTATCTTCTGGTAGAAACGGGGGCGACAATGGCAAAAAAGGAAATTTCCATCTGGCTGTTCATTGGATTCGCGCTCCTGGTGAACGGAGTGCTCATTCTGGGCGCCGGGATTTACCAGTACGTGAATCCACCCGCCGACAAGGTCGTGCTGTTCCAGCTCCACGCCGGCATCTGGTGGGGCGGGCTGCTGGCCGCCATCGGAGCGATTTATTGCTGGTATTACTCGCCGGGCAAGGAAGCCGCGCGCAACCAATAAGCTTCTTTTCATTTGATATGTGAGGACGCAATGTTTACCAAAAAGAAAATGACGATGGGCGTAATCGTCGGGAACCGCGGGTTCTTCCCTGATCAGCTGGCCCGTTCCGGACGCGAAGAAATCATTCGCGTCCTGCAGCAAGCCGGAATCGACAGCGTGGTGCTGACTCCGGAGCAAAGCAAGCACGGAGCAGTGGAGACCCACGAAGAAGCCAAACGTTGCGCGGCCTTGTTCCAACAGAACAAGGACCGCATCGACGGCGTGGTCGTCACCCTGCCCAACTTCGGCGACGAGCGGGCCATTGCCGACACTCTGCGCCTGGCCCGGCTGGATGTTCCCGTGCTGGTGCAGGCCACGCCCGACGTGGCCGGCAAGATGACCATTGCCTTCCGCCGGGACAGCTTCTGCGGCAAGATGTCCGCTTGTAACAACCTGCGGCAATATGACATTCCCTATTCCCTCACCAAACTACATACCGTAAGTCCTGACTCGGACGACTTCAAAAAGGACCTGGAATGGTTTGCCGGGGTGTGCCGGGTGGTGAACGGCTTGCGCAATCTGCGTATCGGCAGCATCGGCGCCCGCCCCACCGCCTTCAACACCGTCCGCTACAGCGAAAAGATGCTGGAGCACAACGGCATCAGCGTGGAGACTTTGGACCTTTCCGAAGTCATGGGCCGCATCGCCCGCCTGAAGGACGACGACTCCGACGTGCAGGCCAAGCTGGCGGAGATCCGTAAATACGTGACCACCAGCGGGATCCCCGACGCCGCGCTCCACAAGATGGCAAAGCTCGGCCTGGTGGTGGACCGCTGGATGAAGGACACCGACTTGAAGATCAGCGCCGTGCAGTGTTGGACATCGATGGAGGAGTTCCTCGGCATCGTGCCCTGCACCATCATGAGCATGATGAGCAACAATCTGCTGCCCAGCGCCTGCGAAGTCGATGTGTGCGGCACGCTCGCCATGCACGCCCTGGCGCTGGCCTCGGAAACTCCCAGCGCGCTGCTCGACTGGAACAACAATTACGGCGACAATCCCGACAAGGCCGTCTGCTTCCACTGCAGCAACCTGCCCAAACACTTCTTCAAAGAAGTGAAGATGGACTTCCAGGAGATCATCGCCGGCACCGTCGGCAAGGAGAACACCTTCGGTACCGTGGTCGGTCAGGTGAAGGCGGGGGCCATGAGCTTTGCCCGCTTCTCCACTGACGATGTCAACGGTGTCATGCGCGGATACGTGGGCGAAGGCCAGTTCACCAACGACCCGCTGAACACCTTCGGGGGCGCGGGCGTGGTCGAAATCCCCCATTTGCAGAAACTTTTGCACTACATCTGCGAAAATGGATTTGAGCACCACGTGGCGGCCAATTTCTCCACCGTCGCCGGCGCAGTGCACGAAGCCGCGGCCCGTTATCTGGGCTGGCAAATGCACTATCACAACTAGAACATCCCGGGGGGCATCGACGCATGGCCATTGTGGCAGGTGTGGACTTTGGCACGCTCAGCGTGCGGGTTTCCATTGTTGACAGCAAGAAGGGCGTCTTAGGATCCGCGGTTTCCGAGTATCCACTGCATCGCAAACGCGAAGATCCGGATTACGCCACCCAGTCCCATCACGACCACATGCGGGCGCTGGCCGAAGCCACCCGCCAGGCAGTCAAGGATGCCGGCATCGCCGGCGATCAGGTGGAAGCCATGGCCCTCGATACCACTGGATCGAGCGTCATTCCGGTGGGCGAAGGCCTGGTTCCGCTCGACGATTACTACCTCTGGTGCGACCACCGCGCCAAAAATGAGGCCGCCGAGATCACCGAACTGGCCCATCGCGAGAACCTGCAGGCCATCGAGTGGTGCGGCGGCGTCTACTCCTCGGAATGGGGATTCTCCAAGCTGCTGCACTGGCTGCGACACAATCCGGAGAAACGCGGCAAGTTCGTCTCTGCCTTTGAGCACTGCGACATGGTAGCGGCGACCTTGTGCGGGATCACCGATCCCAAGCAAGTCAAGCGCAGCATCTGCGCCATGGGCCACAAGTGGATGTGGAATGCGCAGCTGGGCGGCCTGCCTCCGGAGAGCTTCCTCACCAAGGTCGATTCCCTGCTGGCCGGGGTGCGGGAGAAACTGGACGGCCCATATGCTACGTCGGATCAGATTGCCGGCAAGCTGAACCCGCCGTGGGCGGAAAAGCTGGGCCTGAAAGCGGGCATTCCCATCCCGGTAGGCGCCTTCGACGCGCATTGGGACGCCATCGGCGCCGGCGCACGGGAAGGCGATGTGGTCAATGTGGTGGGCACCTCGACCTGCATCATTGCCTACGTCAAGAAGGCAGAGCTGATTCCCGGTGTCTGCGGCGTAGTGCAAGGCAGTGTGCATCCCCAGTTCACCGGCGTCGAAGCGGGACTCTCCGCAACCGGTGACATCTTCAGCGCTATCGCCACGCGCGCCAATACTACTGTGGCTGAATTGAGCAAGGGCCTCGAGCAATACCGGGCGGGACAGACCGGCTTGTTGCGCATGACCTGGGACAACGGCGACCGCACGGTGCTGGTGAACCCCAATCTCGGCGGTATCACCCTGGGCTGGAACCTGCAAAGCACGGCCCAGGACGAGCTGTTTGCCGCCATCGAAGGCACCGCCTTCCACACTCGTGTGATCCTCGACCGCATGACCGAATACGGCGCGCCCACGCAGCGGGTGATCAACGGTGGAGGTATCCCGCAGAACAACGCGGTCCTCAATCAGGTGTACGCCAACGTGCTGGGACGGCCGGTGCTGGTGCCGGCGAGCAAAGTCACCGGCGTGGGCTCGGCCATCTTTGCCTTCCTGGCCGCAGGGGCATTTAAAACCTTGGACGAAGCACAGGCCGCCATCTGCCCCAAGCATACGGTGTTCGCCCCCCAGCCTGAAGCGCAGAAAGTATATGCGGATTTATATGAGCTTTATCGCCGCATCTACTTTGATTTTGGGAGGCCGGAGAAAGACAACAAATTCGGCGGGGTATTGCCCAAACTGATTCAACTGGCGCGGGGCTGCCGATAGTACCGAGCTAACTCTGTGGAACTCTGTGTCCTCCGTGGTTAAGAACCTAAAAAAAAACAAACCACAGAGGACACAGAATTCCACGGAGAAAGGCAAACTAAGCAGATTCTTATTCGCGGAAAGCTTCGCGATGTTATTGTGTGGAGTGATCCAGATTTCATGCCAAGGCCTGCTCTTTGACCTGGATGGAGTGCTCATCAACTCCACCCCTGCGGTAGCTCGCGTATGGACCCAGTGGGCGCTCGAACGCGGCTTCGATCCCGCGGAAGTGGTACACAAGGCGCACGGGCGGCCCAGCATCGCGACTATCCGCGACTTTCTTCCACACGCCGACCACCTCGCCGAGAACAAGGAAGTGGAGCGGCGGGAGATCGAAGATCTGGAGGGCGTCGTGCCACTCCCCGGAGCGCACCAACTGCTCGCTTCCCTGCCGCTGGAGGCGTGGGCCATTGTGACTTCCTGCACCCGTCCCCTGGCGGAAGTGCGGGTGAAAGCGGCGGGCTTGCCGCTGCCCAAACACTTCCTGACATCTTCCGAAGTCACCCACGGGAAGCCGCATCCCGAGCCGTATTTAAAGGGGGCGGCCATGCTGGGCGTGGCCGCCGAACGCTGCGTAGTCTTTGAAGACGTGCCCGCCGGCATTCGTTCCGGCCGGGAGGCCGGCGCAAAAGTCGTCGCCTTCCGCACCACGATTGCGGAAGAGGCCCTGCGCCAGGCCGGCGCGGATTGGGTTTTGGACAACTGCGGGGCCGTGTCTTGCTCCGTAGAAACGGGCGGCGCTCTGACGCTTCGCCTGGCGGTATAAGGTGCGCCGGCGAAGCTCCTGACTTCGCCGGCCCGCCTGAAGCATTTTCGCCCGGTCCTCCGAGTTTGAGGTCACCATCATGCGAAAGTCATTATGTTTGTCAGCCCTTGTTCTTCTCCTCTGCTCACTTCTCAGCGCCCAATCCAACCCGCCTTCCGCTTCCGAGGTCGAGCAACGCGCCAACGACATCCTCAGCAAGATGACCCTGGAAGAAAAGATCGACTATCTCGGAGGCGTTGACGAGTTCTATATTCGCACCCTGCCTCGGCTGGGGCTGCCCGCTTTCAAGATGGCGGACGGCCCGGTGGGCGTGCGGAACTATGGCCCGTCTACCACCATGGGGGGCGTGGCCTTGGCGGCCACCTGGGACCCGGAGGTGGTACGGCGGCTGGGCGTCACTCTAGGACAGGACTCGCGCGCTCGTGGCGTGCACTTCCTGCTGGGGCCGGGCGTCAATATCTATCGCGCACCCATGGCGGGCCGCAGCTTTGAGTACCTGGGCGAAGACCCTTATCTAGCCGGGCGCATCGCCGCCGCCTACATTACAGGTTTACAGTCGCAAAACGTCTGCGCCACCATCAAGCACTACATGGGCAACAACCAGGAGTACAGCCGCCACAAAGTGGATTCGCTCATCGATGAACGCACCATGCGGGAAATTTATCTTCCCGTCTTCGAGACCGCGGTGAAAGATGCGCACGTCTGCGCCATCATGACCTCCTACAACCTGACCAACGGCGAGCACATGTCGCAGAACGGCCATCTGAATAATGATGTGGCCAAGAAGGAGTGGGGTTTTGACGGCATCCTCATGTCCGACTGGGGATCGACCTACGACGCAATCGGTGCGGTCAATGGGGGGCTCGACCTGGAAATGCCTTCCGGGGAGTTCATGAACCGGAAAAACCTGCTACCTGCAATCAAGTCGGGCAAAGTAAGCACGGCGACCATTGACGACCATGTGCGGCGCATTCTGCGCAAGGCCATCCAGTTTGGCTGGCTTGACCACGAGCAAACCGACCTTTCCATTCCACGCTACAACCAGGCAGGCCGCGCCGTGGCCCTGCAGGCCGCGCGCGAGGGCATGGTGCTGCTGAAAAATGAGAACGACCTGTTGCCGCTTGATAAAACAAAAACCAAAACCGTGCTCGTGGTCGGCCCGGACGCCTATCCGGCGCAGCCCGTCGGCGGAGGCAGCGCGGGCGTGAAGCCCTTTGCCGCTATCAGCTACATGGAGGGGCTGGCAAACTATCTGGGAACGAGAGTCACGCTCACTTATCACCCCGGCATCGCTCCCTTATCGGATATTGCCGGCTCGACCCCCTTTTCCACCGACACGACCGGCGGCAAGCCCGGGCTGAAGGCGGAATACTTCAAGTCCGTAGACCTGAGCGGAGCGTTGCTCGAAACGCGAGTGGATGAACATATCAACTTCGGCTGGAATTGGCCGTGGTTCAGCAAACTGCCGGAGCAGGCCAAATCCGTGCGCTGGTCCGGCTACTACACCGTGAAGGACGCCGGAGAATATGTCCTCTTTGTACAAGGACCGGGGGAAGGCAACGGTTATCGGCTTTTCCTCGATGACAAAAAGGTGGTCGACAACTGGAGTCGAGCCGAAGCGCTCATCAGTTACGCCACGCTTAAGCTGGCGCCCGGCGCGCACAAAGTACGCCTGGAGTTTTACCGCACCTGGAGTGATCCGGACGTGAAGTTCGGCATCTTCAACCAGGCCACAGTGGTCGACGCGGAAGCGAAAGCGCTGGCCGCCAGGGCAGACGCCGTGGTGGTTGCCGTCGGCTTTGATCCCAACAGCGAGAGCGAAGGCTCGGACCGCACCTTCGCACTGCCTCCGGGGCAGGACGTGCTGATCCAGCAGATGCGCGCGGCCAACAAAAACAC
Organism: Acidobacteriota bacterium; assembly: GCA_018268755.1. Taxonomy (GTDB): domain Bacteria; phylum Acidobacteriota; class Terriglobia; order Terriglobales; family Acidobacteriaceae; genus KAN-5. The sequence continues at coordinate 101,693 of JAFDVW010000018.1, forward strand.
CATCGTCGTGCTCACCTCGGGCGGCGGAGTCGACATGAATGCCTGGATCGACAAAGTTCCGGCCATCTTCGAAAGCTGGTATTCCGGACAAGAAGGCGGCACGGCGCTGGCGCAGCTGCTGTTCGGCGACTATAGCCCGTCGGGTAAGTTGCCGGCCAGCTTTGAGCGGCGCTTTGCGGACAACCCGGTATCGGCCAACTACTATCCCAACGCCGGGGAACTCAAGCTGAAATACAACGAATGTGTCTTTCTCGGCTATCGTTACTACGATAAAGGCCAGGTCAAGCCGCTCTTCCCGTTTGGGTTTGGCCTGTCGTATACGAGTTTCAAATACAGCAAGCTGACGGTCGCGCCGGAGAACGGTAACGCCGAGAGCGTGACCGTTTCCTTTGAGGTCACCAATACCGGATCCCGGGAAGGAGCGGAGGTTGCCGAATTGTATGTGGGCGACCGCCACGCCAGCGTGCCGCGTCCGATCAAAGAGCTGAAGGGATTTGCCCGCGTGGACCTTCTACCTGGCGAAACCAAGAGCGTGAGTCTCAAGCTCGACCGGCGGGCCTTCTCTTATTATGATGCCGGCAATAGGCAGTGGGCGGCCGAGCCCGGCGATTTTGACATCCTGATCGGGAGTTCGTCAGACAACATTGAACTGCGCGGCAGGTACAAGCTGTCGCAGTAGTACGGGCGGCCCAGCGGTAAGGCCAGCCGCTTCAGGGGCCCTTCATCTTCGCTTTGAGGAGAGTGCATGCGTAAGTTTTTGCTGGGTTGTCTTCTGGTGGTAGCGTCGGCGTCGCTGTGGGCAGACCCAACCCTGCCCAGCCTGTTTAGCCATCACATGGTCCTGCAACGGGGACGGCCCATTCCGGTATGGGGGTGGGCCGATCCCGGGGAAAAGATCAGCGTGACCCTGAACTCGCTGACCCGCGACACAGTCGCGGCTGCGGATGGCCGCTGGAAGCTGGAATTGCCGAGCATGCCGGCCGGCGGGCCATTTCTGCTCACCGTGCGTGGCAAGAAGACGCTCGAAGTGAAGGACGTCCTGGTGGGAGAAGTCTGGATCTTCTCCGGGCAATCGAACATGTCGTTCGCGCTCAGCGGGGCCACGGGTGGCGAGGCCGCCATCGCCACCGCGAACAATCCTGAGATCCGTCTGTTCACCGTGCCGCAGCGCAGCACGATGGAGCCGCAAACCAATGTGGCGTCGCAGTGGGTGCAATGCTCTCCCGACACGGCGCGCAGTTTCTCCGCCGCGGCCTATTTCTTCGGCCGCAAATTGCAGAGCACGCTGCATGTACCCGTGGGCCTGATTCACACCTCATGGCCGGGGACCGCGGCCGAAAGCTGGACGCCGCTGGAAGCGTTGCGCGCCGATGCCGAGCTGAAGCCCATCCTCGACCGCTGGAACGCGGCCCCGGCGGAAGCGCACGCTTCTGCCGGCCGAGCCGCGGAAATCGGCATGGAGTTTGACGATTTCGTCCTGCTGCCCGCCGATGGCGGCCCGCCCGTCGCCTTCAGCAATTTTGATGACGGCGGCATGACGAATGCCCTGCACGGGTACTGGACCTACCAATGGAACGCCGGGCCACAATCCGCTTTTGATCTGACCCGGCCGGGCCGCGGAGGAGCTGGCTATGCCGCCCGCATCTCCGGCGCCCTCGAGCCCAATGAGACGGCTTCCCTGTCCAGTAGCTTTCGGGCGGATGACGCCCCCGCCGACCTGAGCGCCTATGCCGGCATCCGTTTTTACGTGCGCGGCTCGGGCGCTTTCCAGCTCTTCACCATACAGCCGACTATCTATGACTGGGACAACTATGGCAGCCCGGGGCTGCAGGCAACGGCCGATTGGCAGCCGATCACTATCTGGTTCAAGGATTTGAAACAGGCGGGATGGGGCGTCGTCGAGCCTTTCACCCCCGCGTCCCTGACCAGCCTGATGATTCAGGTAAAGCGCCTCCCCGGCGAAGACCCGCTGCCGCCTTCCAGCCTGTATCAGGCGATGATCGCCCCCCTGATTCCTTATGGAATCCGCGGCGCGGCCTGGTACCAGGGGGAAAGCAATGCCTACCGTTCCTATCAGTATCGCCGCCTGCTGCCGGCGCTCATTACCGCCTGGCGCAAGGCGTGGGGCGAAGGAGACTTCCCCTTCCTGGTGGTACAGCTTCCCAACCTGGGACAGCACGACGAGAAACCCAGCGAAGCCCTGTGGTCCGAGCTGCGCGAAGCGCAATGGATGGCGTTGCGCCTGCCCAATACAGGATTAGCGGTCACGATTGATGTGGGCGATCCCAACAATTTGCACCCGCCTCGCAAACAGGAAGTGGGAGAACGGCTGGCCTTGTGGACGCTGGGCGCGACTTACGGAGAGAAGATCGAATACTCCGGCCCGTTGTATGAATCGGCAAAATTCACCGGGGCGCAGGTCACAATCCAATTTACCCACACCGGCAGCGGACTGCAGGCACGCGGCGACGGCGCGGGTCCGGCAAAATTGCGTGGCTTTGCCCTGGCCGGAAGCGACCACGTCTTCCATTGGGCCGACGCCACCATTGCGGGCAACACGGTGGTGGTCACCAGCCCCGAGGTCGCGGCGCCGGTGGCGGTACGCTATGGATGGGGCGGCAATCCGGAATGCAATCTCTACAACCAAGAAGGGCTGCCGGCCTCGCCTTTCCGTACCGACGACTGGCCGGGTTTGACCAACAACGAGAAGTAAAAAGTCAGCGGCTATGTTCGGTGAGGAATTTCTGGCGATACGCCTGGTCGCGAAAGGCTTCGGTTCCGCCTGGACGCGTGGTGGAAAGCGCGCCGGCGCGATTTCCGCTGGCTAGACTTTCCGTGAGATTGGCCCCGCGAAGGTAGGCGCTCAGAAATCCGGCATCGAAGCTGTCGCCGGCCCCTACGGCATCGCGGGCATCCACCCGCAGCGCGGGGCTGGTAAAGCGCTCCTTGCCCCTCTGCGCCATGGCGCCGTCTTTTCCCATCTTCACCACGACCAGGGGCACAATGCTCGCCAGATGGGCAACCGCCGCCTCCAGATCGTCCTGGCCGGCAAGCTTTTTGGCTTCTCTTTCATTGGGCATCAGGATGTCCACATAGCGCAAGGCTTCCTGAATGGGCGGGCCCCAGGTGTCCTGGGGATCATCATTGGTATCGAGCGACACGCTCAGTCCAGCCGCCTTCACGCGGCGGAACAACTCCGGCACATGTGCGGTGAGCTTGCTTTGCAAATAAAAGGACGACAGGTGGAAGTGGCGGGCGTCGGTGAGATAGGAAAAATCCAGGTCCTCCCACGACAATTCGCCGATGGTGCCGGAATAGGTCAAAATGTTGCGCCAGGTGGGATGATGCAAAATCACGCTCAGCCCTGACTTTACACTCCCCTCCGTGCGCCGCACGCGGGAGACATCCGCGCCGCTCTCCGCCAGGCGTTGCACCGCGATTTGCCCCAGCGGGTCGTCGCCGATGCGCGACTGAAAACCCACTTTCGCGCCCAGCGCCGCCAGATTGTGCGCCACAATCGAGGACGAGCCGCCCAGCGTGAGCATCATGCCGCCGGCCAGCAGCTCGCGTTCCGGCTCCAGTTGTTCCGGCAATCCGTAAAGGATGAGATCGAGGTTTACTTCTCCCGCAATGGTGACGTCAAAGGTAGGCATATAGGAAGGGTGCAGGCTGCTCCGGCAGAAAAAACAGGATTTCTTCGACCTTTCTTTTTATAACGTTTCCTTTCGCTTGTCCAATGGGGAAGGCCGTGAAGCCGCGCCTTTCCGGAGTGCGTGTCCGCGCCCCCCGGCGCATGCAGTAAAATGCTGGCTGCGGTCGCCCGATCAACTTTGGCGCAGGAAGATTTCGGAATGTCACTGCACAAGCCCGGCTTGCATTTTTTCTTCCTGCTTCTGTTGGCCCTTCTTCCCGCCTCTTCCGCCCAACAGGCCGCACCCGAAGGCAAGCAGGAACAAGGCATGGTCTCAACCTCCGGCAGCCACGCGCCTGTGCTGGACTCGCAAAAGCGGCCCATCACCGCCGGTGGATTCGTCGAGATCGGCCCCATCGTATTTGAGAACATTGCCGAAAAAGCCGGCTTGGCCAAGTGGCAGCACATCATGGGGACCCCGGAACGGAAATTCATTCTGGAAACCGTCGGTTCGGGCGTGGCCCTGCTGGATTATGACAACGACGGCTGGCTCGACATCTATCTAGTCAACGGCGCCACCTATGGCTCCGTGCAAGGGAAAGCGGAGTCGCCGCACGCCGCGTTGTTCCATAACAACCATGACGGGAGCTTCACCGATGTGGCCGCCCGGGCGGGGGTGACCAATGATCGCTGGGGCTTCGGCGTCGTGGTTGGAGATTATGACAACGATGGCTGGCCCGACCTCTACATCAGCAACTTCGGCAAGAACCGTCTCTACCATAACAATCACGACGGGACATTTAGCGATGTCGCGGAGAAGGCCGGCGTGACTCTGGGCAACTGGTCGACCGGCGCCACCTTCGGCGACTACGACGGCGACGGTCGCCTGGATTTGTTTGTGCCGGGATACGTCCACTATGATCTGGACCGCCCTCCCGCTCCGGGATCTTCCGTCGTGGCCTTCGCCCGATGCGAGTTTCGCGGCGTCAATGTGATGTGCGGGCCGCGAGGGTTGAAGGGTGAGCCGGACCATCTCTTTCACAATAACGGCGACGGTACTTTCACTGACGTCAGCCTGAAGGCCGGGGTCAACGACGCCAGCGGATATTACGGGCTGGCCTCGGCCTTCGTCGATCTGAATAACGATGGCAAGCTCGACCTGGTGGTTGCCAACGATTCCACGCCCAATTATCTCTATGTGAATAAGGGCAACGGCACCTTTGAAGATGCCAGTTATATTTCCGGCTATGCCCTGAACGAAAACGGACGCGAGACCGCCTCCATGGGCATCGCCATCGGCGATTACCGCAACAACGGCCTGCTCGACCTTTACGACACCGTCTTCTCCGACGACTACAACCCGCTTTACCGCAATGACGGAGACGGAAATTTTACCGATGTCAGCTACCAGATGGGCATGGCCGAGCCGACCATTCCCTTCCTGGGCTGGGGCGACGGCTTTCTGGATTATGACAATGATGGCTGGCTCGATCTGTTTGTCAGCAATGGCCACGTGTATCCCGAAGTCGACAACAGTGGATGGGGCACCACTTTTGCCCAAAGGCCATTGCTCTTCCATAATCTGAAGGGCGCCAAATTCGAACTGGTGCCGCCGGTCAAACATACCGGACTGGCGGAATTGTTCGTCGGCCGAGGCATGGCCGTAGGAGACCTTTTCAACGACGGCAAAATGGATGTGGTCATCAACCAACTGGGTGGCCCCCCCGGCCTGTTGCGCAACGTGGAAGCAGGCAACAATCACTGGATCGGGTTTCAGCTCATCGGAGGCCCGAAGAGCCCGCGCGACGCCACCGGAGCGCAAGTCTATGTGACCGCCGCAGGCCTGCGGCAGCGCCAGGATGTCATTCGCGGAGGCAGTTTTGCTTCCTGCAATGATCCGCGGATCCATTTCGGAATCGGTTCGGCCGCCAAGGTCGATGCCATCGAGATTCACTGGCCCAGTGGCGTAGTCGAAAAAATTGCCAACCTGCCCGGTCCGGACCACTACTACACGATCACGGAAGGCAAAGGTCTGAAAGACGGCGGGAAGCCATAGCCGCCGTACCCCTTCCGACCGGGTACTTCCGGTGATTGACTTGGCTGTGAAATAAGCCAAGAGTAGATCTAGCTCACTTTGGAAAACGCTGCTCGCGATTCGTCCTCACTCTCCCCGGCCCCTTACGACCGACCGAAGGGAGGACGGCCATGACGATGGTGAATGCCGTCATTGATCTTTCTCATCACAATTTTCCTGTCGATTTTCTGGCGGCGCGGCGCGCGGGAATGCTTGGCGTCCTGCACAAGGCAACCCAGGGAGATGCTTATCAGGATCCTCTTTATGCCATGCGCCGGAGCGAAGCGCTAGCGGCCGGACTGCTTTGGGGCGCTTATCACTTTGGCATCGGCCAAGACGGGACCCGGCAAGCAGAGTTCTTTCTGCGAGGTGCCGAGCCAGAAGATCACACCTTGCTGGCCCTCGATCTGGAGGAGAACCCCGCCGGCGCAAGCATGAACCTGGAACAGGCGCGCGCCTTCGTCGTGCGAGTGCGGGCCGCCAGCGGCCGCTGGCCCGGCATCTATGGCGGGCGTTATCTCAAGCAATTGCTCCGCGAGAAAGACGATCCGGTGCTGGCGAAGTGCTGGCTGTGGCTGGCGCATTATGGGCCCAGGCCAGTAGTTCCGCCTAACTGGCCGGGGTGGACCCTGTGGCAATACACCGATGGAGTGACTGGCCCACCTCCCTATGAGGTGGCGGGAATTGGCCGCTGCGACCGCGATCAATTCCAGGGGACCGAAGCCCAGCTGGGTGATTTCTGGCGGAAGAACGGAGAGAATGCCAGACTCTGAGCCCCGGACTTACGCTTCCAGCCTGAGAAACAACCGCATCCGGTCCAACTCCAGGTCCAGTTCGCGCTGAAAGGCGGGTTCGCGCGGCTTGGCACCCACGTAGCCGAACTCCGCTCGCAGTTCCCCTTTGTGCACCGCGAGATTCCCCCAGCCAATCACCCGGTCGCGCCACAGCAGAGGAAGCGCATAGTAGCCAAGCTTGCGTTTGGATGCAGGAGTGTACGCCTCGAAGCGATACTGCCAGTTCCACAACAACTCGAATCGATCGCGGTCCCACACCACCGGATCAAAGGGGGTGAGCAGGCGCACGATGTCGTCCGCACGGCTGGAAAGTCGCGGCGCCTCCGCCGGCCAATACCAATCCACGCCCTCCAGCCGGACCTGCGCCAGCCGGTGTTTGGCGCGCTGCAAGGCAGCGGTCAATTCAGTCCGCCACTGCGGCGTGCCCAGACGGAAGCGCCGCACGATGTAGGACAGGCTCCGGCCCGGCAAAGGAGCGTAAATGGAAACCGCCGCGTCCACCAAGGCATCGATGCAGGCATGGCGGGCCGCTTTATCCGTGGGCCCTGCCTCATGCTGATGCACGGCGTACACGCGAATGCCCTTGTCCCGCCGCACCACGCGCAGCAGCCCCTGATAATGCAGGGCATCGAGCAGGTGGGTGGTCGCATTCGACGAGCCACCCCAGTAGTTCGTGACTCGCCCGTGGGAGAAGTGGGCATCCACTTCCCGGGGATGGACCGCTCCCTGCTCGCGCACAAACTCCAGCAACTGCTGTGCGCGGCTGGGCCGCCTTCCTGGCCGAGGTGGGGCCATTTCCCTCGCGGCCCGGCGGCGCGGGTGCATCAAGTTCTGCACGGCATGCGTGACAAAACCATAATTAATGAAAAAATCTTCCGCGATGCCGAGCGTTTCGTAGCGGCGCTCCAGGTCGCCTGCCCGATAGCCTTTCACGCGATGGCGAAGGATCAGGTCCTGTGCGCGAGCGGGAGCACGGATAGGGTCGGCCTGCACAAAACCCAGCCGCTCCAGCGCGCGCTTCAACGAGGCCGGCGGAAAGAGGGTTTGCGCCACCGCCATGCGGCGCAAGTCTTCCAGATCGCGGGGACAAGAAGTCGGCATAATGATCAGGAAGCCAGCAGACTGGAAGCGATGGCAATCCACTCCTCTTGGAGCGCGCCCCGGGCCGGAGACCTCCCCGCCCGGCCATACCAGTAGCCGGCGTTGCCCAGGTCGCCTTCCTTGCGGTGGAGGTAAGCGTGCACCCAAGACCCGGCGGGTCCCTCGTCCTGCTGCGCTTCTTCGTGGGCGCGGTCCCAATCCCCCTTCGCGTCCCACCACAATCCAGCCAGGGCCAGGCTAAGGCCGGAGGGCGGCGCTGCTTGCGTCAAAGAATCCTGAAATTGCTGCAAGGTCATAAGCCTGACCATACGAGAAATTTTACCTCGAGCGGAATCCTGTTCCTCTATCATTATGCTGTCGAAATAGCGACTAGTTCCGTCCCAAGCCGTGAGGAGTGTCTATGCGCTGGTCCCCAGGTGGAAGCAACGAAGATATTGAAGATCGCCGCAATGAAGGAGGCGGTGGCGGCTTTCGTCCCGGCGGTGTGCATCTAGGCCTCGGCGGCATGCTCATTCTGCTGGTGCTGAGCCTGGTCTTCAAGCGGGACTTTCTCTCTCTGGTCAGCACCGACAGTGTCGGCACCGGCGCAGCGGTCTCCCAGTCCGACCCGGCCCGGGACGCCAAGGAAAAGCCTCTGGTGGACTTTGTCACTTTTGTTCTCAACGATACGCAATCCACCTGGACACAAATTCTCTCCGCGGAAGACATGCGCTATCGCCACGCCAAACTGGTGCTGTTTCGCGATGTTATCGATTCCGCCTGCGGTACGGCGGAATCGGCCAGTGGCCCTTTCTACTGTCCGGCGGATGAGAAGGTATACATCGACCTGGGTTTTTACGATGAGCTACGGCAGCGCTTCGGCGCGCCCGGAGATTTCGCGCAGGCCTATGTTTTGGCCCACGAGGTCGGGCACCACGTGCAGAAGATCCTGGGGGTAGAGGAGAAGGTCCATGCCGCCCGCCGCCGCAACCCCAGCGCGGCCAATGAACTCTCGGTGCGCCTGGAGCTGCAGGCCGACTGCTTTGCCGGGGTCTGGGGACACTCCACGCAGCAGCGCCAGCTTCTGGAAGCGGGCGATGTGGAAGAAGGCCTGCAAGCCGCGGCCGCGGTCGGCGATGACCGCCTGCAACGCATGGCCACCGGCCGCGTGAACCCCGAGAGCTTTACCCATGGCACCTCGGAGCAGCGCATGCATTGGTTCCAGGCGGGATATCAGAGTGGCGATGTCGCTTCCTGCAACACCTTTCAATAGGCCGGGCGATCGGCGCAGGCCCGGATATCTCTAGAACGCGGACCCGCCGGTGGTGAGATGCCTCGGCATGGGCCCTCGCGCAAAATATACCTGAAAGCGCGGTTTCCTTTTTTAACGGCGGATAAATGCGGAGGCGGAGCTGCGCCAGGACCATGGCGCTTACACCGCCATGGTCCCAGCTTCTATTCCAAGCGGAGGGGTTAGCAGGAAATGCCCAGCCGGCCTACGCGGCGACTTCGAAGCGGTCGTGGTTCATGACCTTCGTCCACGCGGCCACGAAGTCTTTGACGAACTTCTCCTTCGCGTCGGAGCATCCGTAGACCTCGGCAAGGGCGCGCAACTGCGAGTGCGAGCCGAAGATCAGGTCGACCCGGGTACCGGTCCACTTGACCTGGTTTGTCTTGCGATCGCGGCCTTCGTACACGCCGTCCGCGCCGTTCGGTTGCCATTGCGTGTTCATGTCGAGCAGGTTCACGAAAAAGTCGTTGCTCAGCGTTTCCGGCCGATTGGTAAAGACGCCGTGCTTTGACTTGCCGTAATTGGCTCCCAGCACGCGCAGGCCGCCCACCAGGACGGTCATCTCCGGTGCGGTCAAACGCAGCAGTTGCGCCTTGTCCACCAGCAGTTCCTCCGGGGAGAGGCCTTGCCGGCTGCGGAGATAGTTGCGGAAGCCATCGGCCTTGGGCTCCAACGGCTCGAAGGATTCCACGTCGGTTTGCTCCTGCGATGCGTCCATGCGTCCAGGCGTGAAGGGGACTTTCACCTCCACTCCGGCATCCTTGGCGGCTTTTTCAATGGCCGCATCCCCGCCCAAAACGATGAGATCGGCCAGCGAGACCTTCTTCCCACCGGAGGCGGAGGCGTTGAATTCCTTCTGCACGGCTTCCAGTTTCTGCAGGACTTTGGCCAGTTCCGCCGGTTGATTGACCTCCCAATCCTTTTGCGGAGCCAGACGGACCCGCGCGCCATTGGCCCCGCCGCGCTTATCCGAGCCGCGGAAGGTTGACGCCGAAGCCCAGGCCGCCGCGACCAATTGCGAAACCGTCAGGCCGGAGGCAAGGATTTTCGCCTTCAGCGCCGCCACGTCCTGTTCCCCGAGCAGGGGATGATTCACCGCCGGGATAGGGTCTTGCCAGGGCAGGTGCTCCTTAGGGACAAGCGGGCCCAGATAGCGCACGATGGGGCCCATGTCGCGGTGGGTCAGCTTGAACCAGGCCCGGGCAAATGCGTCCGCGAACTGGTCAGGATGCTCATAGAAACGGCGCGAAATTTTCTCGTAAGCGGGGTCAAAGCGCAACGCCAGGTCGGTCGTGAGCATAGAGGGCGCATGCCGTTTGGAGGGATCATGCGCATCCGGCACGGTGCCGTTACCGGCGCCGTTTTTAGGCGTCCACTGGTGTGCGCCGGCCGGGCTCTTGGTCAGNNNNGAAGTTATTGCTCCACTTGGTCGGGGTAGTGGTCCAGATGACTTCCAATCCGCTGCCAATAGCGTCGCCGGCTTTGCCGGACTTGAACTTGCTCTTCCAGCCAAGTCCCTGCTCTTCAATGCCGGCCGACTCCGGCTCCGCCCCAACATTGTCGGCGGGGCCCGCGCCGTGCGTCTTGCCGAA
>JAFDVW010000018.1:112279-121007 GCA_018268755.1 Acidobacteriota bacterium
CGGATTCACGTAGATCAGGCCCATTTGCACGGCTGCCAGAGGGTTGGCCAGATCGCGGTCTCCGCTGTAGCGTTCATCACCCAGCCACTTGCCTTCCGGACCCCAGAAAACATCTTCTTCCGGCTCCCACACGTCCGCGCGTCCCCCGCCGAAGCCGAAGGTCTTGAAGCCCATGGATTCCAGGGCCACGTTGCCGGCCAGGATCATCAGGTCGGCCCAGGAAATCTTCTTGCCATACTTCTGTTTGATCGGCCACAGCAGACGGCGCGCCTTATCCAGATTGACGTTGTCCGGCCAGCTGTTGAGGGGCGCGAAGCGCTGCTGCCCGGCCCCGGCCCCACCGCGTCCGTCTCCGATGCGGTAAGTACCGGCACTGTGCCAGGCCATGCGGATGAACAGCGGCCCATAGTGGCCAAAATCGGCCGGCCACCAATCCTGCGAGTCCGTCATCACGGCATGCAGGTCTTTTATGACGGCATTCAGGTCGAGCGTTTTAAATGCTTTCGCGTAGTCAAAGTCCTTCCCCATGGGATCGGACAAGTGGGAATGCTGGTGAAGGACTTGCAAGTTCAACTGGTTCGGCCACCAGTCACGGTTCATCGGGGAGCGGCTTGCCCCCGAGAATGGACACTTGGATTCAGCTTTTTGTTCCGGCTTAGCGACTTCGGGTGCCATGAGTTCATCCCTCCTTGCGTCTTGGGTTAAGAAAATGGAGATACAAAAGGAGCGGGGCTTACGGATTGACACAGACCACGGGCCGAAATTTGGCAAAGGCGTTGGTCCGGCATTGACCACCTACGACACTTAACGAGAAGCGCGGTGCGGAGCGCACTTCGTGCAGAGACCACGGAAAATCAATTCACATTCGCGGACGATTCGTTTGCCCAGAGTACGTTGCGCCGGCCGCGGCACGTCGTACCACTCCATGTCCTCGACCCCGCCGCAGCGGTCACAGATGAAGTGGTGATGGCGCATGCCTTGCATATCAAAGCGGCCGGCGCGGCCTTCCACGGCCACTTCCCGCACCAGGCCTGCTTTCACCAGATCGCGAAGATTGTTGTAGGTGGTGGCCCGGGAAGAGCGCGGGTCGACACGGTTGACGGCCTCGAAAATCTCCGCCGCGGTGGGATGCCCGCTATGGTCCATCAGAAACGACACGACCGCGAAACGTTGCGCCGTACAGCGCAATCCCCTGCTCTCCAAAGAGTGTTTGATGGCCTCGGCGTCCACGGCGGACTTAGACTATATCTAAAATAGTATTTTGTCTAGATTGTGAAAAAGCCCGCTCTCAGGCTGCGCTGCCCCTCGTCCGCCGCCGGTGGAAAATCTTCCCGCCATGACCGGGTACAATAAGGTCCCTGCCCGAACCCATTACAAGCTCGGACAAACCGGCTGGGACGAGGTCGCCGACTATGCCCTGGGCTATGCGTCGGACGTCCTTCCCGGACCGGATTCGCGCTTCCATCGGACAGGACCAGGAGAAATCATGATTCGGACCATACTGGCCGGCATACTCGGCAGTTTCTTGTTGTTTCACGGAATGCTGGCCTCGGCGCAGCCGGCGGCCATCACCGACCACTTCGCGCAAGCCGATGGCGTCAAGATCCATTACCTGCAAGCCGGCAGCGGCCCCACGGTCATTCTGCTCCACGGTTACACCCAAACCTCACGCATGTGGAGGCCGCTCATTCCGCAACTGGCCGCCAAGTTTACGGTCATTGCTCCCGACCTTCCCGGCATTGGCGACTCTGAGATTCCCAAACATGGCCTGGATATGAAGACTTCCGCCATGCGGATCCATGCGCTGGCGGTCTCCCTGGGGGTCAAGACGGCGCGCGTGGTGGGGCATGACATCGGCCTGATGGTGGCCTATGCCTACGCCGCCCAGTTTCCCGCGGAAGTGGAGAAGCTGGTGGTGATGGACGCATTCCTGCCGGGCGTGGAAGGCTGGGAGGCTTACTACAACAATCCCGACATTTGGCATTTCCGCTTCCATGGGGAATATCCCGAAGCCCTGGTGCAGGGGCGGGAGAAGATCTACTTCGCCTTCTTCTGGAATGTGCTGGCGGCGGACAAGACTCGATCCCTTCCTGAGGCCGACCGGCAGGCGTACGTGGCGGCTTACTCAAGGCCCGGACGCATGCGCGCCGGATGGGCTTATTTTGCCGCCTGGCCGCAAACCGCTCAGGACTTCGCCTCCATGGCCAAGACCAAGCTGAATATGCCGGTGCTGGCGATTGCCGGGGAAAAAGCGAGCGCAGGAACGCTCTTCCCGCAAATGAGGCTGGTGGCCAATCACGTTTCCGTGGTGGAGCTGAAAGGCGCCGGGCATTGGCTGATGGAAGAACGCCAGAAAGAAACCATCGCCGCCCTGGTGAATTTCCTGTAATCCGCCGAGTTCCCAGAAAAATCAGGCACATAAAATGCTTGCCGGGAACGTCACAGCGTCGCGGAAAGATTGCTCTGCAGATGCAATTTCCGCCAGGGCCTCGGCATCCAAGCCGGGCACGTTACACTAGAGCTCCATGAACGAAGAACGAATTTTTTCTCTGGTAGGGGAAGAGGGACTCACCCGGCTGGTGGCGGCATTCTATCGTCAGGTCTATGACGACGATATTCTCGGGCCCATGTACCCCAGGCAAGACCGCGAGGGAGCGGAGCAAAGGCTGCGCGACTTCCTGATCTATCGCCTGGGAGGTCCGCCGCGCTATATCGAGCAGCGCGGGCATCCTCGTCTGCGGGCCCGGCATATGCCCTTCCGCATCAACCAAGCGGCGCGCGACCGCTGGATGCAACTCATGAGCCACGCACTGCAGGACGCGGCGCTTCCTGCGGAGGCGGAACAGGAACTGCGCGCTTTCCTGGACCAGATGTCGACATTTCTCATCAACCAGCCCTGAGAAGTCCCCGCCCCACTCTCCCCTCCCCTGCCGCATAATAGACACTCCACAAGGAGTGGGGGACGATGTCCAAGGGACGGCTGGAAGCGTTCAGCGATGGCGTCATCGCGATCATCATTACCATCATGGTGCTGGAGATGAAGGTCCCGCACGGCGACAGTCTGAAAGACCTGGCGCCCTTGCTGCCGGTGTTCCTCAGCTACGTGCTGAGCTTCGTCTACGTCGGCATTTACTGGAACAACCACCATCACATGCTGCACGCCTGCACCACGGTGACCGGCGGGGTGCTTTGGGCCAATCTATACCTGCTGTTCTGGCTCTCCTTATTCCCTTTCGCCACGGGATGGATGGGAGAAAACCACTTCACGGCGGGGCCCACCATCCTTTACGCGGTAGTCCTGTTGATGGCGGCGCTGGCTTACGTGGTGTTACAGAACGCGATTATCCGTGCGCAAGGCGAGCAGTCCATTCTGAAAAAAGCGGTAGGGCGCGATTGGAAGGGCAAGCTTTCTCCTTTGCTCTATATTGCGGCGATTGGGACGGCGGTGTGGTCTCCGCGATTGGCGCAGGCCTTGCTCGTGGCGGTGGCGCTGATCTGGCTGATTCCCGACCGGCGCATCGAGCAAGTGTTGCCGGCGCGGGAATAAATCGGGTTACTCGTTTCCCCAAGGCCTGCGGGGCCAGTGTAAACTCAGCGTTATTCAGACTGGAGAATGCGCATGAACTTTCCCCGGCAAATCCTGCTCGTCATGTGCTGTCTGAGCGCGTTGGCGGCCCAGGAATCCCACTCCCACGGCATACCGGAGAAGCTGGGTACGGTGTCGTTTCCAGTTTCCTGCCAGCCGCAGGTGCAGGCGGAGTTCAACCGCGCCGTTGCCTTGCTGCACTCTTTCGCCTATACGGCAGCAGCGGGAGCATTTCAGAAAGTGGCCTCCCAGGACCCAGCCTGTGCCATGGCGCACTGGGGCGTCGCCATGACGTACTTTCACCAACTCTGGGAGCCGGCCGTGCCACCGCCGTCGAACACCGTACCCAAAGATGAGATCAACCAAGCCCTGCAAATCGGCGCCAAAAGCGAGCGGGAACGCGGGTTCATCCAAGCCGCGGCCCTGGTCTTTCAAGACCCGGGGCTTCCCTATCCTGCACGAGCCATGAACTACGAGGCGGCCATGGCGAAACTTGCCGCAGCGAACCCGCAAGACATAGAGACCCAGGTTTTCTACGCCCTCGCTTTGTTGGCGAACGCTTCTCCCACTGATAAGACGCACGCACGCCAGAAGAAGGCCCTCGATCTGCTGCTGCCCCTCTATCAGACGCACCCAGACCATCCCGGCACGGCACACTATGTAATTCACGCCTCCGATAATGCGGAACTGGCCACTCGCGGACTGCCGGCGGCCCGGGCTTATGCGCAGATCGCGCCTTCCGCACCGCATGCCCTTCACATGCCCAGCCACATCTTCACCCGGCTTGGACTGTGGGAGGACTCCATCGCTTCCAATCGGGCCTCGCAGGAGGCCGCACGCGCCTCGGGTGACATTGGCGAGGAACTGCACGCCATGGATTACCTCGTTTATGCCTACTTGCAAAGCGGACGCGATGCCGAGGCCGAGCATGTGCTGCTGCGGCTGCAGGCCATGCAAGCTCTGAATACGGGAGACTTTAAGACCGGCTATGCCGCGACCGCGATGCCTATCCGCTGCCTGGTCGAGAGGCAGCGCTGGACGGAAGCGGCCCGGGTCGCTCCACCGGCAAGCGCCCCGCCGCATGTGATCGCCATTGCTGTGTGGGCACGTGGCATGGGGCTGGCGCGCAGTGGGCATCCGGAGGAGGGAAAACAAGCCATGGCTGATTTGCAGAAGCTGGAGGACAAACTGCGAACGGCCAACAATTTGTATTGGGCGACACAGGTGAAGGTCATGAAAGAAGAAGTAGCCGCCTGGTCGGCCCAGGCGGAACACAAGCCGCAGGCCGTCGATTTGCTGCGGGCCGCGGCCGACCAGGAAGATGCCGTGGAAAAGCTTCCCGTGACGCCCGGGCCGATCATTCCCGCGCGCGAACAACTGGGAGAATTGTTGCTTTTGCAGGGCCAACCGGATCTGGCGTTGCAGGAATTTACCCAGGCGCTGGCCAACGCTCCCGGCCGCCGCGGCGCTATCCAGGGCGCAGCGGAGGCCACCCGGCAAAGCCAGAAAGCAAATGCCTCCCAGGCCGGCCATCCCTAGAAGCCCTCTAGCTTATTCAAATTTGAATTGGGGCGCGGGGAAACTCTGGCTTTGCTAGGAAGAAAACGGATTCACGATCCTCACGCCATCCACCTCACGCACTTGCAGGTCTTCGGTCAGAAGAACTTTGCATCCAGACTGTTTGGCTGCGCGCAAGACCAGAGAATCCCAGAACGAGAAGCCGTGAAGCCGGTGCAAATCAATGGCGGCAAGAATATCTGCAACGTCCGGCGTGGCCACGTCAAATTCCGACAGCAATTCCACTTTCCTGCGCGCGACCTTGGCGTCCACCGCTAATTTGCGGGTCGCAGTGACGAAGTATTCCTGCAGCACCTGCATAGAGACCACTCCGGTACCGGCGCGGCGGTGTTCCGTCACCAATTCCAAGGCACGCCGCTGCTTGGCGGGTGACGATTTATCGTCAGCATAGATAAGAACGTTGGTGTCAAAAAAGCTACGAACGCTCATGAATCTCGTCGCGATTAAATTTCCAGCCGCGGGAACTCCCCTGGCCGGAAAGCCGTTTGAATTCCTCAATACTTTTTTCTGGATCGTCTTCTCCCACCAGTTTTTGCAGATAGTCGCGGACCAGCTGATTCACGCTGGTGCCCAGCGTCTCGGCCTTTTTGCGGGCGCGCGCCATGGTTTGTTCGTCGATGGAGAGCGTGACGTTCACATGACACAGTATACTTGTACACTTATTAAGTGTCAATTGAGGGGTGGCGCGGGGGCGGCGCGGGTCCTGAGACTCCCTTGGCAGCTGGCGAGTAAACCACTCCTCCTCCCTGCGCTTGACGGCTGCACTATTCCGCAAAAGGATCCCCTGGCCCATAATATTTCCAGGAGACAACCCACATGAAGAAATGCGATTCCAAACTCTCCGAGCTGCGCTCGGTGGCCTTCAAAGCCGGCGCGCTTGGCACGGTCGCGGTAGGGTCCTTTGCGCTGGGGGCGTTTGCGGTAGGTGCGCTGGCCATCGGCGCATTGGCCGTAGGACGGCTGGCCATCGGCCGCGCCGACGTCAAGAAGACGCGCATCAAATCCCTCGAGATTGAATCCCTTTCGGTAAGGCGGCTACGCGTTGCCGAACTCGCCGTCAGTGACTCGCTCCAGCTGCCGGAGAACGCCAAGCCGCTGGATACATAATGTACGGGGTCAATTGGCAGAATTGGACTTGCCCTTATTTTTATGAATATGTCTCCGTTCAGCGGATGATTAGGTCCACTCTTCATCTTTAACCATTTCGAACTTATCGTAGGCTGCACGTACCTTGCTAATTTGCACTCCGTCCGCTAGGGGGCCTAATGCGTTCTCGACCTCTGCTTTCATGAGCGTGCACCTAGCACCTAAAATAACTTCGACGAGCTTTAGACTTTCACTGAAATTCACAAAATTGATAGCGCTTTGGTTGTCTTCCAGTGAACTCCATACTCGTATTTCATGCTCGTATTCCCAATGGGCGAATTTAGTAAATAGAACTTTCCGCACGAAGGAGGTATATTCCGTGCCTGACATCGTGTCAAAATCGGGGCACGGAAGTAACTCTTTTTGATAAGTGATGTGGTCGGTCTCATCATTCTCTGGATCCCCCTTCAATTCCGGAATTTCAAAACCTAAGCAGAGACCTCTATGATTATCGCTATAATGTGCCCAGATGACCGGGTTGGACCACTCAGCACTGAAAGATAGAAACCCTTTTTTCTGATCCATGTCATCCCGTGTTTTGAGAAAAGTCTTGCGAGCGATCTGGTTAGTCAGGTCATAGGGGACCAACTCAAAGGGATCATTAAGTTCAGAAATACGCGATTGCTTTAACCTTTTGTTCTGCAGGTTTTCGAGTGCATATTTTTTGCAAAGAAACTTATAGGCGCGCACCGAGAAATGGTAGCACTGAATACGTGGTGGAGACGGCGGGAGTCGAACTTGAGGCGTTTGCGCGGCGTCGGAGCCGCGCCGCCGAAATCCCGAGCGCAGTGGAGCGACCCCAGGTTTGCACGCAAATAGGCCAGCATCTCAGATACCCGCGTACCAGGAATAGCCGTAATTTGGCGAATTGGGATCGAGCGCGGGCACGAAACCTTTGACTGAATCAGTGACCCTGACACGGGTTAAAAATTTCACGCTCTTATAGCCCAGTTGTCGAGGCAGGTACAACCGAAGTGGTCCGCCGAACGACACTGGGAGGTCTCCATTGTTCATCGCCCAAACCAGTAGAGTTTGGGGATGTAGTGCATCATCCATGTCGATGCTGTCCCACCAATCGGGTTCGATGGAAAAATAAACAAGATATCGCGCCTGCGGCAGGACTCCCAAGGCCTTCAATACTTCATGCAGAGGCGTTCCAATCCACTCGGCTATATACGACCATCCCTCTTCGCACACGACCTCGGTAATCTGGCTGCGCATGGGTAGAGTCTTGAGATCGGACAATGAAAGTGTTGCCGATTGTGCCACCATTCCCTCGACAGAAAGCCGCCAGTCAGCGAATCTGCCACTTTGCAGCCGTTTGAAATCGTCGCTCAACGGTGCAATGGAGTTGGCGAAGGGATCTTTCGAAATCATGCTGCGAGAGAACTCGCGGGCCAGCGAGTGCCGGCTGAAAATCCGGTGCGCGGCATAGGTCAGCGTTTCACCCGGCCCATAAATTCCACCACTGTCGGGCGGGACAAGTCCGTAACGCTTGGCTAATTTGGCCGCTACGGCAAGACCTGAGACGCCTGCCGTGACAGTGAATCCCGCCTTCACAAATTTTCGCCGTGAAATTTTGTTCATGTACGCTCCCGCGACCGACCTGCGGCCCCTGTAATCATCTCGCGCGTACGGCTTACAAATCCTGTCAAAGCAATCATCAAGACATGGACAAGCAAAAAAAGCACAAGAGATACCGACACCAAAAAATGAAGCGTGCGAGCAGACTGCCGCCCTCCAAGAACGGTCGACGACCAAGGAAACGCAGCATTAAATGACGGTGACATCGCCAGTCCAGTCCAGATGACGAACGGAAATAGGATGAAGACAACCATAAGATAGGTGCTGCGTTGGAGAACGTTATAGGAACGATCATCCGCATTGCTTGCCGGGGTCAAGCGCAGGTGATGCGCAATTACGCGGCGGAACGCTGCCCAAGTTCGATCTTGAGGTGCGGGAAACAAATTCCTGCGAAAGTGTCGCGTCCGTAAGCCGGAGATGAAATAAACCGCCCCGGTCAGTATCAATGCCCACGCGGCTTCAAAGTGCAGATACCGGCTCCAGCCATTCTGGTCGGGCAACACATAGTTATAACCAGTCGGTACTGTAGATCGCGAAGAGGGAATCGGGATCTTAAATAGCGGCGGCGTCAGAGAGTTGCCGACTTCACCCCAATAAAACCGCGGATGCGAGATGAGGATCTCCACTCCGGTCACCAGCAAAGCGATAAAAGAAACTACCGTGAGCCAGTGGGTAACACGAACGAGCAGAGTATGGCGAGGAAACCGGTTTGTGGCGGGTGACACGGGAAAGAATAGCATGCCAACGCGCTAGACACGCGAAAAGGCCATTAATTTGGTGGAGGCGGGAGTCGAACTTGAGGCGTTTGCACGGCGTCGGAGCCGCGCGCCGAAA
>JAFDVW010000018.1:121095-271108 GCA_018268755.1 Acidobacteriota bacterium
TTGGTGGAGGCGGCGGGAGTCGAAACTGAGGCGTTTGCGCGGCGTCGGAGCTGCGCGCCGAAATCCCGAGCGCAGCCGAGGGACCTGGAAGATTTGGTGGAGGCGGCGGGAGTCGAACCCGCGTCCGAAAATGTTACTGGTCAAGAGACTACATGCTTATTCGCGTTCATGCCCCGGGCGTTTGCCGCCTTGCGGCGGGTCCCCCAGGACGTTCGCGGCCTCCGCTCAGAACGGACAAGAAACGGGTGCCGCTAGCCTGAAGTCTTAGCCTCTCATCCCAGACGTAGACGAGAAGAGCAGCCCTCTGTGTGACGTTCGCTCACCGCCCAAGGGCGAAGCGGTGGAGAACGGTAGCCTAACGAATTAGGCTGCGTATGCCATTTGTTGATTGGCAATTATCATTTTGCTCACGATTACGGGTGTGTGCTCCCCGGCATGCCTCTTGGCCGCAAGCATCTCCGTCGAAACCGGGACGCCCCCATTTGGGATGGACCATTCTAAAGAGCTCCTTCCAGAGTAGGGTCGAAACCCTTGGAAGTCAAACAACCGGTTGGATGTTAGAAAACCATCGTCGTTGCAAGAATGAAGCATTGTATGGTAATGTATGTATGTTAAGTCATATTGATGCAAATGATGCAATCATCAAGAGCGCTTGGAAAATGTCAGAAACGAAGGTCTACCCGAAGATCAGAACAGTTGTAGCGTGAAGGAGGAAACAAGATGAGCACCACGGATGTACTCTCAGGGTCGGACTTGATTCGTCAGCACGGTGTCGAGACCTATATTTTGCCGGCGCGACGGCGGGGCGAGAAGAGATTCTCAATCAATGCTGGGGCTGTGCATAGGGCTTTAAGGCTAGACAATCTTGTGCCATCGGTTTGCAACGCATTGGCGTCGAAAAAGTTTCTAAGGGAGAACCATCTCCGCTTAATCTCCAGAACTGGTCCGCCGTCCGGCAAGAGCACGAGCGTGACCTATACTTACGAATTCCTGGACGAAGAACACTCGATGCCGCAGACATCGAATGGCTCGTGTAGTACGCCGCAAACAAGACAGGAGGCATGGGAGCGTCTCCGCGGCGCCTTAAAAGACGTTTTCGCAACATACGGCGGAGGCGAAGCTTACCTGCGTGCTGAGCGTGCGTCTTTCCGCGATGCGGACAACCGCAAATGAGCCGTATTTACTGGGATTCCATGCTGTTCATCTATTGGCTGGATGACAACCCGCATTTTGCCAAGCGGGTTGCTTCCATCCACACACGCATGCGCGAACGCAACGACGAACTCATCACCAGTGCCGTCACGCTGGGTGAGGTTCTCGCTGGCGTATATCGCAAGGGGCCAATTTCACGGGTAGATGAGATACGAGGTGCCTTGACCAGCCTGCTCTCAGAAGTCATTCCCTTCACTGCAGAAACGGCCGACTACTATGCGAGGATTCGCGGCAGCATGAATATAGCTTCTCCCGATGCGATTCATCTCGCGTGCGCCGCCTCCGCGAATACCGATTTGTTCCTGACGAACGATAAAAACCTGGTGGGCAAAGCGATCCCGGGAATTCAGTTCATCGCAGGACTGGAAACCAACATCATTTGAAGACTCGGTGCTGATTTTTGCTGAGCCAAATATAGGTGCATCTTAAGAACTGCGGTGAGACTCGCATGAAAATCCTAGGGATGATTTACTTTTGCCTGGCAATACTGTTGGTCACAAACAGTGCGGTTGCTCAATCCGCGCGCCAAGCCGAACGGCAGATTTTTGACTCGACCAACCGGGAACGCCGTTCGCGCGGGCTGCCCGCATTGGTGTGGAATGACGACCTGGCCCTCGCCGCGCGCCAGCACGCTGAAGCCATGGCGCAGAGCCATACGCTGTCGCACCAGTTGCCGGGCGAGGCATCTCTGCCCACGCGGGCCCGCAAAGCGGGCGTGAAATTCACTTCGCTGTCGGAAAACGTGGCGGTGGGAACTACCGCCGAAGACATTGCTGGGCAGTGGATAAAATCATCCGCCCACCGTGAGAACCTGCTCGATCCTGAGATGACCGCCACCGGGGTGGGAGTGGCCGAACGCGATGGCAAACTCTTCGCCGCGGAAGATTTTGCCAAAGTACGACCCTAAAGTCCGACAACTCCGGCACCCTGACAAATGGGATGCGCGTGGGCGCGGCATCTCCCAAGCCGGTCTAGGAGAGCAATTTCCCGCTCAGACGCGCCTTCACCGCAGGCCATTCCTCGTCGATCAAACTGAAATACACGGAGTGCCGGATACGCCCGCTGACCGTGATCATGTGCTTGCGGAAGGTGCCCTCTTCGGTCGCTCCCAGCCGCAGGATCGCCTTGCGGGATTTCTCATTGAGCGAATCGGTTTTGAGCTCCACCCGCAGGCATCCCCACTGTTCGAAGGCATGACCCAGCATGAGAAGTTTGGCCTCAGTGTTGACGGCGGTGCGCTGCCATGCCGGCACAATCCAGGTGGAACCAATCTCCACGTGACGGTTGGCGCGGTCGATATTCATGAAACGCGTGCTGCCCACCACTCCCCCGGAAGCCCGGTCGACGGTAACAAACACCACCGATTGCCCGGCTTGCTGTTCGGCCAAGGCCTTGTGTACGAAGCCATCAAAGTCCTCGCGCGTGCGCATGGCGTAGGGGAACCAGCGGAAGATATCCTCCGCGTCATTCTTGGCGGCATTCCACAGCAGCGGGGCATGCTCGGTGCGAATGGGCTCCAGGCGTACAAAACGGCCTTCCAGCGCCACCTGCGAGCCATCGATCACTTTTGTATCAGACAAGGCAATCTCCAGAAAACATAGGGCCCGTGGCGGATTTATGAGGACAACAAGAATCGGCCACGGCTTTCACGGATTTACATACCTTACACGATGAATTTTAACGCAGACGAGCTCTTCCCACCGAGGAGCGTCGGCCGGGCTGTATTCTGCGCGCGGAAGGGCGGCCCGACGCCCCTTCCTCCGGCCTCTTCTTTGCATCTTCAACCCGCTCCCGGCATCTGATAGGAAGCTGTAGCCTGTAGAATAATCAGGTTGACCAAAGCATGATGGATTTCGTCCAACCCTGTCAGGAGAGGTGCCGGTGAAGGCCCAATGTCTGCCGTTCCGTCAGATTCCGCACACGACAAGGCTTTTCACCGACTACCTTTCGGCCTCACCCAAGGTGCAGCCGTTTTATCCGCGTTCGCCGCAATTCGCCCAATGGGTGAACGACGAAACCACGCGTGTGAGTTATGATGCGGGGCGCCGGGAACGAGTGGCGGCCATTCTGGAGCGGCAGAACCAGACTTGGGGTTCCTCGGCCAAGACACTGGCCAACATCGCCTGCCTGCGGCGAGGAGCTTATGCCGTAGTCACCGGACAACAGGTTGGGCTGTTCGGAGGGCCGGCATTTTCTCTTTACAAGGCGTTGCATGTCCTGAAGCTGGCGGCCGAAGCCACCGCCGCCGGCGTGGATTGTGTGCCCATTTTCTGGCTGGCCACGCAAGACCACGACGTCGCTGAGATTCGCTCCACTTCCCTGCCCGGCCCGGAAGGTGGCCAGAAATTCGTGGCCCCCACCGAAGGCGCTCCCGACGCCCCGGTGGGAAACATCCAGTTTGGAGCGGAGATCGAGCCGGTGGTGGACCAGGCTGCGGCGCTTCTGGGCGAGACCGCGGTTGCCGCCTTCCTGCGTGAATCTTACCGTCCTGGCGAATCCTACGGCACCGCTTTCGCTCGCCTGTTTGCCCGCTTATTCGCCGATTGGGGTCTGATCCTGATGGACGCCTCGGACGGCGAAATGACGGATGTAGCCGCCCCGATTTTTCAGGCTGCCCTCGATCAGTCCAAGGAGCTGACCGCCACCTTACTGGCCCGCAACGCAGAACTGGAAGCCGCCGGGTATCACGCGCAGGTCAAAGTTACTCCGTCTTCCACTCTGCTTTTCACCCTGCGCAAGGGGGCCCGGGTCCCTCTCCACCAGGACGGCGAAAGCTTTCTCGCTGGGGCGGAAAAGGTCTCCGCATCCGATCTGCGCCAACAAATCGAAGCCGGGTCGCGGAATTTCAGCGCGAATGTGTTGTTGCGGCCCATCGTGCAGGACTACCTTTTGCCCACCCTGGCCTATATTGGCGGGGCCGCCGAGGTGGCGTACTTCGCCCAGGTCGCCGTGGTGTATCAGCAATTGCTGGGGCGAATTACCCCCATCTTGCCGCGTTTCTCCGCCACCATGGTGGAGCCCAAACCGCAGACCCTGCTGGAGCGCTACGAGCTGAGCTTGCCGGATTTGTTCCATGGTCCCGATCCGCTGAGGGAGAGGCTGGCCGCCCAGGTATTGCCGGCGGAACTGCAATCGGCCTTCGATCGTGCCGAAAAAAGTTTGGCGGAATCATTGGCTGGAGTGAAGAGCGCGCTAGATCGTCTGGATAAGACGTTGGTCGAAGCCGCCGGCAATGCCGAAGGCAAGATGCGCCACCAGCTGGAACAGATTCGCGCCAAGGCGGCGCGCGCGGAACTACAGAAAAGCGAAGTGGCCGGACGCCACGCGGACTTGCTGAGCCATGCGCTCTTCCCCAACAAAACCCTGCAGGAACGCGAGGTGGCGGGTATTTACTTTCCCTCCAGGTATGGTCTGGAGTTCCTGAAAGACCTGTACGAAAACATCCGCACGGAATGCGTGGACCATCAAGTGATCAGCCTCTAGCCCGCGCCCTTCCCAAGCCCGCACATTCAACCTATTGAACACATCCTGCGCCGAGTTCTCGCTCCGCCATTGACGCTGATTGGACAGGATGTAATAAACAATGCGGATTTATCCTCGCAGTAACAGGTCCATCGATCCAATTCCCGGGGAGAGTGCGCATGCATCGCAGGCGATTTCTGGAGTTTGTCACTCAGGTTGGCGCCAGCGTTGGCGTGGGTACTTCTTTGCTCGATCCGCCGGCGGTGCAGGCCCTCGGCCCCGCGGCACTGGCAGAACCAACCCAGTCGGCCACAAGCAGGATCAGCCCTCCCATCTCGCTGGACGGTGAATGGCTTCTGGCCACCGACCCCTCCCATGCCGGAATGCAGGAGCAGTGGTGGCGTGCCCCTCGCAAGGAGGCCAAGCCGGCCCAGGTTCCCTGGGGCATTCAGGGAACGTACCCCGGCTATCACGGCGTGGTGTGGTACTGGCGCGAGGTTTCTTTCCCGTCCCATCCATACCCGGGCGGCCGCTATCTGCTGAAGTTTTGGGACGTCGATTACCTGGCCGAAGTGTGGGTCAACGGCATTTCTGTGGGGCGGCATGAAGGGTCGCAAGCCGTATTTGTTTTCGACGTGACCCAAGCTGCCAAGCCCGGGGCCGGCAATCAAATCTGCGTTCGCGTTCTCGACCCAACCAAGGAACCCATCGAAGGTGTGGTGGACGGCGAAGCTCCCCATGGATGTTGGACGGGATCGTCTCTGCGCTCCGGTGGGATCCTCGACTCCGTGGAACTGCTGCTCACTCCGCAAGTTCGCATCGCGGATATTGCGGCGTTCCCCCAGGCCGCGAATGGCCAGATACAACTCAAGATCACGGTGCATAACGCCGGCCCGAAGGCGGCGCCCGCGCAACTTCTTCTTACCTGTGCTCCCGCCGCCAGCGGCGAGATTCTGGCCGCGCAAACGATCGTGCGCGATATGCCCCCCGGCGAGACTGTGGTGGAAGCCTCGCTGCAAATCGAACAACACCGCCGCTGGGAACTGCATGACCCCTTTCTTTACCGGGTCTCGGCGCAGATTTCCAGTGGAAATCAGGAGTCGATCGACGAGGCCTCCACGCGTTGCGGATTTCGCGATTTTCGTTTTGAGAACGGCTATTTCCGCCTGAATGGACGCCGCATTTTCCTGCGCTGCTCCCATTCCGGCAGCGACAGCCCGGTGGGCGTGCGTGTCCCGGAAAACCCCGATCTGCTGCGCCGTGACCTGGTGAACTCCAAGGCCATGGGCTTTAACATGATCCGCTTTATTGCCGGGTTGCCCAGGCGTTTCCAGCTGGACCTGTGTGACGAACTGGGGCTCATGGTCTATGAGGAAAGCTACGCCAGCTGGATGATGCGAAACTCTCCCCACATGGCAGAGCGTTTCAATCGATCGCTCGAAGCCATGATCCGCCGGGACAGGAACCATCCCAGCATCGTTATCTGGGGGCTGCTGAATGAGACGGGCAACGGCCCCATCTTCCAGCATGCCATTACGACGTTGCCCCGGGTCCGCGCTCTCGACCCCTCCCGTCTGGTCCTGCTGGGCAGCGGCCGCTTCGACTGTCTGGGCAATTTCCTCAATGGCCTGCAGATATGGAAATCAAACCTGGGCCCGGAACCAAACATCACGCACAATCCTAAGCCCTACAGCATCTGCTATGTGGTGCTGTGGACGACCGGGCAAGTGGCCTTGCATCCCGGCGCCCACGGGGAGTACAGCGTAGTCCGCTGGAAAGCGCCGGCCGATGGCGAGTATGCCGTCAACGCCCGCTTTGAAGGAACGGCCCCACACACCACCACCGATCTTCATGTCCTGCACAACGCTTCCCCGCTTTATGAAAGTTTCCTCAACTTGCAAGGCTGCGGCAATGAGGCGGCGTGCTCCCGCACGGTGCAAGTGCGCGCCGGCGACACCCTGGATTTCATCGTGGGCTGGGGCGGCAGCATGGACTATGACAACTGGATGGGCAGCCGTTGGGTCGACAATACGGCGCTGGACTTGACCATCCGTGCGGCAACGGGAAAAACCTACGATCTGGCGGCGGATTTTTCCCTGGCGCGCAATCCCAATGGGGTATGGAGCTATGGCTACCTTCCCGCGGGGCGCAAACCGGATGTTTCCTCTTTTACCACCTACGCCCAGCCCAATACGGAAGATCACACTTGCGTGGGTGGCGTGTGTAATCCCGGCTCAGAACAATGGGAAGACGTGCTCAGCGATCAGCACTACTATCCCAAGCTTCCCCACACCAAGCTAGTGATCTCCCGGTTGCGCAGCATTGGGGGCAACGACCACAAGTTGTTCCTGTCGGAATATGGCGTGGGCAGCGCCGTCGATTTGATCACCGTCACCCGGCACTTCGAACAAATCGGCCAGACCACCTGCGAAAATGCGCAGTCCTTTCGCAAACGCCTGGATTCCTTCATGGCGGATTGGGACCGTTGGAAGCTGGCGGACACCTTTGTCAGCCCGGAAAACTATTTCCGCCAGGCGGTGAGCAAAATGGCCGGGCAGCGCCGCCTGGGCATCAACGCGCTGCGCTCCAATCCTTTGATTGTGGGATATAACCTGACCGGCACCAGCGATCCGGCGGGCCTGGGCGAGGGCCTGACCACGGCATTTCGCGACTTCAAACCCGGCGCCGTGGATGCCATGTACGAGGTATTTCAGCCCTTGCGCTGGTGTCTTTTTGTAGAGCCGGTCCACGTGTACCGCAAGACCTCGGTGCGCTTTGAAGCCGTCCTTACCAACGAAGATGCTCTCCCTCCGGGCAAATATCCGGTGCGCTTTCGCATCATCGATCCCAAACGGCGCGTACTGTTTGAGCAGACCCGGGAAGTCACCATTCAGAGCAATACAGAAGCCCCCTTCGTGCTTCCGGTATTCTCCGAAGAGATCATGGTGGATTGCCCCGCCGGAAAATGCCAGTTCACGGCAACCTTTCTGCAAGGCGGCGCGGCCACCGGCGGCGAGGTTGAATTCTACGTCGGCGACGCCGCCGATTTGCCTCCGCTGAAAAATGAAGTCGTTGTGTGGGGAAAGAATGAAGTCTTGTCGCGGTGGCTGCACGAGCATGCCGTTCGCGTGCGCGATTTCTCCTCCGCACCCCGCATACAAAATCAGGTCATCCTGGTGGATGGATTCGCCGAGGATCCGGCGGCAGGCTGGCCCGAGCTTATTCGCCGGGTGGAAAGCGGCGCGACCGCCATCTTCCTTTCTCCGGATGTTTTCCGCAAAGGAGACGAGCCTCTGGGCTGGCTGCCGCTGAGCGAGAAAGGCCGTCTGTCCATGACCAGCGAATACACTTTTCCCTGGGTCTACCCGACTGATGAATGGCTCAAGGAGCACCCCATCACGGAGGGGTTGCCGGCCGGCGGATTGATGGATTACCTATATTGGCGCGACATGATTCCCGACGTCCGCTATGTACCACAACAAACGCCGGACGAAGCCATTGCGGGATCCATTCGGACCTCGTTGGGATATGAATCCGAGCTGATGCTGGCAATTTACCGGCTGGGGAAAGGACGTTTTGTTCTCAACACGCTGAACGTGACAGCAAATCTGGGCAAGATCCCAGCCGCGGACCGGTTGCTGTGCAATATGCTGCGCTTTGCGGCGGGCCCAGACGCAGACAAGCAGTCTGCTTGAGCGAGCCGTGCGCCGGGAACGCTAAATCGCCGCCAGAGCCTGGTCCAGATCGGCCAGGATGTCTTCGACATTCTCGATCCCGACGGAAATGCGCACCAGGCCATCCGTAATGCCGATGGCCTTTCTTCCCTTTTCGCCCAGCGCGGCATGGGTCATGGTGGCGGGATGAGAAATCAGCGTCTCCACACCGCCCAGCGACTCGGCCAAGCAGCAGACGCGGACCTTCTTCAATAGCTTTTTGGCATGGTTCAGAGAACCAGTCTCGAAGGTGATCATGGAACCGTAGCCCGTCATCTGACGCTGCGCCAGCTCATGCTGGGGATGCGCCGCCAGTCCGGGATAAAAGACTTTCTTCACCTTCTTGTGCCGCGCCAGATAATCTGCCACAGCGCGGCCATTGTGGTCGTGCTGCTCCATGCGGACGGCCAGGGTTTTTACCCCGCGCAGAATCAGCCAGCACTCAAAGGGTGAAAGAATCGCGCCCGCGGCCTTCTGGATAAACGCCAGCTTCTCCGCCTGCTCAGGCTTGGTGCACACCACCACCCCGCCCAGCCCATCGCTGTGTCCATTGAGAAATTTCGTGGTGGAGTGCACCACCATGTCGGCGCCCAGCGCAATGGGCTGCTGGAAGTAGGGCGACATGAAGGTGTTGTCCACCACCAGTTCGACTTTTTTGCGGCGGCAAATCTGGCTGATGGCGGGAATATCGCTGATCGACATCAGCGGATTGGTCGGCGTCTCGATGTACACCATCCGCGTGTTCTTACGAATGGCCCGCTCTACGTTGACCGCCACCGTGGTATCGACGTAGGTGAACTCCATGCCGTAGCCGGTCAGCACCTGGTTGAACAGACGGGGCACGCCGCCATAGAGGTCGTGCCCGCATACCACGTGGTCTCCCGCCTTCAACATGGTGCAAAGCGCGTTGACCGCGGCCATACCGCTGCCGAACACGCGGGCCGCAATTCCGCCCTCCAGCGAGGCCAGATTCTCTTCCAGGCGGGTGCGGGTTGGGTTCGAGACACGGGCATACTCGTAACCCTTGTTCTTGCCAAGCTCCTCCTGCGCGTAGGTCGAGGTCGGATAAATCGCCGGCGAGACGGCGCCGGTTTCCGCATCGGGATACTGGCCGTCGTGAATGGCGCGGGTGGCAAAACCTAAATTCGTTTTCTTGTTCATGGATGGGTTCTCAGAATCAGCCTCACGCTGCACGGCAAATGAGGACTCCCGCCGGGGACGGGGAAATTCTAAACGCCGCCCTCAAAAATCTTCTTGGATAAATATCGTTCCGCGGAATCCGGAATAATGGTCGCGACTCGCTTGCCGGCCCCCAGTTTTGCCGCCACATGCAAGGCGGCGAACACATTGGCTCCGCCGCTTGAACCGGCCAGCACGCCTTCCTGCGCGGCCAGCTTCTTCACCGTGGCAAAGGCGTTTTCGTCGTTCACCATCAGGACTTCATCGCACACCGAGGCATCAAAATTCCTGGGAATGAAGC
The DNA here is from genome assembly GCA_018268755.1 of Acidobacteriota bacterium. Taxonomy (GTDB): domain Bacteria; phylum Acidobacteriota; class Terriglobia; order Terriglobales; family Acidobacteriaceae; genus KAN-5. The sequence continues at coordinate 130,963 of JAFDVW010000018.1, forward strand.
TGGCTCCGATGCCCTCGACCTTATGCGTGCCGGGCTGGCCCCCTCCAAACACCGATCCCTGCGTTTCCACCAAATAGGCCCGTGCCTGCGGCAGCTTTTCCTTCACCAAACGCGCAATGCCGGTAAAGGTACCGGCGGTGCCGGCGCCGATCACGACGGCATCGATTTCGCCATCCATCTGGGCGAACAACTCCTGCGCCGTGGTCGCATAGTGATAGTCGGGGTTGGCCGGGTTCTCAAACTGACCGGCCATAAACGCGCCCGGGAGTTTGGCGGCCAGCTCCTGCGCGCGCCGGATGGCGCCGCCCATGCCCTCGGCGTCAGGGGTGCGCGTGACCTCCGCGCCCAGGGCCCGCATGATGATGACTTTCTCCTCGGAAAAGCGCTCAGGAACAAACAGCGCCACCTTGTAGCCGCGATTGACGCCGATCAATGCCAAACCAATGCCGGTATTGCCCGCCGTGGCTTCAATGATGGTGCCGCCAGGTTTGAGCTTGCCTTCTTCTTCGGCGCGGCGAATGATGCCGATGGCGGCGCGGTCTTTGACGCTGCCGCCGGGATTGAGATATTCCAGCTTGGCAAAGACCGCGGCCGACCCGGCGGGAACCATGCGCTTGAGCTGAAGCAACGGAGTGCCGCCCACCAGCTGGGTGATGTCGTCGCTGACGCGGCCGATATTTTTTTCGTCTCGCACCCTACAGGGTACGAGCCGGGCCCGGGCAGCGTCAATTGCTGGGCGAAGCACCCGCGGGAAATTCGGTTTCTTATTTTCCGCCCTTGGACGGTTCCGCGTTGGCGTAGTAGCCGCTGCGGGTGCGCACGGTAAGCTTTTTATAACCTTTGGCCTTGGCTTCCACTTTCACCATGCGATAGCCGCCGCTGTTTTTGGGATTAGTGGGCTTGTAGCCCAGAGTGTATTGATTGCGGATGTCGTGGGCGACGGTGCTGCTGATCTCATCGACTTCATCCAGCGTCTTGGGCAGAAAGGCCATGCCCCCGGTGCGTTCGGCGATGGTCTGCAGGGCGCGGCGGGCGCGCCGCTGCCGCTCTTCCCCTAACAACCCGATGGCATACACGGTAGGACCATTTTCCTGTTGCAGACGCTCTACCGCCTGCTCCAGGCTCTCCCGGCTGGCATTGTCGTCTCCATCGGTAACGATGAAGATCACCTTCTTCTGCAGCTTGGCATACTTCACCAGATGGTCGACCGAAGCCACCAGCGCGTCATACAGCGCCGTGCCCCCGCGGGTATCGACTTTCTCCAGCGCGTCCTGCAGCTTGCGGATGTTGCCGGTAAAGTCCTGATCGAGGTAGTACTCATCGTTGAAGTTCACGATGAAGACCTGGTCCTGAGGATTGCTGCTGCGCACCAGGTTGAGCGCCGCCTTGTTGACCTTGTCGCGCTTTTCCCGCATGGACCCGGAGTTATCAATCACGATGCCCATGGCCACGGGAATGTCTTCGTGGCGAAACGAGGTCATAGTCTGGGCCTGGCCGTCCTCGTAGACGGTGAAGGCATTGCGCGGCAAGTTCGTGACCAGGTGGTTCTTATCGTCCACCACGGTGGCGTGCAGGACCACCTCCTCGACTTCCTTTTTGAAGACGAAGACGCTGCTGTCCCCACTTTGGGAATCCGCTTCCGGAGTGGCGCTCTGGGCCGGCGGAGTCGCGGGCGGAGCCGCGGGCGCAGCCGGAGGCTGGGAGGCCGGCGGAGTTTCCTGTCCGCCCACTCCGCTTACACAGAAAAAGATGACCAGAAAAAGTACGACCAGATTATTCCGTAGGCGCATAGTAGCCCGTCTTGGCATAAACCTTGAGCGGCGGCAGTCCTTTTGGAGGCGTAAGCTTCACTTTTATCTTATGCCATTTGCCATCACGCGCTGGGTTCTTTGGACGGTACCCAAGGACATATTGGTTGCGTAGTTCGATACCTATTTTTGTGGCCACGTCGGCCAGGTCGTTGGGGTTGTCGATGGTAAATGCCCGGCCCCCCGTCACTTCCGTGATGTCGGTGAGCAGGGTGGGGCCTAAACGCTCTTCCTCGGTGGGGAAATAATGGTCGTAAATACCGATGGCATAGATCAGTACGTCGGCTTCCCTCACCAAAGACTTGATCTCGCCTTCGGTATAGCGGCTGTGGTTGTCGCCACCGTCAGAGATGATCAGCAACGCCTTCTTGGAATATTTGGCCTGCCGCATCTTGCTCAGCCCGAGGTAAATAGCGTCGAGCAAGGCGGTCCGGCCCTTGGGAACGGTAAAGATGAGTTTGCTCTGGATGTCTTCCACCGACTGGGTAAAGTCAGAGATCTGCTCCGGCTGGTCGGCGAAGGTAATCATGAAGAACTCGTCCTGCGGATTGGCGGTCTTGAAGAACTCGCCAACGGCTTCGCGGGCCCGTTCAATCTTGCTGCCCATACTGCCGCTCATGTCGAAAATCACGCCCAGGGACACCGGGGCATCTTCGCTGGAAAAGTGACGGATTTCCTGCTCTTCCTTGCCCTCGAACAGGGAAAAGTTCTCTTTGTCCAGGCCCGTGACCAGGCGGTTCAGGGGGTCGGTAATGGTGACCGGCACCAGCACGAGGTCGACGCTGACCTTCATGGGCTTGGTATGGGTACGCAGGGCCGGATCGACCAACGGCTCCTCTTTGGGCTTAAGCGGCTCAACTCGTGGATTTACATGGACATCGTCGGTATTGCCTTGCGCCCGGGCGAGCGGAACCAGGCTGAGGGCACAAGCCAGAAAGAAAAGTAAGAAGGCCAGGAGGGGAGACAGGGATGAATTCGAGCGCGCAGCAAGTCCGCTCAGGGTCCGGGAGGGGGCCGAGTAGCCGTTCCTTGCAAGCCGCCCAGGGCAAGCTGACTCGCGCCCAACTTGGCGCGCCATAAAAACCTCGGTGCCAGTGATCGTAACATAGCCGGCGGAACCCGGGAGCAGCCATTTTGTGAACAAATTGGCCTTGCTCTGCAAAGCTTTGCCTAACCGGCAGGCCGGCCATTCGCCGGAATTTCCCTTCATCTTGTACAATCTCTGGTTCCCATCATGGCCCATATCGAACCTTTTCGCGCGTTTCGTTATGATCCGGCACGGGTTTCCCCCGCGGACGTGATCACTCAACCCTATGACAAAATCACCCCTGAGATGCAGGAGAAGTACTATGCGGCTAGTCCGTATAACCTGGTCCGCGTGATCTTGGGGAAACAGCACGCCACCGACCATTCCGGGGACAATACCTATACCCGGGCTGCCCATTCGTTCCAAAGCTGGCGCAAGGAAGGCGTCCTCAAACAGGATGGCGAGCCCTCCCTCTATGCCTACTGGCAGAAGTTCACAGTCCCGGGCAGCTCGACCGAGCTGGAACGGAAAGGTTTCATCGCGCTGGGGAAAATTGAGGAGTACGCCGCCGGCGTGGTCTACCGCCACGAGCAGACCCTCTCCAAGCCCAAAGCCGACCGCCTGGACCTGTTGCGGGCGACCCGCGCCCATTTCGGGCAAATCTTCATGCTGTATAGCGACCCGTCGGCAGAGATCGAAAATGCCCTGGCCTCTCCGGGCCAGCCCGCGCTGGAAATGCACGATGAATACGGCGTGCTGCACCGGGTGTGGAAGGTCTCGGACCCGCGCCTGATCGCGCTGGTGCAGGACAAGATGCGGAACAAAAAGCTCATCATCGCCGACGGCCACCATCGTTATGAGACGGCGCTAAACTACCGCAATGAGCGGCGGGCCGCCGCCCCGGACAAAGGGCCGGCCCCCTATGATCTGCTGATGATGACCTTCGTGAACATGGACAGCCCTGGCCTGCTGATCCTGCCCACCCACCGTGTAGTGCATGGCCTCAGCGGATTTTCGCCCGACGCCCTGCGCGCCGAAGCCGGTAAATACTTCAGCGTGGAAGAAGCCGACCCAACCCTGGATGCCGTGCGGGCGCAGGGCATCCTACGCGAGTCCGGCCGGGTTGGATCCTCGCTACTGGCGGTGATGAAGGACCGCGTTTTCCTGCTCAGCAAGCCCAAAGCCGCGGGACAGGAAATTTTCGGCGATTATTCCCTGCAGCAACAATCGCTGGATGTGGTGCAGTTGCACAAGTGCCTACTGGAAAAGGCCCTGGGACTTTCCGAGGAATCCATCCGCAATCAGGAGAACCTGCGCTACATTCGCAGTGCCGCCGAATCCATCGAACTGGTCCGCAGCGGAAAGGCCAACGTGGCGTTTTTGATGAATGCCGCACGCATGGAACAGATCCGCGACATCGCCTTCGCCAATCAGGTGATGCCGCAAAAGTCCACGGACTTTTACCCTAAACTGCTCACCGGCGTTACGGTCTATGCCCTGGAGTAAGCACCCGCCGCGCGAGGCCCGGTTGGGCCTCGCCTTGTTTTGCCTGGCCGGGATCTCCGCGCTTTCCGCTTTTCTGCTTTCCGCCGCACCTCTGGACGAAAAACGCATCTCCATCTTTTCCACCGTCGCCAACTACACCTTGCCGGTGGTGGAGCGCAATGGCGTGGATTACACCGGACTTCTGGAGCTGCTCGAGCCTCTGGGCGGGGTCAGCGCCCGGCTGGACAACCAGCGCTGGAAGATGCGTTACAACAATGTCGACGGCGAGTTTCTCCCCGGACAGAACTATGCCCGGGTAGCGGGACAGTCCATCCCACTCAAAGCCCCCTTCCTGCTGGAAAATAATCGCGGCCTGGTGCCGCTTACTTCTATTCCGACAATTCTGCCCCGGTTTCTGGGTGGCCCGGTCAGCTTCCGCGAAGCCTCGCGACGGCTGTTCATCGGGAACGTAGGCGTTCACTTCACCGCCCAGGCCAACCGCAATGCCGGGCCGCGTCTGGTGCTGGATTTCACTTCTCCGGTCAATCCTATGGTGGCGACCGAACCCGGCAAGCTGCGCATGGTGTTCTCGCACGAGCCGCTGCTGGGGCCCGGAACGCATACCCTCACCTTTGGACTCCCCGCCATTCCCTCCGCCACCTACAGCGAGAATAACGGCGTGGCGGAGATCGCGGTGACCGGCAGCGTGCCCTTGTTCGCCAGCTTCAGCAATGATGGACGCACCATCACCATCACGCCCGCGCCGCAGGCGCCGGCCACGCCCCTGCTGCCCGCTGCCGCGCCCACTCCGGCCCCTGCGCCGGCTGTGGCCAATCTGCCGCCGCCCGCCGTTCCGCAGTACTTTGCCGTAGTGGACGCGGCCCACGGGGGCGCAGAAACCGGCGCCTTTCTTTCCCCGCAGCTCGCGGAAAAGGACGTCACCCTAAGCTTCGCGCGCGCCCTGCGCCAGCAGCTGCAAAGTCGTGGATTGCCCGCCCTGGTGCTGCGCGATGGCGATGCCACCCTCAGCCTGGACCAGCGCGCCAGCTTGACCAACCAGACCAAGCCATCGGTCTACTTGTGCATCCATGCCGTCTCCCAAGGCAACGGCGTTCAGGTCTATACCGCACTGCTGCCCATCGGGGGAGACAATCACGGGCCCTTTGTGGATTGGCAGACCGCGCAATCTTCCCTGCGGGCCGTAAGCCAAAAAATCGCTGTGCAGATGGCTGGCGCTCTGCAGAAGAACCAGATCACGGCCCGCATCCAGCAAGCCCCGCTACGGCCGCTGAACAATCTGACGGTGCCGGCGCTGGCCATCGAAATTGCGCCCCCGGCCGGCGGCGTGCCGGAGCTGGCTTCTTCCGCTTATCAACAGTCGGTGGCCATTGCCGTGACCAACGCCCTGGTCACCGCCCGCATGCAGGGGGACCTGCCATGATTCCCCGTCATCTGCTGATCGGCACCGGATTTCTTTTGCTGCTGACTGTGGGGATTGGTTTCTTTGCCTGGCGTACCCGTGGGCGGGTACGTCAGGAGGGCGCCGTCCCCCTCGCCGCCGATGAACGTCCGGTTGCCCCCCCGGCTTCAGGACCGACGGAGCAAGCCACACTCTTGGTTGCCGATGACACGTCCGGCGCGCTGCGCGCGCAAAGCGCCCGCATTCCTCTGCCCTCCGGACGCCAGCAACGCGCGCAGGAGTTGCTGCGCGCATTGCTGGATGTCTATCTCGGCCCCAATTCACCGCATCCCCTGGGCGTGGGCTCAGAGATTCGCGACGTCTATCTGGTCGATCCCGGGCTGGTGGTCATCGACGTCAACGCCGCCTTTGCCGACAGCCACCGTTCCGGCATTCAAGTGGAAGAGTTGACGGTGGTCTCCCTGATCCAGACTCTCTCGGCGAACATTCCGGGGATTCTGCGGGCAAAGATTCTGGTGGACGGCAAAGAACGCGAAACCCTGGCCGGTCACGCCGACCTTACCAACTTCTACGATGTGGCCAGTGTCAACCAGCTGGCAAGCCAGATGGGCGCCGGACAGTAGAAACCTCTGGGACGCTTGAATAGCTCCCCTTGTCATTTCGAGGAACATCCTGTGCTGTGAGCAATCTGCTGTGGCGCAGCAAATCAGCTCCTCTCCCCGGCAGGAGAGCCGGAATGACAACACATCACAAAGGTGACCGAGGACTACGCTTTCCTCAGGCAAGCTTCATTTACAATCGCGGCGTATGATCTATCGCTCTGACAATCGCACGCCGGAACAGATGCGGCCGGTGAAAATCACTCCTGATTTCATTCAAACCGCGGAAGGTTCCGCGCTGATCGAAGTGGGTCACACCCGCGTCATTTGTACCGCCTCCGTGGAAGAAACGGTGCCGCCGTTTCTGCGCAACAGCGGCAAAGGCTGGATCACCAGCGAATACGGCATGCTGCCCCGCGCCACTTTGACCCGCTCCTCGCGCGAGGCCAGCAAGGGCCGCCAAGGTGGCCGCACCCATGAAATTCAGCGCCTGATCGGCCGTTCCCTGCGGTCCGTGGCCGACACGACCAAGCTGGGCGAACGTACCATCTTCATCGACTGCGATGTCATCCAGGCTGACGGTGGCACGCGTACCGCTTCGATTACCGGGGCCTTTGTGGCCCTGGGGCTGGCATTGCGCAAGCTGGTCGAAGCCGGCACCCTGCCCGCCGTCCCCCTGAAGGGCTATGTAGCCGCCACCAGCATCGGCATTGTGGACGGAGAAATTTTGCTCGATCTTTGCTATGAGGAGGACTCCCGCGCCGACGTGGACATGAACTTCGTCATGACCGATGCGCAGAAGTTCGTCGAAGTGCAGGCCACGGCGGAACATCAGGTCTTCGATGAGGCGCAACTGGGCAAGATGATCGCTCTGGCCCGCAAGGGATGCGGCGACCTGATCGCCCAGCAGCAGGCGATCCTGGGGAAGACTTTCTGAAATGCCGCTCCCGCCGCGGAGAAACGGCCGGCGCGAGCGGCTTTCCTTCCCTTTCGATTTCCTGCGATTCCATTTACAATAAAGGGCTGTCCTTCACTCATTTTGCTAACTGAGGGGCGGAACGGGCCCCACATTACAACTCACCACACAGTTGGAGGAAACTATGAAGCTCACGCCTGGAAAACTGGCCGGACTCAAAAAGGTATCCAACGACCGCGGCGTCATTGCCGCCGCTGCCATGGACCAGCGCGGTTCGCTCCAGAAGTCGCTGGCCAAGGAAAAGGGCTCAGCCGTCAGCGATGCCGAGATGGAAGAATTCAAATCGCTGGTCACCGAAGTCCTTACGCCTCACGCCAGCGCCATTCTGCTGGACCCCGAATGGGGTCTGCCCGCCTCCAAGAGGCGCGCGAAAAACGCCGGTCTGCTGCTGGCGTACGAAAAAACCGGATACGACAAGACGGGCCCCGGCCGTCTTCCAGACCTGCTCAACCACTGGTCAGCCAAGCGACTGAAAGAAGCAGGCGCGGACTGCGTAAAAATCCTGCTCTATTACACCCCTTATGATCCCAAGGAAGTCAACGACCAGAAGCATGCCTGGGTGGAGCGCATCGGCGACGAGTGCCGCGCCAACGACATTCCGTACTTCCTGGAGTTTGTCGGATATGAAGAAGGCGCGGACGAAAAGGGCCTGGAGTACGCCAAGAAGAAGCCGCATATCGTCACGGAAAGCATGCGCGAATTCAGCAAAGACCGCTATGGCGTCGACGTGCTGAAGGTGGAAGTGCCGGTCAACATGAAGTTCGTGGAAGGCACCAAGTCCCATGCGGGACAGACCGCGTACACCAAGAAGGAAGCGATCGATCTCTTCCACAAGGCCGCCGCGGCCGCTACCAAGCCGTTCATCTATCTTTCGGCGGGCGTAAGCAACGCGGAGTTCAGCGAGACCCTGGAACTGGCCGGGGAAACCGGCGTGAAGTTCAACGGGGTACTGTGCGGACGCGCCACCTGGAAAGAAGGCATTCCGATTTATGCCAAGCAGGGCGCGGCTGCGTTCCGCAAATGGCTGGAGACGGAAGGTGTGGCCAACATCAACAATGTGAATGAAAAGCTGAAGACCGCCACTTCGTGGCACCCGATTTACGGGGTCTAGGCGCGCGCAGTCTCTTCACCGGCACGGACCAGGGTCCGTGCCGGTTTTCTTTTGTGCTCTTCGCGGTTAAGATTTTCCCATTCTGCTGGAAGGACCTGCCATGAGCTCTCCTACCGCCCTCATCACCGGCGCTTCCGCCGGCATCGGTCATGAACTGGCCAAGTTCTTTGCCCAGGACCACTACAATCTGGTACTGGTGGCGCGCAGCGGTCCCAAGCTGACGCAGTTTGCCGGCGAGTTGCAGCGCCAGTTTGGCGTCAGCGTGAAACCAATCGCGCTCGACCTCGCCACCACTCCCGCGTCGCAGTTTCTCTTCGATCAGCTGCAACGCGAGAACATTGCCGTCGATGTGCTGGTCAACAATGCCGGCTACGGCAAGTTCGGCGCCTTTGCCGATATCCCGCTGGAAGAATCGCTAGGCCAGGTCCAGCTCAACATCACCGCCCTTACCCAGCTCACGCGGCTCTTTCTGACGCCGATGCTGGCCCGGCGATCGGGCAGGATCATGAACGTGGCTTCGACGGCCGCCTTCCAGCCCGGGCCCATGATGGCGGTTTATTACGCGACCAAAGCTTATGTGCTTTCGTTTTCCGAGGCCCTGGCCAACGAGGTCGCGGGCAGCGGTGTGTCCATCACCTGCTTTTGTCCTGGCCCTACCGACACCAGCTTTCAGGGGCGTGCCGGAACCGAAAACACCGTACTGCTGCGCAAGCTCAGGCCCATGGATGCCAAGACGGTGGCGCGTGATGCTTATCGCGCCGTGCAGGCGGGAAAAACGATATCTATCTCCGGATTTCGCAACTGGCTGCTGGCCGAATCGGTGCGCTTCGGGCCCCGCAAGCTGGTCACCGCAATCTCGCGCAAAGTGCTGGATCCCGTCTCGCGGGAATGAGGAAAACGCCCGCTACTGCTGCGGCTGGTCGGGCGGAGGCTGCTGTGGGGGCGGCTGCCCCGGTTGTCCTGGTTGGTCACTGGGCTGCTCCCCGGCCTGTGGAGGCACGGGAATATTGATTTGCTCGGCGGGCTCAGCCGGAATATCCGGGGGCGCAGCCGGGGCCTCGGGCACATACTCTTCCACAGCAGGAGACGGTTCCTCCGGCGCGGACCGCGCCGGGAAAGAAGGTTTTCCGGCGCCGCGCGGGCTCAACAACACGCTGCGCAATTGGGTGGGATCTTGTTCGGAGCCCACCAGCACGAAGTTGAATCTGGATCCGTTGAGCAGTGCGGCCAGCACGTCGCGGGCCGGGGCCATGCGAAAGTCGGCGGCCACCTGCTCCTGTTCGGCCCCGTTCGGAATCGGCACCTCCGCCCCGGTCTTGCGATGGATCTCGGTCAAAACTTCCGCCAGCGTGGCTTTGTCAGCCCAGATGCTCATATCCCCGCGCTGAAACTCGACCCGCACTCGCGCCGGAGGCGCAGCCGGTGGGGCGGAAATTACCGGATGCGTGGCCACAGCTTCCGTCACCGGAGTGGCTGGAGTCGCAACCCGCTCCGTCCCCGACTTCAGCTTCACGATGATCGTCTTGCCGGAAGGAAATAACTGATATTGCAAGGGCGCGCTCAGATCCAGTACGACGCGCGTCACCGGCGGATTGCTGGCGAACAACCCCACCCGCACCCCCTTCAATTCACCGCGGCCGATCTGTACATTGCGCAATCCCGGACCCGGCGTAGCGTTGGGGAAATCCAGAATGAGCCGGTCGGGCGAGGGGATGGTCTGTGCCTGGGGAACCACCGCCTGGCTGGCCGTGATCTCCAGCTCCAGGTGGCCTCCGCTTCCCAGCACGGCGACTTGGCGAATGGTCGTGGCGGCTGGGACCTGGGCCTGGGCCGAACCCAGAAGCATTCCGCCCAGCAGTCCCGCACAGCACACTCGCAAAGCCCAATTCCGCATAGAAGTTCTCGTTATTGAGAATTCTAGCAGCGGAGTTCCAGCGCCGGCGCAACTTCCTGCATGACCGTAGTACTCAGAAGTACAAGGCCCAGGACCGCGGGTTTCCGGTGGCTACTTTTTCAACCCCTTGCGATAGCGCCAGTAAATCCCCGCAATGCCAGAAGTTACCAACACGAGGGTGCCCGGCTCAGGAACCGGCGGCGGGGGCGGAGGCGGACAGGGATGATTGGGAGTGCAACTACGAGGTGGAATGCGCGGGGGCGCGATCGGCGGGAATCCCTGGCTGCCGCCAGGGCCACCAAAAAATCCCGTGCCCGTGCTTCCCGGGGGCAGGCCGGCAACCAGCCCGTCCGCGGGCGGACGCAGCAGCGCCGATTCGAAATTTCCTGGAAACGGGACAGGCGTCGCCGAGCCGTCGCCCACCGGCTGCTCCAGGCTTTCCAGATTGGGTTCAGCGGGCAAGGTCTCGCCTTTGGGCGACTCGGAAATCTGGTTGGCGCAGCGCGTGCGCGCCACGGTCTTGCCGTCGGTCAGAACTTTTTCACCCTTGCGCAGAGCAATCCGCTTACGCGACCAATACACCTTGTTCCCCACGCGATAAGAGAGATACACCAGCCGCGGCTGGGTGACCACGGAAACGTGGGCGTTCTGGAAATTGAAATCCGCATAATGGCGGGCCACCACCGGATCGCGCCGCGTGGCTGCCTGCAGCTCATTCACGCTGTGGGCGCCGCCGGGAACGATGGAGTACGGATAGACCGGATGTTTTTCTGCCGGGGCTGGAACGGAAGCGACGGCGGTGGATGAGGCCAGCGCCGCCAGTTGGTCACTGGTGTTTCCCCGCGTCCAGGTGGAGTTCACTGGATTGCTGAGCGTGCTGGACGAATGCGATCGGAAGCGGTGCAACGCGGCGCCTGCCAGCAGCAGACTCGCCAGCGTAATGCCCACCATGGCCACACGCCGGACCCGTCTGCGTTGGCGCGATCCCCTGCGCACACGCCTGACCTGGTAATTCACAAAACTTCTCCTACACAGTTTCTGGGAATGGCAGGTGCCGGGGGAGCACCACTTGCATGTGCAGTTCTGCTACCAGACTGCCACTGGCAAAAGTCAGCAAACAGTGGCAATTACCACGCTTTATCGATCTTTACCTGGGAAAACGATGAATAGCTTTGCACAAAAAGGGCTGTGGATTTCTTCAATTTTCCCAGCTCTTTCCCATCTCGGCACCGCCCGGAGCTGCATTTCTACAGGCTATCCCGTAGCCGGCTCGCCCGCCTGACGGCCTAGCCTCATGGCTACTTCGGCTGAGGATTGCCCGCCGGCGGCGGCAGATGGGCGCTGAACTGGTCAATCTCCTGCAATCGCTTTTGCGCCTCGGCAATTTCGTTGGGGTCGGAGGTAAGTTTGAGGAAGGCGCGCATGTGCTCGGCGGCGCCGGGAAAATTCCGCTTCTGCATCAGCACCAGGCCCAACACATAGTCCAGCTTGGCGATGTGGTGCTCACCGTCTAATTTGAGGCCCTCGCGCAGGCTCTTTTCGGCCGCATCGAAATTGTGCGCCTGATATTGTCCGGCGCCGTTGTAGTACCAGGCTTCCAGATGACTGACCGGATCGAGCGCCAGCAACTTATTGGTGGAATCCACCACGCCAGGCCAGTTCTGCGCCTGCAACGCACAATTCATCAGCCCCAGATACGGGTTGACGTACTTGGCATCGGCGGCCACCGACTGCTCAAAAGATTTTTGGGCGGAAGCAAAATCATTTTTCTGGAGTTGTACCCGTCCCAGTTCAAACCAGGCCGCGGCGTATCGGGGATAAATCTGCACCGCTTTTTCCAGGGACTTCCGGGCATCGTCCCATTGCTCTTTTTCAGCCTGCTTCTTGCCCTTTTCCAAAGCCTTTCTGGCCGGCTCCGGGGCCATCAGGCTAGTAGCACTGATGGTATGGCCCTCAACCGGGGCCAGAGGACGAATCACCACCTGCCCGATGTCCGAATTGGAGGACTCCCGCGCCCGCAGTCCAAGATGGACCAGCTCGGAGAAAAATCCCGGCAGGACGGCCTGTAGATCGCACTCTTGCAGACTGCGGTTTTCGCCCGTACGGGGGGCCTGCCCCCCCATGGTGTCGGCATCGGCAAAATCGACATAGGCCGTCGAATCCCGGACGCCGAAGGTAAAGCTGAATCGTCCCCGGCTGTCGCTGTAAGTCTCGGTGCGCTTCCGGCCGCGGCAGATGGTCTGGATCGCCACCGGCTCGCCCACTTCGCTGCCGTCAGGCAAGACCACTTTGCCGGAGATCAATATGGACTGTTGGAAGGTCAAGTCCCCGGAACTGGGACTGGGCACGCGCGACACGTTTCCACTGCCGCTATTTCTTACTTGAGACGGCAGCAGCACGGCGGAAAAACATAGAAGAACGACAATTCCCAGGGCCCTCATACCGCGTCCCCCAAGACGTGCCCATCATTATAGTCCTCAAAATGCCGGAGAGGGTCGGCGGCAGAGACAAGTTTCCGGCCCTCTGCCCATCCCGGGACTTCCCTCCCCGCGGCGGCTTATGTATACTGGCTTTCCAGATGAGAGCGAACCGCCACTACTTTAGCTTTACCTACCGCTACTGGTTTCCGGTAGCGGCTCTGGCGGCGACCTTCGCTTGGCATCGACAGTTCTGATGTAACCAGCGATCAACGTCACAGAAGCCGCGACTTACGAGTCGCGGCTTTTACTTTTTGGGAGCATATATGAACGGCGCCTCGGAACACGCAGGACGAAGTAACGGACAGCTCGCACAGGAAGCAGTTCTCCTTCCCTCCACCCCGGTCAACGGAAAAACCAAACTTCCCTACCCGCTGGCCCATCGCCAGAACAAAAGCGAACGCACTCTGGTGCAAGTCGGCCCGGTGCAGATTGGCGCGGGTTTTCCCGTAGTCATCGCCGGACCCTGCTCCGTGGAATCCTACGAGCAGACCTCCGCCACCGCCCACGCAGTCAAAGCCGCCGGCGCGCACATGCTGCGCGGGGGCGCCTACAAGCCGCGCACTTCTCCTTATGATTTCCAGGGACTCGGGCAAGAGGCGCTGCAGATTCTGGCCACCGTGCGCACGGAAACCGGACTGCCCATCGTCTCCGAAGTATTAAGCACCGACGACGTCGACCTGGTCTCGGAATACGTGGACATGCTGCAGATTGGGGCGCGCAACATGCAGAACTTCGCCCTGCTGCGCCGCATCTCCGCCACCCGCAAACCGGTGCTGCTGAAACGCGGGCCCTCGGCCACGGTGAAGGAGTGGCTGCTGGCGGCGGAGTATCTGCTGGCCGGCGGCAACGAGCAGGTCGTACTTTGTGAGCGCGGCATTCGCTCCTTTGACAGCGATCTGCGCAACACCTTCGACGTGGCCGCGCTGGCCCTGGCCCGCGAACTCAGCCATCTGCCGGTCCTGGCCGACCCCTCCCACGCCACCGGCCGCCGCGATCTGATCATTCCAGTCTCCAAAGCAGGACTGGCGGCGGGCGCCAACGGCCTCATCATCGAAGTCCACCCCGATCCCAGCCAGGCGCTTTCCGATGGGCCGCAGTCGCTCGATTTCGCCGGCTTCGCCGCCGTCATGGACTCCCTGCGCCACATGTTCCGCATGCATCCGGTGGCGGAGCAGGCGTGACCATGAGATCACCGCACCCCGTCCACCACACGGTCTCCTGGCGGCGCGGAGGTGTGCCCGGACCGGCGGCGGAGCAGCCGCGATGGTCCTGGCCTGACAATTCCACCTTATCCAATTCGCCGCGCTTCCCTTTTCGGGGGCGCGGCGTTTTTCTGTCCTGAGGAAGGGCCCGGCATGGCAAAGAACGTCGCTTTAGGAATGGAAAGACATCGAGAACACATTGACCGCATCGATGCCCGCCTGCTCAAACTGCTGAACGAGCGCGCCCGGCGCGCGCTGGAGATTGGCCGCATCAAGCGTCACCACAAGGTTCGCCTGGTGGACGCCCGGCGCGAATTGGCCATTTTGCAACGTCTGCGGGCCGGCAACCCGGGCCCGCTGGACAATCATGGCGTAGAGGCTATTTTTCGCGCCATTCTGCGGCAATCCCGCCGTTTGCAGCGGAGTGTAGAGACGTAGCTGGGCTACGTCTCTACGCGGCATCTTCCCAGTTCAAGATCACTTTGCCGCAATTGCCCGAACGCATGGCGTCAAAGCCTTTTTCGAACTCGCGCCAGGAATAGTGGTGGGTAATGATGGGAGCGATGTTTAAACCGCATTCCAGCATCACCGACATCTTGTACCAGGTCTCGAACATCTCGCGGCCATAGATGCCCTTAATGGTCAGCATATTGAAGATCACGCGGTGCCAGTCGATGGCAATCTCGGAGGACGGGATCCCCAGCATGGCGATCTTGGCCCCATGACACATATTGGCCAGCATGTCGCGGAAGGCCGTGGGCACTCCGGACATCTCCAGCCCCACGTCGAAGCCTTCGTGCATGTTGAGTTGCTTCTGCACCTCGCTGAGCGGGGTCTGCCGCGGGTCCACCGCCATGGTCACGCCCATCTTGCGGGCCAGTTCCAGGCGATAGGGATTCAGGTCGGTAATCACCACGTGGCGCGCCCCGGCATGTTTGGCCACAGCCGCCGCCATAATTCCAATGGGCCCCGCCCCAGTCACCAGCACGTCTTCGCCCAGCACGGGAAAGGACAGGGCGGTGTGCACAGCGTTTCCAAAGGGATCGAAGATCGCGGCCACGTCGAGATTCACATCCGGGCGGTGCCGCCAGACATTGGTCATGGGCACGACAATGTATTCGGCGAAGGCCCCGGCGCGGTTCACGCCCACGCCTTGGGTCTGAGCGCAAAGATGGCGGCGTCCCGCCAGGCAGTTGCGGCAACGGCCGCAGGTCACGTGCCCTTCCCCGCTCACCAGATCTCCCGGCCGATAGTCGCCCACGTTGGAGCCGACTGCGACGATGGTGCCGACAAACTCATGCCCGATGACCAGCGGCACTTTGATGGTGGCGCGGGCCCAGTCGTCCCATTCGTAGATATGCAGGTCGGTACCGCAAATGCCGGCGCGCAGCACGCGGATTTTAACGTCGTTAATGCCCAATTCCGGCTCGGGGACATCTTCCAGCCAGAGTCCACGCGCATCACGGCTTTTGACCAGAGCTTTCATGCAGTTCCTTCTCACGGATTGCCAGAAGTGCAGCAAGCCATGACCACGATATCGCGCACGCGCCTCCGGTGCAATCGCGCGCGGTGGAGTTTCTTCTCTGTGAAACTTCCTGGGCCAGTGCAGCTCCGGAAGGCCACGCCTGGCGGCCATTCTCCGTCGCTCGCGGCCGGCGCTAGCCTCTTTCCCAGGATCTTCTACAAAGTTCAGCGTATTGAAGTTTTTTATACGCCCCGCATTTACCGCATAGAATGCGGCTTTTGCTGATCTATAATTCTCGAAACGGAATCGTTTCCAAAAAACATGCCTTTCTTTCTAGTGCCAGCACTTTTCGTAGGCGGCGAGATCGTCGATTTGGTCGGCGAGACCGGGTTTGTCGCCAAAGCGGTCCTGCTTTCTCTAGCCGCGTTCAGCGTTATCTCCTGGGCCATTATTCTTTCCAAATGGGGTCTGTTGCGGCGGGCGCGGGTGCAAAGTGGACGCTTTGTGCGCGCTTTCCGCAAAGCGCAGCGCCTGCAGGACGTAGCGGCGGTGGCGGAACAATTCCGTCCCAGCCCGCTGGTGGGCATCTTTGAAGGCGGGTTTGAGGAATACCGCCGCCAGGTGAGCAGCAGCGGCGGCGTGCGCAATCTGGTTTCCATCCAGCGCGCGATGCAGATTGCCGCCTCGGAAGAGCTGACTCGCTTCGAGCGCAACATGCCGTGGCTGGCCATCACCGGCGCAGTCACCCCGTTCGTGGGACTTTTCGGAACGGTGTGGGGCATCATCGACGCCTTTCATGGTCTGGGCACGGCGGGAGGCGCCACCCTGCGCGCCGTGGCGCCGGGCATTTCGGAAGCGCTTATTACCACCGCGGCCGGGCTGGTCGCCGCCATCCCTGCCGTCATTGCCTATAACCTGATTGGCGGCTCGGTGCGCGAATTCGCCGCCCGCGGCGATGACTTCGCACTGGAAATGCTCAATGCCGTGGAGCGGCAGGGGCAGCCGGCGGCCCGCCCGGCGGAAGTTCCCGAGGTGCGACGGTAATGGCTTTCACCGCACCCAACGGACGCACCCAATCTTCGCTCTCCGATATCAACATCACGCCCCTGGTGGACGTGGTGCTGGTGCTGCTCATCATCTTTATGGTCACCGCCCCGGTGCTGGAATCCGGCATCGAGGTCAACGTTCCCAAGACCCGCACCGTGAAAGAGATCACCGAAGAGCGCATGGTGGTCACCATCAACAAGCAGCAGCGGGTGTTTCTGGGCAATGACGCGGTAAACATCAATGAAATCGCCGACAAGCTGCGGCAGAAGATCCGCGACCCTCAGCATCAAGCCATCTTTGTGCGCGCCGATGAGGATGTTCCCTTCGGCGCTTTTGCCACGGTGATGGATGCCGTGAAGCAGTCCGGCATCAGCAACGTCAGCATCGTCACCCAACCTATCCAATCTCATGGCAACCGCTGATATCTATCTGGAGCACGATCGCTGGGGCCGCAACCTGGCCTGGTCGGCGGCCCTGCATTTTGCGGTGGCCGGCGGCATCGTGCTCTTTGGCGTCATCGCTTCGGGCAGGACCGGCGATGGCTGGGGCGCGGGAGGCGGAGGCGACGCCATCGGCGTCACCATCACCAACTCCATTCCCTTGCCGGCGAAACCAGCCCCGGAAGAGAATGTGCTGGCCAACGAATCGAAGGGCATCACCCAATCCTTGCCCAAGCCGGTGGAAAAAGAGCCGGACGCCATCCCGATTCCAGACAAAGAAACGAAAAAGCAGCCCAAGACCCAGACCAGCGCCACCCAGCGCAAACCCGAGCCCAAAGCGGAGCCCAGCAACGATGTACCTTTTGGCCAAGGTGGGCCGGTCAGCGGGCCGTATGGCTCGTTCAGCGCAGGTGGGGCCAAGGGCGGATTCGGATTTACCGGCGGGGGCGGTGATTTCGGCAGCCGTTTTGCCTGGTACGTGCGCGTGGTGCAGCAGAAGGTCTCGGAAAACTGGCTGAAATACGAAATCGATCCGCGCATCGCGGAGGCCCGCCGCGTCTACCTTTCGTTCGACATCAGCCGCGACGGCCATCCCGGCAGCGTGCAGGTGGAACAATCCAGCGGCGTGCCTTCACTGGACCAGTCGGCGGTGCGCGCCATTCAGCGTATTGACACATTTGGTCCCCTGCCCCCGGATTACGCGGGAAATAAGGTATCCGTCGAGTTCTGGTTCGACTACAAGAAATAGTAATGAGAAGTGGATTACTAAAGGATGTTGCTCATGGCCCCTGTATTTATGCAGAAAAGATGTGGAATTCGTAACGGTGAAAGCAACTTGCCCTCACGGGTCGACCGTCATACGATAGAAGTAGAGTGTGCCGGGACCGCGGAAACACGGACCGGCGAGCGCCACTCGACATTTCAACTTTTGCTGAAGCGGCATGTTCTGGCCCTGTGCGCACTGCTCGCGCTGGCCGCTTCCTGCTTTGGGCAGGATTGGATCCGTACCGGCACCGGCTTGGGTGTAGAAAAAGTCCGGCTGGCGGTCGCGGATTTCAAGGCTTCCAATCAGGACCCGAAAAATGCCGAGTTGTTGAAGACATTCAACGACACGCTGTGGAACGACCTGGACAATGCCGGCATCTTCGACATGGTGTCGAAGAGCTTTTATCCGCTGACGGTGGTGGGCGGCCCCACGGACATTAAGTTTGAGTCCTGGAATGTGCCTCCTCCGAATGCGGCCATGCTGGCTTTTGGCAACCTTGGGGTCAGCGGCGCGAATGTGGTGGTGCAGGGCTGGCTCTATGACGTGAAAAACATCGCCTCCCCGCAGGTGCTGGGCAAGCAATATTCGGACGCTGCCACCCCGGAGGCCGCGCGCACCATCGCGCACAAGTTTGCCAACGAGATTATCTTCCGCTTAGGCGGCGGCATCGCCGGCATCGCGGAAAGTAAGATTTATTTTGTCAGCAATCGCACCGGGCACAAGGAAATCTGGGCCATGGATTACGACGGAGCCAACCAGCACGCGCTCACCAACCTGGGGACGATCTCGCTCTCGCCTCGCATCTCTCCCGATGGCTCGCGCCTGGCCTTCAGTTCCCTGACCAAAGCAGGGTGGGAAATCCTGATGTACTCCATCGACCTGGGGCGGCTGGTGAGTTTCCCGCGCTATGGCGGCGTCAAT
Source organism: Acidobacteriota bacterium (assembly GCA_018268755.1). Taxonomy (GTDB): domain Bacteria; phylum Acidobacteriota; class Terriglobia; order Terriglobales; family Acidobacteriaceae; genus KAN-5. The sequence continues at coordinate 149,604 of JAFDVW010000018.1, forward strand.
CTCTCCCCGGCGTGGACCTCCGACGGCACCCGCCTGGCCTTCTCTTCTTCCCGCAGCGGCGATCCCGAAATTTACGTAGTCGACGCCTCCGGCAGCAATCTCAAGCGCATTACATCCTTTAAAGGGCCGGATGTCTCTCCGGTCTGGAACCGCAAGACCAGCGCCCAGATCGCCTGGGTGAGCGGACGCACCGGCCTGCCGCAGATCTACATCATGGACGCCGACGGCACCAACGTGCAGCGCATGACCGATCAGGGCTACGCGGTTTCGCCTTCCTGGTCGCCCAATGGGCAGTTCCTGGCCTTTTCCTGGATCCGCCACTATGGCCCGGGAGCGCCCGGTTCCCAGGATATCTACATCATGGACATTGCCAGCCAGCAATGGGTACAGCTGACCCATGACGGCGGCAAAAATGATTTTCCGTCCTGGTCGCCGGATGGCCGCCACATCATTTTCCAGTCCAACCGCACCGGCAGTTTGCAGATCTGGACCATGCTGGCCGATGGGACTGGGCAAAAGCAATTAACGACTTCGGGAAGCAACACGCAACCGAACTGGAGTTGGCAGTAGGTTTCTTATACTGGAAGGGCTTTATTTTTATACATAACGGGTCCGGGTGGAGTGGATCATCACCCGCTTATCAGCCGGCCTCGAGTTCACGTGCTACAGAGGTACGGCACGACATCCGCAGGGAGGGAGAATGAAGCAGCGCAGATTGAAATGGATGACTCTGGTATTGGCCTTGGGCGCCATCATGGTTTTGGGTGCCTGTAAAAAGAAAGTGGCGCCGCCGCCACCACCACCGCCGCCACCACCGGCAGCTCCTACCGCATCACTGACGGCCAGCCCCAATACCGTAGAAAAGGGCCAGGCGGTCACTTTGACCTGGGAAACGACCAATGCCACCGACGTCAGCATTGACGGCATCGGTTCGGTCCAGGCCAGCGGCTCGCAACAGGTAACACCCAGCGAGTCGACCACGTATCACCTCACCGCCAAAGGAGCGGGAGGCAGCCAGGAAGCCACGGCCCGAGTCACGGTCAACGCGCCTCCACCGCCACCCCCCGCACCCTCGCCCACGGAAGAAGAGCTGTTCTCACGCAACGTGCAGGACATCTACTTCGACTATGACAAGGCGGATGTCCGCGCCGACCAGCAATCGGCCCTGCAGGGAGACATTGCCTTCCTGAAGGAGCACGCCGGCATCAGCTTCACCGTGGAAGGTCATTGCGATGAGCGTGGCTCCACGGAGTACAACCTGGCGCTGGGCGACAACCGCGCCAACGCGGTGAAGAGCGCTCTGGTCCAGGGCGGCATTTCCGCGGACCGCGTCAAAACGATCAGCTACGGCAAAGAAAAGCCATTCTGCAGCGAGTCCAGCGAAAGCTGCTGGCAGCAGAACCGCCGTGGCCATTTCGTGTACCAGAAGTAAGTTGGAACAGGGCGGGGCCGGGTGGCCCTGCCCTGGTTTTTCGCTCGGTCCCTGGCTGTGGCGGCGAATCGGGGCGCGCGGAACCCCGCAAGATAACTGTGTCCTGACGCGCCATCCTGCACAATAGAATCTTTCGCGGAGAAGGGTTTTTCCGCCCATCTCCTGGTTTTGCTTTTCGCATCTTACGGTGAAGGAACCTTTATGAACATGCGGCAACCTATCGGCGTGGCGGCGCTGGCTCTGGCGCTGACTCTGGGTACGGCCCCGGCTTGGGGCGTGAGCAAAGAGATGGTGCAGTTGCAAACTTCGGTGGACAACCTGCAGAAGCAGGTGGCTCTGATGCAGCAGTCGCTCGACCAGAACATCGGCATCATCAAGAACCTGACCAATCAGAACACCGACACCATCAACCGCATGAGCACGGCGCTGGGCAATATGCAGACCGCCCTGCAAAAGCAGGAAGGCGACAGCAATGCCCGGGTCGACCAGGTCTCCGGACAGATCCAGGCCCTCAATGACAGCGTGGATGAACTCAAGGCCCGTCTGGCCAAGGTGACCAAACAGCTGGAAGACATGCAGGCCGCGCAACAGACCTTATCCACGGCCCAGGCCCAGCAGCAGGCGCAACAACAGGCCCCACCGCCCGATGTGCTCTACAACAATGCCCTGCGCGATTACAACGCGGCCAAATATGACCTAGCCACCCAGGAATTCTCCGACTACATCAAGTTCTATCCCAACACCGATCTGGCGGGAAATTCGCACTTTTACCTGGCCGACATCGAATTCCGGCAGGGCAACTACGAAGCTGCGGTGAAGGACTACGACCAGGTATTGCAGGACTTCCCCACCGGCAACAAAGCTCCGGCGGCGCAGTTAAAGAAGGCTTTCGCGTTGATTGAGCTGGGACAGAAAGATGACGGTATTGCGGAACTGCGGCACCTCATCCAGCGCTATCCCAAATCCAATGAAGCTTTGCAGGCCAAGGAGCGGTTGCGCAAACTGGGCGTCTCCGCCACCGCTGCGCGAAAAGGCCAATAACCCCTCACTCTTCGCGGGGCTGGCCGGAGACCGGCAACGCCAGCCCCCGCAAGCAATAACGGATTTCCCGGCTGATCTCGGTAATTCGCATTCCTTCCGCCGCCATGAGCTTGCAGGAGAGTGCGGCGCGCGCAGCAGAACCCTCTCCCTGATCGAACACCACCCGGCAATACTGGCAATCCTCATTCCAGCAAAAACGTCCTAAGGCCACGGGTTCCGGTTGCAAATATTGGAAGCACCGCAGGAGTGTGTTGTTTTCCGGAACGGGATATTCCCGCCCCAGTATCTGAATTTTGACCAGACGGGTAAAGGGGCGAAAGAGTGGTCCCGGAGAAGCCATGCTGAGTGAATTCTAAGATCAGGCCGGGAAAACTCGAGCAAACGAAGGTCGCTGTACGCTGGAACCAGCCATTCTGGAAAAGATTTCTGCCGGCTACAGGATAATTCCGCTTTGCCAGCGCAGGGTTTCGGCGTACTCTGTGCCCTGGAGGGTGCCTCATGAACAATCAGTTCGATCAGGATCGAGCCAAGGGTGCCGTGGAACCCGATGACCGTTCCCAGGATGGCAACAACTCCCTGCGTGGACAATTGGGACATCGCGACCAGGATCCTCGCATCAAGGCCTACGACACCGATTTCCCTGAGCCGGGTGAAAACCCAGAGCACAGCGGCAGCCAGACCGATCGGCACACGGATGTAGCCTGAGGACAATCCTTCCGCGCGCCAACGCAGACATAAAAAAGGCCCCTTTCCAAGGGGCCTTTCGTTTTTCCTGCCGCCAATCTAACGTAGTTCTTCCATCACCTGCTCCAGCACTTCCCGGCTGGGACGAGTGACCGATTCCGGCAGCGTGGCCAGCGGCTTGTCGGTCATATTGAGCAGATCGACGAAGCTCGGGGTCTGGGTGTTGATGTAGAAGACCCCGGTGAGCACTTCCCCTTTGGCGTGGGCTTCGCTCAGCCGTTGCACCGCTTTGATCCGGTCGGTGGGGTCAAAGCTGTCTTCCAGCTTGCGCAGGCGCAGGCTGGAGCCGTCGTGCATGGTGACTTCCACCGTGGTTCCCGGGTCGTATTCCACGGTGATGTCCTCGAAAGACGGCACGAAGCTGATGTCCTGGATGGGCTCCTCGTGGTCTTTCATGTACTTGTAGGACTTGGTGGAGCCGTCGTGGTCATTGAAGGTCACGCAGGGAGAAATCACGTCCAGCATGACCGTGCCGCGGTGGGCGATGGCGGCCTTCAGCATGGAATGCAGCTGCTTCTTGTCGCCGGAGAAAGAACGTCCCACGAAAGTCGCGCCCAGCGAAATGGCCAGCGCACAGGTATCGACCGGAGGCAGATCGTTGATGACGCCGGTCTTGAGCTTGGAGCCCAGGTCGGCGGTGGCGGAGAACTGCCCTTTGGTGAGTCCGTACACCCCGTTGTCTTCGATGATGTAGATCATCGGCAGATTGCGGCGCATCAGGTGCACAAATTGTCCCATGCCGATGGAGGCGGTATCCCCGTCGCCGCTGACGCCGATGGCGTGCAAATCGCGATTGGCCAGTATGGCGCCGGTGGCCACCGAAGGCATGCGGCCGTGCACCGAGTTGAAGCTGTGCGACCGGCTCATGAAGTAGGCCGGGGTCTTGGAAGAGCAGCCGATGCCGCTCAGCTTGGCTACCCGCTCGGGCTTGACGCCCATTTCAAACATGGCGTCGATGATGCGCTCGGAGATCGCGTTGTGGCCGCAACCGGCGCACAACGTGGTCTTGCCGCCACGATAGTCAATGACGTTGAGGCCGATGCGGTTCACTTTCGGGGCCGGTGTGGGCGTGGTGGTCGTCGACATCTTATTTGCCCTCCATGGTCATGAGTTCGTCGGTCACGGAGCGCGCGTCCAGCGGCAGCCCGTGAATGTGGGCGATGCTGCGCAGGCGCGGCACCAGCGTGGACTCCACGTCCAGCTTCAACAGGCTGAGCATCTGGGCATCGCGGTTCTGCTCCACCACATACACCCGCTCATGCTGCTTGATGAAATCATGCACTTCGCGGGTAAAGGGATAGGCCCTGAGACGAAGATAGTCGGTCTCAATCTTGTATTCGTCGCGCAACTGGTCGCGGCTCTCGGTGATCGCCCAATGCGAAGTGCCGTAGGCGATAATGCCGATTTTCGCTCCGCTGCCGCTGACTTCGGGGCGCGGCACAAAAGAGCGTGCCGTCTCGAACTTGCGGTTTAGCCGCTCCATGTTGCGCTCAAAGTCATCGGCGCGCTCGCTGTACTGCGCCTTCTCGTTGTGTCCGCTGCCGCGGGTAAAGTAGGCGGCGGCGGGATGGTCGGTGCCCGGCAGGGTGCGATAGCCGATGCCGTCTCCGTCCACGTCCTTGTAGCGGGCGAAGCCGCCCAGGCGGTCGAGGTCTTCCTTGCCCAGGACCTTGCCGCGCTTAATCGGCTTATCGGGATAGGCAAAGGGCTCGGACATCCAGTTGTTCATGCCCAGATCCAGGTCTGACATGATGAAGACCAGGGTCTGGAACTGCTCGGCCAGTTCAAATGCGTCCTGGGCCATGCTGAAGCACTCGCCCGGCGAGGACGGAATCAGCAGAATGTGCTTGGTGTCGCCATGCGACAGAAAGGCGGTCGAAAGGATGTCGCACTGCGCCGTACGGGTAGGCAATCCAGTGGAAGGCCCCACGCGCTGGATGTTCCAGATCACGCCCGGGACTTCCGCGTAGTAGGCCAACCCGGAGAACTCGGACATCAGCGAGATGCCGGGTCCGGCAGTCGCGGTCATGGAGCGCGCTCCCGCCCAGCCGGCGCCGATCACCATGCCCACGGCAGCCAGCTCGTCTTCCGCCTGCACAATGGCGAAGGTGGCTTTGCCATCCGCGCCCACGCGGAAGCGCTTCATGTATTCAATCGTGGCTTCGGGCAAAGAGGAGGACGGAGTAATGGGGTACCAGCTCACAAAGGTGACCCCCGCGAACATACTGCCCAACGCGCCCGCCGAGTTGCCGTCAATGATGATCTTGCCCTGGGTTTTGTCCATGCGCTGTACGTAGTAAGGATCGCGCTTGGGCAGATTGGCGACGGCATAGTCGTAGCCGGCCTGCACTGCGGCCAGGTTGAGATTGGCGGCCTTCACCTTCTTGGCGAATTGCTTGCGGATCGCCTTCTCCACTTCCGCCATGTCGATTTCCAGCAGGCGGGCCACCACGCCGACATAAATCATGTTCTTGACCAGCTTGCGCAGCTTGGCTTCGGGACAGACCGGCGCCACCAGCTTGTCAAAGGGCACGGAATAGAAGGTCAGGTCGCTGCGCAGGCTGCTGAGGTTCAGCGGCTCGTCATAGAGCGCGGCGGCCCCGGCCGTCAGCGACAGAACGTCTTCCTGCGCCGTCTCCGGGTTCATGGCCACCAGAAAATCAATTTCCTTCTTGCGCGCGATATAGCCGTGTTTGTTGGCGCGAATGGTGTACCAGGTGGGCAGTCCCGCGATGTTCGAGGGAAACAGGTTTTTCCCGGAAACCGGGATCCCCATTTGGAAAATGCTGCGCAGGAGTACTGTGTTGGAACTTTGCGAACCGGAGCCGTTGACCGTGGCCACTTGCAGGCTCATGTTATTGACAATGCGATTGGGCTCCGCTTCATTGGACGCATGGCGGGGCACAACATCCGTACTGGCCATCCTCATCCTTCCTTTAACTGGCGCGGGACTTTCATCCACACGAAAGTGCCGTGGAGTCGTTGGTGAGACCTTCTATTATACGGCAAGGGGGAAGCCGAGAACAGGCTCCAGGCCCGGATAGAGGGTAAGAACCACATTAAGAAACTGATGTTTTTCGAAGCGTGAAAACGGAAGGAATAACCGGATCAAGGCACTGCTCAAAAACCTCGTTTCGCCAAGCGCATAGTCCCGTGCGCCAACCACCCATCTCCTATTCGGCGCGGAAGAACTGGGCAATCTGGCGGAACTTGTTATAGCGGGAGGCCAGCAGCTCGGCGATGGGCACGGCCTTCAGCTTGGCCAGATTTTCCTGCAGGCTGGCGCTGAGTAAAGCCGCGGCGGCCTCGTGGTCGGTATGCGCCCCACCTTCGGGCTCCGGAACAATGCCATCGATGCATTGCATTTCATCGAGATCTTTGGCGGTGATGTGCAGGGCCTCGGCGGCCAGTTCTTTTTTGGTTGCATCGCGCCACATGATGGAAGCACACCCCTCGGGCGAGATCACGGAATACACCGAGTTTTCCATCATCAGGACGCGGTCGCCGACGGCGATGGCCAGCGCCCCGCCGCTACCGCCTTCGCCGGTAATGGTGGTGATGATGGGCACGCGCAGGCGGGCCATTTCCCGCAGGTTGCGAGCGATCGCCTCGGCTTGCCCCCGCTCTTCCGCGCCCAGCCCGGGATAGGCCCCGGGAGTATCCACAAAAGTGAGGATGGGGCGGCCGAACTTCTCGGCGATTTTCATGGCGCGCAGCGCCTTGCGATAGCCCTCAGGATTGGGCATGCCGAAGTTGCGGTAGACCTTTTGCTTGGTATCGCGGGCCTTCTGATGGCCGATGACCATCACTTCCTCGCCCTGCAAACGGGCCATGCCACAGACGATGGCGGGATCGTCGGCAAACCCGCGGTCGCCGTGGATTTCGCTCCAGTCGCTGAACACCCGTTCCACGTAATCGAGGGTGTAGGGGCGTTGGGGATGGCGCGCCAGTTCGGTCCGTTGCCAGGCTGTGAGTTTTCCTGTCACTTGGCTCCGCAGCGCATCCAGGCGCTGATTCAACTGTTCAATCTGGCGGGCGGTCTCTTCGCTCTGGCCGGCCAGGGACTGCAGCTTGGCGACTTGTTGTTCGATTTTCTCTAGTTCCAACTGCGCTTTGGATTCCATCCGACTCCCATTTCTTTTCGCCCACCGCGTCTCCACCATGGAAAGGAGAAAATCGGCCCCCGTCACCACGAGCGTGGCGTCGGCCATCGCGGGTACCGCCGCTGGGATCCCGGAACTCCGATGCAGTGGAGGGTTCATCCGCCGCAGGCTCGTCGCAATTATTCGATGACGCGTACCGCGCCCCGCCCGCACAGTTCCTCAACGCGGGCGATGAAATTGCGATCCGGTAGAACATTATAGCCTTCCGCCTCCATCACCACCATGAAATCGCCTTCACGTTCCACGTCAAACAATACCCGGGCCTTCCCCGGACTTTGGCTAAAAAGCGAGTGCAGGGCGTCCACCGTGCCCAACTCGGAGGTTTCCACGGGAATGCGGATGCGCAGCGACTTGGGCAAAGGCACCTTGGCGTCTTCGAGTGGCGTGATGTCGTTGACCGTGAGCTTAGGGTTGGCCCCTTCTTCAATACGCACCCCACCGCGAATCAGGACGGGGACCTCCAGCTTGACCTTGTCCTGCAGGCGCTTGTAGGCCTCGGGAAAAACCAGCATATCGACCTTGCCGGCCATGTCTTCGAGCGCCGCCTGGGCATAGAAATCGCCGCGCTTCGATTTCACCACGCGCAAGCCGGTGATGATGCCGGCGGTAGTGATGCTCTCGTCCTTGCCGGTGGATTTGGTCAAAGCGCCCAGATCGGAAGTGCTCAGGGCGCGCAGGGTCTGCAGTTTGTCACTGTATTTTTCCAGGGGATGGCCGGAGATGAAGAAACCGAGGATTTCCTTCTCCGCCGCCAGGCGCACTTGCTCATCCCAGTCGGGAACGTTGGGCAAGGGCTGGGCGGTATCGTTGGCTTCTTCCTGCTGGAAAACGCCGAACAGCCCGTGCTGTCCGGATTCGGCATCGCGCTGGCTCTTCTGTGCCTGTTCGATGGCGCGGTCGAGCACGGTCATGAGCTGGGCCCGCCGGCCCATACAGTCCATGGCCCCGCTCTTGATAAGCGATTCCAGCACCCGTTTGTTGAGCAGGCGCAAATCGACTTTTTCGCAGAACTCGAAGACGGACGTGAATTTCTTCAGTTCTTTGCGGGCCGCCACAATCGATTCAATGGCGTTGCCGCCCACGTTCTTCACCGCGGCCAGGCCAAAGCGGATGGCCTGCCCGTGCGGAGTGAAATTGGCGTCGGAGACATTAATGTCGGGCGCTTCCACCGCAATCCCCATCTCGCGGCACTCATTGATGTACTTCACTACGTCATCGGTGCTGCCGGTCACGGAGGTGAGCAGGGCGGCCATGAACTCCACCGGGAAATGGGTCTTCAGATACGCCGTGTGATAGGCCAGCAATGCGTAGGCGGCGGAATGCGACTTGTTGAAGCCATAGCCGGCAAACTGCGCCATGAGATCGAAAATCTTCTCGATCTTCTTGGGCGGAAAGCTCTTTTTGGCGGCGCCGCTCACGAAACGCTCACGCTGCTGCGCCATCTCCTCGGCCTTCTTCTTGCCCATGGCGCGGCGCAGCAGATCGGCTTCGCCCAGGGAGTAGCCGGCCAGCCGGTTGGCAATCTGCATGACCTGTTCCTGGTAGACGATGACGCCCAGGGTCTCCTGCAGAATTTCCTTTAGCTCCGGCAGCTCGTATTCGATCTTCTTGCGCCCGTGTTTACGGTCGATGAAGTCATCGATCATGCCGCCCTGGATGGGCCCCGGCCGGTAGAGCGCGTTGAGAGCGGTGAGATCTTCGATGGAATTGGGCTTGTAGCGGCGCAGCACGTCGCGCATGCCGTGCGATTCAAACTGGAACACCCCGGAGGTCAGGCCGGTGTGGAAGACCTTCTCGTAGGTCACAGTGTCGGTGAGCGGGATCTTGTCCAGCGTAATCTGCTTCTGCTGGGTTTGGGCGATCAGCTTGAGGGCATCTTCCAGAATGGTGAGCGTGGTCAGGCCGAGGAAGTCCATCTTCAACAGGCCCATCTTTTCGATGGCGCCCATGTCGAAGGCGGTCACAATTTCCTCGTTTTTGGTGCGGTGCAGCGGGACCAGTTCGGTGAGCGGGCGCGGTGCAATCACGACTCCGGCGGCATGCACGCCGGCATTGCGCACCAGCCCTTCCAGCTTCTTCGCTGTATCGAGCAAGGTGCGGATCTGGGCGTCACTCTCATAAGCCTGCTGCAAAGCGGGCGAATCGGTGAGCGCCTGGTCCAGCGTGATATTGAGTTGCGCGGGGACCATCTTGGCGATGCGGTCCACGTCGGCATAGGGCATGTCCATGGCCCGGCCCACATCTTTAATGGCCGCCTTGGCCTGCATGGTGCCGAAGGTGATGATCTGGGCGACGTTTTCCCGGCCATACTTGCGGGTCACGTAATCAATCACTTCGCCGCGCCGGTTCATGCAGAAGTCGATATCGATATCGGGCATCGAGATGCGTTCCGGGTTCAGGAAGCGCTCGAAGAGCAGCTCGTGCTGCAAAGGATCAATGTCCGTGATGCCCATGCAGTAGGAGACGAGCGATCCGGCGGCGGAACCACGGCCCGGACCAACCGGGATATCGTGCTCCCGGGCGTAACGGATGAAGTCCCATACGATCAGGAAGTACCCCGGGAACTGCATCTGTTGAATGATGCCGATCTCGCGGGCCAGGCGTTGCTCGTAATCGGAAATGCGGTGCTTGAGTTTGCCCTGCTCTTCCAGGGGGCGGATCGCTTCCAGGCGGCGGGCAAAGCCCTCGCGCGTCACATGCTCGAAGTAACTGTCCAGGGTATAGCCCTCGGGCACGTCGAACTGGGGAAAGGGATTGCTGACCTTCTCCAGGCGCATGTTGCAGCGCTCGGCGATGTCGAGGGTGCGGGTCAGCACCGGGATGGAATCCTTGAAGACCCTGGCCATCTCGGCATAACTCTTCACGAAAAAGTCGGTGCCGTGAAACTTCATGCGGTTAGGGTCTTGAATGCTCTTCCCCATCTGGATGCAGAGCATTACGTCCTGGGCGTGGGCATCGTCTTCGCAGAGGTAGTGGCTGTCGTTGGTCGCCACCATGGGAATGCCCAGGTCCTTTTCCAGCCGGAAAAGCCCGGGATGAATACGGTGTTCCAGTTCCAGTCCCTGGTCCTGGATTTCCAGGAAAAAGTTGTCTTTCCCGAAGATGTCCCGGTAAGTGGCGGCGGCGTTGCGGGCGGCATCGTATTTGTCGTCGGTCAAAAACTCGGCGACCTCGCCCTTCAGGCACCCGGACAGTGCAATCAGCCCTTTGGAGTGCTCGGCCAGGAATTTCTTGCTGACCCGCGGCTTATAGTAAAAACCGTTCAGCGAAGCCTCGGAGGTGATCTTCATCAGGTTGCGATAGCCATCTTCGTTCTCCGCGAGTACGAGGAGATGGTTGTAGGTGTCGCCTTCCGGGGGCGTGCGCTTGGTGTTGTGGTCGTCCTTTTTGCAGACGTACAGCTCGCAGCCGACGATCGGCTTGACGCCGGCTTTGTGCGCGGCGTTCACGAAGTGGACGGTGCCGAAAATATTGCCGTGGTCGGTCATGGCCACCGCCGGCTGGCCCATTTCCTTGACGCGATTCACCAGCTTTTCGACGTCGCAGGCGCCGTCGAGCATCGAATAATCGGTGTGCAGATGCAGATGGACGAATTGAGACATAGGCTTAAGGGAACCGTTCATTTTAGCTGCTTCGTCCAGTCCGGGGCGGCGGAGTTATCCACAGCGCGGGTTGGCCCTCGGCAGAACGAAATTCATAGGATATTCATCTCGCGCCCCAGCCGGGTTTGTTAGCTTCCTACATTAGATGCCGCCAGTGTTTTCGAGGATTGGCCGCGCCCTCTGGCGCGGATGCCCGCTTCCCTGCCTGCTTTTCAGCTTGTGCCTGCTGACCGCTTCTGGAGCGCGGGCCCAATCCGCGTTCGAGGCCTGTCCCCGCCCCCAGGCCGGAAGTGTGGCCCAACCCCCGCCGGAGCTGCGCAGCCAGAATGGCGTCCTGGAGGTCCACTTCTCGTTTCGTACTTTCACCGATGCCGCCGGGGTATCGCGCTATTGCTATCTGACCAGCGATGGCAGCCAGGCCCCCACCCTGCGCCTGCGACCGGGCGACTTGCTGGTGCTGCACTTCAAGAACGATCTGCCCGCCGTAGGCGCGGCCCTGCCTATGCATTCTCATGACGCACGGCCGGGCGCCTGCACCGGCGCTTCTACGATGACCGCCTCCAGCACCAACCTGCATTTTCACGGGCTAGTGATTCCCCCCAAGTGCCATCAGGATGAGACAGTCACCACGCTCTTGCAGCCATCCTCGCCGGAGTTTGAATATCGCTTTCGCGTCCCCAAGGACCATCCCCCGGGGCTGTACTGGTACCATCCTCATCCCCACGGCTTCAGCGAGGCGCAGGTGCTGGGAGGGGCCTCGGGCGCCATGATCATTGAGGGCATTGAACGGGCCAACCCGCTGGTCTCGGGGTTGCCGGAGCGGCTGCTGATCGTGCGCGACCAGCGCGTGGAGAGTCCGGCCACCAAACCAGACCCAAATCAGCCGGGCAAGGATCTTTCCCTGAACTTCGTGCCGGTCTCGTATCCCGGTTACACGCCGGCGGTCCTGACCATAAAGCCTGGCCAGCGCGAGTTCTGGCGGGTGCTGAACGCCTCCGCCGACACCTATCTGGACCTGCAAGTTCTTTTCGGTGGCAAGCCGCAATACCTCGGCGTCGTCGGGCTCGACGGCGTGCCTATTCGCTACGGCACGCCCAACGCGGAAAAACACATCCTGTGGGAAAGCCATGTGCTTCTGCCCCCAGCCGGACGGGCCGAATTCGTGGTGAACGGCCCCGCGACCGGGGTTGACGCGCAACTGATCACCCAGGCGGTCGAGACCGGACCGCCGGGCGACGCCGATACTGCTTCCCCGGCAAGTACGCCAGCGGCGGATGACGACAACACGCCAAGCCGGCCGCTGGCCAGAATTCTGGTAAAAGACAGCGACGGCAACGACGGCGGCGCGGACCAGAGTGTCCGCGCCACATCAGCATTGCCGGTGTATCAGGGGCAGCCGGAGAATGCTTCGTCCTTCCCGCCACTGGCCGAAGCCACCCCGGTGCGGCAACGCAGGATTTATTTCTCCGAAAAACCACGCGATCCTAAGAACCCCAACGCGACCATGCAGTTTTTCATCACGGAAGAAGGCCACACGCCGAAGGTATTCGACTCCTCTTCCCGTGTTCCCGACATTGTGGTGCACCAGGGCGACGTGGAAGACTGGCTCATCGAAAACCGGTCCAGCGAGACGCATGCTTTTCACATCCACCAAACGCACTTCCTGGTCCTGGAACGCCACGGCGTGCCGGTGCGCGAACCCTATCTGCGCGACACCATCAATGTTCCCTACTGGGACGGATTTACTCCGGACTATCCCAGCATCAAGCTGCGCCTGGATTTTCGTGATCCCGCCATTGTGGGCACCTTCCCCTATCACTGCCACATCCTGCAACATGAAGACGGCGGCATGATGGGGCTGATCCGGGTGGAACCCGCGGAGAAAAGCACCGGGCCTGCGAAATCCAATTCTGCTAAAACGCCCGCCGGGCGCTGAGTTCGGTCAAGAGTTTTCCACATCGGAAAAAGCTGCCGCAACACGCATTTCATCTGGCGTTCACACGTCCGTAACAATGCCTGCGTAGTCTGCAGCACAACTGTGCCATCGGGGTAACACTCACCGCGCTCGGGCGGTACCGCTACATAGGGGCGAAAACGTTGAAGACTCATTTTTCCTGCAAACTAAGGAGATTCGATGATTCGCCAGCAATGCCGCAACCTGGTCACTGTGGTGACCATCTTTTGCCTGGTTATCGCGACCGGGAGTAATGCCTGGGCCAACAACAACCGGTGTGACGCTGATTCTTACTCGACCAGCACTCCCATCAAACATGTGGTCGTGATCTTTCAGGAAAATGTTTCCTTTGATCACTATTTCGCCACCTATCCTTACGCCACCAATCCCAAGGGCGAGCCGGCCTTTCATGCCCAGCCCAACACTCCCCGGGTCAACAACCTGCTGAGCAGCGGACTGCTCGACGAAAATCCCAACTCTACGCAGCCCTTCCGCCTCGATCCTACGCAGGCGGTCACCTGCGACCAGGACCATGACTACGGCGATGAACAGAAGGCCTTCCACAACGGCCTGATGGACCGCTTTCCGGAAGAAGTGGGCACGGGCGGCCCGGGCTGCGCCGACTACGGCCATGGCACCGGCATTGTGATGGGCTACTACGATGGCAACACCGTGACCGCTCTGTGGAACTATGCGCAGCACTTCGCCATGAGCGACAACTCCTACGGCACAACCTTCGGCCCCTCCACTCCGGGAGCCTTGAACCTGGTTGCCGGCAACACCGCGGGAGGCACACTGGTCAGCGGTAACCCCGCCGGGAACCTCGCCAATGGAGCTTCCAGCGGGGCCGTCATCGGCGATCCTCGTCCCGCGGGAGATGACTGCAATCCTGCCAACAAGACCTACGTCACGGTCAGCGGCCCCAACGTGGGCGACCTGCTCAACGCCAAGGGTGTGACCTGGGGATGGTTCCAGGGCGGCTTTGCCCGCACTGCGGTCAGCAGCGGCGGGGTGGCCACTTGCGCCGCCGCCAGCACCAGTCTGGCCGGCACGACCGGCGACTACATCGCCCACCACGAGCCCTTCCAGTACTTCGCCCAGACTGCCAACCTGCACCACGTTCCGGCCAGCAGCAACAAAATGATCGGCAAGACCGACCAGGCCAACCATCAGTATGACCTGAGCGATTTCTTCACCGCGCTGGACCAGGGCAACCTGCCCGCGGTCAGCTACGTGAAGGCGAAGGGCGCGTTCGATGGCCATGCCGGCTACTCCGATCCCCTGGACGAGCAGACCTTTATCGTCCAGACCATCAACCGCCTGGAAAAGAGCCCGGAGTGGGACAGCACCGCGGTGATCATCGCTTATGACGACTCCGACGGCTGGTACGACCATGCCATGGATCCGGTCATCAACCAGTCGGACGTGGCCGATGACAGCCTGAGTGGTCCAGGAGCCTGCGGCACCACGCCGTCCGGCGCCACCCCGGGACGCTGCGGCTATGGCCCACGTCTGCCCTTGCTGGTGATTTCGCCCTATGCCCGCGCCAACTACGTGGACCATGCCATCACCGACCAGTCTTCCATCCTGCGCTTTATCGAGGACAACTGGAAGCTGGGCCGGTTGGGCAATGGCTCCACCGACGAAAAAGCTGGAACGCTCGATGGGTTCTTCGATTTCCACTCCAAGAACTCTCGCCTGTTCCTCGATCCAGCCAGCGGGTTGGAAGTTTCGCAGCACTCGCACTGGTAGAACTCGACCGCACGCAGGAAAGGCCGGACGGTTGCGCCGTCCGGCCTTCTTTCTGCAACCCAAATCCTAGTTGAACATGGCCTGCAGACGCCGCCAGGCGGTGAGGGCCGCGACATAGCGGGTATCCAGGGCGTAGGCCTTGCCATAGCACGCTTTGGCCTTCTCCCATTCGCGGCTGTGCTCGTAGACCCGTCCCAGGTTAAAGTGAGGATAGGCGCGCGCCTCATAGCGTTTGGCGGCGATGGCCTTTTCGAACCAGGGCACGGCCTCCTCCCATTTCTCTTGTTCAATCAGATAAGCCCCGATATCGTTGTAAGGATTGCCGAAATCCGGATCCACGCGGATGGCTTCCAGGCAATCCGCAATAGCGCGGTCGTACTCGCCGGAAAAAGAATAGGTCCAGCCGCGAAAGGTATAAGCCTCCGCCGTGGGAAAGGCCTCGATTGAGCTGGTATAGAGATCGATGGCGCGCTGGAACTCTCCGGCCATCTGCTGTTCGTAAGCCTGGCGGAAAAGATCGGCGGCGCTTTGGCGGAGATCGTCTTCAGACATACGAATGGGAGTGCATGACGAACTTATTCAGGAACCTCAGGGAATTCTATCGGAAGTTTTCCTCCCGCATCTTTCCGCTTGGGCTTTTTCTCCTGCTTGCTTTTTCGGTGTGGGCGCAAACCGCGCCACCGCAGACCGCCCCGGCCCCGCAGCCGCAAGCCGAGCCCTCCGCGAAAGAGCAGAAAATCTCCCCAGCGGAGGCGGAGGAGCTCTTTCATTCGGTCGACGAGATCATGCGCTTCGCCAGCAAAGACACCGGTCTGCCCATTAAGCAGGAAGTGAAGCGCCGCCTGGCCAGCCGGGATGAGGTGACCGCTTACGTCGAGAAGAACATGGCCAAGGACGAGGACGCTCAGCGCCTGCGCCGCTCCGAGCTGGTGCTGAAAAAGTTTGGCCTGGTTCCGCGCGATTTCGACCTGCAGACTTTCCTGCTCGGGCTGTGGCGCGAGCAGGTGGCGGGCTACTACGATCCGGAGACCAAGACGGTCAGCCTGCTCGACTGGGTGGGCGCGGAACAGCAGAAGCCGGTCATGGCCCACGAACTTACCCATGCCTTGCAGGACCAGTCCTTCGGCCTGAAGAAGTGGCTGAAGGGGAACGACCTGAACGACAAGAAAACTCCCACCCCCGCCGACATTGAAAATGACGAAATCACCGCCGCCCGCCAGGCGGTGGTGGAAGGGCAAGCCATGCTTACTCTGATTGATTATGAGCTGGCCCCCACCCATCAGACCCTGGCCGGTTCACCGCAACTGCTGGGGCCGCTGAAGCAGGAGATGGTCAACGGCACCGCCGACTCTACGCTGTTCCGCCAAGCCCCCATTTTCCTGCGCGAATCATTGATTTTCCCTTATCGCTATGGCATGGAGTTTGCCCTGGCTTTGCAACAGGCGGGCGGCCCGGAGAACCCGTTTGCCCGACCCTTTCGCCAGCCTCCGGTAAGCACCCGCAACATCATGCAGCCGGAAACGTATTTGTCCGGCGAGAAAATCCCCCCCATGCCGGTGCCGGACTTCAACAAA
The DNA here is from genome assembly GCA_018268755.1 of Acidobacteriota bacterium. Lineage (GTDB taxonomy): Bacteria > Acidobacteriota > Terriglobia > Terriglobales > Acidobacteriaceae > KAN-5. Next base: position 165,866 of record JAFDVW010000018.1, read on the forward strand.
ATCTTCCCGGACTACGAGCGCTTCGATATCGGCGCCATCGGGCAATTTGACGTGGATGTGCTGGTCCACCAATATGCCGGCGAAGCCGCGGCGCGGGAGATTTCTCCCCACTGGCGGGGTGGCTACTACTATGCGGCCCGTCCTAAGAAAGACACCGCCGCGCCCCTGGGAATTCTCTACCTCTCGCGCTGGTCGAATGCCGAGCGGGCCACGCAATTTGCCGCGCTCTACGCGCGATCTCTGCCACAGCGTTACAAGCAGGTGCAGGAAGAGCTGACGCCCGGAGATGTTCCCCTCCGCTTGCCTGCCCTGCTCTCCCTCAACGGCAAACACATCTGGACGACCGAGGAGGGCCCGGTGGTTGTCACGGTCAAAAACGATATGGTCCTGGTGACGGAGAGTCTGGACGGGGCCATCAGCAACGCGTTGGAGAAGGCGCTGTTGTCGCCCCAACCCTGACGGGCTACGTCTCTCCGGACGGAGCGGTCTCTGCTGACTTTTGTATAATCACAGGTTCCGCAGCAGTTTAAGAAACCATCCGGCAGTTCCCGGTTTGCAGATGAGGAGGCGCTTTGCCGCAGGCAGAAATCGGCATTATCGGTGGTAGCGGGCTTTATTCCATGCCCGGACTCACCAAGGTCAAAGAAGTCAAAGTGAAAACCCCCTTCGGCGCGCCTTCCGATGCTTTCGTCCTGGGCACGCTGGAAGGCCGCAAAGTCGCCTTTCTGGCGCGGCATGGACGCGGCCACCGCATCCTGCCCAGCGAGCTGAACTTTCGCGCCAACATTTATGGCATGAAGCAACTGGGCGTCGAGCGCATCGTCTCCGTCTCGGCTGTCGGCTCCTTGAAAGAAGAGCACAAGCCGCTCGACTTTGTGATCCCCGACCAGTTTTTCGATCGCACCCGGCACCGCGTAGATACCTTCTTCGGCAACGGCATTGTCGCGCACATCGCCTTTGCCGATCCCATCTGCGGCGAACTGGCCGGGGTGGTGGAAGGCGCATGCAGCAAAGTGGGAGTCACCGGCAAGCGGGGCGGCACCTATCTCTGCATGGAAGGACCGCAATTCTCCACCAAGGCCGAGTCCAACGTCTATCGCAGCTTCGGCATGGACGTCATCGGCATGACCAATCTGCAGGAAGCCAAACTGGCGCGCGAGGCGGAGATCTGCTACGTCACCGTGGCCATGGTGACCGACTACGACTGCTGGCATCCCCACCATGATTCGGTCACCGTCGACCAGATTGTCGCGGTGCTGATGAAGAACGCGGAGAACGCCGCCAAAGTGGTGCGTGAGACGGTCGCGGCCATGCCCAAAGATCGCACATGCAAGTGTGGATCGGCACTGGCCCATGCGATTCTCACCGACCCCAAAAAGATTCCCGCGGCCACGCGCAACAAACTGAAACTCATCCTCGACAAATACCTGAAAGCTAAAAAAGCATGAGCATTCTTGCCGTTGGTTCCATCGCCTTCGATACCATCGCAACCCCCGCCGGCCGCGTGGAAAACATGCTGGGCGGTTCCGCCACCTACTTCTCGCTTTCCGCCAGCTACTTTACCGACGTCCGCGTGGTGGCGGTAGTGGGGGAAGACTTCAGCGCGGAGCACGAGAATGTCTTGAAGAAGCGCGGCGTGGACACGCGCGGCATCGAGCGCGCCCCGGGCAAGACCTTCCGCTGGGGTGGGCAGTACCTGGAGAACCTGAACGAGGCCAAGACCGACTTCACCGAGCTGAACGTCTTCGAAAAATTTCAGCCGCGCATTCCTTCGGCCTATAAGGATTCGCAGTTTCTGTTTCTGGGAAACATCCATCCCAGCCTGCAGGCCACGGTACGGCATGAGATGGACCACGCCCTGCTGACCGGCGGCGACACCATGAATTTCTGGATCCAGGGCTCCCGGCCGGAACTGGTGGAGACCCTGAAGCTGGTCAACGTGCTGCTGGTCAACGACGGTGAGGCCAAGATGCTGGCGGGGGAAAAGAGCCTGCCGCGCGCCGCCTTGAAGGTCCTGGCCATGGGCCCGCAGGCCCTGGTCATCAAGCACGGCGAGTACGGCGCCACCATCTTCTTCCGCGAAGGGGCATTCGGCATCGGCAAGCATCCCTTCCGCGCCCCTACGCTGCCCATTGATGAGGTGAAAGACCCGACCGGCGCAGGCGATTCCTTTGCCGGCGGATTCATGGGCTACATCGCCTCGCAGCCGCAGTTGAACCGCGAGGTCCTGAAGCGGGCCCTGTTTTATGGCGGCGTGATGGGATCGTTCGCGGTCGAGCGCTTCGGCACCGAGCGCCTGCAATCCCTGACTCGGGAAGAAATCGACGCCCGCTTCCAGGTGTTCCGCGAGTTGACCCACCTGGAGTAGCTTCCGAGCGTAGAATCCGCAGATGAGTTCCCGCCCAAAAAGTTCCGGGAAACCGAGCCCGCGGCCCACGCGCCGGCCTCCCACCGAAATGGCCATTATCGGCCGTCTGGCCGCCGGCCTGGCGCTGGGCGCCTTCTTCTACTGCCGGCAGCACGATTTCCTGCTGCTCTACGGAGATGCGGTGGCGCACATCAACATCGCGCGCCGCATCTTTGACTCCCAGACCCCGGGCCTGTTGCAGTTCGGCACGGTGTGGCTTCCTCTGCCGCACCTGCTGATGCTGCCCTTTCTGCTCTCCAAGGCAACCTGGCAAACCGGAATCGGCGGCTCGGTCCCCTCGATGATCGGCTATGTCTTCGCCACCCTGGGCGTCTTTCGCCTGGTGCGGGGTTCGCTCGCCTCCAACACGGGTTCGCAAACCGCCGCGCGCCTGGCCGCGTGGGGCGCCGCCCTGATCTTCGCCGCCAATCCCAATCTTCTGTATCTGCAAAGCACCGCGATGACGGAGACGGTGTATCTGGCATTCTTCCTGTGGGCGGTGGTTTTCAGCTCTGAATTTGTGCGGGCGGTGCGCGCCCAAAATCCGGGGGCGGACGATCCTCGAGCAAGTGTTCTTCTGCGCAATGCCGGCCTTTGCCTGCTGGGCGCCACCCTCACCCGCTATGACGGATGGTTCCTGGCGGGAGCGGTGGGGGTAGTGGTTTTGTTCACGGTGGCACGCCATAACACGCCCGGGCTACGCCGAAGCTTCATCCGCTTTGTGCTCATCGCTGCGGCGGGGCCCTTCTTGTGGGTCGGCTACAACGCTATCGTCTATCGCAATCCGCTGGAGTTTGCGAACGGCCCTTACTCGGCCAAGGCCATTGAAGAGCGCACCGCCGCGCCAGGACAAGCGTGGCATCCCGGCTCCCATGATTTGCCCACCGCCGCCAGCTACTTCCTGAAATCCGCCGAGATGAACCTGGTGGAAAGCCCCTGGCACCGGGTCTGGCTGGGCATCGCCCTGCTGGGGACCTTGCTGATCCTGCTCTTGGAGCAGCGCTATGGGACGCTGCTCTTGCTCTGGGCGCCGCTTCCCTTCTACATGCTCTCCATCGCTTATAGCGGGGTACCGATTTTTCTGCCGGCGTGGTGGCCTTACACGCTGTACAACTCCCGCTATGGCTTGCAGCTGCTGCCCGCCTTTGCGGTACTGACCGCAGTGGCCATTTATTTCCTCTCCCGAATTTTTCCCGGCACGCGCTACAAGGTCGCGGTGGCGGTCCTGCTTCTGGCCTTCACCGTGGGAAGCTACACCTCGGTATGGCGGCGACAGCCAATTGTCTTCCGCGAAGCCTGGATCAATTCGCGCACCCGGCTGGCGTTGGAACAACAGTTGGCCCGCACCTTGCAACGCATACCACCCAATGCAACGTATCTGATGTATCTGGGAGACCATGTCGGCGCTCTGCAGCAGGCCGGCATCCCCCTGCGGCACACCATTAATGAAGGCAACCATCGTCCCTGGGTTCGACCGGCCGATCCGCAAGGGCTGTGGGAGCGCGCCTTGGCACAGCCGGCACAGTATGCCGACTTTGTCATAGCTTTCGAAGGCGACGCGGTCGACCGTGAAGTGAACAAGCAGGACCTGGAGCCGCTGTTCGTCATTCACGTCACCGGCCAGCCCCGCGCCACCATCTACACCTCCCTGGGGCGGGTCCTGAAAGGCCCCGACCGGTAATTACACAGGTTCATTCTCCCGCCGCGGGGCGCGTCTGGCGGGAGCCGGAGAGTGGTAAAATCCGCCCAAGTCATGCCTCTCATCGGCCACATTCTGCAAAGCCTGCACCACGAGATCACGGCCGTGGCCCTGGTCTCGATAGTGCGCCTGGTGTTGGCGGCGATCCTGGGCGGGCTGATCGGCTTGGAGCGGGAGATGAAGCACCGCCCGGCGGGCCTGCGCACGAATCTTTTTATCTGCGTGGGGGCGGCCATGTTCACTCTGCTCTCCGACCAGCTGGCGGTGATGTTCCTGGGCGACCACACCCGCATTGCGGCGCAGATTATTCCTGGCATCGGCTTCATCGGCGCGGGATCGATTGTGCATGCTCGCACCGATCTGGTCACCGGCATCACTTCGGCCGCCACCCTGTTCGTGGTGGCATCCATCGGCATGGCGGTCGGCGGAGGGCTTTATCTCACCTCCATCTTTGCCACGATTTTGATCTTGCTCTGCCTGTACCTGCTGGGCCGGGCGGAAGAAGCGCTGAATCTGAAGCTGGCAGTGCACAGTTACGAGATCACCGGCAATAGCGCCGAAGAAATTACCCACGAGGTCAATCGAATTTTGGAGCCCCTTCACGCCATGATGCAAAACGTGCAGGTCGCGGCCACCCGCGATCATGTGCGCCTGCAGTTTGAACTGGAAGGAACCCGCAAAGGCCAGGCCAGGGTCCTGGATCTCCTGCGGCAGTCCTCCATCCTGCGCACTGTTTCCCCTCTGGGCTTGGTCAAGGCATGACTTCGTTCTCCATTCCCTTCACCAAAGCCAGCGCCTGCGGCAATGATTTTCTGATCATCGATGGGGCCGATGCCCCCGCCGACATCGCCGCCTTCACCCGCCGTATCTGTGAACGCCATGAGGGCGTGGGGGCCGATGGCGTCGAGTGGCTTTTTCCCGCCAATGATGCCGACATCCATGCTCGCCTGATCAACGCCGATGGCTCGGAAGCGGAGATTTCCGGCAACGGCACGCGTTGTGTGGCGGCCTATCTTTGCTCGCAGCAGGCGCGGGAGAAGATCGTCATTCGCACCGGGGCCGGCCTGAAGATCTGCACCCTGACCTCTCGCAGCGAGCAACAGTATGAATTCGAAATCGCCATGGGCAAACCCGAGGTCGGAGAAGCCTTCTCTCTACCGCTGTCTTCCGGAGAAGTGCGCGGCGTGCCGGTTTCCATGGGCAACCCGCATTACGTGATCTTTGTGCCGGACTTTGCCCCCAACTGGCGCGACGTAGCGGCCGAAATCCAGCGCAACTCCTACTTCAAGCAAGGCATTAATGTTGAGCTGGTAAAGATTCAGGATAAAAGCAATATCGACGTACGCTTTTTTGAACGCGGCGTCGGAGAAACCCAGTCCTCCGGGACTGGCTCCTCGGCCGCCGCCGTGGCCACCATTGCTACCGGGCAGGGCCAATCGCCTTTGCGGGTGCATACCCCGGGCGGCCTGCAAGGCGTGCGCTGGGAAGATCAGCTCTTCCTGCGCGGGTCGGCGCGAATCCTCTGCCGGGGAGAATTCTTTCTTTAAGCCCTATGAGCCGAACCCCATCGAGCCCTCGCGTGAAGCCTCCCGCCCTGCGTAAGGGAGACACCGTCGCCATCGTTGCCCCGGCCAGCAACACCAAACGCGAGCACACCGAGGCCGGGGCTGAGCGCCTACGCGAACTGGGCTATCAGACACTCTTTCTGGATTCCATCTTCGACAAAGATCTGTATTTTGCCGGGACCCTGGAGCGGCGGGTGCGCGAACTGGAAGAGATGTTTGTGCGCGACGATGTCCGGGCCATCGTGTGCGCGCGCGGCGGCTACGGCACGAACTACCTGCTGGAACGGCTGGACCTGTACAAGATTCGCCGTCATCCCAAGATCTTTGCCGGCTACAGCGACGTGACTTCCCTGCTCACCCACTTTGCCGACGCCGCCGGCCTGGTGGTCTTCCATGCTCCCATGATCAACAAAGATTTCCGCGATCCCGTGGGAGTAGACCTTGCTTCCTGGGAGGCTGCGGTGGGTGGAACGTCTTCCTGGACTATTGCGCAAGGTTCCGGAGCCAAGCCTCTGGTGCCGGGAGCGGCCGAGGGCATCCTTTATGGGGGCTGCCTCTCCATTCTGGTGGCCTCGCTGGGCACACCGTATGAAATCCACACCGCGGGCACGTTGCTCTTTCTTGAGGACATCGCCACCAAGCCCTATCAGGTGGACCGCATGCTGATGCAGTTGAAGCTGGCGGGCAAACTGCGGGAGGTGCGCGGCATCCTCTTCGGCGAGATGCTGGATTGCGTGCAGGTGGCGAACCAGGGCTACACGCTGGAAGAAGTGGTGTTGCGGGTGGTGGGCGATCTGGGCATCCCCGTGGCCTACGGCCTGCGCTCCGGCCATGTCTCCCACCGCAATATAACGTTGCCCTTTGGGGTGCGCGCCGGGCTCCGGGCGGAAGCGGAAAATGTTAGCCTGCACATACTGGAGCCGGCGACTGAGGCATGAGCAAACACATCCATCTCATTGGCATTTGCGGCACGGCGATGGCCTCGCTGGCCGGCATGCTGCAGCAACGGGGCTTGCGTGTAACCGGCTCCGATGCGGCGGCCTATCCTCCCATGTCCGGCTTCCTGGCCTCGCTGGGCATCCCGGTCGCGCAACCGTTCGCGGAGAAAAATCTCTCGCCCCGGCCGGACCTGGTGGTAGTGGGGAATGCCATCTCGCGCGGCAACGTGGAGCTGGAGTTCGTGCTCGACCAGCGCATTCCCTTCTGCTCCCTGCCGCAGATTCTGCAGGAAGAATTCCTGCGCGGGAAAGACGTGATCGCCGTCGCCGGCACCCATGGCAAGACCACGACCACCTCCATGCTGGCATGGATCTTCCACTCGGCGGGATTGCAGCCATCATTTCTGATCGGCGGCATTGCGGAAAACTTTGGCAGCAGCTTCCAGCTTGGCCAGGGCCAGAACTTCATTATCGAGGCCGACGAGTATGACACCGCGTTCTTCGACAAGGGGCCGAAGTTCCTGCATTATTTCCCCGACTCGGTGGTCCTGACCTCGGTCGAGTTCGACCACGCGGATATCTACAAAGACCTCGAAGCGGTCGAGACCGCCTTCAAGCGCCTGGTGAACCTGGTCCCACGCCGAGGAAAGATCGTGGCCTTCGACACCGGGGCCAGCCTCGAACGCTGTCTGGCCAAGGCTTTCTGCCCGGTGGAGCGCTATGGATCGGGGGCTGGGGCGCAGTGGCAGGTCAGCCATCTCAAACTTGAGCCCACGCGTACCGCCTGGTCGGTGCTGCACAACGGCCAGCACTGGGCGGACCTGGAGTTTTCTCTGGGCGGGGAATACAACGCCTGGAACGCGACCGCCGCCGCGGGTATCGCTGCCAGCTACGGGATCTCCAAAGAGGCCATCGCTGCCGCGCTTCGGACCTTCAAGAGCGTGAAACGGCGCCTGGAAGTGCGCGCCGAAATCCACGGCATCACCATTATTGAAGACTTTGCCCACCATCCCACGGCGATTGCCGGTACGCTGACGGCATTGCGCTCCCGCTATCCCGGCGCGCGCCTGTGGGCGGTTCTGGAACCGCGCTCCAACACCCTGCGCCGCCGCGTGCTGCAGGAGGATTTGGCCAGAAGTCTGGCTCTGGCCGACGAAGTGGTGCTGGCCAACGTCTTCAAGTCAGAGGCCATTCCGGAAACCGAGCGTCTGAACGTGGAAGAACTTACCGCGCTGATTGCAAGACAGGGCCGCCGGGCACGTGTCATTCCCGACGCCGACGCCATTATCAAAACCACCGCCCCCGAGATGCGATCCGGAGACGTGATTGCCATCCTTTCCAATGGCGGCTTCGGCGGCATCTATGAGAAACTGCCAGCCGAGCTCAAGACTCTGGCCAACCGCCCCACTGAGGTCCCGAGCAAAGCGTGAAGATCAGCACTTCGCCCCGCATGGTATCGCGCCGGCTTCTCGCGCCTACGTTGTGCCTTCTGTTCTGGCTGCCGATTTCTGCCCGCGCGGGGGAAACTGCAGTGCAGTACACCGTGTCGCTGGCGGGAGCGGCGGACCATCGCGTGCAGGTGAAAATTGACCTGCCTCCCGGAACTGCGCAGCGCAACTTGCAATTGCCTACCTGGAACGCCCTCTACCAGATCCGCGATTTTTCCCAGTTTGTCTTCTGGGTACGCGCCCGCGATGCCGCAGGGGCGGCCCTTCCCGTAAGAAAGCTGAACAAAAGTCTGTGGCGCGTGGAAGGCGCGGCGCAGGGCGCCAGCCTGGAATACGAAATCTTCGCCGACAGCCCGCCCCCCTTCGGCGCGCAGCTGGATGAGCGGCACGGGTTCTTCAACCCGGCACAGATTTTGATGTATCCCGTGGACGCCCGCTCGGCGCCAGTGCGCATCGAATTCCGCGATCTTCCCGCGGGATGGAAAACGGCCTCGCCGCTGCAACAATCCGGCGATGCCTTTGTGGCGGAGAATTACGACCAGCTGGCGGACTCTCCCTTCGAGCTCAGCAATTTTCAGGAAGTGGATTTCGACGAAGGCGGCGGACACTATCGCGTGATTGTGGATAGCGAGGCAGAGAACGTCAACCTGACGGCGCTGACCGCCATGCTGCGGCCCATCGTGGCGTCGGCCACGGCGTGGATGGACGATCGTCCCTATCAGACCTATACCTTCTTTTATCACTTCCCCCAAACGCCCTCGGGCGGCGGCATGGAGCATGCCTACTCCACCGCGATCAACTTCACCGCCAGCCGTCTGGACGACGCCATGCCTGCTCTGGCCAGCCTCACCGCGCATGAATTCTTTCATCTGTGGAATGTGAAACGCATTCGTCCCCAGGCGCTGGAGCCGCCGGACTATACCCAGGAAAACTACACCCGCGCCTTGTGGTTCAGTGAAGGCTGCACCAGCACGGCAGCCAGCATGATCCTTCTGCGCGCCGGCCTGACCGAGGAAGCGGCCTTCCTGCGCGAGCTGGCTGGACAGATTTCGCAGCTGGAACTGAGCCCGGCGCGCCTGACGCAATCGGTCGAGCAATCAAGTCTCGACGCCTGGCTGGAGAAATACGATTTTTACCGCTCGCCGGAGCGCAGCATCTCCTACTACAACAAGGGATTCCTGGTCGGCATATTGCTCGATCTGCAACTGCGGGAGAGCAGCCAGGGGAAAGTTGGCCTGCGTGATTTATTTCAGGCCATGAACCGCGAGGCCCAGCGGGGAAAGTTCTTTGCCGAGTCCGCCGGCATCGAGAAAACTGCGGAGGCCGTCGCGCATACCGATCTCAGCGCTTTCCTTAAGAAGTATGTCGCCGGCACTGAGGAGGTCCCCTGGGATGATTTCTTCCGTCCCGTGGGCCTGCGGCTGGTACGCGAGACCAAGACAGTGGCGGACCTTGGCTTTTGGGCGCCGCGCAATTTTGATAAACCCCTGACCGTGGTCAATGTCTCTCCTGGCAGCAATGCCGAGCGGGCCGGCCTGCGCCGCAATGATTTTCTCCTGAAATTCAATGGACACAATCTTGCGGCCGACTTTCCGCAAAGACTGGCGGCCCTGCAACCCGGCGAATCCATCCGCCTGCGAGTGCGGAATGCCACCGGCGAACACGATGTGGAATGGACGGTAGGGGGGCGCGAGACGGTTGAATTTACCTTGCGGGACGTGGAGAATATCGATGCCCAGCAGAAGGCCCGCCGCGCGGCCTGGCTGCAGAGCAGAGCCGCGGAGGTGACACCCTGATTCGCACCATCGTCATGCTGACGTTCTGGGGGCTGGCGCTTCCCTTCGCCGCCATTTTCTGTGTTCCCTGGACACTGCTCACCGGCAATATCAGCCTGCTCTACCGCGTGGGCATGTGGAGTTCCATCACCGGCGTGCGCCTGGCCGGAGTGCGCATTCGCACTCGGGGCCTGGAGAAGCTCGACCCGGCGCGGACCTACATCTACATGTCGAACCACGTTTCGAACCTGGACCCGCCCATCATGCTGCCCCTGGTGCCGCGCCGCACTTCGGTCATGGCCAAAAAAGAGCTGTTCAGTTATCCGCTGTTGGGACGCATCATGCTCATGGGCTCTCTGGTGCCAGTGGACCGCGACAATCGCAAAGCCGGCATCGCCGCCGTACGCGCCGCCTCTGACGTCATCCATAAGGGCATCAACATGTTCATCTATATCGAGGGCGGCCGTTCCTTCGATGGCAAGCTGCTGCCCTTCAAAAAGGGACCCTTCTATCTGGCGGAGGAGTGCCAGGTCCCGGTCGTGCCGGTCACCATCACCGGCACACACTACGTCATGCCGAAGGCCCGTTTTTCCATCAAGCCGGGCCAGGTGGAGGTCATCTTCCACGATCCCATCGAGCCCAAAGATTTCGGCACTCGCGAAGAGTTGATCGCGAAAGTCCGCGCCGCGATCCTTAGTGGACTTCCCGCCGAGCATCAGGAGCCAGCCAGCCTGCCAGCGCCGGTCGAAACCTAGGCCCGTACAAGTCTCCCGATCATCTTTCCCTCAGCCCCTCCTGGATTCCAATTCCCCGTTGCATCCCATCTAAATACATTTATATCAACGACTTAAATCTCTGCGTACTCCGCGCTTTAAGATTTTGGGGGTAGCAAGCAAAACCTTACAACCCAGAAATCGCAGAGAAAACGCGGAGGAAAATCAGTTTAAGGAGGAACAACCTCGGCTATCAGCTCGTGCGCGCAGCCCCATAAGTCTGTGGCCCGGAACTGGCTGGTAAGTTCCAACTACGGAAGACACGAAGGGCCACTGCCCGCTTGCTGAGCTCAGCTTTGCTCCACAGTCTCTGCGCACTCTGCAATCTCTGCGATTTAAGATTTTGGGGTTAGCAAGTGAAGCCTTAAAGCGTAGAGATCGCAGAGAAAACGCGGAGGAAGATCAGTTCAAGGAGGAACAATCTCGGCTATCAGCTCGTGCGCGCAGCCCCATAAGTCTGTGGCAAAGAAGACACGAAGCGCCACTGCCCGCTTCCTGAGCTCAGCTTTGCTCCACAATCTCTGCGCACTCTGCAATCTCTGCGTACTCTGCGATTTAAGATTTTGGGGGTAGCAAGCAAAACCTTAAAACCAGAGATCGCGGAGAGAACGCGGTACCCGACTTTATTCGTCTTTCTGTTTCTTTCCCCGCACCGCCTTCGCGATCTCGGGCAGCTTGCTGAGCAGCGCGGAATACTTCAGCCAGAGCCGGTGCTCGACTGCCGGAGCGCCGCTGACGATGGCGCCGGCATCAATGTCGCCGGCCACTCCGCTTTGCGGCGTGACGATGGCGCCGTCTCCGACTTTGCAGTGTCCCACCACGCCCACCTGTCCGGTGAGGATCACTTTGTTGCCAATCTCCGTAGAACCGGCAAGTCCGACCTGCGAGGCCAGCAGCGCATCTTCCCCGATGCGAGCGCCGTGCCCCACCTGCACCAGGTTGTCGATCTTCGTGCCTCGGCCAATATAGGTGCCGCCCACGCTGGCGCGATCAATGCAGGTGTTGGATTGAATTTCCACGTCATCGCCGATGACCACCGGCTCGGGTTGCGGAATCTTGTTCCAGCGCCCCTGATCATCTTTGGCGAAGCCGAAGCCGTCTCCGCCAATGACCACGCCGTTCTGCAGCAATACGCGGTTGCCCAGGCGGCAGTTCTCCCGCACTACGGAGTGGGCATGCGCAAAAAAGTGGTCGCCGATCTTCACTCCCCGATAGATCACGACATGCGCCAGCAACACGGCGTTGGCCCCAATCTCCACGCCCGGACCGATCACCACATACGGCCCCAGGTGGGCATTCGCGCCCATCTTGGCCGTCGCATCCACCACCGCCGTGGGATGCAAGCCGGGCGCGTATCGCACCGCTTCCTGGAACAGTCCAATGGCGCGGGAAAAGGTCAGGTAAGGGTTCTTCGTGCGCAGCACCGCCGTGGGGATGGCGGGGAAAGACTCGTCCACAATCACCACTCCCGCCCGGGTGGTGCGGGCCGCACCGGCATACTTCGGGTTGGCCACAAACGTCAGGTGTCCCGGTCCAGCTTCCTCAATCCCGGCCACGCCGGTAATTTCCGTCTCGGGAGAACCGCCTTCCAGCTTGGCATTCAGGGCGGCGGCAAGCTCAGCAAGTTTCATAGAGTGTCCTGCGATCTTAGCGATTGTAATGGAGAAGGGTGTGGCTTTGCCCTACCACCTCTGCGATTTGAGGTGCTGTACGAAAATCTTAAATCGCGGAGTGCGCAGAGCAGCCGAGTTTGCGAAGTGATGAAATCGAGGTGGCCGGATAGGGACCGTCGGCTGTCCCCTACGCTGTCCATTGCTGTTTCCACTCTTCAGTCTCTGCGATCTCTGCGGAACCTCTGCGGTCTCTGCGGTTAGGTCTTAAGCTTTTAGCAAAAAATCTTAAATCGCGGAGTGCGCAGAGCAGCCGAGGTCGCGAAGCGACAAATTCGAGCGGGGCTGCGGTTTAAGATTTTGTTAGAAAACGTCGCTTACTCGCCGAACAGCTGCACCTGGCGCTGGTCTCCGGGCATGCCGCGACGGCGGCGGCGAGTGGCCCCGATGACGGCCAGAACGGTAAGCGAATCGAGCGCGCTGCGCGGCACAAAAATGCGTTGGGTATTGGCCCGCAAATCGGGCGGCGTGACCAGGAAGCCCTCGGGCAGGCTCTGCGCCAGATCGTTCGCCATGATGCCTTCCAGAATCTCATTGTCCTTGAACTTAAGCCGCACCCACAGACCCTCGGTGCGGGGACGGGTGGTAAAGGTCTTGCGCCCCACCGGCTCCGGCTCCCCAAACTCGCGCACAAAATAAACGCTCTTGATGTCCTCGAGGTCGATACCCACCACGTTGCCGGCGGTGTTCAGCAGCTCCAGCTTGCCGTCGTGCACGTAGTGTGCGGGCGCAACATAGCCATTGACCGAATCCCGGTCCATCTTGCGGACGATAACTTTCTTGTGGGTAGAAGGCATAAAGCGACGGTCCGACCGGCAATTTGCGGCCGGCCGGGTCCTGACAGGGCAATTTTCCCATCTTTTTGAGAAAAAAACGCTTACGCCATCTTCCTAGTAGCCAAATCGTTAACGGTGTGTTATTTTTTCTTGCTTGTCCCATCCCGTTTCGAGATGTATAAGTCTATTTATTAGAGCTACTTACGTAATAGCATTCACAAGTTTTCTGGTTTGCCGGAAAAAAGGCTGTGGAAAACTCCGGACGACCTGGGATCGGGGCACGGAAGCGGGTCTCCTGGTAAGGCATGGCTGATTACATCTACACCTTGGAAATCCGGCTGACGCCGGACCAGCAGCGCGGTGTAACCCTGGTGCAAGAAATTGCACGCAACGCTGCGATGAATGTCTACCTGACCGGGGGCGCCGTCCGTGACATCATCAGCGGGTTCACCATCCGCGACCTGGATTTCACCGTTCAGGGCAATCCCTTAAAACTGCAAAAAGATCTGGAGAAGGCCGGGGCCACCATCGCCTACGTCGATGATGACCTCAAGGTCCTCCTCCTCAACCTGCCGGGGAATGTGCGGGCGGAAATCAGCATGGCCCGCACCGAGCGTTATGAGAAGACGGGCAAGCCTCCGGTCATCGCTCCCGCCACCATTCTGGACGACCTGCGCCGCCGCGACTTCACGGTCAACGCCATGGCGCTGTCGTTGAATCCGGGCTCGCGCGGCCTGCTGATGGACCCCTTCAACGGCGTGGCCGACATTGAGGCCAAGCTTGTGCGGGTGCTGCACAACTACGCCTTTATCGAGGACCCTTCCCGGCTCGTTCGCGCCAGCCGCTTCGCGGCGCGCTTTCATTGGCCGCTGGAAGAACGCACCCAGGCGCGTTTCGAGTCGGCCAAGGAAAATAACTACATCGAATACGTGACCGACAAAGCCATCGGATACGAAATCGAGCAACTGGCCTACGAAGAAGACCCGCTGCACATCCTGAAGGTGCTGGAAAAAGAAGGCTGGCTGAAGGTGCTGAGTTCACACTGGACCAGCGCCAAGGTCGATACCGCCGGGCTTTCCCAGCTGATGAAAACCCGCCAGCAGATGAACGATCTGGGCTATGCCCCCGATCCAGCCCCGGCGGTACTGTACTTCCTCACCTCGCGCCTCAGCGACAAAGAGATCGCGGACATGTGCAAGCTGATTCCGCGCAAGACGCTGGTCGAGGCCTGGAAAGACCTGGAAGACAATGCCAAGGAACTGGCCAAGCGGTTAACGGGCAAAGAAGCCGCCACGCCCTCGCGGACGTGGAAGCTGCTCTCCGAAGCCCGTCCCGAGATGACCTTGTTCCTGGCTGTGACCGCGCGCCAGCAGGCGGTGGTGCAGAAGATCAAGAACTTCTTCACCAAATGGCGGCAAGTCCAGCAAAAGCTTCCCTTACCGGAGATGGTGGAGCTGCGCATCACGCCCCAGCTGCCGGAGTATCCCAAGATCGCGCATGACGTTTTCATGCTGCTGCTGGATGGCAAGCTGCGCTCGCGCACCGAGCTGGCAAAGTTCCTGAAGCCGCTGGCCCCACCGCCACCGCCGCCTCCTCCGCCGCCGCCCAAGCGTGGACGTGCCGCAAAAGCAGCCGAAGCGCCCCCGGCGCCGAGCGCGAGTTCAGCTGCGCCTGCCACCGGCAAAAAAGGAAAAGGCAAGGCCGCGGCTCCCCCACCAGCGCCCGCGCCGCCGCCTGTGCCGGCTAAAGCGGAGCCTCACCCGGCGAAGAAGGCTGAGTCCAAGAAACCTGCTAAGCCTGCGGCCAAACCTCCCGCCAAAAAGGTCCCGCCCAAGAAGAAAAAGTAGGGGCGCACCTGGGGAGGCTCTCCCCTTTGGTTTGGATAGGTCGGTATGGCGATCCGGGTTGCCAGACCATTCTTTGCTTCCGGCAAACATCATGAAAATGCTCGGGAAAATTCTGCTGTTGGTTGTACTGGCCATTGTGCTTCTGCTCAGCGCGGCCATTACCCTTACGGTGGGCTGGCGGCCGATTCTGGGGCCGCGTCACCGCGCCACCAATGACCGCGTATTCGAACCGACCCCGGCACGCCTGGCGCACGGCCGCGATGTGGTCAACCTGGCAGGTTGCGGTATCTGCCACACGCCGCGTAACTGGAAAGAGCGCGGCGCTCCCGAGCTTCCGGGGTCAACCATGATGGGCCAGGATTTTCCCTTGCCAGGATTGCCGGGCCGGGTAGTGGCCCCCAACCTGACGCCCGACCCGGAAACCGGGGCGGGACGCTGGACCGATGACCAGATGGCGCGCTCCATTCGCGAAGGCATTGGACATGACGGGCGCACCATCTTTCCCATCATGCCGTATAGCGCTTATCACTCGATGTCCGATGAGGATGTGGCGTCGGTGATCGTCTACCTGCGCTCGCTGCCTGCGGTGCGTCATGCCCTACCGGCCACCAAAATTAACTTCCCGGTCAACCTGCTGGTGCGGACGGTCCCTGAGCCGGTGACTCAACCCGTACCCGACGTAGACCGCAAGGACATCATCCAGCGCGGACGCTATCTGGCCACAATCGGCTGCGGATGCCACAATCCCACCGAGCACGGCCAACCTCTTCCCGGCACGGAATGGGCCGGGGGCGAGGTCCTGGAAGGCCCCTGGGGCAATGTGACCAGCGCCAACCTGACACCGGACGCCTCTGGCATCAGCTACTACGATGAGGCAACGTTTCTGAAAGCGCTCCGCACCGGCTATGTGGGCGCGCGCCCCTTGAACTCCATCATGCCCTTCGGCGAACTGCAGTATGTTCCGGAAGAAGATCTGAAGGCGATTTATGCTTACTTGCGGACCATTCCGCCGGTCAAGCACCGCGTCGACAACAGCCTGCCGCCAACGTATTGCAAATTCTGCCGCCGCAACCACGGCGCTGGTGATCAGAATTAGGGGCTTCCCTGTGCGTTCTCGGTTCGAGCTTGCGTGGCAGATCACACGCTAGCGCCAGATTCGTATCAGGATATGGCTTTAGCCATATCACACGGCGATTCACAAGAACACGCGGCGTAGCCGCTACTGCGCCGTTCCGGCGCGTGCGTTGGGCTCGTGCATCCTACGGCATCGCTAAAGCGATGCCCTGATACGAACCTCAGGGCACAAGTTCTAAAGACATGTCTTCCAGCCTCTTAGGGGCTTCCCTGTGCGTTCTCGGTTCGAGCTTGCGTGGCAGATCACACGCTAGCGCCAGATTTGTATCAGGATATGGCTTTAGCCATATCGCACAGGCGGTTCACCAGAACACGCGGCGTAGCCGCAACTGCGCCGTTCCGGCGCGTGCGTTGGGCTCGTGCATTCTACGGCATCGCTAAAGCGATGCCCTGATACGAACCTCCGGGCACAAGTTCTAAAGACATGTCTTCCAGCCTCTGCGGTTTAGGGTTTTGCTTTAAGAATCTTAAATCGCTGAGCATGCAGAGAAGCTGAGCTCACAGAACAACGCTTGTCGAGCTGCGCTCGATCGGACAGCCGGGGCCATGCCCTGAGCATGGTCGAAGGGGCGGCTGTCCCTACATGGCCATTACTTGTGCCTGAAGTTTTTATGGTTTTCGCAGCGGACTCTGCGATCTCTGCGGTTTAGGGTTTTGCGGAGAATTTTCCCCAAAAACCTTTTTCATCCTGGCGGGGGTATCCCGCGTCTATTACTGAGACTGATACACTGAATCTCTCACGATGGCGCAGGAAGAAGAAGTACTGGGAAAAGCTTATGACAGCCGCCTGATGAAGCGGCTGCTGGTGTATCTCCGGCCCTACCGCTGGCAGACCGGGATCGCCCTGGCCTCCATCCTTCTGAAGGTGGGAGCGGATGTCCTGGGGCCCTTCCTGTTCTCCATCGCTATCGATAAATACCTGGACCCCAAGCCCGGGCTGCATACTCCCTTCGATTTCTTTCTCAGCCGGAATGGCTTTGTGGGCATGAACCAGATCGCCGCGCTCTATATTGGGGCGCTCATTGTCAGCTTTGCCCTGGAGTACATGCAGACGTACTTCATGCAGTGGACGGGGCAAATGGCGATGTTCGACCTGCGCAGCCAGATCTTTCGCCACCTGCAGCGCCTGCATGTCGGCTTCTTCGATAAGAACCCCGTAGGCCGGCTGGTCACCCGCACCACCAGCGACGTCGACGCTTTGAACGATATGTTCACCTCGGGCGTGGTCTCGCTGTTTGAAGATGTGTTTGTGCTGGCCGCCATTATTGCGATCATGTATCACATGAATCCGCGGCTGGCGCTGATCACCTTTGCGGTGCTGCCCTTCATCATCATTGCGACCAAAATCTTCCGCGACAATGTCCGCGAGTCTTACCGGCGGATCCGCACCGCCATCGCGCGCATCAATTCGTATTTGCAGGAACATGTCAGCGGCATGGTGGTGCTGCAGCTTTTCAACCGGGAAAAGCGCGCCCATGGCGAATTCTCTAAAGTGAACAAGCTGCACATGGAGGCGTTCAAGGACGCCATTTTCGCCCACGCCGTCTACTATCCCGTGGTTGAAATCCTTTCCTCCATCGCCATTGCCTGCGTGATCTGGTTCGGCGGGCACGACGTCATCCGTAACATCACCACCATCGGCGTACTGGCCGCGTTTATTCAGTACTCGCAGCGCTTCTTCCGGCCCATCCAGGATTTCAGCGAAAAGTACAACATCCTGCAGGCCGCCATGGCTTCGAGCGAGCGCATCTTCAAACTGCTGGATACCCCGGCGGAAGTCACCTCGCCGGCAGTTGCGCAAAAACCGAACGGCCCGGGCCGCATTGAGTTCGACCACGTATGGTTCGCCTACACAAATCGTGGGGGGGCAGGCGCCTCGCCCGCCGGGAAAACTGAGTCCGCGCAGCCTGCGACAGCGGCTTCTCATCCCGACACGGAACCGGATTGGGTGCTGCGTGACGTGAGCTTCACCATCGAGCCGGGGGAAACCGTCGCTATTGTGGGCCACACCGGCGCGGGCAAGACCACCATCATTTCCCTGCTCATGCGCTTTTACGATGTGCAGCGCGGCGCGATTCGCATTGACGGCGTCGATATCAAGGACATGGACCTTACCGACCTGCGCCGCCGCTTCGGCGTGGTATTGCAGGACCCATTCCTGTTCACCGGCACGGTGGAAGGCAATATCCGCCTCGGCTCGGCGTGGATCACCGAAGAAGACATCGCCAAGGCGGTCGAAGACGTCAACCTGTCGGACTTCATCCGCGCGCTGCCCAAGGGATATCAGGAAGAAGTCAACGAGCGCGGCTCGACGCTATCCACGGGACAGAAGCAGCTCATCTCCTTTGCCCGTGCCCTGGCCCACAAACCGAAGATCCTGATCCTCGATGAGGCGACTTCCAGCGTCGATACCGAAACCGAATTCCGCGTGCGCGATGCCCTGAGCCGCATGGTGGAAGGGCGCACCTCGGTGATCATCGCGCATCGGCTTTCCACCATTCAGCGCGCCCACAAGATTCTGGTGATGCACAAGAGCCAGCTGCGCGAGATGGGCACCCACCAGCAGTTGCTGGCCCAGCACGGCATTTACTTCAAGCTGTATCAACTGCAATACAAGGACCAGGAACTGCCCTCGGCGCCGGTCACAGCCAACGCGGATGATTAAACGGCTTGCGGGGGAACGGCCGCTCCTTCGACAAAACTCAGGGCGAGCTCGGCTCTGTATTTCTCGCGACGACAACGGCGGGCGAGACGCCCGCCTCCACACAAGCATCCGCGCGCCGGAAATCTGTGCTCACCCTCTGCGAATTTTCGGCGCGCCTTCTTTCGGCGGGAAAGTGAACGTGAACAGATGCCCCCGGCGCACGTTGGTCACCAGTACCGGGCGGAAGCATACCAGGCAGGTCCCGCCCTTGTGCCGCACGCAGGGATAGACGATCCCCGCCGACCCGGCCTCCAGTAGCTCCGCCGCTAGCGCCTGCGATGCGACGTAGCTCTCCGGGGCGAGGCAAGTGGTATGAGGCTTCGAGCCTCGGATATCGTGGAACTCAGCGTGGAAGTCCGCCAGGTAGTCAATGTACTCGCAAACCTCTTCCTCGTCCCAGCCGGTTTCCTCGAGCCATATACGCTTGTGGTAGGCGACCTCGGCCTGTGAGCTTTCCAGCTCATACGCCGCGTACCACGCCCCGCGCTCGGAAGATGTGAAGCGTGAGCCGCCCGGCCGGGGATGGCAGAAAGCTGCATTGATAATGCGATAAGCAGGAATGCCAAAAACAAGCTCGCGCGCGTCGATACCCGGCAGCAGGCCCGATTCCGCGGCGAGGCGGTCATTGGTGGCGTTGTCGAGCTCGAAAATGCCGTGGAGCAGCTGGTCGTCGTCGGTGAGCCGAGTGAGGACGGAGTCTCCGTCATCGGCAAACTGCGCCGGAATCAGGCGGTGCGTGTCGCGGCGATCAATCAGGCTGGTGCGCAGCATCACAGATTCTTCCTGCTTCGTAATTATTTGGAACGGCTGAGGTTGCCCTTATCTAACTTTTTTGACCTCAGCGTTCTCCGCGCAGCCTCTGCGATCTCTGCGTTTTAAGATTTTCAGCCCAAACAAGAACCAAAGCTTAGACCGCCGAGAACGCGGAGAAATTTGAGGGCGCCGCGAAAATCCTTCACCACAGAAGACACGGAGTTTTACAGAGGCCTTATCTTCCCCCGCGGCGGCTGTCGAGCAGACGGCGCACGTTCAGCATCTCCGGCATGCCACTCTTCAATACGGCCAGCGGAGCGGCATCGCGAAACATAGGATTGCTGTTCGGCCGGGAAATCCATTGATTGGCCAGCTTCGCGCTGAACAGAATGTTCAGCGCCTTAAAAATGCCAATCAGCAGCGAGATGCGTGTCAGCTCATCCTGCGTCAGCGTTCCCTTGCGCGTCTTCTTCAGCGCATAGTAGCGGCCGTTGGAGATGCCACCTAACAGCGCCATGGCGTCTTCATTTTTCAGCTCCCATTTCTCGACGAGCCGAAAAAACGCCTCCATGGCCGCCGGGCTCAGGCGGCGGCGGGTGGCCGGGTCGCTGAGATCGGGCATCTTTCTGAGGTCGAGCCCAAGGTTGGCGGTAACAGGACGGATCGCCATCATGACTCCATTTATGGAGTAAATTATATTTATTTTTGGATATAAGGCAAGTGACTCTAGAAACGGCTTCTCTCCGCGTTCTCTGCGAACTTTGCGTTTTAAAATTTCAGGTAGGCCCAGCTAAAAGTAGATTTCCCCAAAACCGGCATAGCTCAAAGGGTTATCTTCCTGAAAACACTAAGGAAACGGGTAAAATAGCCCGGTGCGGATTCTGATCTCAGCGGGCGAGGCTTCAGGGGAGATGTATGGCGCGGGGCTGATCGATGCCCTGCGGCGGATAGCGGCCTCTCCTGAGAAAGACACGAACGCGGTCCCTGCCTCGGCCCGTGTGGGGACGGGCGTCTCGCCCGTCCTGGCCGAGAAAACGACCGCGTCGCCTGACACCGCGCTGGAATTCTTCGGCGCGGGCGGCGAGCGCATGCGCGCAGCGGGATGCGACATCATCATCGACGCCAAGGACCTGGCGGTGGTGGGTATCACGGAAATTCTCAGCCACCTGCCGAAAATTTTGCGCCTCTATCGCCGATTGATTTCGACTGCGGAGAAGCGGCGTCCGGACGTGGCCGTCGTCATCGATGCCCCGGCCTTCAACTGGCGGGTGGCGCGGCAAATGAAGAAGCGCGGCATCCCGGTGGTGTATTACGTGTGTCCGCAGTTCTGGGCGTGGCGGCAGGGCCGGGTGCGTCTGCTGCGCAAGTATGTGGACAAGGCGCTGGTCATCTTTCCCTTTGAAGAGCAGTTTTACTGCGAGCGCGGCGTGGATGCGACGTTCGTCGGACATCCGCTGGCCGATCTTCCCCGCCCCGCAATCGAGCGCGAAGCCTATGCCCAGCAGTATCGCCTGGACGCGGCCAAGCAGTGGATCACCCTCATGCCCGGCAGCCGCCGCAAAGAAGTGCGCATGAACTTGCCGGAGATGCTGGCGGCCGCCGAACAACTGGGGACGGACTACGAGTTTCTGCTGCCGGTCGCACCCACCCTCGAGCCTGCCTTCTTGCGGGAACTGCTGGGCAACCACCGCCTCACGCTGGTCGCAGAGACCCTGCCGGCGCTCTTTCACTCGCGCTCGGGGATTATTGCCAGCGGCACCGCCACGGTCGAAGCCGCCATGATGTCCACCCCCTTCGTCATGGTGTACCGGGTGACGCCACTCACTTATTGGCTGGGCCGCTCGCAGGTGAAGGTGCCCTACTTTGCAATGGTCAATTTGATCGCCGGAGAAGAGCTTGTGCCGGAACTGGTGCAGGACGATTTCACGGCTGCCCGGGTGGTCGAGAAGATGCGCGCCATTCTGCCTGAAGGCGGGCCAAGGGACACCATGCTGGAAGGTCTGGCGCGGGTGAAAGCCCGCTTGCGCAAAGGGTCACCAGAAGAGGCGGCCGTCGGCCCTGCCGACCGGGCGGCGCAGGCGGTGCTGGAGCTAGCGGGACGCTCGCGGCCACCCGATAGGAAGTGAGCAACCGGCCGCTTTCCCCTAACTCTTGTCCTACCAGCATCTTTTGGGTCACAATCTTCATCATACAGAGCAGTCGTCGGAAGTCAGGAGACGCTTTTTGATGCCATTGCACATAAGGTCCCTTCGCCGGGCCCCAGTCGTGATTGCCGCCTTTCTTCTGGCAATTCTGCTGTTTAGCGCGCCGCAGTCGCAGGCGGCGGAACGCATGCGCCTGCGGGTCGACGACTATCAGATTGACGCCGAACTGAATCCCCACGCCCACAAAATCACCGCCCGGGCCAAGGTCAAGTTCACCGCACTCGAAGATCTGAGCATTGCGGTTTTCGAGCTGCACAATGGCCTGCGCATCACCAAGGTAGTGGATGCGGCCAACAAGCCGCTCAGTGCGGAGCGCATGACGCAGGATTCCACCGTGCGCATTCCCCTGCCCGCGGGACTGGCCAAGGACGCCTCCACCACGCTGACCTTTGAATATGAAGGGGTGCTCGATTCCGTCGACGACAGCCCAGTGCAGGGACTGAAAGTGGCCTCCATCGGCGACGACACCAGCTACCTGCTCTATGCGGGACGCTGGTTTCCCGTGAATGCCTATGGCATCAACCGCTTTACCGCCAGCATCAACGTCACCGTGCCGGCGCACATGCTGGTGGTGGGCAGCGGCAAGGAAACCGTGGTGACCAATCCGCCTGCGAAGAAAGCCGCGCCCGGCGAGCTGGCCACCAAAACCTTCAGCTTCGTGTGGGACAAACCCAGTTTTCCCGGCAGCATCGTCGCGGGCATCTTCCAGGAATTTAAGAGCAATGACGCCGGGCTGGACATTCACGTATTCTTCAAGCCCTCGCACCAGAATTTAGGCGCGCTGTACGCGGAAACCGCGGTCAAAGAATTCACCTACTACATCACCGCCTACGGCCCTGCGCCTTCGACCACGCTGCGGGTGGTGGAGCTGCCGGATGACACCGTGCCTTCGGCCTGGGCCCCGGAAGTGGCCGCCATCGCCGGCCGCGCCGTCACCGAGCGGGTAAATTATCGTCTGCTGGCCAATACCATCGCCCACCAGTGGTGGGGGGTGTCGGTCAGTCCGGCCTCCAAGGACGATTGGTGGCTGCAGGACGGCTTTTCCCGCTACTCCGAGGCGAAATACGTAGAGCAAGCCGCCGGAGAAGCCGGTCTGGAAGAAGCGGTCAAGGACATGTCGGTGGGCGCTCTGGCCTATGACACGGTGCCGCTTTCGAGCGCCGGCAAGCAGGATTTGTTCTCACCCGAGTTTCAGTCGCTGGTCACCGACAAAGGGGCCATGATTCTGCACATGCTCCGCGGGGTGCTGGGCGAAGAAAAATATCTCAAGACCATGCGTGAATTTGCCACGCAATATGCGGGAAAATCGGCCAGCACCGATGAATTCCAGGCCATCGCCGAAAAAAATTACGGCGACCAGCTGCGCTGGTTCTTCTCGCAGTGGTTTGATTCCACCGGCGCGCCCGAGTTCAAGGCCAAATACACTGTGTATCGTCTGGGTAGCGGCAAAGGCTTCCGCATAGTGGGGCAGATCACGCAAGACCTCGATCTGTTCCGCATGCCGGTAGAGCTGAAGATCGATACCGACGGCAAGACCGAGGTGAAGAAGATCGAAGTGGTCGGCACCAGCTCTCCCTTCACGGTGGAAACCTTTGGGCGGCCGCGGCGCATCGTGGTCGACCCGGACAATCAGGTCCTGAAGAATTCCGCGGAAATCAAACTGCGGGCCGCCATTCAGCGCGGACAGGCGCTGGTCCAGCAAGGCGATCTGGGTGGGGCGCTGCTGGAATATAACAAGGGGCTGGAGGTCAACAAGAACAGCTCGCTGGCCCACTACCGTATCGCCGAAGTATTTTTCCTGCAAAAGAACTATCAGGCGGCAGCCAATGCCTATCGCGACTCCCTCAATGGGGACGGCGATCCGCGCTGGACCGAGGTGTGGAGCCACATTCAATTAGGTAAGATTTTCGACATCACCGGCCAGCGCGAACGGGCCACCAATGAGTATCGGCAGGCCATCCAGACCAACGACAATACGCAGGGCGCGCTCGAAGAGGCCCGGCGCTATCTGCAAAAGCCTTTTGACCAGAAGAAGAACGGATAAGCGAGAGTGGGGAGAGACGCAGGCTGCCTGCGTCTCTCCTGCCTCTAGAAGGCCCAGCGCAGCAGGGTCGCACCTACGGTAAATCCAGCGCCCACCGAGGCCAAAAGCACCAAATCTCCCTTTTGCAGTTTGCCTTCCTCACGGGCCGTATTCATGGCCAGAGGAATGGTCGCCGAAGTCGTGTTCCCGAAGCGGTCGATATTGATAATCACGCCGTCCAGATGGAAACCCAGGCGTTCGGCCGTGGCGGTGATAATGCGTTTGTTGGCCTGGTGCGGGATAAACACCTTCACTTCACTTCCCTTCACCCCATTGCGCTGCAACAACCGCTCACAGATTTCGGACATCTTGCGCACGGCAAACTTGAACACCGCTTGCCCATCCTGATGGACATAGTGCATCCGCTTGTCCACCGTCTCGTGGGTGGAGGGATGCAGGCTGCCGCCACCGGGCATATAGAGTGACGTCCCGCCCGATCCGTCGACTTCGTGCAGAAAGTCGATGATGCCGAGTGAATCGTCCTCGGACTGCTCCAGCACGACCGCTCCGGCGCCATCGCCGAAAATCACGCAGGTGGCGCGATCGGTGTAGTCAATGATGGAAGACATCACGTCGGCGCCCACCACCATGACTTTCTTGTGCGCGCCCGTGGACACGAACTGCGTGCCCACCTGCAGGGCATACACGAAGGAGGAGCAGGCGGCATTCATGTCGAAGCCCCACACCGAACTGGCCCCCAGCTTGTTCTGCACCAGGCAGGCCGTGCAGGGAAACATCATGTCCGGGGTCACCGTGGCCACGATGAGGGCGTCGATGTCGCTGGGCACAAGGCCGCGCTGGGCCAAAGCCTTTTTCGCCGCCTCGACCGCCAAATCACTGGTGGCCACCCCTTTGTCCACAATGTGGCGCTCCCGGATGCCGGTACGCTCCAGAATCCACTGGTTATTGGTATCGACCATCTTTTCCAGGTCGGCATTGGTCAGAAGACGGGGCGGAACATAAGTACCCAGGGCGCTGATCTTGACGCGCGAAAGTTGGCTCACTCTAGGAGTTCTCCGATCAAGGTTCCAAACCTGTTATTTTGACGCACTCGGCCACAATGTTCAACTTGGTAAGGTCCTGGCGGTAGTGTAGCTTGAGACACTTCACGAGAGTCACGCCCGGATGCTCTGGAGAACCGCATGAGCCCATTCATTACTGTTCTATTGTTATTGACCGCTGCCGTTCTGGAGGTCGGCGGGGACGCCCTGATCCGGCGCGGCTTGCATTCCTCTGCCGGCACCGGCCGCGGGATCTTCCTCGCCTTGGGCGCGGTCGTGCTGTTCATTTACGGCTGGACCGTCAACACCCCGCCCTGGGACTTCGGCCGCCTGCTGGGGCTCTACGTGGTGTTCTTCTTTGTAGTTTCGCAGGCCGTCTCCTGGCTGGCCTTTCGCCAGCCGCCCTCTCCCGCCATGATGATCGGCGGGGCCTTCATTGTGACGGGGGGCGTGATCATCACGCTTTATCGCTGAGGCGGCCAAGCCGCAGGGTTTGCCCGGCTCCTCCTGTTAGACTGACGCGGTGCGCCGACTGATCATAAATGCCGACGATTTCGGGCTGACCTCAGGGGTGAATCGTGCCATCTGGGAGGGCCACCGGCAAGGCATCGTGACATCCGCCACTCTCATGGCGGGGGGGCAGGCTTTTGCCGAAGCGGTAAGCATGGCCAAAACCTCGCCCCGCCTGGGCGTGGGCTGTCACGTGGTGCTGGTCGATGGATCGCCCCGGGCAGTGGCGGAGACCGTCCCCAGTCTGCTGGATCGCGATGCTACCCACCTCCGGGCCAAGCTGGGAGACTTTGCCCGCGCCTGGCTGGGCGGAAAGCTGGATTCGGGAGAAATGGAGCGGGAAATCTCCGCGCAAATTCAAACCTTGCAAAGCGCAGGAAT
The DNA here is from genome assembly GCA_018268755.1 of Acidobacteriota bacterium. Lineage (GTDB taxonomy): Bacteria > Acidobacteriota > Terriglobia > Terriglobales > Acidobacteriaceae > KAN-5. The sequence goes on from JAFDVW010000018.1 coordinate 191,534, forward strand.
CCCAGTTTCCCACGTGGACACCCATAAGCACACCCACCTGGCGCCGCAGGTGCTGCGCGCCTTGCTGCGCGCCGCCAAAGCTTGCGGGGTAACGGCAGTGCGCAATCCCTTTGAGCCGATCCGTTGGCAGGCGGTGGCCGGCCACCCGGCCCTGTGGAAGCGCTGGGGCATGGTCAAAGGACTACAAGGGTTCGCGGCGCAATTTCGCCGGCAGGTGCGGGAGGCTGGACTGCGGACCACCGATGGCACGGTGGGTGTGGTGGCGACGGGAGTACTCGACGGGCGGTTGTTTGAACGGATCCTCGATTCTCTGCCCCCGGGTACTTGGGAATTCGTCTGCCATCCCGGGTATGTGGACGACGACCTGGAGCGGGCCCACACCCGATTACTGCAATCGCGTGAGCAGGAGCTGGCCGTTCTCACCTCCGCCTCCGCCCGCGAAGCCCTGCAGCGGAACGGCGTGGAATTGATCTCCTACCGGGAAGTTTAGGCCGGGCCCTGGACGGTCATGCACTTCTGGCGTACCTGGCTTGCCAATTCCCCGGGGGAAGTTGGCGGTATCATGAAGCAGGCCGAAGCGAGGCGGAGACCCATATGACAGATGGTCTGGAACAAGAGAGCGGGGGTACGATCCTGGTGCGCATCTGGGGCATGGATGCGGGGGGCCGCGCCTTTTTCCAAAACGTAAGAGCGCAGAACCTGACCGCGGAAGACGCTCTGCTCTGCGGCCTGGACTACGAGCTCAAGATCAATGACGTGATCGGCGTGCAACTCGAGGAAAAAAAGGCCCGGGTACGGGTGCGCGATGTCGCCGAAGGAGGTGTGCCGCGGAAGATCCAGGTGATGGTGCAGCTGCTGGAAGGCCAATCCTGCCCCTGGCAGGAAGCGGTTCCCGCCAACGCGCCCAGGAAAGCGGAGCCCAGCGGCAGCAACCGCCGCCGTTTTGCGCGCCACAAGTTACGCTATCCCGTGGAGCTTCGCGATGAGCGGGGCGGCAGCGCGCACATGCAGACCGGGGCCACCGACATCAGCGGGCGCGGCTGTTACATTGAGACCCTGGTGCCCTTGCCCCTGGGCACGATCGTGGGCATTTCCTTCTGGATCGATTCAGAAAAGATCTCCACCACCGGGGTGGTCCGCGCCAGCGATCCCGGCGTGGGCATGGGCATTGAATTTACCCGCCTCGATCCCCTCATCCAACGGCGCTTCCAGGAGTTCCTGCAAAAGATGGACCCCGGATTTGCCAGTTCGGGCGGAACTCCATAACATGCCAACTGGGTGATTTTCTTGCCCTTTGGGGTACGGCCGTTTTGCACATAACCTGAATCTCCCGGGCACTGCGGCCATCCAATCCAACAGTGCTTCGCCGGACCGCTGCGAGAACCTTGCATGAAGATAGGGATCACCTGTTATCCAACTTACGGCGGCAGTGGCGTGGTCGCCACCGAGTTGGGTCTGGAGCTGGCGCAACGCGGCCATGAGATTCACTTTATTTCCTACGCCCAGCCCATTCGCCTCACCGAATTGAATCCCAACATTCACTATCACGAAGTGGATGTCTCGCGCTATCCGCTGTTCGACTATCCCCCCTATGATCTGGCCTTAGCCACCCGCATGGCGGAGGTCTCCGAGTTGTACGGGCTCGACCTGCTGCACGTGCATTACGCCATCCCGCATTCGGTCAGCGCGTTGTTGGCGCGGCAGATGCTGGCGGCGCGGCCGCGAGGGCAGAAGCTGCCCTTCGTCACCACCTTGCACGGCACGGATATCACTCTGGTCGGCCTGGACCGCTCCTATTTGCCCATCACGCGCTTTTCCATCGAGGAAAGCAATGGGGTCACCGCCATCTCGCAGTATCTGCGCGATCGCACGCTCAAGGAATTCGATGTCAAGAACAACATCCAGGTGATTTACAACTTCGTCAACTGCGATATGTACGGTGGCAAGCAGAACAGCCCGGAGCGCCTGGAGTACGCGCCCAACGGCGAGCGGATTCTGGTGCATCTGTCCAACTTCCGCCCGGTGAAGCGGGTGACTGACACCATTGAAATCTTTGACCGGGTGCGGAAGAAAGTCCCTTCCCGGTTGCTGCTGATCGGCGACGGCCCCGACCGCTCCCGGGCCGAGTGGCTGGCGGTACAAAAAGGCATCCACAACGATGTTCTTTTCTTAGGCAAACAGGACAACATCCATGACAAGCTGGCGCTGGCCGATGTTCTGCTGCTGCCCAGCGAGCTGGAGTCCTTCGGATTGGCGGCGCTCGAAGGCATGGCGTCCGAAGTCGTGCCCATCGCCACTCGGGTGGGCGGCGTACCGGAGGTGATTGACCACGGCAAGAGCGGTTTTCTGGCCGAGGTGGGCGACGTCGAGGCCATGGCCGGATATGCCATCAACCTGCTGAGCAGCCAGGAACAGCTGCAGAGTATGGGCAAAGCGGCGCGCCAAGTGGCGCAGACCCGCTTTTGCACCAGCAAGATCATCCCGCAATACGAGGAGTTCTATCGCCGCGTGCTGGAGCGTTCTTCGTAAAGCGCGGCCGCAACGCTGCCTTCCTGCAACAGCGGGATGCGCAAGCGCACCAGCGTTCCTCTTCCCTGCTCGCTGTCGACGGTCATGGCGGCAGTGTCTCCGTAGAGCACTTGCAGGCGTTCCGCGATGTTGGACATGCCAATTCCCATGCCCGCCAGGCCGTTGCCCTCGCCGGCATGAGAGGCACGCATCCCCACTCCGTCGTCTTCCACTTCCACGATGAGTTTGGCGTTGACGATGCGGCTGCGCAGGTGGATGCTGCCGCCTTCAATTTTGGAGGCCAGACCGTGCTTGATGGAGTTCTCCACCAGCGGCTGCAGCAGCATGCTGGGCACCAGCACTTCCAGGGATTGTGGGTCCAGCTCCTTGACCACTTTCAACTTGTCGCGGCCGAAGCGCACGACCTCGATGTCCAGATAGTTGTCGATGAATTCCAGTTCCTCGCGGAGTGGGACAAAAGCGTCGGCGCTGCTCAGCAGGCGGCGCAGGATGCTGGCCAGCTTCAGGATCATTTCCCGCGCGGTGTCAGGATCGATGCGCACCAGCGACGACACCGAGTTGAGGGTATTGAACAGGAAGTGGGGGTTGATCTGGTTCTGCAGCGCTTCCATACGGGCATGCAACAGCAGGCGCTCCTGCTCTTCCAGCTTGATCTGGATGCGCACACTGTTCCATATCTTCAGCGCCGTGCCGATGACCATGACCGATGTGGCATAGATGAGCACCTCCACCCAGGGCGTCGGACTCTCGATGCTGAACATCGCGCTGGGTAGGAAATGGGTGATTTCCATCTGCACAAAGCGCAGGGTGATGATGGTGAGGAAGAACATCACCTGCCAGTCAAACAGGCGGGGCGTGGGCAGATTGCGGCGGATCATGCGATAGATGCTGAGATCGACAAAAGGCGAGAACGACCAGATGTCCTCGCGTTCGGGGGCCAGAATGCGCAGCTGGCCGGCCACAAAGCCGCACAGCACATTGAAGGGCAGCGTGGCCCACTCGCCGTGCAAGAGTGCGGGGAGGGCCAGCAGAATGCCGCCGGTGATCCCGGTAAATCGCCCGCCGATCACGCCCAGCAGCAGAGTGGTCTCAAAGCCGATGTCCCCGGCAATGAAATTCTTGACGCTGAAGCGGATCCACACTCCGAGAGCGAGTGGAATGCCAATCCACAGGATGAGATAGATTTTCTTGCGGAGGGTGCGCTCTTCCTGGTAAAGGAGCGACTTAAACTCCACCGAGCGCACCAGGGCGCTGGCCACGGCGGCGGCTACGCCCAGCTTGACCAACAAGTTAATGAGGATGACACGCTGTTCCATGGACTCGCTGAGGCCAATGTAACACGAGGGGCATCAGCCGTCCCGGATCGTTTCCAATCGCCACATCGGGCTAGAAGCCGCCCTCATCAATGTGCTTCTGGGTATAGCGTTCCAGCTGGTCCTCGTACACCAACTCGACATGCTCGTCACAGCTGGGTTCACCATCCACCAGGCGGGTGGCGGGGTTTCCACAAATCACACAGGACTTCTCTTTTGCTTGCGTCTCAGACACCTTGGCCGCGGGCGACTTGGCCGCGTGGCCCACTTTTTCTCTGGCTGGGAGTGGGTTCTTCACGTCCCCCATTGTTGCGGAGCCGGTTTAGCCGTACTGTGATCCCGACCACAAGGGCGTGTGATTCAGGATGCTCAATTCCCCGAGCGTAGCCGGGCCGCCAGGGCCAGCAAGTCGGACTCCAGAGTCGCGCTTTGCTGCGGACCGCCCTGCGCCAGGTCCTTGCTGCCCCCGCCCCGCCCGCCAAGTTGAGCAAGCATCTCTTTCATGAGCCCACCCATATCGAAGGGCTGGCCGGCTGTTTGCGCGAAGACCAGAGTCGGGGGAGGCGCCAGCGCCGCCAGCAAGGCCACGGCCGGCGAATTTTGCCGGACTATCCGCTGCGCCAGCAGCTTGATGAAATTAGCATCGCGCTCGGCGAAAACCTGCACCACTACTTTTCGCCCCTGGCTCTCCGCAGACTCAGCCAGCAAGCGGGCCGCATACACCTCGGCAATCTCCTCCAGCAGCTTTTCCTGGCCTTTGCGGGAGGCCCGCAGATCGTCCTGCGCCTTGCGAATCTGTTGCGGGACTTCGTCAAAGCGGGAAGACAGAAGCGAAGCCGACTCGGTCAGGACGGCGTAGTCCTGCCGCGCCGCTGCCACCGCCCGCGCGCCACAGACAAACTCCACCCGCCAGCCCTGGCGGACTTTTTCCATCTTGCGCAAGAGGATGGCGCCGATCTGCGCCGTGCCGCGGACATGCGTGCCGCCACAGGCGGTCAGGTCAAAATCCCGAATATCGATGAGCCGCAGCTTCTCGCGCTCGACGGGGGGAATCTTGCGCAGGCCGAGAGTCTGGGCCTCTTCCTTGCCCACGAAACGCACGGTCACCGGGCGATCTTCCCATATCACTTCATTGGCCAGCTTCTCGGCGGCCACAACCTGCTCCGCGCTGAGGGCCTTGCTATCGAGGTCGATCGAGCAATAGTCCGCACCCATGTGAAAGGAAACCGTTGGCATATGGAAAAGGCGGAGGAAAGCTGCCGACAGCACATGCTGGCCGGAGTGCTGCTGCATGTGATCGTGACGGCGAACGGCATCGACAGCGCCGTGGACGCTGGTTCCGGCGGCCAGCGCCGGACCACCCTCGACATAATGCAGAACTGTTCCGTCTTCCCTTTCGCTGACTTCGACGACCGCCAGCTTCTGGCCGCCGGCCACAATCCATCCCGTATCGAAGACCTGCCCACCGCTGGTGGGATAGAAGGCGGTGTGGTCGAGGACCAGCGCCGCCCGCGGCTCGCTTGGGGAAGGAGCGATGAATTCCGCCACCTGTGCGTCAAATTCGCAGAGAAAGGAATCGGTGTAGTAGAGGCGCTCGGTGGGCATGAAAATAAGATACACAGTTTTGTGGGCTGGTGTGGGCGCGGGCGTTCCAGATAGAGCAACGGCTTAAACCACAGAGGACACAGAGAACACAGAGAAAAGCCTCGGTGAAACTCTGTGCCCTCTGTGGTGAATGGTTTTCAATACTTATCCAGCCACGAGTTCCGCGTAGCCTTCCGCCTTCAGGGTCGAAGGGCGGGAGAAAATCTCCGCGAAGTTGCGGGCTTTGCGCGAGCGCCAGGAACCCTTGTGGTAGGCGTATCCGGCGATCAGCGGCAGGGTCACGGTGATTTCTCCGTAGACCATCTGCTCCTTGGCCAGGTCCACTTTGCCCCAGGAGTTGGCTTCCTTCAGCGTGGAGCCGGAGAGGGCGCCATCACGCTCATCGGCCACCGTGAGCTGCACGGCGTATTTGTGCATCTCGACTTCGTGCCCGAGAAATTCCGCCGAAACCACAATGTCCTGCACGAAGTTCTTGGGCACGCCGCCGCCCAGCATGAGCAGGCCGGTCACGCCGGACTCGACTTTGATCTGGGTCAGCTCGCGGAAGTCAGCCACCGAGTCGATCGAAACATAGGGCTTCCCTTCCCGCTGCCGCGCCACCTGATGAAAGACCAGCCCGAATCCCGCCGAGCAATCAGAAAATGCCGGCACGAAGATCGGCACATGGCGGCGGTAGGCTTCCAGCACGATGCTCTCCGCCTGGGGGAACTTCGCGTCGAGATACTTGCCCATGGCGGCGACGAACTCGCGGCTGGAATAAGGGCGCGGCTCCAGCGACTCGGCGATCTTGTGGATGGTTTCGTCGCAGATGCGCAGCTCGTCTTCGTCGATGTAGGTGTCGTAGATGCGGTCGATGTGCCGCTCGCGCAGATCGTTATCCGAGGCGAAGGGCGTACCCTGGTAGTGGCGGAAGCCGAGGGCTTCAAAGAAATCCTGGTCGACGATGTTCGCACCCGTCGAGACGATGGCGTCGATCATGTTGTTGCGCAGCAGGTCGAGGATGACGCCCTTCTGCCCGGCGGAAATCAGGCTGCCGGCCAGGGTGAGAATGATGCCGCAGCCTGGGTCGGCGACCATCTCATCGACGATCCTGGCGGCGCGCGCCAGGTTGCGGGCCTGGAACGCGGTCTTCTCCATCATTTCAATCATGGGGACGACGTTCACGGCCTTGATATCGTAGTGGTCTACAGTGGCTTGCAGCAGATCAGACTTTTTCATTTCGTGTGGCTCCAAGGTGGAAGTCCGGAGCCGCAAATAGAAAAAGGCCCCGGCTGTCGGGGTCTACGGTAAGCCTTGCGCTCCCGCCATCGAACCCCGCCGTGGCTGAGGTGGATCATACAAGATTTTTCCCCGCGCACAATTGTATTTTTGCAAAAACATTCCGCGCCTTGTCATGCCGAGCGCCGTGAAGGCGCGCGAGGCGCGCTTTCACGCAGTCGAAGCATCCCTACCGTCAGTGGTAGCGATAGGATCCTTCGACTGCGCGGCCTTTTGCCAGGCAGAAGGCCCCTGCGCTCAGGATGAGAAAGCGGAGAGATCGGCAAGCACCGCCGGGCTTTCGCCCGGCTGCCCAGATGAGGACATCCGGGTCTACATGGTTCGTGCACACCCGGTTTGACTCGCCGCCGGGAACGTCCAATAATGGGCGCGATGGACCTCTACGAGGAGATCGTCAAGCTGCGGCGGGAAGGACGCCGCGGCGCGGTGGCCACCATCGTCAACGTCAACGGATCGATCCCTTCCTATAAAACCGCCAAAATGCTGGTGCGGGACGATGGCTCGATTGTCGGCACCATCGGCGGCGGCTGCGTGGAGGCGGACGTCTGGCAGGCGGCGCGCGAAGTCATGGAAAACGAAAAGCCGCGCACCCTCACCTTCAATCTGAACCAGAACCCAAAAGACGACACCGGCCTGGTGTGTGGCGGGACCCTGGATATCTTCCTGGAGCCCATCTTGCCGCCGGCGGCCCTCTACATCTTCGGCGCGGGGCACGTAGCGGTCAGCCTCTATAAAGTGGCTGGCAACGCGGGATTTGATGTCACCGTCATCGACGACCGCGAGATGTATGCCAATCGCGAGCGCTTTCCGGAAGCGCAAGAGGTGCTGGCGGAAGACTTCGACGCAGCCATGCAGCGCCTTGCGCCCAGCGAATCGTCCTACATCGTGATCGTCACCCGCGGCCACCGTGACGACATGCGCGTGCTGCGCTGGGCGGTGCAGACCCCGGCCCGCTACATCGGCATGATCGGCTCCAAGCGCAAGACCATCGCCATCTTCCGTGAATTGACCGAGGAAGGCCTTTCCCAAAAACTCTTCGAGCGTGTGCACGCGCCCATCGGCCTCGACATCGGTGCGGTCACGCCGGAGGAGATCGCCATCTCCATCGCCGCCGAGCTCATCGCCTTTCGTCGTCATACTGACCGGCCCATGCCCCACATGAGCTGGTTCGCCGGCCGAAATCTGGAGGCAGAGCTGGCTTCCGACAACCTCAAAAACAAGTAGCCACGGATTGCACGGATTTTTTGTCTCTGATTGCACCCCGAAGTTTGTCATTCCGAGTGCATCTTGTGCGCGAGGAATCTGCAGTTCATTCGCAAAGCAGATTCCCTTCGGCTTCGCTCAGGGCAGGCTCTCACCGCTAAAGCGGGTTCGGAATGACAAGCAGGGTAGGGTTTGTGCATGGAGTGAAGAGCATAGAGTGAGGATTTTTGAAGCCTAAAAGATTCATCCGTGAAAATCCGTGCTTATCCGTGGCAAGTAAGGCGGGTAGGGATTCCTCACCGCTAAAGCGGGTTCGGAATGACAAGGAGGGTAGGGTTTGTGCATGGAATAAGGAGCCATGGAGTGAGGATTTCTAAAGTTGACAAGATTTATCCGTGAAAATCCGTGCTTATCCGTGGCGGGTTAGGTTTGGTATCTTGGTGGCATGCAGCGCGTGCCCAGCCTGTGTGGCGTGATTCTGGCCGCCGGCGAGTCCTCCCGCATGGGGAGTGACAAAGCGCTGTTGCTCTGGCCTCCGCAACACGGCCAGACCTTCCTGGCGCGGGCCATCGAATCGCTGTTCCCTTTCAATGACATGGTGCTGGTGGTGGCGGGAAAGAACGCGGCCCGGCTCGCGCCTATCGTCTATGCCGCGGGAGCCATGCTGGTGGAAAATCCCCATCCCGAGCACGGGCAATTCAGTTCCCTGCAGGCCGGCTTGCGGGAGGTCCTGGGCCGCGGCCGGGACGCCGCCATGATTACGCTGGTGGACCGCCCCGCGCCGCGGAGGGAAACCGTAGGCAGACTGCGCTCCGCCTTTGAAGCCGCCGTCCAGCGCGGTATATGGGCGGTGGTCCCGGAATATCAGGGCAAACACGGGCATCCCATTGTGATTGGCCGCGAAATGATCGAGGCCTTCCTCAAAGCGCCGGAAGGAGCAACGGCTCGCGAAATCGAACACCAGCACCAGTCCCTGCTTGAGTATGTGCAGGTCGACGATCCATTGGTTACACTGAATGTGGACACCCCGCAGGATTACTCCAGCCTGCCGTCCAGCATCCCGCAGACAAAGTGACCCATTATTCCCAATGATCAAGAAGAATCAGTCTCTCTCCCGGGCGGAACTGCTCGCCACCGTGCTTGCTCTCAAACCTTCCCTGGCCGCTTTTGATTGCGACGGCACCCTCTGGGGAGGCGACGTAGGGGTAGGCTTTTTCGACTGGGAGATGGAACGCGGCCTGGTCTCGCAAGACGTCATCACCTACATGAAGGCCCGCTATGCCGACTATCGCGCCGGGCTGGTGGACGAAGACACCATGTGCGGCGAGATGGTCTCCATGCATCGCGGCCTGAAGGAAGACGTGGTACAGCAGGCGGCCGACGAATATTTTGAGCAGGACGGGCCGCAGCATATTTTCGCCGAAATGCAGGAACTGGTGCGGCGGCTGCAAGACGCCGGCTGCGAGGTATGGGCGGTGTCATCTTCCAGCGAATGGGTCATCCGTTCCGGCATGAAGCATTTCGGCATTCCGGCGAACCGCATCCTGGCCACCGCGGTGGAGGTCGAGAACGGCCTGATCACCGACCGCTTTCTGCGGATTCCCTCCGGCGATGGCAAGCCGGAAGCCATTCTGGAAGTGGCGCGGCGCAAGCCCGACGCGGCCTTCGGTAATTCGCGCTGGGACGCGGCCATGCTGCGCATTGCGCGGCATCCTTTTGTCGTGAACCCGAACCGCGACCTGGAAGAGACCGCCCACGCCGAGGGTTGGCCGGTCTACTGGCCGGACAGCACAAAAAAGCAGAGCCACGGGTAATACAGATTCTACGGATTGTTACTTATAGAACCTTGTTTGCAGACATTCAGGATCTTGTGAAAAAGCAGGTTCCTCGCGCACAGAACACGCTCGGAATGACAAGGGGTGAAAGACGAATCCGTGAAATCCCTGCCTATCCGTGGCGTTGTTTTCTACAATAGCGCCATGTATTCCGCACAGGTGCTCGACCACTTTCAGAATCCCCGCAACCCGGGAGAGGTGGCTGCCCCCGATGCTGCGGTGCAAATCAGCAACCCGGTGTGCGGCGATGTCCTGAAGCTGACCCTCAAAGTAGCGCATGGCCGCATCGCCGAAGCCCGCTTCCTCGCCAAAGGCTGCGTGCCGGCCATGGCTTGTGCTTCCAAACTTACCGAGCTTCTCGCGGGAAAGAGTCTGTCTGATGCTGGGCGGCTAAGCCGCGAGGAACTGGTCGAGTCCCTGGGAGGTCTGCCGGAAGCCTCCGCCCACGCCGGACATCTGGCGCTGGACGCCCTACACGCCGCCCTGGCCAAAATCGGCCAGAGATAAACGCCACGGATAAGCACGGATATTACGGATTCGTTTTTATCTTGTCATTCCGTGCGCGAGCAACCTGCTTCTCTCCCAGAAAACGCGGATTCCTCACCGCTCATGCGGTTCGGAATGACAAGAATTGGGGAACGCCCCAGAATGGCAAACGGCTGGGAGAAGGCAAAATGAGAAATCGCCAGCTACATTCCATCGAAAAACCTATCCGTGCCATCTGTGCAAATCCGCCGCCGGATAAAAATCGGCAACTCGCGGTAACATAGGGACGTGCCCACGTCCGCCGACCACTCTCCCCAACGCATCGTCTGTCTGCAACCCAGCGCCACCGTGATTCTGCAGTTGCTGGGACAACTGCATAAAGTCGTGGCCTGCACGAAGTATTGCCTGGCGGTATGTCCCGAGGCCGGCGGCGGCGACCGCTATATTGTGGCCGATTCCTGGCTGGCCCATACCGAAGAAATCCTGGCAGCCCGGCCTGACTTGGTGGTGGCGTCTGTCCCCTATCAGGAGCGATCGGTGATTGAGATTCTGCGCGCGGGCCGCCGCTTTCTGGGCTTTGCTCCTCGCACTCTGGCCGACATTTATGGCGACATCGCGCTGCTGGGGGGAACGCTCGGGGTTGCGCCGCGGGCGGAGCAGATCATCGCCGCCATGCAGCGCGTCATTGCGGCCACCCGGGCCTGCGTGCAAGGCCAACCGCGTTTGCGCGTCTATTGCGAGGAGTGGGGCAAGCCGCTCATCGCCTCCCAGCCCTGGGTAGCCGAGTTAATCGAGGCAGCGGGCGGAGAGTTCCTGGGCGAGCCCGGCATCCAGACCACAGCGGAAGCGGTTCTGGCCGCCGACCCGGACGTCATCTTGGCCGCATGGTGCGGGGCGGGCGACCGTGTGCCCCTGCGCAAGATCGTGCGCGACCGCGGCTGGGAAGGCATGCGCGCGGTGCAGAACGAGCGCGTGTATTGCATTCGCGATGAGTATCTGAATACGCCGGCGCCTACCCTGCTGCAGGGGTTGGAGGCCATAGCCGCGGCCATCCACCCGGAGCTTTTCCCCCAACCTTCGGACCTGAGATGCATCGCAGCCGAGCCGGTCCCGCAAGACCAGGAAGCCCTGGCGAGCTGAGGGAGAGAGCCACATGCCATCCGCTGGTACCCAGGAAATTATCGAGGCGGTCGAACGCCAGTTGTCCGCCGTAAGGTCGGCGGAGGAATTGATGACCTTCATCACCCGGCTGCTGCACGAGCGCATGCTGGAATACAACTGGGTGGGTTTTTATATGATCGAGGAACAAGCCGGTCGCGAGCCCATGCTGGTTCTGGGACCGTACCGGGGCGCGGTGACGCCGCATACCCGCATTCCACTGAACCAGGGAATTTGCGGGGCGGCAGCTTCCAGCGGCCGGACCGTAGTCGTGGACGACGTTTCTACCGACGCGCGCTATCTGGCCTGTTCTATCGAGACCAAATCGGAAATTGTCGTGCCCATCTTCGCCAGGGGAAAAGTCGTGGGAGAACTCGACATCGACAGCCACTTCCCGGCCGCCTTCCAGGCGGCAGACCGCGAAATCGTGGAATACTGCGCCGCTCAAGTGGGCAAGTACCTGGAGGCCTCGCGGGCATGAGGAGGCCGGCATGAGAGTGGAAAAAGGGCAGGTGCGCGCGCCGGAAATCGGGCGCATCTGGCTGAACTCCTCGCCTTTGAGCCTGCACCAGCTGCGCGGCCGGGCCGTGCTGATCGACTTCTGGGACTACACCTGCGTCAATTGCATTCGCACGCTGCCCTACATTAAAGCCTGGCATGAACGGTACCGCGACAAGGGCCTGACCGTGATCGGCGTGCATACCCCGGAATTCACCTTCGCGCAGTATGAATCCAACGTCGAGCGCGGCGTGCGCGAGTTCGAGCTGACCTATCCTATTGTGATCGACAGCAACTATGAGCTGTGGAAGGCATTTGCCAATCGCGGCTGGCCTACCAAATATCTGCTGGATCACCAGGGCTACCTGCGTTATGGCCATGTCGGCGAAGGTGCGTATGCGGAGACCGAAGAGACAATTCAGGAACTTCTCCGCGAAATCGATCCGGCGGTGGCCTTGCCTCCCGTAATGGATCCGGTGAGGGCCGAGGACCGCGCCGGGGCCATCTGCTATCCCGCGACCCCGGAGTTGTATCTGGGGCATCGCCGCGGGCGCATCGGCAATGCCGGCGGATTTCAGGAAGACCAGATCGCGAAATACGCCTTCTCCGGCAAGCTGGAGGAAAACTGTTTCTATGCCGCCGGCGAATGGGCGTCCACTGTGGAATACCTGGAGGCGGCCGGCGAGGGAGAGCATCGCATCGCGCTGCGCTATCGCGCGGCCGGAGTCAACCTGGTGATGGCTGCCCCCCGCGGCGGCAGCGCGGAGGTGGTGGTGCGGCAGGATGGCAAACCCCTCCCCGCCTCGGCGGCCACGCCGGAAACACGTTTCCGTTCGCCAAACGGCGAACCGGAGAGTTTTGTCGTAGTGCAGCCCGCCCGCATGTATACACTGGTCAAGAACCTCGACTTCGGCGAACATACGCTGGAGTTGCTTCTTCCCGCGGGCGTGGCCGGGTTCGCGTTCACCTTTACGTCGTGTGTCGATTCCAATTGAGCAGCAGTCCTCGGGGAGCTCTGGCAAATCCATGAAACGTGTGGTCGCGGGTTTGATCGTGAAAGACGGAAAAATTCTGGTCTGTCAACGCACCAAGCACCAGACCATGCCGTTGAAGTGGGAATTCCCCGGCGGCAAGATCGAGGAAGGCGAGCAGCCGCGCGATGCGTTGCGCCGCGAACTGGAAGAAGAGCTCGGTATTCACGCCAACATCGGCGATGAAGTGGCGCGCATCAAGCATGAATATCCTAACGGCGGCGCGGTGGAACTGCGCTTCTTCGCCGTGCCTGCCTACGAAGGCGAGCTGGAAAACCGCATCTTCCGCGACATGCAGTGGGCGGAGCGCTCGCAACTGCCCACATTCGACTTTCTGGAAGCGGACCTGACCCTGGTGCGGGATTTGGCGGCAGGAAAAATCCTGTAGGGGCCACCTTGCAGAGCACCCGCTCTGCTTGTGTGGGCACGGGCTCTGCTTGTGTGGGCACGGGCTCTGCTTGTGTGGGCACGGGCGTCTCGCCCGTGCGTCGGCCTAGAAGAAGCTGGCAGGGGCCAACCCTCCACGCCCCGCCACCCCAGCCCAGGAGACCACCTTCAGGCTTAAGAACAGGGGCGGGAATCCATGATGCCGAGCGGGCGAGAGGTCACGCTCCCGCACGACTCAGAGCGAAGCCCGCAAAGTCCAAAACCAGGCCACGGTTAGCCCGATCATGACCACGGTCGTCGTCCAGGCCACCACATTGTAAGTGCGGGAAACTACGAACTCTCCCATCAGTTCTTTCTTGTTCACCAGCAGCAACATGAAGATCAGCACAAAGGGCAGCACGATGCCGTTGACCACCTGCGAGAGGATGGAAATCTTCACCAGGGGCAGGTCCGGCATGAGGATGACGCCCGCCCCGGCCACGATCAGGATGGTGTAGAGCCAATAAAATACCGGGGCCTCGCCGAATTTCTTATCCACACCCGATTCAAAACCCAGTCCTTCGCATACGGTGTAGGCAGTGGAGAGAGGCAGAATCGACGCCGCGAACAACGACGCATTAAACAGCCCCATGGCAAACAGGATGTAGGCGTAGTCGCCGGCCAGAGGGCGCAAAGCCTGCGCGGCATCGGCCGCGTCCCGGATGTCGCGGTGGCCGTGGGCATAGAGCGTGGCGGCGCAAGCCACAATGATGAACCAGGCCACAATATCGGTGAAAATGCAGCCCGCAATCACGTCCAGGCGCGAGGCCCGGTACTGGCGCTTGGTCACGCCCTTCTCCACAATGGAGGCTTGCAGGTAAAACTGCATCCAGGGCGCAATGGTCGTACCCACCAGGCCGATCACCATATACAGATACGGCGTGTAATGGAAGGCGGCCGGCGTGGGCGGCTTAACGGTGCCCAGCATGGCGTCGAGCCAGGCCGGCTTGGCCAGGAATCCCGCCACGATGTAGGTGAAGTAAAAGAACGAGGCGGCCAGGAAGACCTTCTCCACACTCTTGTACTGCCCTTTGACCACGATCAGCCAGACCACCACGGCGCAGATGGGAACAGTCACATAGCGGGAGAGGCCAAACAGCTCCAGGCTGCTGGCGATGCCGGCGAATTCGGTGACCACATTGCCGAAATTGACCACCAGAATGCCCAGCATCATGAAGAAGGTGATGCGCAGGCCGAATTCCTCGCGAATCAGGTCGCTCAAGCCCTTGCCCGTGACCGCGCCCATGCGGGCGGCGATTTCCTGCACTACGATCAGGGCAACTGTGATGGGGACCATGGTCCACAGCAGCAGGTGGCCGAATTGCGCGCCGGCCGCCGAGTAGGTCCAGATGCCACCGGCGTCATTATCGACATTCGCGGTAATGAAGCCCGGGCCCACCACCGCAAAAAAGATCAGCAGCCGCGTCTTCCAGCGTCGAAACAGCTTCATGGGCGCACGTGGTAGAAAATGCGAGAAAAGACTGCCCAGCATAAACGGAGTTGAGGATTCTGGATAGTGCCCCGGAAAAGAACAATCTCGCGAGGACGGGAAAGAGGGGGCTTAGAGCTTTTCTCGCAGCAGGCTGATGATGTCGTCGGAGGTCACCACCCCGGTCAGTTTATTGATGTCATCCACCACCGGCAGGGTCTGCAGGTTGTATTTATCGAAGAGTTCGGCCACTTCCTTTTCCCCCGCATCCGGATGGCAGGAGATGAGCGGCTCCTGGGTAAGAGACAGCAGCGGGTCTTCCGGCTGCGCCAGGACCAGCTTAATCAGCGGCACCGCCCCCACCAGAATGCCCTTGGAATCCACCAGGTAGATGGTGTTGACCGTCTCTACCCCGCCCTCGAACTGGCGCAGCGCCTCCACCGCATCGTGGGCCGAGGCGTTCACCCACAACGACAAAAACTCGGTGTTCATGCGGCCGGCGGCGGTGTTTTCCTTGAATTCGAGGAGTTCTTCCATCTCCTGCCGGCCTTCGGGCTCCATCTCCTGGAGAATTTCCGAGGTGCGCTCTTCCCCCAGGTCGGCCAGCAGGTCGGCGGCGGCGTCGGGCTCCATCTCTTCGACGATTTCCGCGGCGCGCTCGGAATCGAGGGACTCGACAATCGACTTCTGCACTTTGGGCTCGACTTCTTCCAGGGCGCCGGCGGCCACTTCCTCATCCAGGGTTTGAAATACTGCTTCGCGCTCGTCGGGCGCCAGTTCTTCGATGATGTCGGCGATATCGGCGGGATGCAGCTTGGCCAGACGTTCGTGGGAGATCTTTAGCTTAACGCGACGCGCCGGGTCGGTCTCGATCAGGTCCACGAAGTCCCAGGGAATCATGCGCGGGGGAAGCTGGCGCAGCAGGGGCTGCAGCGCCGTGTGCGGCACCACTCCCTTGAGCAGACGGCGCACCGCGCCGCGCATGCCCACGTCCACCGAACCGATTTTGAGGACGGTGTGGTTCTCGGAGAACTCCTGATGCAGATCGACATCGTTGACGCGGACCACTTTGCGGCCGTGCACGTCGATCACCTGTTGGTCGAGTAAGTCGCGCTCCAGCAGGAACATACCTTCCGCGCCGTCGGCCGGAGCCCAATCGGCGGGAGCGGAGGTGGTGTGAATGCCGCCATTCACCGACTGCACCGCCTGAAAAGGGACTAGGCGATTCCCCTCCCGGGTGCGGACAATGAATGTGGAAATCCGGGCGCGATCTTCCTGGGGGGTGAGGGCCAATTCGCGCACCCGTCCATGGTGCTTACCGGTGGAATCGAACACCGGCGCCCCCAGCAACTCGGTTAGCGCGACCATGGACATAGCAAGCTTGAGCATACTGAACTAGCGCGCGGGAATCCAGAGAGTGCGGCGCTTTTTGTCTCGCAATCGGCAAATCGCCGCAACATGTCTGCCAGTCATCCTTCGTCCGCCGTTCTCCGCGTCCCGGCGGCGGCAAATTTTGAGCCAAAATCTCCCCGGAGTTTCCTGCCGGGACGCCATCTCTTGCACAATTGCTCCGCTGGGACACGAAAATGGGCGTTGCTTGCGCCTTTCTTGGCGCAGAACATTGACATTTGCCCGCTGACAAGCGAAACTACCGCCTTTACTGCTGTTTCCGGGCTATACTCGTGGTGTACCCAAGACTTGGAAACAATTTGCAGGCTTTGCCAATCCCTGATCGTTTTGAACCTTTGCTATGACCGAACACCGGGTCTCCTATACGCTCGACTCAACGCTGGAGACGGTGGAGAGCGCCGAGCGCTCCGCCAGTGAACTTGCGACGGAGATCGGCTTTGACGAAGACCAGGTCATGCAGATTTCCATGGCGGTGCGGGAGGCGGCGATCAATGCCGTCCTGCATGGTAATGCCTATGACCCCGGCAAGAAGGTTTCCCTGGATTTTGAAACCACGGCCCGGGACATGATCATCACCATTCGCGACCAGGGGCCGGGGCTCGATGTCAGCAAAATTCCCGATCCTCTGGCGCCAGAGAATCTGTTAAAGACATCCGGACGAGGGATCTTTCTGATCCGTTCGTTCATGGACGAAGTACATATTCACCCGTCCAAGACGGGCACAGAAATCAAACTTGTAAAGCACGTCGGCGGACCCCCCGCAGGCGGCAAGGAGGCTTCCCAGTGAGCATGAAGACCAGTACTCGTCAGGTGGACGGGGTCACCATCGTGGATTGCAGCGGCCGCATCACCTTGGGCGAGGGCAGCGTTGTATTGAAAGATACCGTGCGTGAATTGCTTTCCAAGGGCCAGAAGAAAATCCTTCTGAACCTCGGCGACGTGACCTACATCGACAGCTCGGGGATCGGCGAGCTGGTCAGCGCCTTCACCACCGTCCGCAACCAGGGTGGCGAGTTGAAGCTGCTGAACCTGACCAAGAAGGTCCATGACCTGCTGCAGATCACCAAGCTGTACACCGTTTTCGACGTGAAAGACGACGAAACGGCGGCAGTGAAGTCCTTCAACTAGCTTTTTCACATCGACAAGCGGGCCGGTCGCGAGCGACCGGCCCTTTTTGTCTGTCCCGTCGCGCGCTTCCATTTTGGGAAAAGCGGCAATAATTTTATTCGCCCGCCCCACCTCTTTTCCGGCTTCCCACTACAATGGGCCTGCGGTCGTGCTATGCAGTGGCAAAGATTAATTTGTCGCGCCATTTTTTGCGCTTGCCTTGGATCCAGCTTGCCTTCCACCGGGGAGTGCATTCCCTTTCCTGAGGCCCGGAACCATGTGGGCGAGACCCGGTGTGTGACCGGCAAAGTCTTCCGGGTGCAGCGCGGCAACCGCGGCGTGCACTATCTGGATTTCTGCGAAGACTACCGGGTGTGCCCGTTTACCGTGGTGGTTTTTCCCCGTGATCTACGCCAGGTGGGAGACATCCGCCAGTTACAGGGACGCATGGTGGAGATTCACGGCGCCATCAAGCTCTATGACGGACGGGCGGAGATCGTGCTGCGCCTGTTCCAGCAACTAAGCGGAGAAGCCGCATCCATCCCCGCCCTGCCGAAAAATTACGACGTCGAGAAAAAGGGCCGCTACAATGCCGGCCGGTTCAGCTATGCCACGCCCAGCCACAGTTCCAACCGGAAGCGGCAGACGCCGACACTGACCCAGGTCCCCAAAGATGCCGACGCTACGTTTTCTCCCTCTGAGGAAACTGGGCCGGACCGCTGACCCGGCCTAGACCAGGCCGTTGCGCAAATCTTCCAGCGGATAAAATGTCCCCCGCCAGGTCACGCCGCCCTGGCCCAGAGTCAGCGCGGTGGAACGCGCCATCGTGTACATAAAAAGGGTGGTGCTGATGGGATGCAACAGGAAGTAATACGCGGGCACCGCGGAACGCCACGACATACCCAGATAAATCAGAAACATGGACAACAGCGCGACGCCATAAGGCAGGCGTGCCCAGCCATGCGCCAGCCAGATCCCCAGAAAGGGCATCAGGTTGAGAAATCCCAGGGCCACGCAGGACAAAACCGCGCGCAGCCATTGGAAGGACATGATGGCGAAGAAATTTTTCGTCAGGTTGCGCACCACTCCCATGGCGCCGAAGGCCCAACGAATGGAAATCAGGTCTTCGCCGAAGACATTGCGCTGAGCGTGGCCGGCATTCTTCACCACTTTGCCCAGCTTCATATCGTCAAGCACTTCCATGCGCAGGGCTTTGTAGGTGCCGATTTCTTCATACACTCGCCGCCGCACCATATTGAACGCCCCCACTCCCATGTGGTCCTTAGTATCGGGATCGGCCACCTTCCAGGGCCGATGCCCGAAGACGAACAGGGTCTGGAAGAAGGCGATCATCATCTTCTCTCCCGCGGTCTTCATGATCATGCGGGGAAACAACACCACATGGTCGGCCGGCTCAGCTTCAGCATAAGCCAGGGCCCGGCGCAAGGCGTCCGGCTTGAAGAGCACGTCGGCGTCGGTAAACAGCAGCCAGTCGCCCTTGGCTTGTTGCGCCGCCATCCACATGGCATGAGTCTTGCCCAGCCAGTGCGCGGGCAGATCGCGCACATGCAGCACTTTCAGGATGCCGTGCGCCGCAGGACTGGCAGAAACACGGTCCATGATTTCGCCGGTGCGGTCGGTGGAGCGGTCATTGACGGCGATGACTTCATAGTTGTCGTAATCGAGGGCCAGCAGGCTGCGCAGTCCCTGGGCGATCGTCTCCTCCTCATTGCAGGCGGGGACAATCAGGGTGACGGAAGGATTTCCTTGCGGCGTGGCCGGGCTTCGGTCCCACTCCGGCAAGGAAATGTCCGCAATCTTCGGCATGCCAAGCGCGGCCCCCACAATGCGGGAAAACCAAGCCAGGGCCAGGATGCTCCCGGCAATCCAATGGAAGTAACTCATTCGGGCTTGGCCCCCACCGCGACATCCGGAGGAGTCTGGAGAACGACGGGAGGCGCGAACTTCATTCCGTAAAAGAGTATGGCAGAAGAAATCACCATGGCAATGACCGGCAGGATGAAAGCGGATTGCAGCGACCACTTGTCGGCCATATATCCCATCATGGTGGGAGAAGGCACGTCGCCCAGAATATGGATGATGAAGATATTGGCGGCGATGGCGGTGGCGCGAATATGCGCGCCCACGGAATTAATCAGGGCCGCATTCAGGGGCGAGGTATTCAGCAGAAGGAAAAAGGCGGCAATGCCGATGAATGGCAGCATCAGCGGGCCGCGCAGGAACAGCGCCACAATCATGAAAGGCACGCCAATGGCCATGCTGGCCGCGGAAACCAGATAGTAGGAAGCGCGTGTGCGCGGCAGCAGATAGTCCCCCAGCCAGCCGCCCAGCAGCGAAGCCAGAATTCCGTCTCCCACCACGATCAGGCCAAAGGCAAAAGTGGCCGCCTCCAGAGAATATCCCCGTTCGCGCACCAGAAATGTGGGAATCCACACCTGCACCCCGCCCAAGGCGAAGGTCATGGCCGCCATGCCCAGAGTGGCCGTCCAGAATGCGGGGTTGCCCAGCAGCCCCAGAAACGTCCCGCGCTCGGGAGTTTCCGCCACCGAGTCAAATTGGCCGCGTTGCGGTTCGGGCAGCAACATCACTGCAAAGGCCAGGATAAAGCCCGGAATCGCCGCCACATAAAAGGGAAAGCGCCAGCCATATTCCGCCCCCAGCTTTCCTCCCAGCAGATACCCCAGCGCGGTGCCGACGGGGATCGCCAGATAGAACACGCCAAGAATGCGTCCCCGCTTGTTTTCCGAGAAAAGGTCGGCCACGAAAGTGGGCGCGATGGTGACGAAGGTGGCCTCGCCGATGCCCACGAGGGTGTGACGAATCAGCAGCTCGGTGTAGTTATGAGTGACCGCGGTCAGCAGGGTGAGGCCGCTCCAGAAAATTGCACCCAGCGCAATGATGAGCTTGCGGGAATAGCGGTCGGCCAGCGGCCCGGTAAAGGGCGCCGCCACCATGTAACAGGCGAAGAAGGCGCTGGTCAGATAACCGAGCTGGGAGTTGGAGAGATGAAACTCCGCCTGCACCAGCGGCTGCACCGCAAACAGCACGGAGCGGTCCACATAGTTAAACAGGTTCAACGACGCCAGAACGATCAGCGCGGTGCGGGGATAGAGCTTGGCCTGGGTCACTTTGCGAGCGAATATATCATGAGCACGGTGAAGCCATGTCTCGTGTCGCGCTTTGGGTTGTCAGGAAACGCAACAGCACAGAATGGCTTCGAGCGACTGCCGGCATGGCCTTTACTTTTTCGGTCGCGGCCACTTGGCGATGACGGTAGTGGAGATGCCGCCACGGGGGCGGAAATCGCCCTTCACTTCGGCCCACACCGGCTTGGCCCAGCGCACCACGTCTTCCAGCACCTGGTTCACGATGTTTTCCTGAAAGATGCCCAGGTTGCGATAAGACTGCAAATACTCCTTGAGCGATTTCAGTTCCAGGCAATTGCGGTTGGGCATGTAGCGGATGATGAGGACGCCAAAATCCGGCAGTCCCGTCTTGGGGCAAACCGAGGTAAACTCGGGGTCGTCGATGACAATTTCGTATCCCGGAAACTGATTGGGCCAGGTCTCGATCTCGGGGAACGCATGGTCGAGCCCCGCTTCCGCATGTTCCGTGGTGTAAGCCGGTTTCTTGGGCATTTTTCCTATTGTATCCAGTCCTGAAAAATCAGGGAAAAGAGCTCTCTCCCTGCATATTTGCCGGACGCGGCTGCATCTAAGGGATTAACCGCAGAAATACCGGCGGCCGTATACAGAATGATACAGTAGTTGCGATCTCTTGAAGATGGCGACCAACGGGCAGAACAACGGATTTTTCACCCGCCACCGCTGGTGGGTATGGGCAGGCGGCATTGTCGCTGCGGTCATCGTGCTGGCGTCTTTTATGTCGCGGGACGACTCGGTCCCGGTGCGCGCCGCCACGGTCAGCCGCGGCACCATTCGCAGTGTCATTTCCACCAACGGCAAGGTCGAGCCGCTGCAGAATTTTGAGGCGCATTCGCCCATCGGGACCACGGTCAAGAAGATCCTGGTGAAGGAAGGCCAGCACGTCAAAAAAGGCCAGCTCCTGGTGCAGCTGGATGACGGGCAAGCCCGCAGCCAGGCGGCGCGCGCGCTTTCGATGGTCCGGGCCGCGGATGTCGACGTGCGCTCTCTGCAGACCGGCGGTACCCAGGAAGAGGTCTACACGCTGGAGTCGCAGCTGGCCAAGGCGCGCACCGAGCGCGATGCCGCGCAGCGAAACCTCGATGCCCTGCGCCGCCTGCAAACCAGGGGAGCGGCCTCCAGCGGAGAAGTTCTAGCCGCGGAAGGCCAGCTGGCCCGCGCCGACGCGGACGTAAAGCTTCTAGAGCAAAAACAGAAAGACCGCTACTCGCAGCCGGAGGCGGCCCGCGTCGAGGCGCAAAAAAGCGAAGCGCAGACCACCTACGCCGCTTCCCAGGAAATCCTCGGCCAGCTGAATATCCGCGCCCCCTTTGATGGCACCGTCTATTCCCTGCCTGTCCGTGAGGGAAATTACCTGAATCCCGGAGACCTGGTCCTGCAGGAAGCCGACCTCTCCAAAGTGCTGGTGCGCGCCTTTGTGGACGAGCCCGACGTGGCGCGGCTGGCCCCGGGAGAAAAAATTGAGGTCACCTGGGATGCCGTGCCCGGCCGCATCTGGGACGGCACCATTGGCAGCGTTCCTTCCACTTTAAAATTGCGCGGTGCGCGCAATATCGGCGAGACCACCTGCGTGGTCGACAATGCCGACTTCCGTTTGTTGCCCAATGTCAACGTGGGCGTCACCATCATTTCGGCCGAACATCACAACGTGCTGACCGTGCCCCGCGAAGCCATTCGCCAGGACGATAGCCAGCCGTACCTCTATCAAATCGTCAACGGACAGTTGCAGCGCCGCAACCTAAAGATTGTGATTGCGAATCTAACCCAGGTAGAAATCGGCGACGGGGTGACAGAAAAGTCGGTGGTGGCCTTGGCCTCTACCAACTCCAAACCTCTGCGCAATGGTCTGGCCGTGAGGGTGATGCAATAAATCTTATGGGAACGCGGCTTAAAATCCTGGCGCTGTGCGCCCTGCTGTTTCTTCCTTTCGCCCTGGCCGCGGCCGACGTCCGCACTCTCATCTCTCAGGGACATGCGGATGAAGCTATCAACACCCTGCAGGCGAGCCTCAATGGCAATTCCAAAGACGCCGAGTCTTACAATCTGCTGGGACGCGCCTATTTCTCCATGCGTGACTGGGACCGCGCAATTGCCGCCGGCGAAAAGGCGGTGGCGCTCGCGCCCAACAACAGCCAGTATCATCTCTGGCTGGGACGCGCCTACGGCGAGAAAGCGGACGGGGCCAATTTCCTGAGCGCCGCCTCTCTGGCCGGAAAGCTGCGCAATGAATTTGAAACCGCGGTGAAGCTCGATCCCAACAACATTGACGCGCGTTCGGACCTGGCCGAATTTTATCTGGAGGCCCCCGGCATTGTGGGCGGGGGACGCGACAAAGCGGAAGCCCAGGCGGAGGCGCTGGACAAACTCGCTCCGGCCAAGGCCCACTGGGTCCGCGGCCGTATCGCTGAAAAGCGCAAAGACCTGACCGCGGCGGAAAAAGAATATCGCGCCGCCATCGAGGCCAGCCACGGCGGGGCCCACGCCTGGTTCAACCTGGCGCTCTTTTACCGCCATCAGCAGCGCTGGGACGCCATGGAGGAAACCCTCTACCGCGCCGTGGCCGCTCCCATGGATCGGCCGGAAGTGCTCATGGAATCCGGCGAGGTCCTGTTTCGCTCGGGGCGCAATTTCCCCGCAGCCATCGAATGGTTGCGCCGTTATCTGGCGAGCAGCAATATGGTGGAGGAAGCCCCGGCCTTCAAGGCCCACTACCTGCTGGGAAGCGTATTGGAAAAGCAGGGGGACAAGCCGGGCGCGGCCCAGGAGTATCGCGCCGCACTGGCGCTGGCCAAAGACTACTCTCCAGCGAAAGAAGCGCTGAAGAAGATGGATCGCTAAGGAAGATCGCGAAATCTCCGGCGGGGATGCTACGGCCCGTGCATGCTAAAAGTCGCTTTTCCCCATCCCTCCCGCAACTCCATGGAAGGTAAAGCAATGAACTATCGCTGCTCTTCCCGTTTCTATTTCTTGCTCTGGCTGCTCAGCCTGACGGCCTCTGCCGTGCACGGCGAAACCGTGCCCCTCAAGCGCGCGGTGGAGCTCGCGCTCAGCCACGCCACGGCCGGCGCGGCCGCCGCCGCCGATGAGCAGCGTGCCTTCGCTTCCTACCGCGAGGCCCGCAACCAATATCTGCCGCAGCTGGTGGTGGGCTCCGGGCTGGGAGCATCATGGGGCTTCCCCCTCAGCCTGGAAGGCTCGGCCCCATCGCTGCTCAACGTGAATAGCCAGTCGGCGTTGTTCAATCCCGCCTTGCGCGAATTCGTGCGCGCGGCGCGGACGGAATGGAGCGCCAGCAAACTGCAGAGCAAAGACCAGCGCAATCAGGTGATCCAGGACACCGTGCTGGCCTACGTGGAACTCGACAAGTGGCAGGCCCTGGTCGATCACCTGCAACAGGACGAAGTCGACGCCCGCAAAATGGAGGAGTTGGTGGACGCCCGCATCCAGGAAGGCGTGGACAGCAAGCTGGAGCAAAGCAAGGCCCGCCTGAACACGGCGCGGGCGCGCCTGCGCGTCGCCCAGGCCAAAGGCTCCATGGATGTACTGCGCACTCGGCTGGCGCAGCTCACGGGCCTGCCGGCGGCTTCGTTTGAAACCAGCAAGGATTCCATCCCGGCCCTGCCGGAAATCCAGCAGAGCGACGATCTCTCCGCCAAAGCCGTGCAGAACAGCCCAGTGGTGCAGGCGGCGGCCACCAAGGAACAGGCACAGATTTTCCGAGCCCGGGGCGAGCACCGCGCGCTGCTGCCTACGGTGGACTTCGCGGCCCAATATGCTCTGCTCTCCCGCTACAACAACTATGATGAGTTTTACAACGCCTTCCAGCGGCACAATGCCACGGTCGGCGTGGCCTTGCGCTTCCCCTTCCTGAATTTCTCGCAGCGGGCCCGTGCCCAAGCGGCTGACGCGCAAGTGGTGCGCGCGAAAAAAGACAGTGAAGCAGCCCAAAACCAGGTTTCGGAGGAAACCCTCCGCCTGCAGCGCTCGGTGGAACAACTGGCGGCGGCCCGCGAGGTGGCCGATCTGGAGAACCAGGTGGCGCAGGCCACGCTGGACACCGTCAAAGTGCAGATGGATTCCGGCAACTCTACGGTGCATGACCTGGGCAATGCGCGCCTGCAGGCCAATGAACGATTCACCACCTTACAGGACGCCGACTTCGAGCTGGAAAAGGCGCGCATTCTCCTGCTGCGGGCCACCGGGGAGCTGGAGGATTGGGCCGCCGGAAACCGCTAAAAAGAGATGGAAACGCTCGACGTGGAATTACCCCCTTTCGTCCCCCGGAGAGCCCCGTTCCATGGCGGTTTGTTTACCGGCGGAGCTGAGGATAGTACATTGAAAACACAGACTTTAGCGGCCTTACATGCGGAACCCCGGAATACACCCGCAAGGAGGGGAATTCGGGGTGGGAAGTGATACCATAGATTTCAATCAACTTATGCCTTTAAAAACACTGTTTTTGAATCCCCCGTCTTTTGAGAACTTTGACGGCGGAGCCGGTTCCCGTTGGCCCGCCACGCGCGAGATTGAGTCGTACTGGTATCCGGTGTGGTTGGCCTATCCCACCGGCATGCTGGAAGGCGCGCGGCTGCTCGATGCACCTCCCCACCACGTCTCGGCGGAGGAGACCATTCAGATCGCCCAGGAGTACGAATTCCTGGTGCTGTTCACCAGCACGCCGGGATTCCCCGGTGACATCC
This sequence comes from Acidobacteriota bacterium, assembly GCA_018268755.1. GTDB lineage: Bacteria > Acidobacteriota > Terriglobia > Terriglobales > Acidobacteriaceae > KAN-5. The sequence goes on from JAFDVW010000018.1 coordinate 216,727, forward strand.
GCCTGGTGACCAAGATCAAAGAACAAAACCCGGGGATCAAAATCGCCTTTGTCGGACCGCACGTGACCGTGCTGCCGGAGCAATCCTTGAAGGCCTGCCCGGCCATCGATTTTGTCTGCCGCAAGGAATTCGACTACGCGGTGGTGAACTATGCCAAAGGCATGCCGCTGGAGGAAATTCCCGGCATCTCCTACCGCGGGGCCGATGGCAAGTATGTCCACACCCCCGACGCGCCGCAGATCCAGAACCTGGATGTGCTGCCGCACGTGACCGAGGTCTACAAGCGCGATCTCGACGTCACCCGCTACAACGTGCCCTTCCTGCTGCATCCCTATGTGTCGCTCTACACCACGCGCGGGTGCCCGGCGCAGTGCACTTTCTGCCTGTGGCCGCAGACCTTGAGCGGACATCCCTGGCGCAAACGTTCCAGCGATGACGTGGCCGCTGAGATGGCCAAAGCCAAAGAATTCTGGCCGGAGGTCAAAGAATTTTTCTTTGACGACGATACGTTCAATATTCAGAAGGCGCGCACCATTGAACTGTGCGCCAAATTGAAGCCGCTCGGGCTGACCTGGTCCTGCACTTCCCGCGTGACCACTGACTACGAAACCTTGAAGGCCATGAAGGAAGCCGGCTGCCGCCTGCTGATCGTGGGCTACGAGTCGGGCGACCAGCAGATCCTCAAGAACATCAAGAAGGGCGCCACGGTGGAACGTGCCCGTCAGTTCACCAAGGACTGCCACAAGCTTGGCCTGGTCATCCACGGCGACTTCATTCTCGGCCTGCCCGGCGAGACCCGCGAGACCATTCGCACCACCATCAACTTTGCCAAAGAGCTGGATGTCGAAACCATTCAGGTCTCGGTGGCCCATGCCTACCCGGGCACCGAACTTTACGACTACGCCGTGACCAATGGGTTTATGGCCGCGGAAAGCAAGCACATGGTGGATGAGGGCGGGCACCAGTTGGCCCACATCGAATATCCCGGATTGCCCGCTGACGAAATCATGGAGTCCGTGCACCGCTTCTACGACGAATATTATTTCCGCCCCAAGGCGGTCTTCCGCATTCTGCGGAAAGCGGCCTTTGACAGCGGAGAACGGAAGCGCCTCTACAAGGAAGCCAAATCTTTCCTGAAACTGCGCTCCCAACGCAACAAGTGGGTGCAGCAGAAGCGGGAAAGCGGCGATTCCAATACCGCTACGGCCCCGGCCAAAGCTTAGGAACGCAGGGTGACTTTTCGTAAGTATCTGGTGCTGGCGGGCATCATGGTCTTTGCGGCCGTGGGAGATTCCCTGCTCTCCCACGGAATGCGCCAGATTGGATCGATCTCGCTGGCAGAATGGCGTTCCGCCATGTTTGCCATCTTCAATCCCTCGGTGGCACTGGGAATTCTGTTTCTCATCGCGTTCTTTGTGACCTATACCATGGCCCTTTCCTGGGCCGACCTGACTTACGTTTTGCCCGCCACCTCGCTCGGCTATGTGCTGCTGGCCTTCCTGGCCAAATTTTTTCTGCATGAGCAGATCACCACGACGCGCTGGCTGGGCATCTTGCTGATCTCGCTGGGGGTGGGATTCGTTACGCAGGGCCCCGCCCTTACCGAACATCCCAAACCTTCCTGTTTGCCCGAAACCGCGGAAACCCAGGTGAAGTCATGAAACACGCCTACACCTGGGGAGCGATTCTGGCCGTGGTGCTGGCTTCCACCACCGGGGATGTCCTGCTCTCGCGCGGCATGAAGCAGGTGGGCGATGTTTCCAAGCTGGGACGGCACAAAGGCATTTTGGTGGTAGTGGGCACCACCTTGCGGAACCCCAATTTCCTGCTGGGTGTGCTGGCCATGGCGCTGGCCTTCTATAGCCTGCTCTTCGCCCTCTCCTGGGCCGATGTAAGCCTGGTGGGACCAGCCTCGGCGTCACTTACCTTTGTGGCCAACGCCATTGCTGCCAAGTTATTTCTTCACGAACGCGTCGATCACCGCCGCTGGATGGCGGCCCTGCTGGTGGCTGGCGGCGTAGTGTTGCTGGCCGCGTAATCACTCTTTCTGCTATTCAGCACCCGTGGAAAACTGTGGTGCGGGGCCGTGTGGGCACGGGCCCTTGTGTGGGCACGGGCGTCTCGCCCGTGCGTAGCAGGAGATACAGCTTACAGTGGCAGGATTTGGCCGCCGGGATCACCTGCCGACCCCGCTCAGCCAGTGGCTAGGGTTAGGAACCGTGCCTCTACATTCATGCTGCACCCCGAGCGGGCAGCCTGCCCTGAGCGTAGTCTAAGGGCCCACTCCCACACGAGCAGAAAAGATTTTTACAACAAGGTTTACACATGCAGTTCTACATAAGCAGGAATAGAAGCAACGCTATCCGAATAACCGCATGAAGCCGGCCGCCGGCAGGTCGGGCACGATATATTTGGCATCGCTGACCCCGGCAACCTTGGCCACGCTCTCCGCGGCGATGTAGCCGCTGCGCACCGCCCCTTCCATGGTGGCGGGCCAGCCGGTGGCCGTCCAGTCTCCGGCAAGATAGACGCGCGGCCACACCGTCTGGGTGCGGGGACGATAGACGTCGGAACCCGGCCGCGGCGAGTATGTGGCGTGCACTTCCTTAATTACCGTTCCCTTCACCAGGTTGGCAGAGGCCACCGCCGGAAAAAAGTCCCGCAGTTCCGCGACTGCCATGTCCAGGATTTCCCCGCGTGATTTTTCCACCAGGCTGCGCGAGGAACTGACAACCAGCTCGACATAACTGCCGCCGCCATTGCCGCTGTCGCGCTGCTGGATCTTCGATTTGTGAAACATCCACTGGATGGTGCGGTCCAACAGGACAGCATGGTCCAGTTCGGTGATCTGGCGATCAAACCATAGATGAATGCCGGTGATGGGCGAAGTCTCAAAGCGGTCGAGCGTCTGCCGCAAGGGGTCGGCGGCCGTGCTTTGCGGCAACATGCGCGAAAGCACGTCGAAGGGCACCGCGAAAATCACAAAGTCGAACTCCTCTTCGCCTTCCGCAGAGAGCAATTTCACTCCCGCAAACTCTGCGCGGAAGGACTGCACCCCGGAGCGAAAACGCACTTCTCCGCCCCGCGACCGGATATAGTCGCCGGCGCGGTCATAAAGCTGGGTCAGGGGTACAGTGGGCACACCCATGCGCCCGGCGGTGGCCGATTTCATGAACGATTCCCGCATCACCTGCGCCGCGTAGGTAACGGAGACCCGCTCCACGTCTTCATTCAGAGCGCTCACCAGCAGCGTCTTCCAGAAGCGGTCGATGGCGCGGTCGGTCTGCCCATAGCGGCGCAGCCAGGTGAGAAACGATTCGCCGCGGTCGCGGGGAATTTTCGGGGCCACCGCGGCCATGGCCGCAGCAATGGAAAGCTTGTCCATCAGGCTCAGGCAGGAGGCCTTCAGGAAAGAGGGCGCGGTGTGCAAGGGCGCCGGCAGTGCAGACGAGCCAATGATCGAGGCCCGGCCCCCGGGTTCGAGAAAAGTGAGGTGATCGTACCAGCGGATTTTGTCCTGTACCCCGACCCGGCCGTAGAAATCGAGCAGGTTGGTGCAGCAGCCGAGCAAGACATGCTGGCAATTGTCGACTATTTCTCCGGTGCTAGGGTGCTGGTAGGACGAGGCGCGACCGCCCAGATAAGGACGGCGCTCAAACACCGTCACCTGAATTCCGTTTTCGGCCAGGGCACAGGCGGCGGCCAATCCCGCCAATCCCCCACCCACCACGGCCACCCGAGGAGCTTTTGTCCAACGATCCGTCATTCCAGATTCAACACTCTGCATTCGTCATTCAATTTCAGGACAAGCGCTTCAGGAAGCCCTTTCCCAGGACTTTGAGTTTCTCCCATGTTGTCAGGCGGACTTTTTCGCCAAAGACGTCATATTGACGCAGCGCGATCTTCTCCAGCAGCTGGCGATAGATGGTGATCAAAACCCACAGCGCCGGCTGGCTATCTTCATCGATCAACTCAATGAGCTTTTCCCCGGCCGCGTAGCACTCGCGGGCCCGGTCAGCCTCCATGGCCAGCAGGGGCGCGATCCGTGCGGCATTGGGCGTTTGCAGCAACTCTTCCGTCGAGATGCCGAAAGCCGCCAAATCCTCCGCCGGCAGGTAGACGCGGCCCACAGCGGCGTCTTCCTTCACGTCGCGGATGATGTTGGTAAGTTGAAATGCCAGCCCGCATTTTTCCGCCAGCGGCTCTGCCGCCGCGTCCTTATAGCCGAAGATGCGGATGCACACCAACCCCACCACGGAGGCCACGCGATAGCAGTAGAGCCGCAGGTCCTCGAAGGTCTTGTACTGTACCCGCAAGCCGGAAGGGCCCGTCGCAGTCTGCGCGCCGTCCTCGGCGCTTGTATCTACCAAGTCCATGGCCGTGCCATAGGCCAGCTGGTTGAGCAACTCACCGGGAATTTCATAGCGGCGCTGCGAGTCGGTCAGGGCCAGCAGGATGGGATCGTCGGTGGGATGTCCGGCCTGTGCCAGATGCACGGCGGCCAGCCACTCGGCCAGCTTCTGGCGGCGAACCTGCGCCGGCAGGCCTTCGTCGTCGGCTATGTCATCACAGCGGCGCATGAAGGCATAGACCGCGCACAGCGCCTGGCGCTTCGCAGTGGGTAAAGCCAGAAAGGCGTAATAGAAGTTTTTGGCCGCCGTCCGGGTAATGCCGCGGCACACCGAGTACGCCACCGCGAGTTGCGACTCGGTGGGCACAAACTGCGCGGTCACGGGTTGGACGGCAGTGCTCATAGCAGGCAGTTTGTTACCGCAACTTGCCCCAGGCGGCGCGCGCTACCAGGGCCAACTTGCGCGACTTGGAGATCACCGGACGCCGCCCCAGCACGGCAAAGTTCTGGCGCTCGATGGCGTTGAGAATTTCCATGCCCCCCCGGCTGAACAGGTCGAGGTCCACGGCCAATTCGCGGTCGACCGCTTTTATCAGGGGCAGGCCGCGGCCAAACCACTCCCGGGCCCGCTCCACCTCGAAGCGCATCATCTCGCAAAATGCCCGGGTGTTGCGGTTTTGCGCGATGTCGGCTTCCGCCACCCCGAATTTCTCCAGGTCTTCCAGCGGCAGGTAAATCCGCCCCTTCTGATAGTCGACGCTCACATCCTGCCAGAAGTTGGCCAGCTGCAAGGCGCTACAGGTGAAATCGGAGAGCCCCTGCCGCTCAGCATCGCGGTAGCCGCAGAGATACAGCACCAGGTGGCCAACCGGGTTCGCCGAATAACGGCAATAGCCAATGACATCGTCAAAGGTCCGGTAGCGCGTCACCGTCTGGTCCTGCCGGAAAGCCGTCAACAGATCGGCAAAGGGCTGGCGGGGAATCGCACATAGCTGGACCGTTTCCGCCAAAGCGACAAATACGGGATGGCGCGGGTTTCCCGCGTAGCAGGCGTCGAGTTCCGCCTCCCACAGATCAAGCAGCTGCAGGGACGCCTGCGGGTCGCCCACCTCATCGCCCAGATCGTCCGAAATGCGACAGTAAGCGTAAACGTTGAAGAAATGCTGCCGTAACCTTTGCGGCAGAAACCAGCTGGCGACGGAGAAATTCTCGTAGTGCGATTGCGCCAGCTTGCGGGAATACTCACGCGCCTCAGCCAGCGGCGGGGCCTGCTCAGGTATGGCGTATTCCGCAGGCAAATGGGCCCATCCCCGCGCCGCGAGTGCGGCAGACGGAGAGTAAGAGCCGTTGCTGGCATAGGTAGACATATCCGTGTCAGTATCGGCCCCCGGGTAGGATTTCCGCGTCAGTGTCCGGGAATGATGGCCGTCTTGATGTCGCCGTTGCGGTTCAGCATGTGCCGCAGCACCTGCTGCAAACGCGACAGCGGAGCTTCCCCGGTGATGTAGTCGGTGGAGCGGACTTTCTTCTCGGCGATCAGGCCAAACGCCTTGCGCACCGTCTCCGGCGTGTGATGGAAGGTGGCTTTCAGCGTAATTTCCGAATAGTGCAGCCGGTTGGTGTCGAGCTGGACTTTCGTGCCGCTGGCGCACCCGCCAAAGAAATTCACCGTGCCGCCCTTGCGCACCATGTCGATGGCCCACTCCCAGGCTTCGGGACGGCCTACGGCCTCAATCACCACGTCGCCGCCGCGCTTTTCCGGAGTCAAGGCGCGCACCGCTTCCACCGGATCTTTGACTTTGGTGATCTGCACCACTTCGTGGGCGCCCATGTGCTTGGCGGCGGTGACCTGCGAATCGCGCTTGACCACCGAGACCACATTGCAGCCAATGGCTTTGGCCACCTGCACAAACATCAAGCCGATAGGGCCGCCGCCGATGACGGTGACGGTATCGCCGATTTCGACGCCGGTCTCATGCAGCCCGCGCAACACGCAGGCCAGCGGCTCGACCATGGCGGCCTCTTCAAAACTTACGTTCGCCGGCATGGCCAGCATGTTGGCCTCGACAATGCGGCGGGGAATGCGGATGTATTCGGCGTAAGCGCCGTTATTGAACAGTAAATCTTCGCAAAGATTGGGCTGGTGTTTGGAGCAATAAAAGCACTTCTGGCAGGGGGCGGAGTTCAACGCCACCACGCGCATGCCCTTCTTGAAACCACGCACGCCGGGACCGACTTCCTCGATCACTCCGGCCAGCTCGTGCCCGAACAATGCCGGGGGCACGATCATGCGGGCATGGTAGCCACGCTGGTAGACTTTGAGGTCGGTACCGCAGGTCAAGGCCACTTGCACTTTGACCAGGACCTCGCCATCGCCGACGCGCGGGATGGGCACTCTTTCAATTTTGACGTCCTCTTTCCCGTAGAGAACAGCCGCTGTCATCTTGCCAGTCACTTGGATTGTCCTTCCCACTCGCTGCCCGGCTGAATCACAATTTTCATGGATTCGGGTTGGGGATGGGCAGCCAGTCGCAAGGCCTCCACGCTGTCGGAAAGAGAAAAGCGGTGGCTAATGAGACGTTCGAGATCCATTTCCCGGCCCATCACAAATCGCACCGATTGCTCTTGCAGCTCAACGGAAGCGCTATACGACCCCAACAATGTTTTCTCATCCACGCACACTGCCGCGGGGTCGATCGTGGCTTCTCCCCTTACAGTTTGCGCGAACAATAACACCCGGCCGCCGGGACGAGTTAAGTCCATAGCCGGCCGAATGAGACCGTTGCCACCCACCGCCACAATCACGGCGTCGGCGCCACGGCCCTCGGTCTGCTCCCGCACTGCCGCGACCACTGCGTCAGCACGCGAAGCGTCAATCACGTTCCCCAAGCCGAAGGTTTTAGATATTGTAAGCCTCTGCGGATACAAATCGGAAGTGATTACCTTTGCCCCAGTCCGCTGGGCCAGTATCGCAAGGATGATCCCTATGGGACCTTGACCGATCACCAAAACTGTCTCATCCGGTTGCAGGGCAAGGGTTTCAATCCCCTTCAGGCAGGTATTGACTGGCTCCACAAAGCAAGCCTGCGCGTAGGAGACCCCTTCGGGGATGCGTACCGTCCCCTGCCGGACAATCCAATCCATCACCCGGACATACTCCGCAAAACCGCCGCCGGAAGGCTCAAATCCTGCCGTACAGCCCACTTTCTTATAGGTCTCGCACTGGGCGAAGGTCTTGTGGCGGCAGTAATAGCACTGGCCGCAGGGAATATGATGGAACACCATGACCCGGTCGCCCACCTGGTATTCGGTCACGCCCTTCCCGATGGCCGCCACCATGCCCGAAGTCTCGTGTCCGAAGATGCGAGGCACGGAATGGGAACCGGTGGCGATCTTCTTCAGATCGGTGCCGCAGATGCCGCAGGTATGGACGCGCACCAGGATTTCCCCGGCTCCGATTTCCGGCACCGGCACGGTCTCCAGACGCACGTCATTCACGCCCCGATAGACCGCCGCCTTCATAGTTGCGGGAATCACATCCAGTTGGTCCGCTACCGCCGATTGTCGCCAAGTCGCCATATTCTTAAACTTAATGCTCTACTTCATGAAATCCTGTAAAGCTCCACAAAGCGCACAGGATGCCTTCCCACTGTTGCCTGCCAGCCGTATCGTGGCGCGCCACAGCCAGGGCCGCAACCCTACATACAGCATGAACCGGCCGGTTTGAAACTGCCCCTCCGGGCCGACAAAACTCTCACTGGCCGGCAGGCTGAAATCCGCCTCGTCGGAGATCGCTTTGCAGGCCGCAAAGGCCACACCGTGTACCTCGGCCCCTTGCGCCACGGCGGCCGCTTCCATATCGACGGCTTGCGCGCCATAGGCCGCCGCCAGCCGCGCCTTCTGCTCCGGGTCGGCGATGGCGTCATACGTCACCAAAACCACCCCCGCCACGCCGTCACTCACCGCGCTGCGGCTGCCGCTGCCAGCATCGATCACAACAGACGGACGCAACACCTCTCCGACCTTCAGCTTGGCGTCCAACGCCCCGGCGAATCCGGCGGAAACCACCCGCTCCGGGCCATACAGACGGATGATCGCTTCCGTCGCCCGGCGGGCCGCTGCTGATCCGATGCCACCACATACGGCGACGGTGCTCTCTTTTTCTGCCAGGCGTTCAAAGAAGCGAAACTGCCGCCCTTCGTACTCCCGCTGGCGGAGCGTCCAGCCCCTCACCAGCGGCGCTACCTCCCGCTCCATTGCGGCGATAATCGCGACTTTGACCAAGACAGCGAGTGTGCATCCTTCTGTGCAGCTTTCGTATCAGCTCTTCAACTTACTTCAGGAACCCCGCAATCTTTCAGCGGTTCACGGACTTTCTTTAAGCATTACTTGACATATCCGTGCCCCTGAAACCACTCCACCGCCCGCCGCAGGGCGTTCTCTACCGGGAGGATTTTCCATCCCAAATCGCGTTCGGCTTTGGCCGAGGTCACAAACATCTTCTTGCGCCCCATGCGCACCGCGTCAATTGTGGCGCGCGGTTCTTTGCCCAAAATCCGGCCGGTGACGACTTCATCGACCACGCCGGTGGCCAGCGCCATCACATACGGCACTTTGACCTTAGGCGAGGGCAGGCCGGTCAGGGCCCCCAACTTATCGAGAATCTGTTTCAGCGTCAGGTTCTCGCCGCCCAGAATGTAGCGTTCGCCGCTCTTCCCTTTTTCCAGGGCCAGGATATGGCCGCGGGCGCACTCGGTCGCATCCACCAGGTTCAGCCCCGTATCCACATAGGCCGGGAACTTCCTCTTCAGGAAGTCCACGATGATGCGCCCCGTGGGGGTGGGCTTGATGTCCTGTTCGCCGACCGGCGTGGTCGGGTTCACGATGACCACGTCCTGTCCGCTGCGCCCGGCCTCGAGCGCCACCTGCTCAGCCATAAATTTCGATCGCTTGTACGGCCCAATCATGTCGGCCAGGGAGACCGGAGAATTTTCATCCGCCGGCTGTCCGCTGGACGTAAACCCCATGGTGGCCACGCTGGAGGTGTACACCACCCGCCGCACCTGATTGCGGCGCGCGGCTTCCAGCAGGGCCCGCGTTCCTTCCACGTTGGCCCGGTACATCTCCTCCGGATCGCGCACCCACAGCCGGTAGTCGGCGGCGACGTGAAACACGGTGTCGCACCCGGCCATCGCCTTTTCCAACGATGCCGCATCGCGCAGATCGCCGACTGCCCGATCCGCCGGAAGCGTTTCAATGTTGCGCAGGTCGCTGGTCGGGCGAACCAGCAGCCGCAAGGTCGCTCCCCGTTCGGCAAGAACACGGGCCACGTGGCTTCCCAAAAATCCGGTGGCGCCTGTGACAAAAGCCAGCATTTGGTCGTTAGCCTTTAGTCGTTCGTCGTTGGCCGAAACCACTCACCGAGCGGCGAACGACCAAAGACCGAGGACAGCTATTCCAGGCTCTCCGGCTCAATCGAAATATTTGTCTCCCCGGCCGCTTTCTTTTCCCAGTACTGGCGCACCCAGTTTTCCCAACTCTTGCCCGCTGCCATGTCCCGGCCGGTAAAGGCCAGGGCGGCAATCTCGGCATAGCGGACGGAGGTCTTTCCCCCGCCGTTTTTAGGCAGCAGGCGCACCAGGGAATCTTCCAGCGAAGCCCCGCTGCGGCGGTCGAAGATATAACCTTCCACGGTCGTGCCGTCTTTGCGGGTGATCAGCACATCGCCGCGATAGTCAAAAGCCTGTTCCAGGGCGGCACGCAATTCCTCGGGCGATGCCAACTCAGGGACCCAGCCCTCGAGTTGCTGCCGGGCGGTACCGGCGGCGACTTCCAAATGGTCGGGATGGGCAGCCGGGCTTTCGGGAGCGCGCACTGCTTCGCGGCCGCTCAAACCCGCGTCTCCTCGGCGGCCGGCGCGGCAATCTGCACCAGAGGATTGAAGGCGTGCACCGGACGCACCGGCTCCTCCAGCAACTTGAGGGCGGCGGGGTCGGAATAGCCGCCAAACATGCGGGCCTTGGTTTCCTGCCAGAGACCGCGCAGGGAGCCAAAGAGATCATTTACCGCGGAAGCCTCATAACCGCTGTGCACCATGCAGTTGGCGCAGCGGGGATTACCGGATTCCGTACCGTAGTTTTCCCAGGCGGTCGCCTCAAGCAGTTCGGCAAAGCTATCGGCATAGCCGTCCTGCAGCAGGTAGCAGGGCTTCTGCCAGCCGAAGACGTTGTAGGTCGGCATACCCCAGGGCGTGCAGGCATAATCGCGCTTGCCCATGAGGAACTCCAGAAACAGCGCTGACTGATTGAAGCGCCACTGGCTGGAGCGATTGGAGAGAATAGCGCGGAACAGGCGGCGAGTGCGCGCGCGCCCCAGAAAATGGCTCTGGTCGGGCGCTTTGTCGTAGGAGTATCCAGGAGAGAGCATCATGCCCTCGACTCCCAACTGCATCATCTCGTCGAAGAAAGCCCGCACGCTCTTGGGATCGGCTCCGTCAAACAACGTGGTATTGGTGGTCACGCGGAAACCGCGCGCCAGCGCTTCCTTCACGCCGTCGAGCGCTTTGTCGTAGCCGCCTTCGAGGCATACCGAGAAATCGTGGTGTTCCCGCTGGCCGTCCATGTGGACGGAGAAGGTCAGATACTTGCTGGGCTTGAAGAGGTGGATCTTCTGTTTGAGCAGCAGCGCGTTGGTGCACAGATAAATATACTTTTTGCGCGCTACCAGTCCTTCCACGATCTCGCCGATTTGGGGGTGCAGGAGCGGTTCCCCGCCGGGAATGGAGACCGTGGGCGCTCCGCACTCATCTACCGCCTTGAAGCATTCTTCCGGCGTGAGCTCCATCTTGAGCACGTGCGCCGGGTATTGGATTTTGCCGCATCCGGCGCAGGCCAGATTGCAGCGGAACAAGGGCTCCAGCATGAGCACCAGCGGATACCGCTTGCGTCCCTTGAGCTTCTGCTTCAGGACGTAGGTCGCTACCGTCCACATTTGTGAAATGGGTACAGCCACCGTTTCGTTCTCCTCGTCGCTAAATCAGCACTTAGCAATTGGCACTTAGCATTTAGCAATAGCAACCGTTTGCAGCCAAATGCTAATTGCCAAGTGCTAAATGCCAAATGCTTCTTTCCTACTTCGCGGCCATGACTTTGGCGTAGCTGGTCAGGGCAATCAGCGGAAAGTACTGCCGGTACATGTGGTACATCAGATAAAACACGCGGGGAAAGCCCGTCCCGGTGTAATGCGGCTCGTCCCAGGATCCGTCCTTCTTCTGCGTGCGCAACAGATAAGCAATGCCTTTGGCCACGCAGTCACTGCGCGTATCATTCGCCGCCAGCAGTCCCATGATGGCCCAGGCGGTCTGCGACGGCGTACTCGGCCCCACGCCCTTCTGGCTGGCGTCGTCATAGGAAAGGCACGACTCACCCCAGCCGCCATCCGGGTTCTGCACCATGCGCAGCCACTCGGCGGCCTGCTGCACAAAAGGCTCGTGCTCATCCACGCCCACCGCTTCCAGCCCTCGCAAGACCAGGGACGTGCCGTAGATGTAGTTCACGCCCCAGCGGCCAAACCACGCGCCATCCGGCTCTTGCTCCTTGCGGATGAATTCAATGGCGTGCTTCACCGCGGGATGGCTCTTGTCGTATCCGTAGGTGGCCAGCATCTCGAGAATGCGCCCCGTGATGTCGACCGTGGCCGGATCGAGCATGGCATTGTGGTCGGCGAAGGGCACATATTGAAACACCATGCGGTCGTTGTTCTTGTCGAATGACGCCCAGCCGCCGTTGCGGCATTGCATGGAAAGGATCCAGTCAATGGCGCGCTGCACGGATTCATGCTGATAACGTCCGTTGGGGTGCTCGGCATGGCTCAGCGCCAGGCAGACCATGGCGCTGTCATCCACATCGGGATAGAACTCATTGTTGAACTCGAAGTACCACCCGCCCGGCTGGCCCTTCTTGTTCTTCACCTTCCAGTCCCCCGGAGTGCGCACCTGCTTTTGCAGGATCCAGTCGGCGCACTTGACCAGGCGGGGATCGTTGGTGGGAACTCCACTCTCGCCCAGGGCAAACAAGGCATAGGCGGTGTCCCATACCGGCGACTTGCAGGGCTGCATGCGGAAGGTATCGCCTTCCTCGATGCCCAGCTTTTCGAACTCGTCGAGAGCGCGAATCACCTGCGGATCATCCAGGGAATAGCCCAGGCAGCGCATGGCCACAATCGAGTTCACGATGGAAGGGTAGATTCCGCCCAGGCCGTCGCTCATCTCAAAGCGTTCCAGCATCCATTGCTCCGCCTTGCGCAGGGCAACGGAACGCAAGGGGCGGATATGCACCGCTTCAAACCAATGCGTGATGCGGTCCAGGCAGAGGAAGAAATTCCGCCAGGAAATCAGCTTGTCGGCCCAGCGCAGGCGCAGCTTCGATTTTTCCCGCCCGCCCACGAAAAGTTCCTCGATCCCCATTTCATCAGGGATTTTGCGGAAGGGCTTTTTGGCGTAGCAGATGGAAAGCGGCACCAGGATGGCCCGCGACCAGGAAGAAATCTCGTAAATATTGAACCAGAACCAGTTGGGGAAAAGCACGATCTCCGGGGGAATGGCCGGCACCGCGTCGTAATCGTACTGCCCCAGAAAGCACAGATAGATCTTAGTAAAGGTATTGACCTGGGTGACGCCGCCCATCTCCAGGATCTTTTTGCGGGCACGCTCCAACGCGGGATGGTCGGGCTTATAGCCCACCAGTTTCAGGGCGAAGTAGGCCTTCACGCAGGCGCTGATATTCGCCGGCCCCCCGGGGTAAATACCCCACCCTCCATCTTCATTCTGGTGCTGCAGAATGTAATTGGCGGCCTTGCGGAAACGCTCCGGATTTCCCGTCCCCAGCAAGGTGTGGACCAGGATGTAATCGGACTCCAGGGTGGTATCGGCTTCCAGCTCGCCGCACCAGTAGCCTTCTTCATGCTGTTGAGAGAACAGGAACTGGCGAGCGCCATCGACAGCGGCAGCGACCCGACTGGAGAGATCATCAATCTTGCCAAAGCGCAACTGCGGCGCTGTAGCCGTACGTGCAGCAGGGGAGGCTTCCGGCATAATTTATCAGTCAGCCGTAGCGGCACTGGGTGCAGCCGCGATTGCTTCCACAATCTCCGGCGGCAAACCAAAGCGCACGTTTTCCGGCATGACTTCCAACTCCTTCACATTTCCGTATCCCTTGGCCGCGAGGAACTCAACCACTTCCTGCACCAGGTGTTCCGGGGCCGAGGCGCCGGCGGTGAGCGCGATGGTCTTCGCGTTCTCCAGCCACTCCGGCTTGATATTGCGGTAATTGTCAATTAGATGCGAGCTCGTGCCCAAATTACGCGCAACTTCTACTAAACGGTTGGAATTAGAGCTATTGTCGGACCCGACGACCAACACTAAATCTGCATCAGAAGCAATTTGCTTAACCGCAACTTGCCTGTTTTCCGTGGCATAGCAGATATCCTGTGCCGCCGGACCGGTGATATTCGGGAAGCGCTGGCGCAGTGCCGCGATGATGTCCTTGGTTTCATCCAGGCTCAGCGTGGTCTGCGTCAGATAAGCCACCCGGTCGGGGTCGGGGACGGTCAGTCCGTCAACCTCTTCCGGCGATCCCACCACTTGCGTCACAATCGGGGCCTCCCCCAAAGTCCCGATCACTTCGTCGTGGTCTCGATGGCCAATCAGAATCAGCGAATACCCTTCCCGGGCAAACTTCACCGCCTCCACGTGGACCTTGGTCACCAGCGGGCAGGTAGCATCAATCACCCGCAGATTGCGCGTCTTGCTGGCGTCCCGTACTTCCGGAGAAACGCCGTGGGCGCTGTAGATGACCCGCTCCCCGGAAGGGACCTCATCCACGCTGTCCACGAAGATCGCCCCTTTGGCTTGCAGGTCTTCGACCACGAAGCGATTGTGGACGATTTCCTTGCGGACGTAGATGGGCGGGCCAAAAGCCTCCAGAGCAATCCGGACGATATCGATCGCCCGCACCACCCCGGCGCAAAATCCCCGCGGTTTCAACAAAAGTAGTGTTTTGCCGTTGCTATTAGGCACGGTGAAAGTCCTTTTAGGGTACACAATTCCACTATGGATTTACCCTAAAATTATCCTAAAAGTACCCCTTTGGTCAATGTAACTCACGGAAACTCAGTGGATTAGCAGGGATTGGGGATTTCGTGCAGCGAACGGGAATGAGCTTCCCCTACCCGTTGGCCTTGATCATCTGCTCGGCGTGCTTCAGGGAGGTCTCGGTCAGTTTGGCGCCGCTGAGCATGCGGGCCACCTCCTCGGTGCGTTCCTCCCCGGTAATGGGCCGTATGCTGGTTTTGGTGCGGTTGGCCGCCTGCTTCTTCTCGATCACATAGTGATGGTCGGCAAAGGTGGCGATCTGCGGCAGGTGGGTGACGCAAAGCACCTGATTGGCCCGCGACAGGGCCTTGAGCTTCTTCCCCACCGCCTCCGCCGCCCGCCCGCCAATGCCGGTATCGATTTCGTCGAAGACCAGCGTGCGCTGGGCGCCGCTGCGCTTCCTCGCCGTCCCGGTTTCGACACTGGCCTTCAGCGCCAGCATGACGCGGGACAGCTCGCCGCCCGAGGCGATTTGTTCCAGCGGCCGCATAGGTTCGCCCGGGTTGGTGGCGATCAGATATAGCACTTGATCAAAACCTTCGGCGGTCCAGTTCCCTTCCTCGTCGGTTCCGCTGACTTCGATATGGAACTTCGAACGCATGGCCAGGTCATTGATCTCGGCCTCGACCAGCTTTTCCAGCTTGCGCGCCGCCTCGTAGCGTTTCTTGGAGACTGTCCGCGCGGCCTGCAGATAGACTTCCGCGGCCTGCGCCAACTCCTGCCGCAGCTGGCGCAGGACCTCATCTTTATTCTCCATCTCGGAAAGCTTGCGGCTGGTCTCTTCCCCGTACCGGATCACATCGTCCAGCCCCGGGCCGTACTTGCGCTTCAGGCGGTCGATGGCGGCCAGCCGGTCCTCGACTTTGGCCAGATGCTCCGGCGAGGCTTCGATACCGCCGGCATAATCGCGCAAGGTGGCCCCCACGTCCTCCACGCTGATGCGGGCGGTTTCGAGCGCGGCCAGCGCTTCCTGGAATCGCGGCTCATAGCGCGCCAGCTCTTCCACCTGCTTCTGCGCCAAGCGCAAGGTGGCTGAGGTCGAATTGCCTCCCTCATAAAGAAGATCGAAGGCGTTCATGGCCGAGGTGTAGATTTTTTCGGCATTGGCAAGCACGCGCTTTTCCGTCTCCAGTCGCTCGTCTTCTCCCGGCTGCAGCTTTACTTCTTCGATCTCGCGTTTCTGAAAAACCCATAAATCGAGCAGCCGCAGGCGGTCCTGCTCGTCGCGCTGCAACTCCTCGATGCGCGTCGCAATTTCCTTCCAGCCGGCAAAGGCCGCCCGCACCGGATCGGCCTGCACCCCGGCGTACGCATCCAGCAGGGCCAGCCGCGAGGGGCCATCGAAGGAGAGCAATGATTCATTCTGGGCGTGGATATTGGCGAGATACGGGGCAAGCTGCTTCAGCACGGAAACCGTGGCCGGCTGGTTGTTGATGAAGACCCGCCCCTTGCCTCCGGAGGCGATCTCGCGGCGCAGGATCAGGGGCTCTTCTTCCTCGTCGATGCCATTGTCCTCGAGAATGCGCGACACCGTCTTTTCCGCCCCGCCCTCCACTTCAAAGACCGCCGCCACCACCGCCTTCTCGCTTCCGGTGCGGATCACGTCGCTGGAAGCTTTTTCTCCCAGCAGCAGGGCCAGCGCATCAATGAGGATGGATTTCCCCGCCCCGGTTTCCCCGGTCAGCAGGTTGAGACCGGACGCGAACTCCACCGCCACGTTGTCGATGACCGCGTAGTTCTCAAGGCGCAGTTCGAGGAGCACAGAATGTCCTGGATACGAAGTTGAGCGCAGCATAGCACGAAACGGAAAAAAAGAATGCAGAGACATGCCTTCGGCCCGGCCCTCTCCCGGCACAGGACCGCCGGAGACGGGGGCGGGGCGGGGCCTTCGTGGATCTGGGCCTTGCTCTGGGGATAAAATTCAGCTATTGTGATTCTTCATCATGAACCGAATTCAGTACCTCCCGCGAATTAGCTCCCGAGTTACCGTACGAGTATCTGTACCTCTGTCCGGTGGGGGGGCTACCGCGAGCTAGTTATCAAGCACTCTTAGAAGCTCCGAACCCACCGCCAGAAGATGGACGGTGGGTTTTGTTTTTGGGCCAAACCTTAGGCCAGGGAAAGGACACGACAATGTCAAACCAGAAACTATCCGGATCACGCATCCTGTGGGAGTGTCTCGAGCGGGAAGGCGTACGGCACATCTTCGGATACCCCGGCGGCGCCATTCTGCCCGCCTATGACGCGCTTAAGCACAGCTCCATCCACCACATTCTGGTACGGCATGAGCAGGGCGCGACCCACATGGCCGACGGCTACGCCCGCGCCACCGGGGGTGTCGGCGTGGCGGTGGCCACCTCCGGACCCGGCGCCACCAACATGGTCACCGGCATTGCCACGGCCATGATGGACTCCTCGCCGATCGTCTGCATCACCGGACAGGTGGGCAGCAAGCTGATCGGCTCCGACGCTTTCCAGGAAACCGACATCACCGGCGTGACCTTGCCCATCACCAAGCACAACTATCTGGTGACCAGCGCCGACGAAGTGGCCCATACGGTGCGCGAGGCTTTCTACGTGGCCAAATCCGGACGGCCCGGGCCGGTGCTCATCGACATCACCAAAGACGCCCAGCAGAGCCTGGCGGAATTCGATTGGGACGCCGCCGAGCCGCGGCTCAAGGGCTATCGTCCTGACCTCTCGCCGGAAAAGGCCGAGTTCGAGCAAGCTCTGGAGTTGATCCACAAAGCCAAGCGCCCCGTGATCCTGGCCGGGCACGGCGTCATCGGCTCGCGCGCCATGGCGGAGTTGCTGGCCTTTGCCGAGCGCACCTCCATTCCGGTCGCACTCACGCTGCTGGGCCTGGGCGGCATGCCGGCCTCGCACTTCCTCAACCTGGGCATGATGGGCATGCACGGCGAGGCCTGGGTGAACACCACCATTCAGGAAGCCGACCTGCTGCTGGCCTTCGGCATGCGCTTCGACGACCGCGTCACCGGCATGCTGAAGAGCTACGCGCCCAATGCCAAGAAGATCCACGTCGACATCGATCCGGCGGAAATCAATAAGAACGTGCGCGTGGATGTGGCCCTGGTCGGCGACCTGAAAAAAATCCTGCAGTCGCTCATCCCGCAGGTGGAAATGCTCGACCGCCGCGAGTGGCTCGACACCATCCGCAAACTCAAAGGCGACTCCGCCGTGCGCGACATCCAAAACCTGCCCGACAATGGCCACCTCTACGCGGCGCACGTCATCAACGATCTGTGGCACGAGACCCGCGACCGCGACACCATTGTCGTCACCGACGTGGGCCAGCACCAGATGTGGGAGGCCCAGTATTACAAACATGAACGTCCGCGCTCGCTGATCACCTCAGGCGGCCTGGGCACCATGGGCTTCGCCCTGCCCGCCGCCATCGGCGCCAAAGTGGCGCGGCCGGAAGCGGATGTCTGGGTGGTGGTGGGCGACGGCGGCTTCCAGATGACCATGTCGGAACTGGCCACCATCGTCCAGGAAAACCTCAAGGTCAACATCGCCATCATCAACAACGGATTCCTGGGCATGGTGCGGCAGTGGCAGGAGTTCTTCTATGACAAGAACTACGAAGCCACTCCCCTGCTCAGCCCGAACTTCGTGAAGCTGGCCGAGGCCTATGGCATCCACAGCGTGGCGGTCAAGAACCGAAAAGATGTTCTGCCCACGGTGCGCAAGGCCGAGGACCACAACGGCCCGGTACTCATCGATTTCCAGGTGGAGCAGGAAGATTCGGTGTATCCCATGGTGCCGGCCGGAGCGGCTTTGCATGAGATGATCCGCCGCCCCAGCCCGCTGGTCGAGACCGCGGACGACGAGTAAACATTTTTTGTCAGAAAGCAAAGCGAGAACCCATGCTGCATACCTTTGTGGTGTATGTCGAAAACAAGCCCGGCGTCTTGACGCGCGTGTCGTCTTTGTTCCGCCGCCGCGGCTTCAATATTGATTCCCTGACCGTGGGGCGCACGGAAAAACCCGATGTCTCGCGCATGACCATCGTGGTCGATGCCAATGAAGACCAGTCCCAGCGCATCATGGCCAACGTCTATAAGCTGGTCAATGTGCTGCTGGTCGATGACATTACCGGCCAGGCGGCCATTGCGCGCGACCTGGCGCTGATCAAAGTGAAGACCGACCAGGACACGCGCTCCAAGGTTTTGGAGCTGGCCAACGTCTTCCGCGCCCGCGTGGTCGATCTGGCGCAGGACTCGCTTACCCTGGAGATTACCGGGGTGGAAATCAAGGTCAACCGGCTGCTGGAAGTTTTGGAACCCTTCGGCCTCCTGGAAGTGGTGCGCACCGGATTGGTCGCCATGCGCCGCGGCGGCGAGCCCGGCTTCCAGGACAAGAAGAAAGTCAACGGCCGCGTGGTGGTCGATGACAACGTTTCCTACTCCGTATAGGGAAACTCTCGGCCATTCCTTTGCTTTACCGGTCTGGGAGGGACGCGGTTCGATCGCGTTCCTCCGGTTTGAATTCTTTGCATTCCAAAGCGAGCACGAATGTCCACACTGACTTTGCAGGATGTCCAGGCGGCCCGCGACCGTATTCGCGAATCCATCTATTACTCGCCCTGCGCGCACTCCAACAGCGTCTCCCGCATCAGCGGGCAGCAGGTCTTTCTGAAGCTGGAAAACCTGCAGAAAACCGGCGCTTTCAAGGAGCGGGGCGCTCTCAATAAGCTGCTCACGCTCTCCAAGGCGGAGCAGGCCCAGGGCGTCATCGCCGCCAGCGCCGGCAATCATGCTCAGGGCGTCGCCTATCACGCGCGTCATCATGGCATCTCGGCCAAGATCGTGATGCCCACCATGACGCCCCTGGTCAAGGTGAACGCCACCGCCAGCTACGGCGCGGACGTCGTGCTCTCCGGCAGCGGATATGACGAGGCCTACGAAGAGGCCCGCCGCCTGGCCAAGGAGGAGAACCGCGTCTTTGTTCATCCTTTTGACGATCCTGCCGTCATTGCCGGACAAGGCACCATCGGGCTGGAGCTCCTGGAACAGATCCCCGACTTGGAAGCCGTGGTTGTTCCCATCGGCGGCGGCGGACTGATCAGCGGCATCGCCTGCGCCATCAAGGAATCAAAACCCTCGGTGCGCGTGATCGGTGTGCAGGCGGCGCGCATGCCCTCGACCATTGAGGCGCTCAAGGCGCATAAGCCGACCACCATTGCCGCCAATCCCACCATCGCCGATGGCATTGCGGTGCGCCGCGCCGGAGAGATCACGCTCCCCCTGGTGGAAAAGTATGTGGATGAAGTGGTCGCCGTGGAGGAAGAAGAAATCGCCAGCGGCATTCTCACCTTACTGGAGCGGGAAAAAACTTTGGCCGAAGGCGCCGGCGCCGCGGCGGTGGCCGCTTTGCTGCATCATCGCACCAGCCTGCAGGACAAACGAGTGGCCGCACTGGTCTGCGGAGGAAATATTGACGTGACCCTGCTCTCGCGCATCATACAGCGCGGCCTGGTGAAAGACGGCCGCCTGGTGCGGCTGCAGGTCCACTTGTCCGACCGGCCGGGAGCGCTGCTGCAACTCACCAAACTGATCGCCTCCCACCATACCAATATTGTCGAGCTGCAATTCGACCGCGCCTATTACGGCGTGAGCCTGGGCGACACGCTGATCGACATTACCCTCGAGACCCGCGGCCCGGAGCAGATCAAGCAGTTGCTGGCGGCGCTGGTCGAGGCAGGATATCGTCACGAACGCATTCAGTAGAAGCTGGCACGCGCTCTACAGGCGATAGGCCTGCTTCACCAGACGATAGCTGAGGTCCTGAGCGACTTCGACGGCTTCTTCCTCGTCCAGGCGATGATCGGTGACCAGCCTGGCCAGGAAGCTGCAATCGACGCGACGCGCCACATCATGCCGCGCCGGAATGGAGAGGAATGCCCGCGTGTCGTCGTTGAAGCCGACCGTATTGTAGAAACCCGCCGTCTCCGTGGTGTATTCCCGGAAGCGCATCAAGCCTTCCGGGCTGTCGTGGAACCACCAGGCCGGCCCCAGTCGCAAGCAAGGATAGTGTCCCGCCAAAGGCGCTAGCTCGCGGCTGTAACTGGTTTCATCCAGAGTGAACAGAATGACGGTCAGCCCCGGCTCATTGCCATAACGATTGAGCAAGGGCCGCAGGTCATGCACATAGTCGGTCCGGGTGGGGATGTCTCCGCCCATGTCGCGGCCGAACTTCTGGTAAATCTTTTGGTTGTGGTTGCGAAAGGCGCCAGGATGGATCTGCATCACCAGGCCATCCTCCACGCTCATGGCCGCCAGTTCGGTCAGCATCTGCGCGCGAAAGAGTTCTTTCTCCTCTGCGGAGGCCTGGCCGGAAACAATTTTCGCAAACAAACTCTCCGCTGCGCTCGCGCTCAAATCCGCCGTGGCCGCCGTGGGATGGCCATGGTCGGTCGCAGTGCAGCCCAACTTCTGGAAGCGCTCGCGAGTGAGGCGCAGGGCTCGCAAATACCCTTTCCAGGTTGACGTGTCTTCCTTAGTCAGCGCGCCCAGCGTCGCCACATTTTTGGCAAAACCATCGAAGTCCGGGTCGACAACAGGGTCCGGGCGAAATGTCGGGATGACCCTTCCCTGCCATCTGGAAGCGCGAATGCTCTGGTGATGCAGCAGCGGATCGAGTGGCGAATCCGTCGTGGCCAGCACTTCGATGCCAAAGCGTTCAAACAAGGCGCGGGGACGGAACTCCGGCGCGGCCAGTTTCTCCACAATCGTGTCGAAATAGCGATCCGCCGTCGCCGGCGAGAGAATCTGTTCGAGCCCGAACAGCTCGTGGAAAGCGAAGTTCAGCCACATGCGCGTAGGAGTACCGCGGAAGAGATAGTAATTTTCCGCGAAAAGGCGCCAGGCGGCGCGTGGGTCTTCGATCCTGGCCTGCCCGATCCCCAGCTTCTCCAGCGGCACTCCCTGGCTATACAACATGCGGAACACATAGTGGTCGCGCTGGATGAATAATGTGGCGGGATCGGGAAATGGCTGGTTTCCCGAGAACCATTGCGCGTCGGTGTGCCCGTGCGGGCTCACAATGGGCAAACCTTTGATTTTTGCGTACAGACGGCGCGCTACCGCGCGCGAATCCGCATCTGCGGGAAATAACCTATCGGAATGCAGCACATTGGTCCTCGGTTTTATTCTAGCCGAGCGCGTTCAGCTCCTGGGCGGGTAACGCGTCCTTGAACTCCGCCGGCTGCAAGCGAGGCAACACGATATGCAGGAAGGCCAGTGCCACCAGATACGCCGATCCGGCAATGAGGAATGGCACCAGGTAGCTGCCGGTCCACTGCAGGATGTAGCCAACAATCTTGGCAATCAGCATGCCGCCGATGGCTCCGGCCATTCCGCCAATGCCCACCACCGAAGCCACGGCCGGACGGGGAAATATGTCGGTCGCCATGGTGAAAAGGTTGGCAGAGAAGCCCTGGTGCGCGGCACAGGCCAGCCCGATCAGCAGCACCGCTTCCCACATGCCGGGCGCTCGGTAGGCAAACACTACCGGCACTACGCTGAGGGCGCATACCAGCATCGCGATCTTGCGCGCGAAGTTCACGCTGCGCCCGCGATGGATCAGGCGGGAGGAAAGCCATCCGCCGCCCACACTGCCCACATCCGAGATCAGATAGATCACCACAATGGGGAGTCCAATCTGGGTGAGGTTCAAGCCGTGACGTTGCTGCAGAAACCCCGGGATCCAGAAGAGATAGAACCACCACACCGGATCGGTCAGGAATTTTGCCCCCAGAAAGGCCCACGTCTGGCGATAGCCCAGCAATGGCCACCAGCGAACCTTGGCCGGAGGCTTTTCCGCGTCACTGCGAATGTAAGCCAACTCCGCCGCCGAGCAGCGCGGATGCTCTTCCGGCTTGCGATAGAGACCCCACCACGCGATGAGCCACAAAAAGCCCAGAGCGCCCATGGCGATAAACGCCCAGCGCCATCCCAGATGCAGGGTGATCCAGGGGACCAGCAAGGGCGTAGCGATCGCGCCCAGATTGGTGCCGCCATTGAAAATGCCGGTGGCCAGCGCCCGCTCCTTGCGGGGAAACCATTCGGCCACGGTCTTGATGCTGACGGGAAAGACGCCGGCTTCGCCAAAACCCAGGGCCGCGCGGGCCACCAGGAAGCTCAGCATCGACCCGCCCAGCGCGTGCGCCATGGAAGCCAGACTCCAGAACGCCATGGTGACCGCATAGCCCACCCGCGTCCCTACCCGGTCGATGAAGCCGCCGACCACCACCATGCCCAACGCGTAGGCGGCCTGAAAGGCCAGCACCAGGTTGCTGTAGTCGATCTCGTTCCAGCCCAAGTCATGCTGTAAGGTACTTTTGAGCACGCCCAGGACCTGACGGTCCATATAGTTTTTGCTGACGCCGAGAAAGAGAATGGCGCAAATGACCCAGCGGTAGTGGGTCATGATTTGGGATGTGCGGCCGGATGCCTGATGAACAATACCGTTGGGCTCTGACATGGACCGATAGAGACTACGCGCAGCCTGGTCTTCACGCTACCATTTCATCGTCTATTTTCACACAGCAAAAAATTCTGCCTCGCTTTTGTCTGCCGCAAGATGTTTTCTTTTAAAATGTATGCGCGCTGCGGACCGAAAGAATTCCTGCCTGGTCCTCTTCTAGATGGAAATCGGCACCGGAAAACGGGGATAACTCATGGGATATCGCAAGCTGGAACTGGACGGAAGGACGGCGGTGGTTATCGGCGGCACCTCCGGCATCGGCAAGGCCCTGGCGCTGGGACTGGCCGAGGCGGGGGCCGATGTGGTTTCCACCGGACGCCGCGCCGAACAAGTCAACGCGGTCGCCCAAGAGATCGAGTCTCGGGGACGCCGTTCCCTGCGCGTGACCACCGATGTGGCGGAGCGCGATTCCCTGCAAAATCTGTTGGACGCGACGGTCGGCGCTTTCGGCAAAGTCGATATCCTGGTCAATGCCGCCGGCATCACCAAGCGGGCGCCAACCCTCGACTTCCCCGACGCGGAATGGAACCGCATTCTCGAGACCAACCTCACCGGCACGCTGCGGGGCTGCCAGGTCTTTGGTAAGCACATGATGGAACGCAAGTACGGACGCATCGTGAACATCGCGTCGTTGTCTTCTTTTGTGGCGCTCTATGAAGTGGCGGCCTACTCGGCCAGCAAATCCGCGGTGCGTTCCCTGACCCAATCGCTCGCCGTGGAGTGGGCCAAACATGGCATCTGCGTCAACGCCATTGCTCCCGGCGTATTTCGCACCGACCTGAATGCGGCCCTGCTGGATGGCACTGCGCGGGGAAAGGAATTCCTGTTGCGCACGCCCATGCAGCGCTTCGGCCAGGTGGAAGAACTGGTTGGGGCAGCGATTTTCCTCGCCTCCGAGGCGGCCAGCTATGTCACCGGCATTACACTGGCCGTGGATGGCGGCACGTTGGCCAGCGGGGTCAATCAGTAGCGCCCGAAAACTTTCTGCTCCCTGGCGAGGGCGGCCCTCATCCAATGCGGACGGTATGAAACTACTCTCGGTGAATGTCGGCCTTCCGCGGGAAGTACCCTGGCACGGGCACGTGGTGCGCACCTCGATCTTCAAGAAGCCGGTGACCGGCCGCGTGCTCTTGCGCCGGCTGAACCTCAATAAGGACTATCAATCGGACCTCACCGTACACGGCGGCCGAGATAAAGCGGTGTACTGCTACCCTTCCGAACACTACGCCTACTGGGAAGAACAGCTCCCCGGCAAGGAGCTTCCCTACGGCGTGTTCGGAGAAAACTTCACCACCCAAGGAATGCTGGAAAGCGCTCTCCATATCGGAGACAAATTTTCCATCGGTTCCGCCCAGGTCATGATTACCCAGCCCCGGCTTCCCTGCTACAAACTCGGGCTGCGCTTCGCCGATGACGGTATGGTGAGACGATTCGCGCAGGCGGGACGCTCCGGCTTTTATCTCTCCGTAGTGGGGGAAGGCGAAGTCGCGGCCGGCGACGAATTTCAGTTGCTGTCGCAGGACCCAGCGCGCATTTCCGTCGCGGAAATTTTCCGCCTGTTCTTCGCCCGTGAATATAGCCAGGAAGACCGCGCCTTGCTCGAGGAGATCGCAAAACTCCCCGCCCTCCCCGGCTTTTGGAAACAGGACTTCCGCGAGCGCTTATTGCTATAAGGGTGGGGCAGACACTCTTGTCCGCCTGATCCCCATCCTTCGCGGGCAGCAGTGCCCGCGCCGCATCCTTTCCCATTTACAATGCCCTTGGCATGACTTCCCTGTTGCCTTCATCTCTGCGTGTGGTTGAGTTGACCGAAGCCCTGGCCGGGCCCTATTGCGCCATGCTGCTGGGAGACATGGGGGCCGACGTGATCAAGATTGAGCGCCCCGGCGGCGGAGATCAGTCGCGCAGTTGGGGCCCGCCCTTCGTGGGGGAGCACTCCGCATACTTTCTGGCGACCAATCGCAATAAGCGCTCGTTGACCCTCAACTACGACCACCCGCGCGGGCAGGAAATTCTGCATCGCCTGCTGGCAACTGCCGATGTGTTTCTCATCAACCAACCTTCGCCGGCCTCTCTGGCCAAGCGCGGCCTCGATCCCGCCACCCTCTGCGCCAAGTATCCTCGCCTGATCTATTGCGTCATCTCGGGATACGGCCTGCACGGCCCGAAGGTAGGTAAGCCCGGCTACGACATCATTGCTCAGGCGGAAGCCGGCCTCATGAGCTTCACTGGCGAGCCGGAGGGCAATCCGGTGCGCTATCCCATCGCCATTGCCGACATGACTTGCGGCATCTACAGCGCACTGGGCATTACCGCCGCGCTGCTCGCCCGCGAACGCACCGGGCAGGGACAGTTTCTTGACATGGCGCTGTTCGATTCACAGCTCACCTGGCTGATCAACATCGGCAGCAACTATCTGAACGCCGGGAAGGAACCCCAGCGCTGGGGCAACGCCCACCCTAGCATTGTTCCGTATCAGCTCTTTCAGGGGAATGATGGCCGCTATTTCGTGGTCGGCGTGGGCACGGAAGTGGTATGGCAGCGCTTCACCAGGATTCTCGGCATCGACAAAACCGTTGGCCAAGACCCGCGCTTTGCCGGCAACGCCCAGCGCGTGGAAAACCGGCAGCAGTTGATTCCTGCTTTGCAGACCATCTTTTCCCAGCGTAGCTCGGAGGAGTGGCTGGCGGAATTTCTGCGCGCGGAGATTCCCGCCGCCCCAGTGCAGACGGTGGCCGAGGCGTTGCGCGATCCGCAAACTCTGGCCCGCGAGCTGATCGTAGAGCTGGAGCATCCCTCCTTCGGCCCCGCCCGCAGCATCGCCAATCCCATTCGCCTGTCGGGAACGCCGCTCAGCTATCGCCTGCCTCCCCCACTACTGGGCGAGCACAACGCCGCCATCCTGCAAGAACTTGGATGTTCGGCGGAAGAAATTGCCGCCTGCCGAGAAGCAATCTAAAAAGAAACGCCGCGGAAGCTCCGCGGCGTTCTGGGCTACCTACTTCACGGCCAAGGTCTTCAGGCTGGAACCGGCAAACAGATTGGCAATGGCCAGCACGGGCTCCCGGCTGCCCCGCAACTGTACGGAAACGGCTTGGCCGACGCCCTTCCCGAAAGACAGGTTCAGATTGTTGTAGCTGTCAAAGTAGGCAGCATCCGCCCCTGGAACGGAGACCCGTTCGCCCTTCGCTGGATTTGCGCCTTCCACGGCCACAATGTGGGCGCGAACCTCCGGGCTGACGTAGACCGCCTGATTGTCGGCCAGCAGCTTGTTGATCTGCGGCGAGATGGACTGCAGATGCTCCTGTTTGATGGCCTTCGACTGCGCATAGTACTTGTTGGCTTCGGCCCGCAGCCGGGCCGCCTCGTCGGGATTTTTATTCTTCTGCGCCGCAATCGATTGGTATCCCAACTGGCTGCCCTGCTTGTAGAGGTCGTCCGCTTCCTTCTGTTTGTCGGCCGGCAACTGTTGCAGGGTGCGGATTTCGGCATCCACCTTTTGCTGCCGCTCCTGGTTCTGCTTCTGCAAGACCGAAGAAAAGTACACCGCATCATATCCCGCCACCGCTCTGGAGCCTTTGCATACACTGTTGGGCGCGGGCAGCGGGTTGGGCGCCTGCACCTGCCAATCCGCCGGCGGCGTAGGCAGTGCAGCTTTGATGGCGGCCATGGTGTTGTTGTAGGTTTGGCGTTCAGCTTCGGTCGTAGGCCGTGAACCATCGACGCAATCCGCGTAAAGGGTTGCAGGCAAGGCCAGGCATCCGGTAACAATGGCGGCGGCGAAAGCTTTCGTGATGAAGTCCATAATTTCTCCCTTTTGTCTCGATTCAAAGTGCAAACCCAGTTAATCCTTCACAATCTCCACCCGGCGGTTCTTGGCGCGCCCTTCTTCCAGGCGGTTGTCGGCGATCGGTCGCTCCGGCCCATACCCAGCCGCGCGCAAACGCGTGGCATCGATGCCGTCCGCGACCAATGCAGCTCGCACCGCCTGGGCCCGCTTTTCCGACAACGCTTTGTTGGCCGCAGCGGGACCGGTGTTGTCGGTATGCCCTTCCACGCCCACCCGCAACGTGGGGCGCTTCTTGAGCATGGCCACGATCTCGGCCACTTCGGGTTGCGAGTCGGGCAGGATTTCCGCCTTGCCGGTGGCGAAGTGGATATCCAGCGCCACAAAGCCGGTCTTGTCGATGGAGGCGGCCATGGCGTCCGCGGTAATCACCTGCTGCATGGCTTCCCGCTCGATGATGTACAGCTGATAGCGGGCAACACCGGGGCTGGTGATTAGCTCCGTCCAAACTTCCTTGCCTTCGCGCGTCGCCTTGAGGACGGTCCGATATGAGTCGCTATAGAGGACTTCCCCGCCCGCGGCCTGAATGGCGTTCTCATAGTTGCGCCGGATCGCGAGGTCCCCCGGATTTGCCTGTTCTTTCTGCTGCACATAGTCGATCCGGGTGTACTTGCCTTCCACCGTCTGCGGAGGCTTGGTCTGGAAGGTGCGACTGGAGAAGGCAACTTGGTCGTAGGTGTAAATAAAGAAGCCCGGCATGCGCTTGGGAAATAGCGGGTGGTCGGCGCTGCCTTTCACATCCTGCTGCGCAAAACCGGGAGCGCAGACCGCCAACATTGCCAGCAGCACGGCGAGAACTCTGCTCCAACCTGAAAACCTTCCTTTTGCAACCGTACTGCTCTGTAGTATCCAGCGCATAGTCTCCTCCGCGGCCATTCTGCCGCCATCTACTCACGCGCAGGAGTCGCGCAAAGTGGCTCACGACTCACCCAATTTTTTTCGCTTCTCGCGGTTTCCTGATCGGTGAGCCCGCGCTTCCTCGCTTGCCGCGTTAGGGAGGGAACGCCAATACACGCGAGGCCGCGCGATGAAGCACAACATGCAAGGCAATTCTTCTCTCCTGGTTTGGATGGCTAGCCTATGTCTGACCGCATTCGGACTCTCCGCGCCCCATGGGCACCTGGACGCTTCCATTGCCCTTTCGCGGCCAGCCCAGACAGCAGCCATGCCGCCCAGCGCTCCCGCCCTCCGCAAAGCGGACGATCTCCTATTAGAACGGCGGCTGGACGGCGCTTATGGCGCGGTCCGCGCGGCCGCCGGCGCGGTTGTTCTACCCAAGACTGTGATGTTCTCCAGTGAAGAAGAAGTGCAGAACTGGCAGGCGGGCGTGGCCAAGAGTGATGGCGGCATTGTTCTTCAGATCGCCGCCTGGCAAAGCCTGATGGCGGCCCGCAGCGAAGCACGAAAATGGGGCCTGCGCATTACGCCGCGCGGGCCGGACGCCGCTGCCCGCAGTTACACGCAAACCGTAGAACTATGGCGTACTCGTGTGCAGCCTGGACTGGCCCACTGGGTCCGCCGCGGCAAGCTCAGCCGGGAGGAAGCACAAGCGATCCGTTCTCTGCCCGTCCGCGAACAAACCTTGGCCATCCTGCGCCTGGAGAAACAAGGACTGTTCTTCAGCAAAGATTTCTCCAAATCCATCTTCTCTTCCGTCGCGCCTCCCGGCGCTTCCCAGCACCTGGCGCTGCTGGCCTTTGACGTGAGGGAACACGACGACCCGCAAGTGCGCGCCATTTTGCAGCGCCACGGCTGGCACCAGACTGTAGTGAGCGACTTGCCACACTTCACCTATCTGGGAGCGCCCAGCGAGCAGCTGCCTTCCCTGGGGCTGATGCGCATCGTGGATGGAACGCGGGAATATTGGGTGCCTTCTGCTCCCCTGTTGGCCGCTCGCTGAAAGTCACCCACCACATTCTCCTGAGCCAAACTGGCCGCGCTTATCGCGTGTTGAGTGGGAATACATTCCCTTCCTCGAAGTCCCCAGGAGGCGCGTCATGCCAATCCGCTTGCTCACACCGGCCACGACCAGATTGCTGGCCGGTTTGCTTCTACTGATTTGTTGCCTGATACCGGCCCCCGCCCTGGCGCAGCTACCCTGGCAAGCGGACGATCTGAACCTCCTGCCACCGGCTACGCCGGCAGAGTATGTCTTCGGCTACTCCGTCGAAGGCCGCCCTCTGACCGCCTACATTTTCGGCGAAGGCGCAAACGTCACCATGATCTTTGGGGCCTTCCACAACAATGAGCCCGCGAGTGCGGCGGTGGTCGACCTGTTGCGGGAATATCTGACCATTCATCCCGAGGAGTGGGCCGGGCGCACCATCATCCTGGTGCCGGTCAGCAATCCGGATGGCGTTGCAGCGCAATCCCGCCTCAACGCGCGGGGCGTCGACCTGAACCGCAATTTTCCGGATACCTGGAGCCGCACGGCCCTGGCGGTGCGCTACAATCCCGGGCCCAGACCCGCGTCGGAGCCGGAAACCCGCGCCATCATGCAACTGGTGGCCAGATTTGCGCCCGCCAAGATCGTCAGTCTCCATCAGCCCTTTCATTGTTTGAACTGGAACGGCGCGCGCGGCCGGGCCCTGGCCGAAGAAATGAGCGCCCACAACGGATACACCACTACCGGCGATATCGGATATCCCACGCCGGGCTCTTTTGGCACCTACAGCGAGCGCCTAGGCATCGCCATGGTCACGCTGGAAATGCCCATCGATGAAGTGGAGGTTTGCTGGCAACAGAATCGTGAGGCCTTGCTGGCCGCCATCCGCACGGAACTGGGCCCGGTTTCCCAGCCCAGGGTCCTGGCAAAGACTTTTTGATTTCGCGTGAGCCGGATTTCTTTCCGCTTGCGCGTTAGTAAGAGAAGAGGAAACGACAAACGGCTTCACAAAACGATCCAGCCTCCTGGTGAGGCCAAAACCAAGCCGGGCGGATGCCTCTCAATTCATCACAAGGAAAAGACCATGAACCTGTTCTTACCCATGAGGATTCGCTTCGGCCGCGTGTTGTCCGTCCTGTGCCTTCTGGCCACGCCCACCTTCCTGCGCGCGCAGGAAGCTTTGCCGGAACCCGGGCCCTCCGCCGCTGTCGCCGCGAAAAAAGAAGGAGTCGTGCGCATCGGCCTGGTGCCCACCTCAGCGCAACTCGGCAACCCCGGAACTGACGCGGGCGAAGGCATTCGCGCCACCCTGGGAAAATATCTCTCCGGGGTAAAGGTGGAAACGGTGTCGCTGGCCGCCCTGCTTCCGGTCAATGTCAACGCCGAAGCGCAGGAAAAGCAATGCGACTTCGTGCTCTACTCCACGCTCACGCAACAACAAGGCGGGCACGGCGGATTTGGATTTCTGAAGGGCGCGACCGCCGCCTCCGGCATGGTCCCCATGATGGGCATGGGGCACGGGGTCGGCGGGGCCATGGCGGCCGCCTCGGCCAGCGCGGCCCTGAACGGCGTGAATACGGCGGTCAGCCAGGTCAAGGCCAAATCCGAAGTCACGTTTTCCTACAAGTTGATCAAGCCGGGCACTGATGCGCCTGTGCTGTCGAACGCCTTGAAGGCGAAGGCATCCTCCGACGGCCAGGACATCATCACCCCGCTGATCGAGCAAGCCGCTTCCGCGGTTGTCTCCCAAGTCAACAAATAGCGGAAGCTGGCTGCCTCCCCCGTGGGTGGCGCACCTCATGCGCTGCCCACGTTTTGCTCTCGGATCGTTTGCTCCGCCGCAGAGTCGGATCGGATGAATTCCGAAATTCAAGCGCAAAGAAAGATCGTGGTGAGAAGTTTACGGAGTGGCATTCTTAGCCAGGCCCCGCCCTGGGCCAGCCAACGCCGTATCACAAGCCGCCAGCCCGGCTTCCGCTTTCCCGGGCTCTCCGGCGCGAAAGCCGGTCGGAGTCATCTTGCCGGGATTGCGCACCTTGCGCCACGTCACCGAACTCTTTTCATACCAGGAGCGCGCGCCGCGCCACAGTTCTAACTGATGGGGAGAGGAGGGGGCGCTTTCCGCTTGCCGCTGGACCAACTCGCCGATATGGGCATAGGCATCGGCTGCGGCATAGAGGGCTTCGATGTTGAAAGGCTTCTCCGCGGTAAACGGCTCCAGGTCCGGCAAGGCGTTCTGGTATGCCTGCATCGCGTCCCCGGCATTTCCCTTCTTCGCCAGCAGCCCGCCGATTTTGACGCGAGTGGCCGCCAGAGTCACGCGGGCCTCCACGTCTTTTGGGTCGGCGTTGTAAATCCGCTCCAGCAACGAAGCGTTGCGCTGATGGTCGGCGATGGCTCCTTCCACGGCGCCGGTCTTCTCTCGGACTTGCCCTCGCCACATATAAAAGAGGCCCAGGGCGCGATAGGCGTCGGTGCGCTGCGGGTCGCGGGCCACCGCGTCCTCCAGGGCCGCGATCGCGTTGTTCAACATCGCTTGCCCCTTCTCCGTCTGGCCTAACTCGGCATATACCTTTCCCAGCAAACCCCGGCCCAGGGTGGCGTCGCTGCGGGCCAGCGCGTCCTGACTGTCGGCGGCTGCAAGTTTTTCCGCGATCTCCTGCGCCCGAATATAGTCTGCCAGCGCGGACCGCGGCTCTCCATCCATCAGGTGAACGTCTCCGATGCGGGTATAGAGCAGGCTGGTCTGGCGCTGGAAACGTTGGCTGTCTCCGCCCGCATTCAGCCCTTTATAGATCTCCAGCGCTTTGTTGTAGCTGGACAGCGCGGCGGCGCGTTCTCCCTGCTTCACGAGGTCGTCGCCGACTTTAATGTTGTAGGTGCCGATGCCGTGCAGCGCGCCCACGTTACCGGGGGCAATCTGGGCGCGAAGCTCGGCGCTGGCCAAGGCTTTGCGGTGATACGCCAGCGCGGTTTCCGTGTCTCCCAGATTGGCGGAGAGGCCGTTCCCTCCATAGATATCGCCGATGGTTTCGTAGATGCTCTCCATCTCATCCAGAAGGGTGAAGCTGCGGGGCTCAGTCTGCAACAGGCCTTCCAGAATGGTCTGGCCTTTCTGGGTAATGTCCAGCGCTGGGTGCAACTCGCCGGTGGAAACCAGCATTACGCCCAGGCGGCGATAGGCGACCGCCAGGCGGAAAAGGTCCTCGCGATTGCCGGGATCTTCCCGCACCAGGTCCTCGCGAATGGCCACCGCTTTGCGCAAATTGACCATGGAGCCGGCGGTGTCGCCGATGTTCGCGCGATAGGGACTGCCCTGCACATCAGACAGCTTCAGATAACCGGAGGCCAGTTCCCGCTGCAATGAGCGATCATCCTTGGCCTCTTTGGCCAGCGAGTCGAGGTACCGCATGGCATTGTCCACCAGCAAACGACGGGCCGCGGTCGTGCCCGGAACATCCGCCATGGCGTCATCCACGTCAAAAACCAGGGAATTGGCCAGCTGGCGCACATCGTTGAAGCGCTGCTCCGCCAGCGTGCGTTGCTGGCGCGCCACATGGGCCTGCCATGAGGTAGTGGCGATGCCGGCCAGCAAGACCACCAATAACAGCACTCCCGCCGCCACGCCGGTGCGGTTCCGTTTCACAAACTTCACGGTGCGATAACGGATGGTGTCTTTGCGGGCCAACACCGGCATGCCGTCCAGATGCCGCCCAATGTCCTCCGAGAACTGCTCCACCGAGGCATAGCGCCGCTCCGGCTCCTTGCGCAGGGCTTTCAGGAGAATATTGTCGAGGTCGCCGCTCAGCCGTCCGCGCAGCGCTTCCACGTCGCCGTCGCGCAATCCGCTGACATACTCCGGGGTCAGTTGCACCCGCGCCCCGCCGTCGCCGGTCTCCTCCTCCACCCGGTCAATCACCTGGCTCGGCTTCAGCGGCTCAGTCTCGGAGACGGCGCGCGCCAACTCATGCAGAGGACGGCCTTCCACACGGTAGGGCGGATGGCCGGTCAGCAGCCGGTACAGCAACGCGCCCAGGGAATACACATCGCTGGCCGTGGTGATGGTTCCGCCCAGGAACTGCTCCGGACTGGCGCACTCCGGGGTCATCGGCTTCATCAGGGTGCCGGTGACTTGCGTGGTCTGCAGAAAGAGCTCGGGCTCCAGCAATTTGGCGATGCCGAAATCGAGCAGCTTGGGTACGCCGTTCTCCGTGATCAGAATATTGCCCGCCTTGAGATCGCGATGCACCACCAGCCGCTGGTGGGCATACTGCACCGCTCCACAAACCTGGCGAAAAAGTTGCAGCCGCTCGGCCGTCGAGAGCTTGCGCTGATCGCAATAGTCGTCGATGCGCTGGCCTTCGATGAACTCCATGACGAAATAGGGCAACCCGTCGCTGGTGGCGCCCCCGTCGAGCAGCCGCGCAATATTGGGATGGTCCAGGCTGGCCATGATCTGGCGCTCGTTGCGGAAACGCTGCAGATAATGCTGGCTGCTGCTGATGCCGGGGCGAATCACCTTGACGGCCACCTGCTTGAGGTACTGCTCCTCCACGCGCAGGGCGCGGTAAACCGTCCCCATGCCACCTTCGCCCACCTTGGCCACCACCTGATAGGGCCCAATGAAGTTGCCGATCCAGGGATCGCGCTCCTGGCCGCTGCGCGCGTCCTTGAGCAACTTGATGGGAGAGTCTTCCATGAGATCGCTGCCCTGGTCATGGAAACGCAGCAGCGACTCTACTTCCGCACGAAGGGTGGGATCGGAACAAGACTGATCGAGATAGGCAGCGCGCTCAGCTTCGGGAAGCTCCAGCGCGTCATGGAATAGTTTTCTGACCTGCTGCCACAGCTCGGTATCCATAAATAAAGACTTTGTGCAGGAGGCTAGCCCTGCATTTCACGGGCCAGCCAGGCCTTGGCCATGGCCCAATCTCGCTTCACCGTGGCCGGCGAGACGTCGAGCACCTGGGAAGTCTCTTCAATGGAGAGCCCGGCAAAAAATCGCAGCTCGACGATCCGGCTCTGTTGCGGATCGAGCTTGGCCAGGTTGTTGAGCGCGGAATCCAGGGCAATGACGTTCACGTCACGCGCATCGGAAATGGCCATGGCTTCATCCAGCGTGACCTTGAAGTCGCCGGCCCCGCGTTTGGCCGCGCTGCGCGCCCGGGCGTGGTCGACCAGGATGCGCCGCATCATCTGCGCGGCGATGCCAAAGAAATGCGCCCGGCTTTGCCAGCTCACATTCTGGTCCACCAACCGCATATAGGCCTCGTTGACCAGCGCCGTGCTCTGCAGGGTGTGGCCGGGCCGTTCTTTGCTGAGA
The DNA here is from genome assembly GCA_018268755.1 of Acidobacteriota bacterium. Classification (GTDB taxonomy): domain Bacteria; phylum Acidobacteriota; class Terriglobia; order Terriglobales; family Acidobacteriaceae; genus KAN-5. Next base: position 250,791 of record JAFDVW010000018.1, read on the forward strand.
TAGCTGCGCGCCAAGCGGCGCAACTCGTCGTAGACCAGGGGCAATAGATCATCCAGGGCGTGCTTGTCGCCGTCGGTCCAACGCAGCAATAGCCGTGTGACTTCTGAAGTTGCAGGTGCACTCATGCCATGGATCCTGTGATGTAGTGTCGAGGGAGGACGTTCGCCGAGGCAACAGGGTCCTCCGCACCCGAGTCGCGGAAGAGTGTCACACCTGGCTGAGAAAAACCTACGTGAATTGCAGGAATTGGTCAAGCGCGCGAGGCTGCCGGAACGACTCCCGGCGCGGAAAAGCATGGGGGACGGCGCGGGAAAGGACGAGCGATACCAGGTGGTCTCAATAAGACCGCACGCCGGGACAGCCGCGCCGGAGCTGCCCCGGGCAAAACGGTCGATCCTACACGCCGCCGTGCTTCTCGTGGGCGGAGTTCTGGTTGGCTTCCCAGTTGTCCACGCGGTTCTGCACCGGCTTCACTGTCTTCAGGTAGGCGAAGATGTCCTTCAGGTCCTGGTCAGTCATGTTCTGAAAGAACCACCACGGCATGGGCGCGAACAGCGGACGCGCTCCTACGCGTCCGGTGCGCAGCGTTTTGAGGAAGAGCTGCTCGTCATAGTAGGAAATGCCGCTGGCGTCGGGTGTAATGTTGGCGCTGCGCACCTTGGGGCCGAAAGCTTCACCGCCGGCGAAGGCCATGCCCGGAAGCGGCTTGCCGAATTTGTCTTTGGGCGTGTGGCAGTTGGCGCAGTGCGCCACCTCCGCCAGATATTTCCCGCGCTCCACCGGACTGTCGTCCTGGGCGACCACCGCTTCCCGCACCGGCTGCGGCACATTATTGATGAGCCGCGAGAGCGGAAACGGCACCTGGGTTTTGGGCAGCACATTCCGCACTGGCTCCAGCGATCGGATATATACGATGATCGAGGCTAGGTCTTCGTCAGACAGACGGCGAAAATCCTCATAGGGCATCAGCGGAAACAAGGCCCGGCCGTCGTGACCGATACCCTCGCGAATGGCCCGGGCAAACTGGTCGTCGCTCCAGGTGCCGGCGCCGGTCTCGCGGTCGGGCGTGATGTTGGGGGCGACCAGGCGCATCTTGCCATCGTCGTACATCACCCGGCCCGATCCGAATTTGGTAAGCTGTGGCGCTTCGCCGGGGCCAACGGCATCAAAGTCCTTGATCGCCTGAGCGTGGCAGTCGAAACACAGCACCACGCCGTTCACCAGGTATTTACCGCGCTCCAGGCGCGCTGCCGTGCGCTCGAACTGACGGTCGCTCAGGGAGCGCGAGCGCGCTCCCAACACCGGCCTCCAGCCAATGGTTACGGTAATCAGCACGGCCAGGCCGGTCAGGAGCAGGCTTCCCCCCCAGGCGGCCATCTTCTTGATTTTGCTGCGGAATGGCATGGTTTCCTCCTCGCCCCACAAACTGGCTTCAACGGGTAACGCGCAAGGCGGAAGGAAAGTGGATCAGGAAATGCAGGATTATTTTGCATCAGCCCTTGAAGCGATATCCCCGTTTCAGTTCGCAGCGATAGACGCGGGTCTGGTCGCGGTTGACCCGGGCATTGCAGTTGGCCCAGCTCAAAATCAGCTCCGGGCCCAGGGGGAAGATGATGGTCTCGCCGGCAAGGTCAGCTTCGATGCTCACCCCTTCCACTGCCGGCGGCAAGGTGAAGTTCAGGGCCTGCCCAAAGATCACGGGATAAGACTGGTGGTCGATGGGGCTCACCATGGGATGGCTGACCTCGGCCTCCATGAGAAAGGTCGCAGTGTCGGACCAGTTGCGCGCCGAAGCGCTGATCGTGCGCCCTCCCTCGGTGAAATCGTCCGACTCAATTTTGGTAAAGGCGCAAGGGCCGGCGATGCAGGAGACGCGGGCGTTGTGAAACTCATTGCCCGGCCCGGCATCCAGTGAAGCCGAAGCCATGGCCGCCTTCCATTTGCCGTCGGGGGAGCATGGCGTTTGGCCCTTGCAGGGAATGTTCCCTACGTTCTCCACCTGGAAGGTCTTGACCGCGCTGCCGATGTTCACCGAGCGCAGCGCTTTGGTTGAATAACGCACGCGAATATTTCCCACGGTGACGGCCGGCTGGTTGCCGATGCTTTCTTCTTTCCTGGCCAGCGGGACCATGTGCACGACGTAAAGCTTGTCCCCCACCACATCCTTGACGTCGAGGGGGTGGTAATCGGGATGGCGGAATTGCAGGATGATGGGGCGGGTCTTCAACAAGCGCTGCTGCAGCCGGAGCTTGAAATATCCCGAGGAATCCGTGTTCACCGGCCCATTCGCGACGCCATCCACAGCCGTCACTTCCACCCCGGCGATGGGCAATTGTTTGCGAGTATCGGAATCCTGCAAAGTAACCGCGCCTTGCAGCGTGGTGGGGTGGCGGCGCTGCAGGTAGACCACCAGCAAAACAGCCGAGACCACCGTAACCACAATCGCCGTGACTGTAAAAAACTTCTGACTGCGTTCCATACCCTTCCCCGCTGGCGTATTTTACCTCGCGGGGGAATTGACCGCGCAGTTACCCCATAGGCCGGAAGCACAAAAAAATCATTTAAAATCGGGCAGAGTTTGGGATCCCCATCATGCCCTCGCGCCGGAGCTTTCTAGATCAGTTGTTCCGCATCGGTGCATCCATCCCTTTGGCGGCCCAATTGTCTTTCGCGCAGGCCTCGGCAAAATCTGCGCCCAGGTCCGGCCCCTTTTCCGATGCCGACGATCAATTCCTCAATGACATGGAAAAGGCCAACTTCCTCTATTTCTGGGAACAAGCCAACCCCAAGACCGGCCTGGTCAAGGACCGCTGTAATGTGCGGCAGGCCGACAACGGCGTCGTGGGCAGCATCGCGGCCACCGGCTTTGGCCTGACCGCGCTGTGCATCGGCGCCAACCGCGGATTTGCGCCTTCCCCGCAAATCCAGGAGCGTGTGCTCAACACCCTGCAGTTCCTGTGGAAGAAGACCCCCAACCATCGCGGCTTCTTCTACCACTGGATCGACATCAACAGCGGGGAGCGGGTATGGGACGCCGAAGTTTCTTCGGTGGACACCGCAATCCTGCTGTGCGGCGTGCTGACGGCGCGAGAATACTTCCGCAATTCCGAGATCCGCAAACTGGCCAGCGCCATCTTCGATCGCGTCGAGTGGACATGGCTCTCCGAAGACACGCCGCTCTTGCCCCACGGCTGGAGCCCCGAGATCGGCTTCCTGCCTTACCGCTGGGATTACTACAGTGAATTGATGATGATGTACCTGCTGGGCATGGGTTCAGCGTCCCATCCCCTGAAGTCGGACACCTGGATGGCCTGGAAACGGCAGAAATTCGAATATCACGGCCTGCGCTATATCGGTTCCTTCGCGCCCTTGTTCGTACATCAGTATTCGCAGGCCTGGTTTGACTTCCGCAAAAAACGCGACAAGTTTACCGACTACTTTGAAAATTCGGTGATTGCCACCGAAGTCCACCGCCGTTTCTGTCTGGAATTGGCCAAAGAGTTCCCCAGCTACAGCGAAGACCTGTGGGGCATTACCGCTTCGGATTCTCCTTCCGGCTACGTGGTCTGGGGCGGGCCCCCGGCGGTAGGACCCATCGACGGCAGCATTGTGCCCAGCGCGGCGGGCGGCTCTCTACCCTTTTTACCCGATCCCGTCATGCGGGTGTTGCGCACCCTGCATACCCGATATCCTCAAAGCTGGAGCCGCTACGGCTTCGTGAACGCCATGAACCCGCTGACCCACTGGTTTGACAGCGACGTAATCGGAATCGATACCGGAATCACCATGCTCATGGCGGAAAATGCCCGCAGCAACTTTGTCTGGAAAACCTTCATGCAAAGCGCAGAGGCCCGCCGCGGCATGGAACGGGCCGGCTTCGAGCCTTACTAAGTACCTCACTCCCCCGAACTTACCTACCGCACTGTGAATTTTTTTCTTAGCCCCTACCTGACTTGCGGCGAAAAACTGGTCAGCCCGATTGGCTTTTTGTTTCCGGCCACCTTCCGCATGCGTTCTGCAAGTCATAACTTACAGATTCTAAAATGGATAAAACCGGCTTCGCCGATGCGCGAATTTTTCCCACAATAAGCGGCTATTTGGCGCAGAATCGGAAGTACACGTGATTATGATTTTCACGTGGCGTGCTTAGTTATCATTCCAACCTCACACAATTTTGGGCCCCACATCGCAGCGACAAAAACTTTGCGAACCCTGAAGGCATCTCAAGGGTCGGCCGCACTCCGGGGACTTTTTCTTCAGGAAACACTTTTGTAGGGCAAGACCCTCGGGTAAGCCCGATACGCAACACCGGGAATCCAAATGGTGGAACACAAAACTTTCTGGGGTAACTGGCGGGAGCGCATGGCCGCCTTGCGCAATATTCCGCCCGTGCTGAAAATCGTCTGGCAGTCCGGCCCCCGGGTGGTGGCCTTTGGACTCTTCTTCCGCCTGCTGGTATCGGTGCTCCCGATCCTGGCCCTGTGGATCACCAAGCTCATCATTGATGCGATTGTGCAGTCGGTGTCCACCCATCAGCCGGTAGCTTCCTCCTTCTGGTGGCTGGTGGCGGCGGAGTTTGCCCTCGCCATCGTGGGCAGCATTCTGGGCCGGAGCATCGACTACTGCGATTCCCTGCTCGCCGACAAATACACGCGGCACGTCAGCATCCGCGTAATGGAACACGCCGCCGAGCTCGACCTCCTCGCCTATGAAGATCCGGTCTTCTATGACCGCCTGGAGCGGGCGCGGGTGCAGGCCACCGACCGCCTGGGCATGATCCAATCCATCGGACGGCTGGTACAGCAGGTCATCACCGCCGCGTCGCTCTCCATTTCCATCTTGTTGTTCTCGCCCTGGCTGCTTCTGCTGCTGATTATTGGCATTCTGCCGGCGTTTCTGGGAGAAAGCCACTTCGCCTTTCTGGGCTACGCACAGAATTTTCGCCAGACCCCGATTCGCCGCCAGCTCGATTACCTGCGGGTCCTGGGGGGCAGCCGCGAAGCCGCCAAAGAGCTCAAGCTTTTTGGCCTGAAAAATTTCCTGGTGGGACGCTTCGCCAAACTCTCCGACCAGATTTACCACGAGAACGTGGGTCTGGCCCGCCGCCGTCTGGTGGCTGGGACCCTGCTCTCGATTGTCGGCACCGCCGGGTACTATTCCGCATATATCTACGTTATCTGGCGCACCATTTCCGGCGCGCTCAGCATCGGCACCCTGACTTTCCTTACCGGCGCAATCGTGCAGGCCAGCAGCAATATTCAGCAGATTTTCTCCACGCTCTCCAGCATCGCGGACCAGGCTCTTTTCCTGACCGATCTGCTCGCCTTCTTTGCCATGCAGCCCACCATCCGTTCGCGGCCCAACGCTCTGCCGGCGCCGCGCCCCATCCGGCGCGGCTTCGAATTTCGCAATGTCTCCTTCCGCTATCCCGGCAACGCGCGCATGGTGCTGCAAGGGTTGAACTTCCATCTGCATCCCGGGGAGCGCGTGGCCCTGATCGGCGAAAACGGCGAGGGCAAAACCACCATCGTCAAGCTCATGACCCGTCTTTACGATCCGGCGGAAGGCCAGGTGCTGCTCGATGGCGTGGATTTGCGGGAATACGATCTGGAAGATCTTTACCGCGAAATCGGCGTCATCTTCCAGGACTTCGTTCGCTATGAAATGACGGCGCAGGAGAACATTGCCGTCGGGCAAATCGAGGACATCCACAATTTGGACGTTCTGCGCACCGCCGCCGGCAAAAGCCTGGCCGACCGCGTGATCGCCCGCCTGCCCGGGCAATATGACCAGGTGCTGGGCCGCCGCTTCGATGGCGGCGTCGATCTCTCGGGTGGGGAATGGCAAAAAGTCGCCCTGGCCCGCGCCTACCTGCGCAACGCCCAGGTCATGATCCTCGACGAGCCCACAGCGGCGCTGGACGCTCGCAGCGAGTTCGAAGTCTTCCAGCGCTTCGCCGAGCTGACCCGGGGCAAGACGGCTCTATTTATTTCCCATCGCTTTTCTACCGTTCGCATGGCGGACCGCATCGTAGTGCTGGAAAACGGAAAGATCGTGGAAGACGGGAACCACGAGACGCTCTCCAGCCTGCACGGCCGTTATGCCGAGATGTTTGAGCTGCAAGCTGCGAATTACCGGTAAGGACTTATTTTTATGCCGCAGAATACTCATCTTCAGATCATCGCCGCCGAAGCCGAGAGTTTGCCCCGCCTGGAGCATGAGGTCACCGACTTTCAGTTGCTCCATCAGCAAGCCGAGGAACTCGGACGCAGCCTGGTTTGGCTGCCCAATACGCCCTCGTCGACCGTCTTCGCCGTACGCTGCCAGCAATTACAGCAACAGCTGAAGCCGCTGCTGCGCGCCTTGACCGAAGTGCCCCCGCCGCACGCGCCTATGGTGGACGATTTTCGCTGGCTCTACGATCATCTTCGCCTGCTCTACACCGACGCGCAGAACGTGCAGGAGGCCCTGCGCTCCCTGAAGGTGATTCCCCATGTCCGCACGCAGGCGGGAAACGCGCAGCCCCGGGTTCTGGCCCTGGCCGAATCCTTTCTCCAGTCCGTGGGCTATGAATTCAAAGAGCAGGAATTCAGCCTGTTCGTAGAAGTCTTTCAGACCCACATGGCGCTGCAGTTAAGCGAACTGTGGATGCTGGCGCCGGTGCTGAAACTGGTATTGCTGGAACAGATCGCGCGCCGTGGCCGCGGCCTGCTGCACTCCCCGGAGAGGCAAGATCTCCATGTGGGAGTCTGCGTGCGCAGTTTGCGTGACCTCGGGCAAATGTCGTGGAAAGACGTTCTCGAGCCGCTGATGGTAGCGGATGCGGTATTGCGCCAGGACCCTGCCGGCGCCTATGCCCGAATGGATTTCGACAGCCGTGATTTGTGTCGCAAGAAATTGGCCAATATCGCCGCCCATTCCGATTGCAGCGAAGTGGAGGTCGCCAGCGCCGCCCTGGAATTGGCCCGAGAAGCCCGGCAGAACCCTTCTGGAGATGAACGTCGCACACAACGCGAGTCGCATGTGGGCTATTACCTGTTCGATCAGGGAGCGCCCCTGCTCCACCACAGAGTCGGCTTTCGCGCCCCGTGGGGACAAAAGGTGCAGGCATTCCTCCGGAAATATCCCGATGATTTCTATGTTCCGGGCATTGCCTTTTTGACCATGATCACGCTGGCGGGAGTGGTGCTGCTTCTCACCGGCCCCTTGACCCCGGTAAGCATCATCGTGCTGGCCATGCTTACCCTGCTTCTGCCCAGCTCGCAAAGCGCGGTACAGGTGGTCAACTACCTGGTCACCACGATTCTGCCGCCGGAAATCCTGCCCAAACTGGATTTCTCCGAAAGCGTGCCGGAGAACTGCCGCACCCTGGTCGCGGTTCCCTGCCTGCTGCTCAACGAAAAGCAGGTGCGCGGGCTGGTGGAAGACCTGGAAGTGCGTTTTCTGGGCAACCACGATCCCAACATTCACTTCGCGCTGGTCAGCGACTTGCCCGATTCCCGCGAACCCGCCCGCGAAGACAGCCCGCTGGTCGCCCTCTGTGTCCGGCTCATCGAAGAACTGAATCAGAAGTATGCCGGACAGGCCATGGGCACTTTCTTTCTATTTCATCGCCATCGCGCCTACAACCCTCGGGAAAAGGCCTGGATGGGTTGGGAACGCAAACGAGGCAAGTTGCTCGACCTGAACAAGCTGTTGCGCGCGGAGTCGGACAACTTCCCGGTCAAAGTAGGCCAGCTCTCCCTGCTTTCCGGCGTGCGCTTTGTCATCACTCTGGATGCCGACACCGAGCTGCCCCGCGGCGCGGCCCGCCGCATGATCGGCACCCTTGCCCATCCCCTGAACCAGGCCATCATCGATCCGGACAAAAACATCGTGGTGGCGGGATACGGCATTCTGCAGCCACGGGTTGGGGTCAGCGTGCAAAGCACCGCCAAGTCCCGGCTGGCCGCGCTGTTCGCGGGTGAAACCGGCTTCGACATTTACACTCGCGCCATCTCCGATGCCTACCAGGACCTCTACGGAGAAGGCAGCTTCACCGGCAAAGGCATCTATGAAGTCGCGACCGTCCATCAGGTGCTCAACCAGCGTTTTCCCAAGAATGCCCTGCTCAGCCACGATCTGATTGAAGGCGCCTACGCCCGCGCCGGCCTGGCCAGCGACATTGAAGTCATCGAGGACTACCCCTCGCACTACAGCGCCTACAATCGCCGCAAACACCGCTGGCTGCGCGGCGACTGGCAGATCGCCGGCTGGCTCTTTCCCGAGGTGGAGGATGAATCGGGCGCTCGCGTGCCCAACCCGATCTCCCTGATTTCCTGGTGGAAGATCCTCGACAATCTGCGCCGCGCGCTGGTCGAGCCGGCCACCTTCCTGCTGCTGGCCTTCGCCTGGCTGGCACACAATACGGCCCCCGGCTACTGGACTCTGGCAGTGGTTTGCATCCTGTTTATTCCCGCCTGGTTTCAGCTCGCCTTTAACCTGGTGCGCGCGCTCTGGACCCGCAGCTGGCCGGCCTTTCGCGATTCCTTCACCGCGCTCCTTACCGCCAATCTAAACGTCTTTTTCACCCTGACTTTTCTGGCCCACCAGACGATACTTTCCTTGGACGCAATGTTTCGCGCCTTGGTCCGGCGCTTCGTCACCCACTACCGCCTGCTGGAGTGGGAAACCGCGCAGGAAGCCGAGCTCGGCACCCGCGGCCGGGCCCCCGTCGATGTGTACCTGAACTGGATCCCCCTGCTCTCCCTGGGACTGGGGTTCCTGGTATGGAGCACGCAACGGTCGGCCTTCACCGCCGCGCTGCCCATCCTGTTGCTCTGGGCCCTATCCAAACCAATCGCATCGTGGCTGAACCGGCCACTGGCCACGCGGGGCGAAACCGCATCGCGGAAAGACACCCACTTTTTGCGCCGCGCAGCGCTCCACACCTGGCGTTACTTCGCGGAGTTCAGCACCGAGGAGCACCACTGGCTGGTGCCCGACAATGTGCAGGAAGAGCCCGCCGCCGTGGCCGCCCGCACTTCGCCCACCAATCTCGGCCTGCTGCTGAATGCGCGGCAGGTGGCCTGTGAGTTCGGCTATCTCACCGTGCCGGAATTCGCCGCGCAGACCTTGAAGACGCTCGACTCCGTAGCCCGGTTGGAAAAGTACCGCGGCCACCTGCTGAACTGGTACGACACGCGCACCCTGCAGCCCCTGGCCCCACTCTTCGTTTCCTCAGTGGACAACGGCAACTGGCTAGCCTCTCTCTGGACCCTGCAGCAGGGCTGCCTGGACCGCCTGCGCCAACCCGCGCTGCAACCCAGCCTGGCCGAGGGCTTGCTCGACTACCTGCATGTGCTCGCTTCCCTGCGCGCCTGCCCGCGGAAACATATTGCGGCGTGCCGCCGGGACGCGGCCACGGGCGAATGGCTCAGCCCGCTGTGGGCCCTGCCCAAGACTCTGTTCGCGGAGGCCCGCCAGTCTGTGCAGAAGTCCCACCATGCGGACACCATGCTTTGGTTCGCGGACCAGGCAGAGGCACGCTTGCACGCCATCCGGCGCGCGGTCGCCGACTTGGCGCCCTGGCAGTTGCCTGAGTTTGCCGCCCTGCGCCGCGATCCGGCCGTCAATCTCCACGTGCTCGACACGGTGGCCCTGGAAAAGCTGCCCACGTTTCTGGATCGCATCGGCAAGCAGCTGTGCCTGGTAGCTTATGCGACGCCGGAAAAGCGGGAGCTGCGCAACAAACTTCTGGCCATGATTCCTCAAGCTCAGGCCAACGCGCGCCGCCTGGCGCATGATCTGCGCTCCGCCGCGCGCAAGGCGGAAAAGCTGGCCAACGACACCGACTTCAGTTTCCTGCTGGATGCAAAGCGCAAACTGGTCGCGGTGGGCTTCGACGTGGAGACTCGCCAACTCTTTCCCGCCTGCTATGACTTGCTGGGCACCGAGTCGCGTACCGCGGTGTTCGTCGCCATCGCGAAAGAAGATATCCCGCAGGAGAGCTGGTTTCTGCTCGGCCGCGCTCACACCCTCGACCATGGCCGCCCCGCCTTGCTCTCCTGGACGGGCACCGCATTTGAGTACCTGATGCCTTCGCTGTGGATGCGCTCCTACACCAACACGCTCTTGGAGCGGGCCCGCACCGCCGCCGTGCGCGCCCAGCAGGAGTATGCTTCCGCTCGCGGCGTGCCCTGGGGCATCTCGGAATCCGCCTACTACCAGCTGGACGAAGCCGGCAATTACCAGTATCACGCCTTTGGACTGCCCAATCTGGCGCTGCGCGAGCGGGAAATAGACTCGCTGGTCATCTCGCCATATTCCACGTTTCTCGCGCTCAGTGTGGACCCGGCCGCGTCGCTGCGCAATCTGCGCCGCATGGAGGGTATGGGATGGTTTGGCAGCCATGGCTTCTATGAAGCCGCCGATTACAGCGCGGGCCCACGCCGCTTCTGGCAAGGCGCACCCAAGCTGGTGCGTTGCTGGATGGCCCATCATCAGGGCATGAGCTTGCTGGCCCTCGCGAATTTCCTGCGAGACAACATCGTGCAGCAGTGGTTCCACAACGAAAAGCGCGTGCAGGCCACCGAACTCCTGCTCCACGAAAAACCGGTATCGCACGTACAGCGCAAAACCATGACCCGCCGCCTGCCCGTCGCCTCTTAGCAGGAAAAGAAGCGGAGAGCGGTCCTCGCGAACCATGGTCTTCTCACGCGAAGGCTGCTAAAATAGATTTCCGCGTAGAAGTCTCCGCCGTGGGGCTATAGCTCAGCTGGGAGAGCGCATCGTTCGCAACGATGAGGCCGTCGGTTCGATCCCGACTAGCTCCACCAAATTCCCCATTTTCCTCTCACACCAGCGGCTCTTCCGGGTTGTAGTTATGGCGCAGGGTCAGCGAGCCATCTGCATTGACCTTCTGGCGGCAAGCCCAGCGCACGGGATAGCGCACGCCCTTCACTTCCAGCTCTGCCTTCAGGCGCAGACCTTCCGGCTTCACCTCAGCGGGCAAAAGCAACATGGCTTGGTGCACTCCCACCGGCTTGGGGAAACCCGGGTCCACGGAGCCTGACGCCAGGACCTTATTCTCCGCGTTCACCACGCTCAAGCGCAGCACCCCGGGGACCGGCGCAATGCCATCGTTGGCCAGCCCCACCACCAGGCCGTTGGCCCCATCGCGGGTGAACTTCCACAGAAACGATGGCCGCACGCGATAGCCGATTTTGCGCGCCATCTCGTCGATCGGCCCGGGATACTTGTCGTAGTAGCTCAGGATGTTGGCCGCCGTCTGGCTGTGCCAACTCCACACTGAGAGGTAATTCACCCCGACATCCGCGGCGTGGGTGATGATCTGCTCGTTGTAAGTGATGCCGTCCTCATCGATCTGCAATTCCTTGGGATCGCCGGTGGTAAAGCCCACTTCGCAGATCGCGGCCGCCCACGGCGGACGATAACTCAGCGCCTCAATCTGTGTGTTCTCGATGAAGATGGTGTCAGTGCGCAGCCAGTTGCCGCTGCGCAGGGTGCGGTCCACCATGTCCGAGTTTCCTACATTGCTGAAATCGGGTTGCGTATTGGTGGCCAGCGGAGTCTTCTTCCACTGCTCGAGTTGCAGTTCGAGCATGGCGGCCCAGGTCTGTTCCGCCACCAGATTGCTGGAGAATGGGTTGCCTTCAAACGGCCAGGTATGCCCTTCTCCCCAGAAACCGTACATCATGGTGTCCATGTATTCGACCTGAGGATGGCCATTGAGTTCCGCCGCCAGCAACTCGTTCAGCTCGCGAAAGGCCGCCTGATAGGCGGGGTGGTCATAGCGGGGCACGCGATTGTCCTTGCGATAGCGCATCTGCCGCGTGTCGCCCTTCCATTCGCCTTTCAGCTTCACGTAAGGGACTTTGTTCAGCAGAAAGTCCGGCATGCCGGGATCGGGGAAGTCCGGGTTCTCCAGCATGACGCGAAAGCCGACCCGCTTGTCGTAGCGGCGGGCCAGATCAAACACTACCTTCCACCACTCTGGGAAATCCAGCCGCCCGGGCTGCTTCTGCACATCGCGCCAGTTGGGGCGAATGTAGACATTCTGGGTGAAGGGCAGCTTGATCAGGTCTTCCAGCGTCTGTTCCATGGTCTGGCCGGGGACGCGCAGCGGCCCGGTGTCATCGGAGGCATACGCGGTCAGCCCCATGCCAAAGTTAGGAACAATGTCCTTGGAGGGCGAAGTGACCATCCAGACTTCGCTCTCGGGAATCACCGCGCACGGGCCATATTGTGGAAATGGCCCTTGATACAGACGGTCGGGCACGGCCGGCCCCGGGCCCCAGTTATAGTTGTCCCAGTTGTGTTCAGGAATGGAAGCGTGGGCGGCGGCCTTGCCCATACCAACAGCCAGGCCGGCAACGGTGGCGGATTTCAGAAACCTGCGGCGATCCATGAGTGCTCCTCGGCAAGATGACGGGAAACGGCAGAAAAATACTACCGCAGGATCGAAATAAAAAGAAATAGTAAGAAATAATCCGTAATATCCCAAACCCGGGGTGGGGGTGGTGCGGGGTGTGGTGCGGGCAACCCGCCCGCGTGATGTGGGGGGTGGGGTGTGGCGCGGGCGCCCCCGCCCGCGTGATGTGGGGTGGCGTGTTGGCGCGGGCGCCCCCGCCCGCGTGACCTCCTTCGGGCTGCCTGCCCCGGCTCCGGCCGGTTTGCCCGCAGACTCCCGCTATAATGAAAGTGTGAGCGATCAAGTGCAGCAGATGGCGTCTGCGGACTTCCCTACCCGTTGGGGCAAGTTCCGTATCTATGGTTTTCGTGGGGATTTCGCCACTTCCGAGGGAGCCCGCGTGGAAGAAGCGGTGGCCCTGGTCATGGGCGACGTCCATGCCGCGCCGCCCTTGGTGCGGATCCACTCCCAGTGCCTGACCGGTGACGTCTTCGCCTCCTTGCGCTGTGACTGCCGCCAGCAGCTGGAGATGGCCTTGTCCCTGATCGCCGAAGCCGGCGTGGGCATTCTGATTTACGAGCAGCAGGAAGGCCGCGGCATCGGCCTGATGGCCAAGTTGCAGGCCTATCAGTTGCAGGACTCCGGCCTCGACACCGTAGAGGCCAATGAGAAACTGGGATTCAAAGCCGACCAGCGCGAATTCGCTCTGCCGGCGGAGATTCTGCGGGCCCTGGAAGTTTCCCGGGTGCGGCTACTTTCCAACAATCCCGACAAGGTGGCGGCGCTGGAGCGGGCAGGAATTAAAGTAGTCGAACGGGTTCCCTGTGAAGTCGCGCCCAGCGAATACGCCGAAGACTACATGAAGACCAAGAAGGAAAAGATGGGCCACCTGTTTTCCGCCCGCTAAAGCTTCCCCTCTACTCTCTTCAATAGAGTTGCACCTTCGGGTCGACGCGCTTGGCCCAGGCGTCGATGCCCCCGCGCAGGGATTGGGCTTTCTCAAAACCCTGCTGGCGCAGCCAGCTGGTGACATTCAGCGAGCGCACGCCGTGATGACAAAGCACCACAATGTGCTCCTCCGGATCGAGCTCCTGATGGGCGCGGCTGGGGATGTCGCCCATGGGAATCAGGGTCGAGCCGGCAATTTGAGAAATCTGATACTCCCAGGGCTCGCGCACGTCGAGCAGGAAAAAGGACTCGCCGCGTTCCTGCATGGCTTTTACGTCTTCGGGATTGATCTCGTAATCCATGATGTGGATCCTAATTCCGTGTGTCGGCCAGCAGCCGCTCAATTTCAGACTTCTGTTCTCCGGTCAGCGGTAAGAGGGGCAAACGCCCCAGGCCGCCGTAGTATCCGTTGAGGTCCATGGCGTACTTGATGCCCGGCACTCCCATTTCGCTGGCCACGGGCGCGGCCTTGCTGACGCGCTCTTGCTTGATGCGGGCCAGTTCCAGGTCCCCTTCTTTGAAGGCCGCAAAGACCTCATAGCAGGCGGTGGGCGCGGGACAAGCAAACCCCAGCACGGCCCCGCTGGCCCCCGCTTGCAGAGAGGCTTCCAGCTTCTGCGCAGCGCCCGCCAGAATCTGAAACCCAACTTCCTTCTGCCGCGTCTTCATCTTCCCCACTACCGTGACCGCCGCGGAGGAAGGCGCAGGTTTCGAGGACGTTTTCGCATTCTCTCCGGCCAGAACTCCTAGCGGCACCAATTGCGCCGTATCCGGCTCCGTCGCCACCTTCAACATACGCGGGGTCACCGCCGCAAAGGTCTCGGTCACGGTCACGCTGCGCTTGATGTGCCGCAGCGCCTCGGTCAGCCGGCGAATCTTTTCCACATCGCCGCTCGATTCCTTGATGCCGAGGATGTTGGGATGCCCGGCCAGGGCCAGAATGACCTCTTCCGGTAGATCGTAGGCGGTCATGGGCGGCACGTTGTAGAGCAGCACCGGCAAAGGCGAGCGGTCCGCCACCCAACGATAAAATGCCAGCAGATTCGCCGGCTGCATTTGCTTGCGGTAAAAATGCGGGGTGCGCACCAGGGCCACGTCGTAACCGAGCTCGGCCGCATATTCGGTAAGCTTCAGGGTCTCCACGGCCGACTCTACCCCCGTCCCCGCCACCAGAACTTTATTTGCCGCAGCCGCGCCGATCACGGTCTTGAGCACCTCCCGCCGCTCCTGGTCCGAGAGCATGACCGATTCGCCGGTCGAGCCCAACACCACAATGCCGGAGACCGGGGTGCGCGAATAGCGCTCCACGTTGTGTTCCAGCTTCTTGAAGTAGACGCGGCCGTCCGGGTAAAAGGGCGTGGGAATGGGCGGAAGAATACCTTGCAGCAACATAGGAGTCAGTCAAAGTCCTCGCAAAAATCGATTGCTCCTAGCTTATCAGGTGTAACCGCCTCCGCGGCGTGGGGGGGGAGGTGAGAAGGCCCTGCGCCGGGCGCACTTGGCTGCATATAAATTCCGCCTGCCCCGGTGAACAGCATAGCCGCGGGGTGGAGTTGGAAAACACCTTGCGCCTGCTGCCTGGCTGGAACCTCAGCGTGGCCTATGCCTTCACCAGCGCCCAGGTTACCGACGACAAGGTGATTCCTATCGGCACGCCAACGCAGAATGCGCCTCGAAACACGATCAATCTCTGGTCGACCTATGAAATCCAGAAGGGATGGGCTAGAGGACTAGGATTCGGCGGCGGCGGACGCCACTATACCGATCAATCCGGCGATCTCTACGACACCTTCCGGATCCCCGGCTATGGCCTGATCGATGCGTCGGTCTTCTACCGTCACCAGCGCTTGTCCTGGCAGCTGAACCTCTATAATTTGGCCAACAAGCGCTACTTCCTGGGATCGTATGACAACCTTTACGTGAAGCCGGGCGCGCCTCGGGAAATTCGCTCCACCATTTCCTGGACGTTTTAAAAAGCCGGAGGAGAGACGTAGCCCGGCTACGTCTCTCCGGCCGCTTACTTCATCCGCTCCGTGCTCACCACCACCGGCACCCCCTTGGTCACCGAATCAAACACCGGCGAAAAGGTCGGACCGAAGCATTGCAGCTCCTGGATCTGTTCGTCGGTGGCATCGCTCTTGATCTTCAGCGTCAGGCGAATCTGGCGGTATCCGTTGCGGATGGAAGGATCCAGCCCCAGAAATCCGCGCAGGTCCAGATCGCCTTCCAGGGTCGACTCCACCGCCTCCACGGCAATGCCCTTAGCGGCAGCGTGGTAGATGGTCGAGGTGGTCACGCAGGAAGCCAGCGCGTGCAGCAGGTGCTCCACCGGATTGGGCGCGGTGCTGTTGCCCAGAAGTACGGCGGGCTCGTCGGCCAAAAGGCTGAACGGCCGCGGGTGCCGGTTCTCCTGCCCACCACCATAGAATCCGCGGGCTTCCGATTGGTTTTCCGCCCCGCCCTTCCATTCGTTGGTGATGCGGAATTGAAAGGCCGCCAGTTCCGGCCGCTCCTTGATCGCGGCAACGGTCTCGAACAAACGGCTCACGTCTACCCCATTGGTCATTTTCGTTTCGACTTTCATGGCACTCTCCTCGTCGGTTGGAATGAATTTCTTGCGCTGAGAAAGTGCACGCACCGCGCCAAACCCTCGGCGGGACGATTGTCTGACTTTTCTTGGACTTGCAGGGGAGCTGAGCGGAAAACGAACTCGCGAGAGTTCGCCACTCGCGATTTTTCGCGAGCGCAATTCGTGACTTTCGTCAGCGTGGGCGGCGAATGCCCAGCACCTTCATGCGCGAAGCCAGGGTCGATGCCGGTATGCCCAGAGCCTGGGCGGCTCCGTCCTTCCCGGCCACTTTCCAGGCGGCGGCTTCGAGCGCCCGCACCAGCGTTTCTTTTTCCAATTGTTTGAGTTGCGCGCGGGTGCGTACTCCGGACGTCTCACTCGCCGTCCCTCGAGCAACGCCGCGGCCGTTGCTGGACAGGGGCAGTACGTCCCGCAAAGCCAGCTGATCGTCCCGGCACAGGATCACGGCGCGCTCCATCACATTTTCCAGTTCCCGCACATTTCCTGGCCAGGAGTAGGCGCGCAAGCGGCGGAGGCAGTCCGCGGAAAACTTTGGCTTGCTGCGCCCCACTTGCCGGCAATAACGTTCCAGAAAAATGTCCGCCAACAGTTCGACATCAGCCCCGCGCTCGCGCAGCGCTGGCACCGCGATGGGAAACACATGCAGCCGGTAAAACAAATCTTCGCGAAATCGTCCAGCCTCAACTTCCCGGTGCAAGTCACGATTGGTGGCGGCAATGACCCGCACATCCACCTTGCGGGTATGGGAGCTGCCTACCGGCTCAAATTCGCCCTCCTGCAGCACCCGCAGCAGCTTGGCCTGCAAATCGAGCGGCAGCTCACCGATCTCATCGAGAAAGATGGTGCCGCCGTGGGCCAGCTCAAAGCGACCCACGCGCCGGTGCACGGCCCCGGTAAATGCGCCCTTCTCATGGCCGAAGAACTCGCTTTCGCTCAGGGCGGCAGGAATGGCCGCGCAATTCACGCGAATAAAAGGACGTTCCGCCCGTTGGCTGGCCCGGTGCAGGGCCCGCGCCACCAGTTCCTTACCGGTCCCCGTCTCGCCGGTAATCAGCACGCTGCTGGGCGTGGGCGCCACGCGCTGTACCGAGGAAATGACCTGCAGCATGGCCGGGCTGCGCCCGGCGATCTCTTCCGCGTGGCGTAACTCGGCAATTTCACTTTGCAGATAAGCCGCCTCGCCCTCCAACTCACGCAAGCGGTTCTCCGCCGCCAACTGGTCTTCCACGCTGCGCAGGATCACGCAGTATCGCTGCGCCCCCTGCCACTCAAAGCGCGAGAGGCTGGCCTCAGCGGGAAAGGCGGTAGCATCGCCACGCTGCGCCTGCAGCCCTCCCGGCACCCAGGAAAAAACCTCCTGCGCATCCAGCTCCTCGGCCAGGCGCAGCAACTTGCGGGCGCTGCTCTCGCCGAGCAGTAAGGTCAACTTGCGCCCCAGCATCTTCTCCGCGGGAAGGCGAAAGGCCTTCGCGGCCGCCTCATTGGCCCGCCGGATATGCAGTTCGTGGTCCAGCTCGAAGATGGCGTCCATGGCGCTGGCAAACAAGCGAGCGTAGCGCTGCTCGCTGTTGCGCACCTCGGCCTCGGTGCGCAGGCGGAGAATTTCCGCGCCCGCCCGCGAGGCAAAAATGCGGAAGACCGCTTCCAGTTCGGGCGTCAGATGGAAAGGCTTGGTGTCGAGGGCGGAAAAGTGGCCGATCACCATGCCGTCCGGGGTCATGAACGGGATGCCGGTATAGCTGACCGCGTTCAGGTCCACCAGGTCGCGGTCGTTAGGGAACAAGTCGATCACGCGCTCGGGATAATGCACCAGGCGGGCGCTTTCAATGACCAGCTCGCAGGGCGTGCCGCTGATCGAATAGCGATAGTCTTCAATGAACCGGTCCTGCAACCAGAAAGCGGTCGCGCGCAGGGCCTTTTCTCGGGCCAGATACTCCGTCACCCAGACCCCGGTTACATTGAGGGCCCGGGCCGCGCAGGAAACCAGCGCGCGCAGGAAATCCTGGCCGGTGGTCGCAGCTGTGCCTTCGGCCAGCTCGCGCAACAGATTTTCGGTGGAAGGAAGGGCTTCCGCCATCGCACACCCCGCAGACATTATCGCCGACATGGGGCCGGGTGGAACAATTTTGTCGCCAGGATTTGTCGCTTTGCGGCTAGGAATGGGGCCTTGGGTAAGGCGGTCTACTCCGCCCGCACACTGTCATCCTGAGCGCAGCCCTGCCCCCTCCGTCACCCTTCGCGCCCCACTCCCTGTCATCCTGAGCGGAGCGACGGGCTTCGCGAAGCGAAGCCCTCGCGAAGTCGAAGGACCCCTATTGCGCCAACTCTGCCCGAGGCCCCTCCAGGAATTCTCCCCGAGACCCTCTCCAAACCACAGGCAGAACACGTCGAATCTTTGGTTAAGAACCCCGCCAGTACAGCGCTCCTTCGACTGCGTTGGCGCGGCGCTTCGCGCCGCAACAACTTCGCTCAGGATGACAGTGCAAAAGAAAAACTCCCGCCCAAACGAAGTTTGAGCGGGGGGATGCCTAACACCCAATCGCCCTCAACACACTGTCATCCTGAGCGCAGCGACGGGCTTCGCGAAGCGAAGCCCTCGCGAAGTCGAAGGACCCCTATTGCGCCAACTCTGCCCGAGGCCCCTCCAGGAATTCTCCCCGAGACCCTCTCTAAGTCAAAGGTAGAACGCCTCCAATCTCTGGTTAAGAACCCCGCCAGTACAGCGCTCCTTCGACTGCGTTGGCGCGGCGCTTCGCGCCGCACCAACTTCGCTCAGGATGACAGTGCAAAAGAAAAACTCCCGCCCAAGCAAAGCTTGAGCGGGGCACCCTTCAGAGCCAAAGGATTCTTACTTCACCATTCTGGCCGCGTGCAACTGCTGGAGCGCCTGCACATTCACTTCGCCGCGCTGTAGGGCGGCAATGCCTTCCGCGGCGGCCCGGGCAGCCGAGAGCGTCGTAATCGTCGGGATTCTCGCCGTCACGGCGGCGCGGCGGATGGCCTTCTCATCAAAGAACGGGTCCTGCCCATGCGGCGTGTTTACGATCAACTGAATGCGCTCGCCTTTGATGAAGTCCACCACATTGGGGCGGCCTTCTTTTACCTTGTACACCCGCTCCACGGGCATGCCTGCCTCTTCAATCAAGTCCGCGGTACCGGCGGTGGCCACCAGCTTGAAGCCCATGTCCACAAACTTGCGCGCCACTTCGGCCACATGCGGCTTGTCGTGGTCAGTCACGCTGATGAACAGTGTGCCCTGCGTAGGCAGCTTTTGCCCGGCGGAAAGCTGTGCTTTGGCGAAGGCTTCGCCAAAGTTGTCGGCCACGCCCATCACTTCCCCGGTCGACTTCATTTCCGGGCCCAGCACGGTATCGACCCCGGGAAACTTGTTCCACGGGAAGACCGGCGATTTCACATAGTAGTGCGAGCCGGTATCGAGGTCCTTTTTCTGATCGATGAACTCGGGCAGAAACTCGCGCAGCTTGCGTCCAGTCATGAGCCGCGAGGCAATCTTGGCCATGGGCACGCCAGTCGCCTTGGAGACATAGGGCACAGTGCGCGAGGCGCGCGGGTTCACTTCAATAACGTAGACCTTGCCCTCGTCTCCGTCTTTGGTTACGCGTGGGATGGCAAACTGAATGTTCATCAACCCAACCACCTTGAGCGCCCGCGCCAGCTTGAAGGTGTACTCGCGCATGCGGTCGAGCAGGTGCGCCGGAATATCGACCGCGGGCAGCACGCAGCTGGAATCGCCGGAGTGGATGCCGGCTTCTTCGATGTGCTGCATGATGCCGCCGATAACCACGTCTTCGCCGTCCGAGAGCGCGTCGACGTCAACTTCAATCGCGTCTTCCAGGAAGTGGTCGATCAGAACCGGGCGGTCCTGCGAGTATTCGACCGCTTCTTTCATGTAGCGGACCACCGTCTCTTCGTCGTAGGCGATGACCATGGCGCGCCCGCCCAGCACATACGAAGGCCGCACCAGCACCGGATAGCCAATCTGGTTCGCGCCCGCGACCGCTTCCTCTAGCGATGCAGCCATTACGCCCGGCGCCTGCGGAATCTGCAGGTCTTCCAGCAGCTTATTGAAGCGCTTGCGGTCCTCCGCCAGGTCGATGGATTCCGGCGAAGTACCGATGATCTTCGCCCCCGCCGCCTTCAGCGGCAGAGCCAGGTTCAGCGGCGTTTGTCCGCCAAACTGCACGATGACGCCGACTTCTGCTCCGCCCGAGGACTCATGCTCGTAGATGGCATGCACATCTTCCATGGTCAGCGGCTCGAAATAGAGGCGATCGCTGGTGTCGTAGTCGGTCGAAACCGTCTCCGGATTACAGTTCACCATGATGGTCTCGTAGCCGTCCTCGCGCA
>JAFDVW010000019.1:0-26279 GCA_018268755.1 Acidobacteriota bacterium
GAGATGGGCTCGATTTCCGCCGATGACCTGGCCCAGGGTGCGCCTGACCACGTGACCAAACCCATTCCCAATTCCTACTGGAATCTCTCCGGCGCGGTCTATGCCTATCTCTTCGGCGAGTTCACTCGCATGGGCATTGATGTCGCCGGCGAATCGCAACTGGTCGGCTATCCCACCCAGTTCCCTTCCGTCTCCATGCTGGATTGGGAGAATGGCAAGCCCAACCCGCGCTACTGGGTGTTGAAACTTCTGCGCGACCACTTCGGCCCCGGCGACAAAGTCGTCGATATCGATCCCAGCATCGTCCACGTCAATTCCTATATCTATGCGCTCGGCGTGCTGAGCAAAGATGGAAAAAAGCGGGTCCTGCTGGTGAACAAACGCAATCGTCCCCTGACCGTCAACCTCGCCGGCGCGAGTGGGGGAAGCATGACCTATGTCGACCAGATCACCGGCTTTCAACCGCCGGCCACCGTCAAGGTCGTCGGGGACGCCATCTCGCTGACCGGCTTCTCCGTGGCGGCGGTGACCCTGCCATGAGACGTCCTTCTGTCATCCTGAGGAAGCGGAGTTTGCGCTCCGCGCAAACTCCCAACGAAGGACCTATGCTTTATCAACAATTCCATGGCCGTTTCCCCGCGCCCAACATGACAGTGCAAATTCTCTTTTACCCGTGGCGCGGGCACTCTGGCCCGCAAAAGCTTTCGTGGGCTCCCCGCACCGCATACCCTGGAACAAATACTTCGCGTCACGTTATAGTGACCATTTGAGGTGATTGGCTTGACTCGATCCACCCCGAAGCGACTGTACCTGATCCCCGTGCTCTCCAAAGCGCTCGACATCCTCGAGCTGTTGCAGCACGAGCGCGGTCCCATGACCCTCGAGGCCATCTATCAGCGCACCAACATCTCCAAGACCACCGTCTATCGCATCCTGAAAACCCTGGTCCATCGCGGCTACCTCGCCCAGTCGCAGGACGGCCTCTATCGCCTGGTGGCCCGCCCCAAGAAAGCCCGCTTCGGCTTCGGTGCTGAGTCCATGGAGATGCCCTTCTCCGAGGCCGTCTCCGACAGCCTCAAAGCCGCCGCCACCGCCGCCGGCGTCGACCTCATCGTGCTCGACAACCGCTACGACGGCCCCACCGCCCTGCGCAATGTCGAGGAATTCGTCCAGCAGCACGTTGACCTCATCATTGAATTTCAGATTGACCAGCGCATGGCCCCGGTCATTGCCGACAAAATCGATGGCGCCGGCATCCCGCTCATCGCCGTCGATATTCCCCACCCCCACGCCACATTTTTCGGCGTGGACAACTATCGCGTCGGCTTTGAGGCCGGGGAGTTCCTCGCCGAGCACGCCCGCACAACCTGGGATGGCAAAGTGACCCGGGTGCTCGGTCTTGACATCCCCGAGGCCGGCCCGCTGGTGCAAAGCCGCGTCACCGGCGCATTTGAGGGCGTCCGCTCGAAACTTCCCGGCATCCCCGAAGAATCTCTCGTCCGCCTGGACGGAAGGGGCCTGCGCGATAAAAGCCATCGCCTGGTCCGCGAATTTCTCGAGCGCCACCCCGCGGATCGCCACCATAGAGACCGCGGCATCCTCATCGCCGCTGCCACCGACACCAGCGCCCTGGGCGCGGTCCAGGCGGTCAAAGAACTCAAGCGCGAAAAACACGTCGCCATCGTGGGCCAGGACTGCATCCCCGAAGCGATTGCGGAAATGTCCTCCCCCAACAGTCCGCTGATCGCCTCCGTCTCCCACGAAGCCCCCAGCTACGGCCCCCGCCTCATCCACCTCGGCCTCGCCCTGCTCAGCGGTCAGCGCGTCTCGCCCTACAACTACGTGGAGCACAAGTTGGTCACCGCCGAAGAGGTCCGCCGCGCCCGCTGACTCCGCCGGGAAAAATGGCCCCCGCCCGGACCGGAAATTTCTTTAGGGAAAGTGTTGCCCTATTGCATCGCTGCGCTATGATAGTACCCGGCCCCCGGAGACCACCCCGGAAACGGCCGGCTCCACTTTCTTCATCCTTCATAAGGCGCGCCATTATGCCGACCAAGACTAGCCTGCGTTATCTCGAAAATCGCTGGGATTCCCGCCTGGCGGCCACCTACGATGAACCCGAGCAGCTGCGCTACCGCTCGAACCTGCTCGGTTCCGACCTCCGCATCACTAACTTCGGCGGCGGCAACACCAGCTCCAAGATTCAACAGAAAGACCCGCTCTCCGGCAAAACCGAGACCGTGCTGTGGATCAAGGGCAGCGGCGGCGACCTGGGCAGCATCAAGCTTTCCGGCCTGGCCACGCTCTATCTCGACAAGCTCCGCGCCCTGGAGAACGTCTATCGCGGCCCCGAGTTCGAAGACGAAATGGTCGAGATGTACCCGCTCTGCACCTTCGGCAAAAACTCCGTCGCCGCCTCCATCGACACGCCGCTGCACGGATTCCTGCCCTTCCCCCATATCGACCACCTGCATCCCGACTGGGGCATTGCGCTCGCCGCCTCCGCCAATGGCGAGGAAAAGATGGCCGAGTTCAACCGCATCTTCGGCCACAAGCTGGTTTGGGTGCCCTGGCAGCGTCCCGGCTTCGAGCTGGGACTCATGCTGCGCCGCGCTGTGGAGAAGAACCCCGGCTGCGATGGCATCGTGCTCGGTGGACACGGCCTCTTTACTTGGGGAGATACCCAGCAGCAGTGCTATGAAAACACCCTCGCCATCATTGATGAGCTGGGCCAGTTCGTGGTCAAGCACGTGGAGAAGAAAGGTACGGCCCTCTTCGGTGGCGCCCGCCAGGAAACCGCCGCCAACCATGGCGAACTCGCCCTCGACATCTTTCCCTACATCCGCGGACGTGTTTCCGCCAGTAAGCGCCTGATCGGCAACTTCAGCGATCTTCCCGAAGTGCTGCGCTTCGTCAACTCCGCGGACGCCAAAGATCTCGCCCACCTCGGCACCAGCTGCCCCGACCATTTCATCCGCACCAAGGTTCGTCCGCTGTTTGTGCCCTGGCAAGCCGGCTCCGGCCTCGACGGCCTCAAGCTGCAGATCGACGCTGCGCTGGCCCACTACCGCAAAGAGTACGCCGGGTACTACCGCAGCTTCGCCAAGCCGGATTCCCCCGCCATGCGCGACGCCAATCCCACCGTCGTGCTGGTTCCGGGCGTGGGCATGTTCAGCTTCGGCAAAAACAAAACTGAAGCTCGCTTGACCGGCGAGTTCTACATCAACGCCATTCACGTCATGGAAGGCGCCACCTCGCTCGGCTCCGGCAGCGTTCCGCAAATCCTTCCCCAGGCCGGCGCCGCCGCGCCGACTGAAGCTTTCAAAGTCCACTCCAACTATGTGGCCCTGCCCTTGTCGGAAGCCTTCCGCATTGAATATTGGGCGCTGGAAGAAGCCAAGATCCGCCGTCAGCCCCCGGAAAAAGAGCTGAGCCGGCAAATCGCCCTGGTAGTCGGCGGAGGCAGCGGCATTGGCCGCGAAGCCGCGCTGCTCGCCGCCGAACGCGGCGCGCACGTCGTGATTGCCGATCGCGATGCCGCGGCCGCCGAACGCGTGGCCGAGGAAATCAAGGCCGCCGCCGGCAAGGAAGCTTCTGTCGCCGTAGCTGTCGATATCAGCCAGCGCGAAGTCATCCGCCAATCTCTGCGCAAACTGATTGCCGCTTACGGCGGACTCGACATCCTTATCAATACCGCCGCCATCTTTCCCTCATCGCCCGACGGCAAGATCAGCGACCGGCAATGGGGACAGACCCTGGAGCTCAATGTCACCGCCAACTTCCTGCTGGCGGAAGAAGCGGCTCAGATTTTTCGCGATCAGGACATTTCCGCCTCCATCGTGCTGACCAGCTCCGCTAACGCGGTCGTGGCCAAGCGCGGCAGCGAGGCTTACGACGTCAGCAAGGCCGCGCTCAGCCATCTGGTCCGCGAGTTGGCCATTTCCCTCGCCCCTCGGGTGCGCGTCAATGGCATCAGCCCGGCCACCGTGGTGAAAGGCTCGACCATGTTTCCCCGCGACCGCGTGATTGCCTCGCTGACGAAATACGCCATCCCCTTTGAAGAAAGCGCGACCGACGAGCAGCTGCGCACGGCCCTGGCCAATTTCTACGCCAAACGCACCTTGACCCATCAGGCCATCGATCCCAGGGATTGCGCCGAAGCCATTCTGTTTCTGGCCGGGCCCAAGGCGCGTTGCACCACCGGCCATTTCATTCCCGTGGATGGAGGACTCACCGAAGCCTTCCTGCGGTAAGAACTGAACCATGGACCACGTTCTCCACAACCACGGCCCCGTCTTGCCGGACTCACGCGCTCTTGTCGCCATCGACTTGGGAGCCGAAAGCTGCCGAGTCTCGCTGCTACGCTGGAATGGCGACACCCCCGAGGTCACGCTGGTGCACCGCTTCCCCAACGGCCCGCTCGAGACCGCAAGCGGTCTGCGTTGGGACATCGCCCGCATCTGTGCCGGTGTAGAAGAAGGCCTGCGCGCCTGCGCCGCCCTCGCCTCGGAAGGCATTGCTTCTATCGCCGTGGATGGCTGGGCCGTCGATTATGTGCGGCTGGGCGAGAATGGCGCACCGGCCGGCAATCCTTTTTGCTATCGCGATGAGCGCAATCTCGCCGCGCACCGCGCGGTCCACGCTCGCATTACCGAGCAACGCCTCTATCAGCTCACCGGGCAACAGATACTCCCCCTGAACACGCTGTATCAGCTCTATGCCGATAGCGCCTCCGGCATCGCCCAGAGCGCCTCGTGGCTGAATCTGCCGGAATACATTCTGCATTGGCTTGGTGGCCGCCGCGTCTCGGAGTACACCAACGCCACCCACACCGCGCTGCTGGCGGTACATAGCCAGCAGTGGTCTCCGGAACTTTTCTCCGCCGCCGGCCTCGAAATCCAGGCAGCCCCACCCGTCGTACATCCCGGCGCAGATCTCGGGCAACTCCAGGGCCCCTTGGCCCAGCTTCCCGCCTTCCGCGATACGCGCCTGATTGCGCCCGCCTGCCATGACACCGCCTCCGCCATCGCCGGCATTCCCGCGCATGGCGAAGACTGGGCCTTCCTCAGCTCCGGCACCTGGTCGTTGCTCGGCTGCGTGCTCCATGCGCCGCAGACTTCCCCCGCCGCGCAAAGCGGAAACTTCAGCAATCGCGGCGGCGTCGGCGGCAAAATTGACTTTCTGAAAAACGTCAATGGTCTGTGGATCCTCCGCCAATGCCTCGAATCCTGGCAGGCACATGGTGATTCCTGGGAGATGGATGCTCTGCTCGCAGCCGCCGCCAAGGTTCCCCCGCCACCGTACCTGCTCGATGTGGACGACCCCAGCTTGATGCTGCCCGGCCACATGCCAGCCCGCATCAATGCGCAGTTGGCAGGCGCGGGACACGCAGCGATTGCAAACCACGCAGCTCAGGCCCCGGTAGTTGCGAGCCTTATCTTCCACAGTCTGGCCGCGCGCTACGCCGCCGTGCTGCGGGACGTCATGCAGATTACGGGGAAAAAGCTGACTCGCCTCTTCATCGTGGGCGGCGGCAGCAAAAATACCCTACTCAACCAGCTCACCGCGCAAGCCACCGGCATGCAGGTGGTCCTGGGCCCCGCCGAATGCACCACGCTGGGGAACTTCGCCGTTCAGCTGGCCGCCCGGGCCGGACACTATAACCAGATTGGCGGAGTGACCAGCCAGGCGGTGGCCCAGTTTGCTCAGCTTTTGGCCGGCCCCGGCCTGCCCCGGGCCGCATCGCAAAATTCGCAGGAACCGGAAAGGGTGGCACCATGACAGGCAAACAGGAACAAATCATCTTTCGCGCGCTGGACTCTCTGCACATTGAGCTTCCCTCCTGGGGCTTCGCCAATACCGGCACGCGTTTCGGAAAATTCGTGCAGGCGGCCGCCGCCGTGACTACGGAAGACAAGTTCAGTGATGCCGGACAGGTCCACGCCCTTACCGGCTCCTGCCCGACCGTCGCCCTGCACGTGCAGTGGGACCTGCCCAAAGGCTTGGCGCAAACCGCGGAGATCGAAACCCTGGCCCGCAAGTATGGCGTGCGGCCCGGCTCTATCAACCCCAATGTCTTTCAGGACCAGGAGTACAAATACGGCTCAGCCGGCAATCCCGATGCCGCCATCCGTCGCCGCGCCATCGATCACATGCTCGATTGCGTGGCCATCGCCGCCGCCCTCAAGTGCCGCGACATCTCGCCCTGGTTCGCCGATGGCTCCAACTACCCCGGCACGCAGAATATCCGCAAAAGAATTGGCTGGTTTGAAGAAGCGCTGAAAGAAGTGCACGCTAAGCTCAGCCCGCAGCAGCGTCTGCTCGTGGAATACAAACCCTTCGAGCCCGCCTTCTATCACACCGACATCGCCGACTGGGGCATGGCGCTTCTGCTCGCCAAACAAGCCGGCCCGCAAGCCTTTGTGCTGGTCGATACTGGCCATCACTACCAGGCCCAGAACATTGAGCAAATCGTGGCCTGGCTGCTGCACCACAACATGATCGGCGGCTTCCACTTCAATGACCGCCGTTACGCCGATGATGACCTCACCCTGGGTTCCATCGATCCCTATCAGATCTTCCGTATCTTCCACGAAATCCACATGTATGAATGGGAAACCGGCACGCGCGGCGATATCGCCTACATGGTGGACCAGAGCCATAACCTGAAGGGCAAAGTCGAAGCCATGATCCAGACGGTCTGCACCGCGCAGGAGTTGTACGCCAAAGCGGCGCTGGTCGATCACGCTCGCCTGGCGCAACTGCAGCAAAGTTGTTCCCTGGTCGATGCCGAAGAGTGCTTGCGCGGCGCGTTCTGGCAGGACGTACGGCCCGTGATTCGCGAGTGGCGCAAAAGCCACGGACTCCCCGCAGACCCCATGCAGGCCTTCCGTGAAAGCGGCTATCTGGAAAAAATCACCGCCGCCCGCCGCGAGCGCAACGCCGGCTCCGTCAGCAGCTACGCATAAACCCCGTGTGTGGTGCGGGCGCCCTCGCCCGCATGCCCCGGCGGACACGAGTGTCCGCCCCACTTCTCCATCCCCCTGTCATCCTGAGGATGTGGAGTTTGCGCTGCGCGCAAACTCCCGGGACCTCTGCACTTCCCACACAGCCCCTGTAGTGCCGGCAGCTCTTGTGCTGCAGGCTCCTGTGGTGCAGCTCCCTGTGGTGCGGGCGCCCTCGCCCGCATGCCCCGGCGGACACGAGTGTCCGCCCCACATCCGCTCTGTCATCCTGAGGAAGTGGAGTTTGCGCTCCGCGCAAACTCCCGGGACCTCTGCACTTCCCACACAGCCCCCGTAGTGCCGGCAGCTCTTGTGCTGCAGGCTCCTGTGGTGCAGCTCCCTGTGGTGCGGGCGCCCTCGCCCGCATGCCCCGGCGGACAAAGTGTCCGCCCCACTTCTGTTTTTGTCATCCTGAGGAAGTGGAGTTTGCGCGGCGCGCAAACTCCCGACGAAGGACCTATGGTTTGTTCATGCAAAAAATACATAGGTCCTTCACTGCGCTCAGGATGACAAGCTTTGCGTAGAGACAGCCGGCTGTCCTGCTGAGCGTAGGGAAAGCCCGCATAGCCTGCTTTCCCACATCGAAGCATCCCTACCCTCGAGCCGGACCTTCCCTCTATTGAGACCCTCTACTTTTGGGGAACTGACAGTCCCCTAGCTCGCCGGCTTCACCAACTCCACATCCAGGGTGATGGAGACCTCGTCTCCCACCATGGCGGAGGCTCCGCTCACCCCAAAATCCTTGCGGTTCACCTTAGTGGTCCCCGACGCTCCCATGTGCAGGTTGCCGCGCGGGTCCTTCACCGCCGCCGTCGGCCCCTCCACCTCCAGCACCACCTCCTTGGTCACGCCGTGGATGGTCAAATCCCCCGTCACTTTCAGCTTCCCTTCGCCTGCCGCCTCCACCTTCTTCGACTTGAAGGTAATGGTCGGATACTTCTGCACATCGAAGAAATTCGCGCTGCGCAGATCGTTGTCCCGCATCTCGACTCGCGTGTCCACCGAACCCGCTTCAATGGTCACATCCACCGCGCTCTTGCTCACGTCTTTCGCGTCGTAGCTCACCGTGCCGGAAAGCTTCTGAAACTGCCCACGCACGGTGGAAATCCCCATGTGCCGCACCGCAAACTGCGCGGCCGAATGCGCCGGATCAATCTTCCAACTCTCCGTCTGGGCAAAGGCCGTAGTCACAGCCATGAGGACAACCAGCATCATGCACATCATTCGCCATCTACGCATTAGGATTTCTCCAAGTAGGATGTTTGGGATCGTCTCACAAAATTCCGCCCTCGCCAACCGTACCATCCCACCCCGGCCAGGGAACACCGCAGTCTTACTGCAAAAAATATAGGCGGACACGAGTGTCCGCCCCACTTCCGCTTTTTGTCATCCCGAGGACGCGGAGTTTGCGCTCCGCGCAAACTCCCGGGACCTCTGTTTTGCTGAAAAACACATAAGTCCTTCGCTGCGCTCAGGATGACAAATATTGCGTAGGGACAGCCGCCTCCGGCTGTCCGGCCGAGCGCAGCTCGGCAAACTTCCCTCCCCTACTTCACCTGAAACTCATACGTCCCTGACCCCACTTTCACCACCGCCGCGCCGTCTTCCTGCTCCGCGCTCACTGCCTGCCCATCCTGCGTCACGCTGGCCCCGGCCCCCGCCTGCAGATACACCTTTGCGCTCGTATTCGCCGGAATCCTCACCTGCAGCGTGAACGGCTCTCCCGGCTTCCCCTTCCAGTCGGTGACAATCTTCCCATAGACCGAGTCATACTCTCCGTGCGCGTGGTCCATGCGCGCATCCTGCAGCGGACGCACCGTAATCTCATGGAAGCCCGGCCCGCTGCGCGTAGTGTCGATGCCCGCCACATTGCGGTACACCCATGCCACCACCGATCCGAACGCATAGTGATTGTAGGAGTTCATCGAGGGATCGCCCGTATCTCCATTCCACCGCTCCCACCACGTGGTCGCTCCCTTGGCCAGCATGTACCCCCACGAAGGATAGCTATCGTTCAGCAGCAGCCTATACGCCACATCCGCCCGCCCATGGTTCGACAAGGTAAACAGCAGGAACGGCGTTCCCAGGAACCCGGTCGACAAATGCCACTGCCGCGCCTCGATGTCCTTCACCAGATACTCCACCATCCTCGGCTCCAGCACCTTCGGGGCCAGCCCGGTGTAGAGCGTCACTACATACGATGTCTGCGTGCCCGTGCCCACCGTGCCGTCTTCTTTGATATACGCCTTCTGATACGCCGCGCGGACCTTCCCATAGACCTCGGCATAGCGCTTGGCATCGTCTTCCCGTCCAATCGCGTGCGCCATCTGCGACATCATGTCCGCCACCAGCGCCCAATAGGCCGTGCCCAGCAGCGTTTTGTCCGTGCGCTCATCCGGGGCCAGCCAGTCTCCAAAATTCGGCCCGACGCCTTTCTCCCGCAGATAATTCGGGTTCGCCTTCTCGAGGAACGCCAGCCACTTCTCCATGGCCGCCCAGTGTTCGCGGACCAGCTGCAAGTTCCCGTACTGCAGCCACGCCGTATATGGCACAATCACGCCCGCATCGCCCCATCCCGGCGCGCCAATCGAGCTTTCCCCGCTCAGGACATCAGGGGCCACGTTGGTAAACGCTCCCTCTGCAGTCTGCGCATCCACCACGTCATCCATAAATTTCTGGGTGAACGCCGCGATATCGTAGTTATAGGTTCCCGTCCGCCAGAACACGCCCGCGTCGCCCATCCAGCCCAGGCGCTCATCGCGCTGCGGACAATCCGTCGGAATGCTCAGAAAATTTCCTTTCTGCCCCCACAACCCGATCGACCACATGCGGTTCACCAGATCGCTGGCCGTGGCCAGCCGCCCCGTGGGATCGCCGCTGATGCTGTTGGCCACATCCCCCGTGATCGCCGCCAGCGTGGGCGTTCCTGGAAACCCGCTTACCTCCACATAACGAAATCCGTGGAAGGTGAAGTGCGGCGCGAAAGATTCCTCGCCTTCCCCGCGCAGGATGTAGGTGTCGGTCGCGTCGGCATCGCGCAGGTTCTTGCGATAGATGCTGCCATCCGGATTCAGTATCTCGGCAAAGCGCAGCCGCACCACCGTCCCCGCCGGCCCGCTCACCTTCAGCGTCACCCATCCCACCATGTTCTGTCCCATGTCGAACACGTAAGTCTGGTTGGGCAGCGCCGCCACCGCCTTGGGCTGGATATGCTCCGTCACCTCTACGGGCCGCGTCTTGGCCGCGGAAAGGAGAACTGCCGGCGCATCTCCCACCACAGCCGCAGCCCAGCGCCCATCGTTAAAGCCGGCTGTGTTCCACCCGGCCTGCTCCAGCCGCGCATCGTAGACTTCCCCGGCATAGATCTCCGCATGCCGTACCGGAGACCCCGCTGCCTTCCAGGAACCGTCCGTCACCACCGTGTCGCGGCTGCCGTCGTCATACGTGATTTCCAGTTGCGCCGCCAGCCGGTTGGGCGGCGGATACAGCCGCACGCTCGTCCACGTCAGCCCGCTCGCATACCAGCCGTCGCCCAGCATGGCCGCGATCGCGTTTTGCCCGCTCACCAGCGCCGAGGTCACGTCATACACCTGGTACACCACTCGCTTGCGGTATTCGGTGAACTCCGGGGTGAGCACGTCCCGGCCCACCCGCTCGCCATTCAGGAATACGCGGTAGCTACCCAGCGCCGTGGCATACAACCGGGCCGACTGTACCTTCTTCGCCACCGCAAAGGTCCGCCGCAACAGCGCCGCGGGCTGCGGCAGCGGCGCCGGCATATGCATCTCCTTCAAGTTCAGATCGCCCACCACCGCCGCCGGGGCCATCTTCGCCTCGCTCTCCAACCGCGCCTGCCAATCTTTCCCGGTGGCTATGCGCTGCACGCTGCCATCTTCGCGCGTGACCTTCAGCAACGCACCCACCGCCGCCCGGATCGCCTGGTCCGCCCCTCCCGGACCGTTGCTCTCCGCTTCCACCGCCGTGACGCGCAGCTCGATCGAATTCTTCCCCGCCACCAGCTTGTCACCGATTTCCTGCCGGTCAAACTGTGTCCAGCGCCGCTTGCTGCTGACCTCCTGCCCATTCACCCGCACTTCGTATTCCCCTCGTGCAATGGTGAAAATCGCCGCGCTGCGCGGCTTCCCCGCCAACTTGAAGTCCACATGAAACAACGCGACCGTCTTCTCCGGCACATCCAGCGCGTTCTGCCCTTTTACCCAGATCCAGCGGATACTCTGCCAGTCGGCATCTTCCTCGGGATTGTTCCAGGTGATCCACTGGGCCTTCCAGTCGCTCTTGCCTAGCAGGCCCATCTC
This sequence comes from Acidobacteriota bacterium, assembly GCA_018268755.1. Lineage (GTDB taxonomy): Bacteria > Acidobacteriota > Terriglobia > Terriglobales > Acidobacteriaceae > KAN-5. Next base: position 11,321 of record JAFDVW010000019.1, read on the forward strand.
CCACCACGCCGCCTGTGACTCTTCCGCCCGGCCTTGCCCATCCCACGTGCGTACTTTCCAGAAGTAGCGTTTGGCCGATTCCAGCTGGGGCCCGCCATACAGAATGCCGACCGATTCTCCCGAACTTTGCTGGCCGCTGTCCCACACGTCCGCCGTGCCGCTCTGCAGCTTCTCCGCGCTGCTCGCCACCAGGATCTGATACGCCGATTGCCGCCAGTTCCGCTCCTGACTGTCGCTTTGCCAGGAGAGCTGCGGCCGGGTCGCGTCGATTCCCAGCGGGTTTTCCCGGTACTCGCAGCGCAGATTTACCGGCGCGGCGTGGGCCGCCGCCCCCAGGAGCCCCAGAAATAAGAGTGCGGAAAAAATTCTCTGCATGACGGTCCTCTTTCTATGCCGCTCAAAACTCTATTGAGGACGGAAAACCCCTGTCAAGGACTTTAACTTATTTACCTATTGAACTGTTGTGTGGGGCGGGCGCCCCCGCCCGCCAATCCCATTCGTGTGGGGTGGTTGTGTGGTGTGGTCATGTGGGGTGGTTGTGTGGGGCGGGCGCCCTCGCCCGCCAATCCCTGTTCGTGTGGGTGGTCATGTGGGGTGGTTCATGTGGGGCGGGCGCCCTCGCCCGCCAATCCCTGTTCCTCACAATTTGTGTGGGACTGGCCATGTTCCCCAATGTCGGAGCCAATCTCACTTGTGTGGGCGCGGGCGTCTCGCCCGCGCGGCAACACCACAACCCCACAGCCCAGCAAATACCCAGACGCCCCACCCCCGCCATGTCCCTCCACCTTGCTTCCGCTGGTGTGGGACTGGTGTGGGGCTTGTGTGGGGCTTGTGCGGGGCTTGTGTGGGGCGGGCGCCCTCGCCCGCCAATTCTGTTGCCGGCAATCCTCGCCCCGGAGACATTGTTTCCCCTCATCTCTGAGCCAATTTCCCATCACCCTGCGCGTTACCCAATAGAAGGCAGGAAAAATCGCCATGTTCCGACATCATTTACGCTGCGGCTTGCGCCCTCGAGCTCTGGGCATTCTGCTCGCCAAGGCCATACTCTCCTTCGCCACGCCGCTTGCCGGACAGCCTGGCGAAATCAAGCCCATCGTGCGCGCCGCCTGTGTCGTGCCAGCCCAACTCCGCCGGATCGATCTAAAAAGGCCCGAGACGGAACTTCGAGAAATCCGGCCCCATCAGCATGTAGGGCGGGCGCCCTCGCCCGCCAATCCCATCACCGGGCGCCCCATCCAAGCCCGTTCTTGGGGCTTGGGTGGGAAAAATCAGAGCCACCTTCCATAAAAAAGCCCCGGACGGAACTTCGAGAAATCCGGCCCCATCAGCATGTAGGGCGGGCGCCCTCGCCCGCCAATCCTGTTCGTGTGGGGTGGTCGTGTGGGGCGGGCGCCCCCACCGGGTGCCCCATCCAAGCCCGTTCTTTGGGCTTGGGTGGGAAGAATCAGATCTACCTTCCATAAAAAAGCCCCGGACGAAAGTCCGGGGCTGCAAATCAAATTCCCTTTACACCACAAAATACTTTGCCGCCGGATGATGCACCACAATGGCCGACGTGCTCTGCTCCGGCTCCAGCAGGAACCCTGAGGTCAGCCGCACCCCGATGTTCTCCTCCGGATGCAGCAGCGCGAACAGCTTAGTCTGGTCCTCCAGGTTCGGGCAGGCCGGATAGCCGAACGAATACCGTGAGCCGCGATACTTCTGATGGAACAGGTCGCGAATATGCGGCGAGTCCTCTCCGGCAATCCCCAGTTCGGCGCGCATCAGCTTATGGTGATACTCCGCCAGCCCCTCCGCCGTCTCCACGCTCAGCCCATGCAGGTAGAGATACTTCGTATACTCTCCGCCCTCGAAAAGCTTTTGCGTTTCCACCGAGGCCTTCGCCCCAATCGTCACCAGCGACAGTCCCAGCACATCCATCACGCCGGAAGCCTTCGGCGCGAAGAAGTCGGAAATGCATAGCTTGCGCCCTTCCCGCTGCCTGGGGAAGGTGAAGCGCAGCAGTTCTTTGCGGGCCCCGGGGCCTTGCATAGCCTCCGGCTCATACACCACCACATCGTTCCCTTCGCCCTGCGCCGGGAAATACCCCCACACCACTTTGGGCTCAAATAACCCGCTGGCCATGATCTCGTCTTCCAGCTGCTTCTTGATGGGGCGAAATTTTTCCTCGACCAGCCGCACGTAATCCTGCTGCGAAGCTGTCTTCAACTGCCACTGGTTCTTGAACAGCGCGGTCTCGTTGATGTACTGGAACAGCTCGCGCAGGTCATAATCCTTCTTCACCCGCACCCCCCAGAACGGAGGCGTGGGGATGTTCGGCGCATCGCCCACCACGGCGCTGCGTTCGGTGAACACCGGACCATCTTCCTCGTCCACCGCCACCGCCTTGGTGTACTCCTTCACTGTGCGCCCTTCCTGCAAGCGCTGGTCTTTCTTGCCATCCACCGCAATCAGGTCTTCCATCACGTGCAGCCCGCTGAAGGCATCGTCGGCATAGAAGACGGCGTTGGAATACTCTTTGCGCAGATCGTCTTCCACATATTTGCGGGTCAGCGCCGCCCCGCCGCAGATCACCGGAAACTCCAGCTTCTGCCGCTCCAGGTCCTGGATCACATACTTCATTTCCAGCGTCGACTTCACCAGCAGGCCGCTCAGCCCGATGGCGTCCGCCCTGTGCTCCTGCGCGGACTTGATGATGGTGTCCCCGGGCTGCTTGATGCCCAGGTTCACCACCTTGAACCCGTTGTTGGAGAGAATGATGTCCACCAGGTTCTTGCCGNNGTCGTGCACGTCGCCCTTGACCGTCGCCAGCACGATGGTCCCCTTCTGGGTGCCGGCCTTCTTCTCCATCTTCGGCTCCAGATAAGCCACCGCCTGCTTCATCACTCCGGCGGAATCGAGCACCGACGGCAACTGCATCTTGCGCGCGCCAAACAGGTCACCCACCGTCTTCATGCCGTCGAGCAGCACGGTGTTGATCAACTCCAGCGGCGAATATTGCTGCAAGGCTTCTTCCAGAATCTCTTCCAGGGCCTTCTTGTGCGCGCCCTCGCCCACCGTCTTTTCCCCGTTGATGATGGCGAACTTGAGCTTGTCCTCGACCGAGAGCGTCTCCACGTGGGCCGTGGTCGTGGCCTGCGCTTTGCCCTTCTGGCCGGCGAAGTGCGCCATGTAGGTCTGCAAGGGATCGCCGCCCGAGGCATCGCGGTAAATCAGCTTGCGCGCCAGCTCCACTTCTTCCTGCGGGATCTTGTACAGCGGGTAAATTTTCGTGTAGTTCACGATGGCCATGTCCAGACCATGGTCCACCGCTTCGTGCATGAACACGCTGTTCAACACCCGCCGCGGGTAGGGATCGAGTCCAAAGGAAATATTGCTCACGCCCAGCAGGGTTTTGACCTCGGGCAGTTCCTTCTTGATGCGCTCGATGCCTTTGAGCGTCTCGATGCCCGCCGTACGATAATCTTCCTGCCCCGTCGAGATGGGCAGGGTCAACGCGTCAAAGATCAGGTCCTGCGGCTGGATGCCGTACTTTTGGGTCGCCAGATCGTAGATACGGCGCGCAATGGCGGCCTTCTTCTCCGCCGTTAACGCCATCCCGTCTTCATCGATGGTCAGCGCGACCACCGCCGCCCCATAGCGTTTGGCCATGGGCAACACTAGCGACGTCCGCTTCTCCCCGTCTTCCAGGTTGATCGAGTTGATGATGGCTTTGCCCGGAATGCGCTTCAGCGCCTCCTCGATCACGTCCGCTTCCGTTGAATCCACCATGATCGGCGCCGGCACCCGGGTGGCGATCTTTTCCAGAATGGAAGAGATATAGCCCTTTTCATCTTCGCCCACAATGGCGCAGCACAAATCCAGAATGTGCGAACCTTCGTTCACCAGCTTCTTGGCCAGCGCCAGAATGTCGTCGTATTTCCGCCCCCGCACCAGATTGCGGAAATGCTCCACCCGGGTCGTGGTGTTCATCTCCTCGGCCACGATCAGCGGCTTGGGATCGAGGTCCAGCGGGATCGAGGTGTAGGCGCTGGAGGCGGCCGCGGCCAGCTTCACCTCGCGCTTGGCCGGCTCGACCCCCGCCACTGCTTCGGCCACCGCCTTTAGGTGTTCCGGCGTGGTGCCGCAACAGCCGCCCACAATACGGACCCCGTAGTCTTCGACAAAGTGCTTGTGATACTTGGCCAGCTCCTGCGGGGTGAGCTTGTAGACCGCATGCCCGCCTTCGTTCTGCGGCAGACCTGCGTTGGGCAGAATGGAAATTTCCTTGCTGGAGTTCAGGCCCAGGAAGCGCACCGCGTCATTCATCTCCGCTGGGCCGGTGGCGCAGTTGAGCCCGATGATATCGATTTCCAGGGGCTCCAGCGCGGTCAAAGCCGCGCCAATTTCCGTACCCAGCAGCATGGTGCCCGATTCCTGCAAAGTCACCTGCACCTGCACCGGCAGGCGCTTGCCCGCCTTCTTCATGGCGTCAATCACGCCGATGGCGGCGATCTTTGCCTGCAGCAGGTCCTGCGCCGTCTCCACCAGCAGCACATCCACGCCGCCTTCAATCAGCGCCAGCGCCTGCTCTTCGTAAGCCGCGGCCATTTCGTCGAAACCGATGTGGCCCAGCGAGGGAAGTTTTGTGGTCGGGCCGATCGATCCGGCCACGAAACGCGGCTTGTCTTTGGTCGCGAAAGACTGCGCCGCTTCTCGCGCCAGCTTCACCGCCTCCAGGTTGATCTCCCGCACCCGGTCGGCCAGATCGAATTCCGTCAGCACAATGCGCGTCGCGCCGAACGTGTTGGTCTCGACAATGTCGCAACCCACGCGAAAAAAGTCCGCGTGAATGTCGCGAATAATATCGGGACGGCTCAGCACCAGCACTTCGCTGCAATTTTCCTTGCCCCAGTAATCATCCAGCGTCGGATTGCGCTTCTGGATGTTGGTCCCCATCGCGCCGTCATAAACTACGACGCGCTCCCGCACGAGTTTGAGAAAGTCCGTCATGCTCTCTTTCGCTTCTGGCTTCTTTGCTTTCCGGCCATCCTGAGCCCCGCCGCCCCGGCGTCGCTCTTCCCTGGCCGGCCGCCCGGCTTCGCCGGGCGCCGGTCGATCCCTGGCGCCTGCTTTTACCTGCGGGCGGCCGCCTGCCCCGCCGCCTTCCCAGTCACTTTCCTCACCGCCCCATGAACGAAACGCCGGTCCTTTCAGGACCGGCGTTTCCTTGGCGAAATCGCGAGAAGTTTCAGGCCCCTTGCGCGGGCAGCGAAGGCGTTCCGCCTTCGACTTCCGCTTGATTAAAGATGGAATTGGCTCCTAAGTGTGCTGGCTGGGGGGCCAGCATCTGCTCCTTGCGGTACACCAGGTTGCTGGCGTTGAACGAGGCCAGTTCAAACCCGTGCCCGTGCGTGATCGCGTCCGTCGGACACGCCTCCACGCAGTATCCGCAAAAAATACATCGATTGTAATCTATGTCGTAGACCTTGGCGTAACGCTCGGCGCCGGAGACGCGGTGTTCCTCGGTGTTTTCCGCGGCCTCGATGTAGATGCAGTTGGACGGGCAAGCGGCGGCGCAGAGGAAGCAGGCCACGCATTTTTCCAGGCCGTTTTCGTCGCGCTGCAACACGTGCGCGCCGCGGAAGCGCTCCTGGAACTTCGCCCCCTTGAAGGGCCCGGGCCCGTCGGGGTAGTTCTCCACCTGGGTGGGCTTGAACATTTCCCCAAAGGTGATGCTCATGCCTTTGGCGATGGCGGCGATGTCTTTCAGAATTGCCATGACCCATTAGTATACCGAAAGAAATGGGATTGCGTGTAGGGCGGGCGGTTTGATTAAGATTTCGTTTCAGAAACATTGTGGACCGCAAGGGATTCGGATTGCGTAGCAATCCGAATCCGCGGCTCCGCTTAAGGGGAAATGCAGGCGCTAATTTTACCCAGCGCTTACGCGCTGGGCTGCATTCTTGCGCCACTTCGTGGCTGTTGGACGCGAGCTAACTTGTCACTGTTTCATGCACCCGCGCGGGAGCCCAGCTTCCTGGCATCCGCTACTCGGAACTCGAGCGACATGCGCGTCCCCCCTAGAGGATGCCGCGCATGTTGCTGGAAGTGCCGCCGGCGGCCGGAATGTAGCATTTCATGGTGTAGTCCATGACCATGCGATCGGCATTGAAGCGCCAGCCCAGAGTGCGGATGGTGCGCTTCATGCGTTTGATCCAGCCGCGGGGCAGGCCATCGCGGTCGCGCTGGTAATAGAGAGGAATGACTTCCTCCTTCAGTACGCGGTAGAGGTCTTCCCCGTCGCGGGTATCATGCACATCCATATTGGAGTGGGTGCGGCCGTCGCCGATGGCAAAGCCATTGAGGCCGTCGTAGGCCTCAGCCCACCAGCCATCGAGTACGGAGAGGTTCAATCCCCCATTCAAGACAACCTTCTGGCCGCTGGTGCCGGAAGCTTCCAGGGGACGGCGGGGATTGTTGAGCCAGACATCGACGCCCTGGACAAAGTGGCGGCCCACATTGGTGTCGTAGTCCTCGACGAAGACAAATTTGTCGGAGAACTTGGGATCATTCATGAGCTGGGCCACCTGCTGCAGGACGCGCTTGCCGGGTTCATCGCGGGGATGAGCTTTGCCGGCAAAAATGAACTGCACCGGGTGCTTGGGATCGTTGACCATGGAGGCCAGGAGCTCAATGTCGCGGAGAATCAGGTTGGCGCGTTTATAGGTGGCAAAGCGGCGGGCAAAGCCGATGGTGAGAGCGTCGGAGCTGAGCACACCGCTCAGTTTTTCCAGATTTTCCTTGGGTTCCCCGCGGCGGGCGGCCTGCTCCACCGCGCGCTGGCGGACAAAATCCACCAGGCGCGATTTGAGGTTCAAATGGGTCTCCCAGAGTTCGCCATCATCGACATCTTCAATGCGCTCCCAGATTTTGGGGTCGCTGCTGTGGTTCTGCCAGCCTGAGCCCAGGTGCCGGTCATAAAGGCGGAACATCTGGGGCGCCAGCCAGGTGGGAACATGCACGCCATTGGTGATGTGGCCAATGGGGACCTCATCTTCCGACTTGCCGGGATAGAGCCCGGTCCACATGGCGCGCGAGACTTCCCCGTGCAAGGAAGAAACGGCGTTGGCGCGGCGGGAGAGTTTGAGGCCCAGCACGGTCATGCAGAATTCTTCGTGGTAGTTGCTGGGGTTCTCGCGGCCGATTTCCATGAGGCGTTCATGGGAAATGTGCAGAGCCTCGCGCAGGGGCCCGAGGTGCTCTTCGATGAGGTCCGCGCCGAAGCGGTCGTGGCCGGCGGGCACCGGAGTGTGGGTGGTAAAGATGACTTCGCGGGAGACGCGGGGCACGGCCTGCTCAAAGTTCAGGCCTTCCTCCTGCATACGGCTGCGGACGGCCTCGAGCACGGCGAAGCCGCTGTGGCCCTCATTGAGGTGCAGCACGCCGGGAGTGACGCCGATGGCCTTGAGGGCGCGGAAGCCGCCGATGCCGAGCAGGAGTTCCTGCCGAATGCGGGTGCGACCGTCGCCGCCATAGAGACGGGAGGTAAGTTCGCGGTCTTCCGGGGCATTGCCTTCCACGTTGGAATCGAGCAGATAGAGGTCGCAACGGCCGATATGCATACGCCAGACTTTGGCGCGGAGGGGGCCGGTGCGGGTCTCGACCTGAACGGTGACCGGCTCGCCATTCGTGCCAATGGCAGCTTCCATGGGCAGTTGATTGACGTCGGTCTGGAGATATTCTTCCTGCTGCCAGCCGTTGCTATCGAGGCGCTGGCGGAAATAGCCCTGGCCATAGAACAGGCCGATGCCGATCAGAGGGATGCCGAGGTCGGAGGCGCTCTTGACGTGATCCCCGGCCAGAACCCCCAGGCCGCCGGAATATTCGGGCACGGAGACGTGCAGACCGAACTCGGCGGAGAAATAGGCCACGGGGCGGGAGCGCAGGACACCGGCGTAGCGGGCGCCCCAGGTGCGGTCGGCTTCTAAATATTCGCGCTGGCGGCGGTAGGCATAGTTGACGCGGCTGTGCAGGACCAGCTCGCGGGCGCGGCGCTCGATCTGGCCGAGCGGCATTTCGGCCAGCAGCGAGATGGGATTGTGGTCCAGGGCCCGCCAACGCCCGGGATCGAGATCGCGGAACAGACCGCTGGTATCGTGGTCCCAGGACCAACAAAGATTGCGGGCCAGGGCCCACAGGCGTTCCTGTACGGGGGCGATGAAGCGGTCGAGATTTCTGGCTTCGCTGACGACGGGAGCAACCTGGGCCGCCGCCTGCTGCAGCAGCTTCACATCCTCTTCCTGAAAGGCGCGGGCTTCCTTCGTCTGTACGACCAGCACCCCCTGCAGGATGCCGCGATTGATGAGGGGCACGCCCAGAAACGACTGATAGGAGTCTTCGCCGGCCTCCTTGAAATATTTAAAGCGCGGATGCTTTTGCACCTGGTCCACGGCAATGGGGCGCAGCTGCTCAGCGACCAGACCGGCCAAGCCTTCGTGAATCCCCATGTGCAAGGTGCCGATGCATTGCGGGCGCAGACCGACCGTGGCGGCCAACACCAGATGGGTGCGATCCGGCTCGAGCAAATAGACCGAGCAAACGTCGGTCTTGAAGCGGCGGGCGATGAGGCCCACCAGGTTCATCAAAGTTTCGGCCGGCTTGCCGCTTTCCGAGGCCAACTGCTGCAACTCATCTAACGATAGAACGTCGTTCATCTCTCTCCCGGCTTCCTGAGTAACGGATCCCATGCATGTCCTTTCTTCGGGTCAAACAAAATTCGAGCGAGGGCAGGCATTGCAAAGCACTCAACCTAACTATTCTAACGGTTGGAACCGGGCAATACTCCGATTACGACAGGGCCCCTACGTTGGGTACCTGTGCATAAGGGCAAGCCGGGCGGGGGACGTTAAGAATTACAAATCTCGAAATGGGAAACATCGGCCCGCGGCAGCAACATCCCTCATGAGAAAAACTCTAGATGCCGAGGCAGCCCAAGTCCAATCAAAATTGTGGATCACTGGCATTGTGGGCCAAGAATAAAAACCCGGAGCGCCGCCAAGGGGTGTCAAGCCCCCCAACCGCCGGAATGGAGCGCAAGCCCTTCATTCCATTCCAAGAATAGTTAGGGCAGGCATGTCCCATTTTCCCCTGCAAACTTGCTATGCTGGAAGTAGGAAATGCAGAAGAGGCGCGAGCTCCGCGAGGGGCCTGCGCCTTTTCGTTTTAGGGGGCCTGCAAGACTGGGGACTACCATGCCGGAAATGCAACCTACGCAACCCCGGGAAAGCAAACGGCGGGGCGAGCTGGCCGAACTGGCATTCATGTACAAAGCCGCCGGACTGGGATTTGGGGTCGCGAAGCCCTACGGCGACAGCGACCGCTACGATTTCATTCTGGATGCGGGAAAGAAATTGTGGCGGGTGCAGGTGAAATCCTCGAGCACGATGCAGCATGGGGCCTATCTGGTGAATGCGCAAAGACACGCCGGGGGACAGGCGATTCCCTACCAAGTCTCCGAGATCGATTTTCTGATCGCGCACATTGTGCCGGAAGACACCTGGTTCGTGATTCCGGTGAAGGCGTTTGCCCCCCGCCGCAGCGTGCGCGTCTATCCCAAGGCGAGCCCCCGCGGGGACTACGAAAAATACCGTGAGGCCTGGGACTTGATGCAGCAAGAGCCGGCCCTCGCGGGTAAGCAGAGAGCTGGACACGGTAAAACGGCAAGGCGGGCGCTCCGGACCGCTAAGCCGTCTTTTTGCGCAGCAAGTGATAGATGGCCAGAAGAATGACCGCGCCGACCACCGACATAAGGAAGCCGGCGGCTTGTCCGGGAGCGTACCAGCCCACGGCATGGCCGAGCCAGGTGCCGACGAAGGAGCCGGCAATGCCCAGCAGGATGGTGATGATGATTCCGCCGGGATCTTTGCCGGGCATGAGCAGTTTGGCGACTGCACCTACGATGAGGCCGATGATGGCCGTCCATATCCAACCGAGCATGGGAGACCTCCTGGAGATGGCTTAGAAGTGTAGTACAGGGGGGAGGGTTGGGGACAGATGCTTCTACGGGAGCAGAGCACGCGGACAGGAGTGTCCGCGCCACAAGATCTGGGATGATGCTTCCGATTCCGCCAGCGCGGGCGAGACGCCCGTGCCCACACCCGCACCACACAGGCTTGCATGCATGATGGCCACACCCAGACAAGCCGGACTCCCAGCACCTTGGTAACTTGCCGCCTGAAGGGGCAGCGCTCACCATCTGGCATCGCCCTTTGTGGGGTGGCCGGGGGCAGGTTTGCGGGTCAAGCCCAGGTCCCGGCGAGCAGCTCGATACCTGTTTTCGGGAGATCTTCATGATCAAAAATAAGATGCTGGTTGTGGGTTTAGCATGTGTGTCGGCAGTGGCGGTAGCGCAACAGTCACAACAGAAGCCGGCGGCCAAGCCGCAGGCACAGCAGGTCCATACGGCGCGCGAGACCGGCTCGGGCATGGCCACAGGACGGCGAACGAACCAAAAAGCCGAGGAGAACGCCAGCACAAATTCGCAAATCCAAGCGCGTGAGGTTGGGACCGGAAAAGCGACCGGACGGGTGGCTACCGGGGATGTCGATGGAGATGGAGCAGACAGCCGCAATTCGGCGCACGCGACCGAAGTAGTGGAGGTTTCCGCGAAAGACAAAGCCGCCAGTAACCACACGGTGAAGTCTCCACGTGACGCCGCCTCCGGACTGGCCACCGGCAAGCGCATGCACAAGCCCATGACCATGGCCAAACCGGAGGAGCAAAACGCGGCGCAGGCTCCGCAGCAGTAGTTTCATTTGGGGATGAGAATCCGGGCCCGGCTTCCGCCGGGCCCTTTTTCTTTGGAGAAAATGCCGGCAACTTACTGAAAATTCAATTGCTTAAGGGTAACCGGCAAGAATTACGAGTGTGACTTTACGGGTCTCGGGGGGCAGGATAAGTTGCTGGAGATGCGCCTTTCTGCCCTGTTAGTGTCGGAAAATCAGCCTTCCTTGAAGACGTTGTCCAGCGCTTTGGAAGGGCTAGGGTTCAAGCACCAGACCTGCCTGACCACGCTCAAAGCCATGGAGTTTCTGGCCCACGACAGCTGCTCGGCGTTGCTGGTGGACTTTGATCTGCCGGGGGCCGCGCGCGTGGCCAAGATGGCGCGAGCAGGCGAGGGCAAGGCCCGGCCCATGCTGTTCGCGATCCTGGGGCCGGCCATGGGGACCGACCAGGCGGTGCACGCGGGCGCGAACTTTATCCTGCGCAAACCGCTGGGCAAGGAACAACTGCGGCAAGCGCTGAGTTCGGGGCGCGAGCTCATCCAACGGGAACAGCGAAAGTCGCCTCGGCACGAAATGAAAGCACTGGTCCACCTGCAATTTCAAACCACCAATCTGCCAGCCTTTGGAGTGAACCTGAGCGAGCAGGGCATGGCCCTGCAAGCCCCTGAACCTCTGCCGCAGGGGCAAGAAGTGCGCTTCCGCTTTGTGCTGCCGGAGTCGCCGGAGGCGGTGCAAGGCACCGGTAATGTCATTTGGGCGGACGAGTACGGGCGGGCGGGAATGTTTTTCTCGTCGCTTTCGCCGGCCTCACGCAAGCACCTGAAACTCTGGCTGGCGCGGCAACGGCAGAGGAAGAAAAGTCCGGGAAGGCGCAGCGCGCTGCGCAGCCTGCTGCCGCCGCTCGAAACCACCCTGGATTGACGGGGCGCGGCGGAAAGGGCCCGGCCACGCCCGGGACGCTTCAGGCCTTCTCTTCTTCCCCGTCCAACTGCATGGAGAGATATTTGTCGAGGCCGATCTGCGCGATGGCGCTCAGCTGAGATTCGAGGAAGTCGACGTGGCGCTCTTCCGCCTGAATCATGGTTTCGAAGAGTTTGCGGGAGCCCTCGTCGCCTTCCCTGCGGCAAACCGCGATGGCGGCGTTGTATTGCCGGCCGGCGTCGATTTCATCCTTCAAATCAATTTCCAGATGGGCCTTCACGTTCTTGCCGATGCGCGGCTTGAGGGTGACGTCCACTTCGGGGGCGGAATCGAGATAGAGGAGGCGCTCGATGAGGCCTTCGGCGTGGTGCATCTCCTCGAAGGCGCGTTTTTTTGTGAGGGCCCCGAGGCGGGTGTAGCCCCAGTTATCGCACATTTCCGCCTGCACCATATATTGCACGATGGCGGTGAGTTCGGCGCTCAAGGCGGCGTTCAGTTCTTGAATGACTTTGTTGCTTCCCTTCATGAAAACCTCTTTCCACGACTGGCCTTGGGTTGCGTCGCCCTACAGGCTACTGCAAATGGCGCGCGGGTGACAATGGCGGCACCAATGCAGGGGCGGAAAGAGACTGGTGTCACCACCCATCTTTCGCCCCTTTGGGGCTCATTGCTCTTTACCCAGCGCTTATGCGCTGGGCTGCATTCTGGCGCCACTTCGTGGCTGATGCGCACGAGCTATGTTCCTACGGATTTCTTTGCCGGGAGTGCGAGGTTATGAAAGAATGGCAGAGTGGCAACTTAAGGGGCGGTCATGGGACATGACATCATTGCAAGCGTTGGCCATCTATTGAGCTGGATGTTTCTGATCGGCTTGGCCGGCTGCCTGCTGGCAATCCCGATTACCGCGGTCCGGCTATTCAGCGTGCTGTTTGAGAAAGACCAGCCAGGCGAAGAATAAGCCGGCGCAGAGCCTGCTCCCACCTGTTATTTCCGATTCTCTTCTCTTTCGAATCTCTTATTTTCTGATTCTCTTGCGAAACAACGATCCGGTTGCGATTTAAGCGCCGTGGCACTTTTTGTACTTCTTGCCGGAGCCGCAAGGGCAAGGATCGTTGCGTCCGACTTTGTCGCCACCGCGCACCACCTGCTGCACCGCCTCCTGCGAGCCGGCCCCCGCCATGCGCGCCTGTTCCAGTTCCTTCTTCTTTTTGCGCTGGAAGGATTCTTCGAGGTCGTCGACGGAAGTGGCCAGAGGACGAGCGTGATGTCCATTTCCCGACGATGTGCCCGGGGCTTCGCCGGCCGGAATGGCGCCTTCGGTGGGCCGTTCCAGAATCTGCATGAGGTAGAGATAGCGGACGGTGTCTTCCTGGAAGCGCTGCATCATGGCTTCGAACATGTCGAAGGACTCGCGCTTATATTCCACGAGGGGATCGTGCTGGCCGTAGCCCCGCAGGCCGATGCCTTCCTTGAGGTGGTCCATGTCGCGCAGGTGGTCTTTCCACAGCGCGTCGATGACGCTGAGCATGATCATGCGCTCGTGATAGCGCATGGCGTCGGGGCCGATGAGCTGCTCCTTGGCGTCGTAGCGCTGCTTGAGTTTCTCGAAGACAGCGTCGCCGAGTTCCTGGCGGTTGAGGGTCTCGGGCTGGAGGCCTTCGGTGAGGATGTCCACGCCGAAGCGGGTGAAGATGGCGTCCTTCAGGCCCTTGAAGTCCCAATCGTCGGCGTGCTTCTTGGAGTCACAGAACTGGTCGAGCAGGGTGCCGACGATGGCGGCGACGTACTCTTCCAGGATGAGGTCTTTCTGGTCGACGCCTTCGAGCAGCTGGCGGCGCAGGCTGTAGACAGCCTCACGCTGCTTGTTCATGACATCGTCGTATTCGAGGAGGTGCTTGCGGGCCTCGAAGTTTTGGGCCTCGACCGCTTCCTGGGCCTTCTCGATACGGCGGCTGATCAGGCGCGACTCGATGGGAATGCCCTCTTCCATGCCGAGGCGCTGCAGCAGCGTGGAAACCCACTCCTTGGCGAAGATGCGCATGAGGTCATCTTCGAGGGAGAGATAGAAACGTGAGGCGCCGGGATCACCCTGGCGTCCGGCGCGGCCACGCAGCTGATTGTCGATGCGGCGAGACTCGTGGCGCTCGGTGCCCAGGATGAAGAGGCCGCCGGCGCCGGTGACGCCGTCGTGCTCCTGGTCGGTCTGGGCCTTGTAGCGGGCGAAGACTTCGTTCCACTGCGCGGTGGGCACGATGTATTCGTTGCCGGCGTAGTACCAGACGGTCATGCTGTGGTCGTCGGGGGTGGACTGGATTTTGCCCTGGGCGGCCCGCACGGGCTGGGCGATTCCCTTCTTCACGCACTCCTGCTTGGCCATGAACTCGGGATTGCCGCCGAGCAGGATGTCGGTACCGCGGCCGGCCATATTGGTGGCGATGGTGACCATGCCCTGGCGTCCGGCCTGGGCGACGATTTCCGCTTCGCGCTCGTGGTACTTGGCGTTGAGCACGACGTGCTTGATGCCCTTCTTCTTAAGCAGGTCGGAGAGGCGCTCGGATTTCTCGATGGAGGTGGTGCCGACCAGCACGGGCTGCGCCTTCTCGTTCAGCTTCTGGATCTCATCGGCGACCGCGAAATACTTTTCCTTTTCGGTGCGATAGACGACATCGGCATTCTCGACGCGCAGCAGCGTCTTATTGGTGGGAATGACGGTGACTTCGAGCCGGTAAATCTTTTCGAACTCGGGGGCCTCGGTTTCCGCCGTGCCGGTCATGCCCGCGAGCTTTTTGAACATGCGGAAGTAGTTCTGGAAGGTGATGGTGGCCAGGGTCTGGTTTTCCTTCTCGATCTTGACGCCTTCCTTGGCTTCCACCGCCTGGTGCAGACCGTCGGACCAGCGGCGTCCGGGCATGAGGCGGCCGGTGAACTCGTCGACGATGATGACTTCGCCGTCTTTCACCACGTATTCGACATCGCGGTGGTAGAGGGCGTGGGCCTTGACGGCGGTCTCGACGTGGTGCTTGATGGCCCAGTTCTCCGGGTCCGCGACGTTACCGATGCCGAGCAGGCCTTCGACTTTTTCCCAGCCTTCATCAGTCACGGTGATGCTGCGATGCTTTTCATCGACGACAAAATCGCCGGTATATTGCTTAGGCTCGCCGGGGGCAACGTCGATTTCTTCCCCCTTTTCCAGCTTGGGGATGATCTTGTTGACCTTGGCGTACTTGTCGGTCGATTCCTCGCTGGCCCCGGAGATGATGAGCGGGGTGCGG
>JAFDVW010000019.1:26347-408093 GCA_018268755.1 Acidobacteriota bacterium
CCGAATTCGTTGTTGGTGCCGTAGGTGACGTCGGAGGCGTAGGCGTCTTTGCGCTGCTGGTCATCGAGATCGTGCACGATGACGCCGACGCTGAGGCCGAGAAAGCGGTAAAGCCGGCCCATCCACTCCGAGTCGCGTTTGGCCAGGTAGTCGTTGACCGTGACCACGTGCACGCCCAGGCCGCTGAGCGCATTGAGGTAAACCGGGAGGGTGGCGACCAGGGTCTTGCCTTCGCCGGTCTTCATTTCGGCGATTTTGCCCTGGTGCAGCACCATGCCGCCAATCAACTGCACGTCAAAGTGGCGCATGTTGAGGACGCGGCGGCCGGCCTCGCGGACCACGGCGAAGGCCTCCTCCAGAATCTCGTCGAGGACTTCGTTGATGGCCTGGTGGCGGACCGCTTCGAACTGCTTACGGCGGTCGGAGGCGTTGGATTCTTCGCCTTCGGGAACCGCTTCCGGGGTGGCGGGGAGGCGGCCCAGGCGCTCCTGGATGCGCCCGCGGAACTCTTCGGTTTTGGCGCGAAGTTGTTCATCCGAAAGCTTTTGCATTTCGGGTTCGAGGGCATTGATGGCGGCGACGCGGGGCATCAGGCGCTTTACGTCGCGCTCATTCTTGGTGCCAAAGATTTTAGCGGCAATGGCTTGGATCAAAGCTCAGGTTCCTTCGGCGAGCACACGCCCACGAAAAAGTGACTTCTGAAAGCCTAGCATATTGGATGCGAAATGAGGGGGATGGGATTGAAGCCCGGAATGCACAGGATGAACCAGCAATATGAATCCGCAACACTTATGGACCAGCAATCCTTGTATGGGCGCGGGCGGGATGCCCGTGCCCACACAAGCTGGGATGCGCCGCACGGGCGAGGGCGCCCACACCACACACATGCCGCTGTGGTGCGGGCACTCTTGCCTGCAAAGCCCAGGCGGACAGAAGTGTCCGCCCCACTTAATCATGTAAGATCACGGCGGACCCCAACCCCGATCATGGCGACCTTTTATGACCGATTTGTGGAGTGCGCGGAGCGCTGGCCGCAGAATGCGGCGCTCGAGATCCAGCGCGAAGACCAGGTAGAAAGCTACACCTATGCCGAGACCCGGCGGATGGCGGAATCCGTGGGCCGGTGGCTCGAGGCGCGCCAGCTCGAGCCCGGCTCGCGCTGCGCGATTCTGGCCAATAACCATCCGCGATGGGTGGCCGTGTATCTGGGGGTGATTGCGGCGGGGCATACGGCGGTGCCGCTGGATACGGCCTTGCATGCCGATCAGGTGCGGAAGCTGCTCAAAGACAGCGGTGCGGTGCTGCTGTTTTGTGATGAGAAGCATTGGGCGGTGGGAGAAGATGCAGCGGGAACGGCCGTAGAGATGATCCGGATACACGCGGGCGAGACGCCCGCGCCCACACAACCTGAGACGGGCCACGCGGGCGAGGGCGCCCGCACCACACAACCTGAGACGAGCCACGCGGGCGAGACGCCCGCGCCCACACAACCTGAGACGGGCCATGCGGGCGAGGGCGCCCGCACCACACAACCTGAGACGAGCCATGCGGGCGAGGGCGCCCGCACCACACCGGCAAATCTGGATGAGATTTTTGCGGCGGGGGCGGAGGGCTTCCGGCCGGTGGATTCCCCGCTGGATGCCGTGGCCTCACTTCTTTATACGTCGGGAACCACCGCCGATCCCAAGGGCGTGATGCTGACCCACGCCAACATGCTGGGCGAGGTCGAGGCCGTCTTCGACTGGGCGCACCTGGGACCGGAGGACGCGGTGCTGGGCATTCTGCCCATGTTCCACGTGCTGGCGCAGATGGCCAACCTGCTGCTGCCGCTGACGGCGGGAGCGCGGGCGGTGTACCTGGAAACCCTGAACACCACCGAACTGCTGCGGGCGCTGCGCGAGCGCAAGATCACGGCTTTCGCGGTGGTGCCACAGTTTTTCTATTTGATCCACGAAAAGATTTTCAAGGAAGCGGCCAAGAAAGGCGCGGCGCTGGAGAAAGTTTTACGGGCGCTGATGAAGCTGAACCGCGGGCTGCGCAAGCTGGGCATCAATGCCGGGCGGGTGTTTTTCGGGAAGGTCCACGAAACCTTCGGCGACCGCATGCGCTTGCTGGTGACGGGCGGCTCGCGTTTTGACCCTACCGTGGGCCAAGATTTCTACGCGCTGGGCATTGATATTTTGCAGGCCTACGGCCTGACGGAGACCACGGCGGCGGCCTTCATCACCTCTCCCGGCGACAATGTGATTGGCTCAGTGGGCAAGGCGCTGAAAGGCATCGAAGGCAAAATCGTGAACCCGCAGCCTTCGGAAGACGGCGGGCAGCCGGTGGGCGAGATTGCGCTGCGCGGCACTACCATCATGAAAGGCTACTGGAACCGTGCGGACGCGACCGCCGCGGTGTTGATCGACGGCTGGCTGCACACCGGCGACCTGGGTTACTTCGACGCGCACGGCAACCTGTTCATCACCGGCCGGCAAAAGGAAGTCATCGTCCTGAGCAACGGGAAGAATGTCTATCCCGAGGAGATCGAGTCGCACTACCTGAAGTCGCCCTACATCAAGGAACTCTGCGTGATGGGGATTGAGGGCCGGCCGGGCGATCCGCTGTCGGACCGGCTGCACGCGGTGGTGGTGCCGAATTTCGACGCCTTGCGGCAGCAGAAGATCGTGAACACCAAGGAAGTGATCCGCTTCGATATGGAAGGACTTTCGGCACAGCTGCCGACCACCAAGCGGATAGCCAGCTACGAAATCTGGCAGGAAGATTTGCCGCGCACCACCACGCGCAAGATCAAGCGCTTTGAAGTACAGAAGCGCGTGTTGGCCAACCAGGGGAAAGGCACGGCCTCCGACGCGGACGTTCCGGCGGAGAAGCCGTTGACCGCGGAGGAGTCGGCCTGGCTGGAGCAGCCCGAGGTGCAGCGCGGGCTGAAAGTGATTCGCGAGGCGGCGAAGGAACCTCCCGACGTGATGCGGCCGGGGCTGAATCTGGAGCTCGATCTGGGCCTGGATTCCATGCAGCGGGTGGAGCTGCTGGTGGCGCTGGAAGAAGAGCTGGGCGGAGATGTCGAGGAATCGCGGTCGGCGGAGATTTATACCGTCCGCGAGTTGCTGGATGCAGTGCTGGAGAGCGCGGCCAGTGGCAAGGGCGGCGCGCGTCCGCAGTTTGCCGGCTGGAATGTGGTGCTGCGGGAAGAGGTGGCCGACCCAGAGGTGCAGGCGCTGGTGAAGCCGCGCCCGGTGGGCGAAGCGGTATGGTTTGCGGTGAGCCGGCTGGCGCAGATCGCGGCCCGCGACTTGTTTGCGCTGCGGGTAAGCGGCCTGGAGAACCTGCCGAAAGCAGGCCCGTACATTCTGTGCTCGAACCATCAGAGCTTTATCGATCCGGTGGTGCTGGCCAGTGTCCTGCCGTGGGAGGTCTTGCGGCGCACCTTTGCCGTGGGCACGAGCGACATTTTTGGCTCGGGGTTCATGCGGGGGCTGGCGCGGGAGCTGCGCGTGGTGGTTCTGGATCCGGATGCCAACCTGATTCCGGCCATGCGGGCGGGGGCGTTCGGGCTGCGCAACGGGAAAGTGCTGATTCTGTATCCGGAGGGTGAGCGCTCGATTGACGGCACACCGCGAATCTTCAAGAAGGGCGCGGCGATTTTATCGATCCACATGCAGGCCCCGATTGTCCCCATTGCAATTGAGGGATTTTATGAGGCATGGCCGCGGGGGAAGAAATTCTTTCAGAAGAGGACGCAGCTGAAGATGAGGATTGGGAAGCCGATTGTGCCTCCGGCGGAGAGTGCGGCGTCGGAAGAGACCTACACGCGGCTGATGGCCGAGGTGAAGGAGAAGGTGGTGGAGATGTGGGAAGGGCTGCGGGGCGCGTGATTTTCTGTCATTCTGAGGTGAGTAATCCCTACCTCCTGCATAAGCCTCAGCCCAAGACGCCCGATTTAGTCAGCCAATGATCCAGTAGGGATTGCTTCGGCTACGCCTCGGAAGGACAGGGTGAAAGAAACTGCAGATCCCTCTCTGACTCTCACCGCGCAAGCGCGGCTCGAGCGGCGCTCGGGATGACAAGAAAAGGCGGAGCTACGCTCCGCCGGGCAGGTGAGGACACCAGCCCGTACATGAGCTCGAGCAGACCACGCGGGCGAGGGCGCCCGCGCCACACTGGCACCGCGCCACACTGGCACCGCGCTACAGGGTTGGGATCCAGCGATCAGCAGCAAAGCAATGTTTGGGGTGAACACCAAGATGTGGGGCGGACACTCCTGTCCGCTGTTTTCGCGGGCGAGGGCGCCCGCGCCACACAACTCTGGGACGGGCAGGTGAGGACACCTGCCACTACATGAGCAGTGGAGAAGTTGTAATTACTTGGCGCGGGGGTGGGTCTGGTCGTAGACGGCCAGGACGTGCTTCATGGAGAGCTGGGTGTAGCGCTGGGTGGTCGAGAGGCGTTCGTGGCCGAGCATCTCCTGAATGGCGCGCAGGTCAGCGCCCTCCTCCAACAAATGCGTGCCGAAAGCGTGACGCAGAGTGTGGGGATGCACATCGGGCGAAAGGCCTTTGGCCACGGCGATCTTCTTAATAATGCGGCCGACGCTGCGCGTGGTGAGACGGCCACCACGCTGGTTGAGGAGCAGGGCATTCGCAGCTTTCTTCGTTTCCCCAAGAATCTTCTGGCGCTCCGGCAAATAGGCTGCGAGCGCTGACTTCACCGAGTCCCCGAAGGGTACGTAGCGTTCTTTCTTTCCCTTGCCACGAATCAAAATCGCTTCGGCGCTAAGGCGGATATCGTCGAGATTGATGCCGATCAATTCGGAATTACGGATTCCGGAGCCGTAAAGCAGCTCAAACATGAGGCGGTCGCGGGCCGGGAATGCGGCCGCTTCCGGCATGTCTCCATCGAGCAGGGTGTTGATTTCTTCGATGGTGGGAACGCGCGGCAGTTTTTTGGGCAGCTTAGGCGTGGAGACGAGCGCGGCGGGATTCTGATCGACCACACCCTCTTGGGCCAGCCAGCGATAGAGCGAGCGCACGGCAGCGAGGGCGCGGGCCACCGAAGTCTTGCTCAATCCTTTTTCGTAGAGATGGGAAAGAAAGCCGCGGACGGCGATGTGGTCGATGGCCGGCCAGTCGCGCGAGCCGACGTAGGCGGAGAAGACCTCAAGGTCTCCGGCATAAGCCTTGATGGTGTGGGCGGAGGCGTTGCGCTCGCGCAAAGTGCGGAGAAATTGGTCGACGCCTTTTTCGACAACTGTCCGGGATTGTTTTTTCTCAGTCATAAAACCAATTCACCACGGAGGCACGGAGACACGGAGAAAAACAAGATTTAGATCTCTCTGTGGCTCTGCGGTGAAAAACATCAGTCTCCGGGATTGTTTTTCTTACTCTAGAACCAATTCACCACGGAAGCACGGAGACACAGAGAAAAACAAAATTCTATGTTTCTCAGTGTCTCCGCAGCCGCAGAGATATCTTACGTGTTGCCTTTCTCTGTGTCTCTGTGTCTCCGTGGTGAAAAAAATATTTGAATTTCTCCGTGGCTCTGTGTCTCGGTGGTAAAAAACAGTATTCATCTGGCTTTCGCCCTGGGATGGTGCTTCCGGTACACACTCTTCAAGCGGTCGAGTGCCAGATGTGTATAGACCTGCGTCGTCCCAATATCCGAGTGCCCCAGAATCGTCTGCACGGTCCGCAGGTCGGCGCCATTCTCCACCATGTGGGTGGCGCAGCTGTGGCGCAGCATGTGCGGGCTGGCATGACGTCCTCCGGCAGCCGAGGCCGCGCTGACCATCTGCCAGACGCGCTGGCGGGTCAGCTTGCCGCCACCGCGCGCGGGAAAGAGCAGCGGCGAAGTCTTCCCTGCCAGCAGCGCGAGGCGCGCAATCTTCATATATTCGGCCAGCACTTCCTGCGCGGCGCGGCCCAGGGGCACGATACGTTCTTTGTCGCCCTTGCCGCGGACCAGCACGTAGCCCAGGTCCAGCTTGAGGTCTTCGAGTTTGACGCCGATGATTTCCGAGACGCGCAGCGCGCCGGCGTAAAAGACTTCCAGCATGGCGCGATCGCGCGCGGCCACGGCCTGCGAGTCCTTGCGGGGGGAAACCACGCGCGGGCCGCGCAGCATGCTCTCCATTTCATCGTGGGCCAGCGATTTGGGCAGGACCTTCCACTGTTTGGGCGAATTGATATTCAGCGTGGGATCGTGCGCGATGACCTTATCGAGCAGCAGATGCTTGTAGAGATGGCGCAGGGCGGAGAGCTTGCGGCCGACGGAGCGTCCGTCGACGGAATGGGCGAAGAGCTGCTGGATGAAATCTTTGACGTCCTCGCGGCGGGCGGAGGTGAGCAGACGCCGGCGCTTTTCCAGGAAGGCGGCGAATTGCCCGATGTCGGTGGTGTAGGCGGAGACGGTGAGCGCGGCGAGGCCCTTCTCGATTTTCAGGTAGTCGAGAAAGCCGGAGACGACGCGCGCATTGGCCTCAGAAGACACATGTTGAGTATGCGCGTTATCGGACGCGGGGAGAAGTAGTGAGCAGGGTTCAGGGGCGCGGAAGGCATGGCCAAAACGGATGGGTTTGGCTTACGCGCGTCAGCGCCCGTGGTGGTTGCGCCGTTCCGGCGCGTGGGTTTCCCAACTTTTACCCAGCGCTTACGCGCTGGGCTGCACTCTGACGCCACTTCGTGGCTCACGCCTGAAATTCTTTCAGGACTTCGACGGCGTAGAGCGCGCCTTGCGGAGTTTCTTCGTGCTTGAAGTATGCGTAGACATCCCTTCCCTGCTCGAGGAGTTCCCGGATGCGCGCGACCATGGCGCGGCGCTCGTCAGGCGAGTAAGTCGGCTTGCGATAGCGGAAGTAGGCGAAGTCGGTGGAGGTCACGACGTCCGGGGTGACGCGCTCTTCGGTCTCGGCCACGCAGAGAGCGCGGTTGTGATTCTTCAACAGATCGAAGATGGGGTCGGCAAACCAGGATTCGTGGCGAAACTCGAAGGCTGAGGGCACGGCTTTGGGCAGGGTGGAGAGAAACTCCTCAAGCACGGCGGCATCCGCCTTCATGTTGGGAGGAAGCTGAAAGAGCACGGGGCCGAGCTTGCCGGCGCGCATCAGAGGCTCGAGGGTGGCGATGAAGCGCGGCAGAAAATCCTGCGTGTTCTTGAGGCGCTTGATGTGGGTGAGGACCTGGTGCGCCTTGATGCCGAGGCGGAAGTGGGCGGGAGTTTCGGCGATCCACTTCTGCACGGTCGTGTCTTTGAGCAGCTGGCGGAAACTGAAGTTGACTTCGACGGTGTTGAGCTGCGCGGCGTAATGGGAGAGAAAATTTTTCTGCGCGAGTTTCGCGGGATAGAAGCCGGGCTTCCAGCTCGGGTAGGCCCACCCGGAGGTGCCGACGAAGAGTTGAGGCATGGATTCTCCAAGTTCGAAGCTTTACCACAGGAGGAAATTTCGGTGCGCCCTCTGTGGCCACAGGTAAGCGGACCATTGTCGCGCCCTTCGGGCGCGTAGCCATATCCACTCTTTCACCCACGGCTCACGCCGTGGGCTGCATTCTAGCGCCGCTTCGCGGCTCAACCCACGTGATCCTTGCACGAGCGAAAGCGACATGGCTGAAGCCATCTCCTGACAGGAATCTCCAATACAAAAGATTACGAATTATACCTTTCGGGTTTTCCTGTTCACCCTGGATTCCGGCTTTGACTTTGCGGAAACCTTAGACTTCGAGGCGCGCTTTGGGCTCTCCTGCGCCTGGGCGGCCAGATCGACAGCCTCGCTTTTGGCTTCGACGCCTGCAAGGTTGGGTAGCTTCTGCTTCAGCACTGCGGCGGGGGCGAAGAGGTCTCCGTGCTTTTCCACGCGGGCGAGGACCTGCTCGGTCTGAAAGCGCAGGAATGCGGGGTCTTTCTTTTTGAGGCAGGCTTCCACTTCCTCCCAGGTGATGGGGGTGGAGACGGTGGGGTGCTCGCGGGCGCGCAGCGAGTAGACCGAGATTGTGGTCTTGTGCTCGTCGTTCTGGCTCCAGTCGATAAAAACTTTTCCGCCGCGCACTTCCTTCTTCATCTCTGAGACCACGAGGTCGCGATGGGCATCTTCCAGCAAGTGCGCCAGGGCCCGGGCGAAAGTCTTGGTGACTTCGTAGCTGGTTGGCGTGTTCAGCGGCACGTAGATTTGCATGCCCTTGGAGCCGGAGGTCTTGGGAAAACTCTGTAGGTGAAAGCGCTCGAAGATATCGCGCAGCCACAACCCCACCTGGCAACACTGCACGATGGTCGCGGGCGGGCCGGGATCGAGGTCGAAGACCATCATGGTGGGCGATGGCAACGCCGCGGCGCGGGAGAGCGAAGGATGCAACTCCAGACCAGCAAGATTGGCGATCCAGACCAGCGTGGGCAGATCGTCCGCCAGGATGTAGTGCACAGTGCGGCGATTGTGGCGACTCCAGACCGGCGTGGTCTTGACCCAATCCGGGCGATGGGTGGTGGCATTCTTTTCGAAGAAGAATTCTGCGTCCACCCCGTTGGGGTAGCGTTTGAGGGTAAGCGGGCGGTCTTTCAGGTGAGGAAGCAAGACGGGCGCGATGCGCGCGTAGTAATCAATGACCTGGCCCTTGGTGAAGCCGGTAGACGGGTAGAGGATTTTGTCGAGATTGGAGAGCTTAAGGTGCTTGCCCTGAATTTCAACAACCGGCGAGTTGGCAGGAGAGGGCATGGGTGATTTTAATATGGGGGCGCTCTTTTGGCGCGATGGAGGCCATGCTGGAAGGGCATGTTGGGGAGAGGGTAGGGGTGATCGCCCCTCGGAAGGACAAAGGGGGAGGAGGCTCCAAGCTAAAGAGGTCTGCCAGGCATGCTCTTATGCTTACGCGGGCGAGGGCGCCCGCGCCACACGAGGGCCCGCGCCACACGAGGGCCAGCGCCACACGAGGCTTACGCAACCTACGCGGGCGAGGGCGCCCGCGCCACACCAGGGGCCCGCGCCACACACAGCTGGGTTTGACAAGGGGGGTTTTTCCCACGTAACTTCAAACCTCTGCCCATGTTGTGCGTCCAACCTCGTGGAGGTCTGATGAAAACGCGCGTTTTGTCTTCTTTTCTCTTCTTCTTCTTGCTGGCCGGCCTGGCCTCGGCCCAGGACCTGGCGTCCTTTGAGAAGCGGGTCACGGTCAAAAAGCTGGCCAACGGCCTGACGGTCATTGTCTGCGAGCGGCCGGAAGCGCCGGTGTTCTCCTTCTATACCCATGTGGATGCGGGATCGGTGCAGGACCCGATGGGCAAAACCGGCCTGGCCCACATGTTCGAGCACATGGCCTTCAAGGGCACGACCAACATCGGCACCACCGACTACGCCGCCGAAAAACCGCTGCTGGAAAAAATTGAGCAGGCTTATGCCGCCTACATCGCGGAGCGCGACAAGCGGGTGGGGCGCGACGAGCAGAAGCTGCAGCAGCTGGAAAAGGCCTGGAAGGACGACATTGCCTCGGCCAACAAATATGTGAAGCCCAACGAGTTTCCGCAGATCCTGGAGAACAACGGCGCGGAAGGGTTGAACGCATCGACCAGCAACGACGAGACCACCTACTACTATTCTTTTCCGGAGAACCGGCTGGAATTATGGGCCTACCTGGAATCCGAGCGGTTTCTGCATCCCGTAATGCGGCAGTTTTACGACGAGCGCAACGTGGTGATTGAAGAGCGCCGCATGCGCACGGACAGCAATCCCATCGGGCGGCTGCTGGAGCAGTTCACGACCGCCAGTTTCGCCGCCCATCCCTATCACCGGCCGGGGATCGGCTGGCTCTCCGACCTGAATTCGTTTTCCGCGACCGACGCGGAGAACTTCTTCCACACCTATTACATCCCTTCCAACATGGTGGTGGCGGTGGTGGGGGATGTGAAGACGGCGGAGACGCTGGCGCTGGTGGAGAAATATTTTGGCCGCATTCCCTCGGGCGAGAAACCGGATGAGCGCACCACGGTGGAGCCTCCGCAGAACTCGGAGCGGCGGGTAGTGCTGCGCGAGCTGGCGCAGCCGCTGTATCTCGAAGGCTATCACCGTCCGGACTATCGCAGTAAAGATGACGCCGTGTACGACGCGATTGCCGACTTGATGTCGTCGGGCCGGACTTCGCGTCTGTACCGGGCCCTGGTGCGGGACAAGAAGATCGCTTCTTATTCCGCCGGGTTCAGCGGACTGCCGGGCAACAAGTATCCGCATCTTTTCGCCTTCTATGCCTTCCCTCTTCCCGGGCACAGCACCGAGGAAGTTTCGGCGGCCATTCATGCGGAAATTGACCGGCTGAAGAAGGAAGACGTCAGCGACGAAGAGCTGAAGATGATCAAGACGCGCGCCAAGGCCAACCTGCTGCGCGGCCTGGACAGCAATCAGGGCCTGGCCTCGCAGCTGGCGGTGTATTACTCGCGCTATGGCGACTGGCGAGAGTTATTCAAGACGGTGGACCGCATAGACCAGGTGACCAAGGCGGACATCCGCCGGGTGGCCAGCGAGACCTTTACTTCGGAGAACCGGACCGTGGGCATTATCGAAACCAAGACGGCGGGCAAAGGAGGTGCGCAATGAAGAAGCCCTTGCAGCAGACCTCTCTCTTGCTGGCGCTGGCCATCCTGCTGGGCAGCGGGTATTCCGCGGCGGCGCAGGCAACCGACTGGAAGCAGATCAAAATCGCGCCCTTGCCGGAGTTCCATCCCAAGGAGCCCAAGCGCATCCAACTGCCCAACGGCATGGTGATCTTCCTGCAGGAAGACCATGAGCTGCCGTTGATTGACGGCGTCGCGCGCATTCGCGGCGGATCGCGTTCCGAGCCGGCGGCCAAGACCGGCCTGCTCGACATTTATGGCGAGACCTGGCGCACGGGGGGAAGCAAGAGCCAGACCGGCGACCAGCTGGATGATTTTCTGGAGGCACGCGCCGCCAAAGTCGAGACCGGCAGCAACGCCGACTCCACCACGATTTCCCTGTCCTGCTTGAAGGGCGACTTCGACGATGTGTTCAAAGTCTTCAGCGAGCTGCTGCGCCAGCCGCAGTTCCGCGAAGACAAGATCGACATTGTGCGCAAGCAGATGTTCGACGCCATTTCCCGCCGCAATGACGACGTGGACGATATTGTGGGCCGGGAAGCCGTCAAGCTGGCCTATGGAGCGGACAATCCTTATGCGCGGGAGAACGAGTACGCGACGGTCGCGGCGGTGACGCGGCAGGACCTGCTCGACTGGCACCAGGCGCACGTAGCCCCCAACAACATCATTCTCGGCCTGGTGGGCGACTTTGATTCGGCCGCCATGGAAGCCAAGCTGCGCGCGGCGTTCGGCGCGTGGGCCAAGGGGCCGGAGGCCAAGAAAGAGGAGATCGCCTTCCATCCCGCGAAACCCGGCTACTACCTGGTCACGAAAGAGGACGTGAACCAGAGCAATATTCAAATGGTCACGCTGGGCACGGTGCGCAGCAATCCCGACTACTATGCCATCCGCGTCTTCAACGAAGCCTTTGGCGGGGGATTTTCCTCCCGGCTGTTCCGCGAAGTGCGCACCAACAAGGGGCTGGCCTATGCGGTAGGTGGAGGCATTGGCACCACATTCGATCATCCCGGCATTCTGCGGCTGGTGACCAGCACCAAGAGCCAGAGCACGGTGGAGGCGATCCAGGCAATTTTCGCGGAAATCGACAAGCTGGCCCAGTCTCCCCTGACCGACACGGAGATCCAGCAAGCCAAGGACTCGATCCTGAACGGGTTCGTTTTCAATTTCGATTCGGCCGAGAAAGTCCTGCAGGAGCGGATGGCCTATGAATATTACGGCTACCCGGCTAACTATCTGGAGCAGTTCCGTTCGGGCGTGGAGAAGGTGACGGCCGCGGACGTGGCGCGGGTGGCGGCGAAGTATCTGCATAGGGACCAGCTGGCGGTGCTGGTGGTGGGCAATCCTCCCGAGTTTGATAAGCCGCTTTCCTCGCTGGGCGCGGTGAAGGAGGTGGACATCACGATTCCTCCGCCGCCGGGCGCGGAGAAGGCGGAAGAAGCCAAGCCGTCGGCCTCGAACCCAGCCGGCAAAGCCCTGGCGGCAAAGATCGCTGCGGCTCTGGGCGGCGAGGCCAAACTGCAGGCGGTCAAGGCGGTGAAGATGGAAATCGCCAGCACGCAGAACTCGCCCCAGGGCGAAGTTCCCATCACGGTGAACAGCACGATTGTGTTTCCGGACCAGCTGCATGCCGCGCTGCAGGGGCCCATGGGAAATGTGACGCTGGTGGCCACGCCCAAAGCCGCCTTCATGGCCATGGAAGGCATGGGGGTGCGCGATTTGCCGGCAGCGCAAAAGACGGAGATGCTGGCCCAGATCAAGCGCGACCTGATCTATATCGGACAGCATGCCAGCGACCCGGCCTTTGTGTTCGCCGCGGCGGGCAGCGAGAAGATTGGCGCGACCGAAGCGCAAGTGCTGGACGTCAGCGGAGACGGGTTGGCGGTGCGCCTCTACGTCGACCCGAGCAATGGCCGGGTGCTGCGCGAAACCTACCAGACGGTGGGCCGCAGCGGGCCGGTGGAGGCGGTCACGGAGTTTGCCGACTGGCAGGAAGTGAGCGGGCTGACGCTTCCCCGGGTGCACAAGAATAAGCAGGGGGGCGAGGACTCGAGCGCCGCGCAGTATAAGTCAGTCCAGGTGAACCCCGCGGTGGATGCGAAATTGTTCGAGAAGCCGGCGGAGTAAACTTACTCTCATCTTGTCATCCTGAGCGAAGGAATGCGCTTCGCGCATCCCGCGGCCTCTTTCTGTGCCACTCCATGCGTGGGTTGATTCCGGGGCTTTGGTGGAAATTCCTCGCTGCGTCCGTGATAACGCCAAGTGAGTAGGGGTCCTTCGACTGCGCGGACACTTCGCGAAGCGAAGGGTCCGCTTCGCTCAGGATGACAGCGTGAGCGGTTAAAGCTTGTTGAAGGACCATTTCCGCAACAATCCATGGGTCGGTTGATGCCGGGGCCTTGGTGTGGGAATTCCTCGCTGCGTCCGTGATAACGCCAAGTGGGTAGGGGTCCTTCGACTGCGCGGACACTTCGCGAAGCGAAGGGTCCGCTGCGCTCAGGATGACAGTGTGAGCGGTTAAAGCTTGTTGAAGGATCATTTCCGCAACCATCTATGGGTCGGTTGATTCCGGGGCCTTGGTGTGGGAATTCCTCGCTGCGTCCGTGATAACGCCAAGTGGGCAGGGGTCCTTCGACTGCGCGGACACTTCGCGAAGCGAAGTGTCCCGCTGCGCTCAGGATGACAGTGTGAGCGGTTAAAGCTTGTTGAAGGATCATTTCCGCAACCATCTATGGGTCGGTTGATTCCGGGGCCTTGGTGTGGAAATTCCTCGCTGCGTCCGTGATAACGCCAAGTGGGTAGGGGTCCTTCGACTGCGCGGACACTTCGCGAAGCGAAGGATCCGCTGCGCTCAGGATGACAGTGTGAGCGAAAGCCTGTCATGCTGAGCGCAGCGGATGCTTGGGAGCATCCGCAAGTCGAAGCATCCCTGCCGACTGCCTATCCAGCCCCTTCCACAACAGTTTGCGAACTTCTCTAAGCTCCCCAAAATCAAGACCCAAAAATCCTGCTTGACGAGCTCCCGCCTCGGCGCTATGGTAGGCGAACAAAAGGCGAATATGTCATGGCTTCTCCATTGCTCTTTCCCGATGCTGGGCCCCGGCTGGTGGGCATCGCTCGTCTGGCCGCGCATAGCGATCCCGTGCGCGAGGGGCACCAGGTGGAATACTTCGGGCTGCCCGCCCGGTCTCTGCTGAACCGCTGCGTCAGCAAGCGGGAGGTGCCCTTCACCTGGACGATCAATCCGTATCGCGGCTGCGAGTTCGGCTGCAAATACTGCTATGCCCGTTACACCCATGAGTTCATGGAGATGCGCGACGGCGTGGCCTTTGAGCAGAAGATTTACGTGAAGCAACACGCCGCCGCGCTGCTGCACCAGGAGCTGAAGCAGGTGAGGCCGGGCGAGTCGATCGCCATGGGGGCGGCCACCGATCCCTATCAGCCGGCGGAGCGGCACTATCAGGTCTCGCAAGGCATTCTGGAGGAGTTCGCGCGGCAGGACGGATATGAGCTGGGCATGATCACCAAGTCGGACCTGGTGCTGCGCGATCTGGATTTGCTGCAGCGGGTGGCGCGGCGCAATGAGTTTTTCGTGCATCTGACCATCACCACGCTGAACATTCCGCTGGCGCGGATACTGGAGCCGCGGGCGCCGCGTCCGGATTTGCGCATGCTGGCGGTGCGCAAGCTGGCCGAAGCCGGCATTGCCGTGGGGGTCAGCTGCTCGCCGGTAATGCCCGGCATCAACGATTCACCCAAGGACCTGGAGGCCATGGTGAAGGCGACGGCCGAGGCCGGAGCCCGCAGTATCTTTGCCAATCCGCTGTTTCTGAAGCCCTGCTCGGCGGCGGTATTTCTGCCGTTCGTGGAAAAGGAGTTTCCTCAGCTGGCGGCCAATTACCGGGCGCGCTATGCCGAGCATGCGTTTCTGCCCAAGGCCTACGGGAAGAGGATTGGGGAGCTGATGCACCAATTCCGCGCGAAATATGGGCTGACGCGAGGGCGGCGCGAGATACGGAAGATTGAGCCGGAATATCTGGCCGAAGAAGAACAGATGGGGTTGTTTTCCGGGGGATAGGCGATGAGATGCTCCTCGCAATGACTCGCTCTAGAGAGCCACCCCACTTTCTTCGCGGAGAACTATAATGCCTGCCATGGCAGCAGAAACCACATCCACCTCTTCGTCTTCTCGCCCGGGGCCGGGGGTTGCGCAAGCCCTGGGGCGCTTCTGGCACCGAGTGACGGAAGGCCTGGAGCTGCAACAGCTGTGGTCGCAATTTTTCAAAGACGCCAAAGCTAGCTACCGGTTGTATGAGCGTGATGTCGACGCGCGGGCCACCCGGGAAGAGCGCAAGCACACCTTTTGGACCACGCTGCAGGCCTTCGCCTGGGCCATGCTGGAGAAACTGAGTCCGGCGCGCAGAGTGCTGTTGCTGCTGGGCGTGGTTTTATTGCTGCTGCCGGGCGGGGGATTTCGTTATTCGGAAGGGTCAGGGGCGGAGAGGGCCGTGGAGTTCGACTTCCATTTTCATGCCGGGGTGATTCTGTTTGTCCTGCTGATGCTGGAGGTGGCCGACCGGGTGGTGATGAAGCGCGATCTGGAAATTGCGCGCGACATCCAGAAGTGGCTGCTGCCGGCGACCGCACCCGAGGTGCCGGGGCTGAAGATCGCCTTCGCCACCCGCGCCGCCAACACGGTGGCGGGCGATTTTTACGACGTGTTTGCCCGCCCGGCGGCGGAAGGCGACGCGCGCTATCTGCTGGCGGTGGCCGATGTAGCGGGCAAAAGCATACCGGCGGCCCTGCTGATGGCGACCTTCCAGGCCAGCCTGCGCACGCTTTCGACGACCGGATGTTCCTTGCTCGATCTGGTCGCGGGCATGAACCACTATGCCTGCACCAACAGCCAGTCGGGCGTGCGCTTCACCACGGCGTTTCTGGCGGAGTATGAACCGGCGACGCGGGCGCTGACCTATGTCAATGCCGGACACAATCATCCCATTCTGCGGCGGGCTTCCGGAGCGGTGGAGCGGTTGGAAACCGGAGGGCTGCCGCTGGGCATTCAGGAGTCGCCGTACCAGGCGGGGGTGACGGCGCTAGCGGCGGGCGACTGGCTGATGATTTTTACCGACGGGTTGGTGGAGGCGGAGAACGATCGCGGAGAAGAATATGGCGAGGCGCGCATCCTGCAGCTATTGCAGAACTGGACGGGTTCCCTGCCCGACGATCTGTTGCGGCGAATGATCGATGATGTGAACGGCTTTGCGGGGACGGCCCCGCAGCATGATGACATCACCTGCATGCTGGTGAAGGTGGAGTAGGAAGAGCCGCGGGCAGGTGAGGACACCTGCCCCTACAGGATCCCGAGAAGACCACGCGAACAGGAGTGTCCGCGCCACAGCGGGCAGGTGAGGACGACTTCGCCCACGACAGACTCTGCCCCTACAGCCACGAAGTGGCGCAAGAATGCAGCCCAGCGCGTAAGCGCTGGGTAAAAGTGGAACAAGCAACCAGCCCCGAAGGAGCGAAAGATGAGTTGCGATATCGTCTCTCGTGCGGTCACGGCGGACGATGGATATACACGCATCAGCGCCCGAGAGCTGGGGCTTCCTCGTTCGCTTCGACTAAGCTCAGCGTCCTCGGAATGACAATGATTGAAACTGACTACTTGCCGATCACCGGCAAGGGCGCGGCGGCTTTGGGTTCGGCCTGGCGGTAATCCTGACCGATAAAGGCAGCCAGCGTGGCCGCGATTTGCGCCTGCACCACCGGCGGAACTTTTTCCCGTTCGCCGAGCGCGGGCGTATCGGGACCGAGGACCGCCATCCACACATTCTCTGATCCCTTTTCCTCCACACCGTGTTCTCGCCACTGCACGAGCCCGCCGCCGCGGCCGTGGTCGGTGGTGATGAGGAAGGTGGTCTGGTCGCGATACTCGGGCATGGACTGCATGGTCTGCCAAAGCTGCTGGATGAATTGGTCGGCCAGCCGCAGGCTTTCCAGGACCACATCGTAGCGGCCGGCGTGGGCCCAGCTATCGGGCTCGCCGTAGCCGACAAAAAGCACGCGGGGTTTCTGTTCACGCACGTAATCCAGCAGAGGAACTTGCAGGAGCGAGTCGGTGGCGTCCTCCGCATCCATGCGCGTGGTGGTCTCAAACAGCTGGTTGAGCAGTTGTTGGCGCGGAGTCAGGTCCGTTCCCCTCCCCGGCAGGTCCCAGCCAACCTGCATATAGAGGCGGCTGCGCTTCTGGTTGAAGATTTCGTGGAAGTTGGCCCAGGTGGCGAAGACGGCGACTTTGTCCTTGAATTCGGGGAGAGTGTTGAGCCACTCGAAGACGCTGCGATTGGGGTTGGGGCCGTATTCGTTGCTGTCGATGCGGGAGTCGGGATAGCCCACCGACATCTCGTTGTAGCCGGGATAGGAAAAGGCCATGCCGTTGCTGACGTGGGCGATGCTGCCTTTGTTCTGATTGCCGAAGATCTGTCCCTGTTGGGCGACCGTGCCCCAAAGGAAGGGGAACAGGGCCCGGCGGCGTTGCTCGACGTCGTCGCGCCAGTAGCGCTGTTTCAGGACTTTCTCGTCCAGCCAGATATTGCCATGCTCGGAGTTCATGAGCGTGGGGTCGGCCCCGGTGAACACCTCCTGCCAACGCACGCCGTCCAAAACGATCAGAACAATGTTGCGGGTTTTGTTCTGGGCAAAAGCGGGCAAAGCCAGACATAGAAAAAGCAGGCTAAGAACGATGCGAGTTTTCATGAGTGCTATTAGACCTCGTCTGAGTTACAGGGTTGTGAAAACGGAGCGCGCGCGCTGCTTTGTGCGTACGGCTGAAGAGACTGTGTCACAACTCATCTTTCGCCCCTTCGGGCTCGCTGCGTTTTCCACTTTTACCCAGCGCTTACGCGCTGGGCTGCATTCTTGCGCCATTTCGCGGCTACTGGGAGCGAACTAAGCTCCACCTGTACTACTCATTTCTCCTGCATGGCCTCGGCATACATGCGGTGGAAGGCGTGCACGCCTTTTTCCTGTTTCAGGCTGTAGCGTCCGCGGGAATAGCTGCGCGAGCGCAGGTTCTTCTGCACGGTCTCGCAGATGGCGATGTCTTCTTTCTGCACCTGGTCGCTGAACTCCACGGAGGCAAGGGCGGCCGGGCTTTGCAAATCTTTTTCCAGCAAATACCACTCAAAGACGGCCAGCGTGCGCTCGGGCGCCAGGGGCAGCACGATGTTGAGCTGAAGGTTGTCGGGATAGCAGTTGAGCATCCAGTTGGGAAAGACCCAGAAGTAGTCGGTAGTCAGATCCGCGCGGGCCTCCTGGTAGCGGCGGGGCGCGGAGTCGCCGGGCTGCGCGCCGCGAATGGGGCTGAACTGGCGGATGTAGCGGGCATGCGGCTCGACCGTGTAAGCGTTGTAATCCAGCTCGCGATTCAGGCCGGGATGCACGCTGGGCAGGTGATAGCCTTCGAGGTAGTTATCGATGTAGGTCTTCCAGTTGCACCGCATGTCGTAGACACGGCGCGTAAAAAACTTCAGGCCGGCGAAGTCGAAGCGCCCAGCCTGCTGCGGCAATTCGCCCAGACTCTCGACCAGTCCCCTGGCTCGCGGGTCCAGATTCACGAAGACGAAGTGGAACCACTCCTCGGCCCGCACCGGGAGCAGCGAAAAATCTTCCGGGTGAAATTCCTGCACCCCTTCGACCTCGGGAGCGCTGATCAGCTTGCCGTCCAGGCCGTAGGTCCAACCGTGATAACCGCAGCGGAACAATTTGCGCGTGCCGCAGCCTTCAGCGGGCGGGCCGGCGCGGTGGCGGCAGATGTTGTAGTAACCGCGCAGTTCCCTGTCGCGCACCACAAGCAACGGTTCGCCGTGAAGTTCCGTGGTGAAGTAATCTCCGGGCCCAGCCACTTGGCTGTGATGGCCGACTACCTGCCAGGCCCGGCGAAAGATGGTTTCCTTTTCCCGGACGAAGATGGCGGGATCGGAATAATAAAGAGCCGGGAGGGTCCAGGCGCGAGAGATATCTGGATCGATCTGAAATGGGTCCAGCATGCGAGGGCGCAATTGTAAGACGGCAGCCGGGGGTGTGTCGCATGGATCGCAAAAAATAACTGACCGCGGGTCGGAGGTGGTGCGGACCAGGCGACACGGGCAAGACGCCCGCGTCCGCACAGTCTCTGGGGTAGAATCGTCCATCTCCGACCATTCCTATGGCCACTCCTGACGCGGTAAGCAAGCACTCCGGCTCCTTGAAGAAAATTTCTCTGCTGCCGTTCGTGGCCGTGCTCTATGCCTACTGCGCGGGAGGACCATTCGGATTTGAGGCCATGGTCTCGACTTCCGGGCCGGGGATGGCCCTGCTCTTTATTCTGCTGGTGCCCTGGCTGTTCAGCGTCCCGGTGGCGCTGGCCACGGCGGAGATGGCGACCGCCATGCCGGTGGAAGGTGGGTTCTATCGTTGGACACGGGCGGCCTTCGGCGACTTCTGGGGCTTCCAAAGCGGATGGTGGAACTGGACGGGCACATTCTTCATGTGGGCTTCCTATGGGACGGTGCTGGCGGACTACGTCTCGCAGGTGTGGCCGATCCGTAATCCGTTCTTGCATTGGGCCATCGCATTTGCGTTTTTATTGCTGGTGGCGCTGCTGAATGTGCTGGGCATCCGGCTGGTGGGCCATGTGACGTTGTGGATGGTCGCGCTGCAGATGGTCCCGGTGGCGATCTTCTGTTATTTAGCGCTGAACCAGGCGCGATTTTCTCCCTTTCAGCCCTGGATGCCACCCGCCAGGCCGTGGCGCGAGGTTTATGGCGTGGGGCTGGCGCTGGGATTGTGGATTTACTCTGGATACGAACAGCTCTCCACCGTGATCGAGGAGGTAGAGGAACCCCGGCGGAATTTTCCCCGCGGGCTGGCGCTGGTAGCGCCGCTGGCCATCCTCAGCTTCTTCGTGCCGGTGGCGGCGGGGCTGGCGGCGCTGGGCAACTGGCAAGCCTGGGAGACGGGATACATGGTCACAGCGGCGCGCCTGATAGGCGGACATGCGCTGGAGGGGGCCATGTTGGCGGCGGCCGTGCTGTGCACATTCGTGTTACTCGATAGCACCGTACTCTCGGTGTCGCGGGTGCCCTTCGCCATGGCGGAAGATGGATATCTGCACGGCGCGCTGGCCAAGCTGCATCCGCGCTTTGGCACGCCGGTGCTCGCCATTCTGCTCTCCACAGCATTCTGCGGCGTGCTCGCCGGGCTCAGTGTCACCCAACTGATCGCGATTTACGCCTGGATGCGTGCGGCCACTTCGGTGTTGACGCTGCTCTCAGTGTGGCAGCTGCGCCGGACCCATCCGGAGTTGCCGCGCGGATTCCGCGTGCCGGGAGGAACGTGGGGGATGGCCAGCGTGGTAGTGGTCCCTACCTTGCTGTTTGGCTGGGCGCTGGTGAACAGCGACCGATCGGCGCGGTTA
The DNA here is from genome assembly GCA_018268755.1 of Acidobacteriota bacterium. GTDB lineage: Bacteria > Acidobacteriota > Terriglobia > Terriglobales > Acidobacteriaceae > KAN-5. The sequence goes on from JAFDVW010000019.1 coordinate 46,395, forward strand.
TGGGGTCCGTTGTGCCTGGCGCTGGGGCCGGTGGCGTATGGAGTGCTGAAGAAGACTTTTCATCGCCGCGCCACCATTCGGCCAAGCTCCTAAGAGAGAGTTGCAAGAAGAGGCCGGAGATACGTTCTTCCTGTGCGGGCGAAAGGGCGTAGCGGCTACGGGGAAGGAGCGGCATGCTGAAGGGGGAAAGGCGTCTCGCGCAGCTGTTCCAAAGTGACACAAGTTGTCAGGGTTGAGACAAAAAGTGGCAGGAATACCGGTTTTTGACCCGGCGCGGGCAGACCGGGAAGTGACCAAAGAGAGGCTAAGTCCTGAAAATAAAGTGGGTAGGAGGGGATGTCCGATCACTTTGGTAACTTCAGAATTTGGCGCGTAAAATGCGAATATACTCGCGGCTGGTCGATGAAGGCCAGGACATTGAATTCACAGATTTCCCAGAAGAGGGAAAAGAGGAAAAACGAGATGCGGAAACAGAAGGGTTTCTCACTGATTGAGCTGCTGATTGTGGTCGCGATCATCCTGATCATCGCCGCCATTGCCATTCCGAACTTGCTGCGTGCGCGTATTGCTGCCAACGAATCGTCCGCCGCGGCTTCGGTGCGTACCATTTCCACAGCCGAACTGACCTATGCCACCTCGTATCCGACGGTTGGATATGCGGCCGCTTTGACGAACCTTGGGCCGGCGAGCAGCGCGGCTTGCACTTCGCCCAGCGAAACCAACGCTTGCATTATCGACTACACCCTGTCGAACTCCGGCACGCTGGCGAAGAGCGGTTATAAGTTCACCGCGACGCCCAGCGGCGGCACCCCGAAAGATCAGTTCACCGTGGATGCCCAGCCTGCCACTCTGAACACCACTGGCGTGAAGGAATTCTGCGCGGTGGAAGACAACGTTGTGCGCTTCCTGACCCCGTCGGCCGGCACCTTGAATGCCCATGACACCTGCGCCGCGACCACGGCGATCGGGAACTAATTAAAAGTTGGCGAAGTACCTGGGGGAGGGTACAAGCCAGGGGAGCAGCAGGGCAACCTGCTGCTCCCTTTAGCTTTTGTGTAATAAAGCAGGGGTCCCGCGGGGCCAGAAATGGCAAAACGCGGTTAGCGGCTTGACAGATTCTGTAATTCAGATCGGGAAGAGCATGGGGGAGGCGGGAAGCGAGTTGTATCTCTTTCACAACAAGTTACTTATGCCCCCAAGAAAGCGGAGAATTTGGCGATCGAATTGCAACATCCAAAACTGAGATGCGCAACCATACTTCAAATCGAACCCGAGCTGCGCTCAGCCAAGAAGCGGGCTTTTCGCTGATTGAACTGCTGATCGTCGTAGCCATTATCTTGATCATTGCGGCGATTGCGATTCCCAGCCTGCTGCGGAGCCGGATTGCCGCCAATGAAGCGTCCGCGGCCAGCGCGGTGCGGACCATCACCTCGGCGCAATATGCCTATAACGCGGCCTATCCCACCATGGGGTTTGCCCCTGACCTGGCGAGCCTGGGTGGAGCGGGTGTGCCTTGCGTGCCCAGTGTCACCGCAGCTTGCATTCTGGACCCATCGCTGGCGAGCGGGCAACGCAGTGGCTATAACTTTCTGGCGGGAGGATTTGCTTCCGGGGGTGGATTGAATACCTCGTTCGTCTCATCCTCGGCCCCGTCCAATTATGGGATCACCGGCGTGCGGAAGTTCTGCATGCTGGCCGACGGCTCGCTGCACATTCATCCGGGTAGCGATACCACGCCGGCGCCGGACGTCAGTACCTGCGTAAGCTATCCCATCGCGCAGTAGCGCAGATTCCATCTTCTGTGCCGAGGCGTCGCGGAAAATCCGCGACGCCTTTGCCTTTGCCTGGAACAAACTTTGGTAAGAGTCTCCCGCCCGCAAGAGGTCACCACCCCGAGGGCCCTCCGCTTATAATTTTTCCCGGGACGTGCAGCGAACATGCCAGCGATCGAAATCCTGGGTCTGGAAAAAACCTACCACGTGGGCTTCTGGCGCAAGCAGGCCAAACGCGCCTTGCATCCCTTGCAGCTCACGGTGGCAGAGGGGGAGATTTTCGGCTTTCTAGGACCCAACGGGGCCGGCAAGACCACGACCATCAAGATGCTGATGGGGCTGGTCTTCCCTTCCGGAGGCACGGCGCGGGTGCTGGGAGGATCCATCAGCGACCCGGCGGTACGGGCGCAAGTCGGGTTCCTGCCGGAACAACCTTACTTCTATGACTACCTGACCGCACGCGAGTTGCTGGAGTATTACGGTCAACTCTCCGGGATACCGGGGCAGGAGCGCCGGCAAAAAGTAAAGGCGATGCTGGAGCGGGTGGGATTGGGGGAGGCGGGGAATGTGCAGCTGCGCAAGTTCTCCAAGGGCATGCTGCAGCGGGTGGGGATTGCGCAGGCCATTCTGCATGATCCGAAAATCGTGATTTTCGACGAGCCGATGTCCGGCCTGGACCCCATGGGACGGCGCGAGGTGCGCGACCTGATTGAGCAACTCAAGCAGGAAGGCAAGACGGTATTTTTTTCCACCCACATATTGTCGGACGCGGAGGCGCTGTGCGACCGGGTGGCGATCCTGCATCAAGGCCAGTTACGGGGAGTGGGAGCGGTGGCCGAATTGACGGCAAACGTGCAGGGGAAAATTGAATTGATCTGGAGCGGGACCACGGCTCCGGCCGCGCTGAAGGCGATTTCCGCCGAGCTGCACGTCAGCGGAGACACCGTGCGGGCCGTGCTGGCGGAGGACCGGCAGGAAAGCGCGCTGGACATCCTGAAGCAAAGCGGGCTGCGGCTGATTTCTCTGACTCCGGTGCGCTCCTCGCTGGAAGACTACTTTGTCTCCCAGGTGGGACCGGACAAGATATCGGCGGGGGCAGGGTCATGAATCGCAGGGTGCTTCACATTGCGCGCAATACGTTCCGGGAGGCGGTGCGCGACCGCGTGCTGTACAACCTGATCGCGTTCGCACTGCTGATGTCAGGCGCGGCCATCCTGGTGGGACAGATATCCATCGACATCGAGCGGCTGGTGGTGATCAACCTGGGGCTGACCGCAGTGTCGTTGTTCGGCGTGGTAATCGCCATTTTTATCGGCATCGGGCTGGTATCGAAGGAGATCGACCGGCGCACGCTGTACACGATCCTGACCCGGCCGGTGCGGCGCTGGGAATTCATTACCGGCAAGTTCTTTGGGTTGGCAGGGACCCTGCTGGTGAACACGCTGTGCATGGCAGTCGGCGTATTCGCGGCCCTGCTCTATGTGTCGCACCGGTTCCAGCGGGCGGATGGCTGGGTGCTGGTGGCGCTGTATTTCATTGTGCTGCAGTTCCTGATTATCACGGCGCTGGCGCTGCTGTTCTCGGCCTTCTCCACCCCGCTGATGTCGGCGGTCTTTGCCTTCGCTCTGTTTGTGGTGGGATGTTTCTCGGAAGATTTGCGCGGCTTCGCCGCCATGGCGCACGGCGCCGAGAAATGGCTGGCCACGGCGGCGGCCTACGTGATCCCAAATTTCTCGGCCCTGAACGTGATTACCTCGGTGGCGCATGGGCAGCCGGTAAGCGGACAACTGGTGCTCTACAACACCATCTATGCGCTGATCTATGTGCTGATGGCGCTGAGTGGAGCGGTATTAATCTTCGAGCGGCGCAATTTGAAATGAAGGCCTCGGGCAAAGTCACGATCGTGGCGGGCCTGCTGCTTCTGGGCAGCCTGGCCGGATCGGTAGTGCTGCTGCGCAAGATCGACCGCATGCGCAGCCACGCATCCCTGGAAGAAGTGCTTTATATTTCCTCCCCCAAGGCCTTGAAGCGGTTAAGCCTGGGGTACGACGGCCTGCTGGCGGACATTTACTGGACGCGCGCCGTGCAATATTTCGGGGCCACGCACAGCCAGGGATCGGAGCACTACGAACTGCTGGCGCCGCTGCTCGAGATCACCACCACCCTGGACCCACATCTTCTGGTGGCCTATGAATATGGGGCCAACTTCATGGCGGCAAAACGTCCCAATGGGGCGGGCCAGCCCGAGGAGGCGGCCAAACTGGTAGAGCGCGGGATCGAAAGCAATCCCCACGAGTGGCGCCTTTACTACAACCTGGGATTCATCTACTACATGGAGCTGAAAGACTATCCCAAGGCGGCCGCGGCCTTTTCCCAGGGATCGCAAGTGTCGAACGCGCACCCCTTTCTGAAAGTCCTGGCCGCCCAGATGGCGCAACATGCCGGGGACGCAGAGATGGCGCGCATGTTGTGGACCACGACGTATGAATCGACACAGGACCATATGATTCGGGCCAATGCCCTGGCGCATCTGCGGGCCTTGCGGGTAGACCAGGACATTACCGCGATGGAAGAACGGATCGAGATGTACCAGAAGCGGACGGGAAAACTGCCGGAGTCGTTTGCCGATTTGATCCAGTCCGGGCTGCTGCCGGGCGTGCCGCTGGATCCGCTGGGACATGCCTACAAGCTCATGGATGATGGGCGAGTAGAAGTACGCACACCGGATGATCTTCCTTTCATTGAAAAAGGCAAGCCTTTGGGCTATGTGCCACCCAAGGTGCCGAAGTTCCTGCCGTCGGACTAGAGGACAAGCCATGGCGGAGAGCTCCGTGAGGCCCTAGGCTCTTGCCGGGCATTAGTGCTTGCAGGCCACGCGCGGGCGAGACGCCCGCGCCCACAGGGGCCAGCGCCCACACAGGCCTTGCGGGCAAGAGTGCCCACAGCACAGGGGCCTGCTTTACCATGGAGAGGATGCCGCAAGAACCGGACCTGGGAAAACATATTGGGGAGTGGTGGAAGGAAAACTGCGCGCGCGCGGGATTCTGGCCCACCCTGCGCGTGTTGCTGCACATTTTTTGGCAGTTTGCGCGGGATTCGATGCCGTCGCGGCGGCGGCGCCGCTATGGCGACATGGATTTCGACTGGGACTTCCGCGTGGACACGACCAGCGCCACCGTCTCCTGGCGCGACCGGTTGCTGGGCGAGTTCCATTCCGCCTACCAGCCGACCGAGCCGGAAGCCTTTCACGCCATGCTCTCGGCAGTGGACCTCGACCTGAGCAGGCTCACGTTTCTGGATCTCGGTTCGGGCAAGGGACGGACATTGCTGATGGCGGCCGATTATCCCTTCCGGCGGGTAATGGGAGTGGAGTTGCTGCCGGCGCTGCATCGCATTGCGCAGGAGAACATCGAAAAATATCAGGCCGAGTCGCAGAAGTGCTTCACCCTGGAAGCGATCTGCTGCGATGCGCGGGAGTTTGTCTTTCCTCCCGAGCCGCTGCTGGTCTACCTGTTCAATCCCTTGCCGGAGTTGGCGCTGCGCAAGGTGGTGGCCAACCTGGAACGGTCTCTGGCGGAGCATCCGCGGGCGGTGTGTGTGCTGTACCACAATGCCCTGCTGGAGCATGTGGTGGCGGAAAGCAAGCTGCTGCACAAGGCCGTAGATGCGGAGAACTATGCGCTGTATGTCACGGACGGCCCAGCGGCGCAGGACCGCATGGCCGCGAGCCGACAATCGCAGGCAAAGTGAGCGGATTGCCGACCCGCGAGCTGGTCCGGGGATGCACAATCGGGGTCCCGCGGGGTGGGAAAGCGGCTTACAATAAATAAGGTCTCAAATCCCAATTTCGGGGCAAGCGATTCGCGTGCGCAGACAATACTTCCCTATCCTGGTCGCCGTTTGGGCGCTGCTCTTCTGGACGGTCGCGGTGTCCAAAGTAGAAGCGGACGTCGATGTGCACGCCATCGCACAAAAGGTAGATGAACATTACAACCGGCTACGCTCCCTGCAGGTGGACTTTACCGAGGTGTACCGGGGGGCGGGTATGGCGCGGACGGAGTCGGGGACGCTGTGGCTAAAAAAACCCGGCAAGATGCGCTGGGAGTATCGTTCTCCCCGAGAGAAGCTTTTTATCAGCGATGGCAAGGATGCCTGGTTTTATGTGCCGGAAGACCGGCAGGCGCGACGAACGCCGGTGAAGCAGCTCGACGACCTTCGTTCTCCACTTGCATTCTTGCTGGGCAAGACCAAGCTGGAAAAGGAGTTAGAGGGACTTTCGCTGGCCCCTGACATGGCCCCGGCGCAGGCCGGAAACGTAGTGTTGCGGGGGGTCCCGAAGGCCATGAAGGACCGGGTAAGCCAAGTGGTTCTGGAGGTGACCGACAGCGGACTGCTGGCGCGCATCCTAATTGAAGAGGCGGAGGGCACGACGACCGAGTACCGCTTCCTCAATGCCCGGGAGAACGCGCCCGCTGCGGATCAGATCTTTCGCTTTGTTCCCCCGGCGGGCGTGGAAGTGCTGGCAGGAGAGCTGACGCCGTAGCGCTCGGTAGCAACTTGAAGAAAAGCATGCAATTGATAGATTTAAAGCTTGTTACAGGCCAGATAAGGATCGGATGGGATATTTTCGCGCGCAGGTTACCGGCGATATGCCGGGAGGAAGGCAAAGGCACGGATTAACAATGAGTTAATGTCGCTGGATGCTACACTTGGCTAAACTGGGCATTTTATGGCGGAATTCGTCGTAAAAATCGCGGATGAACAGGGCCACCTGCAACATCAGGTGGAGCACGGATACTCGGAAGCGGAAGTCCGCGAGCGGTTTGTGCAGCAGGGGTTTCTGGTTTACTCGGTGAAGCCGCAGGGCTTGTTAAGCGGGGGAGCGGTACGGCGGCGCAAGCTACGGCAAAGCCAGTTTCTGATTTTCAACCAGCAATTTCTGACCCTGATCAAGGCCGGCCTGCCCATCTTGAATTCGCTCGATCTGCTGATCAAGCGACAGAAGGACGCCAACCTGAAGGGCCTGCTGGAAAATGTGCGCGACCGGGTGAAGAGCGGCGAACTGCTCTCCGACTCCTTCGCAGCGCAGCGGGTGTTCCCCAAGCTCTACACCACGACCCTGCTGGCGGGGGAAAAAAGCGGCAACATCGAGGAAGTGCTGAGCCGGTATATCGCCTTCCAGCGCATGGCGCTGACCTTCAAAAAGAAGCTGGCGGTCTCGCTGGTGTATCCCACGCTGCTGGTATGTGTGGTCAGCGTGATGTTCATGTTTTTGATCACCTACGTGGTGCCGCAGTTTGCCAAGCTGTTTGACAATCTGGGCGGGCAACTGCCGTGGATCACCACGGTCATGCTGTCGATCGGGCTGGGAGCGCAGAAATACGCGCCGCTGGTGGTGATTGGATTGGCCGTGCTGGCGGTGGCCGCGTGGCGCTGGAAAAGCACCGACCAGGGTGCGGAAAAAATTGACGGATTTCTTTTGTCGCTGCCCATGTTGGGCGACATCTGGCTGAAATATCAGGTGGCGAATTTTTCCCGCATGCTTTCGACCCTGCTGGCGGGCGGCTTGCCGCTGGTGCCCTCGCTGGAAACTGCCGGGGCCTCCATGGGGAGCCGGCGGGTGCTGAACGCCATCGCGGAAAGCACGGTGCGGGTGCGCGAGGGCCAGCCGCTGGCCAAGAGCCTGGAACAGCAGAAGATTTTCCCCGAGCTTTCCGTGGAGATGATTGAAGTCGGCGAATCGACGGGGGCGCTGCCGGCGATGCTGAACTCGGTGGCGGAGTTTTACGAAGAAGACGTGCAAACGGCGTTGGGCGCGGCCATGGCCCTAATCGAGCCGATGATTCTGATTGTCATGGCGGTGTTTGTAGGCGGCATTTTGATTTCTCTTTATATGCCGATCTTTACCCTGGGCTCCAGCATGCACTAGGAGCGGGTCGGAAGTTGGAAAAACAGGCGGGCTTGGGATTTCAGCATGGCGGAAAAGAAAGCAGCAGTGGCGAATGGCGGAAGCGGGGCCCCGGTGGTGCCGGGCGCGCCGGCCGGCGATCTGGCGCGGGCGCAGGACGTGGCGCGGCGTTATCGCTGCGAGTTTATTGACCTGCAAAATTTTCAGCTCCACCATGATCTGTTCAAGAAGATCCCGGTGCACCTGATGTTCCGCTACAACTTTGTTCCCCTGGAAGAGACGCGGGACGGCCGGCTGGCCATTGCCATCGCCGACCCCAGCCAGCTGATGATGATCGACGAGATCAGCCTGCTGCTGGGCAAGCGGATCATCACCAAGGTTTCCACGCTCAATCAGATCAGCGAAATCCTGAAGAAGACGGAGCAGTCGCAACGCGTGTTGCAGGACGCCAGCGAAGGCTTCACGCTGGACGTGGTGCGCGATGAAGAGGGCGCCACCGATGAGAGCATCAGCATTGACCGGCTGACGGCGCAGGGGGACATCAGCCCCATCATCCGGCTGGTGGACACGACCATCTTTACCGCTTTGCAGCGCCGGGCCAGCGACATTCATATCGAGACCCAGGACGATTCGGTGTGCATCAAGTTCCGCATTGACGGCGTACTGACCCAGGCCATGCCGCCCATCGCCAAGGAACACCACACCACCATCATCTCGCGCATCAAGGTGATGAGCGAGCTGGACATTTCGGAACGGCGAGTGCCGCAGGACGGGCGTTTCCGGGTGAAGTACGGAACTCCGGAGCGGCCGATCGATTTTCGTGTTTCCATCATGCCGTCGATCCATGGCGAAGACGCGGTGCTGCGCGTCCTGGACAAGGAGTCGATGAGCGAGAAGTTCCGCAAGCTCACGCTGGATGTGGTGGGCTTTGATGAGGACGATATCCGCAAGTTCCGCCGCTTTATTCATGAGCCTTACGGCATGGTGCTGGTGACGGGACCGACGGGCAGCGGCAAAACCACAACTCTGTACGCCGCGGTCAACGAGATCAAGACCGACGAAGACAAGATCATCACCATCGAAGACCCGGTGGAGTACCAGCTGCGCGGCATCACGCAAATTCCGGTAAATGAAAAGAAGGGGCTGACCTTTGCGCGCGGACTGCGCTCGATTTTGCGGCATGATCCGGACAAAATCATGGTGGGCGAAATCCGCGACGCGGAGACGGCGCAGATCGCCATCCAGTCGGCGTTGACCGGCCACCTGGTATTCACCACCGTCCACGCCAACAACGTGGTGGACGTGCTGGGGCGCTTCCTGAACATGGGGGTGGAGCCCTACAACTTCGTTTCGGCGCTGAACTGCATTCTGGCGCAGCGCCTGGTGCGACTGATCTGCGAGACCTGCCGCACGGCGGTACATTATCCACCGGAAGTGCTGGAGGCCAGCGGCCTGGACCCGGAGCAATGGGCGCGAGTTCCCTTCTACGAGGGCCAGGGCTGCATTGAGTGCGCGGGCACGGGGTTCCGGGGACGGACCGCGATACATGAACTGCTGGACCTGAGCGACCGCATCCGGGAAATGATTCTGGCCAAGAAGCCGACTTCGGAGATCCGGCGCGCGGCGCGCGAGGAAGGCATGCGTTTCCTGCGCGAATCGGCGCTCGACAAGGTGCGCCTGGGGATGACCACGCTCAAGGAAATCAACAAGGTCACCTTCATCGAAAACATGCGGTAGAGGGGTGGGCTGTCCAATGGGTCAGGGGCAGTAGTGCCCTTCCAGCTATTGCGTAGACCCGCCTGGACAGGGTTTGATGGTGTAGAGACTGATGAGTGGAAAATCCAGTTCCAGCGCCAAGCCTAAACTGGCTTGCGAGATCGCGGCGGACCGCATTCTGGCGGGACGTGTCTCCGACAATGGCGCCATGGTGGAATCCTGCGTTTCGCAGGAACTAGCCCCCGGCAGCGTGGTGCCGGACCTGACGGAAAACAACTTACGGCAGCGGGAGTCGGTGCAGCGGGCCATTCGGGACGCGCTGAGCAGTGTGGGCGGACGCTCGCGCGACGTGATCGCGGTATTACCCGACGCGGCGGTGCGGGTGGTGCTGCTGGATTTTGAGACCCTCCCCTCCAAGCAGGAAGAGGCGGAAGGGGTGGTGCGCTTCCGGCTGAAGAAGTCCCTGCCCTTTGACGTGGAGAAAGCCAAAGTTTCCTATCATGCCCAGGTGACGGAAGGCGCCATCCGCCTGGTGGCGGCGGTGTCGCTGAGCAGCGTGGTGGAAGATTACGAAGCGGCCTTTCGCGAGGCGGGCTACAGCCCAGGCGTAGTGTTGCCGTCCATGCTGGCGGCGCTGGGAGCGGCCCCAGCCGACAAACCCACATTGGTGGTCAAGGTGGATGCGCGGACCACCAGCATCGCGGTACTCGACAAAGGACAGCTGCTGCTGTTCCGCACCCTGGAAAATCCGCGCGGGGTGGCCATTACCGGGGAACAACTGGCGGAAGAGGTTTATCCCTCAGTGGTATTTTTTCAGGACACCTACCAATTGAACATTGACCGGATTTTTCTCTCCGGGCTGCCCGAGATCAGCGGAGCGGGGGCGGCCCTGCACGCGCAGACGGGGGCCGAGGTGCGGGAGCTGATTTCCGCCTCGCAGCTGGGTGGGAGCCTGGGGGGGGCGCCGAAGTGGCGAATGGCCGGAGTGGTGGGGGCACTGCTTTCCTAACATGCGTCTGGACATCAATCTCGCATCGCAGCCCTATGAGGACTCCAGCCAATTTTGGCTGCGCTGGGGCGGCGGACTGGCGATCCTAAGCCTGTTCACGTTGATCCTGCTGTATTTCACTTTTTCGGGATGGTCGGCGGCGCGCAAGGACCGGGAATTGATCCGCAAAGCGCAAAGCGATCTTGCGGCGCGCGATCAGGAGCGCCGGGACGCGGAAGCGCTGTTGGACCGCGCGGAGAACCGCAGCACGCGCGACCGTTCGGCGTTTTTGAATGACCTGTTCCAGCGCAAGGCGTTTTCCTGGACGCGGGTGTTCGAGGACCTGGAGCGCATGATGCCGCCCCGCCTGCACGTGGTTTCCATTTCCCCGGAGACGACTCCGGACAATGCGCTGGCCGTGAAGCTGACGGTGGCGGGAGAGTCGCGCGATCCGGCCATCGAGCTGGTACGGCGGATGGAAGAGTCGCAGCACTTTCAGCAGACCCAGATCGAAAGCGAGATGGCGAACCCGTCCCCGGGCCCCGCAGACGCGGTGCAGTTCAACATCACCGCGCTCTATTCCCCGGCCAACGTCCCGGCCCCGTCGCGGAGGGGACGCTAATGCCGGACCTGCGTGAAACTCGCAAGAAGTTAAAGCTGGCCATCGCGGCCATCGTTGTGGCGGACCTTGCGGCCATCGCGATGCTACTATCCCCGCTGGTGGGCTCGGAATCGGCGCGACGCCTGCAGTTGGCGCAACTTTGGCAGGAGCTGCAGCAGAAGACCAAGCAAGTGGAGCCGCTGCGCGGGATGGACAAGAAGATCGTGACCGCGCAGGAGCAGATCGCCACGTTCTACAAGAAGCGCATTCCGGCGCAGGACTCGACGATCTCGGACAATCTGGGCAAGCTGGCGGCGCAAAACGGAGTGCGCATCGGCGGAGTGAAGTACAAGCTGGATGACGCCACCGACATGGGAGTGCGGCCGGTGGAGATCGAGGCCGACCTGTCCGGCGACTATCTGCACCTGGTGCGCTTCATCAACGCCCTGGAGCGCAGCGACGTGTTCTTCCTGGTGAACAAGGTCGACCTGGCGGGCGAACAGAACGGCGCAGTCAAGCTGCAAATCAAGATGGAAACTTATCTGCGAACGGGCGCATAAGGTGAAAATAGGAAGCGAAAGCCGGACCAAGCTGTATGCCGCCGTGGGGCTGATGGTGCTGGCCCTGGGTCTGGTGGCGAACTGGATTTTCAGTTCGGGAGGCGGTACGCCGAGTTCCACGGCCGCCCCGCCGCCGCGAGTCACGCCGCAGGCGCTCGCGCGCAACACGCGGGCCCACGTCACCGCCCGGGACAAGAAAGCGGCCCCGCCGCGCTCGCTGGATCCCACGCTGCGCGAGGACTGGCTGGCGGCCGGGGAAGGCTCCCACTACGAAGGTACAGGGCGCAACATTTTCCAGGCGCAGGCGGAGATTCCGCAGCCGCACAATAACGGCACTACGGACCACGTGGCGGCCGCCGTCCCCACCGGTCCCCCACCCCCGCCCCCGCCGCCGCCCATCAACCTGAAGTTTTACGGCTTTGCCTCCAAACCGGGTGAATCGAAAAAAGTATTTCTTTCCGAGGGAGAGGACATCTTTGTGGCCTCGGAGGGAGACATTGTGGACCGCCGCTACAAGATCCTGCACATTTCCCCCACCTCGGTGGAGGTCGAAGACGTGCTCAATAACAATCGGCAAAGCATTCCCCTGAGCCAGGGATGAGCAAATTTTGTAATTTGGGAATCGGGTAATTTGGTAATTGAACACCCACTGGAACTCGGTTTTTAAATTACAAAATTACCCGATTCCCAAATTACAAATCATCCTATGCGGTTGAGTTTTCATTGGCGGAAGCAGCTGCCGGGGCGAAGACAGGAAAGCGGATATGTCCTGCTGACCATGTTTTTGTTTCTGGCCCTGCTGGTGATTGCCGCGAGCGCGGCCTTGCCCAGCCTTGCCTTCCAGCTGCGGCGCGACCGGGAAGAAGAGTTGGTCCATCGCGGAGTGCAGTATTCGCGGGCGATCCGGCGCTATGTTAAGAAGAACGGGCGCTTCCCCGGCCGGGTGGAAGACCTGCTGAATACCAACAACGTGCGCTATTTGCGCAAAAAGTACGAGGACCCCATCACCGGCAAGGACTTTAAGCTGGTGCATGTGGGAGAAGTGCAGCTGACGGGAGGAGCAGGCCTGATGGGCGCAACCCCGGCCGCTAGTATGGCGCAGCCGCCGGGCGAATTTGCGCCGCGTGACACCGGCGAGGACACGCCGGACAACACGCTCAATCCCGGTCAAGACCAAGCCAACGGCCCGAATAAACCCAATCCGACGTCCCCTTCCGGGCAAATGGGCATCAGCAGCGGAGGACTGGGAGGACAGGTATTCGGCGGTGGGCCGATCATCGGCGTGGTGAGCACCAGCAAAGCGGAAAGCATCCGCCAGTTCGACAATAAGAACCGCTACAACAAGTGGTACTTCATCTACGATCCGACCATGGACCGGGGCGGGGCCATCACCGGCCCCTACCAGCCGATGAAGGGAATGTTTCCGCAGACGGGCATACAGCCGCAGCAGGGCGGGAACCGTGGTTCCTTCCCCGGCCTGGGCGGACAGAACAACAATTCGCTGTCGCCCACGCAAAACCAGCCGGCCCCACCCGCCCAGACTCCGTCCGACCAATAGGCCGCACCCACATCACTACTTCCCGCATTTCCAGCTTCGCCCCAACATACCTGTGCCCCTGCTTGAGGGCGAGGAGGTTGGGCAAATGGAGCGGACGCGAGGAATTCTGGGGATAGCCGCCGGCCTGGTGCTATTGGTCTCCCTGGCCAACGGGCAAATTGCCGGCCAGGGTATCAGCATTTCCGGGGACGCCGAGGTGAAAGTAGCGCCGGACCGCGTAACCTTGGTCTTTGGCGTGGAGACGCGCGACAAAGATCTGGAAGCGGCCACTTCGCGCACGGATGTTCTGGTGCGGCAAGTGATGGCGGCGGCGCGCCAGCTGTCCGTGGACAACTCGGATATTCAGACCGACTATATCCGGGTGGACATGAGCTACAACGACCGGAACCCCACGATTGTGGAGTACTACACGGCGACCAAGAGCATTCAGATTTTCCTGAAAGACGTGAGCAAATTTGAACCACTGCTGCATGCCGCGATTGCCGCGGGGGCCAACCACATTTATGGGGTGGACTTCAGTACATCGGAGTTGCGCAAGTATCGCGATCAGGCGCGGGCACTGGCGGCCAAAGCGGCCCTGGAAAAGGCCAGCGATCTGGCCGCAGCGGCCGGATTGAAAGTGGTGGGAAAACCGCTTTCGGTGAGTTCCTATTCTTATGGGGGCGGCTTTTTGAACGCCTGCTGTGGATACCGCTATGGGGGATCAGGCGGCTTCGCCCAAAACGTGGTCCAGAATGTGGGAGGAAGCCCGGACCTGGGAACGGGCGCGTCGGTCGCGCTGGGCAAAATCAGCGTGACGGCCAGCGTGACCATGACATTTCAAATTCAGTAAAGAGAAAAGGCCTCGCCGGCGGCGAGGCCTTTCCGCACATCGCGAAATTTAGACGCTGAAGGAGGAGCCGCAACCGCAAGTGCTCTTCACGTTGGGGTTCTCAAACTTGAAGCCGGCGCCTTCCAGGGTCTCGACGTAGTCCACGATGCAACCGTTCAAGTACATCACGGAAGTCGCGTCGACGAAGACCTTGAGGCCGTCCATGTCGAACACCTTGTCCATCAGACCGGAGGCGTTCTCAAATTGCATGGAGTAGGAGAAACCGGAGCAGCCGCCACCGACTACGCCCACCCGCAGGCCGGCCGGAACGGGATTCTGTTGCGCCATGATTTCCTTTACCTTGGCCACGGCATTGGCGGTCAGGGAAATGGGGGCCGACTTGGTTTGGGGCTGCGGAGCAGTTGTGGTAGCCATCTTGTATCTCCTTGAAACGGCTTAATCTGGAAATTATAGCAAAATCCAGGGGTACGAGCCCCAGGAATTTGCCCGGTTCCTGGCCGGTCAACCTATTGGATGTAGGCAGGTTGGGGAAAGTCGCAGAGTTGCGCCGGCCGGGGCGGGACTTGCGGGCGGGACTATAATAAGAGTCCGGGGCCCTCCCGAAGCCGGCAGGGGCCACGGACGCACGCCTGCGTGGTTCTCCCGCCTCGGAACGGCTCGAACAAGGTGCCGAGGTGACCTATGTCTCCATTGGTCGGCCTGCTGATTGTCTGGGGAGTTCTCACCGCCATCCTCGTGATCCTCATCATTTACCGCAGCACCCTCATCATGCATGAGGACGACCAGCTTTTTCTGGGCGAGTCGGAATCGCATATCCAGCGAGAGCAAACCGAACTCATGCACAAGGTGGACAAACTGAATCCCTTTGTCCGATGGCTGGGTGCGGCGTCGGGGCTGTTGATCCTGGTCATTGCCGGACTGGCGATATACCAGGGACTCAACCAGGTGCAGTGAGAGCCGGATAAGCGCCGCGTGAGGGAGCAAGAGGCGCGCAGGAGGAGAGTTCTGTCCGCCATGGGGTACAATCGAGCTGCTAAGGCGCGAAAGTGGCGGAATTGGCAGACGCACCAGACTTAGGATCTGGCGGGTTACCCCCGTGGGGGTTCGAGTCCCCCCTTTCGCACCAGAAATTGTCATGCGCTAAAGGCGCATGGAAGAGTTCGTGACCAGGGCACGGCACAAGCCGTGCCCTGCTATTTTTTGTTCCTGGAAAATTCCACACGCGCACTTCCCCGAAGCTGTCGCTTCCGGAAAGGTTTCGAAAAGGCCTACACTTCCCCGCTTGGAATCGCCGATGGCGAGGCGGTGGCCCACCGCCTCGCGCATCGGATTGGGTTACTGCACCGTGAGGGTAAGGGCCGTGGACTGAGACACGCTGCCCGAGGTCGCGGTCACTGTGATGGTGTAGTTTGTCGGCGCAACCCGGTGGGTCGAAGTTCCACATCCCCAGATGGGCCCGATAAATACCAGCAAGAGCAGCAGGGCGAAAAACCTTCGCTGGAGCCCGCCTCGTCTGCGCCCCCAAGCAAAGGGGAGGAAGAGCATCCCCATGCAGGGAAACGCCAGAGCCAGAGTCCAGGCCTGGATCCGGCGAAGGGCCGCGCTGGCAGCCGGCACATGGATGGAGACGGTCACGTTGGTGGCGGCCGATCCGGCCGCGATGGTCTGCGGTGTGATCGTGGTGGTGGACCCCGCCGGGGCCCCGCTGGCCGTGAGGGTCACGTCGGCGACCAGCGTGGATCCAGCCGAAGGACCGATGGTCAGGGTATAGGTGGCGGTACCGCCGGGCGAGACGGTCGCCGTAGTAGAGCCTCCGCTGGCGGCGTGGATGCTCAGATCTGACACGACTTGGGAGAGCGCCGAACTGGTCACTGACGAGAAATTGGTATCGCCGGCATAGACAGCCGTGATTGAGTGAGTACCGGCCGCCAGGCTCGAGGTCGTGTAGGTAGCCACGCCCGCAGCCAGCGTGCCCGAACCCAGCAGGGTGGCGCCATCGCGAAAGGCGACCGACCCGGTGGGGGTGCCCGCGGAAGAAGAAAGGGTGGCGGTGAGAGTAATGCTGCTGGATACCAACGCCGGATTGGCGGAAGAGGTCAGCCCGACGGAAGGAGAGACTTGGTTGACGGTGAGCGGAACACTTCCCGTCGCGGTGGTGTAGGTAATGGCGTCCGAAGGAGTGAAGCTGACCGACAGGGTGTAGCTGCCCGCATCCAGGACGGTTGCCGTGGTGACTACGGAAGGCGCGCCGCCTGACGGCGTCGCCGTGTAGGCAAAAGTGCCGGACACCGGCGTGGAACCATTGCTGGCGGTGGCGTTCAGTACATCGCTCAGCGTCGTGCCGTAGGCGATGGCCGCCGGGTCCGCCCAGGTGAGGGTCGGCGTAATCGGGCTCAGGCCGGTGCCGCTCACCGCGATGCTCTGCGTGGCGCTGCTTGCATGCAGACTATTGTCGGTGAGCACCACGGTTGCGCTCAGACTTCCCGCCGATTGCGGCGTAAAGGACACCGACACATCGCAGACCTCCCCGGGGTCCAGCGAGGTGCCGGAGGCGCACAGGTTGGTGTCGGCAGAATTCTCGGAGAAATCCGCCGTGTAGCTGGGATTGGAGCTGAATACCAGAGCTTCATTCCCCAGGTTGGTCACCGTGGTGGTCTTCGGGCTGTCGCTGCTGGTCCCACCTTGCTGGGTGGATGCGAACGTCAATTGGGAGCTGGAAACATCCACCTGGGTGATGCGATTGTTGGACCAATCCGCGACCAAGACGCTTCCGTTGGGTCCCGCCGTGACCCCATACAAGATGCTCCCCAGGGTCAGACCTGGAGTCTGCACCACCGAAGCGGTCCCGGCCGTGGTCAACTCAACAATGCGGCGGTGACCGGAATCGGCAATATACAGGTTACCGCTGCCATCTGCGGACACCCCCTGCGGGGCACTCAAAGTAAGCCCACTCAGGCTGACTACGGAGGTCGCGCCCGACGGGGCCACCTTCAGGATGCGGTTGGCAACGCGGTCCGCGATGTAGACATTCCCACTGGGATCGGCCGCCACTCCTGTCACCCCTGTCGAGCTCAGGCTATAGCTGCCGGTTGCCAGCACGGACCCAGCTCCGGAGGGGGTCACCTCGACCACTCGATTGTTGCCCCAATCGGCGATGTAGAGATTTCCTGCCGCATCCAGGCCAAGGGCCGCGGGCTGATTGATGGCTGTACCCAGGCCGGTGATGGTCAGCAGCGAGGCGGCCCCGGTGGATGCCACGACAACGATGCGGCTGTGGCCATAGTCGGAAATGTATAGGTTCCCCGCCCCGTCGACGGCCACACCGGCAGCCTCATTGAGGGAATAGGCGCCGGTGCTCACCACCGAGGCGCTGCCGCCGCCAGCGGCAATCTTCACCACGTTGCTGCCTGTGTAATTTCCTACATAGACGTTCCCTGCGCCGTCGATGGCCGTCGCAAAAGGCGCGTTCAGCGAGACCCCTCCCGTGCTAAGGCTGGTGGCGGCCCCTGGTGACAAGGCCGCCAACGGCGATCCGCCGGTGCCATAAATCGGCACCACCGCCAGCAGAGCTGAACTCTGGTCAAACAAAGCCACCCCACCCCGGCGTTGACCGGCGGTGACCGGCAGGAACTTCACTTCGATGTTGCAGGTGGTATTGGTTGTGCCGTTGGCGCAGGTGGTTCCAGCGCCCAAGGTGAAATCGAGGCTCTGCGCCCCTAACAGCAAAGCTTGTACGCTCCCCAGCGTGGCCCCGACGCCAACCGTGAAGGGCAAAGTCAGAGATTTGCCGGAGGAGGCCGCCACCTGCACTTGCCCAAAGCCCACCGCCGACGCCATCAGCAAGGCCACCCGGCTGTTGGAAGTATCCGCCACGTAGACGGTACCCAAGGGATCCACGGCGACCGAGTCGGGAGCGCTCAGGGTGAGGCTGCCCGTGCCGGGAACGGAGCCCGCCCCGCCCGCGGTCACCTTCACGATGCGGTTGTTGCCCGCGTCGGCGATGAAGAGGTTTCCCAGCGGATCGACCGCCACGCCGGTACAAGCGCTCAGCGCGGTGCCCAGGCCGCTGATGCTCAACGCCGAACCCGCGCCCCCGGTGGTGACCTTCACGATGCGGCTATTGCCGGTATCGGCGATGTAGAGATTGCCGGCCACATCGGCGGCCAAGCCTCGCGGAGAACTGAGGGCCGTGCCTAACCCGGTGATGCTGAGCAGTGCCGCGGAGCCGCCGGAAGGCAGCTTCACCACGCGGTTGTTGCCGGTATCCGCGATAAAGAGGTTGCCGGAGGCATCCACGGCCACGCCCCGGGGGGAACTCAGCGTGATGCTGCCCATGTCCACCACGGAGCCGGCCTGGGCCGGGGTGACGGACACGATGCGGCTGTTGCCGGTGTCGGCGATGTAGAGATTGTCCGCACTATCCAGGGCGAGGCCCTGCGGGGCGCTGAGCCCGGGACTCAATCCCGTGAGGTTCAACACCGAGGCAACGCCTGCCGGAGTGACCTTCACAATCTGATTGTGGGCGGTATCTGCGATATAGATATTGCCGGAGCTGTCGACCATCACTCCCTGCGGGTGATTGAGCGCGGCGCTTCCCGTATCCAGGACTGTGGCCACCCCATTGAACACCACCGTGACAGAGGCGGCGCACTGGGTGGCCGGCGAGCCGAGCAAGACACAACCTAAAAAGATCGCCAACAGGACATGGAGTCGCGTGGTGAAACGAGGGGCGATAGCGAAGCGCAACATAGGCCTCCTTGGCTGCGAGAAATAGGAGACGGTGGGTCCATCAACTTTTTCGACAGTAATCCTGGGAATAGAGGGGGTCTAGCACCGGAGGGCAAAGGAGGGCGGCAGAAGGGACGATGCTTCCCAAAATGAAATCGCCCCGAGCGGGGAGGCGAAAAACGTTCCAAGCGGCGGCGTGGCCTGGCTGGTCCGGCGATGCGGGCCGCCTGACGCGACCGACGCCGAGAGCACAGGTTCTCGCGACGTCCGGCAGCTCCGAGGCTTAGAAAAGCAGCGCGTCCTTTGCGAAGGGGAGGCGGCCGTTTGTCATTCAGAAGTCAATACTATGTCGTGGGCTTTTCGCAGAAGACCAAATCCAACAACTCCAGCACAAACAAGCCAAATAAAGGCCGCTATACTTCGCTGGTAACTGTCGCCAATCAATTCTGGTCGCAGTAGCGCGAGCATCTTGACCATAGCCAACAGCGAGATCAGTACGAGTATCACCTTCTCTGACGCGCAGGTAAACAGTTTCCACACAGAAACAAGTATCAAGACTGAAGCACCGAGCCACAACGGCGCCAGCGGATCGTGCTTACCTGCAGGTATGCGGTCGACCAGCCTGAAGAGATTGAGTATGGCATTGCCTGTACACACCAAGATCAATATTGCTGCAAGCCACTTATTCTTAAGTAAACAAATCCTGTCGTGGTGCAGAGGCGGTCCTCTTACTTATGAAATCAAAAGTGCCCAGGTCCTTCGCATTGGGGACAGCCGGGTAGGCCACCCGCCTATTCGCCACGCCGTAAGCATAGGTCGCAGCCAAGGGCCTCCTCTTCAGACCATCATGGGCAGACCAGACACGATAAAAGCTACAACGGCCACTGCCAACGACATGCCCCCCAGCTCTCGACGAGCGTCCACTATTATG
Source organism: Acidobacteriota bacterium (assembly GCA_018268755.1). Lineage (GTDB taxonomy): Bacteria > Acidobacteriota > Terriglobia > Terriglobales > Acidobacteriaceae > KAN-5. The sequence continues at coordinate 65,989 of JAFDVW010000019.1, forward strand.
GCAGCAATTGCAGAAACGACAGAAGTCAATCCACCGCAAAACCACACAGCTGATGTAAGCCTGAAAAGTGCGGCGTTCTGACCAGACAGGTGGACGACTACCACCCCGCCCCAAATGGTCGTGATTTCAAAAACGCAGATTGCGAGAGAAATAGATACCATCTTGTGTTGCGTGCAAAATTTCGCAAAAGAGATCATTGGCACAACCCCCTCCCAGCGGGAAGAAGATACTGCCCTGTGACTCTATAGATTGACTGATTCGATAACCGTGTCGGCTCCGTTAGGCCGAGTAAACTTGCCACCCGCTCGCAGGAGGGTCCGCGTTTGGGGCTATTCAGTAATCATCAGGTTTGTCAGGCCAGTATCCGGAATCTTTTCCGGAGGACAATATAACGGCTACCACAAGCAAAAGGGCAAACAGCAACACATAGGTTAGAATGCCCCTGCCGGTAGTGGGCGTCCACCTAAGCAAAACGAAGCCGAGAATGCCCCCAGCGACTATGGTTACTCTCAGAAGCGTCCTCCTCGTTAGCGCGGTTATTGCCACGGACTGCCAGCCCCTTTCGAGCACATTTAAGGAAAGCTCAACGCCGCGGTTCCAGTAGCGATAGGGTCAGGACCCGCAGTTATCGCGCAAGTGCCGTGGGCGATTATGTCGCCTGCGGTGGCATAAGCCATCGCTGGAATCGCGGTTTTCTCAACCGCTCCGAGTGACACCTCAGTTCCAAGCTCCAGTTTCGAACCTACGGTTACGGTTCCCTTGAGGGTCGTGAGCTCTGTTGTTCCGGACATGGCGCCTGATCCAAACAAACCGCCTAACTTTCCAAAAATAGCGGTGCCCCACTCTTTCCAGTTGCTTCCAAACTCAGGGTTCCATCCGGGCAGCAACGCCACAGGACTGCCAAACTTCACAGCTGTCCCCGCCGAGGAATTGTAGAAGTTGCTCACGCACTCTTTTTCCTTTTGCTGTGGAGTTTGAGGATTTCCGTTGTTTGCGGGAGTCGAACCACCCCCAGCACCTCGATCCGGAGGTTGGGGATGCGCTTCGGGGTGCTTGACACCAACCGGCCCCTGTCCCCCTCCGCCTCCAAAGTCCCCAGGCGTTGTTGTACCGTTTTGGGAGGGAGTACAGCTATTGGTAAGTGAACATACCGAGATCAACAATCCGTCGAGGTCTATCGCGATGGTTGGACTGTTTCTCACGTAGGCATAGCGATTCCAGCTTTGGGGATCCGACGGATTCACCGCGTCTTGCCCGGCCGGGTCGGGGGGAGGTCCATCGCCCTTGGGTGATCGAATACTCCCGATAGAGAAAGTCGTAGAGGCCATTCTGCGTGTCGGTGCTCTGCCCCGTAAAGCTGGCATCCGTGGTGCCACTGCCCGCGTATTTTCCCCCAAAGGGCGCCACCGCTCCATCGTAAAACAAAGTGCGGTTGGCCAGTCCCTGGGGCGAGAATTTTTCTGGCTAGCACGGAAGGGTCAACCCGGGCGGCCGACCCACCCTAAATTTCGTTCGAGCTATCCAAGAAGTAGGCCAAGTACGCCGCGAGAACTACGTATTCGATCCCGGCCAGCACCGCGTAGAGCACCCAGGGCGCGGTTGCTACTCGCATAAGGAGGACTACTCCTAGGACGCAATGCACGGCAAAGAAAAGGCCGAGGAACAACCAGAATCTTTGCTTGTTCCATGATCGCCGACATGCACGGATGGCGTAACCGAAGACGATTGCGGTCGTTCCTGCAAACCCCAACCACTTCAGAGGCAGGTTCGGGGAGCCGCCCGTCCTGGCTTGGTGTATAGCAAACATCCAGACCGAGATCACGATCAGGACGGCGATTGCCACATAAAGCAGCCAGTCTTTGATCCTCCCCGATTTGGTCTGCCGAGGCATGCGGCTCCGCGTCGCGCTCGTGGGACTCAATGGCAGCCTCCGGTCGCCATGCTGTACATCTCAGTGCCAAACCCTTGAGCCAGAGCCAAGTCGACCGACATCATACCACCCGAAGCTGCCGTGGCGTTGGCGTCGGCAATCATGCCTCGCACAATGCTCGATTTCATGGGATAGATCAGTCCTGTCCCACCGAGATAGTTTGGTGCCGAGGCCGCATACTGCACGGCGGCGTTGTATTTGCTGGCAGCGAGAACGGCTGCGGTGCCTTCACCCGCTGATGACAGGCTTGGTGAGAACGGATTAAGGGCATCTGCAGTTGCTTTCCCAAAGACGTTTACGCAGCCGCCCTGCTTGAACTCGTCAGTAAAGTTCTTCCAGGAGAAGAGGTTCTTGGCGAACGCTTTCCACCAACCAAGGTTCCCGTTCTTTGCGGGCAAGAAAGGCGGAGCCGCCGGAAATCGTCGAAAGGGCATTTCATAATGAAGTTGGAACGGGTTAAGGATCATATGAGGCAGATCGTCAGCGTAATCATGGACCTCTGGCACTTTCTCCTTCTTGGGAGGATCATCGGGCATCGGCGTCGCTACAACACAAGCGTCGTCTGTCGGTAGACAATCTCGCAATCCAAACGGATCTACCCGACTGAGCACGTTGTTTCGAACGTAGGCATACCGGTTCCAGGTCTGGGGATTGGCGGGATCGGCCGCATTGATCCCGGCCGGGTCGGGGGAGGTCCATCGCCCTTGAGTGATCGAATACTCCCGATAGAGAAAGTCGTAGAGGCCGTTCTGGGTGTCGGTGCTCTGCCCTGTGAAGCTGGCATCGGTGGTGCCACTGCCCGCGTATTTTTCCCCAGAGGGCGCCACCGCTCCATCGTAAAACAAAGTGCGGTTGGCCAGTCCCTGGGGGCGAGGATTTTTCTGGCTAGCGAGGAAGGGTTCCGTCCAACCCGGGCGGCCGACCCACCCTAAATTTCGCAAAGAACGCGAAATTTAGAATGGGGCACCCGGCTGTCATCCTGAGCGAAGTTCGGGCGGCGCGAAGCGCCGCCCGATGAGAAGCGCTGTACTGCCGGGGTTCTTAATCAGAGCTGCGAGGCGTTCTCCCTGTGACTAGAGAGGTTTCGGGGAGAATTCCTGGAGGGGCCTCGGGCAGAGCTGGCGCCATAGGGGTCCTTCGACTACGCATGGAATCCGCGTTGCGGATTTCATGCTCCGCTCAGGATGACAGGGGTTTGTTCAGGGGGGCCCACATATCTTCGGGGCGTCACTGGCGGACATCCGCCCTACGCCTGAGTTCTGGCGGGTGGCGTACCCTTTGAACTTTCTGGATCACAAACCCTGAGGGGTGCCGTCCTCCGCGTGGCGTAGAGCAGCTAGAGAATGCCTTGAGTCGTCCAATTAGGTTAGAAGTGCAGGGGTCCTTCGACTGCGCATGGAATCCGCGCTGCGGATTTCATGCTCCGCTCAGGATGACAGGGGTTTGTTCAGGGGGGCCCACATATCTTCGGGGCGTCCCCGGCGGACAGGAGTGTCCGCCCCACATGTGAGTTCTGGCGGGTGGTGCAGCCTTTGAACTTACCCTGAGGGTGCCGTGCTTCGCGTGACGTAGGGCAGCTAGAGAATGCCTTGAGTCGTCCAATATAAGTTAGAAGTGCAGGGGGCCTTCGACTGCGCATGAAATCCGCGTTGCGGATTTCATGCTCCGCTCAGGATGACAGAGATTTATTCAGGGGGGTGGCTACATATCTCCGGGGTGCCTCACTGGCGGACATCCGCCCTACACCTCAGTTCTGGCGGGTGGCGCAGCCTTTGAACTTACCCTGAGGGTGCCGTGCTTCGCGTGACGTAGGGCAGCTAGAGAATGCCTTGAGTCGTCCAATTAGGTTAGAAGTGCAGGGGGCCTTCGACTGCGCATGAAATCCGCGTTGCGGATTTCATGCTCCGCTCAGGATGACAGGGGTTTGTTCAGGGGGAGCCCACTTATCCTAGGAGCGTCCCCCGACGGACATCCGCCCTACACCTGAGTTCTGCGGGTGGCGCAGCCTTGAACTTTCAGATCACAAACCCTGAGGGTGCCGTCCTTCGCGTTGGGTAGGGCACAAAGAGAATGCCTTGAGTCGTCCAATATAGGGTTAGAAGTGCAGGGGTCCTTCGACTGCGCATGAAATCCGCGCTGCGGATTTCATGCTCCGCTCAGGATGACAGAGGTTTGTTCAGGGGGGCCCACATATCCTCGGGGCGTCCCCCGACGGACATCCGCCCCACGCCTGAGTTCTGGCGGGTGGCGCACTCTTGAACTTTCAGATCACAAACCCTGAGGGTGCCGTGCTTCGCGTGGCAAAGGGCAGCTAGAGAATGCCTTGAGTCGTCCAATATAAGTTAGAAGTGCAGGGGTCCTTCGACTGCGCATGAAATCCGCGCTGCGGATTTCATGCTCCGCTCAGGATGACAGGGGTTGTGGGAGGAAACCGCTGCTGCAACCCATCTCTTGATCTTCGCAGGCAGAGCGGGCGGGGGCGCCCGCTCCACACCTGGGCAAGATTATCCCCATCCCTTAGACGCTGCTCGGTGCAGGCAGCGGATTGTGCAGAGCGCTGGCATTGGCGTTGGGATAGGACATCGTGTGCTGTGGGTCTTGGGGCACAAAGAGAATGCCTTGAGTCGTCCAATTAGGTTAGAAGTGCAGGGGTCCTTCGACTACGCATGGAATCCGCGCTGCGGATTTCATGCTCCGCTCACGATGACAGTGATTGTGGGAGAAAGCCGCTGCTGCAACCCATCTCTTGATCTTCGCAGGCAGAGCGGGCGGGGGCGCCCGCTCCACATCGCAGCTCAGGGTTTGGCGGGCTTGAGCACCAGGGTATAGCTGGCTTGGCACTTTTCGGCGGGATCGTGAGTCTGGGTAGCGGAAAGGTCTCCGTGCGACGCTGAGAACTCCAGAGGGCGGCGGACTTTTTCCGGCAGGCCGATGAAGCGGGCTTTGCCATTGCTGTTAGCGCCGACTTCGAGATCCAGCTTGCGCAGTCCGAAGGCGCCATAAAGAATGCGCACGCGAATCTTGGTGTTATAGACAGGAGCGGCGGCGTTGTCGGTGACCGTGAAGTCCACCGAGCAAGGGCCGAGACCTCCGTCGACGGAAGGAATGGTATTGGGATCGGGGGTTTGATTAGCGCCAGCCAGCGCGCTCAGAAGAAAGAGAGACAGAATGAGAAGAAGACGAAGGCGAGCCATAGGGTAAGGGTACCCCAAGCCGCCCCGCGCCTCCAAGGAGCCGCTAGGATTTGTGCCCGGGAGCGGAGGGATGGTGGGCCTTGCGGGCGCGGGCGCAGGTCGCGCGCTCGTCCTGGACTTCCACATGCATGGTGAGGGCGAAAAGCAGAACGGCACAGACCCAGAAGAAGATGGCGATGGCGATGCGCATCATGAAGCACCTCCGACGCTGCAAGAACAGGCTACACCGGGTGCCCGGTTTTGACTGTGATGGCGGTCACAATTTCATTCAGCCACGGCGAAGTGCCGTGGCCAGAGTAGTTTGCCAGGGGCTCAAGCGGCCTGGCGGCGGGCACCGCGGGCGTGAAGAACCAGCACCCAGCAGGCTGGGCCTTCTCCCTGACTGCGGGAAATCACCGCTTCCAGGGGAAACTCTTCCCCGCTGACGTGACGCCCGGTGAGACAAACCAGCGCCGGAGCAGTTGCGGGAAGGTGCGCGGGAGCAGCCAGCAGGACAAGAATGGAGGCCGGATCGGGGATGAAATCCTGCAAGGGGCGTCCGGCGACCAGGGCCGCGGAGCAGCCGAAGGTCCGGGCAGCCACGGAATTGAAGGCCAGCACCTCTCCACTTTGGCCGAGGGTGATGACCGCCTGATCGGAGAACTCGAGAAGGCCGTGCAATTGTGCTGGACTGAAATGCAGGGATGGTTCAGCAGCCTGGGCTGACTCCCGCAACAGAATGCCCATCCCGAACAGATCGCCGTGAGCGTCGCCAACGGGATAAGCGCTCAGGAGAAACTTCCTAAGCTTGCCGGCGAAAAACACACCGACCTCCTGATCAAGGACTGGATGGTTGGTGCGCAGGATCTCATGCAAGGCGATGTGCAAGTTTCCCGCCAAGGCGGGAGTCACGTCCTCGGCTTGGCATCCAATGGGCTGCTCGGCGGGGACGCCGAAGATTTGGGCTAGGCGATCGGAGAGCACACGGTAGCGAAGTTCGGTGTCGAGGAAAGCCCAGCTCACGGGGGCGTAGCGAGTCATGGTTTCCAGCAACCGCTCAGCCGTCTCCTGCTCGCGAAGGACAGGCTTTTCGCCAGTCAGCTCCTGCCCATAGATGACAATGCCGCCGGTCTCGGCGCCGCCGTCTCCCCAGGGCTGCATTTCCCAGCGGCCGCGGCGTTTGCTTCCGTCAGGACGGGCCACTTCGCCTTCCAGAAGCACGGTGTTTCCGGCCAGACAACGGGCATGAGCGGCGCGCCAGGACTGGGGCAGGCCGGGGATGGCCTCGAACAAATTCCGGCCCAGAAGATCTTCCCGGCGCAGACCGAAGACCTGCAGGGAGAGATCGCTGACTTCGAGGAAACAGAGATGGCGATCAAACAGGGCAATGCGAGTGGCGGCATGGGCGACAAAGTTCTGGAGGAACTCGCGACGGCGCTGGAATTCGGCTTCGGCGTGGCGCTGCCCGGTCACATCGCTGCAAGTGCCGATCCAACGCACGGGGCGGCCCTGGGCGTTGCACACCAGGCGGGCGCGAGCGGAGATGAGGCGGACCGGACCGACCGGGGGCAGGGCGCGAAATTCGACGGACAGCTTGTGACCTTGTCTGGCCGCCCGCTGCATTTCCGCCAGCAGCCAGCGCTTGTCCTGGGGATGCACCAGGCGGAACCACTCCCGGGCGCGCACTTCATCGCGCGATGGAACATATCCCAGGACATCCGACATGCCGCGGCTCCAGTAGCCGGTACGACGGGAGATGTCCCAATCAAAGAAGCCGACTTTGGTGGCGCGAGAAGCAGTCTGCAGGCGGAGGTGGCTGGACCGCAGCTCAGCTTCCATGCTCTGCAGGGTGGCGAGCTCGCGGAAGATGAGGCTTTCCCATTTCAGCCAGCGCGGCCAGCGGCCGCGCAAGCCCTTTTGCAGGTAGCGCAGGAAGACAGCCTGGAGCAGAAAGAAAAGGATGGTCAGCCAATCGTTGAGACTATAAATACTGATTGCGCCCGTGGGCGGATCAACCAGAGCGCATTCCACGCCACAGAGCAGGCCGAACAACAGAGACTCGGTAAGGTGAGCTTCCGCGGTCATGGGGACGAGCAGCAGGAAGTAAACCAGGAACACAGCCAGAGGCAGGGCACAGACGGGAAACAACAGGAAGGTGAGGGTGATGAAAACGCTTACCGCAACCAGTGTGGCCCAACGCTCTACCCTCATAGAACTGAGCAGAACCAGAACTCGATGCCAAGCGGACATATGCCGCACCCGGGCCCAAGAGTCTAAAGAAGAATCGAAGCTATCAAGTCCGTGCGGAAGTTGTCCACAAATTCCTGGGAAACGGCCGGTTTTTTTCCAGAGTGTGCTCTGCAGCGGCGAAGCTCGCCGGCTCCTGTCCAAACTTTAGACAAAATGGGGGCGACCTGGCCACTCCGAAACCGAAGGCGGGGACGACGGCGGGACGGGGCGTCGACTTTCCACCGCCCGGCGGTTCTCGATACACTGAGTTCCATGACGACGCCGACGCAACCCAACATCAAGCTGCAAAATAGCGAGGACTACCGGGAGAACTACGCCAACAGCGTACAAGTCCGGGTCAATGTGTGGGACTTTTTCCTGGTGTTTGGCACCTTGCAGCAACAGACCGAGACGCAGGTGGATATTCAGAACTTTCAGGGCATCTATCTGAGCCCGCAGCAGGCCAAAGCGCTTTTGGGCATCCTGCAGCACAACGTGGCGGGGTATGAGAGCACCTTTGGCGAGATCAAACTGGATCCGCGCATGGCGGCCCCGGGGCCGATCCACTAAATGGGCCCAACCATGACGGGCCGGGGCGGCGGGTGGCCGTTTTCCGTAGCGTTGTTCGCGCTGCTGTTCCTGGCGGTGTGGGGAACGCATGGACCGCTGCTGCACCTGCCCTATTTCTGGGACGAAGCGGGATACTATGTCCCCGCGGCCCGTGATCTGCTGACCACGGGCACGCTGATTCCCTTCTCTACTCCCTCGAATGCCCACCCGCCGCTGGTGATGGCTTATCTGGCGCTGGCCTGGAAGGTCGCCGGATTCGCGCCGTTCGTCACGCGCAGCGCCATGCTGGGACTGGCGGCGTTCTCCCTGCTTGGACTTTATCGGCTGGCGGAGACGGTGGCCAACCGCAGCGTGGCATTGGCCACGGTGTTTCTGACCGCGCTGTGGCCGGTCTTCTTTGTGCAGAGTTCTCTGGCCCAGGTGGATATGGCGGCCGCGGGCTTTACCTTCTGGGGACTGGCTGCGTACGTGAGGAAGCGCGGGGTAGGTACGGCAGTCTGGTTCTCGCTGGCCGCGCTTAGCAAGGAGACTGCCATCCTGGGTCCACTGGGCTTGCTGGCCTGGGAGTTGGCGCAGCAACTGGGGAAAGCGTGGACGCCGGAAGAGAAGCCGGAAAAAGCCATGCTGGCGGCGCTGGCCTTTCCCGTACTTCCACTGGCGGCGTGGTTTGCCTATCACTACTGGCGCACGGGATTCGTCTTCGGTAATCCGGAATTCTTTCGTTACAACGTGCAGGCCACGGCGCATCCCTTGCGGATTGTGTTGGCTTTTGCCATGCGGATATGGCAGACCTTCGGCTACATGCACCTGTATGTGCTGACGCTGGCGGCGGGGCTAGCCCTGTGGCTGCCGGCGCGGTGGGAGTACGGGAAAGAGCGTCCGCGCATCGCGGTGAAAACCCAGGTGGCATTCCTGACGGTGTTGGCCACCTATTTGGGGGCCATGGCCGTGATCGGTGGAGCGGTGCTGGCGCGCTACATGCTGCCGGTAGCACCGCTGGGCATGTTGCTGGCAATTTCGGCGCTATGGCGACGGGTGCGGCGGTGGAAGGCGATCGTGGTCCTGGCCGGGCTGAGCTTTGTGCTGGCCCTGTTCACGCGGCCCCCCTTGGGATTCACGCTGGAGGACAACCTGGCCTATCGCGACTTCATCGAGATGCACCAGCACGCGGCAAAGCTTATTGAGACGCGATATCCCACGGCGCGGGTGCTGACGGCGTGGCCGGGGAATGATGAATTGAGCACTCCTTATCTGGGATACGTGACGCGCCCGGTGGGGACGCTGGGCATCGAGCATTTCGCACTCGATCAGATCATGGATGCGGCGCAAGCGCGGGGGCAATTTGATGTGGCTTTCGTGTTTTCCACGAAATTTCAGCCGCGATATACATGGATGGATGATTGGCCGGCATGGCGCGAATTGAAAACGCGGTATTTCGGATACCATCGCGACCTGCCGCCGGAGGCAGTGGCCCGCATACTCGGCGGGACGATTGTGTGGGAAGAGCAGCGCGAGGGGCAGTGGGCGGCCGTCGTAGTGATGGAGCAGGCGGCGGTCGAGGCAAGAAGTGGAGTCCGATTCGTGGCGAGATCGCGGTGAGCTCCACGCCAGCAGGGAGATGCTTCCGACCTGCGGGACGCGCTTGATTCCTAATGCTGACCGGGCAGGTGGGGACACCTGCCCCTACATGATCTTGTGAGGGACGTGGGCCTTGCAGATGCATAGAGACGTTGCGGAGCAACGTCTCTATGCAAACCAGCGGAGTTACAGGCCGGTGTCGCCGCAGAGGTAGACGGTGATGCCTAACTCGGCCATCATGGCAGCCTTGGCTGCCAGCGCCGAGGTGGCGGTCTTGGCGTCCCCCGCATAGACCACCTGCACGTGGTTGGATTTGTGGCGGGCCATGAGCTGGTCGCGGCTGACCCCATAAAACACGGCATTCATAATGGGCCACTGCGGCGTGGTGATGGACCAGCGGCGCTCGGTTTCCGCGATGGGGAGGGAAACTGAGCGGCCGCGGCCCAGGTCCGCTTTCACCTTTCCGTCTTCCACAAAGACGCGGCTCCAGACAATCTCGCCGGGCTTACTGACACCTTTGATGCTCCCGCCGCCCAGGGGGAAATACATGGGGGGCTGGCGCTCGCTGACCGCGTCCGCGTATCCCTTGGCGAAATGAGCAGGAGGAACGGCGCCGGAAATTTCCAGGACCCACACAAATTCTTCTTTGCCGTCCACCGCGAAGTTCTCGCCGTAACGAACATCGTGCAGGGTGTTTTCCGGGGCCAGTCCAAGGCGCCGCCAGAGGCGGTTGGTAACCAGGGCATCGACGCCGGCGCATTCATCCACTTCGTTGAAATGCGGCAGGGCCTGGTCCTCGAAGAGCACGCGCTGGCCGGAGACATCTTTCACCGGCGGACGATCCACGTTATTGAGGATGCCTTCCACCAGATCGGAGGCCGGGCAGATGTCTTTCAGTCCCTGCTGATATTGAATGCCGATGGCATCGCAGCCGAAGTCGTCGGCGATGCGCAAAGCGGCGATATACATCCTGCACTGTTCGAGGATTTGAGCATCGGTGAGGTCGGTCGCGGGATTGGGGCCGGTATGAAACTTCATGCCCTTCTTGTCCAGCCAGGAGCGGACCTGCTGGGCTTCCGCGTCGGAGACGGCGCGCATGCCGGCGTAGAGCGCGGACTGGCTAAGGCGCTCTTTATAGAGCCCCAGCGGCTGCAGGAGTTCATCGGGAATGATGGCGTTGTACATTCCCATGCAGCCTTCATCGAAGACCCCAAGGATCGCTTTGTTCCGCTTGAGGTCGCGGCCCAGTTCGCGACCGGTGTTTTCCGGGCCGGCGGGCAACGGGACGGCGCTGAGCGGGCGCACGTGGCTGGCATCATGAACGACTTTTTCTCCCTTGAGCCAGCGGCGCAGGCCGTGCAGGAAGAATTCATCTGTGAAGTCTGCGCTCCATAGCGTGCTGTAGGAGACCCCGGCCTTGGTCATGGAGGCGTTGAGGTTCAGCATGCCGACCAGGCCAGGCCATTGGCCCGACCAGTTGGCAATGGTGAGGATCGGCCCTTTGTGGGTAATAAGGCCGGGGAGAACATGATGGCTGTATTGCCAGACCGCTTCGACCACGACGAGCGGAGCGTCGGGAGGGAGCTGGCGAAAGACCTCAATGCCGTGGCGCTGGCTATGGATGAAGCCGTGCTTGTCCTGCTCGTTGTAGGGATGGCCGCGGCGGACGGTACGGCCTTCCTTCTGGATGGCGGCGATGACCGCCTGTTCGGCTTCGTGCTGGGCCGGCCAGCAGACTTGATTGGCGGAGAGACGAAGGTCTCCGCTGGCGATAAGGATAATTTCGGATTGAGCCATGAATTGGATCTCCGGATTGGTGGCACGGCGGAAGCCGCACCGTTTCCTTTTATTCGGACGGCCGAGGGCGGCCGTCCCTACGTGTTGCGCTTAGTTAACTGGGGCTGAAGCCCCGTGTTCTTCTGTGGGGTGCGTTTATGCAGGGCTGAAAGCCCTGCTCCACCCTATTCATCTCACTTTGCGGCATCCGAGCGGGGCCAGAAGCGGATGACATAGATCAGCCCGAACACCAGCATGCCCGCTCCCCACCAGACGTCGACGTGCAGGTTGGCCAGCACCACCTCGGTGGGAGAGTGGGCGGCCCATTCGTAGACGCCGGCGCCTAAAATCAGCACGCCGTACACCACCAATAAAGAGCCGATGAAGAACCAGATGGAGATGAAGTGCTTATCAATATGCATAATCCGGCTCCTACCAGAAGATCAGGTTCAGAATGACAAAGCCCACCGCCACCGCGATGGCCCAGGTGATGGGACGCTTGAAGAAGGGGAAATGCCCTTCCGCGGGAATCTCCGTCATGCCATAGACCAACCCTTTGAGTTCATGCGCGGGCTTGGGCTTGGTGAACAGAGTAATGACGACGGTGGCCACCACGTTGGCGATCAGCGACCACATGGCGCGATAGATGTTCTCGGCCATGTCCTTGGCCTGGTCGGAGAAGGCAATGTACTTGAGCGCGCCGGGGTCGAGCTTCACCCAGAGCCACAGGCCCAGGGAGACGAGAATTCCGATGAGCAGTCCCCAGAAGCCGGCGGCGGGCGTGGTGCGCTTCCACAACATGCCCAGGATGACCGTGCCGAACATGGGCACGATGAAGAACACGAAGACGGCCTGGGCGTAGACGATGATGCTGGAGAAATTCATCACCAGATACGCAGTGCCGATGCTGACGAAAACCCCCAGCAGCGAGCACCAGCGGCCCATGGAGAGGTAATGGGCGTCGCTGGCCTGCTTGCGGATGAGCGGCTTGTAGATATCGTAAGTCCACACCGTGGCAAAGGCGCTGACATTGCCGGCCATGCCCGACATGAAGCCGGCCACCAGCGCGGTGATTCCGAGGCCCAGCAGTCCGGGGCCGCAGTAACGGGCCAGCATGAGGGGCAGCACTTCGTTATAGCTGTGCATGCCGGGACCCGCCATGCTCTCCGGCACCAGCTTGAAGGGGAGCACCGCCAGCCCCAGCAATCCGGGCAGGATGACGATCAGCGGCACCAGCATCTTGAAGAAGGCGCCAATGACGGTGCCCAGCTTGGCGGAGCGCAGGTCTTTCGCGGCCATGACGCGCTGCACCACGAGGAAGTCGGTGGTCCAGTAACCAAAGGAGATCGCCAGGCCCCAGCCGAAGACAATGCCGGTCCAATGCACGCCCATGGGATTGCCGGCAAAGGAGCCGGTGGTGCTCCACATGTGGATGAAATCCTGGCCGGGAAAATTCTGCTGGATGCGCTGCACCATGCCGTCCCAGCCGCCAGTCTCGATGAGCCCGACGATAGGAATGACCAGGCAGCCGATCCAAATGAGAAAGAACTGCAGGACCTCATTGAAGATGGCGGAAAGCAGGCCGCCGGCCATGACATAGACGGCCACGGTGAGCGACGAGACCCAGATGCTGAAATGGATGTTCCAGCCCAGAATGACCTTCATGATGATGGCCATGGAGAACATGTTGATGCCGCTCATCAGGATGGTCATGACCGCGAAGGAGATGGCGGAGACGGAACGCGCGCCTTCTCCGTAGCGCAGGTGGAGGTAGCCGGGCACGGAGTGGGTCTGGCAGATGTAATAGAAGGGCAACATCACCAGGGCGAGAAAGAGAATGGCGGGGATGGCGGCGATCCAGTAAGCATGGGCGACGAGGATGCCGTACTGATAGGTGGCGGCGGCGTAGCCCATCATTTCCAGCGAGCCCAGGTTGGCGGAGATGAAGCTGAGCCCGGCGATCCAGGCCGTCATCTGGCGGCCGGCCATAAAGAATTCTTCGCTGGTGCTGGCGTAGCGGCGCAGATAGAGGCCCAGGCCCAGCACCAGGACAAAGTAGATGACGATGATGAGCAGGTCGACGGGCTTGAGCGACATGAGCCGCGCCCCGGCGGCGGCGAACCACAAGGCCATAGCCGGCATCAGTCAAGGCCTCCCACGGTCTTGAGCGCCGGCAGGAGGACGCGGTCGAGTTCTTCATCGCTGATCGCCGAAGGCTTTACATTGCGGAAGAGGCCCCAGTGCTCGACCAGCTCCACGCTTTGACCCGGCACCAGTTTGGTCATGGGGCCGAGGCTTTCGATCTCCAGGAAATCATGGTTGGTGAAGGTCTCAAAGGAACAGCCGAAGTCGGTATAAGTTTTCGAGGGATCGGCGGTGGTGCGCTTGATGAAGGCCTCGCCGTTCAGCAAGTACGCTCCCCAGGTGTCCGGGTTGAACGAGCCTAGTTTCTGCGGTTCGCTGTTGTTGGGGTCCTGGCGAAGGGTGAGATATTTGCGGGTGAACTTCCAGCGCGGGTCGGCCAGATTGGTATAAGCCCACATGACCAGGGGGTTGGTGGCTTCGAGGTTGGCGGGATGATGTCCGCGCGGGGGGAAGCCGAAGACGGCGGTGCCGCCCTGCGCCATCATGGTCAGGGCCCAGGGCGCGAATTCGAGGGGATAGAGCGTGTGATTGGTGATGCGGTGCGAGACCTTCACGGCGCTGCCGGAGGCGGCCATGCTGACCTCGATTTCCTTCTGCAATCCAGAGAGGGGCTCGACGGGCTCGCGGGCGATGAGGCCGGTGGGCGTCACTTTGACTTCGACCGGCACATTATCGGGGGCCCAGGTGACGATGGGATCCTCCGGGGCCTTCCACACCCGGTCGCCGCCGCGGGGCTGGAACTTCTCTTCCCCGCTCTTGCCGATCTGCTCGCTGAACTCCTTGAAGAGGTTCTGTCCACCGACAAAACCGTAGCGGATGACGCGCGGCCCCACGTCGCCGGTGACGATGACCTCGACTTCCCCGTTGCTGACGCGATAGCAGTTCTTCCAGCCTTTGTATTCCGTCTTTTCCACTTTTACGGCAGCATGCATTGTCATAGTTGTCAGCACCAGGAAGGCCAGTACCAGCCGGGACCGGACCAGGAAAAATTGCAAACCAGGAGACAGGAGCTTATGCGACACAACCATCGAGTTCCTCCTCGAAGTGAAGGGCGCGCGTCGTCGGGGACGCGCGCCGCCTTAGTTGACTTCCAGCGAATCTTTGGACGGCAATTTCGGGAACGCATGATGCGGCTCAGCCTGGTACCAGTAGACGACGGAGGCGATGTCATCCTGCAGCGGCAGATAGCGGCCGCCGCTGCGCCAGCCCAGGGCCTGGATGGTCACGCGCAGGTCATCACTGAAGCGTACGGGATCGGTAATGTGCCAGCGATACAAGCCGAACCTCTGTTGGGTTTTGTAGAGCCCGTCGGATTGTAATACCTGAATGAGCCCCGAGTAAGGACCGGAAAACTCCACATACTCGTGTTTTTCCGGGTGCTCGAAGTCATAGGAACCGTTGAAGTAGTCTTCCGTGCCGGTGCCGGCGATGGTGGGAAAGTCCTTGTCGCCGTCAATATAGAACTTGATTTCGCCTTCTCCCCACCAGCCGTTGTTGTGCACGCCCCAGGCCATGTAGGTGCCGACGTATTGTCCTTTGCCCTTAATTCCGTCCACCAGGGTGTAGACATCCTTGTAGGGCAGCGGGTTCACGCGGCGGAACTGGGCATGGAAGTAGGCGGCGTCCTTGGGGACCTGGGTGCGGATGAAGTCGATCTGGTAGTAGACCGACATGGGCTTGTCGTCGAGGTTCTCCATGGTGATGCGGGCTTTGCGGCGGAAGGGCATGGGCCAATAGCAGTTGAAGGCACTGCCGGGATTTACGGCTACGGGCAGCGAGCTGATCTGGGCGTATTTGCCCCAGCCCATGCCGAAGAAATCGCCCACCGGCACTTCCACCGAGGGTTCGGTTTCGTCGTCCCAATACACGCGAAGGATGGAGTAACGCCAGTTGCCGGTGGGAGTCATCCAGATGTGCTGGATGGAGCCGGAGCCGCTAATTTCGGCCAGCGTGAAGGTCTTGCCGGGATCGATGACCACATAGGGATTGATCTTCCAACCCTGGCCCAGATCGCGGGCGGCTTTGGAGGCGACCCCTTCCTTCGCCATGGCGCCTTTTCCCTTTTCCCCAGTGAAGTTCTCGGGGCTGATGGAATAGGACTGGGCATCGGAGAGGCGGTAGAGGTTGCTGAGATTGCTGTCAATGCCGCTAAAAGAACCGTCCTGGGCGGAAGAAGCCAAGGACAGGGCCAGAAGAAGGGCGAAGGGCAAAAGGATCTTTGCTTTCATAGGAATGCTCCCGAGATGGCGGTCAGGATAGAAATCGTAACGTTTCAATAAACTGCTCTTCGTGCCGGAAAAAGAAAAAAATAAGCGTTAAATCAAGCCCTTAGGCTTTTACAGGAAGGCCATTGCGGTGTCAAGCGAAACGTTACGATTTTGCTTTTTTGGGCCGATCTACGAGCTTTCATGCTACATTTTGGCCACAGGCGCCCGTAAGGCGGGGTGCATGCTTGATGGCCATCAAACCCAGAGCGAAATACACCATGCGAGATGTGGCCCGGTTGGCCGGGGTCTCCACTTCCACCGTGTCAGCGGTCATCAATGGCAGCGTGCCGGTCAGCTCGGCGCGGGCGGAAAAAGTGCGGGCCGCCATGGCCGCGCTGGATTATCACCCGGACGAAGTGGCCCGCAGCCTGAAGACCGGCCGGACCAACGTCGTCGGGGTCATTGTCCCTGACATCACCAACGCGTTTTATCCCGAGGTGGTGCGCGGGGTGGAGGAAGCGGCCGGCAAGGCCGGATACTCGGTGCTGCTGTGCGATTCCAGCGAAGACGCGCGCACCGAGGAAAAGCATCTGAATACTTTGTTCGCGCGGCGCGTGGATGGAGTGCTGCTGGCGTGCTGCGCCCACTCCACAGCTTACGACACCATGGTGCGGCGGCGCTTCCCCATGGTGTTTGTGGACCGCGTGCCGGCGGCGGCGCCGGAAGGCACCATCGCCACCGACAATGTGGGGAGCGGGGCGATGGCGGCACGGCACCTGATTGCGCTGGGCCATGAGCGCATCGCCATGCTGGCGGGCAACCTGGAGCTCTCCCCGCACCGCGACCGGCTGGAAGGGTTTCGCAAGGCCATGCAGGAGGCGAACCTGCCCATCCGCGATGAATACCTGATCAGCGGGGGCGTGCAGGTGCAGGACGGCGATGACGCCGGCGTGCAACTGCTGGCGCTCCATCCCCGGCCCACGGCGATCATGGTCAGCAACAATCAGCTTTTCCTTGGACTGCTGCAGGCCTTGGAGAGGCGCCAGGTGCGCATTCCAGAAGAGGTCAGCGTGGTGGGATTTGACGACCACGTGTGGAACGCGCACTTTCATCCCAGCCTGACAGCGGTGGCGCAGGCGACCTTCGAGATGGGACGCCGCGGCTTTGAGCTGCTGCAACACATCATGGGCCGCAAGCCGGGCGAGGAGTTGCCGGAAAAGCATGTGCGGCTGGAAGCAGAGCTGCGCGTGAGGAATTCCACGGGGAGAGCGGGATAGAGACGAGCTCTTCCGCATGGAGCTTCGCTCCACCGGACAGCCGAGCGGGCTGTCCCTACGTGAGCAGAGACGTAAGCGGAGAGCGGGCGAAACGCCCGCTCCCACACGGCTTGTGCTCTCGCAAGCTACTTCTGCGGATAGTCCACGCGCACGGTCACGATCTCAAAGGGGTGCACCGGCACGGTGAACTGGTTGTCCTGCCATGGCAAGGGCGAGCCTTCCGCTTTCTCCATGAGGTTGGTGGCCACCGCGGACGTGCCGCCCTCCGGCACATGCACGGTCACATTGCCGCTCTTCCCTGCCCACTCAAAGAAACGGAAAAGTAAGCCATTGTCGTCCTCGGCTTTTTTCACCGCGGTGAGAACCACATTGGGCTGATCGAGGCTCACATAAGAGTGCTCCGCCGGCAGTTTGCCATCGTGCACCTGGGCCTGCGCGGCATGCAGCGTGTAGTTGAACTCATAGCCGCGACGCATGGAGAGGGCCTGCTTCCAGTCTCCGGCGTGAGGATAGAGCGAATAGGTAAAACGCTGGCGCCCCTGGTCGGCTTCCGGGTCGGGTGAAGTGGGGGAGCGCAGCAAGGAAAGGCGCAGCACGTTGGCTTTGGCGTCGTATCCGTACTTAGCTTCGTTGATCAGACTGACGCCGTGCTGACCGTCGCCCAGGTCCGCCCAGCGGATGGCCGGGACCTCAAACTTCGCGGACTCCCAGCTATTGTTGCGGGTAGTGGGGCGCTGGATGGTCCCGTAGGCAATTTCGTAAGTGGCCTGCGGACTGGAAGCGGCCAGCGGGAAGGCCGCTTTGAGCAGAATGTGGCGCTCATGCCAATCGATGTCGTTGGCGACATCGACGCGGTCGAGGCCGGCGTAGAGGCTGATCTCCTGCACAAACTTGGACTGCTGCCAGGTGCGGGCCACGCGAATGGTGGCGCGCAATGGGCCTTTTTCGGTGAGCGTCACCGAGTCGGCCATCTTCAATTCGGTAAATTCCTTTTCGAAGTCGGCGTCAATGTTCCAGGCGTCGTATTCTTTGGGATTGTCTTTGAAAGCAATCAGGCCATTGCCGCAAGCGCCGGCCGCCAGCGATTCAAAGTGGGAGCGCTTATCGAAAATGCTGGTGATACAGCCGGTCTTGGGATCGACCACAACGCGCAAGGCGCCGTTTTCCAGCGTGAGGCCGTTGACCATGAGATCGCTTTTCGGCTGCGCTTTGCCGGAAGTGGCCTGAAACAGCTTGTATCCCAGGGAAGGAACCTGCTCGGCACGAAGCAGGACGCGATAGGTATGGGTCGCAGGGTTGCTGGAAAGCACCTGGATGGCTTGCGGCGCGCCGCGGGCATCCAGTATGGAGAGATCTCCCCGTGCGGCTTCGGACAACTGGACTTCGGCAGTCACCAGATCGGTGCGCACCCAGGCGAGGGGGTTCCACACGATCAGAGGAACTCCGCCGAGAGAGCGGGTGTTGACCTCGCGCTCCAGGGTCTGCAAGGCGCGGGCATCCGACTCCTCGGCGGTCCAGCGGACAGCATCGTAGTCTTGTTGCGCGTCCTTGTAGATGATGCCGATGCCGGAGCCGGCGGCGAGATCGTGGAATTGCCCGAAGGCGATTTTCTTCCAGGCCTCGTTGAAGGCATGGCCGGGATAGGGCACGCCGCGTAGCCAGGCCAGCGAGGCATACTTCTCGGCGTTCAGCAATTGCTCTTCGCTCTCGCGCATGTTGCGCTTGTGTTGGGCCTGGGTAGTGAATACCCCGCGATGGAACTCGAGGTAGAGCTCATCGTTCCACACCGGCACAGAGATCTTGCCGGAAGGCGGGGCAGGCAGCTGAGGACCTTTGGCTGCGATCGACTGATAGTTCCAGACTGGAAGGTTGGCCCGGTCGACCTTGCCTTCCACCTGGGAGAAAAATTCCTGCGCCACCCCGAAGTGCAGCTTGGGGAACACGCGCTGCGGAGACTCCCAACCCAGGCCGCGGTCGAGCATTTCCCGGGTCGGGCCTCCCCCGTGGTCGCCCACGCCATAGAGGTGCAGGATCTCGGGCAAGCCGGGGGCGAGAGAGCGGCCCTGGGTGAAATCGGCGCTCAAGCGCAAGGGATCAATGGAACCCACGTAGCCACGGGGAAAATAGGTGAGTATGCGGCTGCCATCGGGCGATTGCCACCAGAACAATTTCAGGGGAAGCTGGTTGGTCTCATTCCAGCTCATTTTCTGGGTGACGAAGTAGTCTATGCCGGACTTTTTGTAGATTTGCGGCAGCTGCCAGGTATAGCCGAAAGAATCAGGGTTCCAGCCGATGCGCACATCCACGCCGAATTTCTGCTGGAAGTAACGCTTGCCCACCAGCAACTGGCGCACCAGGGATTCGCCGTCCGGCATGTTGAGGTCGGGCTCGACCCACATGCCGCCGACCAGCTCCCAGCGGCCTTGCTGGACGCGCTGTTTAATTTCGTCAAACAGCGCGGGATACTTTTGTTCCATCCACTCGCTGTATTGGGCGGCAGACTGGCTGAAGGTGTAGCGCGGATACTCGCTCATCAGTTGCACTGCGGAGCCAAAGGTGCGGCGGACGACGTCCACCGTTTCGCTGGCCGGCCAGAGCCAAGCGGCGTCGATGTGGGCGTTGCCCGCCGCTTGCACGGTGAGTCCCTTGAGCTGGGCGCGCACCGGATCCAGCAAGGCATGGGCCTGATTGAGCGAAGCGTCGAAGGCCGCCTGGTCGCCGCGGGCCAGGGCCTGCAAGTTGACGGCGGCGGCCGCAGACTCGACGGTGCGCAGGGTGGATGCCGCATCATTCGCCGCGGAGGGCCCTAGCTCTCCGGCTACGGAAAGCTCCTGGGCGGTCACCAGCGGGCTGGGACGATTGGCATTGGC
Source organism: Acidobacteriota bacterium (assembly GCA_018268755.1). Classification (GTDB taxonomy): domain Bacteria; phylum Acidobacteriota; class Terriglobia; order Terriglobales; family Acidobacteriaceae; genus KAN-5. The sequence goes on from JAFDVW010000019.1 coordinate 85,744, forward strand.
CTCGATGTTGAGGCGGGCGCCGCTGAAATATTTTTGCTCGGCGGCGCGCAGGGTCTTCACCGCGACCAAAACTTTGTCCCCGGGTTTTGCGTTCTCGAAGAGAACCACCGGCTCTAAATCTTCGCCCAGGGCCACGCGGCGGCCGTTGAAGTACACAGCCTGCGCACCCATGCCGGAGGCGCCGATATCGAACTGGAACCAGATTTTTGCGCCGGTCAGGTCGTACCCGTTCAGGGTTTTGGGCACTTCGATCCAGCGGCGATACCAGCAAGCTTCACTGGGACCGCGGGAGGGCGCTTTGACGGTTTCCCATTGCGAGTCATCCAAATCGGGAGACTCGGCGTGCGCGAGGTCGCCCGGATGCAGCTTCCACTCTTCAGCGGGCAGCACACCCAGGGGCGTGAGGACATCCACCACTTTCTGGACGGAAGCGGGAAGAACGGATTTATCAGTGTCCTGCGCCTGCGCCGTGATGGAAGAAAAAGCGATAAAAGCGGCAAACACCAGCGATAAAAATGCTGAACAAAAGGTCCTTGTTCTCTCTTTCATTCCTAAAAATACAAATTCCATAATGCCCCCTTCGCTAAGCTTTGATGACCCGTAAGAATCTGCATAATCAACAAGAATCTACACCGGAAGGAACAGGAAGGGAATGGAGGAAACAGGAACATCTCACGGCATGAGATGTTCCCGCAGGCAAAGAAAATCTGTTCAGCCCTGGGCGAGGATACCGCCATCGACGGCGAGGCTGGTGCCGGTGATGTAGCCGGCGAACTCGGAGGCCAGGAAGAGCACGCCGCGCCCGACTTCTTCCGGCGTGGCCAGACGTTTCAATGGAATGCTATCCAGAAGTTTGCGGCGCGTTTCCTCGGGATTGGCCGAGTCCTCAATATAGCCGCGTACCAGCCGGGTGTCGGTGGCCCCGGGAATGATGCAGTTGACGCGGATGCCGTCTTTGGCGAGATCCAGCGCCAGGCCGCGCATGTAGGCCAGTTCCCCGCCCTTGGTGGCGGCATAGGCGGAGCAATTGGGATAGGTCACGAGGGCATGGCCGGAGGAGCTGATAATGATGGCGCCCTTTTTCTGCCTGCGCATGACGAGAGCCACATACTTGCAGGTGAGGAAGACGCCTTTCAGATTCACGCTGTGCAGGAGGTCCCACTCCTGCTCGGTAATTTCGGTGGCTTCTTTGTTGATCTGCACCGCCGCATTGGCATGGAGAATATCAATGCGCTGGTAGCGGGCCACCACCGCTTCGACCATCTTCTGGACCGAAGACGACTGGCTGACATCGCACTGCACGGCAAAAGCCTTGCGACCCGCCGCGGTGATTTCGCCGGCAGCTTTTTCGGCCGCGGCGCCATCCACATCAGCCACCACAACTACTGCGCCTTCGGCGGCGAAGACGTCCGCGGTGGCGCGGCCGATGCCGTTCCCGGCCCCGGTAATGATGACAACTTTATCTTTTACTCCCCACATGGGCTTCTTTCTCCGTTCAACATTTGAGCTACAGGGCTCAGCCAAGCTTCAGTGCGGGGATCCGCTCCGCGACCGGCGCGAGCGCGGGAAAATCCGTGTACGGCTCGGTCTGATACCAATACGCGACGGAGTAAAAGCAGTCGGCGCGGTTGTTGGCGTGGCCATGCTCCATCGTGTGTTTGAGGTACGTGCGGAAGGTCACGGGATTGTCGGCGTGCCAGCGATACATGCAATAGCGTCCGCCGGCCTGTTCCCCGGCATAGATCAGGTGCGCGCCGTTGTAGAGATGGGCAAAGGGATTGGCGACGGGAGGAACGCCGAAGTCCCAGGCGCCGTTAAAGTAGTCCTCGGACCCGGTGCCGACGATGGCGGGCTTCGACTCGTCGTCGATGAAGATCATGTCATCGCCTTCGCCCATCCAGCGGTCTTTGTTCTGCAGCACTCCCAGGGTCACACCCATCAGGTGGCCGCGGCCGCGGGTTTCCACAAACACGTAGTTCTTTTTGCCGTCGGTGTTCAAACCCCGCTGTCCCGCCGGGTACACTTCCGCGAGGTTGGGCGCGGCCTGACGATATTGCGCATGGAAATACAGCGTGCGCTCAGGCAGTGCAGGCACCAACTGATAGTCGATGTTGGAATAGAAGTCACCGACTTCCTCCGCGCCCTGGTTGGTCACGGTGATGCGCGCGGACTTGCGGAAGGGCATGGCGAAATAACAGTTCAGGGCCTGGGCCGAAGAACAATTCAGGAAGGCGGACTGATAAATATTGTAGAGGCCCAGGTTCAACCCGAAGAAATCGCCGATGGGAGTTTCCACGCTGGGCTTGGAATGGCCGTCCCAATACATGCGCAACACCAGCTCTTTCAGATGATGGCGGCTGTTCGCGGCGATGGTGAACCAGATGTGGGTGATGACGCCGGGCCCGTCGGAGCGGAACACTTCCCTGGTTTCCCCGGCGGGAATGGGCCAGCTGTCTCCATTGCCCCCAGTGGGATCGTTGCTGGATTGCTTGAGGGAGCGGTAGTCCTGGGCAAGCGCGTATTCGGGAAGCTGGAAGTTTGCGGGAGACGATGCGGCGCCGGGCATTTCCGCTCCGGCAGCGACGCCGGCCGCCCCCAGTACAGCCAGATGACCCAGAAAACGTCTGCGCAGCAAGCGGTCCATGGTGCCCCCTTGGGAATAAATGTCTCCGCAGCGACTATACCGCATCGATCCAGGCCATTTTCCGTGGAAAATCGCGCGCTGCAGCCCAGGGACCCCGGGCACCGGCCCCTAGCTACTGCGCCGATCCCCCGGGCAAAGCGATAGAAGGCGCGTGGCGAGAGCCACGATCCCTACACCAGGGCGATGCCTTCGCGGCCGAGGACCTCCCGAACTTCACGATCCGCATGGGGGCCCAGCACGTTATAAGGACTGCGCGGACCGCCGACGGCGCGGCCCTGGGCCGTGATAGCGACACGCAGGCGCGCTTCCCGTTCCGCGGGATTATTCAGAATGCGCCAGAAGCGGACCAGGCGGTCATGATGAAAACGGGCGCGTTCATGCTCACCCTGTTGGAAGGCGGCATACAGGTCGGCAAGGTCGGCGGGAAATCCGGCGCCCAGGTCGGAGATCAAGCCATGCGCGCCCAGCAACAGGCCGATGTAATGCAGATCCTCGATACCGCTGTAAATGGGGACGCCTTTCAGCGAATAAAGCAGATCGACGAGGACGTGCGCGTCCGCCGCTTGCAGGACGCCATCGATGAGCTTTTCGCGAAGCAGGCGGGTGGTCGCCTTCAGGCCCACGACCGCCGTGGGAAAACAATCGGCAAGCAGCAAGGGGACTTTGGTGGCCTGGCGCAGATCCGAAAACTGCGCCACCAGGCCCTCTTCATCGGGCTGACAGAGATAGTGGGGTTGGGCCACCAGCACGGCGGAAGCGCCTGCCCCGGTCACGGCGCGCACCATCTCGATAGCTTCGGGACGAGTATCGGGGAAGGCGGTGGCGAACAGCGGTTTGCGGGAGCTGCGGCGAACGGTTTCGCAGATCAGGGCCAGTTCCTGCGCTGAAGCCCCTTCGGTGCCACTCAGCATACCGCCCACAGAGAGGGCGTGCACCGGGGCCCGGTCGAGCAAGAGAGCTTCCTTGCGCAGAAGGTCGATATCAATTTCGTCGTTGGCGGCAAACGGGACCACAATGCTCGCCACGACGCCACTCGGTAGTTCACTAGCTGCCACAGGCTTTCCTTTCACAGTCCGCAGTTAGTACATTCGGGGGTCCTGCCCAGGACCGGCCACGGGATTGATGCGTGGAATGCGGTCCGAAACGGATGGTAGAGCTGGAAACTCGGCGTGGGGTTCGGTCTGGTACCAATAAGCCGCCGAAAATATATTGTCGGAACGAAGATTGGCATGGCCGTCTTCAATGGTGGCGCGAATGGATTTATGAAACCGCACCGGCGCTTCCAGATGCCAACGGTAGTGGGAAAAGCGCGAACCCGCTTCCCACCCCTGGAACTCGGTGAGGCCGATCAGGGGGAAAGAAAACAGTGAACTGAACCCCCAGGCGCCGTTGAAGTAGTCTTCGCCGCCGGTACCGTGAATGCGCGGCCGGGCCTCGCCGTCGATCCAGAACATTTCGTCGCCTTCGTTCCAGCCGCCCCACTGGTTCTGCAACACGGAGAAAGTCACGCCGATGAACTGCCCGTTGCCCTGGGCCTCGAGCATGACGTAGTTCTGGTCGCCGGAAGTATTTTTCCAGCGCGGGTCTTGCCGGGCCTCTTTGAAATTGTTGCCGTAGAAATTGCCGTGATACCAACCCTGGCAAGGAGAACACTGGCGATACTGGGCGTGGAAATAGGCGGTGTTGGCGGGCAGCGATGGCACGCGCACCCAATCGATGTTCCAGTAGAAATCGTCGGCGGTCCGGGTGCCGTCATTGGTGGCGGTAATGCGCGCCGAACGGGCGAAGGGCATGGGGAAATAGGCGTTCAAGCCCTTGTCCGGGGCGACCACCACCAGGGCGGAGTTGAACACTTTGTAGTTGCCCAGATTGAGGCCAAAGAAATCGCCAAGCGGGACTTCCACGCTGGGCTTGGTTTCGCCGTCCCAGTACATGCGTAAGACGATCTTCTTCAGATGGTAGGCTTCGGCGGAAGAAGTGGTGATCCAGATGTGGCGAATTTCCGCCGGACCCTTTTCGTCGAACAGGACCAGCTCTTCTCCGGGCTTCAACTCACGGGCATCATTGTTCCCGCCGGAGTGATCGTAGCTGGAGGTGCGTTGCGACTCGTAGTCGCGCAGCTGGGAGAGATCGGAGACGGCGAATTGTCCCCATGCCGAAGCGGCGTAGAGGGCAACGGCCAGCGGAACTGCGCTCCTGAACATTCGCACGCTGCGTCTCATGCTTCCACATTGATGGGGCTGGGCACAGCCAGGAACCCCATCTCCCGCATGGTATTTTCCAGCTTCCGCGCCAGATTGCCCGCGGGGAAAGTAAAGGGACGCCGCGGCCAGCCAGCCGGGCGTCCGCCCAGGCGAATTGCATATTTGGCAAGCCCGGGAAACTCCGGCAGATCAATGGCCCGCCATACCGGCGCCAGCCGCTCATGCAGGGCCTTGGCGGTAGCATGGTCGCCGGCGCGCACCGCCTTCATGATGGCCACGGTTTCACGGGGAAACACACACGAGGTCCCGGAAATGGTTCCATCCACTCCCAGCATGAAGGAGGGATAGATCATGTCATCGATGGCAGAGTAAATTTTGATCTTGCCCTTCATGGTGGCGAGCAAGGCCACCAGCATATGAATGTTGCGGCCACTCTGTTTGACACCCAGGATGTCGGGATTGGCGGAGGTAATTTCCTGCAGTGACTCCACCGCCGCCTGGGCCCAGGGCACCACGTTGTAGATGATCAGGGGCAGGCCGGAACCTTCCGTGATGGCGCGATAGTACTGGCCCAGAACTCCGGTATCCATGGTGAAACAAAAGTGGGGCGGGGGCACCTGCAAGCCGGAAGCGCCGGCCGCGCGAGCGGCCTTGGCCAGACGCACCGCTTCCGAGGAAGAATCGGCAATGATTCCGGAAAGTACGGGGATGGAATCCTGGACGGCCGCGATGGTGGTGCGCACGGCCTCCGCCAGCTCGTCTTCCGACATGCCGGCGCCCTCCCCCATACTGCCTCCGACCACGATGCCAGAGACCCCGCAGGACAGCAGAAAACGCGCTTCATTGGCGAGCGCGGCGAAGTCGATGCGGTCGTCTTCGCCGAAGGGGGTAATCATCGGTGGGATCACACCAGCGAGATTCTGGAGTCCGTGCGTAATGCCTCCTCAATACCCGTATTGGTAAGGCTTTCACGTTAGCATGCCGCATCCCCTGTGTCAATCATTCGGAATGCATTCCGAATAATATTTCCAGACAAATTTGGGGCCTCCCGCGAGGCTGCCAACGCAATCATTTCCCGGGGTCGAAACCGAGGTAGAACTGGGGCCGTCAGCGCCCGCCGCGAAGCGGAGTCAGACGCAGAAACCGCACACCGTGCCGTCCCACGGTAGAAGAAAACTGGCCATTCCAATTGCCCATATCTTTTTGCCGCCACAGGTCGCGGACCACCTGCGACCCGGTCAAGCCCAAATCCTTCCAGAGGGCCACCACTTCCGCGGCATGCTCGCCGCGATTGAAGAGGGCCACCGCTTTGGAGCCGTCCTCCAGGTCCTTGACCCAAACCTCAGTGTCCCCGGTACGGGAGACGGGCGATCCCTGGCGTCCGAGTGCGTCCTGATTTACGGCAATGACCTCATCATTGGTAAGAAGGTTCAAGGTGAAGTCATCCAGCTTGGTCATATCGCCCCCAAATACCAGGGGAGCATTCGAGATACTCCACAGCGACATCCAGCTGTATTGTTCGTTCGGGGTCAACGGCGTGGGCAGCAGCTTGCCGGTCCATTGGATGTGTCCCAGCAGAATATTGTCGGGATCATTCCAACCGCCGGGTCCGGCCCACTTCTCTTTTCCCGCCTGGCCAAAACCATACACTTCCATGCTCTTCCACAGGGAATTGTCTTTGCCATCGCCCACGTCCCAGGTAGTACGCCAGAAATTGCCACCTACTTCCCGTCCCCACTCCCAGACATCGCCTTTGCCATATTCGCAGAGGTTATACACGAAATCACGCGGCGCGGCAGCCAGGGCTTTGCCCATGAGACCGTAGACGCGCTTCAGCTCCCCCACGTCATTCGAGTCTTTCATGAGCTTGGAATAGGAACACAGATCGTACTTCAGGAAGTCGAAGCCCCAGGCGGCAAATTGGCGGACGTCCTGCGCTTCGTGCTGATAGCTGCCTTCGTAGCCGCCGCAAGTGAGCGGCCCCGGCGAAGTATAGATGCCGGCCTTCAACCCGCGGGCATGAAGATAGGCGGTAAGAGCGGGCATGTCGGGGAAATGGTCATTGGGCTTCATGTTGCCCTGAGCGTCGCGGGTGGCGGGTTGCCCCTCACCCGGCTTCAGGTTCCAGCCGTCGTCGATATTAATGTAGGAATAGCCGTGGTCGGCCAGGCCGCTGGCGACCATGGCGTCGGCCTGCGCGCGTACCCAGGCATCGCTGATATTGGCGTAGGCCGAATACCAGCTGCTCCATCCCATAGGGGGCGTAAGTGCGAGCGTATCTCCCACCACAATACGGAACGCGCGCTCCGCCGAACCTTGCGAATTTTTTGCGCGCAGCTGTAGAAGATATTCGCCTTTGCCGGGCAAAGAGCCAGTGAGGATGCCGGTGGCGGAATCAAGGTTCAGACCTTTGGGCAGCCCGCGAGCGGAGAACTGCATGGGACGCACTCCGGTGGCGGGGATGCGGTAAAGGAAAGGACGGCCGGGACGCACGCCGTACACGGATGGACCGTGGATGCGGGGCGCAGGCGGTGGAGGAGGAGTAAGAAGGCCCTCTTCCTGGGCAAACGCAGAGCACAAAAATGCCGCCGTGAGTATGCCCAACAGCATTCCTACACGGCGGCCGTATGGAGACGCGACACGAGTCATTAAAACGCGAGGCCCCTTTTAAAGTTTGATGGTAACGGTTTTGATCTCCGTATATTGCTGCAAGCCGTATTCGCCGAGTTCGCGCCCGATGCCGGACTGTTTAAACCCGCCGAAGGGAGCACCCGGCTCAAAGACGTCATAGCAGTTGATCCACACCGTACCCGCGCGCACGTTGTTGGCAATGGCATGGGCCTTGCCGATGTCGCGGGTCCACACGGCCGCGGCCAGCCCGTAGCTGGTGCGGTTGGAGCGCTCAATGACCTCTTCGATGTCATTGAACTTGATGATGCTCATGACCGGGCCGAAGATCTCCTCTTCCGCGATCTTCATGTCATCGCGCACATCGGCGAAGACCGTGGGCTCGATGAAGTAGCCCTTATTGCCGACGCGCTTGCCGCCTTGCAGCAACGCGGCGCCATCTTTTTTCCCGGCCTCGATGTAGCCCATGACTTTGTCGAACTGGGTCTCGTCCACCTGCGGGCCCTGCTCCGTCTTGGGATCAAAGGGATCGCCGACGGTGCGCTGTTTAGCACGGGCCACACTCTTTTCGACGAATTCGTCGTAGCACTTGGCTTCGACGTAAAGGCGGGAACCGGCGCAGCAGCACTGCCCCTGATTGAAAAAGAGGGCGAAGTGTGCGCCTTCGATGGCCTGGTCCATATTGGCATCGGCGAAGACGATGTTGGGACTCTTGCCGCCGAGTTCCAGGGTGACGCGTTTCAGGTTGCTCTTGGCAGCGCCCTCCATAATCAAATGGCCGACTTCGGTGGAGCCGGTGAAGGCCACTTTATCGACATCCATGTGGCGCACGATGGCGGCGCCGGCGGTCGGACCGTAGCCGGGGAGAAGATTGACGACGCCTTCGGGGAAACCGGCCTCGAGGATCAACTCACCGACCCGCAGCGCGGTAAGCGGCGTCTGTTCAGCCGGCTTCATCACGATGGTGTTGCCGGTGGCCAGCGCGGGCGCGAGTTTCCAGGCAAGCATGACCAGCGGGAAATTCCAGGGAATGATCTGGCCTACGACTCCCACCGGCTCATGGCGGGTATAGCTGAAATACTCATTGGCCACGGGGATGGTTTTGCCCTGGACCTTGTCGGCCCATCCGGCGTAGTAGCGGATGGAGGCCAGCACCAGCGGGAGATCCGCGGTTTTGGCCACGTGATAGGGCTTGCCGTTATCAAGCGATTCCAGGCGGGCCAATTCATCGGCGTTCTTCTCAATCAGGTCGGCCAGGCGATGAATAAGCTTACCGCGCTCGGCGGCGGACATTTTACGCCAGGGGCTGTGTTTGCTTTCAAAGGCGGCGCGGGCGGCTTTGACCGCGTCGTTGACATCTTCGTCTTCGGCAGCGGCGACCTGGCAGATTTCCTCGCCCGTGGCCGGATTGATGGTGGAAAATGTTTTTCCCGAACGGCTATTGACCCAGCGATTGTTGATGAGCAACTTGGTCTGGCCAATCGCAACAGGAAGTTCGTTGATGGCAGTCGCCATGAGACACCTCTCCAGCGTGGAAGTATTCCGGTTTGATCTCCGAAAGTGTGGGGACGTCGAGGCCCCGAAGCAAACGCGGCCAGACTAGCAGGCCGGGGGGAGGCTGTCAATATTTTCGGAATAAATTCCGAAACACAAAACCCCGCTTTTCACGGGCGTCAATCGGGCATTTCTTCTTTCAGGACCTCGATTTTCCAGGCACGATTGGGCAGGCGTTTCTGCAGCGGAAGCAACGGCGGAAAGGGCTGGTGCGGCTCGGTTTGGTACCAATAGGCGACGCTGGAAAAATCGTCGGCATGGGAGTTGGCGTGGCCGTGCTCGATGCTGGCGCGCAGGGACTTTTGAAAGTGGACGGGGTCCTGCAAATGAAAACGATACATGGTGTGCAGACCGGTGCCGTCGTCATTGCCCTTGCGCGAGTAGCCGGAGAAGGGGTAATTGAACTCCTCGCGGAAACCCCAGGCGCTGCCGAAGTAATCTTCCAGCCCAGTGCCGTGGACCGCAGGGGGATACTTCTCGCCATCGACGAAGAACATGTCATCTCCTTCTCCCCACCAACCAGAGGAAAAGCCCTGCACGCTGAGCACGACGCCGACAAACTGGCCGCGCCCCGTGGTATCGACAAAGAGATAATTATCCTTGTCGCTCATATTGACGCGCTTGCTCACTTCCGCGGGCACGGCGTGGGTGGGATTTTCCCTCCTCCATAAGGCATGAAAACGGCCAAGGTCTTTGACCGGGGTCGCGTCGGGATATTCCTCGTAGTCGACCTGATAGAAGAGATAGGTAACGTCTTTCTCCCCATCGTTGGTGAGGGTAATTCTGGCGTGGCTCGAAAACGGCATGGGGAAATAGCAGGTAAGCGCCTTGCCCTGCACGGCCAGGGGAAGAGAATGCCAGGAATGATATTGCGCAAAGCCGGTGCCGAAGAAATCTCCCAGCGGCGACTCTACGCTAGGGGTGGATTCGCCGTCCCAATACATGCGCAAGACCAGCTCGCGCAGGTGGTCGGGGCTGGGCGAATGAATGGTCATCCACAGGTGCGTGACTAGGCCGGGGCGATCGGACTCCATCAGTGTCATGGTCTGCCCCGCCTTGAGCGGGACCGCATCGATATAAGCGCCTTCGCGGCTGTAGCTGGCGGCGCGCCGGGAGACGGCGTCCTTGATGCGTGCGATGTTCGTGAGCGGGCCGAGCTTCTGCGCGTACGCCAAGCAACAGCTCACCATCCAAATCAGGACCGCCGCCAACTTGCGCATAAGCATGCTCCGATGCTTTCTAGGAATCGCGGCGGCCCAGTACCGCGCCCTTCTGAATGGGCTGCACCACTTCCGAATAGATGGAGAGCCAGCCGGGCTTGAGCTTGCGTTCGCGCGGTTTCCAGTCGCGCAGGCGCTGCGCCAGGTCCGGGACATCCAGATCGATGGTGCGGGCGTCGAGATCAATGCGAATGGTCTCACCTTCTTGCACTAAGGCAAGGGGGCCGCCCCGCGCGGCTTCCGGCATAACCTGGCCGATAGTGATGCCGCGATTCAGGCCGGAGAGTTCTCCGTCGGTGACGACGGCCACGTCATCGCCGAGCCCAGCGCCGACCAGGGCGGCCATGAAGCTGCAGGCAAAGACAGTGCCAGGACCGCCGAAGGGGCCCATCATGCGCAATACAACGACGTCGCCCTTGCGGATGTTTCCCTTCCCCAGTTCGGCGATGGCGAGATCTTCTTCCTCGAAAATGCGGGCCGGACCGGAGAACTTGCGCAGAGCGCCAGGCAAGGCGGACATCTTGACGATGGCTCCGTCAGGAGCGAGCGAACCCCGCAGGATGGCCAGGCCGGGATCGTTGCGGAAGGGCTGGCTGAGCGGACGAATAATTTTTCCGTCGATCTTGAAAGAAGCGGAATTGCCGGCGTCCTCCAGCACCGCGCCCAGAGATTTTCCGGTGACGGTGAGGGCATCGGTTTCCAGCACATCGCGCAAACGCGATTGCACCGCAAGCGTGCCGCCTGCCGCCTCCAGGTGCTCAATGCGATCGGGGCCGTTGGGTTTGATCTGAGTAATCTGCGGAATGCCTTTGCCGAGGCTTTCGAAGAGCGCGACCACATCCAGGCCGAGCTCAGCCTCGGTGGCGATGGCGGAGAGATGGCGCACCACATTCACCGAAGTCCCGATGGCGATGGCGACGCGGACCGCGTTGCGAATGGCCGAAGGGGTGAGAATTTTTCGCGGGGTGAGGTCTTTGGCCACCAGGTCCATGATGATGGCGCCGGAGCGGCGGGCCACTTCGGTCAACTTGTCGCTGCCGGCGCGAATGGGCGTGGTGCCGGGCTGGGCCATGCCCAGCGCTTCCGCCATCACGTGCATGGAATTCGCAGTGGCCAGACCGGCGCAAACGCCGGGCCCTTTGATCGCGACTTTGGTCCAGCACTCCAGATCATCGACGGTCATGCGGCCGGTGGCCACGGTGCCCACAGCTTTGTAAACTTCTTCGATGTCCACTTCCCGTCCGCCGCATTCCCCGCCCAGTTGATAGCCGCAGGGGACCACGATGGAAGGAATATTGAGCCGGCCGGCCGCCATCAGGTGCGCCGGCGTGGTCTTGTCGCAGGACGAGAGGAACACCATGCCGTCCAGGCAAGAGCCCTCGACCATGACTTCCACATCGTTGACCACGAGGTCGCGCGTGGGCATGAGGTAGCGCGCTTTGAGTCCAGCGGAGGTGATGAAGTCGGAAGGAGCCGCGGTGCGGATTTCAAAAGGCAGGCCGCCGGCCTGGCGAATGGCGTCCTGCACCACGCGGGAAACGTCATCGAGATGGATATAGCACACCGATAGACTGGAAGAGGAATTGACGACGGCGATCTTGGGCTTATCGAAGTCTTCTTCCTTGATGCCCATGGCCAGCCACTGGGCGCGCCGGACCGCCCAGCGAGTACTTCCCTTTTCAAAATTACTCCGTAACACTTATGCCTCCCCTGCCAGTTTCAGACCGCGTGTTTTCATCCAATGCTGTACATCTTCGCCACGCACGTTCTGCGCGACGATATTCTCGCGGAGCATGAGGGCAGCCGCCGCACCGGCTGCGTATCCCATGCCGAAACATTGCCCAGTCACGCGAGCGGAAGCCAAGGCTTCATGCTCGGCGGAGAGACAGCGTCCGGCGGCCAGGACATTCGTGCCCCGCAATGGAATGAGCGTTTCAAATGGAATGTCGTAGGTATCGTCTTCGAGGTAGACGATTTTCAGCTCACCCGCGCCGTGGGCTTCAATGGGCCACGCGGAAAAGGTGGCCGCACCCTTCACTTTTTTGCCGGCCAGCACGTCCTCATTCATGAGGCGGGATTTGGCGACCAGGGAGCGGGTCTGGCGAATGCCCACCTGGGCGCCGGTTTCGACGATGTAGGAATGGGCAAAGCCGGGGACTCTGTCGCGCAGGAAGGTCGCATAGCTGCGTGCCTGCAGGCGCCCCTCCATCTCAGCGTAAGTCATATCTTCACTGGAAACGCCGAGCGGCACCGAGCCGTCGGGGAAGGTGATGCGCGTCATGTTGCACAGCACTTCCCTGCCATTGGGCATGGGAAAGAGATATACGTGGGTGCGCGGCAAATGATATTTTCCGGAGCGATTAGCCTCATGCACCAGCGCCTCGATCTGGTTGGGATCCAGCTTAAGAAAGACATCCATGGCGACGCCGCCCACGCGAAAGATCATGGTGGGAGTCTGGACCACGCCATTCTTCCCCAGGGTGGTTTCACCGCCGATGCCATGCACCACCTCGGCGTCCCCGGAAGCATCGATGACAAGCTGGGGCTGGATTGCCTGCAAGCCGTCAAGCGTGCGGACGACCAAGGTCTCCACACGATCGCCACCGGCATAAGTCGCGATCAGGGTCGTGTGGAAGAGAGTTTTGATCTTTTCGCTGCGCAGGTAGTGATCGGCCAATTCCTTCCAGACGAAGCTATCGTGCGGGACCAGCATGGTGCGGCCGAAAGGCACCGGGTCTTTTACCCCTCCGGAGGCTTTCAATCGCTCATGGAACTCGCCGGCAAAGCCGAAAACAATCTGCTCCGGACGTTCGCCGCTGCTGTAGAGGCCGCAGATGGTGCCGCTCAATCCGGCCACGGTGGCGCCGCCACAAAAGCCGTATTTCTCGATCAGCAGGACGTCCAGCCCACAGCGTGCGGCGGCCACGGCGGCGGAAAGCCCGGCCGCGCCTCCTCCCACTACGCAAACCTCCGGCTGGGCGATGACCGGAAGCTGGGAGCCTGGCATGGAGAAATAGTTCGGGGATGGGGACGAGACTGCCATTGCAGACGGGCCAGAGTAACAGGCCGGGCAAACAGCGTCAAATTGTTTTCGGAATTGTTTCCGATTTATCTAATGAGCCCTCGCGTACAATAGTGGCGGTATGGGTTTCCGGCTTTCCAGGACCTATCTGCTTTGCCTGCTGCTGCCCACACTGGCGGCGGCCCCGCCCCCTACCCTTTTCCGCGAAGTCCCGGCCGCCGAGAGCGGCATTCACTGGAAACATGAGAACGGCGAATCGGCACAGCGTTACCTCCCGGAAACTGGAGGCGGCGGCGTGGCCCTGCTGGATTATGACCAGGACGGATGGCTGGACATTTTGTTCATCAACTCGGGGACCAGCAGTTTCTACAAACCGCCAGCCCCCTTGGCCCACGCGCTCTATCACAACAATCATGACGGCAGCTACACGGATGTAACCAAGCAGGCGGGCCTCACGGCCGACTTGTTCGGCATGGGCGCGGCGGTGGGCGACTATGACGGCGATGGGTACCCGGACATCTTGATTACCGGCGTAGCTCGCTGCGTCCTCTACCACAACAACCAGGACGGAACGTTTTCCGATGTGACGGCGAGCAGCGGAATTGCCGCTTCCCCGTGGAGCACCAGCGCGCTGTGGTTTGACTTCGACAACGATGGCAAGCTGGACCTGTTTGTGGCCAACTTCGCGGATTACTCCGACAACAAAGTCTGTTCATTGGGCGAGTCTTATGGTGAAAAGAAGGCCGGCATGGCACAGGACCATGCCTATTACTGCGATCCGCAAGTACTGAAAGCCGCGCCCAGCCGGCTTTTTCGCAATCTGGGGAACGGGAAGTTCGAAGACGTGAGCGAGCGTACCGGCATTGCTGCGCGCCCCGGAAAAGCCTGGGGTGTAGTGGCCACCGACGTCAATGGCGACGGCTATCTGGACCTGTTTGTGGCCAACGACACCATGCCGAATTATCTGTGGCTGAACCGCAAGGGAGAGCGATTCGAGGAAGCGGGCATTGAGGCGGGCGTTGCCTACAGCAGCGAAGGCCGGCCGCGTTCCGGGATGGGCGTGGACGCCGGCGATTTCGACCGCGACGGCCTGCCCGACCTGATGGTGGCCAATGTGGACGCGCAAATGACGTCGCTCTACCGCAATGACGGTAACGAAATGTTTACCGACATCCGGGCCAAGACGGGCGTGGGGGCGGTCACGCTGATGATGAGCGGATGGGGGATGCGTCTTTTCGACTATGACAACGATGGCTGGCTGGACATGGTGCTGGCCAATGGACACTTCGATCCCTACGTGAACGAGCGCAACGGCGGCATCACGTTCCGGCAGCCCATCTTCCTGCTGCGCAATATCGCAGGACAAAAAACGGAAAATGTCAGCGCCCAGGCCGGCCCGGCATTCAGCCAGAAATATTCTGCGCGTGGACTGGCGGTGGGCGATCTGAACAATGACGGCTATCCGGACATCGTGTTTGTCGAGAATGGCGGCCCGCCGCACCTGCTGATGAACACTGCCGGGGCCGGCAACAACTGGCTGGGCATCGAGCTGAAGGCGAAAGCAGCCAACCCGGCGGCGAGCGGGGCGATTCTGCGCTGGAGTATTGGCGGGAAAGTATTCCGCAAAGTGCGGGGGGCGGGCGGCAGCTACATTGCGAGCCAGGACCCGCGTGAAGTGATGGGCGCGGGAAAATCCCAGGTGGATTGGATCGAAGTCCAGTGGCCGGCGCCCAGCCATGCAGTAGACCGGATCACGAAGCCGGCGATGAACCGGTATCTGGTGATCCGCGAAGGGCAGACGAAGAAACCAACGCCCTAATTCCGCCGCCTAGCGGTGGAAGTCTGCTGATTTCGTCAGTCTTCTTTGCTACGCGCGGGCGGGACGCCCGCGCCCACACAAACATTCCTATACCAAGATATATTCCACCGGCACACCGCTCTTTAGGCGGACCACTTTCTGCTGTTCCAGACGGACCATATGTCCATAGATGGCAAACTGCAGGAACTCGGCCATATTGTCGGGCCAGGTGCCGAGCTTGGGGCTCACGGCGTGAATGATCTGCTTCAGGGTGACACCCTGCGTGTTGCTTTTTAAGTGGGTCTTGATCAGATCATCGGCGGCTTCCACAAAGTTGCGCGAGCGTCCCAGAAACTGCCTGACCTCCTCGCCATGGACATCCGGCCAGTGGCCGGAGTACATGTGCTCGATGGGCTTGTTTTCCAGGAAATGGATGGTCGAGAGGTAGGCATCGACCGTGTAGTAGGTGGGGCCGAAGGCCCACTTGCCATCGGTGGTGGGGTATCCCTGCTCCTGCACGGCGTCGCTGGTGAACGCCGCTTTGTTTTTGGCGTCGTACATGGCGAGGTGGCCGTCGGAGTGCCCCGGCACATGCCAGACTTCGAGCTTCCAATCCTGGGAAAGCTCGATGACATCGCCTTCCTTCAGCAGCACATCCATCTTGCATTCGCGGGGACAGTTGACCATGCCCTCACGCCCAAAACCCAGCTGATGGTCAGCCGCCAGAAAGTTGTAGCGATGCTGATAGAGGAACTCGGGGCTTTCGATGAGGTGCTGATCGCCGCGATGGCAGGCCAGGAGCGCAGAGGAGGACGCATCCTTTATATAGGGCAAGCCGCCATGGTGGTCGGCATCGGAGTGCATGGCCACTACCATAGAGATGCGCTTAGGCGAGATGCCCAGCGTTTCCAGATAGGGGAGGATGGAAGTGTCGGGAGTTTTGGCGACCCCTGCATCGAGCAGCACGACTTTTTCCGTGCCGACAAACAGGTACTGCTGGATATAGCGATTGCCAAATTCCGACTGGATCTCGTAGACGTTGGGGAAAATCTGCGTGCCGATGGTGCCGGGAACCGATTTGTTTGCCATGTTCCTGTCCCGTCCGGCCAGGGTAGGAACAGCCACGGCCAAGGTGGAAATGAATTCACGCCGATTGATGTCAGTCATAAGAAATCTCGCACAACGAAGGACCAGGATAAAACAAAAATCGGGACGGACAGCCGAAGCTGTCCGTCCCAAGCGATGGGGGTTTAGAACGAGAACTTCAAAGCGGCCTGCATGACGCGGGGTGCTACGCCGCCCATAGCAGTAATCTTGCCAAAGTTGCCACTATGAAGATTGTTATTCGGGTTGGCGAAGCTGGGAGTATTCAATGCGTTGAACATTTCCCAACGGAACTGGAGTTTGTAGGCTTCCGTCAGCTTCCAGTTCTTGCCCATGCCGAGGTCCCAGGTATTGATCCCAGGCCCCTGGAAAATGCCGCGTGGAGTATTCCCAAAAGTACCGGGAGCATTGTCTGTGAAAGCGGCGGTATTGAAGTACTGGTTGATCCATTGCGATTTGTCACCGCGATGCGACCAAGCAGTTTCCCCAGATTTGAAATCAGCGTGATCCAGTCCAACGTTGGAGCCGGAGTTATTGTTGTAATCGTAGATGGTAATGGGCGTGCCCGACTGAGCCCGCCAAATACCGCTGAGCTGCCACCCTCCCAGGAAGGAACGAGCGAAGCCATTCATTCCAGCCAATTCCGGCGTCTGATACAGGAAGTTCACGACCACCACGTGAGGAATGTTGAGCTGTGAAATTCCGCGATTGGCCCGGACATCAAACGGGTTGTAGAGCCCGCTGCTGCCAAATGTCAAGCTGCCGCTCGATGTGGTATCGAGAGTTTTCGAATAGGTGTAATTGCCCGTGATCTGAAAACCATGCGCGAATTTTCGGTCCACGGTGAATTGGGCTGAGTGATAGCTGGATGTGCCAATCGTATCCGATTGAAATACGGAATCGAAGTTGGAATAGGCCCGCAGCCCGCCATTGGCGTAGATACCGGGGTTATGTTCAACGCCCACCGGCATGTGGTAAGCCTGGGCTCCCACATAAGCGGCATGCGCCATCCAGTTCTGGCCAAACTGGTGATCAATGGAGAGATTCCATGTTTGGTTCTGCGCCATCTTGTAGTCCGGACTAAACACGGCGGACATGGTGACCGGAAACACATAGGATGCGCTGGCATCCGGAGCATATCCAGGAGACGAAAACGGCGGGAACGGGCTGACTCCTCCGGTGCCGGCAAAGCTCGCCCAGGGATCTGCGAAGTTGATGTCAGGATAAGGAGCCTGGTTGTGAATAATGGAGTAAGACGGGCTGAAGGGAGCAACATCACCCGTATGGTTCCACGATCCATAGTCAACCGGCATCGAGAAGATGCCGAAGGCTGCGCGGATGGAGGTGTTCTTCAGGAAGCTGGGACGCCAAGCCACACCGAGGCGAGGATTGAAGTAGTTGTAAGTGCTGCGCAGGCCGCTACCCGAAGGAACACCCGCGTCGCCCGGATAGACGATGCCTTCCGGAGCATTGGGATAACGGGTGCTCTGCTGTCCGGGAGACCAGACCGCAATGCGGCCCGAGGGAACAGTAGGAGCCAGGAACGGTTCCCAACGCACACCAAAGGAAAGCGTCAAGTTCGGGGTGACTTTGATCTGGTCTGCGAAGTAAGGCGCAAACTGCGTGGCGTGAATCTGTTGATATTCGCCGCCACCCTGCTGGTAACCACCCACTTTGCCAAGCAGGAAGTCGGCAAAGTCGTTTCCAGTGTACGTTCCGTCAAACCAAATGATCGGTAAAGCTAACCAGTCGGTGCCGAGGTTCCAGTACTGGCGCAGGACATCCACACCGGCCACCATGAGATGTTTGCCTTTGGAGATGTTCACGGAGTCAGAAAATGTCCAGGTATTCCGCTGAATGCCATTGAAGTTCTGGCCAAATCCAAAATTGTTGGTCCACAACGCTTCAATGGTGCAAGGTGAGTCCGGCGGATCCTGCACGTTGATGAATTGGGAGTAGCAGATACGGTTGCCATCCTTATCGCGAATACCGCTGACACTGGTGGAATTCATCTTGGTATATGCACCCACCAAGTTGTTCACGATATTAGGACTGATCGTCCAGGTATAGCTACCGTTGTAGTTATGCCAACTGGCGTCCCAAGAGCGGTCGGAGTTCAACAAGCTCTTGCTCTGAGCCGGTTGGCCGAAGAGATTAACAAAAGCGCGACCACTGATACGGTGACGATCATTCAAGTTGTAATCGGTGCGGATGGTGAATTCGTTGTAATTGTTGATTGCCGTGTAGCCACGGACAAAGACCTTCCCAAGAGGATCATCCGATCTAGGCAGAGAATCTTCAATATGCAAAGCAGCAGCACTATAACGCGTTGGATCAATTTGATTGTCTAGGAAAGGCAACCCCGTTTCAGGATCTTTCAACTGAACAGTATTTGCCCCCATGACTTCAGGATCCAGCAACGCGCTGAAGTCTCCGGCCAGCATAGCGTTTGACGGCACCCAAGTGGGCGTGCCAGCCACGGCCCGCTTTTCCCGTGTTCCCTGGTAGTTGCCGAAGACAAAGAGTTTGTCCTTCTTGATGGGCCCGCCGATGGAGCCGCCAAACTGATTGCGATTCAGGTTGTCGCGGCCGTCGGAGAAATAATCGCGCGAGTTCAGCACCGTGTTGCGCAAAAATTCAAAAGCATTGCCGTGCCAGTTATTGGTGCCGGACTTGGTGACGATACTGACCACGGCGCCGGGCGCAAAGCCATAGCGCGGATCGAAGTTGTTGCCAATGACACGAAATTCCTGGGTCGCATCGGGGTTGGGGAACGGAGCGGCCAACAAATGGTAGTTATCCATATTGTAGGAGCCGTCGAGCAGGTAGTAGGTGCTGCCCTGCCGTCCGCCGTTGGCGGAGGCGCCGGTTTCCGTGGGGAACGTCGTGTAGGACTGGTGAGCCCCCGCGCCAGGTACCGACAAAACATCCACCGTGCCGGGCGTCAACAGCACCAGCGAAGCCGGGTTGCGGCCGTTGAGAGGCAATTCGGTAATGGCCTTTTCCTGAATCACCTGCCCCAACTGTGCGGTTTCAGTTTCGATCAACTGCGAGTTGGCTTCCACCGTGACCTTTTCGCTGACCGCGCCGAGTTCGAGCTTGAAGTCGACGGTAGCGATTTTGTCCGCGGTGAGCAGAATGCTCTGCACGGAAGTCTTAAAGCCGTCTTTCTGTGCCGTGACGCTGTAGTTGCCCACCGCAATCAACGGAATGGAGTAAGTACCAGATTCATTGCTGGTAGCCGTGATGGTAAAACCGGTTTCGGCACTCCGCGCGGTAATGGAGACTCCGTGGACCACCGCTCCGGAGCCGTCTGTGGCGACGCCTACGATTGATGCCTTACCACTTTGGCCAAACAGGCTGCTGGTGGCAAAACATGTAAAAAGAAGAAGGGCCGACCACTGTGCCCTGCGCTTCCATGCGCCATTTGTAACCCTCATTAACACCCTCCTAAGCTGCAATTGTGGGCATCTCATCCATCATTCCCCAAAACGCTGCAACCGCTTGTTGCCCCCTCAGCGACTGATCAGCTCAACATTCGTTTTAGTCTGGTCTGTGCTCTTACTGACTAGCGAACCACACTGCTCGGCCCCTTTTGGGGCCCGAACCAGCAGCTCGCCCCCGGCCCACGGCCACTGCAAAACGACTGCCGTGCAGGAAGGCCTTGTCGTTTCTGCAACGCGCAAGCCCCCTCAAAATGGTGGCAGCCTAGCAGGACTTTCCTATCGTTGTCAATCCTTTCGGAATTCGTTCCGAAATTTACCGGAGATGACCCGGGAAGCGGAATTTCTCCCGAAATCGCGGCCCGGCTCCGCGGAGGTATCTCCGGGAAACTGCCGGTCCCGCCGCTGCTTGCCTATTTTGCCCATAATTTCAGCATTTGGCTTAAAGCAGGAGGCCTACCCGCCCACCCCCAAGCGCCGCGCACCAAATTGCGCTTTCCTGCTTTTAAATCAGCGATTTATAAGTCGAAATTGATTCCGAATTCGCGTCAGGCCGGAAGGAAGACGCGAGGTCGGACAAAAGCCATATTTGGGTACCCCGGCCGCGGTTATGCGAAGCCGCCCCCGGTTTGAATTTGGCAAACCGGGGGCAAAATGGAATGGCTAATTCGTAAGGATTTGAAAGGAATCGAATTCAGGACTTGGGCTTGGAACGGCGGAATTGCCAATTGTCCTCGAATAGCGAAATATCCGGGTTCTCATGGTAGGGATGGCTGCGCACCGCATCCAGGTTGAGGTCCGTGCCCAATCCCGGTCCCTGGGGAAGCTCAAAGTAGCCATCCACCAATTTGGGGAAGGTAGTCACCAGGTCCATTTCCCAGGGTTCATTGAAATGCTCGAACGTTTCCTGCAGCCAGGAGTTGGGCGTAGCGATATCCACATGCAGGCAAGCCAGCGTGCAGATGGGGCCCTGCGCGGCGTGGGGAATGATGGTGCCATAGTGCGCGTCCACCATGTCCGCTACTTTGCGCGAACCCAATATACCTCCCATGTGCAGGGGCTCAAAGTTGATGATGCTGACGGCATCGTGTTTGAGGAGTTCCGCCAGCTGCTGCTTGGAAGAGAAGCTCTCTCCGGTGCCGATCGGGACTTCCAGATGACGGGCCACATCGACCATGGCGCCGATGTTGTTGTGCGGGATGGGCTCTTCAAACCAAGCCGGCTTGTAAGGCTCGAGCCGCTTGCCGATGCGGATGGCGGTGGCGGGGGTGAAACGAGAGTGGGCCTCAACTGCGAGAAGCACATCGGGACCAACCGTCTCGCGTACAGCCGCGACCAAGTCTATCGACAAGTCTTCTTCGGCCGGCGAGAGCAAGCCATCGGCCGCCCCGAAGGGATCGAACTTCATGGCGAAATAGCCCAGCGAGAGCACCTTTTTGGCAGCTTTGGCAAAGGCCTCAGGAGTTCGATCGCAGCGGTACCAGCCGTTGACGTAGGCGGGAATGCGGTCATGCACTTTGCCGCCCACCAGATTGTAGATGGGCTGCTTAAGGGCCTTGCCGATAGCGTCCCAACAAGCGATCTCAAGGGCGGAAATGGCACACATCTTAATCTGGCCGCCGTCGGCGTAGACGTGGCGGGACAAGCGCTGCACCAGCAACTCGGTCTGAAAAATATCCAAGCCCAGAATGAAGGGCTTCATCTCGTGCACGCAGGTCTCCACGGTTTTGGACAAATGCCCCAGCGAACCCTCGCCGATGCCGTAGATGCCTTCATCCGTCTTTACCCTGACAAACATCCAGTTTTTCCAGGGGTTTCCCACCAGGTAGGTTTCGATATCAACGATTTTCATGAATTTAGAGCTCCACTCACTCCAGGAAAGTTCGGCCAGACGTTGGAAGTACGCGAGGACGGCGCGGTTTCACTATATCGAATCGGCAAATGGACCAGAAACCAGCCGGCCCCAGGCCGTGCCGCTATGCGCCGTAAGAAAGAGATCATGCTCAAAGAGGAAGCAGGCAGAACTTCGACCCGGCCGCAAAGGATATGCCGGACAGCCCATCCGGTACAGAACTATAGGTCAAGCCGGAGAGGCTCGTCAATCATTTTCGGAATATATACCGATTTTAACTGTTGGCTACCGGTCGAGGCGGAATTGCCCAGGATTTCTGCATTCCCGCCCCTTGCTATTCAGTGGCTGGTATAGCAAAAAGTTACCGGCCCAGCGCTTTCGCTATGGAATCGCGGGAACCATTCCGCTATTGATGCAGGAAGGGATTTCCGGTAAGCTGCAAAGCCAAGGAGTGGGATTGTGCCGGAAGTGATGCAGCTGCGACGAAACTCCATGCAGCGAACAGCGAAAGACAAGAAATTTATTCCGCTGACGGACAAGCTGTTTGCTGTGCTGAAAAGTTTCGACGAACATCCCAAAGCGCCTCTCACCCTCGACCAGATTACGCAATCGGTCGGCCTGGCCAAGACAACCGTCCACCGCCTGCTCTATTCCATCAAGCATCTCGGGTATATCCATCAGGATGCCAACGGAAATTATTCTCTCTCGGAGCGGTTCTATGCGCTTTCGGGAAGTTCCCTTCCCTATCACTATCTGACCTCGATTGCAGCGCCCCATCTCAGCCAGCTGGTCGCCGAAAGTGGAGAATCGGTCCACATAGGGATTCTGGAAAAAGGGCTGGTGCTGCTGGTGGCGGTGGCCCAAAGCCGCCATTCCTATCGTTGCGCAGGCGAAGTGGGTGATTTATACAACGCGCACAGCACCGCCATGGGCAAGTGCATTCTGGCCAACCTGCCCAAGGAGGAACGGGACGCAATTCTAGCGGTGCGCGGGCTGCCACAGGTGACGCGACGGACTTTCATCGATCCGGCGCAACTGGAACTTGAATTCGAGCGTATCCGCAACCAGGGCTGGGCAGTGAGCGATGGGGAAAATGTGGAAGGGGTGACCTGCATCAGCGCACCCATCCTGGATCGCACTGGACGCATTCTTGCAGCACTCAGTCTTTCCGGACCATCGGGGCGGGTGCAGCCTGTGATGGAAAACCTGAAACATCACGTCCGGCAGACCACCGCTAAATTATCGGCCCTGCTCTCCTCCCTCGACGCTCCCCGGGAATAACTTTGCGCCGGCTCATCCTAATTGCGTCCTTGTGTTTACTTGGCTGGGGCGCACCTTCGTCCTTCTCGGCCACAAGCAAAAGCGAAACGCAGTTTCTGACGGAAGCAGCCGGCCTAGTCAAGCGGAACAGACTTTCGGCGGCCGAAACATTATTGCGGGAAGGGTGCGCGGCTTTCCCCGTCTCGGCTCGACTGCATGGCGAACTAGGCAAAGTCCTGCTGCAGCGCGACCAGTTCCAGGAAGCGGTGGAAGAGTATGGGCAGGCGGCCCAACTCGAACCGGACTCCTGGCCCTACAACATGGGTGTGGCGGAGGCGCTCATCGGGTGGGGACATTACTCGGTGGCGCTCGACTTTTTGCAAGCCGTGGAGTTGAAATTCCGTAAATATGCCGAGTTCCATTATTACCGGGGCCTGGCCTTTTATGGACAAAAGCAGATCCGGGAAGCGCTGGGAGAGTTGGAAATCACGGTGCGCATGAATCCCAAACTGGACCAGGCGCAATTTCTCCTGGCCGGCTGCCGCGCTTCCATGGGAGATCTGGCCGGAGCCACGGCCAGCTTCCGTTCCCTGACCCAACAATTTCCCACTCGCCCCACCTATTGGATGGGTCTTTGCCAGACCTTGCAGAGCCGGGGCGAGGAACATTATCCCGAGGCCTTGCAAGCCTGTCGTCGCTCATTGCGGCTCAAGCCCGGCGATCTGGGTTTTGAATTCAAGACTGCGACTCTGCTGATGAAGCTGGGCAAGTATGCTGAGGCCAGGCCGCTGCTGGAACACATCGTGAAGGTCAAACCCAAAGAACCCCCGGCCCATGTGGCGCTGGCGACCGTCTACTCGCGCTTGGGAGAAAAAGAGCTGGCCCGACGGGAAGCCGAGCTCATTCGCGCGCTGGAGACAAGCGGCGCGGCCACCCCCCCGGCAACCGCCTCTTCCCCCCTCCAGTAATTTCGGAATTAATTCCGAAACAATTTGACACTAAGGGAGGGCGGTGCTATCGTCGCCAATTTGCCGCGCCCACCTGCGAGGCAAGCGGGTAGGAAAGTTTCAGTTGAAGCGGGAGAGCGCCAGCATGGCGAGACCAAACACAAACAGGACGCATCCCCAGACCAAATTGACGTGGGGGAAAATGTATAGCGCGGGCGAGGCCGGGACCAAAGCGCCGTATATTCCCAACATTGCCCCCAGCAGGACAAACATGCTCCCAATCGGTTTACAAAAATTCATCGTTTCCATGGCTCCCCCGTTTCGGAGCGGATTATTGCAGGCCGGGGCAAGTCACGCAACAAAAATAGCGAACAGGGTCGAGGCTCAGGGATGAAATTACAGTTCATTGATTTCGCAGTGCTGGCGGGCTATCTGGTGTTCGTGCTGGGCATCGGGTTCTGGTTGAAAGACCGCATGAAGACCTCCGATGATTTCCTCACGGCCTCGCACTCCCTTCCCGCCTGGATCACGGGGCTGGCGTTCATGGCGGCCAATATGGGGTCGCTCGAAGTGGTGGGCATGGTGGCCATGTCGGCGAAATACGGCATGATGACCAACCACTGGTATTGGATCGGAGCCATTCCGCCCATGCTGTTTCTCGGGCTGTTTATGGTCCGCTTTTATTACTCCAACCACATTCGGAGCGTTCCAGAATACCTCAAGCTGCGTTACGACCACCGCAGCCATATGCTGAATTCTCTGAGTTTTCTGGTGGTCACGATATTGATGTCCGGCATCAACATGTACGCCCTGGCGCTGTTCTGCCAGCAACTGCTGGGCTGGCCCTTCACCTTCAGCGTAGTCGTTTGCGCGGGAGTCGTCGTGGCGTACACCTACCTGGGTGGACTGAAGTCGTCCATTTATAACGAAGTATTGCAGTTCTGTCTGATCATTGCCGGCTTTGCCCCCCTGGTGATTGCGGGACTTACTCACGTGGGAGGATGGCACGGTCTGACGGCAAAATTGCCGGAATCCTTTGCCCATACCTGGACGGGACTGGGAGCGGGCGCCGACAACCCACTGGGGGTCAAATGGTATGTCGCGGTCGTTGCCCTCATGTTTATCAACGGGCCGTCGTACTGGTGTACGGACTTCCTCCTGGTACAACGCGCTCTGGCAGCGAAAAATCTGACGGCAGCTCGCTGCACTCCCATGATTGCCGCATTCCCCAAGATGCTGTTCCCCGCCCTGGTGGTGCTGCCGGGCATGATTGCTGCGGCCACGCTGTCAGGGGAAATGAACGGAAATTACAACATGGCGCTGCCTTTACTGATGGAGCGTTATTATCCCAGCGGCATGCTGGGACTGGGATTCACCGCCTTATTGGCCAGCTTCATGTCGGGCATGGCGGGCAACGTGACTGCCTTCAACACGGTGTGGACGTATGACATTTACCAGACCTACCTGGTCAAGGACCGGCCCGACCATCACTATCTGAATGTGGGCCGCATGGCGACGGTGGTGGGCACCGGCTTGAGTATTGCCGCGGCGTATCTGGTGCTCTCTTTCGACAATCTGATGGACTACATGCAGTTGATCGGGACCATTTTCATCTCTCCATTTTTTGTGGTCTTTTTTCTGGGAATGTTTTCCAAAAGGATTACCGCTACAGCAGGATTCTGCGGCATGCTGGCGGGGATTTTCGGCTGCTTTTCACAGTATGGATTGTGGCGCGCCGGGGTAATCCACTATCCCACGCCCATGGCAGCCACGCTCTACCTGGCCATCTGGGGGAGCATAGCAGGACTGATCACCAGCCTGACCGTCAGCTTTTTTACCAAGCCCAAAACCGCGGAAGAGCTCAAAGGACTGGTGATGGATTATGCATTACCCGCTCCGGAAGAAGCGGTGCAGGCAGGCCGTTTTTCTCCGCCGGTGGTGCTGGCGATCATCGTGGGCATACTCTTTCTGGCCTTGAATATTATCTTCCGGTAGGAAGGCCGGGTTACGACATGACCATGGCATCGCTCATGGTCACGGCACGATAGCCGAGCAACAACGAGAGACGTTGGGTCTCGCGCATCACACCGCGGGGGAGATTTTCCAGGGCCTGCATGCGGAACGATGGGCCCGAGACGCTAAGCCCGGCGATGGCTTTGCCTTCGCTGTTAAAGATAGGGGCCGCCACACAGCTTACGCCTTCGGTGCTCTCGCCGTTATTCACGGCATACCCCTGGGCCCGGACCACTTCGAGATGCTTGAGCAATTCCTGTTTGTCCACAATTGTGGCTGAGGTCAGGCGAGGCAGGCCGCGCTGTTCAATCACGGCATCCACTTCTTCCGGGCTGCGATAGGCGAGGATGCACTTCCCCGTGGCCGTGCTGTGGGTGTATTCGCACTGGCCGACTTCCGCGGCACAGCGGTGCGCGTGCTGGCTTTCTGCAGCCGCCGTGCACAGCAACAGTCCATTCTCCAAAATGGAAATGTGCACCGATTCGCCAAACTCCGCCAGCAGCCGGCTGAACATGGGGCGGACCAGGGTGGACAGATACTGATAGGGAACGGTATTCGCGCTAAGGTCGAAAAATCTTTGCGCCAGCTGATATTTTTCGTTCTCGGTCTCGACCAGGTAGCCAATTTTCTTCAGCGAATACAGAATTCGCTCGAGGTTGGGCTGGGTGAGCGCCACCATCTGGGCGATCTCGGCCAAGGCCATGGAACGGTTGGCATGACGGCCAAACACTTCCAGCACAGTAAACACCCGCTCGGTCAGCCCAATAAAGTTCTTGTCCGTCGGCGCCCGATGGGGGCGGCGCGGCACGGAACGGGCCGCCTTATGAAACCGTTGCTTTGGCGTAAGTGGCTCCCTCAATCAGGAAATGCAATTCCTGGAAAGATTGTACCCCAAACAAAATGCCGACTTGCAGGGGAAACGCCAGGCCGTGTCCCAACCTTTTTCTTATTTTTCGGAATACGTTCCGACTATTGACAGGCAAGGAGGCAAGCCCTTAGAGTGTGTGCCGCCATGATAAAGCGATGGATAGTTCCCGCGATTTTCCTGCTCCTCTCTCTGGTACAAGCTCAAACTCCTGAAAACATTGCTCCTAGCGTGGAAACGGTGCGCGCCTCAGAGGGGCCGGCGAACCACCCGCCCCAGGCTGCGGTGGATGGTTCCCCTGCCACTTATTGGATGATCAGCGGCTCCAAGAGCCTGCCTTCCTGGATTGAACTTTCATGGAAGGAAGCGGTGCGGGCCCGGCAGGTGGTAATCCGGCGCATTGGGGGCGAGACGGGCGCGGCGGACCTGACCCAAATTACTGTCGAGAGCCTGGACAACGGGGTGTGGAAGCCGGTCGCCAGAATCGGCGATGGCAGGACCAGCCTTCCGCTGGTCATTGATGCGAGCTTTGCGGAATGCACCACAAAAAAGCTGCGCTTCTCCGGACTCGACGCACACGCTTATTTCCGGGAGATTGAAGTTTTTTCGGCCCCGCTGCCGGCCTGGCTCGATGTGCGCGGCGATGCGCGGGGAAACATCATCGGCATTCTTACCCAAGGATCGGGAGCGGCGGGCCTTGAAACCACGGTGCAAGTAGCGGGACGGGCCGCGGGCAAACCCTGGAAAGCTTCGGCAGCGACGGGAAAGCAGGGGACCTTTACACTCGCCATGCCTGTGGGACTGTCCGGCCCGGTAGAGTTCACCGCGAATGTATCTGGCCAAGCGGTGCGCAAGACGGTCGATGCGGGAGACATTCATCAGGGACTCGTTCCGCAATCGGCAGAGGGGGCAGCCATCCAGCTCAACGGCAAGTGGCGGTTCCAGGCCGATCCTGCGGCGGGATTCGAAACGGTGGCATTCGACGATAGGGCATGGTCGGACATCGATGTTCCCTCGCATTGGGTGATGCAGGGATTTGAGAGCCGCGAGGGCCGCGGCGGATACCGGCGCCACGTAAGCATTCCCGCGGAATGGCAGGGGCGCAGGATCCGTATTGCCTTCGACGGCGTATACAGCGGGGCAGAGGTGTGGTGGAACGGACGCCGCGTGGGTTCGCATCTGGGCGGGGCCACACCGTTTCAGCTGGACGTAACCGACGCGGCCAAGAGCGGCGACAATGTGCTGGCAGTGCTGGTCACGGAAAAGACGCCGGCTTCGAACCTG
This sequence comes from Acidobacteriota bacterium, assembly GCA_018268755.1. Taxonomy (GTDB): domain Bacteria; phylum Acidobacteriota; class Terriglobia; order Terriglobales; family Acidobacteriaceae; genus KAN-5. The sequence continues at coordinate 113,582 of JAFDVW010000019.1, forward strand.
GACCACATGAGCGCATACGCCGACTTTCCCCTGGCCGGCATCATGCGCGCGGCGCGGGTGTTCTCGCTACCGGCAGCGCATATCTCGCGGCTGCAGGCCCACAGCGAGTTTGATGCGTCCTTTCAGGACGCAACTCTGATCACGGAATTTTCCGTGGCGAATGAATCGTCCGGCGCGCTCTCGGGCGCGACCTTGCGGCTGCGGCTCCTGCAAAACCAAAATGCGGTGGCCAGCAGCGAGCCCATTGCCCTTGACTTGGCGGCTTGGTCCAAGGCGGAACAAAAGGTACGCATACCGGTGACGGCGCCCCAAAAGTGGACTGCCGAACATCCCAACCTTTACACCCTGGAAGCGGTGATCGCGCGTGGGGGAAACGAAATCCAACGGGTGACACGGCAGATCGGCTTCCGGCAAACGCGGGTGGAGAAGACCGCGATCCTGATCAATGGGGTGCCGGTAAAGTTCAAAGGGACCGCGCACCACGATTCGCATCCGCTGATGGGCCGCGCGGTCACGCCGGAGCTGGAGCGGCAGGATCTGGAGCTGATGAAGGAGGCGAACCTGGATGCGGTGCGCACTTCGCACTATCCGCCGCTTCCCGAGCTGCTGCGGTTCGCCGACGAACTGGGCCTCTACGTGGAAGATGAAGCCCCTTTCTGCTGGGTGGATGAAGCGCAGGACCTGCGCTGGGGCGCACTGACTCGCCAATTGACGGCAGAGCTGGTGGAGCGCGACATGAGCCATCCTTCGGTCGCGTATTGGTCGGCGGGCAATGAGAGCGACTGGGGCCCGGTGCTGGAGTTGGGGGCGGAAGAAATTCGCAACCACGATCCCAGTCGGCCTGTGATGGGAAGCTGGTCGCGCACCGACCACTTCGACATGACGATCCGGCACAATCCCATCACGGTGGGGCAGATTCGCGAGCTGGAAAATAATCCCAAGCCAGTGCTGTGGGATGAAAGTCTGGCGCCGTTCCAGGGAATTTTCGGCGATGGCGCGGCCCTGTGGCGCGATCCGGGTTATCGCGATTACTACGGAGCGCCGCTGGTGGCGGTGCTCGACGAGTTCTGGAAGAGTAAGACTGTGCAGGGCAGCTTTATCTGGGCCTGGTCGGACGAACTATTCCTGATCCCCAACCGCGGCTCAGAGTATGGGCGGCACTATGTGGAGGGCAACGGCCTGGCGCGCTCCTACTATCAGAAAGGACGCGGCCTGACCGGCGACGCGCCCTGGGGGGTGATCGATGGCTGGCGGCGGCGCAAGCCGGAGTTCTGGCACATTCAGAAACTCTATTCACCGATCAAGGTCGATGTGTCGCCCTTGCCGGCGCCGGCTTCTGGGTCGCTACGCATTCCGGTGGAGAACAAGTATTTCTTCACCAATCTTTCGGAGCTGGCCGTGGAGTGGAAGATTGGCACACAGACAGGAACGGCACGCGCCGACATCGCTCCGCAAACTTCCGGAATGTTGGAAATCCCCGTAGCGGCGGGCATTTCGCCGGGCAGTCCACTGGAGCTGCGCTTCCAGAAAGGCAGCCATATGGTGGACACCGTGGTGGTCCCGGTGGGCGAAGCGCCCGCCAAGGCCGATTCCCTGCCGCAGGCTTCTCCCTTACGCCGTTATGATCAGGCAATCCTTTCCGGGGTGACGCCACGCCTGGAAGGCGATGGATTCGCGGTGGGCATTTCAGGACGGCGAGGACTGCTGCAGTACGTTTCCACCAAGGGCGCCGTGCTCTACGACCAGCCGCAAATCCATATCACACCTACGCGCGAGATGCCGGCCCCCTTTCCCAACTACCGCACCTGGACGCTGGACCGGCCGGTGGACATTGCTGAGCGCGACGGCGGCTATGTGATTACGGCGCAGGGCCACTATCCCGACCTGGTCGGCACTTATACGACGACCATCACGCCCAGCGGCGAAATCACCGTCTCCTACAGCTTCACCTACTCCGGGCCGGATGTGCGGGCCACCGAGATCGGTTTCCGCCTGGAACTGCCGCTATCGCTGGACACCCTGTCGTGGAAGCGAAAAGGAGAATGGACGTGGTATCCCGCGGACCACATTGGCGCGCTCTCGGGCCAGGTGAAGGCGCATTCCGGGCGGCCGTCGTTTGTGATTCCTGACTGGCCTTACAGCGAAGACGATACCCCGCTGGGCAGCAACATGTACCGCAGCAGCAAGCGCAACTTTTTGGAAGCTGAGGCGAAGGACGACTCAGGACTGGGATGGAAGATCCTCTCCGATGGCACGCAGCATCTGCGGGCCGCGGTGGAAGACCAGTGCATCGCCATCTTCGTGAATGAGTGGTTTGGGGGCACCAGTTCGGAAGCCGGCGAATGGATCTCCAACTATGGGGACGGCAAGTTATTGCAGTCCGGCGACCACCTCCAGGCCACCGTCCATCTGCGTCTACTGGCGGGCAAGCAATAGCATCGGAATGTATTCCGAATTTATTGCAGAGCAGGAGCTGCTCTAGTAGAATGACGCCCGGGCCTATTTCGACCGGCCCGGGCACGATTTCCCGGCCCCGAATCTTCGGGCATTTCCGAGCGCGGCTCGAGACACATACAAAAAGGACCTCATGTTACGACTGAATGGCGTTACCCCGGTGATGGCGACATGCTTCCGCGAAGATGAATCGATTGATGACGAGGTGATGCGCAAGCAGATTGATTTCGCCATCCAGGGCGGCGCAGCGGCGGTGTGCGGCCCCGGCTTCGGCGCCGAGTTCTACAAGCTTTCCGATGCCGAACGCTATCACTTTGTCGATGTCCTGGTAGACCACACCAAGAAGCGGGTGCCGGTGATCGCCGCCACCAGTTCCGGGTCGACGTTGAGCACGATTGAGTTTTCCCGCTATGCGGAAAAGGCCGGAGCCGACTGCCTGATGGTGACGGCGCCGCGCACCGCACCACTGCCCGCGCCGGAAATCATTCAGTACTACAGCCGGCTGTGCGATGCGGTGAATATTCCGGTCATGCTGCAGGACGCGGACTTTACCGGAGCGGGCCTGCCCGCGCCGGTGTTCGTGGAACTGGCCAAGAAGCACCCCAACTTCCTGTTTGCCAAGCTGGAGGTCACGCTGCCGGGCAAGAAGTGCCACGACATTGTGGAGCAGACCAAAGGGCAGGTGCAGGTGATTTACGGCCTGGGCGGAATCGCGCTGATGGACGGCATGGCGCACGGGGCTTCCGCCTGCATGTCGGGCGCGGCCTGCATTGAGGTCTATTCCAAAGTGTACAAACTCTATGGGCAGGGCAAGAAGGCCGAGGCCAAGGCGCTTTTCCATCGCCTGATCCCTTATCTGGCTTTTGCCTTGCAGCACCTGGAAGTGGCCGTACATATTGAAAAGCGCGTCATGCACAAGCGCGGCATCTTCCCCAATTCGCGCATGCGGCAGCCCAGCGTCACGCTGGATGCGATCTATCAGGAGCAGATGGACGGGCTGGTGGATGAGGTGATTGCGCTGTGCAAGGAGTGCAGCAGCTAGCCATCCATTGCCAATGAGCTCTGGGTTGAGCGGAACAGGGGTGCGAGGAAACTCGCGCCCCTTCTTCTTGTCACCTCCGCGCAAGGCAAGGCAACATCAATGCGGCCCGGCTGGAGCAATTTGCAATTCCAGCAAGGTGACGCTGTAGGGCGGAAAGCTGTTTTGCAATTGTGCTCCGCGCGCGGAGAACGGGCGCTGCTCCACCCTGACCCGATGCTGCGCATCGTGGCTGTTCATCGCTTCCGAGTCCGGCTGCACGGCCGTATCGTGCAGCGTGAACACCGTGCCGGAGCGGACTTCTCCCAGCTCCTTCAGTTCGAAGCGGAGGGTCTCTTCCTGGGCGGTGGAATTGACCGCATAGAGGCGCAAGGTCTTGCCGTCGGGACTGAGAGTGGCACTGAGATCGGGGTCCTGCAGGTGGCGCGGCAGCGTGCTGTCGCGGACCATCTGCAAGGGATACGAACCCGCGGCCCTCTGATAGAGAACCTGGGAATCATACGTAGGCGCCAGGTAAAGCCAGCCCGGACCGGGCTGAATCATGCCCGAACCAAAGCTGTCGGAGAGATTGGAGCGAATGGCGATCTCCACCAGATCGCTGTAGCGGTGCAACAGATTCTGGTAGCGCGAGCAACTCAGCGCATTGCCCAGGGTCTGCAGCATGCCGCGGGTAAGGCCCATTTCGCCCGCCGTAGTGTTCCACTCGGTTACAGCGACACGCACATTTTTGCCGCCACCGTGACGGCGGATTTCCTCTCTCAGGAACTGCAAATCGCCCTCGGTGCCCACCAGGTCGGCCACGGAATAGTGATGCGGGCAGAGATAGTCGAGGTATCCTCCGCCGGACTGAAGAATTTCCGCGGACGGAAACGACGACAGGATTTTAATCGACGGGTCTACGGCCTTCATGGCTTCGGCAAATGCTTTGACGGAGGCGTCATAAACGCCGCCGCCAATTTCATTGCCGATTTGCCAATACTTCACCTGGTAAGGCTCGGGATGGCCGTTCTGCGCGCGCACTTTGCCCCATTTACTGTCGGGCGCGCCGTTGAAGTACTCGACCTCCGCGGCAGCATCCTGCGGGGTCTTTCCTGTCCAGCGAACACAAATCAGCGGCTCGGCTCCCACGTAGCGGGAGAGCTGCACAAATTCCTCGACCCCGACAAAATTCGGATCGGAGCCGCCCCATGGGTCTGTGACATAGGGCACGCGCGCATCCCAGTCCCCCAGGCTCTTGTCCCACTCGAACACTTCCAGGGTGCTGCCGCCAAAGCGGATGACGCCGGGATGAACCGCCTGAAGGGCTTGCACTACGTCAGGCCGCCACAGGCCGAGCACCGCCGCAGAATCGATCAAGTAGATGCGGTCCAGCCACAACGTACCCGGCCCCTCCATCTCAATGGTAAGGGTCGCATTGCCCACGGACCTGTTGGCCAGGAAGGTGGCCTGCGCCCCTTGCCAGTCGCGCGGGCCCTTCCCCAACGATACCGGCGCAGCGAGCAGGCCGCCTTCTCCGTGTAAGGAGGCGCGCACGCGGACCGAACCCTCGCTGCGCAAGTGCAGCTTGAGCCGGTAGGAGTGCCCCTGTTGGAGATAAAAGCCGTCCTGGGAAATTCCCGCCCAGGTGTTGGCCAGAGGAAGATCGATACGCTGCGAGCGCTTGCCGTTATAGGGATTCTCACTGTCGAGGGAGTATTGGGCGACATGCACCGAGCCATCGGGATACCAGGGGCGAAAAGGCTTGTCGATCTCCCTTTTATAGCGCGCTTTCCACTCGGGCTCTTCTTCGAAGCTGGTGGACTCGACCTGTTGCGCGATCATAGAGGGAGTGAGGTGGATCAGGGGCTCGATGAACTGCCCACCCTGCTTGATGTCGATAGGCGTTTGACTGAGCCGGGCGCTGGAGAGGATGACAGACTCCACTTTCGGCCCAGGCTCGGGGACAGATTCGAGACGCACATCATCCAACCAGACTTTGCCCGCGCTCTGGTCAAAAGGACGCAGGCGGATGGTCACACGCCCGGGAGAAGGGACGCGAAACAGCACCTCCTCCTGCCGCCAATCGCGGCTATCGGCAGCCTCGGCCCATCCCTGGTCGCCGGCCGGAGTTTCAATTTGCAGGTGGGCAATGGCCCTGGCGGAGGTTTCGTCCTTCACCCACACGGAAACACGCCACAAACCACCGGGCGGTAAGACAATTTCCTGGCGCAGGCTGAAACGAATTGGAACCGGGCTCGCCACCAACAGGGACTGGCTTCCCTCTTTGTGGATCGCCTTATCTGCAAGCAGGTCCGGAGCTTGCTGCGCAGCAGACCCCACCCAAGCGGCGGCCGGTTGCGCATCTTCGAATCCGGAGTTTTTGAGCTGAGGAGCGCCGGCCCAAGCCAGGCTGGCGGCCAGCAGGACAGAAAGGAGGGAAAGCGGGCACGTCGAAAGCCAGTTCATCCTGGGCGGCCACCTTATTGAATAATTCGGAATGCAATCCGATTCACAATCAGTCCTCCATTATGGACGGCGGGACGGGCTTGTCAAGGCGTGATCAAATGAAAAAGGGCACAGCCTGTGCTGTGCCCAATCAGCTTACGGACAAATCCAGATTACTTTTCACTGCTCCAAGTGATCAGATTTTCGGTGAACTGGCGGAAATACTCCGGGGCCTGGTCGAGCTGGCCGGCGGGAACATTCAGCTTGGGACGAATGTTGCAGTAACCGAGCTGGGCGAGCACAACTTGCCCGGCTCCGAAGTTGCGTTTAACTACCATGGGAACGCGAGCCGGATCCATGATCGAGGTCCAGCGCGGGCCCAGCGTGGGATAGCCCACATAAAACTGGCGCGAAGTAAGGCTTTCGAGGACGCTGTAGGCGAGTTCCTGCCACTCCGGTGAGGTATTGCGGATGCTGGTGGTAATGAAACATTCCGAGCCCAGATCATATTTCACCCCGGCCAGACCGCGCAGCAGCGTGTTATCCCCGGCATCGAAGCCAAGGTTATAGGGCAGGCGATGCGAGGAATCACCCTCAAATTGAATTCCTTCGAGCAGTGGGTCCCCGGCGGCGCGGGATTTATCGTCCCAGATGACGACCTTGCCGCCGTTCTTCACCCACTCGCGCAACTCGGCCGCATGCTGCTGATATTCGGGAGAGTCGGTGCCGTAGACCACGGCGAGTTTGGCGCGCTGGAAGGGGTTGGGGCCAAAGTGGTAGCTCTGCGCCTTCCAATGATTGCGTTGACGGTGGCTTTCGATGAGCCAGTGAAAGGCATTGTTGGCATTGCTCATGGGGCCGTCGAGTCCCAGGTAGACAATCTCGCCTCCCTGCGCGGCGAGGTCCTTCTGCTCATGATAGAAAGCAGCTTCCTGTTCAAAGCTGTTGAGCGTGGTGTCCCAACGGTAGTAGTCGCCAAGATCGGTGGCCTGGCGATAGGAGGATTGCGCCAGCCTGGTCAGGGCCCGGTACTCCTCCACGCTGGCATCGGTCTTTGCCAGCATGACATCGTAATGCGTGGTGTCGCCGGTGGCGTCGTACTTCCCTTTCTCAATCGCGGCCTCAAGCTTGGCGCGGTAAAAGCGGGCGAAGTGCAGCAGGCAGCGGTTGTCATTCAGGAAGCGGGCATACTCTTCCTTTTCTTTAGCGGCCTGGGGTTGGGCGGACTCGAGCCCGGCCAACGACTCCTCGGCGAAGGTGATGAACAAGTCGGCCAGCTTGAGCGGATCGACCGCCTCGGGATGCGGCTGCAGATATTCCTTTACGGAAAGCGGTGGCCGCTGACGGGCTGAGGGCGAGAGCTTGCCGAAGCGCTGCTCATAGTGCCGCAGGGTGTACTCATCGAGCGGGCGCGCCAGGTAATCACCCACGAACTCCCAGCGCGTGGAATGCAGAATGCCGTTGAGCGTGGCTTCCTGGCTGACCGCGGTGGGATGGTAGTTCATATTGAAGACGTTCACGACATTCTGCATTCCGGGAAGAATGGGGCCAGTCTTGACGTAGTAGTCGTAGATGGCCTTTCCCGCGGCGGTGCTACCGAATTTTTCGCTGAGCGCCTTGTTCCAGTACGCCTGTTCGGCGGCGGCGGGACGATTGGGCTGCCAGCCATAGCGGCCGAAGGCCTCAATCCAGATGCGGTCGCGATCCACCACGGAGAGCGGCGGATTGGCCTGATCGAGCGCCTCCGGCCACATCCAGGAAGTCATGGGATAGAGATGGAAACCTTTGGCGCCGATCGCCTCCCAGTTGCCCACCATCTGCTGGATCCAGACCGGCGACCCCCAGCGGAAGGGCTTCAGGTCGCCGAGTTCGTGCATGTTGATAATGTGGCTCTGCCCGAAGGAGATCCACAGCTTGTTGCGGGGATCGGGCTCGGGGCTGACGACCATCTCCGTGTTGTGCTTCATCATGGTATAGAGATTGTCGTAGTTTCCCTTGATCACATCGCGATAACGATAGGGATCAATGGCCCACTGCCGCACGATCAGGGGCGGATGTTTTCCGGTGTCCTTGATGCCGGCGATGATGGTGTCGCGAACAAATTCTTCGGACTTAATGTGCAGGGCCTCACCCGCGGTGAGCATCAGGCCTACGCTGGGATAGGAGTTCACGAACTCGCTGATGCAATAGCGCATATAGGCGGCAAGCAGCGGGGTGGACTCCCCATTTTCTTCCTTCACCCCTTCCATGGCATGGGCCTTGGCGAAGTTAGGCGAGACGTGAATATTGTAGAAATGAAATACCGTCCACAAACCGCGCCGGTCGGCCTCTTCGGTGAACCACTTGAAGTAGGCGATGTTGCGCTCCAGGTCGGCGTCGCTCAACATCTGCGCTTCGGGATATTTGGCCAGCTTGAGGAAGTAGGGAAAGGGATGGCCGTTCCAGAAGAAGATGGTGTTGTAGCGGTTCTCGGCCAGCTCATCCAGATAGCGGGTCATCAATTCTTTATCAAAAAACCAGGGGAATTCCTGGGGGACGACAGCCCAGTTATAGTCTCCGCGCTTCATCCAGAAAAGATTGGAGCCGCGGATGCGCAGAGCAGGATGGTCGGAGACGTTGAGCTGTGCGGGAAGGGTTTTGGAATCCTGGGCCAGGCGCGCCAACTCCATACAGCCATAGAGCACGCCGGAAGGATCGCTGCCCACGACCAGCCAGTCTTTGCCGGTGCGGCTGAGGTGGAAGGCTTCACTTTCTCCCGCGGCAAACGCCGGCAATTGGGAATATTTGGCGAATAAGCTGGAGCCATAGACCCCGGCCAGGACGCGCGCTCCGCCCGGAGCGTGAAAGCCGGACGAGGAAAGGACTTTCTCGAGACGGGACGCTCCGTATTTTTCGCGAGGCGTGGCCGCCGGATCCAATTGCACAGAGATCGTGGCCGCGACCGCGGGCACGGCACCCAGCAAGGCGATAATTCCCCACTTCTGAATCAGCGTAAGAAGTTTCATGAAAAGTCCCCTTAGAATCCGATGCTGGCCCCACCATCCACCGGCAAGATCGCGCCGGTGACGAAAGCCGCAGCGGGTGAACATAAATAAACGGCGGCCCAGCCAATGTCTTCCGCCGAACCAAATTTCTGCATAGGAGTGCGGCTGAGAATCTTGCGTTTGCGCTCAGGATCCGCGGCGAAGATGCCGCGGTTCATGTCGGTCTCAATCCATCCGGGAGCAACCGCATTGACGCGCACGCCATAAGCAGACCACTCGGTGGCCAGGGCGCGCACCAGGCCGCCGTGGGCGGCCTTGGCCGCGGAGTAGGCGACCACTTGCGGAATGCCCATCATGGTCGCCATGGAGGCGGTGAAGAGTATAGAACCGTGGCGGCGTTCCACCATGCCGGCCGCCACATGGCGGGACAATGCAAAAGCGGCATGCACGTGGGTATTCACCACATTGGCAAATTCGGGATCCGAAGTTTCGAGCGCGGGCTTCTTCAGATGATTGCCGGCGTTATTCACCAGGATGGAGACCGCGCCGTGCTTCGCCGAAATACGTTCTACCAGGTCCTTCAACAAATGCAGCTGCGTGACGTCGGCCGTCTCATAGGAAGCGGCGCTGCCCAGCTGGCTTGCGGCAGCGCGCAATTTGCCCTCATTGCGTCCAACCAGCACCACGTGCGCGCCGGCGGCAATAAAGCACTGCGCGATGGCCAGACCCAGGCCGGATCCGCCGCCGGTGATAACGGCCAATTCCCCGTCCAGAGAAAAGGGCGGTTTAATTTTTGATGCGGTACTCACGAATCGCCTCCTCGCGGAATGCCACGCCAAAGCCGGGACGATCGGGCACCACGGCCAGACCGTCTTTCACCTCGAAGGGATGCTGCAGCAAAGGATCCAGCCAGTCGAAGGACTCAATGGCGATCAGGTTCGGATACGCCGCGGCAAGATGGAGATCATGTTCCCGATAAAAATGCGGCGCCAGCTTCAGCAGATGCGATTCCGCCAGGCCTGCCACCAGCCGCCAGCCGGTGACTCCGCCCACGCGTAGCAGGTCGGGCTGCACGACTGTAATCGCGCGAGCCGAAACCAGGCGGCGGAAGGGGGCGACGCCAAACTCCCGTTCACCCGCCGCGAGAGGAATTTCGGTTTGAGCGGAGAGCCGCAGATAGCTTTCGAGGTCATCCTTGGCGAAGGGCTCTTCCAGCCAGGCCACCCGGTATTCTTCAATACGGCGGGTCAGACGCAATGCGCCATCGAGGGTGAGCCCCTGATTGGCATCGATCATCAGCTGGCGGTCCGGACCGATCATTTTGCGCACGGCGCGTATGCGCTCAACGTCGCGGTCTTCCTTGCCGCCGACTTTCAGCTTTACCGCCTGAAATCCACGGGCCAGATAGCGCGAAACTTCGTCGGAGAGTTGCGCATCGCTATAAGAGAGCCAGCCGCCGCTGCCGTAGACGGGAACCGCTTTCCGGTTAGCGCCGAACAACAAGGCGGCCGGAACCCCCAGCCGTTTGCCCAGAAGGTCCCAAAGGGCCACGTCGATGGCGGCGGTGCCCCACATGGCCACGCCTTCCCGGCCGATATATTCCGTGGTCTTGAGGTTTTGCTCGTAGATGGCGCGAATCTGGTCAGCGTCGCAACCAACGACATAGCGCTTAAGCTCGTGGTCAATAATCCCGCGCAGAAGCTGCGGGGCATAGTCGAAGGAGAGCATGTAGCTGAGGCCGGAGAGCCCGCCGGCGTGGACTTCCACCAGGATCAGGTCAAGAAAGCACAGTTCGTGCGTGGAGTCCGCGATGGGCGGATTAAAAGGCACACGCAGCCATTCCGTCTTTATGTCATCAATCTTCATGTTAGTTATTTTTTCCCTTCCGCGGGAAAGCCGCGGGACTCGTAATAACGCACCATGGCATCGCGGGCTTCGCGCCACTGCCGTCCGTCTTCTACGGGGATTTCTCCCGGCCAGATGCTCACATAGATGTATTGCAAGGGCACGTCGCCGATGTTCTCCACATGGTGCTGCGTGTTCAGGGGAATGAAGGCCACCGCAGGACCGGAGGTCTCTTTGGTTTCGCCGCCAATATGCACGCGGGCCTTGCCGGACACCATGAAGTACATCTGCACAAAGGTGGCATGGGCATTGGTCGGCGTGGCGCGGCCCGGCGCGATGGACTCCATGACTGCTTCGAAACACCTGGTGTCATCGCGCGGAATGAGCATGGTGTACAGGCTTCCGGCACACCAGAACTCTTCCCCCTCATTGAGTTGTCTGCAAATCACAGGGCCCTCTTTCTGGATTGGAAATAAGACTCAGGAATTACTGGCTTCGCCATTAGGGGAGAGCAACGGGCGGCAGGTCTCGCGCTTGACCAGCAGGGCCGGCAGCAGCACTTCTGGAAAGCGCTGGCCCTGCATTTTGATTTTGCTGATGGCCATCCTGGCGAGTTGCCGGCCGACTTCTTCCGCATCGACGCGCACGCTGGTGAGCGCCGGCATGCGGGACTGTCCATAGAGATCATCGAATCCGACCAGGCTGATGTCGCGCGGCACTTCCAGTCCCTGCATGCGCAGCGCTTCCCAGGCGCCATAGGCGACGTCGTCGTTGCCGGCAAGTATGGCGGTGAGCGGCGCCTTCTGCTCCAGCATCATGCGGGCGCTATGAAAGCCATTGAGAAAGCGGTCGTCGGAGAGGCTGGCGGTCTGCGCCTTCGCCTCGAGGCCAGCTTCCTTCATGGTCCGGGCGTAGCCCTCGAAGCGGTTGCGGTACCAGGGCACGGAGACATCGCCGATGAACCAGATGTGCTTATGGCCCAGCTGGAGCAGATAGCGCGTGGCCTCGACTGCGCCGGTGAAATCGTCGAAGCGCACCTGGTCGTAAGGCTCACGGCAGTGTTCGGTCACGAAATTATTAGCCAGCAGCACGTAGTGGATGCCGCGCTTCTCCAGGCTGCGGGTAAAGTTGTCGTAGTTGGCCCCGGCCAGAATCACGCAGTCGGCAATCCCGTTGCTCTGCAAGACGGGAGGCAGGCGCAAATCACCGGCGCTGACCGCCGGCAGATAGCGGAAGCGAGTGTAGATGACAAAATATCCCGACTCCTCACAATACTCTTCGACGCCTTGCAGTACATGGGAGTGAAAGGGATGGAGAAAGTCGCGGTTGCTCAGGATGAAAGACAGAGTAGGCGAAGAATTGCGGGCAAAGCTGCGGGCGCGCGCATTGGGGCGATAATTCAGCTCCTCCAGCGCCTCCTGCACGCGGGCGCGCAGTTCGGGATTGACGTCGGGCAGGTTATTCATCACCCGCGAGACGGTGCCGACCGAAACCTGGGCGCGGCGGGCCACCTCGCGAATGGTGACCGGCACACCGCCGTTTTTGCCTTTGCGATTTCGCTTTCCCATGAACCGGTTCATGAAATAAGATGTTTACCGTGAAAGCAGGCCACCTGTCAATCCCTTTCTCCTGATGAAAGATCCTCAGATAACTGCGCTTGTCTTGCAGAAATTCCCTTGACAAGGCGAGACGGTCGAAATACGTTCATGAACTGATTCACACACTTGTCACCATTCCCTTTTGGAGAGCAGTCTCGACCTATGAAAGCGTTCTCCCGTCTCAGCCTGTTGTTTCCCCTGCTTGCCGGCCTGGCGCTGGCCCAAACCGACGCGCGTCAGCTCAAGCCCATTCTGAATGAGGAAATCCTGGCGCCGCAGGTGCCGGTCTTTCAGCTTCGCCAGTACATCGTGGAGCGCGTGGCCAAGCCGCCCGCTCCCAAGAGCGCGGCCCAGTGGAGTGCGGAGGCGAGCAAGCTGCGCGAGCAGTTATTGAAAGAGGTGGTCTTCCATGGCTGGCCGCAAGAGTGGGTAAATGCGCCGCCCAAATTTGAAGAGGTAGGAACGCTTCCCGGCAAGGGATATCGCATTCGCAAGATGCGCTATGAAATTGTGCCGGGTTTCCAGTGCATCGCCCTGCTTTACGAGCCGGACAATCTGCGCGGCAAAGTACCGGCGGTGCTAAACGTGCACGGACACGAATACACGCTGGGGCAGACGGCGGAGTACTTGCAAAAGCGCTCCATCACCATGGCCAAGAATGGCATTCTGACGCTGAGCCTGGACTGGCTGGGCACCGGCCAGCTCAACGTGCCAGGCAACGATCATTGGTTCGGAGCGCATATGGACCTTGCCGGAACCAATGAGCTAGGCCTGTTCTACCTAGCCATGCGCAAGGGGCTGGACTATCTCTCTAACCATCCCAATACCGATCGTACGCGTATAGGCATGACCGGGCTTTCCGGCGGCGGATGGCAGACCATTGTGCTGAGCGCGCTGGATGAACGAGTGCGCGTCGCCATTCCGGTGGCGGGCTACTCCTCGGTTGGCACGCGGGTCGAAGCCAACGACTACGGCGACATCGGAGACACGGAGCAGTCGGCGACGGATTTTCTGGTGGGCCGGGACTTCACCCACCTCACCGCCATGCTGGCGCCCCGCCCTGCCTTGCTCATCTTCAACGCGGAAGACGATTGTTGTTTTCGCGCCGGCATGGTGAAGCCGCTGGTGTATGACGCGATCCAGCCGATCTTTGCGCTGTACGGCAAGCAGGATGCGTTTGCCTGGCATGAGAATCGCGACCCGGGAACGCACAATTATCAACTCGACAATCGCACACAGGCCTATCACTTCTTCGCCAAGCACTTTGCCATTCCGCAATTTGACGAGGACGCGAGCGTCGCATTCGAGATCTATAGCCCGGAAGAACTCTACATCCCGCTGCCGGAAGATAATCTGACCATTCTCGACCTGGCGCGAAAGCTGGCGTCACAAGTGCAGCGCAAGCCGCTGGCAGCGGACGCGGCGGGACAGCAGGCGGAACGGGAAGCATTGCAATCGACCATCCGTCTGACCTCGGCAAAACTAGAGCGCGCCCGGGCCACGGCCATCAGCAAGCACCTGGGAGTGGAGAGCAAATCGTATCTTTTCCAGATGAGCGATGGGCTGAGCGCGACGGGGATCTGGTTCCGGGCGATCGGCGTGGCCGACACCGCCCCAGTCAGCATTCTGCTCAACGACAAAAACAAGGAGGAATCAGCGCAGGCGGCGGCTGACCGCATCAATCGCGGAGAACAGGTGCTGGTGCTGGACACCAGCTTCGTCGGCAGCACCATGAAGCACGATCTTACGATCGATTATCTGCAGGAACTGTTCGCGGTGGGGGGGCGACCGCTGGGGATTGAAACCCGGCAACTGCTGGAGATCACCCGCTGGGCCAAAGAGCGAGCGAACGTGGCCAAGGTACGCGTGCAGACCAGCGGGATGCGCACGCAGCTGGTCTCACTGGTGGCGGCCGCGATTGCTCCGGATGCGTTTTCGGAAGTCACCAACGACAAAGCCATCCGCAGCCTTTCTTATGCCTTCGAAAAGCCGGTGAGGTATTTCGATGCGCCGGAGTTCTTCTGCCTGGACCTGTTTCCGCTCACCGACATCGACCGGCTGACCAAGCTGGCGGCCCCAGTCGTGGTAAAGAACACGCCGGAGCAGGAAGCAATCAGCCGAGGCCTGCCTTGAGCTTGTCAAAGGCAGCTGTTCCTAGGTGGGATGCACCACCAAATCTGTCATCCTGAGCGCAGCGGAGGACCTATGTTTTTCCTGTCCTCCGCGAATGGCCATATCAGCAACAACCCATAGGTCCTTCGTCGGGAGCTTGCGCGACGCGCAAGCTCCGCATCCTCAGGATGACAGAGCAGGTTCATAAAATGCGCGCTACGCTCCGCCGGATAGTCGAGGCAGGCCTTGAGCTTGTCAAAGGCAGCTGTTCCTACGTGGGATGCACCACCGCGCTGGTTGGCAATAGAGAAGACTCTTTCAAGGCCACGCCGGTTAGCTTTTGGGCGCGTGCCGCGGTGAGGTAAAAGGCGAGTTTCCGCGCGGCCGCCTCGTAGTGCAATCCTTCCAGACGGATGTTCGAAATGCAGTTGCGTTCCGCATCGCTGCGGCCGGGACGCGGCTGCCAGGTGATGTAAGCGCCGAGGCTGTCGGGAGAGCTCAAACCGGGGCGCTCGCCGATCAGCACCACGGAAATCTCCGCCGGCAAGGCCGCGCCCACTACATCGCCAACGGCGACGCGCCCTTGCTCTACTACGCAGACCGGGCCCAGGGTCCAGTCCCTGGGAAGCAGAGGCAATACAGTATCCAGCAACGGCAAGGCATGGCGGTCCACCGCCACGGCGGATAGGCCATCGGCGATGACAACCACCACATCACAAGGCTGCGGTTTCAACCGCCCGATGGATTCTGGGCTCAAGCTGCGCCCAAGATTAGGATGCCGCAGGTAGGTGGAACGATCGGAGGCAGCACTGTGCAGGAAAAGCGCCGGCAAGTGGCGGGCGCGGAGCCCTTCGCGCAGAGAGGAACCATCGAGCGCGGCATGCACGGCATCGCGCGCCTGGGCATGGGCGAGCTGAAAGTCCAACACTTCCGCCGTGGCCAGACTTACACCGGTTTTCTGCAGGCCGACGCGAGCGGGCGTATAGGAAGACAGCGACTTGGCGAGGCGATCGCTCATGAGGAAAGAGCACCGGCAATTTCAGGCAGCAAGGACTGGATGTTCAGGCGGCGGTCGCTCTGTTCCAACCAGGCTTCAAACTCGGGCGCGGGGCGCAGGCCGAGCACCGACCTTATATAAAGAGCGTCGTGAAAGCTGGTGCTTTGGTAGTTCAGCATGACGTCATCGGCGCCGGGAATGCCCATCACATAGTTCACGCCGGCAGCGGCCAGCAGGGTAAGCAGCGAATCCATGTCATCCTGGTCGGCTTCGGCGTGATTGGTGTAGCAAACGTCGCAGCCCATGGGCAGGCCGAGCAGCTTGCCGCAAAAGTGGTCTTCGAGGCCGGCGCGGATAATCTGCTTGCCGTCGTAAAGATATTCGGGGCCGATGAATCCGACCACGGTATTGACCAGCATCGGGCGGAAGTGACGGGCCACGGCGTAGGCGCGAGCCTCGATAGTCTGCTGGTCGCAACCATGGTGGGCGTTGGCGGAAAGCGCGCTTCCCTGCCCGGTTTCAAAGTACATGATATTGTCGCCGACGGTGCCGCGACGCAGTTCGCGGGCCGCCTGATGGGCCTCGTCGAGCAGAGCGAGGTTCACGCCGAAGGAAGTGTTGGTGGCTTCCGTGCCTCCGATCGATTGAAACACCAGATCGATGGGCGCACCCAGGCGCAGGGCCTCCATCTGGGTGGTGATGTGCGCCAGCACGCAACTTTGCACGGGAATTTCAAACTTGCAGCGGGCGTGGTCGATCAGGCGCAGCAATGCGGTGGTGGAAGCGACGTTGTCGGAAGCCGGATTGATGCCGATGACGGCGTCGCCGGAGCCGAGGGTGAGGCCGTCGACGATGGAAGCCGCGATTCCGACCGGGTCATCGGTAGGGTGATTGGGCTGCAAGCGGGTGGAGAGGCGGCCGGGCAGGCCGACGGTGGTGCGAAAGCGCGTGACCACGCTCACCTTGCGCGCCACCAGGATCAGGTCCTGCACCCGCATCAGCTTCGCGACCGCCGCAACCATCTCCGGGGTGAGGCCGGGGCAAATAGAGGCCAAGGTTTCGCCGGTAGCCCGTTCGCTGAGCAGCCAGTCCCGAAATTCGCCCACGGTAAAGGAGGCGATGGGGGCAAAAGCCGCGGCATGGTGCGAATCCACGATCAGGCGGGTCACTTCGTCGGACTCGTAAGGGATGATGGCTTCCTGCAGGAAATGGGAGAGCGGCACATCGGCGAGCACCATGCGCGCGGCAACCGATTCTTCCAGCGATGCGGCGGCCACCTCCGCCAGCTGGTCTCCCGAGCGCAGGGGCGTAGCCTTGGCGAGGAGTTCCCGCAGAGTGGGAAATGTGTAGGTGATGCCGCGAATGGATTGGCTTCGGCGCATGGCTGTTTCCTCTGGGCGGTCCTACGAATCCCCGCTTTGCCCCGGTTTGTGCATTTTGTGCCGTCCGCTGGCCAGATGCAAGACCAACAGTACCCCCATGACCGACACGATGCCCCATCCGGCGCGGGTATTAGGCGGCATCACCATCAGGATGCATATAAATAAGGTCCACAAGAGGGCCAGGATGTTAATGAGAGGGCCCAATTTCCCCAGGTGCCAGGGCCCCCGTTTGCCCAGCCAGGCGGCGCGATTCCTCCAGCCGAGAAATACCGGGATGCCATAAGAAAGATAGAAGCCAATGACGCTGATGGAGGTCACCACGGAATAGGCGCCACTGTAAACCATGGCCAGAAACGCCAGCACCGCGGCCAGCCACAGGGCGGCGGCGGGCGTCTTGTGACGGGGGCTGACGCGGCTCCAGACATGCGAGAGCGGCATGCCGTTGTCGCGGGCAAAGGCGTAGAAGGTGCGCGAGACCGAGGTGCAGGCGGCGAGGCCGCAGAACCACATGGCCGCCGCAGTGAGCCCGAGGACGGCCACGCCGGCCCGGTCTCCCAGGCTGAGCTTCACAATCGCAAGCACCGCGGGGATGGAATTTCCCGCGGCATCTTTCGCGTTGAGCACGGTATGGATGTCGGGAATGGCCCAGGTCAGCGAGAGGATCAGCAAATATCCGAAGACGCCCGAGACAATGATGGCCATGAGCATGGCGCGCGGGGCCTGGCGGCGCGGATCGATGGTCTCTTCCGCCACGTGGGCCGAGGCGTCAAAGCCGGTGTAGGTCCACTGCGCCTGCAACAAACCCAGCATGAACAGCCATAAATAAGAAGAGTGCATGGGAGCGGAGGAACTGGCCTGCCAGAGAAATTCAATGGGCTGTTTAGGGGCAAAGAGCCAGAGGGCGCCAATGAGTACGACAACACCGAGGATGTGCACGGTCACGCTGAGGTCACTCAGCCAGGCCACCAGGCGCGCCGAGAAATGATTGATGAGTGTCTGCGAGAGCAGCAACAAGCCGTAAACGACAAGCAAGGAGGTATGATTCGCCGGCAATCCCAGCATGGGGAGCAGGAATTGCGCGCAACCGAAGTCAATGCCGGCAATCGCGGTAATGAGGCCGACGAGATTTAACCAGGCCGTGAGCCAGGCCCAAAAGGAACCTCCCAGTTCCTCCGACCAGTGCACCATGCCCCCGGAGGTGGGAAAGGCCGAACACAACTCCGCCATGCTGAGCGCGACCAGCAACGTGCCCAGGGTGGCAATGGGCCAGCCCAGGGTCATTTCGCGCGGGCCGCCCATGCTCAAGCCGTAATCGAAGAGCGTCACCGCCCCGGTAAGAATGGAGATTATGGAAAATGAAATGGCGAAGTTAGAAAAGAAGTTGAAGCCGCGCTGGAACTCCTGTTTATAGCCGAGGCCGGCAAGGTCCTGCGCATCTTTTTGCTCGCGAGTGGAAGCGAGCGAGCCGGCGGGATCCGGCAACTTTGATGAACTGTTCATGGTCCCCCCTGTTATGGGGCAGGTAGCTTACCAGAACCGGCAATTTCCACTTATCAATTCTTTTGCACCGCCGCATCTTGTACGCAGCGGAAACCCAGGGTGGCGGCGCGGTCTTTGCTGGGCGCCATCAGCAACAACTTCCCATGCTGATCGTTGTGATAGGCGGGAGGAAAATACCACAGCGAACCCTGCGGGCGGTAGTAGCTGCCGCCGCGCACAATGGCGGCGCGCGTGTGCTCGTCCTCATATTCGTCGGTCCACTGCCATACGTTGCCGACCAGGTCCAACACACCAAAGGGGCTGGCGCCCCGCGGGTGGGCATCCACATCGTCGGGGCCGCGCAGTGTACGGCCTTTCTCGGCGACCGGTACGGCGTCTTCATTCCACGCATTTCCCCAGGGAAAAGCGCGGCCATCCGTCCCCTGTGCGGCGTATTGCCACTCCCACTCGCGGGGCAGGCGCTTCCCTGCCCAGGCCGCGTAGGCGCGGGCATCTTCCAGCGACACCCAGGTCACGGGTTTGTTGCTCCAACCGGCGGGATAGGCGCCGTTTTGCCAGTCGCGCAAAAAGTTGCCGCCGTCTTTGGGACGATAATGTGTGGCGTCGAGAAACTTTTTGAACTGGGCGTTGGTGACGGGGTATTTATCAATGAAGAACTCATCGATCTGCAGGACGTGCGAGTGGTGGGTGCGCGGAGAATCTTCCCAGGGATACTGCACATCGACGCCAATATCGTTATGCTCTTCCCCCCGCTCAAGTTCGATGCCATTGATTTTGAAGAGAAACTTTCCCGCCGGGATGCGCACCATGCCTTCCGGCGCCGTGGAAGCTGGTTGCGTCCTCGGGACCTCCTTTACTTGCTGTAGCAGCGGTTTCCATTCATTGGAATAGCTGCTGAGCGGGCGCGCGGAAATATGTTTCATCGCTGCCAGCAGCGAGGTGAGTTTGGCATCGGGAGAGCGGGTAGCGAATACGGCGGCAAAGCCGTTGGCTTCGATGGGAAAACTCAGGAAGAGGTCGCCGCCCTCGGGCTCTGGGGTAAGCTCCGCGCCGTTCCACAAATCGAAGTAACGCACGCCGGACTGCGCGGGCAGACGCATCTGGCGGCCATCCACGTTGTATTGGCTGCGGTTGACGATCGTCCAGAGGGTTTCCTCTCCCTTCGGCCAGCGGCTGGCGTGGATACTGTGCTGTTCCATCCAGTCGAAGGGCTTCCAATCCGGAGAGACCAGGAAGGCAGCATAGGCGCGCTCAATGGTCGCCATGCGGCGCAGCGCCTCGGCATCGCGCGGCGTAATGCCGTTCCAGATGCCCCAGACATTTTCCCAAGTCTCATAGCCCACGCCGTTGAAGAAAGCGAACTGCAGATTGTCGATCTTAGAGCGCGCCCAGCGGTCGCAGACGTTCACCATGTGGCGGGTCTCCAGCCACTTGTACAGGCTTACCCAGGGCACGCGGGGAAACTCCCAGTAGCCCCACGTCATATTGTTCCAGGCCAGGGCTTCCAGCGCGGGACCGCTTTCCGGCTGCAGGGCGAGAGGATGGCCCAGCGCGTCCGAAGCGAGGCGAAAGGTTCGTGGCAGACCGCGGAGGGTATCGCCGTTCACCCCGTCCGCCCCAATCTCCGCCATAAGGCGAGCGGTGGCTTCCGCGTTGGGCAGGCCGGGATCATGGGTGCCCTGGTCCCAGGGCATGAAGGGAAAGAACACTTTCACGTTGCGGCGATGAAAATCAGCCACCATCTGCTTCACGCCGGCAATGCCGCCGGGCAGGGCGCGCAGATGATCGTACTGGTTGCGATTGTCGATGCCAATGTTGGGGTAAGTGTGCCAGAGGAGGACGGAATCAATGCCGCCGTAGCGCTTCTCGAGATCGTCCAGATAGCGGTCCACGGTGTACTTCCCAGCGCCCGGATCGTAAAGATAGCGGTCCTCCAGCATGACCTGGGGTTGAAGGAAGCTGGATTGCGTCCACAGTAATTCGGGACGGCGGTATTCGGCGTCGGAGTAGCCGATACGGATACGCGCTTCCTCGCGCCAGTGGGTGATGTCCTTGCGCCAGGATTCGATGTCTTCCCGGGTACAGGGCCTTTCCCCGCTGAACTCCCACCAGGGATGCACCACGCTCAGGCAGGGGGGTGGGGGAATCTGCTGTCCCTTGGGCGGATAGTGGGTATCCTGGGCCAAGGAGAGGACAGGCAGCAATACCAGCGCCGCGATCCGCGGCAGCAAGAGCACGGATCTGCTCTCCCGCAGAAGCCCAGGCATAAATACAAGCGACATCGCTCCGCTACTTGGCGGCCCGTTCCGCCGTGATGGCGAAGATGGCCAGGGGCGACTGCCCGGCATGCAGCTTGCATTGCACTTTGGCAAGCTTCTGCCCTTCCACGGGGATCGACCACAGAAGAACGCGGTAACGCTCGCGAGCGCGGTCTTTTATGTATTCCAGTGCCGGCTGGGCTGCGGTGGCAATCGGGTTGATGCGGGTAGCGCCGGAAACTCGGTTGGCCTGGGCAACTTCAATGCCATGGCGTACCGGCAACGACTGCACCCGGCGATTGGCAAAGTGCAGGGTGTAGGTAGCCGCCGTCTCGCCATAGGCCCCCACGATCGGGAAGCCCTGCGGGAGACTGACCTGCCCCAGAATATGCAAACGAGTGCAAGCCGCATCCACGGGAATGGTGATCTCGGAAACTTCCTGGGTCAGCACCAGCGGATGGACGCATCCGTCTATGACCGGTGAAGTAAACTTCACGCCGGCAATGTCCACGTTGGGCTGCGACCACAGCTCAAACTTCTTGCCGGTGCGCTCCCACTGATTGCGCACCATCCTATGTTCGGACCAATACTTTGCCAAGCCGGCTTCGAACGCGGCCCAGGACTTCTTGCCCTCCGGAGATTCCGCGAGCGCCTGCAGGTCCACCTGCTGAAAGCTGCTGCCGGCGGAGAAAGGAACGGCGCGCAGCGGCAGTACGGTGGCGTGATCGGACGCGGGAGGTAGAGGAATTTCAGCCCGGCCGGCAAAGAGTGCCGCCAGACGCGAATAAATGGGCTCGCTGATCTGCCGGTCTTCCGTCACCGCGCCCGAGGCCAGGATGAAATCTTTCATCGACCAATCTTTGCGATTGAACTCGGGCATATCATTCCAGCTCCAGAACATATGCCCGGCCAGCTTTTTATCTTCGACCAACTTCAGCACGGTGTCGAAATTGCGTTCATAGAAAATGGAGGTCCGGCCGGCGACCTCCCAGCCCCATTCGGTGAAGGTGAGCGGTTTTTCCTGGCCAAAAGCTTTGCTCAGCTTCTCAAATTTATCTTCGCCGTAGTCGTAGGCATGCCAGTCATAGAAGTCGAGGCCGGAGTCATCAAACATTTTCTTGACGTCCGGCAGCTCGCCATAGTGGTGCGCGGTGGAAACCGGGCGATAGATAGGGTCGAGACGATTGCACAAGGCTTTGCCGGCGCGCAGATAGTCGACGGTGAAATTGCACTCGTTGCCCAGCAGCCAGAACATGACGGAGGGAGCATTCCAGTCGCGCCGCACCGTGGCTTCCATGATTTTGAGGCCAAGCTCGATTTGCGCCGGGTCCATCTTGCGCAGGTCCATGTTCCAGAAACCGGGTTCCGCGCTGACCAGCAGGCCAATTTCGTCCGCCAGCTCGACGATGCGCCGATCATGCGGATAGTGCACCAGGCGCACGAAATTGCAGCCCGAGGCCTTGATCATGCGCATGTCTTTTTCCTGCTGCGCCCGGGTCAGGGTGAAACCCTGGTCCTTCCACATATCGTGGCGGCAATAGCCGTTAAGGATGATGGGCTCGCCGTTCAGGAAGAATTGTGATCCCCGAATTGCCACGTCGCGGAAGCCGACACGGTACTGCCAGGCATCGCTGCCGGCATCGGTCTTGAGTGTCGCAACCAGGCGATAAAGATTCGGGTCGTCCGGAGCCCAGAGCGCCGGATCTTTGACTTCGAAGGTCAGCTCGGCCTGGTTTGCTCCCGCCTTCAACTGCAGCGAGCTGTTCGCCCGCGCCACTTCGGTGACGCCATGATAGAGCGCCAAGGTACATTGCCCCGTACCAGCCGCCTGGGCAGAGATAGAAATCTGCGTCTTACAGGAAGCCGAAGCATAATCCTTGCTCAGGGTATAGCCGAAGCGCACGTTGTCGATGAACGCGCTGGGGCGGAGTTCGACGTAGACATTGCGAATGATGCCGCCGTAGGTTTCCCAGCCTGGGGTCACGCAGTGCGCCAATTCTGTTTTTCCGCTGCCATCAGGAGCAGGGCTGGCGTCGGCGATGGCGACCTCAACAAGATTGCGGCCTTCCTGCGCGTAGGGAGTAAAGTCGAACTCCTGCGGCACATAGGGGATCATGGCGCCGAGATCGTGGCCGTTGACGGAAACGCGTCCGTAATAGGTGATGGCTTCGAAGTGAATAAAGGTGCGCTGCCCGGCGCTCAAACGCGGCAGCAGAAAACTCTTCTTCAGCTGATAGTAGCCGGTGGGGCGAAGCGAGGAGGGTACAGAAACCACATCCACGAGCTTGTTATGGATGTAGCGCTCCCAATCTCCATTCAAGTCGACAACAGAGCGTTGCCGTTCGGCCAAGTCGGTATATGCCATGAGTTCCCCGTATCTATCTAAGATTTCTCTTCCCCAAACGCTTCCATCCAGACATCAGCAGAATCAAAGTTGCTCCGCCGTCACCGCGAATATGGCCAATGAGGGCTGCTCTCCGTTTAACTGGCAACGGATGCTGGTAAGTTTGGACCCTCCGGCCGGCAGGGAGAGCAACTGGACCTGGTAGCGCTCGCGCACCGAGTCTTTTACATAAGTAAGAGCGCGCTGCGATTCGGTGGCCAGAGGATCAATCCGCGAAGCCTTATGCACCAGGTTGGCCTGCACCACTTCATAGCCGTTGCGCAGCGGCACTTCCTGCTTTTTGCCGTTGGCAAATTGCAGGGTATAACTTCCCACCACTTCGCCGTCCTTGCCGCCCGTGGGGAAGCCGCCGCCGAAGGTCACTTGCCCCAGGATGTGCACGCGCTCGCAGGCCAGATTCACCGGGATGGTCACTTCCGGGGATTCCGGAGTGAGGACGATGGGGCGGGCATGCCCGTGGATCGCCGGGATCTGGAAGCCAACTCCCGCCACCGCGAGGGGGTTGTTCTGCCACAATTGGAAGCGCCCGCCGCTTTCCTTCCAGTGTCCGCGGGGAATGTCGTCGGAGACATCCAAGGCCCATCCTTCCTGCACGGACCAGTACTTTCTCATGCGCTTTTCGAAGTTCGACCAGGCCCGCTCGCCGGAGGGTCCCTCCACCAGAGATTGCAGATCGAGGGGCTGAAACTTGTTCTTCTTCGACCAAGGGGCCCAACGCAGAGGCACCAGCTCGGGCTGCTCGGAATAGGACGCGCCTTCGTGGGCGCGCAACTGGAACAGACGCTCCAGCTCCATCCACACCAAATGACGCGGCTCGCGCCCTTCGGTGACCACGCCGGACTCGAGAATACCGTCACGCATCTCGGCATCGATGCGGCTGAACTCCGGCATGTCCTGCCAGGACCAGAACATGTGCCCGGCCAGCGTGCCGGCCTGCGCCATCTCGATCAGGCGATCGACCGAGCCTTTCATCACTTTTTCCGTCTGGCCGATTCCCTTCCCACCCCACTCGGAGAAGGTGAGGGGCTTACTGGGGCCGTCGAATTCCGCTTCCGCGGTAAAGTCATCGACGTTATAGGTGTAGGGATGCTGGTCATAAAAATCCATGCCGGCGCCGTCAAACAATGGCTTGGCTTTCTTGCGATTCGTATCGTTGGCGACGGAAACCAGGCGCGCGATGGGATCAAGTTTGCGGCAACGTTCTTTTCCTACGCGCATGGTTTCTTCGGTCAAGTCGCATTCATTGGATAAGAACCAGATGATGACCGAGGGAGAGTTCCAATCCCGCTTGATCGTTTCATCCAGCAGGTGGTAACCCAATTCGATTTCACTTTTTGGGATGGTGGCAAAATCCACCTGCCAATATCCGGGCTCTTCACTCACCATCAAACCCAGCTCATCGGCGAGTTCAACGATATGGCGATCATGCGGATAATGCACCAGGCGCACGAAGTTGCACCCCAGGGCCTTGATCATGCGCATGTCCTGCTCCTGCTGGCCGCGGGTCAGCGTAAAACCCTGGTCCTTCCACATATCGTGACGGCATACGCCGTTAAGGATGACTTTCTTTCCGTTTAAGCGAAATTCGGTGCCCTCGGTTTTGAACTCACGGAATCCGGTGCGGCAGGACCACTCGTAGTGGGCGCCGTCGCTTTGCAGGGTCGTTACCAGGTCATAGAGATGCGGCTCCTCGGGCGACCACAGGGAGGGATCTTTCACTTCAAACTTCAGTTCGGCCTGGGTGTCTCCGGCCTGCAGCGTGACATTCGATCCGGCCCGGGCCACCTCCGCCGCGCCCCGCTTCAGCACTACATCCACGCGGCCACTGCCCGCTTTCGCGCTGGAGAGGTAGGCTTTGACTTGGCAGCTGGCCTGGCCATAATCCGCGCTGAGCTGATAGGCCAGGCTTACGTTCTGAATAAATGCGCTGGGGCGGATATCCACCCAGACATCGCGGATGATGCCTCCGTAAGCTTCCCATCCGGGATTGATTCCGATATGCAAATCGTCTTTGCCCCCGCCATCGGCAAAGGGCACCAGGTCGGAAATTTCCAGTGCAATTTTGTTCTCCCCCTCCTGGGCGATGGAGGTGATTTCAAATTCGTGGGGAACGTAGGAGTTCAGATTGCCCAATTTCGTGCCATTGACGCTCAGGCGTCCCGAGTAGGTGATGGCTTCAAAGTGCACGAAGGCGCGCTGCCCCGCCTGCAAGCGCGGCAACAGAAAACTCCGTTTCAGGCTGTAAAGGCCAATGGGGGAGAGCGAAGATGGGACCGTAATTTTGTCGTAAAGCTGATTGTCGATAAGGAGGTCCCACTGACCATTGAGCTGCACCCGGGAATGGGAAGAAGCCGGCGAGGAAGAAGTGTCCGAGGCATGGGCGAGCGCCGGGACGGCCGGCACCAGCACCGTCGCGCTCAGTGTGGTCAGAAAATTACGGCGATTGATCATTCGGATCTCTCCCTCAGTCGCGTCCCCAAGAAGATGACAGGAAGCCAGGCAAAATTAGTACCTTGAGGTTCTAGCATGGCCTCGCCGTCGTGGCAAGTTTTTTCGGAATGCATTCCGCATTTTTATTTAAAATCAAAAGCACTGGCTCCGGCTTTCCGTCTTTATAATTGCCCCCGAAAGAGGCGCTCTCATGCATAGTTTTCGTAGAGACTTTCTAAAATTACTCAGCGGTGGACTGGGCGGCGCGGCGGCCACCACCATGATTTCTCCCGGGGCCCAGGCACAAACCACGGCGCCTGTTCCGGGTGGGATGGGCAGTTCTTATGACGTCCGTAAATTCGGCGCGACCGGCAACGGCACCACGCTTGATACCCCGGCCATCAATGAGGCGATCTCCGCCGCAGCGCAGGCCGGTGGGGGCACCGTCTACTTCCCGGCGGGGACCTATGCCTGTTATTCCATCCGACTGAAAAGCCAGGTTGCGCTTTATCTCGACCAGGGGGCCACCATTCTGGCGGCGAGCACACCCATGGAAGGGACCAGCCAGGGCTATGACCCGGCCGAATCCAACCACCCCTGGGAAAGCTATCAGGACTTTGGCCACAATCACTGGCACAACAGCCTGATCTGGGGCGAGAATATTCACGACTTCGCCATCCTCGGCCCCGGCTTGATCTGGGGAAAGGGTCTCAGCGACGGATTCGGCAATCCTAAACAATTGCGCGCGGAGCTGCCTGGAGTGGGCAACAAAGCCATCGCGTTGAAGAATTGCCACAATGTCATTCTGCGCGATTTTTCTATTCTGCAAGGCGGGCACTTCGGCATCCTGGCCACCGGCGTCGACAATTTCACCATCGACAATCTGAAGATCGACACCAACCGCGACGGCATCGACATCGATTGCTGCCGCAACGTGCGCGTCTCCAACACCACGGTGAACTCGCCCTATGACGATGGCATCTGTCCGAAAAGTTCTTTTGCTTTGGGATATCCGCGATCCACGGAAAACCTGACTATTAGCAACTGCTATGTGACCGGCGACTACGAAATCGGCACGCTGCTGGATGGCACTTTCAAGCGCTTCGGCCCCAAGCTGAAAATGCCCTGCGGACGCATCAAGTGTGGGACGGAATCGAACGGCGGGTTCAAGAACATCACCATTTCCAACTGCGTATTTGAGAGTTGCCGCGGTCTGGCTCTCGAAACCGTGGATGGGGCGCTGCTGGAAGACATTACGTTTGTCGGCGTCACCATGCGCGACATTCGCGACTCGCCCATCTTCCTGCGGCTGGGTGCGCGCATGCGCGGCCCCAAGGACATTCCCATCGGAAGCCTGAAGCGGGTGCTCATCAGCAATGTGTCGGTCTACAGCGCGGGAGCCGAGGTGCCTTCTTCCCTGAACGGAATTCCCGGCCACGCGGTGGAAGACATTAAAATCAGCGACGTCTATGTGCACCATCTGGGGGGAGGCACGGTGCAGATGGCGGCACTAGATCCTCCGGAGAATGAAGCCAAGTACCCCGAGCCCTCGATGTTCGGCACTTTACCGGCGCAGGGCTTCTTCGTTCGTCATGCCCGGAACGTAGAGTTCAGCAATGTGGAAATTGCCAGCGAAAAGCCGGATGCGCGGCCGTTTTTCTGGCTGCGCGATGTGGAAGGAGCGGACTTTTTCCGTGTCAAAACCCCGAAAGGCCGCAGCGCACCGGCGTTCGCGCTGGACGATGTACGCGATTTCCGCGTCTTTGCCAGCCGGGGCATCGCCGACGCCAGCCGTGAAAAGGCGGGTAAGGAAAATATCGGCTAGCCTCCCCGGGGGTCCCGGCTACTCGGCAGCTATTGGCCCGGATTGAGCGGCTGCCACAGCTCAATCTTGTTGCCATCAGGATCGTATATCCAGGCGAAGCGGCCATAGCTTTCATCCTGGCGTTTAGGGTCGATTTGGACGCCTTGTGTAGCCAGGCGGCCGAGCAATGCATCGAGATCATCGACGATGTAGTTCACCATGAATGAGGCGGAGCTGGGCTCGAAGTATTTCGTGTTTTCCGGGAAAACGCTCCAGATCGTCATCTGCTCATTTTCAGGATTGTCTTTTTCACGCCACGGCAGCATGACACCATGGCCGCTATCGGCGAGGCCGAGATGTTTGCCATACCAGTCTTTCATTGCTTGCTGATTGGCAGACTTGAAGAAGATACCGCCGATGCCGAGAATTCGACCTTGCTGGCTCATGGTTGCGCTCCTGGCTAGTGATTGTACAAGGGCGCTCCCCGCCGTTAGCCCGGAGGAATTTTCTTTCTTCCTTATTGCAGGGCGATGACTTGGCGCTGGACATTGTGGCCTTGCAGGCGCAGATGAAGCGCCTTCCCGGCCAGGGCTGCGGTCTGGTAGCGGGCCTGCAGGGTGATGGTCTCTCCCCCGAAGATGGTCGCGTAGTTATCATCCCAGGTCACGGGAAGCACTTCGTCGCCGTCTTTCCCATTCACCACTTCGGCCCGCACAAAGAAGGCCGGGGCCTTGGCCTTGTTGGCCAGGGTGACGCTGACGGTGGTCCAGCCTTCGGCCTCACCTACATGGCTGGTCGCGCTCAGAGTGGCCGGCGCCATCTGGTTGAGCGCGGTCATGTCTGCCCAACTGTTCTGGGTCAGGATGAAGGCATTCTCATTTTCCGGCGCACCCAGATCATCATCGGTGGTGGACTGCCAGTAGACATTCTCGGCAATGAGTTTACCGTCGCCCCCCTTGAGCTGGCAGCGAACAAAGTATGCCGAGCTCACATCCTTGACCCGCGGCAGGGTAAACGCCAGAACAGCAGAATTCGGGGCCACCTGCAGGCGGGGACGACTGTCCGAATACTTGACGGTCCCGTCCAGATTCACGATGGAAACCACAGCATTCAGGTTGTTGACCGTGGCGAGTGTCTGGTTGGTGACGCGCACATAGGCTTGGCTGCGGTCGCCGGTAGCGTAATAGTCGAAAACAATATTCAGCGGCCGCAGGCCCTTCTTGGCGCCATAGTAAGCGCCGCCCGGTTTCAGGTAGTAGTCAATGATGTGTCCAAAGAAATTCGGCCACTGGCTGTTCAGCATCCAGTACAGCGTCATCTTGTGGTCCTGCCAGCGGCTGGCGTAGGTTTCAAAATGCGCGCGGGTGTTTTCGTAGTGCGCAATCTGCGCCTTTTCAGCAAACTCCTCGGCGCTACTCGAGGTCCCATAACGAATATCGACGGCTTTGGTGATGGTGGAGAGGGTATTGTTCCCGTCGGTCGTGCCGGCGTGGTAATACCACCAGTCGTTGATCGGCCAGAGCTTTTCCTGGGGAATGAATTTCTTCAGGCTCTCATAGGGCGGGATGCTTTCGTTGTCTCCCTGCTCGGCGCAGGAACCGATGGTGCCGGAATATTTTCCACTGAACCAATAGGCCGGGGGACGCCAGCTGTAGGGGCCCTGCATGCGAATGCCGTCCCATACCGTTTTGCCGCTGGCATCTTTATTAAAGGAAGAGACCGTGTCGACCACCGCGTTCTGCCAGTGCAGGTCGCGCAGGATCTGATGATAGTCGTTGCGCACCTGGGTGGGAGGAAGTCCGTCGCTGCCGCTGGCCCACATAAACACGGAAGGGTGCGCACGCAGCATGCGAATCTGGGAGCGCAGGCTCTCTCGCGCCACGCGGTGATCTTCGGCGTCCCACTGGTCCCATTTCTCCCACTGGTTGCAGCACATCCAGCCCAGCATCACCGGGACCCCTTCCCGGTCGGCCAGTTCGATGATGTGTTCACTGGAGATTTTCGATTCCCAGCGCAACAGGTTCAGGCCCATGTCTTTGACGTAGCGCAGAATGCTCTCTTCCCTGCCCTCGTCATAGCGAAAGAGAAAGTCGGGCGCGTAATCAGCGCCGCGGGCCAGGAAGTCGACGCCGTTGACCTGGAAGTAGAAATTGCCGCCGCCGCCGAGCTCGGGAAACTGCGTGTCCGTGTCGCGATGTTGGGTAATCTTGCGGATGCCGAACTGGGTGGTAGCGGTATCGGAAATCCCGCCGCCGATTTTGAATTCCAACTTGAGTTGATAGAGATTGGGTGCGCCCCACTGATAGGGCCACCACAGATCAGGATCTTTGACAACGAGCTGCTGGTAAGAACCCGCGGAGAACGCTACTTCGCGGGTCTCGTTTGCTGCCAGCGCAACCGGCTGCTCAAAGCGAATGGGAGCTTTGCCTTCCCGGGTGATCTCGCCCATCAGCGTGCCGGAAACCGGGGCAGCGGCTCCATTCTTCACATCGCAGTACACCGTAAGAGTGGCCGGGTCCTTGGCCGGCAAGGGCAAATCGGTCACCACATACGGGTTCCGCACCGTCACAGCGTCGGATGTGCGTAAGAACACCTTCTTCCACACGCCGGCATTGCGGTCCGGAGGATAGGAGATGCCGATCTGCTGTTCAATGAGGCGAATGCCCAAATATTTCGAGTTGATCCAGTCAAACCAGCTATCGGCGAGCTCGACGCCGTCGACGTCCTGCAAAGCCTGCTCCGGGGTGACTTTCACGGCCAGAACATTTTCTTCGCCGGGCTTCACCTTGCCGGTCACATTCAACTCAAATTCGTTGTACATGCCGACGATCTGTTTATTAGTGGCAATGCGTTCGCCGTTCAGCCAGATCTCCGCGCGATAGTTCACGCCTTTAAAATTCAGCCACTGCATCTTGCTTCCGGCGGGCGCGGTGAAGGTGGTGCGATACCACCAGTCCTGACGAAACAAGTCGCGCGGGACATTGCTGGTCATGTTCTTGCCGAAATAGAGGTTGGGATAAACCTGATTGTCTTCCAGCACCTGCAGGACCGTAGCCGGCATGCGCGCGACGCCGTACCAACGGGAAGCGTCATAGGAAGGCCGCGAGATGGTCTCGCCTCCCTGCTCTTCTACATTGCGGGCGGAGGTCATGCGCCAGCCGGTGGCAAGCTCGGTGGTGCCGGCCGCCGCCCAGACGGGCAGCAGCAACACCAGCAACGCGATCCGCAACCATGTATTTTTCCCACACATCCACCAGCGGCAGAACTGTACGTGTGTCATGTGCGCCCCGAATGACGAATTTCTATGGATGAATTTCGATGACATGGTCCTGCGCTCCCGCTTCCACGGGAACCGCAGTCAATTCCTGTTGCGCGGCGCCGACTTTTTTCCCGTCTACCCAGATGCCTGCGCCTTTCACCTTGGCCAGCATCCAGTCAGAGAGGTGCAGGTCCCAGGTGGATTTTTTAGCAATCAGGGCGCGGCAGTAATGGGGATCATAGGAGACGGCCAACTTCACCGCCTTGCCGTCGGTCGTAACGTTACGAATAGCGGCGTGCTGATAGCCGATGTATTCATTCAGGCCGATGAAGCGGTGGCCGGGATAGCGATCGAATACTTTGGCGAAACCTTCCGGATTGTTGGCGATGCCGCGGTCATGGCCGTCCGGCGGCGCGGGCAGCAGGAGCGGAACATCATCGCTGCCGCCGAATTCGGCGTTGGAATCGGCGCGGCCTTCGACGGCCAGGTCCTTGCCCAAATAGCCGCCGTAGTAGCCGTAGCCTACTTCGGCGGCAATCCGCCAGGTATTGTTATCCGGACTGCGCGATACGCCGTTGCCGCCGGTGGAAAATTCCAGCGGGAAGGCGCCGAACTCGGCCTTGAGCCAGTCGGCGGATTGCTGCATGTGGAACTTCTGCTCGGCGCCGGTGATCTCTTTGTCGCGGCGCACATCGTAGAACTCGCGGTACCAGCCGATTTCGGCGCGTTCGCCGTCGGTCGGCGTTCCCCACCAGCCGGGATCGGAGGTCAAATCCGGCTGCATGTGGGTCCAGCCATGGCTTTGGATTTCAAAGACGCCGGCAGCAATGCCCTCGTCCAGGCCTCTTTTGGTGGAAACATAATCATGCCTGGTGCCGAACTCATCGGTGAACTGCTGTTGCCAGGTGGGCACAATGCGGCGCTGCTTGTCATCCACAAAACCGGGCACAGTGTTAATGGATAGCACGGCGTTGTGGGCCTTGAGCGGCTCAATCATGTAGCGGCGAATCTGTTCCTGGGTGAGCGCCGGATAGTGCCAGTGCTCCAGCCACGCGTTCTGCGCATTGCCCAGATCATCCATGGTGAGGACAACATTTTTCGTCCAGGTTTTGCCCAGGGAATATCCGATGGCTTCGGTTACAGCGCGGCGCAATGCGGTGCGAATGGGCTGATAGAGCAACATCTGGTCGCTGTCGCCGCCGATCCATATGGCGCGCGTGTCGTCGCCCAAGTCTCTTTCCGTGATCTGCGGCCGGCCCCCGGCGCTGGCCAGCGCGCGCGCTTCCACCAGTTCCACCTGCGGACGATGCAAGGTAATGATGGAAGGCCCCTGCTCGCGTAAATCGCCAGGCAGGCCGCGCAAAATGAACGACGCCCCTTCTACCGTGGCGTGCGAGCTGTGCATGTATTCACCCAGATAGCGGATGCCGAGCAAGCGCTGGATGGCCGGCTGCTTCACCCGGTTGCCCAGGGCAACGAGCGAGATGTGCCGCTTCTCGACCGCCTCGGTGATCAGAGCGCTGTCATCGGCGGAGATCTCGTTGGGCGCGTCCCATAAGATCGCACCATACTTCGCGCTGCCGTCGAAGTTGGTGAAGTGATTGGGGTCCAGGATCGTCTGGTCCAGGCGCAGGATATCGAAGGGTATGCCCCAGGACTTGAACATGGTCACCAGCGTCTGAAACTCTCCGTTTCCGCTGACCAGAAAACTGCGCGGGTCCTTCCACTGGTCGGAGATCACGAACAAGACGCGGTACGGCTTGACTGCTTGCGCGACCGCCATACTGGAGAGAAATAAGAGAGCGAGGGTGACCAACCGGAAGAACTTGGCGAACATGAGTAAGGGTCCTAACCTCCGCAAGCGCCGGTGAAGGCTTTTTAATTTGCGGAATGCATTCCGAATTTTACATATATCCCCAGAGGGACTCCAGTCTTTTCTCGTCCCCATTGGGGATGCCGGCCACAGTCTCGGCTATACTCTGTGCAACCTATGGGGAAAACCGCCGCCATCGAGGCCGCCAAAAGCCTGTTCCTGATTCTAAGCGCATTGTTTCCCATCGTGAATCCTCTGGGAGGGAGTCCCTTCTTTCTGGCCCTGACCAAAGAGTACTCGCCCAAGTCGCGCCGCGCCCTTTCCCGGCAGATCGCGATGAACAGCTTTTTCCTGCTGGTAGGATCGTACTTCATTGGAACTCATATTCTGGCCTTTTTTGGCATTTCCCTGCCCGTAGTTCAGGTGGGCGGGGGCTTGATCGTGATTTCTACCGGTTGGACGATGTTGAAGCAACGCGATGATAACGAGCGCACTTCAGTGAGCCAAAATGCCGACCCGGACCACGCCTTCGCCCAGGCCTTCTATCCCTTTACCCTGCCCTTGACCGTAGGACCGGGGTCGATCTCGGTGGCCATCACGCTGGGGGCCAATACAGTGCATCACGCCAAGGCGCATCTTTGGACGTATCTGGCCGCACTGGTGGGTTCGGCGATGGTCGCCTTCAGCGTCTACCTGTGCTATGGATTTGCCGATCGCCTGGCGCGCACCCTGGGAACGACGGCCATGTCGGTTATTCTGCGCCTGTCATCGTTCTTATTGGTCTGCATTGGCGTGCAAATTCTGTGGAATGGCGCCAGCGAGCTGCTGGCTTCCGTGCCCTTGCAGCTGCACTGATGGCGAACAAGCCTGAATTCCATCCATCTAATTGAAAATACGAGAATTGAATCGCGGGCGGAATGCTCTTAAGATGCTGAGGAGGAGCGCCCCATGAATCGCCGCGACTTCTTGAAGACCACGGGAACGCTGGCCGCTGGCAGCGCGTTTTCCCCAGACCTGTTTGCCGAACCGGAAACGCCTGCCGCCACTGGACGGTTGATCCTACCCATCAACCGGAACTGGCGTTACAGCAGTTCCCTGACGGAAGGCTTTCAAGCCCGCAATTTCGATGATTCCGGATTCGAGCGAATTGTCGTCCCGCACAGCAACCAGCGCTTGCCCTGGCACGGGTTCGACGAAAAATCGTACGAATTTGTCTCGGCGTACCGGCGCCACTTCCGCCTGCCGGCCGAGGCCAAGGGCAAGCACGTCTTTGTGGACTTTGAGGGCGTGATGGCCGCCTCTACGGTGTGGGTCAACGGGCAAAAGCTGGGAGAATATAAAGGAGGCTACACTCCTTTTTCTTTCGAGCTGACACCGCATCTCGATTGGGAGGGCGATAACGTGCTGGCGGTGGCGGTCGATTCCACGGAGCGTCCCGATATCCCGCCCTTCGGAAATGAGATTGACTACCTTACCTTTGGCGGGATCTATCGTGAAGTCGCTCTGCGGGTAGTGCCGGCAAGTTTCCTGGAGAACATTTTTGCTCAGCCCAACGATGTTCTGAGCGGCAAGGCCACGCTGGATGTCGACTGCTTTGTGCAGCATCTGGAAGCAACCCGGGAGCCGCTTTCGCTGGTGGTGGAATTGCGCGACGGCGAACGGGTATTGGCGAAAAACGGCGTGCGCGTGCCGGCGGCGAAGTCCGCCACAATCGAGCCGGTGGCCTACCGGGTCCATTTGGGAAACCTGGGAAACATCCAGCTTTGGGAGCTGAATGCGCCCGCGCTGTATACGGTCCATGTGCAGTTGATGCGTAAGTCGGCTGTGGTGGATGAGGACACTCGCACCATCGGCTTCCGCCAGGCGGAATTTACCGATCACGGTTTCGAGATCAACGGGAAAGTAGTGAAGCTGCGCGGGCTAGATCGGCACCAGACCTTTCCCTACGTGGGCCAGGCCATGGCGGCGCGGGGGCAGCGCCGTGACGCCGACATCCTGCGTCAGAACCTGAAGTGCAATATTGTCCGCACCTCGCACTATCCACAGTCGCGGCATTTTCTCGAGCGCTGCGATGAAATCGGCCTGCTGGTGCTGGAAGAGATTCCCGGCTGGCAGCACATCGGCGATGCCGCCTGGAAGGCGCTCGCGGTGGACAACGTGCGCCGCATGATTCGCCGCGACTGGAACCATCCCTCGATCATTTTGTGGGGCGTGCGCATTAACGAATCCAAGGACGACCATGACTTCTATACCCAGACCAACGCCTTAGCGCACACGCTGGATCCCACCCGGCAGACCGGCGGCATCCGTTACTTCCAGGAATCAGAATTCCTGGAGGATGTTTTCACCATGAACGACTTCGGCTTTCCGCTGCAGCCGCCCAACCATCCGCGCTATCTCAACACCGAGTTCGTGGGCCACACCTATCCCACGAAGACCATCGACAACGTGGAGCGGCTGCGCGAACACACTCTGCGGCATGCCCGCATTCACGATCAGTTGGCCTCAAACCCGCAATATGCCGGCGGCATCGGATGGTGCGCCTTTGACTACAACACGCATGGGAACTTCGGCTCGGGGGACCGCATCTGCTATCACGGGGTGACCGACATTTTCCGCGAGCCCAAACCCGCGGCTGGATTCTATAAGTCGCAGTGTCCGCCTTGGGAAGAACTGGTACTGGAGCCGGCCTTCCACTGGGCGCGCGGGGACGAGTCGATCGGCTTCACCCGCGCGGTGGTGTGCTCCAATTGCGACCACCTCAAGCTTTACATTGCCGGCGAGCGGGTGGCGGAAGTGGACCCCGACCGTAAGGAATTTCCCCATCTTCCCTATCCACCGTTCAGTGTGGATTTGGGTGAACTCTTCCACAAGTGGGGAGACCTGCGCATCGAGGGCTATCTGCAAGGCAAGCTGGTGATCACGAAGAATTATTCCGGCAGTGGGGTGGACACGAAGTTCACCCTGGCCCCGGACGATACCAGCCTGGTGGCCGACGGGGCGGATTCCACGCGCGTGGTGTTGCGTGTGACTGATGAGTTCGGGGCGATCCGGCCGTTTGCCAACGACGCGATCCAGCTGGAGCTTGAGGGGCCGGCAGAGTTGATCGGGGACAATCCGTTTTCGTTGATCGGCGGGACCGGTGCGGTCTGGGTCCGCGCGCGGGAACAGGCGGGCACAGCGCGTCTCACCGCAACCCATCCCCGGCTGGGCAAGCAGGTGGTCACCTTGGCCCTGGCCGCGGCGGACGCGGAGCGGGCTTGAGCCGTGCCTCAATGATCTCCCGCGCGTGGGCCCTGCGACGCCGGCGTACACTTCTCATCGTTCCGGCAAAGCACCCCCTGGACGGCCATCAGCAAAGAGCTTTTGGTAAAGGGCTTTTCCAGAAACACGGCGTCCGCAGGCAGAGAAGCTTGCCGTCCCAGGGTCTTGGTGGCATGGCCGGACATGAGAATCACTCTGAGGTTAGGGCGGAACGCTGTCAGCATGGGAATCAAGCGGACCCCGCTGATCGTGGGCATCACGATATCCGATAAGAGCAGATCGACGTCTCCGGGATGTTTGGCGGCGAGCTCCAGCGCGCTTTCTCCGTTGCTGGCTGACAAAACCGTATAGCCGGCGTTTTGCAAGATGGTGATCACCAACTCGCGCACCGCATCGTCATCCTCCACCAGCAAGATCGTCTCGGATCCACCCCGGATCTCGGTAGATTCATTCGTCCGGACCAGGGGGATGGGGGCCTCACCAATGAAGGGGAAATAAAGCTTAAAGGTCGAACCCTGTCCCGGCTCGCTGTGCACCCAGATATATCCGCCGCTCTGCTTCACGATGCCGTAGACGGTGGCCAATCCGAGTCCGGTGCCCCGGCCCGGTTCTTTGGTGGTATAGAAAGGCTCGAAGATGTGGGCCCTGATTTCTTCATCCATCCCGCAGCCGGTGTCCGAGACGGACAACTTCACATAGCGGCCTGGCTTCACGGGCTCGAGGGTGGGTCCATACATTTCATCGAGATCCACATTGCAGGTCTCGATGGTGATGGCACCTCCATCCGGCATGGCGTCCCGCGAATTGACGACCAGATTCATGATCACCTGTTCGATTTGTCCGGCATCGGCGCGGATGCTTCCCAGGGGCAGCGCCGGCCGCACCGCAACGGTCACGTCTTCCCCCACCAAGCGGCGCAGCATGTCCTCCATATTCTCCACCAGCGCGTTAAGGTCCAGTACGGTGGGATAGACGACCTGCTGCCGGCTGAAGGCGAGCAGCTGTTTGACCAGAGAGGTGGCCCGGTCGGCCGCCGCCTTTATGTTGTAAACATATTTGGTGACCGGATGGGTGGCCGCCAATGTGTCCAGCGAGAGCAGACAATAGCCGAGAATGACACAAAGCACATTGTTGAAGTCATGCGCAATTCCGCCCGCCAAACGTCCTACGGCCTCCATTTTCTGCGCCTGCCGGTACTGCCTCTCCAGCTTCTTCCTCTCGGTGACGTCCTGTTTGATGGCCACAAAATGCGTGACTTCTCCGGATGCCGAGGCCACCGGAGTGACGGTCATCTCCACGTCGTAAAGCGAGCCATCTTTCCGGCGATCTTTGAGCTCCCCGCGCCATACGGACCCCGCCTTGATGGTCGCCCAGAGCTGCTCGTACACCATGTGCCCCTGCTCCCCGGATTTCAGGATTCGCGGACTTTGCCCGACACATTCTTCCGCCGTATATCCCGTGAGCTTGGTGAATCCCCGGTTCACCCAGAGAATCGTGCCGTCGGTATCGGTGATCATGATGCCGTTATCGGCGGCCTCGAGCACGGCGGTGAGCAGGCGCACGTTCGACTCCGAAGCTTTGCGGTCGTCGATATCCACCAGGATCCCGATTACTCGACTTGTACGGCCGGCGTCGTCCAGAAAGCCGCGCACTCGTAGCAAACACCAATGCAGGCTGCCATCTGGCCAGAGGACGCGAAATTCGCACTTGCAATCTGCTTTGCCGCGAGCCGAGCAGTTGATGGCGTCCCACACCTGCCTACGATCGCTGGGATGGATGGCATTGCTGAACGCGTCCACGTTGGCTTCCACGATGCTGGGCAAACCTAGCAGCTCTTTATACGTGTCCGTCCACATGTGCCTGTCCTGGAGCACGTCCCAATCCCAATAACCAATTTTGGCCGCAACGAGGGCGAGGCGGGCCTCCTGGCCTAACTCCTGTTCTCTAGTTTTGCTATCACGCTTAGACGAGAAATATTGCAGTGCTTTGCTAGTGAATGTGCTCAAGATCAGCTTCTCTCCTGACAACCGGGCAAGAACCGGGCAACAATCCCTTTAGTGTAGAAATTGGCACATGGCTTGTCGTTGGTGTCCGCCAATCACCCCTGCAGGAAGGGGAAAATATGTTTCCTGGCTTCCCCCCACCGTTCGGTGCTATGGTGGAGGTAAATTTGTATTGCCCAGAGAGTGGAATTCCGGCGCAAGACGGAAATCGGAGGTAGACTCCGATGCGCAATCGGCCCGCTTTTCGTGAGGATGTTTCCCCCACCGCGATCGCTTCCTTTGGCGATTTTGTCGCTCCTGGCTTCTCCTGCGATTCTGAGCAAGTATTGACAGCGCTTGCCCAATCTCCCCGGCTCGGTTTCGGGATCATCGATCGCGATCTTCGCTTCCAGTTTGTGAACAAGGCGCTTGCCGCCATGCACGGAATGGAGCCGAAAGCGATGTTGGGCAAGACGTTGCGGCAATTACTGGGCACCGCAGCCGACCCCCTAGAGGCGGTGGCGCGACGAGTTTTTACCACAGGCCAGTTCCTGTCGGTCTGGCGCATAGCGGCCTGCCTGCCGCAAGGCCGGACAGTCCAGCTTCTGGACAACTTCCCGCTCAAGGGCGTCACCGGAGGCGTGCAACAGATCGCCGGCGTGATTCTGGACGTCTCAGGCGGGAGTGGCCTGGAAACACGGCTAGACCAAATCACAGCGCTGACCCCCAGCAAGAACAGCGCGATCGTGCATCATCATCCTGCCCTGCGTTTTGCTCTGTCGGTGGCCCTATTTCAGGGGCTGGAGAACAACCAGGCCGACATCGTACTCAGCGCCGCGCGATCACGCCAGGCGGTGTGCGGCGAATACCTGTGCCGGCAAGGAGAACGGTCCGACAAGTTGTATTTATTGAAAAAGGGACTGGTCAAGGTGGTCTCCAGCGCGGCCACCGGGCGAGAGGTATTGTTGCGTTGGGAGAGGCCCGGCGATGTATTCGGGCTGGGTACCTTTGCCCGACGCCAGCTTTCGAATACCTGGAGCGCCCTGGCGGCCCAGCCGAGTGAAGTAATGGAGTGGGACCGGGCGGCCATCGAGCAGCTTTGTATGACCTGTCCTGGATTTTGCCAAAACGCGGTTTGGATTGCGCTTCGCTGGGCCCACGAACTTCAAAACCGCGTGGAACAGATGGCTACGGAGCAGGTTGACCAGAGGCTGGCCCGCGTCATTACTGATTTTTCGGAACACGCTGTCTCTGGTGCGCAGGCCATTGAGCTGCATGTCTCAGACGAAGAGCTGGCGCAAATGGTGGGAACCACCATATTCACGGTCAGCAAAGTGCTCAGCCGCTGGAAACGATTCGGCTACATTCAGAAGGGGCGCAAGCGGCTGTTGATCCTACAACCTCCCGCTCTATTGCACATTGCCACGGGCGATATGCATCTTCCCGTCGAAATGCCACAGAGCATGTTCTCGCGGGGATCGGAACAATTGGCCACAAGCCGGAGCAAGGTGCAATAGCCCGTAGTCCGACTACCGCGCCAGCCCCGCGCATTCAACTTCGGCCCCTAGGGATGGATGTGGGCCGCCCATCCCCCGCCCGGGGCGAGTTGGATTTTAAAGCGCGACGCCTTGTTTACCGAAGTGGTCGACTTCTTATAGTCGCTCGCCATGTGGGCCGCATTGCTGCCGTCCTGATAAGCCTCCATGGTGAAGTTGCCGCCGGGTAAGAAAGAAAGATCTACCTTCAGGGTGCGAGGCATCCAGTCAGTCATGGCGCCGATGTACCAATCCTTGCCGCTGCGACGGGCCACCAATACATAGTCGGCGATTTTGGCGTCGAGCACGCGGGTCTCATCCCATTCGGTGGGGACAGCGGCAAGGAACTGCATGCTCTCCGGCTCGCGCAGGTAGTTGGACGGGCTGTCAGCCAGCATCTGCAGCGGACTCTCATACACCACATACATGGCGAGTTGCTGGCAGCGGGTCCCCAGGCTCATGGGCCGCTCAAAGATGGCGCGGAAGTTTTCTTTGGAGGCATTCAGCATCGCGCCCGGGGTATAGTCCATCGGGCCCAGGAACATGCGGGTGAAGGGCAAGGTCACGCTGTGTTTCGGGTCGGTTTCGGCGCTCCATTTGTCCCACTCCATGCCGCGCACGCCCTCGGTGCTAATAAGGTTGGGCCAGGTGCGGGTCATGGTGGCGGGCTTCTGCGCACCGTGGAAGTCCACCAGCATGTGGCGTTTCGCCGCCTCACGGCTGACCCGGTAGTAATAATCCATGAGCAGCTGGTCGTCCCGCTGCATGAAGTCGACTTTGATCCCCTTCACGCCCCACTTCGCGAACTGGTCGAGCGCGGGAATGAGTTGATCATCCAGCGTCTTCCACACCACCCAAAGGATGATGCCGACATTTTTCTGCCGGGCATAGGCCGCGAGTTCGTCCATGTTGATTTCGGGAACGACTTCGAGCACGTTGCCCAGCTTGTACCAGCCTTCATCCAGAATGATGTAAGGAATGCCATATTGGGCGGCGAAATCGATGTAGTACTTGTAGGTCGCGGTGTTGACCCCGGACTGGAAATCGACGCCGTAGACATTGGTCGCATTCCACCAGTCCCAGGCGACTTTGCCGGGTTTGATCCACGCAGTGTCTTCGAACTGCGCCGGACGCTGCAGCAACCAGACCAGCTGATTGGTCAACAGGTCGCCGTCGCGTTCGGCTACGCCGATCACGCGCCAGGGGAAGGTGCGCGCACCGGTGGTGGCGGCGATGTAATCGGCGGCCTGCACCACGTGCTCATCGCGGTCTTCGTGCAGCTCGACTTTCAGCGGATAGGGTGGAAAAGTGGCGGCCAACCCGGGGCCGCTGCTCCCCTTCAGCCATAGCCCGGGATAATCGGCGACATCGGATTCGGCGAGGGCCAGCTTGGCGCCGCCGCCAATATCGACCACCGCGGGCAGCGAAGCCAGAAAGGCGGGGGCAATTTCGCTCAGATGCTGCGGCAGATACTTGCGCTCGTTGTGGGAGAAGAAGCCTTCTTCCTGCGGATAGTAGACAACAAAATCGCGGCTGAAATTGAATTTGGCCTCTTCGCCATAGATCTTGACCTGCGCGGCCGTCAGCGAGGTCTCAAAGCGATAGGCGGCGCCTTCATTGTAGGCGCGGAAGACCACGGCATAGCCGCCGTCGAAGGTGAGGTTGAGCTCATTGTAATGATCGCGCACTTCGGCAAACTTTTGCCGCACAACCGGCTTCACGATCTGATCATTCACGCGTTCTTGCGCGTGGAGGACTTTCGGGGCTTCCCCCAGCACTTTGTGGTCTACATTGAGGGCGAGAGTGGAATTTTGTAGTACCAGCTGGCCCTTGTAGACCAGGTCATAGCGTAACTGTGGGGTGGTGCGAATGCGGACTTCCACGCGGTTGTCGGGGGACTTCAAGTCGTAGCTCGATTGCGCCACAGCGATTCCCGAAGCCAGCACGGAAAGTCCTAAAGCCAAAACTACCTGCAGAGTATGATTCCTGAACATTCTTATGCCATCGCTTTCGACGGGATGACCAGCAAGAAATGGAATGTATCAGAAATCGCCGCCGAGGGGCGATTTTTTGCGGCGGGGACTGGCAGGCGGCGGACGAAGCCCCGCTCGCACAAGGAGAGCGAAATCGCCGCCGCCGTTTAGTCGGACTCCTGGTCAACTCAAAATTCGAAACGCAAGGCAAACTGCCCGCTGCGCGGGTTGTCGGTCACACTGAAGATCTGGCCAAAATCACTGGACCCGATCGAGGAGCGGCTTCCCGAACAGCCGTTGATGTAGTACTCGTGGCGATTGAATATGTTGTAGAACTCGGCGCGGAAGGAAAGTTTATAGCGCCCCTCCGCCCCAATGGGGAAATACTTCAGCAAGCTGGCCTGCTCGTTGCTACTGCCCGGACAACGTAATTCGCCGTTGGTCGCCGGGCCCCTGCCCAGCTGGCCACTGGGAGGATTGCTGGCCACACTGGTTGGCATGTAGAAGTTGCTGGCGGGAATGGGGTCCCCCGAATTCACATAGACAAACTTCCCCGGGTCGGACGGACCATGGTAGCCGGCCAGATCGTAGTTGGGATAGATGTTTCCCCACTGCGGCCAATAAGGGTTCGACGCTCCCACCTGGAAGGGTTGGCCGGTGTGGTAACTGAGAATCCAGGTCATATTCCAGCCCCCCAGAACTCCATTAACCCAGCGGTTCTGGTTGGCCAGCCAGCGGCGGCCTTTGCCGAAGGGCAACTCATAGCCCACGTAGCCCTTCACGATGTGGGTGAGATCGTAGCCGGTCAGGTTGTGGGCGGACTCTCCAATATTGCTGAAATCCTGCACGCCCGTGTAGTAGCCGTTGTTCTCCTGCTGAGCCGAGAACGAATTCCCTTCCTGGCGCGACCAGGTATAGCTCATATCCATGGTCAGACCAGCCCCGGTACGCTTTACCACGTTCACCACAAAGGAATCGTAGTAAGACTGACCGAGGGGAAGGCCGACGTAGAGAAGATTGGGATAGTACCAATAGTTGGCTTCGGCCTGGGCAAGCTGCGGAAAGGGTGCGATGGCCGCCAGCACCGGGCCATAGAAGCCGGGGTAAGGATAGGGCACGCCATAAGCGTCCGCGTCCGCTTGACTGTATATATAAGGATACCAGCCACCCAGTCCGGGGATATCCTGCGCCAGCTGCAGGAACTTGGAGGTTGGTCCCTCGTTCCAGGCCAGAGCGGTATCGGTCAGGCGATGGCCGCGATTCGCGATATAGGAGCCTTCCACCCGCATGGTCGGCGTCAACTCATACTGCACCCCGAAGTTGAAGGCATCGCTGTACCCCACTCGCAAAGAACGCGGATCCACCGAAGTGAGCGGGAAAAGAGTGGTGGGATCCACGTTCTTGTTTCCCGGCGCGAAGACGCCGGGATAACCGGCATCCCAGCTGAAAGGTTCCGTAGTCTGGTTGGTGCCCTTGAATCCGGGCGCGAACCCATTGGGGACGCCATTGAAGAAGGCGATGCCGGCGGGCATGTAGATCAGGCTGAAGGCGCCGCGAAACACCGTCTTCTTCCAGGGAGAGTAAGCAAATCCGACTTGCGGTCCGAAATTGCTCAGCGGCCGCTCTTTTTCGAAGCTGTCACTGCCATTCTTGGCGAAGACCAAAGCCCCGGGAATTCCGTAATTGGGATCAATCGCCTGCAGGTCGAAATTCGCCCAGTGGCCGTATTTCTCGTGAAAGGCGAAATTATAGTCCCAGCGAAGCCCCAGACTTAACGTGAGTTTGGGAGTGACTTTGTAGCTGTCCTGGGCAAACAGAGACATGGTCTTACGGCGTCCGTAGAGGTTGAAGGCCGTAGTTTGC
This sequence comes from Acidobacteriota bacterium, assembly GCA_018268755.1. GTDB lineage: Bacteria > Acidobacteriota > Terriglobia > Terriglobales > Acidobacteriaceae > KAN-5. Next base: position 156,502 of record JAFDVW010000019.1, read on the forward strand.
GAACCGCTGTTCACGTCGCCCAGCAGGAAGCTGGCAAATCCCCAGCCCACATAGCTGTTATAGGGCTGGCTGGGGGCGCCGGTGGCGCTGTTCAGGAATGAGAAGGAAAGCGCTCCCGACCCGCTGCGACTGTTGAGCTGGCGGGCCAGAAAATCGCCGCCGAAGGATAGGTTGTGTTTGCCCTTGACCCAGGTGACAGTGTCGCCGGTACGAATAGTAGCGCCGGCAAAATTGCCCTGAAAAGTGTTGCCAATGTAAGTTTCGCTGAAGGAGTTCTGCCCGCTTTCGGCGTCGCCAAACGAAATCAGCGGGAAATTGCCGGCCCCGGTGTTGCCGAAGCCAAGCTGCTCCGCCCAGTTTCCTCCCGAAGCGGGCAAGTCCCCCTGCCAGTCATAGTTATAGGTGAAGTTAAGAACGTTCAGCAGGGTGGCAGAAAAGGTGTGGGATTCACTGACCCGCCACTGGTGGGAGCGGAAGAAATTGAGGCGCGCGGCCGACAATGGCCCGCCGTCCTCCGTGCCCGCTTGCCAGAGGCCGCCGCTATCCACCAGGGTGCGGGGCTTGTGGTTATAAACCCAGGACCCCGACAGCCGGTCTTGTTCGCGCAACACGTGGTCGAGCTTGATGACCACGGAATTGGGCGTCTGGGCGGGAGAGTTGCTGATCAGGCCGCGGGAGTTGGCCTGCAGTCCGCCGAATTGCGGCGCGTAGGAACTCTTAAAGATATCGACGATCTTCTGCGATACCGTACTGAACCGCCCGGTGGGAATGACGTTGCCGGTGAACTGGTTACCGGTCACCGGATCAAAGATCATTCCTTCCCTTGCATTGAGGGTATTGCCGCCGTTGTCCTGCACCGTGAAGGGGGTGCCGCCCACATCGGCGCAGGGCCCAACCCCATTTTCCCCGCCATCACACAGGTCGCGGCCCAGCAGGGCGCTGAAATCGCCGTTCAGAAAATCCGCCGTGGGTACATTGTTCCCCGCTCCCGCCAGGCGAAAGTCAGTCTGGGTGTAACGCTCGAAGGTGCCAAAGAAGAATGTCTTGTTCTTGATGATGGGGCCGCCCAGGCTGAAGCCATAGTCCCAGGCCCGCTTTCTCTCCCGGCGCAGTCCGAGAGCATTGTTGGTCCAGGTATTGGCGTTGAACAGCTCGTTCACGCCATAGACGAAAGTCGAACCGTGCAGCTGGTTGGTGCCGGACTTCAAGTTGAACGACATGACCCCGCCGCCGGTGATGCTGCTCTGCGCATCCAGACCGCTGGTTTGCGCCTGCAGCTCCTGCACCGCTTCCATGGCGGGACCGTTCTGCATGGAATTGCCCTGCACCGCGGCGGTGGCCGAAGTACCGTCGATGGTGTAGTCCTTGGTGAACCATTGCCCGCCGTTGATCACAGCGCCATAGGGACTGCTGATCGGAGAATATCCCGGGGTAATGGCCACCGCGAAGTTTTCCACGAAGCGGCCGCCACCATAAATGCTGAGCGGCAGGTCGGTTACCACGTTGCCGTTCAGGTTGGTGCCGACGCTGGGCCGCTCCAGGTCAAGCACAGGCGCGTCGGCGGTCACGGTCAGGGACTCCACCTGCGCGCCTACGATCAGATGAGCGTCAATGCGGGCCACCTGGGTAGATTCCAGAGTGACGGACGCATTGGTTTGCGTCTTAAACCCTTCCTTCCGGAACTCGACCGAATAACGGCCGGGAAAAAGGTTTGGTGCCACATAGATTCCGTCCCCGTTGGAGACGGTCTTGACCGACACATTGGTATCGAGATTGGTCACCGTGACATCGGCATCGGGGACTACGGCGCCGGCGGCGTCCGTGACCGTGCCCGTGATGGTGGCCCGGTTGGCCTGCGCGCTCAGGACCGCAGCGAGGAGAAGCAAGAGGCCCAGGATGGCCAGTACTCGAAAGCAAACCGCCCGCTTGGTTTTCCGCATTTTTTGACTCCCTCAGATTTATGCCGCGAATCAAAAAGACCGGCACGCCATCATCGGGCCATGCGGTAGGCAGGAAACGAAGCCGTGCCGGCGTCAGCTTTGCAGCGACCTGCGGCTGCAACAAACACCGGCACGCGATTCGAACAACAGGGGCAAAGCCACGACGTTGGAACGTGTCTGCACAGATAAGACCGTGGCCATGCTACCTGCGCGCCCGGGCAATTGCCTGTGTTTTTGGTCACATCCTATAGTGAATCTCGTCACTACGGGATCCATTGCGGGACTTCCCTGAACGGAAATGCGAACCCGGAATTTTTTGCCCAGATGGCGTGAACGAGCTGCGGGTAGATGGCAGTAAGCTGCCTCTCCAGCAGTGGGCAGGAATGCCACTGCTGGGAGGGATGAGGGATTTACTGCACAGACAGGGTCTTTGCAGCGACGGCGATAGGGGTAACGACGGGCGGTTCCTTTTTCTCTCCTGGCATGGGCGGGACCGCGCCCAGGCGTTCCAACTGGGCCCGCTCCAAAGCGGCATCCACAAATTCACAGAGAAATGCCGTGGGGCTGACGCCTCCTGCCGGAGTCGCGGGCAGATCCACGGTGGCGCGCAACTCGGCTTCATTCTTCACACCGGCTGTCAGCGGCTGGCGCACCGGCTTGGCGCCAATGAATTCGTCCACCACAAACTGCCCGTGGCCGGTCATGGAAGGTGCTGCATTCACCGCTACAATCCACTTCCCTTCCTTGGGATTGCGCACCGTAATCGTACCTGCGGGTAGAGACTTTTCTGCGGAGCGGGCGGCGGAATGGAACAAGGCAGGGAGACAAAAAAGAAGGCAGGCGCACTGGGAGATTCCGGTGACGCCTGCTCCATTCCGGACAGGGGTTCGAGGAACGCGCGGGCCAGACTTAGAAAGTCTCGCCCACCATTTCTTCACTCTTGCGCCACAAGGCTTCGGCATTGCCGGGATCGAGGGCGTAGCTCCTTACCCCCTCGCTGATGACGCTGATAGAAACATCGTCCGGCACGATGTGGCCGACGTGGCAATTCTCGCAATACCGTCCGCCGACTTCCTCTGAGGAGGCAACCAAGCCGGCCCAAACCGAGGTGGCCGCCCCCTGCGGAATCGTCTTCCATTGGAAAAGCGGCTTCCCTTCCGCCACCAGCTGCTGGTTGACCTGGGCCAGTAACCCATCCAAAGCACCGGCATCGAGATGGCGCCCAAGCTCGGTCTGGATTCCGCCGGGGTGCACAGCGGTCGCGCGGACACCCCGCTTCTGGTGCCGCCGGTCAAATTCCACCGCGAACAGGATATTCGCGGTCTTCGAGCGGCCATAGGCCACGAAGGGTTCATAAGGGGTACGCTCAAAGTTGGGGTCCTTGAGGTCCACGTTGGAGAAGCGGTGGCCTGACGAAGCCAGGCTCACCAGCCGTCCGCCCGCGCGCAGCAGGGGGCGATGCGATTGACGAAAACGAAATGGCCGAGATGATTGGTGCCAAACTGAGTCTCGAAGCCATCCGCCGTATAGCCCAAGGGGGTCGCCATAACCCCCGCATTGGCGATGATCACATCAAAAAACTTGCCCTTTTCCAGCAATCCGTCGGCACAGGCGCGAACACTCTTGAGGTTGGCCAAATCGAGAGCGATCACCTCGAAGCTACCGCCCCGGGCCGAAGCCGCTTTTCGGACCTCTGCAGTAGCTTGTTCCGCCTTGATCAGGTCGCGCGCTGCTCCCACCACGTCTGCGCCATGGGCAGCCAAGGTGCGGGCGGTCTCCACTCCTAGCCCCGCGGACACACCGGTCACCAGGACCCGTTTGCCGGCCAAATTCACGCCGGAGAGAACATCTTCTGTAGTTGAGGTTGCACCGAATTGTTTTGCCACTTCTTTCCTCCATTGACCGGCGGTGCCCCCGCGGGTGAAACTAAAGCGGAGAGCAACTCCGGAAATCATAATAACCGGAGACTATCTCCGTTTGCAAGTCCTGGCCTCATGAAAAAGAAATCTGCCTCTTCCCCTCGCAAACCGCGCGCCGATGCGCAGCGCAATCGTGCTCGTATTCTGAAGGTTGCCAAAGACGCCTTTACCCGCTCTGGAATCAACGTGAGTATGGATGAGATCGCCAAACAGGCGGAGGTGGGGCCGGGGACGCTTTATCGGCACTTCCCTACCCGCGACGTCTTACTGGAAGAGGTGTACCGCAGCGAGTTAGAAAAACTGGCGGCGGCGGAGCGTGAGCTTTCCGCCACTCGGACTCCGCTTGAGGCCTTGCGGGCCTGGATGCTGTTGTTTGTGGACTATATGGCGGCCAAGCAGATTATCGCACCGGCCCTGAACACGACGGTAGGAGGAACGAAGATCTACGAGCCCTCAGGCACGCAGATTAAGCAAACTATTCATGCATTAGTCAGAAGGGCGGTGAAGAACGGAGATATGCGCGCCGACGTTGACCCATTCGATCTGCTGCGGGCACTGGCCGGAGTTTCCTACATCGTTCCCGCGCCGGATTGGCCGTCCAACGCGCGCCGGATGGTAGAAATCCTGATTCAAGGCTCGCGTCCCGTATGAGCTCCTCCCCCCGTGGAAGCAGAAACCGTAAGGGACGGCAGGATTCGCACCGCCGGACCTCAGGAGTGTCCGCCGCCGGTCAACTCTCGCACAATATTGCCCACAAAAGCCTTGGCGTCACCGAACAGCATGAGGTTGTGGTCAAGGTAATAGAGCGGGTTATCGATGCCGGCAAAGCCCGGACTCATGCCGCGTTTGATCACCATGATGGTATGGGCTTTATCGACGTCGAGAATGGGCATGCCATAGATCGGGCTGGAGGGATCATTGCGCGCTGACGGGTTGGTGACATCATTGGCCCCAATGACCAGGGCCACATCGGTTTGGGGAAAGTCCCCGTTGATCTCTTCCATATCGATCAGCCGGTCATAAGGAATATCGGCTTCCGCGAGCAGGACGTTCATGTGGCCCGGCATGCGGCCGGCCACGGGATGAATGGCAAAACGCACCTCCACGCCGCGCTTGGTCAGCGTGTCATAGAGTTCGCGGACTTTGTGCTGCGCCTGGGCCACCGCCATGCCGTATCCGGGGACCACCACCACTTTATTCGCGGCAGAAAGGATGGCCGCCGCTTCTTCCGCGGTGGCGCTGCGCACCGGTCTGGCTTCCTGCTTGCCGCCGGCCGCCGTCTGGTCTTGTCCGAAGGCCCCAAACAACACGTTGGTAAAGGAGCGGTTCATCGCCTTCGACATGATGATGGAAAGGATCAAGCCGGAAGAACCGTCAAGGGCGCCGGCAATGATCAGCAGCTTATTGTCGAGGACGAAGCCCATGGCCGCCGCGGAAAGTCCGGCGTAGGAGTTCAACAGCGAGATCACAGTCGGCATGTCCGCGCCGCCAATGGGAATGATCAGCAGCACGCCAAAGATGACTGCAATGGCGACCATCAACGGGAACAGATGGGTCGCTCCCGGATGCCGCACCAGATATACCGCCAGCCCGATCGCGCTGCCCAGCAGAAGGAAGTTGACGACGTTTTGCCCCTTGTAGGTCAAAGGGCGCTGAGGAAGGACCTCCTGCAGTTTGCCCGCCGCCATCAGGCTTCCGGTAAATGTCAGCCCGCCTAAAATGACTTCCGCGGACAGCACGCCCATGGTGAAGCGCGGCACGTTGGGCGTCTGCAAGTAATATTCCGCGGTGCCGACCAGGGTGACGCAGAGCGCGCCAAAGGCATGGCTCAGGGCCGTCCGCTGCGGGACCGCGGTCATTTGCACCAAACCGAGCGGAATGCCGATGCCGGTGCCCAACACCAGGCCGACAATTACCCACTTGTAATCGACGATGCCGTGGTGCAGCAAGGTGCCGCAGACAGCCAACAGCATGCCCAGCTCGCCGGCCCAAACACCATGACGGGCGGTGGTGGGAGAGCTCATCCACTTCAGCGACAGAATAAAGAGGGTGCTGGCGATGAGATAAATGACTTCGATGATGTGCAGATTGGCGATCAGTTCGTTCATGGCTTGGCCGGACGGCTGCTCTTGAACATTTTGAGCATGCGGTCAGTGATTAAGAATCCACCCACGATGTTGCTGGTGGCGGCAACAATGGCGATGGTGCCGAGGATGGTGGCGAAGGTGCTCTTATGCTCCCCCGCCATGACGATCGCGCCCACGACGGCGATGGCGTCGAGCGCGTTGGTCAGCGACATCAGCGGAGTATGCAGCAACGGGGAGACGCGGCGAATGACCTCAAAACCGATAAAACACGCCAGCATGAAAATAAACAGCAAATCCACCAAATTGGAACTCATCGTACCTCCTGCAGTGCAGGCAAGGAATAAAACTCGCGCACCCGCTTGTTGACGATCTCGCCGTCACGCGTGAGCAAGGTGTCGCGGGTGATTTCATCTTCGAGATTCAGTTGCAGTTTGCCGTCTTTGACCAGGTGCAGAAGAAAGGCCGTGACGTTGCGGGCGTACATCTGGCTGGCATGATAGGGGACGCCGCTGGCCAGATTGATCTGGCCGATGATGGTCACACCATGTTTGACCACAGTCTTGCCGGTCTCGGTGAGCTCGCAGTTACCGCCCCGCTCCGCCGCCAAATCGAAGATCACCGATCCCGGGGCCATGCGCCGCACCATGTCGGCGGTGACCAGGATGGGAGATTTCTTTCCCGGAATCACCGCGGCGGCAATCACCACGTCCTGCGCGGCCACCACATTGCCCAGCAGTTCCCGCTGCCGGTTGTAGAAGCCTTCGTCCTGCGCCCGGGCATAGCCGCGCTCATCCTGGGCGTCCTGGGCTTCGATGGGAAGCTCCACAAAACGTCCGCCCAGGCTCTGCACCTGCTCTTTCGCGGCAGGCCGCAGATCATAGGCGGAAACCACCGCCCCCAGCCGCCGCGCAGTGGCGATGGCCTGCAGGCCGGCCACCCCGGCGCCCATAATCAACACGCGGGCCGGCGTGATGGTGCCGGCGGCGGTGGTCAGCATGGGGAAAATCCGGGGATGATGATCGGCGGCGTGCACCACCGCTTTGTAGCCGCAGATCGTCCCCATGGAGGACAGCACGTCCATGCTCTGAGCACGGGTGGTACGGGGCATGAGTTCCACCGAGAAGGAAGTCACGCCGGTCTGCGCCAGTTGCTGCGTCACCTCGACCGTTCCTAGCGGACGCAGAAAGCCCACCAACACCTGGCCGCGGCGCAGGAGCGGCAAGTCGGCGTCGCCGGTAAGATCGTTCGATCCATAACACAGGATCTGGACAATGACATCGGCGGCGGCGAAGACTGCCTGGCGGTCCGCCACAATCTTGACGCCCTTCTCCACGTACTGCTCGTCAAGATAACCGGCTTCCAGGCCGGCTCCGGCCTCCATAACAATCTCGAAACCCGCTTTGGCCAGGGCCGGAACCACCATCGGCACCAGCGCCACCCGCCGTTCTTCGGGGTAACTTTCTTTGGGGATCCCAATGATCATGATTCCATCTTTCCTCTACCTCGAAAAAGCCGATTCTAAACTTTAACAAAATGTGGCGGGGACAGCGTGTGATTCTGGACACAGGAGACTCCCGGAAACCATCTCCCCCCAGGCAGCTGCCGGCTTAGAGCAAGGTGCCGCTCTGCCTCACGGGGAGCGGGACAGCCTGGCCCGTGCGGCCCCCTGCAGGATTAGCCACACCATCACTTCCCCATTTGAGCGATTGGCGAACCGTTGCTATAATGATTTTCGTTCCACTCGCCAGACTTGACCGTCCCGGTGGCCGTAGTGATTTCCGTTCATTCCAGGCGTTCCCAAACGACACGCCCGCGGCGTCGGCAGTGCAGTTGTGGAATTTATGTGGCCAGGTAGCTCAGGTGGTAGAGCGCAGCCCTGAAAAGGCTGGCGTCGGCGGTTCAACTCCGTCCCTGGCCACCACTTTCCAAAGCACTTAGCTCCACTTTCCAATTCTCATATCACCTGCAGTTTACCGGCAGTTACCTGCTGAAGCTGCTGATTCACTGCAAAGAACGCACTACAGGCTCAATGTTTTCAAGATCTTTTTTGGTGACGCCAGCCTGCAGCGAGTTTTTCTTGTCGTGGCTGAAGAGCTGTTCGAGAAACATGCCCTGCGCCTGAAGTTTGTCCTCAGTCATTGCTTTAGCGTAAATCTCCAGCGTTGTCTTGAGGTTTTGGTGACGAAGCATTTCTTGAACGGTCTTGACGTCGACTTTCATTTTCACGAGGACTGACGCGAGCGTCCTGCGAAATGTGTGGAAGCCGAAGGTGCGAGGTGGAGCATGTACGCCCGCCTTTTCTGCAGCCATGCGCAAGTGATCGGCCACAAGCATGTTGGCGGCCGGCGGCCTTTTTCCCTTTAAACGCAGGCTCGGAAATACTAGGTCGTTGTCGGCGGGATATGGAGTCTCCTTGCGCCAGGCAAGAAGATGTACAGCCAGCAGCGAATGCATCGGCACAGGCCTTTTCGAAGCCTTGGATTTAGGCTTACCGAATCGACGTTCAACGTATGCTCGTCGAACGCGAATCAGCTGTTCTTCGAAATCCAAATCGAACCATTGCAAAGCTAGGATTTCGGAGACCCGCAAGGCCGTGGCCGCGTCGGTAAGAATCATGGTGCGGCGCATCAGGTCTAGGTTGCCAAAGATATCGAGTACCTGTGGCAACGTGAGGATGACTGGTTCGAAATCGCTCGCGAGCGATTGCCGAACGAACGACATAGGATTTCCGTCCTGCGTCCGCGGAATGTAGCCTTGGCGTTGTCCGTGAACGAAAACGTTATTCATAGCCTTTCGTATTTCGCCTAGCGTCGGATTGCTGAGCGAAAATTTCCTCTTGAGGTCTTTTAGCCAGTCTTCCAGTTCGGGCGGATGGAGTGCCAGCGCCGGAACGTTCTTCCAGCGAGGCAAAGCCCAGCGATTCAGATAACGCTTGTATTTGTTGATGGTCGAATAGGCTTTTTCAATCGTAGCGTCAGTCTGATCCTCTGGTAGTTCGCGCTGCATGTAGTTAGCCGCGAGTTCGCCAAACAAAATTTGCGCTCCCACGGCAATAGGTGATTGGTTGGGATTGAGATGAAGTTCTTCTACTCGCCGCCAAGCCGCTTCCTCGCTGGGAAAGTCTCGAACTTTCCCGACTGGAATGTCAGTGGCCTGCACCCAGGCTCCGTCTTCAGGACGTCGGTGACGATAGCAAAACACCCAAATCTCTCCTGTTTTGCGTGGTTTCTTTTGAAGCCACCCAGTTTGAAATCGTGCCATCACTTCTCCTTTGGAGAGGTGGCACTCCCGGCTGTTGCCGAGTTTCTCTGAGCGCGGGCCCACTCGTCAAGCTCACTCAATTTGTAGCGCCAAGTGCGGCGAAGACTACGAGAACCGCTGAGAACAGGGTGGGCTGGAATCTTCCCCTGGCGAGAGAGTCGTTGCACGGTCTTGGAGTCGAAGGCCAAAAATTCTGCAGCCCGCTTGCTGTCGACGTAGGGCTCAATGCTTAGCGGACCGGCTGCGAGGATCGAATCAGGCTGGGTGGACATAGAATTCCTTCATAGCTCTGTCGAACATGAGAACTGGGCCCCAGCCAGGGCTGAGACCCAGTTTCGCGACCGTTAGGCAGCGGATTCCTGGGACGGAAAGTCCCCGGGATCGCCCCCGGGGGCAGGCTCGTCCTGCTTGGCTGCGCGATCCAGCTTCAAGATCCGGTTGGCATGAATTTCAGCCATACGCCGCTTGATGGGTGTGGCGTCGGCATCGCTTCCGCGATCTTTCTTGTACTCGCGATAGCGCAGCTCGCCCTCGATCTGAACGTGGGCGCCCTTCTCCAGCTTGCCGGCAAACTCGGCAAGTTTGCCCCAGGCGGTGCAACGATGCCATTCGGTCCGGGATTCGTACTCGCCCTTGCCGTTTTTCCAGCTGGATTTTGTCGCAACGGACAGAACTGCGACCGGAGTGCCGTTCTTCGTGGATTTGAGTTGTACGTCGTTGCCGACGAAGCCGATGAGGGAAATGCGGTTCTGATACATGATTTGAATCTCCTTTTTCTGCCCTGCTCTCTCGCGGGGCGCCCAGAGGCAGGTGGCACCTGCTCCCCAGGCCAAGCTCCGCATTTTCTGGAGGAGCCGGAAAAGATGCTGTTCGGCAGGGCCGATCTTTTTGGGAGGAAACCGGAAACCCGGAGGGCCGCGTAGCGGAAGCAGAAGAGCACCGCGCCGCCAGGGCGCAGGAGAAGTTGACAGCCTGCCGTGCCCGAGAGAGAGCAGGCCGAAAGAGGAGCAATAAGAACCGTTCCCGCCGGGTCCGGGGCAGCGATGACGAATCGAACACGCTTTCATTCTCACGGCCACCTCCGGTCGGAGCCTTGAGACACGAAAGTGCTGGAAACTGAGTCTCGGCATGGGCGGCGTACGGAATCCACTCGGGGAAAGAGCCGACCGTGAACTCTGCCCATGTACTCGCTATAGCCGGCAAGACGCCTTTGGAGAAACTCTTCTTCAGCGTCAACACGTTTCAGGATCACGAGGCAAAATAGTGCGGCGGGGAGCAAGGCCAGCCAGGAGCCGATGGCCAATGCACTGGCGGGGACGGCAGCCAGCATGGCGAGATAGCCCGGATGTCGAAGAAGCCGATAGGGTCCGCAGGCAACAAGCCGGTGTCCGCGCTCCGACTGCAACCGAATATCGGGCGAGAAAAACGGATTCACGACCATTGCCCACATTTGCAATGCCATTGCTGCTGCGAAGACGACAAGGCTGCTAAGGCGCGCATCAGCAGGGACAGGACGTAGCCAATGGAAGCGCCCCACCTCTAAGGCTGCAAGCGTTAGCGTTGCAAGGAATGAAAGGCCCGCTGCAAATCTGCCTGGCGTTGCGCCTTTGTCTGACGTGCGAGACCGTTCTGCGGCCAGTCCCGGATCAATACCCAACATTGTGGCCAGTAGAAAGGCCGAGAATGTGACGAGGAAGTTGCGGAGAGATGGAAGGCGCGTGGTGCCCGCTGCTACAAACAGCAGAGTCGAAATGGAAAGCGTGAGGACCGCCCATCGGGCGAACACCTTCACCCAGTAGTTAGCATTTCTCACGGATGACACTCCTTTGTTAACGATCCGGTTCGCTTTCGGGTGATCTGCTTTCATTCATGTTTGAGGCCCTCGTCATACCCAGGTGCGCCATTGCGCGGGAGACTGTGTGTTCCGCGTAGTAGCGAGGATTGGGTTTGCTGGAACTGACCAGCTTCGAATTGTCTTGTGAGTCGTAGCGATCGGTTGCACGGAAGGCGGCGATCTCCCGAACGACATCGTCTGGATTGTCACCGTGCCGGAGATGGCGGATTGCGTAGGCCCAGTCTCGTTCCGATTGGGTATTTGCAGATTCCGAATTGACTACGGTTGCAGCCGGGGCACCGCTGCGAGGTGATGTTCCAGGTTCGGGTGAGATGGGTTCGATCCTGAAATCCGATTGGTGATAGACGGGCTCCGGCAATGTTCCGGCCGCTAACTTCACCGGGAAGTTTGCCGCGTACTTTTTGTTGTTGAACCCAGGAAGCCGGAACACGCGGGTCACGTCAGTCGCGGCCGCATCGCCGCCAAACTGCTGCGCCAAGCGTCTCAGAAGATCTTCGGCATCGTTTTGCGGAATGCCGTCCACGCGCCAAATGACCTGATATTTTTCCGGCGAGGTATTAAGCACATAGTTCGGATGAGGTACACCGGCATCTTGGTAGATCGCAGCGAGCTTTTTTTGCCCTTCTTCGTCGAGGTCGAGGTAGAGATGACGGACTTCCTTTACGTCACTCTTGGTGCGACCTGGTGCATGCTCTTTGAGTGTGTTCAAGCTCAAATAGATGTCGGAACCATGCGCATTCTTGTGGCGGAGCCACGACTGGAATTCGGGGCTGGCAATTTGCCGCGCGGTGGTGATTCTTTGCACCGTGTTCCCCGTCTCACGATTGCGAACAACCACTGCCAGCCAATCCGTGGCTTCAAAGTTTTCCTGGATGTAGCGCCGTGCCGTAGCCTCAGAGTGCAACGCGCGTTCCTCGCTGGCACTGTGGGAACCGCTGACGGAGTCGTGGCCAGTTGCACTGGAATGAACTCCTGTTGCTTCTACAATATCTACGTTTCGTAGACCGTTTCCCTCCTCGTCAATGAGTCCCCGGACATAGGCGATCGGGTCGCGCTCTGGATTGAGCCTGTGGAATTCCGTTGCGACGGGTAGACGGTCTTCTATGTCCTGGGCTGGCACGCCTCGGCGCAATGCGCGCCGCACGAAATTGCGGTCACGGCGTTCGCTGTGATGGCGCTTTTGGGACATTTCTTCCCGCTCCGGGATCCGATCCTCATTGCTTTGGCTGTCGGTTTCGTCGTGAAAACTGTCTACGGAAGACACGGTCCATCCTCCTTCCAATTGAAAACAGATCTGAGGTTGTAACGGTCGAGTTCGGGCCTGTATCCGACAATCTCGGCGACTTCGGAGACGAAGCGTCGCCCGGGCCGGCGTTCCAGATGAACCAGAATATTCAGTGAGTCGGCGATATTGTTCTTGATTGCCCGGTACGGTAGTTCAACACCACTTTGCAGTACGCAACTGGTAAAACGACTGAGCGCTTGAGCCGCGGAGTTCGCATGGACAGTCGAGAGGGTTCCCGAATGCCCTGTGTTTAGCAATTGCAGCAGATCGAAGGCTTCGGCGCCCCGAATCTCTCCCAGTAAGATTCGGTCCGGTCTGTGCCGCAGGCTTGCCTTGAGTAGCTCTCGGATGGTTACCGCAGGAAAACCATTTTGCTCGCGCCGCGCTTCAAACCGGACCAGGTTTGGGGTTCGAATCTGAATCTCAGCCGTGTCTTCGATGACCAGAACGCGTTCATGTTGGGGAATGAAGCTTGAGAGCGCAGTGAGAATTGTTGTCTTACCCGTTCCGGTTCCACCAGAGATCAGAATGTTTTGATGCTCGAGAACAGCCAGTCGGAGCCGGTTGGCAAGTTCCGAAGTTAACGTTTCGCCAGCGATCAGGTCTTCGATTGCAAAATATTTCGCGTTGAACTTGCGGATGGTCAGTACTACGCCGTTTAAGCTGCACGGCGGCAGCACTGCGGCTACTCGGCTTCCGTCCGGGAGCCGAGAGTCAAGGATCGGCTTCTCTTCTGAGATGTCATCTCCTAATCGACGTGCAATGTTTCGAACGGCGACTTCAAGAGACTTTTGACTGATCGTGACATCAGCGACCGGCTGAACGTGGCCTTGCTTCTCGATGAAAATATGTTGTGAGCTGTTCACCATGATTTCGCTGATCTCGGAATCAAGAATCAAACTCTCGATCGGTCGTAGAAACGGCAGAATGAGTTCAAACCCGTTCATCACAGTTCTCCGTCCGCGAGTTGCCGAAAATACGACTTGTTCACGTCGTTGTAGTAGGGCTTCAAGTACATAAACGTGGGTGGCAGCGGATTCAGCCCGTCATAGACGAGGGCGACGGACTGCGCATTCTTCAGTTCGGTGAAAGTCTTGAAGTCGAAGCGAAAGTCGTTCAGCGTGTTGTAGCTCTTTGATGTGGTGACATTGGCTTTGTGGGCTAGAGCTTTGCCTGTCCAGAGGCTTACGCGGGCGTCATGCCCACTCTCCGAGATGTTGTAGTTGACTTTCCACTGGTCCTCCTTGCCGCACAACTCGCTTGCGATCTTGGCGGAGAATTCATCGGACAAGGCAAGAAAGATCTTGGTACGAAAAGTTTGCAGCAGTGTTCGCCACGTTTCGCCCGGCAAGGTCGAACGAAGCGAACTGATACTTTGGGTCGCGATGATCGGGATACATTTCGACTGGCGCGAAAGAGCGAAGAACTTCTCGTCACCATTCGGTTCATTTTCCCCGGCTGTTGCGAAGTGCTGGTATTCGTCGCAGATGAAGAACACCTGCCGGAAGTGCCGGTCTGGCTCTGATTCAATCTTCGGAATGCGGGTCAGGAGAGCGCGCTGGAAGTCGAGCTTCATCATGACGCCAATGGCCTTGGCGAGTCCTGGGTTCAGGGCGACTGGAAAATTGAGAGCGCAGACCTTTCCTTGCTCAACGAGTTCCGCAAAGGGAGGCAACGGTCGCCCGTAGCGTTCATCCGCGTTGAGGTGTGCGTCATAACACTCCTTCGGTGGACAGAAGGTGCGCTTCACCATCGGGTTGTCGTCGAACAGAGAGAGGAAGACGGAAATTCCTTCGACGATTGAGGTGCGCAGCTTGTTTTCAATTCTCCGCCAGTCGTGATAGAACCAGCGTTTGACGCCTTCGAGAATCTCCGCCTTCAGGGGATCGACAAGGCCCGGCGAAGTCTCGACCTGGCTTTCATAGTCAACGCTCTCTGCCTTTAGGATTTCTTCCAGTGCGGCAGATTGCAGAGCTTTGTGGCTTCTGGCTGGTTCGTCGGCCACAAAATGGAACCGTTCTAGTTCTGGATGGGAGCGGAACAATGAATCCGGGACCACAAAGTAGTGGCGACCGCGAACTAGTTGCTCGGCTTCGTGAATCCGCTTTTCGAGAAGTTCCGGGTTGATGGCGCATTCGTACACGTCAAATAGGGTCACGTAGTCGTATGCGACTTTGTGCAGTTGGATAATGAACTTGACCAGGTTTGTGTACGCCTGCTGCCAGAACGGTTCCTTGCCCTTGCCGAACAGATTGTTCAGCAAGGACGCGATGTTGTAGGCGAGTGCGTAGGCGTCCAGATCGTTGTACAGAGGGTTATACCGGTAGTCAGCATTCAGATTGACTTCCACATAGTCTTCGGAGCGGCCGTGGGATTCGAGAATTCTCCGAACCTTACGGCAGAAGTCTCCCTTTACTTCAAGAACCAGGCCTCCAAGTCTCTGCTCGCGATCATGGGATCTGTACGCGAGCAGTTGTTCCGCATACGGGTAAATGCACCCGCTGGTCTTACCAGTGCCAATTGCTCCAAAGATTGCGATGCCCGTGAACAATCCTCGTTCCGGGACGTTGACCCAGTAAGGCTGGTCATTCGGTACGGGCTTCCTCGGGTCGTGGACTTCGCCGAGAGTTAGGAACAGGGTCTCTCGCTGACTCGGGTCCGCAAATAGGGGGAGTGCCAACGCCCTCGCCCTCTTCCGTGGACGAAGCGCAAATACGTACAAACCGGAGAGCACGACCGAGAACAGAATGTAGGGCGTTGTGAAAAGAAAGAGTGCGTAGATGTACCGGATTCCGTCATAGATCACCGGCTCGCGTAGAGCGATCAGCCGAAGCAAGGGATCGCGGCTGGGAAAGGGCCACGTAAAATACAGAGTCATCCCTGTCGCACAAGCCAGAACATATGCCGTCAAGTCCTTGGAAGCTAGAAGCCGCTGAATCATAGCCTGCGTGCCTCTTCAGATTCTGGTTCCTGTGGGCCACGCTGGGCTGGCGTAGAGTTCTGAGCGGATCTTGTGTTCTTCTTTTGGCTCAAAGTCCGCCGCGGCGCAGGCTGCGGATTCTGCGAGAGCCATTCTTTGAAGTCACCATCTTTCCGAAAAACGAACTCCAAAGCCTGGTTGACAACATGATCGATACCCGTCGTGCCAAGAAATTCTGCGTAGCGGTCGAGCGTGCCGGCGAGTGGTTCCTCAATCCGCACGTAAAACTTCCGCTTGGAGACTTGGGGATCAGGTGGTCTAAGTAAAGGCATCACGATCCTCCGTGTGAAATAGAAAACGTTTGGTCAAACTCTCTTCGACCCAAATGGCGTGGCAAAAACAGTCGGGCGAGCTCAGCAGCTAGCCCAAACGTGGCCGGGAGCGACCCCGGAAACCCGGAGGGATTTTGGCCCGCGGAGCGTGGACAAAATGGGGTCGCTCCCGGCCAATAAACGGTTTCTGCCACGTCGAAGTTCGTTGCGAGTTTCATTCGCTGTCAGTGCAGTTCCAATGAGTTAGGTGGCACAGGGGTAGAAGCAAGAGAGGAACCAACTCTGGAACTGCGATTTCGAGAGATGGTTCCAGCTTGGCTCGTCGAATAGTCCTTTGAGCGCCGTTCAAAGATGTCGTAATCGTTGGGGAGAACGCAGGTTGAAAACAGCCGGCTTTCCTGGGCTTTGGCTCTGCGGAGGACATTGTTGAGGTCGGTCCGGGAGAGGTTCGCGGCGGCCCACCGCCGATATGCATCCTGGAAGAGTTGGTTGTGGAAACGCTTGTCCCCGTCACGGAGCAGTTGCCGATCAGGTCGGGTCAAGGCGCTGGTCTTGTGGTCTTCCCAGAGCTGGCGGATCTTGAAATAACGGAGCAAACGGTTCGAGTCGAGGCTGCCTTGGTCAGTAAACAGTCGAGCGAAAAACTTGCCTGCCCGCTTGAATTTTGTATTGTTTGCGGCCGCATAGACAAAGTTAAAGGAGGGCAGCTGATTCAGCAGGTGCTCGTATGTCCGCAGATGACCGATATAGCGGAGCAAACCAGGTTCGGTCGGATCGCAGTACACAAATGTCGGCGCAAGGGGAAGGAACAGAGACTCGGACCCACAAGGAATGAATATGGGAAAACGATCTACAAAATAGCGCTTGGTGTTGGCACTGGACTGGATACCCTTGTAGATCCTTCCTGGAAGTACCGACAAAGGAATGCGGAGTTTCCGATGAAAATAAGCGACCTTGGCTGCTTCCGTTTCGAGATATTGATGTTCGAGGTGGTCCAGAACGAAATCTAAAATCAGCAGGCGGGTGCGAATGAGGTCATTGGAGAGTCGGCGCCGATTGCGCAGGTTGTCCTTGTTGATTGTGCCGTAAATTAGGCGGGAGTAAAGGTTGTAAATCAGTGTGTGGTATCCATAGCGGGTCGTCCTGCCATGCCGAAATCGCAGGACTTTTTCGGTGAATCGGCTTGCTGCACCGCCCTTTTCGACCCGTGCAAAACGAAGAAATTGGCCCTGAGTGAAGTATCCGGAGTGTGTGGCAACGAGATAGAGGAACTCCGCTTCGGTGCGGGTATAGCCATAACCTTGAATGGCCGCGAGGTATTCCGCTGCGATGTTCATAAAGACAAAATGTCCTGCATGATTTCGGGGTCCTGCATGGCTGGCCGCAGCCGCGCAGCATCTTCGGCGAATGCGTACATGGCAAAGCCAGCCTGAGCTTTTGCGACAAGGTTGTCATGGTGGTAGTGACTGGTGACCAACTCCAAATCGACCTTCGCCACTTGCTGGTCAGGGCCCTCGTACTCGAGGCGCAAATCGGGTAGAGGGATTTTGCCTTTCACCACCGTCAGGCCGTGTTGTTCTGCGATCTGATGCTTGTCGCGAACCTGTTCTGCGTTCGGTAGTCCCTTCAATTTGGCTAGCTGCCGGTTGATGGACTGCTTGAGCTCGAAGTCGAGAACCACGCGTCTGACTCTGCCTCCCTTGCGTTCGATACGCGCGACTTCCTGTTGATAGAGCCGATACAGAGCGGCGTCGTGGCGGGCTTCGCGGGTCTTGACGAAGCCGTGATAGAGCCTCTGGTTGGGATTTTCCCGTTCTCCCTTTGCCGTAACCAGTCGATGGCCGGCGCGAGTGAGCGTCACGTAGACGGAACGCTCGGGATAGCTGGTGCGCGACCGAACCAGGCCTTGGCGTGTGAGAGTCGCCAGATGCTTCCTCGTTTCATCCAGATCGCCTCCGTAGCGATGACGAGCGACATCTTCGACAGCGAGCGCGCGGAATCTGCCGATATCGGTCAACGCCTTCACGTCTGATTCATTCAAGGATGGCGAGTGTTCGCGCTCTAGCCCCGGCACCTGCGTTCGAGGGTCGGCAGCCTGATCGCTGTGATCGGCCCCACTCGCGCCGTGGCCAGAGCGAGATGAAGGTTCGGTTTGAATTTCACGGCCGGAAATGGGCAAGGACGAAGATTCCAAGCGTTCGTCATCACTTCGACCTCGATCAGAACGGGACACTAGTTCAGATCCTCCCGATGAAGATGTGGGGGCATGGGAGTTCTTCCCGCATTGAGCTCGCGGTCAAAGTGGGCGAGCTTGCTCCCGGTATCTTTGAGGAAAAACCGTCTTCCGAGGGCAAAGAAGGCGGCGGTCAGATTCACGAACAGGACCGCGATCGAGATCAAGATCGGTGGAAGGTAGTGCTGTGCAATAAGGAAACGGTACGGCACAAGAAAGCGAAGTTTGTCCGCAAGAAAGAAGAGGACTGCCAACGCGACGACTGCTGCGGCAAATAAGGCATTCGCGATCACCGCGCTCCTCCTTTTTGTGTGCGGCCGCTGGCTGTGGGCGTTGCCGGTGTGCCGAGTTGTTGCCGCCAGCGTTGAATTTCGGCGCGCGACCTGCTGGTCTGAGGCGCAATTGCATGGAGCCGATTGATGTGACTGGCCAAACGACGAGTGAGATCCTGCCAGGTAATGGGCTTCAATGGCTGCGCTCTTTTCATCTCGCCTCGCTGGTGAACGCCTCATCCTGGCGGAAGTAGGTGATCGTCATCCCAAGCGGATTCACTGGGATCAATTGGTTGGGCACCTCGTCCTTAAACAGGAAAACGAAGGTTGCGGTATGCAGGGTCCTCTTTAGAACTGAGTGGTCGGCTGGCGCATATTCGACTTGATAGAAGTCCACGGACGCTCCAAAAGGCGGCTTCTGCATGGCATCCAAGGTCACCTTCTCGACTTCCACATCGACTTCCGGGGAGGAAGGATTTGTAAGGAATTTGTCGACGGTGTCTTCCTTTTTATGTTGCTCCATCGTGTCGTTGGCCAGCTTGCCATCGAGAAAATAGAGAGCTTTCGTGAAGTCGTCGTGAATGGTGTAGCGGTTCCGGCGGTAGTAAAGGCGACAAAACTCAGAGAGAAAATACTTCGCTTCGCGATCCCCAGGATGGTATTCGAGGCTCTTGTAATCGATCGCCTCGGCGCGTCCGAGCTGGTCAATGCGAATGACCAGCGGACGAAAGTTCTGAAAAGTGCGAATAGTCCTCAAGTTCAGAATAACTAGGCCGAGAGCGGCGAGACAAAGAAGAGCGACGGCGATCCTGAGGAAGTTGCTGGTGACGATAGCGTCGCCGTACTTCTCCAGGTAAAGCTGCTTGGCTTCGTTAAATTGTTTATCGCTCATGACAGGAAGTACTCAATGATGGCTGTGGACGACAAACCGGACATGCCACTGAAGATATGGCTGGTAAGAGCCGGAACCTTCAGTAGCGCGTACACGCCGCCCAGAAAAACAACAATTAATAAGGTGAGCAGCGTGGCGGGGTCTGGTACCGGCAAGAATGGCGGTTGGGTAAGCACGTAGATGACGAGATTGCCCATCACGAACATCGTTGCAGCGGCAATGACCTGGTAGAAGGCGTACTGCATGAAGCATTTGAGCCAGCCCCAGAAAAGCCATTCGAGTTTGGGAACGATGAAGAATGGTATGAAGACAGGGCCTACGAGAATGCAGATTGCCTGTGCGACAAAGCCATAGGCGGTAATGATGATGGCCACGGCTTCCCAAAGCGCCAGGATCACAAGATCAATGATGTACGCGATGCTGCCGGAAAAATCGGTCAAGCCAGGGGACTGAATTTGGCCCTGATATCTATTGATGGCTTCAGATGCGTTCTGTAACTGGGTGCCTGCAAGCAGATCGCTCAGATAGGAAGTCTGGTCAATGATGAGGTGATAGAAGCTGCGTCCGAAGCCGGGAATCGGAGTGGCGTAATACTGCGTCATGGCAAATCCGAAAGCGATCATCATGACCAGTCCCGCGAAATTTCCGAACTGGAATCCCCCGCCGCGATCCGCGGAACTGAGCGCAGATTTGGCTCCAAACCAGACGATCATGATGGTGGCGAAGGAAAGGAACATGCCTTGGCCGAGGAAAGCAAATTGGCCAATGTGCTGGGTGAGCAGCTGTGTGATGAAGGTAGTGATGGTGTTCAGCTGACCCATATGGATGTTCCTTTCCTCCTTGCGGCGGCGCGGTTAGGGCAGGCGGTAGGTGTTGAGAGTCTGGCCGATACCTCCGGCGAGTTGCTGGCCAAAGCCAGCGCTGTTCAGGCGGCGGCTGATATCGGCGTTGGTGGTGTTGGTGGCGGAGTCGCGGGCCTGTTTAGCTAGAATCGTCTGCTGTTCAAGCAACGCAACCAGGAGTTTGTTGGTGTCCTGGGCGTTCTGTAAGGCCAGGACGTTGGTAGCATTCACTTTGTTCAGGACGGAAACTTCGGAGTTGAGGTTCGGATCGTTGGAAAGAGAGTCATTCTGAATGTTGCTGATCGTGTTGGTGGTGTTCAGTGCATTTGCTCGGATGGTACCGATCATCTGCAAGGCACTCTGGGCGGCGCCGTCCACAAGTTGGACGGTGGCAGCATCGGCTTGTACCCGCTGCACTTCACTGGCGGGCATCGCGGAAAGGAGTGCCGGATTGTAAGTCAGGAAAGTGTTGGTGGCCTTCTGATAGCCACTGAGCACGGTCGGCAGGACGCCAGTGTTTACACCGTTTATCCAGGTAGTTGTATTCCCATAGACGTCCTGGGCGTTCGCATAGCGCCAAGGGGCCCAAGGGGCCGCATAGCGCTTGGCCATGTTGGGCAGGTTGCGCGACATTTGCAGCGCTAGGTTGTACTGGTTGACGATTTGGCCGTAAGTGGCGCGCAGCTGGTTGAGTTGCTGAACGAGTTGCGAGTAGCGCAGCAGGGCGTTGGCATAGTTGGTTGGGTCATAGACGATGCCAAAACCGAACTGGGCGTGCGCCCTGCTGGGGGCAAGTGCCAGGGCAAAGACAATCAGCGCAATCGGCAGAAGTTTCTTCATGATTAGGTCTCCTTCCGGTCAGAGGTTTGACGGCATGGTGTGTGTGGTGTAGTCGGGAAGGAGCAGGTCGTTGGAAAGATAGATCTTTACCCGTGAGCCTTCCCGAATGGTTACGGTGGGGAGGATGTTTAAGAAGCGATCGAGAATATGCTCGCCTGCATTGGCCATTCCTACGCCAAAGCCTTGGCGCATACGGTCCGTGGAACTTGAATCGAACGTGCTTCGTGTACCAAGCTGGGCGACGCCGCCCAACACGCCGATGGCAAGCGAGGCTCCAAATATTCTGGCGTAGTGATTGTTGACCTTGTCTTTGAGGGCGGTAGCGCCTTCCTGGTCGAGTCCTTTGAATTGGTCAAGGTTGACGGAATATCCATCGGGCATGACGAGTCGATGGAAGACGACGGCAAGCCGGGCCTGGCCGAAGGTATCAACCTTGCTGGCTTCGCCGACGATCTTGCTACCCGCGGGGATGAGTAGGTGCTGGCGGTCGTGAGAGTAGACGTTGTTCGACAGCAAGCAGCTGACGGGACCGGCGAAGGTACCGTCAAGCCGGTTGATGAGCAACCCTTCGAAGACTGTACCCTCAAACAGGATGTACTCTTTTCCGTCATGAGAAGCGGGGATGGCTGGCTTCAGCGCTTCGCTTCCTGCTTTTGATTTGAGAGATTCAGACTGATCTTGGGCAGGACTGTTCCCTGGAATAGTTGCTTTGGGCGAAGGCGGCGGAGGGAGAAATGGCAATTGCGGGATCAGACCCGCCTGTTGTGCCTGTGCAAACAGCTGACCTTCGCGTGCCAATTCCGCGCTGGCTTGAGCGACTAAAGGGTCTTGTACTGGCAGGGCGTCTGGTGCCGAAAGTCGCATTGCAGAAGTATTCGAAGAGGCTAAGTGCGAGTCGCTACGCAAGTCTTTCCGATAAGTAAGCGCGACATTGTCCGAAAACAACGAAAGGTATAAGCGTTTCTTCTGTTCATCCTGGATCGGGTCAGATGGAGGCCGATTTTCCGCCTCTTGAGGCGGCACGGTCGCGTAAGCTCCGGGCGGATATGCGCCATTGGGATCGGGAGATGTAACCGGAGTGCCGTAAGGGTTGGACGAGAAGGGCCGGGCCAGCCGCGTCCCCTGCGATGCCAATTGGCTCTGTTGCTGAAGCAACGCTGCTTCGACTTGGGGAGCAGATTCGCGCTGGGCTTGCTCAATATCTTTCTGGAAATCGGCGACCTTCTGGGAGTTCACGGGAACGAGATTCGGCAATGACGGTGTGCCTCCCGCCGCACTTGCAGGAACAGGTCGTTTGTGGCCGGTAATGGCCATGATGAGAACCATCAGCAAAGCCAAGCCAACGATGACGAAGGCTTGAAGATTCTTGGGAACCAGACCCGCTGGTTTTGCTGCCTTGTCTTTGATGACTTGTTCCATGGAGCTCACCTCTCGATCGTGTTCAGTTGCTGTGCCTGTTGAACGTCACTCGCTTCTTGCCCACCACCAAATACCCGTTGTCAACGATCTTCGAGATGACGTAGACACTGCCTTCGAGATCGAAATTGACAAGATTCGGTTTCTTGTCCTTGATCTCGTAAATGGTGGGCGTTTCCCTGGCTGCGGACTTGATGTAGGTGAAGCGGTCGTCGTGGTAGACGGCGGACACCAGAAACGGAGCGAGCTGTGCTTTCTTGTCGAGCGAGTAATCAAATTCGAGCTTTGCCGGATAGCTCCGTTTGTATTCGTCCATTTGCTTGGAGGCTTGCTCGTGCGCCTTTTCCAGATCTCGTGCGACCTGATTGCGAAGTTCCGCCACTTCTTCCTTGTAGGCTTCCACCTCACTGGCCCGGACGTACTTGGCGGGGTTCAGGTTCCCGGCAATGCTCGACTGATCGTTCGGTGCGACAAACACCTTCAAATCAGGTTCACTGTCCGGCTCTTTGCTGATTTCGGTGAGCAGGAACGAATAGACGTGACCGCTAGCAGTAACCAGATTCATGTTGCTGCGGATACCAGCTTGGGCTGGGTGCAAATAGCACAGATTGTGGGTGCCATTGATGATCCAGAAGTCTTTGTCTCCGGTGGTGAAATCAAGGATTTCTTCGTCCGCTGGGAGAACGATGAGTGTGGAGAAGCGCACTTTGGCGCGGATCGAGATGATCTCTGTTTGCGAATATTTGACGATCCGCGCTGCGCTCTCGGCATGGACAAGTGCGAGCGGGCAAACGGAAATGAGCAGGCAGATTGCTCGGCAAATAAGCGGTTTCATAGTTGTTCTCCTGAGAGATTGTGTGTGCTCTTCTGTGAGGTCGAATGCAGTCCGGCCAGAACTTCGAGTCCCTTTTCGAATCCGTAGGCCGCGAAGGCTTCATCGCGCGTGCGGTTGTCGAATGGGTCGTTGGTGTAGAGCCAATAGCTCTTGGCATCTACATTCAGGTTGGCGACCTTCGACGTGTCGGGAGTCTTGATCAGCATTTGCTGTTTGGGCACTAAGCCGGAGATGAGTTCGATCTCGTGGTCATTGAGATGAAATTGCTGTTGGTACAGCTCCCGGTCCATATCCGGATTCGCCAGAAAGATCTTGGTGACACAGCTTTCGAGAATCACATCCAGAATGTCCGACTTGCGCAGCTCGTCGAGGGATTGGGTCGAGAGCACAAGCGCCGCGTTGTGTTTCCGCCAGGTTTTGAGGGCTTCGACAATGTAGGAACGGATGCCCGGGTTCTTGAGGAACACCCAAGCTTCGTCAATAAAGAACGCTTTGAACACGTGACTGATTGTGGGATTGCGGATGATGGCATCGGCACGATGCAGGACGTAGAAGAGCAGAGGTTCAAGCAACTGCGGGTACTCCCGCATGCCCTGAAAGTCGAAGCACTGGAATCGCGAAAAGCTGATAGTGTCCTCCGCGTTGTCGAAGAGAAATCCAAACTGTCCCCCCTGCTTCCACTTGTGCAGGCGGCTGTCCAGATCGCGGCGGAGTGTGTTGCCCAGCGTGCTCAGCGTATGGAGATTTGGGTCATCGAGTTCGTAGAGATTTTGTATTTGCTCGTACAACTCGCGCTCCTGTCCGTTTGTTATGCTCTCTGATCCCTGCGATTCCACTAGAACCCGAACGAAGGCACTCAGAAAATCGAGGTTGCGTTTGGACACCGGCAACGCTAATGGGTTGATCTTGAAGTCGCGGGATTCAAGTCCCACTCGGAGATAGGAGCCCTCGAAGAGGTGGGTTAGGCTGGCAAAGCTACCACCCAAATCGAAGATGAAGGTATGCGGCTCGTACTTCTGCAGATTGGTGATCAGAAAGTTCAGCAGGAAGGATTTTCCCGATCCGGTCCGTCCAAGAATGACGGTGTGCGCTATGTCCCGATGATGGAGATTCAGGAAGTAGGGAGTGTGATGGCTGGTCTCTAAGACTGCCAGGTATTCCTGCCTCAGGTGATGGTTCTCGGACTCGCCGCCATGTAGAGTGAACAGGAATGAATAGTCAGAATGGTTAGCATTCGTGATGAACAGTCGCCGGAGATTGAAAGCGGAATTTCCGGGAACGGTGGCCAAGTACGCGTTCAGGAGGTTATAGCGTTCCTCGTAGAGCTGCGCGTCATGAACGCTGAACACTTTGTAAAACTCCGCACAGGCAGCTTCGACTCTCGCCAGATCGAGGTCATAAACGACCACGGTCAAGGAAAACTCTCCGAAATAGTTGCCGTTGATCTCAAGCTCCTTGAGGGCCTGACCAAGGCTCTGGATCTGTGCTTCCTTTGAGTCATCAACTAGGATGTCCTGCGCAGCCGCAGGCGCGTCCGAGGTGTTCATGTAGCTGACAAGCGAGCGTTTGGTGTTGTGGAAGTGGCGCCTTCGAGAATGGATTCGGCCTCGTGTTTTGTCCGGCTCTTCCTTCTTCCACTCGGTCGCGATGTAGAAATTCGCTTGCACCTCCAGCAGCTTCTGGAAAATGAGTGGAAAGCTTTGTGCGGAGGGTTCCTTCAAAGTGAGGACCTTTGCATAGAAGTCGTCAAGGCGAAGAAACCCGCGATGGCATTCGAGGTGGGATTCGCAGAGATAGAAGTCGAGAAAAGTGTCCTGGTTGAGTGCCGCGAATTGCAGTTTGTGTGGCGCGAAATTCAAGATCTGCTTCAACATGCGGAACGCTTTTTGCCTGCCAAGAAGCTCGACGGGCAAGAAGTCGCTGACCTGCAGGGTGAAACTCGAAATCTTCTGCAAAAGGGCGGCTTGCGCGCGCCGGATCTCATCTTCTAGGAGCAACACTTGTTTCTGGCTGGAAAAGATTGCATTCACTTCATCCCACACGCGACGCTTGCCATGGCCGATAGATGCGAAGGTGTTGATGGCGGCTTGTTTCGTGGATGTGCTTTCAAAGATCACGACGAAGTAAATGGTGAGTGCGTAGAGGCTTTCGGCCTTGCCCTTGAGGTACGAGAGTCGGTTTTCGATGGCGGCGGTAACGATGGGATTGTCATACGCTTGGTGTGGAATCTCGGGAGCGTTTCGCTTGAAGAGGTACTGGTAGACCCTGCAGCGGTCGTCCAAGAGTTTGAAGGCGGATTCCAACCGTTTGGTACAGCTGTCAATCCCGTTTGCGTCCAAGCACTCGTAGTCAACGCCTCTCGCGGCAAGAACGACCCCGACGTTGCCGCTCTTGGTTAGAAAAACGTGATCGTCAATGAACCCAAAGAGATTGATCTGCTCGTTGAGGGAGCCGGCTTCGCAATAGGGTTTGAGAACTTTGGTCAGCCTAAGCATGGCGAATCCCCCGGGCTGGAATGGGGGAAAACTTCATTGGGTCGTATTGAGCTCGTGTCTTCGCGGAATTTAGTAGAAAGTGCAAGATCTGCGAATCAGTCTTTGTGGCCCATCGTGCGAAGCAATAGAGCAACGCAAACATGAGCAATCCGCCCAGGAATGTATGCAGAAGGTTGAACACTGTCGCTCCCATCACCATGGCGAAGAAGAACAGCTTCCTCTCCGCCCCCATCAAGGTGAGGGGCGAGTTGAGCGAACGATATACGGGATTGAGTCTGCGTTGCATGGCTGGGAAAGCATCTGACCGCAAGAAAACCCGGCTTCTACGTCACGGGAAGAGCCAAGACATGAAGTTGACCGCGCCCACTGCCATGCCGACGCCAAAAACGACGCCAGCCAGCGTACGCTTGGCCGCTCCTTCACCGAAGGCGAACATAAGTCCCCCAACTACGATGGCGACAAGAGCCAAACCGGTGGCGATTGGACCAGTGAAGGCTGTTTGCAGCGCCTGAACGGCTTGCGTCCACGGGTCGCCAGCCTGAGCGAACACTTCGTCTGCGAGTGCCAGGCAAGTCGCAAGAGTCAGGACGTTTGTGCGAATTCGTTTGCGCTTATTCTTTACACCGCTTGAGGGCGGCATCGGAGAGTCAGGCATGAGAAAGAACCTCCAGGGAAATCGAAACGACTGAGTTCTCGCCGACTCCAGAGAGGGGAGGCACCAATGCTGAATGCAACAGACTGTCGTGTGTCTTCTACGCGGTGATCAGAAGAAGGAAAGCTAGAGCTTCGGTCACAGAGTATTTCAGCAACGGTTCGTGCATTACGTCAGGAGCCGGCGAGAACTTCCTACTCTTACCTAATCTGCCGGTAACAAGGAAAATAGACCGGAACGCAAAAGAAAATTGTTTGGCAACGTTTCTATGCAGCCGCGGGACGTACTGTCCGGGTCGAAACAGTCCGACCTTGTGCAACTCGCCGGAGCTTTTCGATCACGCGTTGCATCCGGTGACGAAACGCCACTTCAGAAACCTGTTGCTGACCGGCCAATACTTCCGATGAAACTCCGTGAACTTTGAATAGGAGCAAGAGTTCATGCTCTACGGGAGTAATGAGGCCGCTCGCGAGACTCCGACTCAAGAAGTCGTCTAGAAACACCTTGGTCTCCAAGCTGGAGTCATGATCCGAGGGCAAATCGTTCGAAGCCGTGTCTTCCACACATCCGGGGATGATGCGGTCTGCCTCACGGATAGCCCAGCGAAATGCGCTGCGGCGCATTGCACGGGTGATCGTGAAAGCAAAATGGGAAGTCTGCATTTGAATGGCGTCTGACTGGACAATCTCCAGCACAGAGGTCAGTAGATGCTGTGTGATGTCGTCTCGGGAAAGTGACGGGAAGCCGAAAGCGATCTGACTGCTGGCTTTGTGAATCGCGGGCATCAGGATCAGGAGAACAAGATTTCGTCCAGTCTCACCCTGTGGGCCTCGACTGACGCGTAGTACTTCTCCCAAAATGATGTCTGATTCGGATGCACTGTCGTCAGTGTTCTGAGATTGCCGCAGGTGGAACAGCAATTCTTTGGAGGTCGGAAAAATGGACAAAATCGGGCTTTGTGCACCAAGAAGTTGATAGCTTTTTTCGCCGCTTACTGCACATAGCTCCGAGAGGAGCGCGCACTCCAATTCACAAAGAGGGCAACAACAGGCTGGGCGGTCACTCATGTCTTGCTCCTATGCAGACGGGCCTGGGGCCTGGTGAGAGGAATCAGGGCCACTGCTGCGCCGCGGATCATCGAGCTAGCGGTGTGGAAATGGATATCGTCGGCGCACAACCCGATGACCAGAGGAGCTTGTCATGCTGCCGCACTTTTGGGATTGGCGAGTGGGGTTTCGTAAAGGTGGTCGTGATTACGAACAGCTATGGTTGGAAAGTTGTCTTGAACGGAAGACCTTCAAGTAGGCAAAAGGCCTCTAGTTGATGCGCTTGTTGGGGAATTGCCGGGCTCTGCCGGCTTGCTCCAGCGCGGTTTGCGCCTCTCGGAGATCGGAGAGACGTCTTTCAAGCTCCTCGGCATAAATCTCAGCACGCTCGTACAACCTCGCGTTTTGGATCGCAGCGGCAGCTGGAATTGCGAGGAGCTCCGCGATCCGAACGTGCCCTTCCGAAAGGGCGTTTGGTTCGGTATGGCCCATTGAAAGCAGCCCCACTAGACGATCTGCCGCGATGAGGGGTACGCAAATCCAAGAGCGGAGATCGGCGTGATCTTTGAAGGGGACCCATTGGCTTTCTTCGTTTGTATCTGGCACGAGGATGCCTGTTTGGGTTCTCAGCACGCTCTGGATGAGTGGATACTCGCTGGCTGCGAAGGTGGTCGGACAAGTTGTAGCAGGTGAAGTGGAATGGGGATGCGGGAACTCGCGCGCAAGAAATACCCGAGCATCCGCTTCGACTAGAAGTACAGTCGCGGATTGGTACTGGACGAGATCCCTGAGAGACTGAAGCAAAGTATCTAGGACACAATCAAGGCGGAGATCTTGCGTTAATGCCAACGTGGCTGTTCGCATCGCGTCCGCTTCAGCCCACGCGGATTCTGCAAGGGCGAGGTTTCTTGCGACCGCATCTTCTGTCCGCTTCTGGGTTGTGATGTCGAGTGCAGTCCCAACAAGTCGGCGAATTCGGCCGCGGTCATCGCGTACCGGGAACCCACGAACCAACACCCATCGGACGCCATCGTTCGGCACAAGAATTCTGAATCGTTCTTCAAATTCTCCGGATCGAGTGGCCTCTTCAAGCCTGAAGAGCACGTGGATGCGATCATCCGGATGGATAATCTCCTCATAAGAAAGGGGAGATTGTCTGAGGGCGTGGCGGGATCGTCCTGTGATGGCCTCGTAGGCTGGATTTACATAGAGCGTTTTCCTGGTGTCTGCATCGATCATCCAGAAAATCTCTTGGATGTTGTCCGCCATTTGCCTGAATCGTTCCTCGCTCTCCAAAAGAGAGCTCTCGGTCGTATCGAGGGCGGAGTCTGCATGCTCATGCTGCTCGTTCGCCAAGTGCAAGAACCTAAAAAGAAAAAAAAGAACCGCGCACAGCGTGGCGAGGGCAACCCCCAGTAACAAGGATGAGAGATCGATAGTGTCGACTCTTGTCGCTAAGAGTGCAACCAGCAGGATCGCAAATGCCAAGGAGAAAAGGGTCAAACTGATCCGCCAACCGAACCTTGAGAGTTGGTTCGAGAACAATCCACGACGGAGTCGGTCAACTCGCTGCATGGTGCTGCCCGAGGACGTGCAGATGCCGTTTTCGGGCCGATAGTAGCGCGCCACTTCAGATACGTCAAGCCAACATCGGATTGCCACTTCTTTGGCGATTTTGAATCAACGAAATAACGACAGGATCACGCAGGGGGAGCCCATCAAACTTCTTCGCAATGAGTCTCTGTTTGATTCACCGATCTGTCTTCTGGGTGCGGTGTCGATCAGTTCATCCGCGCTCGTTTCAACCCGAAAACTGCCGAGAGATGTGCGAGCCGGCACGCCGCAAACAAAACGGCTGTCATGCCCCGCCTTCATTTGCGCGGTAAAGTCCGCAAGGCATCGATATTGCTTGACTTTTGAGTGACACAACGTTATTGTTGTGTTGCATGATTCCCCAGTTCGATGCGGAGGGCTTGCTTCCCCCGGGTCGCCACACGGCAACGTGGGAGGAGTTCCGGGCGCGGTTTAGCTCAACCGTTCGCCGGCGCCAATTGCTGGAAGGGATGCGGCGCATGCTGTTATCGCTAAAGAGGGTTGGTTGTAGGCGAGTTTTCATTGACGGGAGTTTCGTGAGTCAAAAGAGCGATCCCGGAGATTATGACGGCTGTTGGGATCGGGCCGGCATGGACCTAATCAGCCTCCTCCGACAGGATCCGGTCCTATTGGATTTCGGTCGCAAGAGATTGCGCCAGAAGATCAAGTACAGCGGAGAAATGTTTCCCGCTGACCTGATTGAGGGCAACAGCGGCAAGGCCTTCCTCGACTTTTTCGAGCGAGATAAGGACACCGGAAAGCCAAAAGGCATTATTGAGTTAGACCTAGGGGACCTTTCATGATCGGGAATGAACGGCAATACCGGATTACAAGAGCTCGCGCTGAGGAATTTGATAAAGAGCTATCGGCGTTAAAGAGCGAAACCCGGCATGCAGATCCGACATGGCAAAAGATTCAGTTAGATGCCGTGTCAGCTCAATTGTCCGACCTTCGTGACGAGTTGCGGGAATACGAGGCAATTAGAAAACGCGGCGTTGAGGCTATCGAAGTTAACTCCTTCGAGGAGCTGCCGCGCGCACTAATAAAAGGCCGCATAGCAGCAGGGATTACCCAAAAAGAACTTGCCGAACGACTGGGCATGAAGGAACAGCAAATCCAAAGATACGAGGCGACCGACTACTCCTCTGCAAGCCTCGATCGAATTCGAGAAGTCATAGCCGGGCTTGATTTGCGTTTAGGGAAAGGTGTGTTGCTTCCGAAAGAACACGTTTCACTAAAAACATTGATTCGTCGAACTGGCCAACTAGGCCTTCCCCATGACTTTGTGAAACACCGACTCTTGCCTGTTGGCGGCCATCGTGACATTGAAGGTCTGAACGAAGAGGAAGAGGAGACGATCGTGCTACGAACTGCATCTCGAATAGAGCGCATTTATCAAGTTCCGACTTCGTTGCTTCTTGGAGACGGGCAGCTCGGCTTTCCTTCAGCTGTGGTCTCCGAAGCCCATTTCAAGACGCCGGGGAGAGCAGACAGAAACAAGGTGGGTGCTTATGCCGTTTACGCACACTACCTTAGCTTGTTGCTTCTTGAATGTATGCCTCATCGATCACTAAAAGATGTACCAACTGACCCGACACGTATTTATCAAGAAGTCTTGCGCATCTCGCGCCATTTTTCATTGGCTGCGTGTCTGGAATATGTGTGGGACCTAGGCATCCCTGTCTTGCCACTGAGAGAGAAGGGCGGATTCCATGGCGCCTGCTGGTCTCTAGGTGGACGAGGCGTTATTGCTATCAAGCAGAATACCGAGTCCGAAGGTCGGTGGATCGTGGATTTATTTCATGAACTCAAGCATATCGGAGACAGTCCAAAAGATGCGGACTCTGCTTGGATTGAAGAGTTTGATCGAAGTGGCAAAAGCGATAGTACGAACGAAGAACAAGAAGTCACTGATTTCGCTGTCGACGCTGTCCTCGGCGGTGATGCGGAAGGGCTAGCTCAAGAGTGTGCTCGGGAATCTGCAGGTCGCGTGCAACGGCTCAAGTCTGTCGTTCAAAAGGTTGCACAGCGTCACAACGTAAGACCCGATGTTCTAGCAAACTATCTTGCTCATCGTTTAGAGGAGGAAGGGCAAGACTGGTGGGGTGCTGCCCAAAACCTCCAAGAGAATTCCATCGATCCTTGGCTAGTCGCTAGAGATTTTCTCGTGGAGAAGATTGATTGGTCGGCATTGAATCCGATGGATCTAGATTTGTTGATGCAGGCCCTCGCGTAAGGAGTGGCGATGTCAAAAACAGCGAAGAAGAAGTTAGGACTCACATGCACTAGCACTGATTGTGAGAACGGCTTACATTGTTTTAAGCAGACGAAAAAAACTGTGGCAGGCCACATCGTCGGGGGCCGCTGTCGTGATTGCGGAGCTGATCTCGTTGATTGGCCCAGGATCACACGACGTGAATTGAGTGATGTTGAATACACGTTTCGATCTCTGAAATATGAAATGATTCGCCATCATTTTTGGCATCAAGAGCTTGATATCCGTGCGATGAACTATGCGCTAAGGAAAGGGATCGACGGCCTTATTGTGGCAGCTGAAAAGCGGATCAGGATAACTCTACGTCCTGGCAATCCCTTTGACGGTCGCCAAACAGGCAAAAGTGGGAATCCGGTCTTATATGCTCAACATGCCTGCGCCGTGTGCTGTCGCAAATGTGTGGAGTATTGGCACGGAATCGAGCGCAACAGAGAATTGTCGGCGGACGAAGTGAACTATTTGACGAAATTAATCATGCTTTACATTAAGGATCGTCTGCCGAATCTACCGTCAGAGGGGCAATATGTTCCTCCTATACGGCGAAGTCAGGCCATCGAAGAGTTTTGATTGTTACATTGAGTGTTTGTGAAGCAGACGTTTAGGACACTGAGTGGGCCGAACCGGGGGTAAGGCATGTTAAGGGGAGGCAAACTCGATGCCGATTCTAAATCGACTGAAGATACGCGAAGGAATCAATGCCGGCGACCTTATTCTCGGTGCCTTTGTCGGAGAAGGCAATGAACCCATCGTTGAAGCGGCAAGTTACGATTTGCGTGCAGGGATTGTCCTATGGAGAGATCGCGACAATGGCGATCTCTTACATTGCCATTTCGACGAAACTCAGTCTACTCAGCCAGTCGTTACGCTGAATCCTGGCCAAATGATATTCGTGATTACGCAGGAAGAACTCAAACTCGGGCCGGGTGTATCTGGAACAGTGTATTCACGCAACAAGTTGCAAAAGGAGAATGTTTTGGCATTAAATGCGGGACATGTGGACCCCGGTTATCAGGGGCCAATCTTGATACGGCTCATAAATCTGGGCGCCCAGCCCTGGGCGATCACGATGGGGCAAGCAGTTTTTACAGTGGTCTTTCACACCGTTGATATTGACCCTAACTTTAAACCCTTCGATAGGAGGACAAAGAGCGAAACCCTCGAGGCTGCGAAGAAAACCGCATTGAGTGCATTTAGCAACCCATTTCACGACCTCTACAAAGCGGAAATTGCACGTCAGTTGCACGAGCACTATTCGACTGCAGAAAGCAACATCCGGAGTGCCCTAAGAGAAGAATTTTTCCCAAGGAAAGAATTGACATTACTACTTCTGGAAATTGGTGCGGCCATCGTAGGGGTATTATTTGTCCTCAGCCGAGTGCCGTGGGACAAGGTCTGGTCGTGGATTAAATGGCTGCTGCACTTGTGAACTTACATGGATCAGACTCTGAATTTGATCGACACTGACAAGTTTTCGGCGCATCTGCGCGATCGCGCGATTCAACCTGGACCGAAGCGTGTCCTGGTCACCAAATTCGGCGGCAGCCAACAGGAACAGGATCTTACTCTGCCCCCAAATTGCGGGGGCTTTGGACGAATTCATCATTTCAAGCGAAGCCAGGAACCACCGTGGCCGGACAATCCTTTGCCCATTGCGCCCGCTGCAAGGGCCCTAGGACTAAACCAGGCAGAGGCAATTAAGGCCCAGGTATTTCAGAATGCCGTCTGTAGTTGGCGTTGCTGGTATTGTTTTGTCGATTTCGATTTGCTGTCTGCAAATCTCCGATTTTCAGAGTTCAAAACTGCTGATGAGTTACTCGACCTGTATCTTGTCGAAACGAATCGGCCTGGACTGATAGATCTGTCAGGCGGCCAGCCAGACCTCGTTCCCGAATGGAGCCTTTGGTTCGTTGAGGCAATCGAACGGAGGGGGATTTCTGATCTTGTGTACGTTTGGAGCGATGATAATCTCAGCAATGATTATCTGTGGAGATTTTTGTCCGCAAAAGAGATCTCCAAACTCGCTACGTGCAGTCGATATGGGCGCGTGGGATGTTTTAAGGGTTTCGATGAAATCTCCTTTTCGTTCAACACGAAGGCGAAGCCAGAACTATTTTCCCAGCAGTTTAAGTTGATGAGCCGGCTCGTCAATGCTGGATTCGACGTTTACGGGTACGCAACCTTCACGTCGCCGGACGGGGGAATGATCCACACAAAGATGGCTGATTTTGTTGATCGATTACAGACAGAAATACACCCAAACTTTCCGTTACGGACAGTTCCACTACGGATCCTACCTTTTACGCCCACGAGGGATCGTTTGGGGACTCTTGAATCCCGTTCTCTTGGAATTCAAACGGACGCCGTGATCGCCTGGTCTGAAGAGCTGAGGAAGAGATTCTCGAACAAGGAACTGGTCCGGAACGTTACTGACCAGAATATTAGGTGAGGAAACGCAGTGAGTGAGCATCCGCCAACCGATCGGGAGTACCAGCAGAAACTTGAGGTCAAACTCTTGCAAGTGCTGCATCACGGCCCAGCTACATTCCATTGTCTTGTTATGAAAGCCGAAGGAGCATACCCAACCGATGTGGCATTAGCGATCCAAGGGTTAGAGATGAAAGGGGCGATCGTAAAGTGCGCTCATGAATTATGGCGTGCCACTGGATCAGAGTCCGTTTTAGTCGCTACGGAATCTGTTGAAAATCAGTTAGAGCCTGACGATTCCTATTTTCCAGAGCCCCACCCGTTGGATTTTGATTGGCGATTTTCAGGAAAAACACTCGATTTCTTGTATCAACAGTTGAAGGGGGACTCTCTTTCGGATGTCGCGATCCTAGGTGCTCCTACTTTGTTCAAATTCTTGCGTGACAGAGCATTGAATGCACACCTATTTGATCGAAACGACCAGATCACCGGGTACTTAACCCGCGCAGGTTATCAGTCGGTGACATGCTGCGACCTTTTCAGGTTCGTTGGAAAGAAGCAGTTTGCGTCTGTCGTAGCAGATCCTCCTTGGTATTTGGACTATTACCGGGCTTTTATCGAGGCTGCGCGAGGTCTTCTCGTACCAAACGGCAAACTGTTTCTGAGTGTCTTGCCGAGGTTGACTCGTCCTTCTGCCGAGTCGGATCAATCTGAAATCCTTTGTTTTGCAAATGAGCGGGGCTTCGATCTGATTTGTGCGGAGCGGTCTGCGTTGCGGTATCTCTCTCCTCCATTCGAAAAAGAGGCCCTGAAGAGCGAGAATTTGACGATTTCCTCTTGGAGATCAGGTGACCTTTACACGTTTTCCTTGTCTGATCGAACCGTTCCCGAGCATCGAATTGATCAACTGGAAGAAGATGAGTTGTGGCACACGTGGAGCATAGGGCGTACCGTAGTTAAAGTAAAGTGGGATGGGTCGCATGGTCACGAAGCGTTTGAAGTTCGGAGTGTGGGTAGAAACAGCGAAATGCGATATCGGTCCGTCTCTCGCCGGTCTCCTCTTAGGTCTGAGATTAACATCTGGACCTCGAGAAACATTGCGTTGCGTACATCAAGGCCAGACGTTGTTTCCGAGGCTCTTCAACTTGTTTCGGAAGGATACGGTAGTAAGGCGGCATCGGTCGCCTTGGCGCAGGCAGAACAACTTGAATCTGCACAAGCTCGACGACTAGAAGAATTCTTGGACGCCTTAATCAATGAATCGACGATCTAAAAACTACACGGCCAAAGCCGATTCGTGGGCCGACCTTGTTGTACGGCATCTTCGAGATAGCGTGGTTGGAACCACTTTGTCCGCACCGCTTGATAGCATTCTCAGCGAAACGATTGAAAATAGCATCCACTTGGCCGTCTTCATTGAGCCATATCTCACGTTTGTGCTTGACGGCAAGAAAACGATCGACTCGAGATTCAGCGTCAATCGCCACCCCCCATTCGAACAGGTCAGAAAAGGAGACTTGCTCGTTCTCAAACAATCAAGTGGGCCTGTCTGTGGCGTTTGCCGTGTTTCGAATGCTTGGTATTACCGTCTTGATCCAAAGAGCTGGTCGGAGATTGAGCGATATGCGGCCGCCCTGTGCATGGACGATTCGGAGTTCTGGAAGAAAAAGCGTGATGCTTCATTTGCAACCCTAATTCGGCTTGAAAATGTGGTCAGAATTCCGGAGATCGCCGTGAACAAGCTTGATCCGAGAGGTTGGGTTGTTTTGAAAGATGCAAAACAACAGCGTTCGCTAATTTGAATACAAATGAACTGTGTGATCACTTTCTCTGGATTCAATAAATCCGGCAAAACTTCTCTTGCGCGGCTGTTAGCGCAGGAACAAAAGGTCGCGTTCGCGAGTTTCGGCGATTTCGTCCGCAAAGAAGCCCATCGACGCGGATTCTCAGACCCGTCACGAAAGCAACTCCAAGATATCGGCCAGGCATTAGCTGAAACAAATATGAAGGGCTTTTGTCTGGCCGTTCTCGAAGATGCGGGATTCGTGTGGGGCAACGGGATTATCGTGGATGGTATTCGCCATTTGTCTGCAATCGAAATGCTCCGTGACGTAATTCCACACCAGCCCTTAAAACTTGTGTACGTGACTGCTTCGATTGAAGAGCGAATCTCCAGGAGTTCGCTCAGTCGTTCCGAAGTAGTAGCAGTAGATTCCCACATCGTGGAGTCTGATAATGAGGCCCTTTCACGTGCTGCCGATTTTGTTCTGCAGGCATCAGGCTCGCTTGAGGAAAGTTTTTTGACATTGCGAAAGTGGGTATTGGAGAATTGTTCTTAGAGGCCTTGCGTCAAAGCTGATAAGTGAACTGAAGAGTCTGATTTGAAATTCGATCAGAGTTGAAAGAGCGCACGCAAGACGCGCATTGCTTGTTGAAGCTGTTCGATCTCCCTACTCGCAAGCAATTCGTGAAGTTTAGATCGAAGTGCGATTGCGTCGTTTTCTTCTCCTTCGAAGTCGAAAAAAGCAGACGGCGAGACTTTAAGAGCTCTCGCTAAACGCTGGATGACGTCGATGGACGGCCACTTCTCTCCTCGTTCAATCTCCCCTAAATAATTGGCATTAATGTCGGCATTTTCTGCCGCACGTTCACGTGAAACATCGGCTGCTTCCCGGAGGGAACGTATTCTGCTTCCGAAAAGTGCCTGCTCATCCATAGTACGTCCTTCACGTTACAGACGATCTATGTGTCGGAACACATGCCAATAGCCCATAAATGGCTTGACTGTGACAGCTATTAGCGTTATTGTCGGCAACGACCGACAAGCTAATCCTCGTCGGTCGGAAGGACAAAGTACCGTGATTCTGTTGTTCGTCGGATCAAATTTGTCGCTGGAACTTCAAGGCCGGCAGCGATTCGATAGATTGTTCGCAAACTGGGACACTGGAGTCCGCGCTCCAGATCGCTAATGAAGGTTCGATCAAGTCCGGTCTTCACATGCAGTTTCATTTGCGAGACACCGAGTTCTTCTCGAATCGCACGCAAGACTTCCCCAAACGCCCTTTCCACACCTGAGCGAGGTTGAATTTGTTTGCGACGTTTGACCATCCAGGATTACATCGTGCGCCGTTGTCGGCAGTAGGCCAACGGGCAGTTACCGACACTCGTAAATCAAATTACGTAAGGGCGGGGATGGCATGAGTTCATCCGCGGCCCGCTATTTCCCGGATTCTCTTCGCAAGGGCATCGCCGCGAGCCCGACAATTAGAAGGAACGCCTCAACCCTGCAGTCCGCCGCCGACACCAGTGAACATGCAGACGGAGTTTCTGATGAAGCACTGGTGGCCAGAATCTCTACGAAAGACGCCGAAGCCCTGGCGTTATTGTTTCGTCGCTACGGTCGCGTCGTGCGCAGTGTGGCCTTGCGCATCCTGCGGGACGGTGCCGAGGCAGACGATCTGCTTCAAGACGTGTTCTTGCTTATTTATCGCAAGGCCGGACAATTTGATCCTTCCAAATGCCCTGCGCGTTCCTGGATCGTCCAGATAACCTACCATCGTGCTTTCGACAGGCGCAGGGCGCTGCAATCGCGCCACTTCTACACGCAAGTCGATCTGAACGAAGCGGCGAGCGCAATCGATTCGTGGTCGAATGGAACCGACGGGAGCGAAATGCTTCGCGAACTGGTCGGAAATACGACCATGCAAGGACTTCTCGATATCCTCACCGAAGATCAGCGCAATACTCTGAGCCTGCACTTCTACGAGGGCTATACATTCGCTGAAATTGCCGCGAAACTGGATCAACCGGTGGGAAACATACGGAACCATTACTATCGCGGATTGGAGAAACTCCGAAAGCAGATATTCCCGGGCAAATTGCCGGGTCACAACGGATATGGTAGAAAGTGACTCTCAAATCAGGAGATGGGGCGTTGCCACAATCACCCCATGACGAATTCCTCGCGCTCTGTGCTATCTCAACCTCCGGTGAACTGACGGGGGAAGAGAGAGCACGGCTGCAGGAGCATCTAGCTGGTTGTCCCTCGTGCAGGGCGGCCATGGCGCAATACGACATAGTTGTCGCAAAAACGATCCCAGGGCTAGCATCCGATCCAGAGAATCTCGACTCCGATCCGTCATGGTCGCAAGATCAAGCAGAGGTGGCCCTCTTCCAACGGCTCACGCTGGATGAGCAATTGGGTACGGATCAAGCGGGAGACGATGAACGATCAGGCTCCGCCGCGAAAACCCCGGGCAGAGTCCCTCTCACGGCCAGCCAGGCAACGTGGCGCAATGTGTGGACGCTCTGCGCCGCCGGCGTTCTGCTTTGCATCGCGCTCGGGGTTTCCGCCTATCGTGTTGGCCTCCGCCGAGGGGCGGCGTCTGCATCCGTCTCGACTCCATCGGATCAAGCCAATCGAATCGCCCTGCAGCAGCAAATAAGTGATGCCGGCCACGACCGCGAAGTGTTGCGCTCTGAGATGGCTCAACGCGACAAGACGATTGCTGATTTGCGGCGCCAGCTTGAGCAGCATTCGGCCGAGATGGGTCGAATGAAACTCACTCAAACTCAACTAGAGGCCGATCTCTCCAGCGGGCAGGCAGGCAGGCAGGATCTCGTTCAACAACGATCTGAGCTGAGCCAAACTTTGGAAGTCGCGCAGGCAAGAACCCAAGGACTGCAGGACAGGCTGGACTCACTCGAAAGGCAATCGAGCCAAGGCAAGCAGCGCGAGATCGCACTCGAAGCTAAAGTCGCCGACCTCACCCGTCTGCTACGTGATCGCGAAGTTGCGCTCGATCAACAGCAAGAGCTTCTCAATCATGATCGCGACATCCGCGACGTGATCGGTGCCCGTGATCTGTATGTTGTGGAAGTGTATGACGTGGCGGGTACGGGAAAGACCAATAAGCCTTATGCCCGCATGTTTTACACCAAGGACAAGTCGGTGGTGTTTTACGCTTACGACCTGGACAAGCAGCCAGGAGTCAAAAATGCCAGCACATTCCAGGCATGGGGCCGCCGCGGATCCGACTGGCAGCAGGCCCTCAGTCTTGGCATTTTTTATGTGGACAATGCTTCCAAGAAGCGCTGGGTCCTGAAATTCGATGACCCCAAGGCTTTGGCGCAAATTGATGCCGTCTTTGTCACGGTCGAGCCGAGCGGTGGGAGTCATAAACCCACCAATAAGCCGCTACTATTCGCTTACCTGCACATGGATCCAAATCATCCGTGAGTGCTCGGAAAACCGACCAGTAGGGTTTCTGCAAGAACAATCGAAAAAATATTGATACAAATACGACGGGGCATCCGTAGACCGGATGAATCAGTATGAATGCTTCGGTACCAGGAGCAGCCCCGGTGAGATTACGCTTCCCCCTCCAATCCTTGTTTGCCGTCGTACTTCTCGCAACCGCGGGTGTCGCGCAGTCTCCGAATGGCACGCTAAGCGGTTTAGTGCTTGATCCCTCCGGAAGCACCATCGTCGGCGCTGAGATTTTGGTCCTCAACGACGCAACGGGGGTCACGTATCGCAGCTTGACAAACGGCGATGGGATCTACGCCGTTCCCAACCTTTCTCCGGGGAATTATCGGATTCAGGTTTCCAAACTTGGGTTTAAAACTCTGATCAAACCAGATGTTCTGCTGACCGTTCAGGAAGCAATTGCAATCAATTTTACTTTGCCAGTCGGGGCCACTGCTGAAACCATCACCGTTGAGGGGGGAGCCCCGCTGGTCAATACACAGGATGCGAGCGTAAGCACAGTGGTAGACCGCCGATTCGTGGAAAATATGCCGCTGAACGGCCGGAGCTTCCAGACTCTGATTACGCTCACTCCTGGCGTTACTCTGACGGCAACCAACTATTCGAGCCAAGGACAATTCAGCGTCAACGGGCAGCGCGCGGACGCCAACTATTTCACGGTCGACGGCGCGAGCGCTAACGTTGGCATTGCTTCAGGCAGCGGACTGACCCAATCGGCGGGAGGCTCCCTTCCGGGGTTCAGTGTGCAGGGCGGAACAAACAGTCTAGTATCCGTGGATGCAATGCAGGAGTTTCGAGTACAGACTTCTTCGTTCGCTCCTGAATTCGGTCGTTCTCCAGGCGGCCAGGTTTCGATTGTCACCCGGTCGGGAACCAACGAGTTCCATGGAACAGCTTTCGACTATTTCCGGAACGACGTGCTGGATGCCGGCGATTGGTTCAACGGTACGCACAGCCCGGTCCTGGCTAAGGCAAGGGATCGTCAAAATGACTTCGGTGGTGTCTTCGGCGGGCCGATTGTTAAAGACAGGTCGTTCTTCTTTTTCTCTTACGAAGGCCTTCGCTTGCGTCAGCCCCGAACCGGGAACCTGCTTGTTCCAGACGTAACGTCGCGTGAGGAAGCTCCTGCAGGCGTGCAGCCGTACCTGAACGCTTTTCCGGTTCCAAACGGAAATGATCTCGCGGGCGGATTGGCCGAGTTCAATAGCAGCTATTCAAACCCGTCGAAGCTCGATGCCTACAGCCTGCGCATCGATCATAAGATCAATACAAACCTGTCCCTGTTCGGACGATATAACTATTCTCCGTCCACGGCTGAAGCCCGGCAGCCCAGTTCCCTCAGCAGCATCACCACGAACTCTGCCAACACGCACACGCTGACTCTGGGCCTCACTGCGAGTTTCTCGCCAAATGTAAGCAATGATTTCCGGGCAAACTACAGCAATGTCAAGGGCACAGCGTCATCGCATCTGGACGACTTTTCGGGTGCAATGGTGCTATCCAACACCCTGCTGTTTCCCCAGGGTTTTTCGTCTGCCAACAGCAATCTAGTTTTTCTTTTGCTGGGTGCCGGGACATCTGCGTCTGGAGCCGGCGTTCTGCTCGCCGGCAAGACTGCCAGCAATGAGCAGCGCCAAATCAATCTGATCGATAATTTGTCAGCCGTCGTCAAGAACCATCAGCTCAAATTCGGAGTTGACTATCGGTGGCTTGCGCCAATTGCGGGAAATCCTGCATATCAGCAATCGATATTTTTCCTCGGGGTCATCGGCGGCCCCGGTTTCGCGGATTCGGGTACGCCTTTGGCGACCACGGTGACGGCTTTCCAACGTGATGTTGCGCTGTTGTCACGGAATTTCTCACTCTATGGCCAGGACACATGGAAGATCGCTCCCAGAGTGACGCTGACGTACGGCCTGCGCTGGGATATCAATCCTCCGCTGCGTGGAAAAGACTCTGCCAGCGAACCATTTACGGTCACCAATTTGAACGACCCAGCGAACATGGGTCTTGCGCCGCGAGGCACGCAGCTGTATCAGACCACTTACGGAAACGTTGCTCCCCGTATAGGACTCGCGTATCAACTGCGGACCCGACAGGGCTGGGAGTCTGTCATTCGAGGAGGCTTTGGCACCTTCTACGACTTCACGTCGGGGCGGCTGGGCGATGTCACATTCTTTTTCCCGTTCACTGGGGCACAAACACTCTTTTTTGTGCCTCTGCCCTTGACTCCGGATCAGGCAGCACCTCCCCCGATCAATCGCAGTCTTCCGGCCACTGATGCATTGTTTGTTACTGATCCACACCTCGCCCTCCCCCGGACATATCAATGGAACTTTGGAGTCGAGCAATCACTCGGTGCGAACCAAACTGTTTCGGCAACCTATGTCGGAGCGGTCGGTCGTAAGCTTCTGCGCGCCGACAGTCTTTCTAGTCCCAACCCGAACTTTGCAGGGGTTGTCGTAACGAGAAACACGGGCACGTCGGACTATCATGCGCTTCAAATCAAATACCAGCGGCGTCT
The DNA here is from genome assembly GCA_018268755.1 of Acidobacteriota bacterium. Lineage (GTDB taxonomy): Bacteria > Acidobacteriota > Terriglobia > Terriglobales > Acidobacteriaceae > KAN-5. The sequence continues at coordinate 197,709 of JAFDVW010000019.1, forward strand.
TTTGAATGGCGTCCAGGCGCTGGCGTCCTATACATGGTCTCATTCCATCGACATCTCCTCCAATGATTCCGTCATTTCCAGTACTCCGTCTGTTGTCGCATCCCCCCAGATCGACCGAGGTGATTCGGACTTCGATGCCCGGCACAATTTCACCGCCGCCGTGAGCTACGATATTCCTTTTCCGCCCAAGGCTGGAATTGCTCGCGCCATAGTCGGGGGTTGGTCGATCGACAATTTTCTGACTCTGCGGTCAAGCGTACCCATCGATCTGATCGCTGCGAGTTCGATCTTCAACGGCACAGCGTACAATTCCCGGCCCGACGTAGTTCCTGGTCAGCCGCTTTACCTCTATGGTGCGCAGTGCGCGTCGGTCTTTCAGGCTAGTGGTGCCTTGGCTCCGGGGCAGAAGTGTCCTGGCGAAAAAGGGTTCAACCCGGCGGCCTTCACTACACCGCCACCGGATCGGCAAGGCACGTTGGGGCGAAACGCACTGCGCGGGTTTGGCGCGTGGCAGGATGATTTCACGATTCGTCGTCAGATGCGTTTAGGGGAGAGGCTGCGTTTGCAGTTTCGAGCCGAGTTTTTCAATATCTTCAATCACCCTAATTTTGGTGCTCCCACCAACACTCTCACGAATCCACGCTTTGGTTTGTCTACGCAAACGTTGGCCTCGTCCCTCGGGAGCGGTAGCGGAAATGGAGGCCTCAATCCTCTGTACCAAGTAGGTGGTCCCCGTTCCATTCAATTGGCGCTGAAGCTCAGCTTCTGAGACACGTGCGCCTAATGGGGAAACAGCGTTGTCTGCCGATAATTCTTGTTGCCTTCTGCCTACGAGTTGGCTCCATCGGCCTGGCTCAACAAGCGAAACCAGTTTTACCTGCAGAAACAATCCTCCAAGCACCCCGCTTTGACGATTTCGAGCCCGACCTCTCTCCTGACGGGAAATGGCTGGCCTACACCTTGCGCGACCCGGTCCGAACTCGTCTCGATCAGAATTCAAATGGATTCTTTTCGGACACTGGCGCGCCTACGTCTGTGGCGGGCACGGATGTGTGGATCACAAACATCGCCACGGGAAAGTCCGAGAATGTCACACTCGGAAAAGGGTCGAACTGGGGAGTTTCATGGTCGCCGGACAACAAGTTGCTTGCCTTCTACTCCGACCGCGATGGCCATGCCCGCGTTTGGCTCTACGATGCGAGCAACAAAAGCATTCGCAGGCTGTCAAAAAGCATCGTGCGCGTCCTAGACCCGTGGCAGGTACCACGTTGGAGTCCAGACAGTACGATGATCGCGACTAAGGTCGTTGCTCAGAACTCCGGTGATGCGGTCGCGGATGCGACTGCATCCGAACGAGCGTCCGAAGTTACCGCAAGCGACCAAACTTCCGTAGCCGTGAGCGTTTATATTTCATCCGGTCAATCCACTGTCGGTCACCAAACCTCTGACCCGCCTGTTTTGGTTCGTGACGAATATACCCGGGCTGAGAGAGCGGATATTGCTCTGATCGACGTCGCTAGCCAGCTCGAGCACCGAATTTCTGGAGAATTTAGCCCGGTCTGGTACAGCTGGTCCCCGGACGGTTCACAATTGGCGTTTGCCAATATGAAAGGGCTCTATCGTGGTGAGGTTTACCGTGAGTTGTTCGACCTTATCTTAGCCACGCCAGAAGGCGGGACGAGGGTCATCGACGCAGATATTTTGCGATACTTTCACGATTTTTCCGCCAGTTGGTCGCCAGCCGGAACATCCTTGGCCTACGTCGTCGCCGGCGCTGAAGGGGACGGCGAATGTTTCATTGTGCCGACAAGCGGTGGGCGCCGGCGCAAAGCAACAAACGACAGCCATCCACCATTCAGTCCGCTCCATCAGCGCCCGTTATGGAGTTCAACTGGCGACAGCTTGTACTTTGTGACTGCAACGTATTCCCTGTGGACGATTTCAGCCCGAGACGGACATGCCCGCGAGGTCGCCAGAATTCCGGGTCAGAGGATCTACGCCATTATTCGCTCGTCCAATGGCGATCGCCTGTCGTCAAGGGATGGAGAGCGATCCGTTTTGGTAAGCACGATAGATGACACGACCAGAGAATCTGGATTCTATCGGATTGATCTTGTCACCGGAGCATGGACCAAACTTCGTAGTGAGAACAAGAGCTACGATCTTAACCGCATCCTTTCATCAAATGATGGACAGAACATCGTCTATGCGGCGGAGGATATTGCCCGTCCTCCCGACTATTTCATTTCGAATTCGGAATTCACGGAAAGCAAGCAGCTCACTAGCATCAATTCCTCGCTGTCTCAGTACCCGATGGGCGAGGGGCGGCTCATTCGGTGGCGAAGTGACGATGGCGATATCGTGCAAGGTGCTTTGCTTCTTCCGAGCGACTATGACCAAGGAAAGCGATATCCGTTGATCGTCCAAGTCTATCCAGGCGTTTTTTCACCCTGCGTAACCCAATTCGGTCTGTGTGGAGAAAACTTCTTTCCTAACAAGCAACTATTCGCCACCCGAGGCTACGCGGTGTTCATGCCGGACATTCGCTTAACTGGAAAGACGATGATGGCTGACCTAGGGAAAATCGTGCTCTCAGGAATCAATAAGACGATCGACATGGGAATCGCCGACCCCGGCAGGATCGGATTGATGGGAACAAGCTGGGGAGGTTATTCAACTCTCGCGCTCATCGTCCAGACCTCAAGGTTCAAGGCTGCAGCTATGGTTTCAGGCTTTGGCGACCTGCTGGGATTCTATGGGGAAATGGATGAATCCGGTTCCAGCCTGGGAGTCGGGATACTAGACCACGGGAACGGCCAATTCCGGATGCCCGGCACACCTTGGGAATTTCCCGGAGTATATGTTGCCAATTCCCCGATCTTCTACCTGGATAGAGTGGAAACGCCGCTCTTGATTATTCATGGGAACAAAGACACCAATGTGGCTCCATTCCTCGCCGATCAGGTTTTCGTTGGACTTCGCCGGCTTGGCAAGAGAGCCACCTACCTCAAATATGCCGAGGAGAATCACGGGATCCAAAACTATGAGAATCAACTCGATTGCTTTAATCGGATTGCCGAATGGTTCAGTCACTATTTAGTCGGACAGAATATGCCAGGCGATGGACGGCTTGAAGACCGCAGCCCCCAAACCGTCCCGTGATCGCCTGTATTGCCTTCTTGGGCCAGCCACACTCGACTGACTACTCCTCGGGTTCATACGCGGCGCCGATCTCTACCTTGTTCAGACTGCCCTCCGCGTTTTGCTGCGGGGCCTTTTGAGCCTGGATGAGACGGGTCGCATCGCCCAGCAAGTTGACTTCGGGCTTTGCGTACTTCATAGCGGTCACCTCCTTTCTGAGTGGATTCAACTGCTCTGTCGGCAGAGGTCGCGGGATGAACATAGACTCAGTTTCCGGTCTGCGGGATCGGCGTTGGCGTGTACGACGGTGCTTTTCTCAAGAGACCAACGTGTTTCGTCGCACTTCGCAGCCAGGATTCCAGATACAACGATTTGAGCAAGCACATCATGTATGTGGAGTCTCCATTTTTTGCAGCCCGCAGATGGTCGCGAAGACAGCTCGGGTTGAGATACCCAAGGTCCGCGCTCACCGGGGAGCGACAAAGGTCTTCGAGCTCCGGCCAACTGCGCTCAAACGCCGTGAGAACTCTGCGGGTCACAAATGCTTTTGTCTTCCGCCAGAGAATTTCCCTGGGTACTATTCCGCCAAGAGACCTGCGCATCAGTGAGCGGCGTTCTCCCGGTCGAAGGATTTGCGTGGCCGGAATGGCCAGAAGGAATTCCACGAGGGATTGGTCGAAGTAGGGATAGCGTCTTTCCTCGCCTGCAACTCCATAAGCGGGAAAACAGGACATCTGTCTCGCCATGGCGACCACAGTTTGGGCGGACTCGCGGCGGCTTGGCTGCCATATTCCGAAAGTTCCGAGCGGGCCCAATTGGCGCATGGTCAGCCGATGGCGTGCCGCGAATGCAGGATCAATCCATGGAGCGAGCGATGTTCCCGAACCCGTGAGGGCACGTAGACGCGCGGGCAAGAGTGTACTGAGAGCCTCGCCGAGAATGTGGATCCACGGCCGTTTCTTCACAAGGCTCCAGGCTTTCAGTTGCCTAGCAAGTTGAACAGGTCGTGGCCACATGATAAGGTCTGCCAACTGCGGCGACGGATTGGAAACACCGCCCAGGAGTTCATCCCCTCCAATTCCCGAGAGAAGAACGCGGTATCCGCCTTTGTGAAACACGCCCAAGAGATCTTCCTTAAGTTTGCCAGTGCATTCAGTCAGACCGGGCGCCCCAATGAACTTCACATCGTCCAGCTGGAAGGTGTCGTCGTAGTCATCTCGACTCAAATGGTGGCCGATCCTGCCGCGGTTTCTCTCAATCTGGGTGAAATAGTGTTCGTCGCCGTCAGACTCCCTTCGGTCAAGTGTTGAGAGAGTATCCATGCGAATGGTCGCCGCTTCTCCGTCCCGAAGAAGGTCGTCGGCCATGCAGACAATCGAAGACGAATCAATCCCACCACTCAGTTCGGCGAGAACGGGGGAATTCGATCGCAAGCGACGCTTCACCGCTTGACGGAATAGCGCGCGAAAATGTTCTTCGTATTCAGAGTCGGCCTTGTATTGAATACGGCTTCTTCCCGAGACCGACCAGTAGCGATGTTCTAAGGCGGTGCCGTTGTGAATCGCGACAAAATGTCCCGGTCGGACTGCCTGAATTTCCCGATATGGCGTGCGGTGGGCGGATGGGTAATTGGCCAGATAGCCAGCGATGTATTCGTCATCGACTGACAATGAGGCGCCTACGGCCAGTGGTTCAAGATGTGTGCTCCAGACGATACGGGTGGCAGTCAGGTGATAGTACAGGTGTCGAATACCCAGGTAGTCCTTTCCCAGATAAAGGGTTTTCTCGGTTGGGCTCCAGACTGAGATCACCCAGTCACCTACCAGCATCGCGAATGTGCGGTCTTTCCAATCCTCAAAGGTCTTCGCCACCACCCCGAGATCCGATGAATTGTGTCCGCCAGAATGTGTGCATTTAGGGAGCAATTCTTCGCGGTTGTCGAGTCGTCCGTCCCAACAAAAGACAAGATTTGACGCGGTCACATGCGGCTGACTTTCTTTCGTCGCCTCTCGTGTTGCGTGGGAAGGCAGGCAGACAAGGCCAAAGTTGTTCTTGGCGTATATGACTTGGTCATCGTTACCCTGCGAAGCAATACGGCCGGCAGCGCGTCGCAGACATTCCTCCTCGACTGGCCGCTCGTCGAAGTTCCAAATGCCAAACAATGCACTCACACGGCCCCCTTCGTCTTTCAACATCTTTCGAGCACGGAATAGGCCTCCCGTACATCCGGCCGGTCATTTACTACCCGGCCGTCGACTTCCACCCACGCGTGCGCCTGAAAGGGCAATCGCCGCGAAGCGATGACAAGCTCAGCATTTGTTCCGTGCCGCCGCAACAAGCATGTGACAACCGACGAACGGTGCAGGCAAAGAACTCGCTTCCAGTACCAAATGCAGGCGATGTCAACCGCGCGACAGAGTTCGTCACACGAAGGAGCAAATTCGCGACGGGGTTGGACGTGAGTGCCGCGCACCTTTTGATGCAGCCCTACAAAATCGCCGTGCGAAATAAATCTGTCAAATCGGAGCAGTTCGGCGTATGCGCTCAGTACCAACCCAGTCATTTCTGCTCCGGAGCATGCGGACATCTCGAATCCTGCCACTGCTGAACCGAGTCATTGGTCGTCAGCAGTCGATTAGGTACGGGTTCGAGAAGACGCTGCTGGATTAGCGATTCGATGAACTCGTGGAGATCGTTGCGAACGGTTCCTTCGTCAATTTCATACTCGTGGCTTATTTCCAACACGATTGAAGATTCGTCGCGCCCGGCCTCCAGGAGCTCTAGCATTTTCGAACCAACGTGGTTAAGACCGAAGATTTGTCCTCGGTGGATGTCTAGAACAATGGCTCCGTCTTGCTGGTACGTAGTGCGGAGGTGATTTGAGGTCCGATACATCCTCTGACTCCTGGCCTGTAATGTGGACATTCGGTGTGGCGACACTTTGCCATCGAGGTTCAGAAAAAGCCAGTGAACTGGCGATTTGTTCGAGAACGTGATGTCAGAACTCCGAATTTTGTTAGGCGTCAAGGCGATAGACAGAAGCAGTTCGAATCGGTCACGAACGGAAGTGTTCGCCTTTTTGTCGGAAACAGTAGGAAATATAGGTCTGCCCCGGAGATTCAGACACCAGAATGCGGCGAGGGAAACCAGTTGGCAAAGAAGTCGGAGTGGCGGGCGAGATGCTCGGGGCAACTATCTTCGACGATTTGCCCTTCAGCGAGAACAAGAATTCTAGGAAAAGCCAAGACGGTGGACAAGCGATGTGAGACCACGATCAGCGTAGATTCCGGAAGGTAATTCCGTAGATTCCGCAGCACCAGTTGTTCCGACACTGGGTCTAGGCAAGAAGTCGCTTCGTCGAGAATAAGAATTTTCGGGCCCTGCAGCATCGCCCGCGCGATCGCAAGCCGTTGTCGTTGCCCGCCGGAAAGCTGGCACCCCTGAGGTCCAACGCTTTGACGCAGGCCGTCTTTCAAGGAAGCCAGTAATACGGATAGGCCAGCTCGCTGAAGAGCGTTTTCGAGTTCCGCATCCGACGCAGATGGCGTCACAAAACGAAGGTTGGAGGACAAGGTGCCCTGAAAAAGAACCGGATCGCGTGCCAAATAACACACGGTGCGCCGCAGGCTCTTTAGCGTGACGTTCCGGACGTCTTCTCCTGCAATACAAATCGACCCCGATCCTACGTCGTAAATGCGCACGATAAGTTTGGCTAGCGTGCTCTTGCCTGCGCCGTTCTCGCCAACCAGGGCAACTTGTTCGCCGGCCTGAATCCGAAGGCTTGGCACGCGCAGCCTGCCCCTTTGTTTGGCGTATTGGAACGTTAACCCTCTGATTTCCAAATGCCACTGGGATTCGGGCAGTTGAACAGAGCCCGCGCGATTATCAAGCGCCGGTCTATAGCTAAGCACCGTTTGGACCTGCCTGACATTGGCGAACACCCTTTGGATCCTGGTATAAATTTCGGTCACTGCGCTGAGCGGTTCAAAGAGGTATGTGACGAGCGTGTAGAAAACAACCAACTTGCCTACGCTGAGGCGACCGACGAAGACGCTCCAGCCACCGAATCCAACCGCGACAGCCATCGCCATGACGATGAACAGCGAAGTGTAAACGCTAAAGTAGGCCCCAGTCCGAAATAACCTCTGTTGTGAGTGGGCGATTTCGCCCAAGAGGCAGAAGGCCCTCCTTTCCTGTCGCGTTTCCCGCCCAAGAAGCTGTATCGGCAGCACCGCGGAAAAGTGCTCATGCAGGAAATCCGCCCATGTCTTTTGCCGCTGTTGCACTTGATCAAAGACGATGACAAGTTTGTGACGAAAATATTCGCGTGTCAGGATAAAGGCAGGAATCAGAGGAAAAATCGTCAGCGTCAGCAAGGGGTTCAATAGGACCATCGCCGTCAACGCAAATAGTGTCGTCAACAGGGCCCGAAGAATGGAGGGAACCAAGTCTGAGCCAAAGTACGCGATTTCCTCGATCGGATCTTGTAACGGATAGATAATTCTGCCCACTGGCGTGTCTTCGTAATAGTCCGCAGACAAAGCGTCGAGGTGACGAACAAGAAACATTCGTAGGTGGAACCCCATTTTCTGAGCGGCCGTCAACGTCAAACAGCCGCTGAGGCTCGTGAGGACAGTCCTGGCGAGATAGCTGAGAAACAAGAGTAGAGCTACGGCGACCAGCGCTGCCAGCTTCCTCTGAGGTAGCACCGTGTCAATGAGCCAACCCAGTGCGAGCGGAGGAACCAACGCCAGTAAGCTCGCAACGCCGATGCAAGCAAAGCTGGCCAACTCCCAACCAAGAACAAGCTGAAGTTGGTCCGAGAGCCACCGGAGTTCGCTCGGTGCGAAGTTCGACAAGAGTCCTCGATAGATTCGAGAAACCGACCATTCCATCTGCACGCGAGACTAGGGAACGGGACAGTGAAGCGTCCACAATAAACAGCAGGTGTTCGGAATACGGTCACCGGTTCCCAGGCAGCCTTTGCATTGGAAGAGAATCACGGGTCTTCGTAGCTCGTACGCGCGTTCGCAAATCGGACAAGTCAGATGACTCTTCTAGCCAGCGCAACAATCTGGCCCACTATTTCAGCTTCATCCGGGTGGCGCAATCTTTCGGCGCGATGGTACCCGTGCGCGTATGAGTGAAGGAGCAGTGTACCGTTTTGAAAGCTGCCGAACGCACAGACGTAAACTCCATCACGTTTGAGAACGACGTAGACGGGTTGTTGCCAAAGTGGTCTTGACTTCCAATGGACCGCGGTCTTTTTGCGCCGGTTCACGATGGCGAGAAAGACACCTTTTAAGTTTGGATCAACCTGGCTCTGTCGGCGATCAATCCAAAAGACATCATGGAGCGAGAGCTTCGAGATTCCGGACAATGGGCCGAATGAATCGTGAAGAAACACTGGAATCTGTCCGTCCCAGTCCTTGAGCAAGTGCCTGAGAAGGTCATCGTCAATTTTAAGTGCATCGCTTTTCGACGGTGGACTTGCCGGCGAAGGCCGACCCAAGAGATGGTCGGGCATGAGTTCAGATCCCGCCTCCTCAATCGGGAGGCCGGCGGCTTTCAGAAATACAGGAAACTCCAGTCCATAAATGGCACAAAGGGAAATTGCCTTATGGATGTGACGCGGAGGCGATTCGAACGCTTCATAGTCAGAAAGGGAGCCTGGCGACGCGAAATACTGCTGACTTCGTAGATTGTTGGCTATTTGACGCGTCAAGGTTGAGGCTTCGCGAAACGACAGCGCCATTCTCGTTCTGCCATGTCGCAGCAACTGGCCGAGCTTCATTTCCGATCTTTGGAGCGGCTCCGGTCTCCATTGCCTCGTCAGATCGGCGGGAACCTCGGATTGGTCCGGTTTCAACAAAGAGCTAATTTCCAAATCTACAACACCCAGAATCGTAGCTTCCTCCGGAATGCGAAACTCGATTTGCGCGTACGGAAGTTGGGTGCTAATCGGAATGATACGGTTTTTGGCCACCGGCTGGATGCGGCAACAGCAAAGCCCCCTCGTGTGTTCGATCAGGAAGAATTGATCCGATATTGTCCCCCTCTCCCAAAAAGTTGGGTCGGGCTTCAGGTTTGGATTAGCTCGCACGATGCTTCCAGGAAGCAAGTCCGGGAAAGCGAAGTCATCCTGTCGGCCCAGTTTAGCAAAAATAAAGTGGCGACTGTCGATCCCGGACAACGAACTGACGCGCCGGGATGCGGCGCGTTCAAGCAGCTGTCCGACTGGAACGACGCTCGCCGGAAGCGAGGAAATCGCCCTGCTTGCAAACCACTCGACCCAGGCATTGGAATCGTCGACGATAACTTCAAGACGCGTTGTGCGGTTAACAGGGAGTAGAACCCGCAGGCGGGTCAAATCATCCACGTCGAAGCCAAAGACGCGCATCCAGTCGGTCAGCCGATAACCGGAAATCTGACTGAGGGCAAACAACTGGTGGAGACTAGGAGTGAAGGTGTTGGACCCAAGATCATAGTAGAGATTGTGGGGCAATACGAAAGGGGAAGACTTTCCAAAAAGGCTCTCACTTGCATAGGAGGCATGATGAAGGGTCAGGTTCTTGCTTGCCAAGATTGCCTTGACACGCTCTACCGCCGGCGCTGTTGTGCGCTTTGTATTTGGAAGAGACACGCGTGGTTCTCGCCGGTCATTCCGCGTGCCTTGGTTTACGCTCGCAGAGACTGATTTTGTATAGATGGCGTGTCGGGCCTAGGGTCGGAATACGTCGATAGAGGTCAGTTCTGCGACCAGCCAAAGGAAGAAATCGTTCCAAGGAAGCATTCCGGAACGTCAGTCATGGGGGTCCTAAACTTGATAGTCGGTCGGAGTGACGACCATGTTAGAAGGAGCTATTGGTTATTTGCCTAAGGAGTCGTATCATATCCACTCTTCCCCTCCCGGTGTCCGATTTGCGTAAAGCATAGGTGGTCTCAGGCCCAAGCTACTATTCTGCGAGTAACATATCGCCGCCGATGTTGTCGTCTACTCCGCACGCGGAAGCTGGCAAGCGGCTCAAAGCCGAGCGCCTGCGTGTGCGACTTTCCACCCGCGAAGTGGCGCAATTCAGTCAGAAGATCGCAAAGCTCAAAAACAATCCTGAATATTCCATCTCTCATGCCTGGTTGACGGAAGTGGAAAGTGGCAAGTTCATGCCAGGAATCTTCAGACTTCGTTCGCTGAGTCTCATCTATGGTGTTCCATTTGATGAAATTCTCGAGTTCTACGGGGTGGATGTGCGAGACGCCGGAAAAGATCAGCTGCCACTCGGCTTGCCACGGACGTGTCTGCTAGGCCCGACACGCGAAGAAACCAGGCAGACAATTTTGGCTCCCATTGAACTGCGTGCCAAAGTTCAGTTGGAGAGGACTAACTTGGTCTCCCGAATGTTCGAAAGTTGGGGAGAAGTACCGGTCGAACTCCTCCGGCAGCTCGATTGGAAACATTCGCTTTACGGGTACATCGGGCTCAAGGACTTCACGATGTACCCGTTTTTGCGACCTGGTTCGTTCGTCGAGATTGATGGGCGTCAGAAGAAAATCAAAGCGGGTACTTGGCAAGATGAATTCGACCGGCCCATCTATTTCGTGGAGCTTCGCGATTGCTATGTCTGCAGCTGGTGCGAACTCGATGCAGGGCATTTGATCCTAGTCCCATGCCCGCATTCACGCCGGCAAATCCGGCAGGTACGATATCCAGGAGATGCCGATATCGTGGGTCGTGTCACGGCCGTTACCATGCGGATCGCGACGCCACAGGATGAACTGACAAAATAAGAAACCGACACTTCATGCGCGATAAGATCAACATTTTGTACTATCCAGATTTTTGGGTCGACTACACGACCCTAATGAAAGCCATCTTGCTATTCGACGAACTGCACTTCATGGATCGTCCCTCCATGATGTTCGGGGCGGGCCAAGGTCAAGTTGGAACAATCGGCGCCGCATCGCCCATGCGGCAATACGAGGCATCGTTTAGGGAAGAAGGCGTTCCTCTCTACGTGCACTCAGCTCCCATGGGACCAGTCCAGGGAGAGTGGTACGAGGAGATCAAGGCGGACATCAACGACCCTGTATTTCTTGGCAAGTTCCAGGGTGGATTGAGAGCCTCGTCTACATTTCGCAACCTGCAGATCGCACGAGGCAGCTATGGCGAGTTCGGCGATCAGGACGCTGTGGCCGAGAAGATGATAAGCCTCAATCTTTCGCAGGATTTGAAAAACCATGAGAGCCCGATGGCATTGTTTGAGGACTCCGCAGTTCGGCCTATGGATTTGTCGAATACTCTAGGTTGTGCCAAGAATCTGGTATTTGAGGCGATGGTCTGTTCGGCGAAACTCAACTTCGGTCTGAAGGTGGGCACGGCGAACGGGTTCTATCCCTTAGCGGATGCAACGCCATATGGTGATCTGCTGGGCGCAAAATACGCGCGGGCAATTGAGGCGCTGAAACCAGGCAAGAATACAGTGCAGTTGACAGATCTGAGTTTCGCCATATTTGACGAAATCATATCTGTGGATCGACTCAAGAAACTGAAGCTCGTTGAGGCCATTCGGTATCGAAAGGAGTCCGAAAAGGCACGCGAGCAATTTTTGGAGCACATCAACGTAATCCAAAGCAAGCAGGCCGCTATCGGCATAGATGGCGACTATGCTGGAATGATCGAAAAGCTGGTCGCCGAGGAGATTAGGCCGGCGGTACAGGAATTCAAGAGCAAATTACGAACGATAGATGAATCTTTGTTTGGGGCGATTGCGAAAGGAGTTGTGGGTGCCGCTGGCGGCTCCTCAGTTGTTACGCTCTTTGGCGATCTGTCTTGGCACAAGATCTTGGCGCTTGCTGGTGCCAGCGCAGCCTACGTGGCGCAAGCTACTATTGACGCGATTCTAGCGGAGCGCGCCGCAAAACGTGAATGCAGCCTTTCTTACATCCTATCGCTGGATGAGTAAAGACTGGCCCATTAGGTTGTGATCAGATCAATCGTTTTGTTTGTTAGACCTTCACGAAAGAATGTGTCGCCGTCCGCAACGAGACGGCCGAAAAGACCGCTGTAGTTCCTGAGCGTTCGTTCCGAATCAGTACCGCCGCTGACGACGAGGATTCTTGGCGGAGTGGTACGAGCTAGTTCTACTCTCTTCAGCAAATGTTTGAATTCGTAATCGGCCGCAGGCAACGAATATCCGATGAAGACCCAGCGCCCACAACTTCTGAGCTTCTGTTCTGCGGTCATCCAAGACTGCCTGAACATGGGAAAGTCCAGTGCCTTGCGGAAACTGAATGTCGCCATCCGAGTGCTGAGTTCGACCATATTGCAGTTGCAGCAATGCAGACCTGTTGCGGAACCAATTTCCTCTTTCCGAACGATCTGGGATGCAACTTTCAAGGTTTCCTCGGGCGGAAACCAAAAAACATCGCGACAGCTGTCACAGTAAAGCCAGTTAACCGAACCGTGCATCTTAGAGACCTTGATCTTTTGCCTATAGGCTGGCTTAACTATTCGAATCTTGCCATGGTCACCAAAACTAGCCGGACGAATTCCTGCACCATACGATAGAGAGGCATTGGGATGACAGTGCGTCAAGACTGCTTCCAATGAGGTGTCCCAATTTACACTTATGAATCGTGCTTGTCCGACATCCAGCTTGTGAACAAACCGAAGCAGTTCCTTCCATTGTGAGGTTTCCTTCTTCCGCGCCTTTTCGAACCGTTGGTGGAGCATCCGAATTGTCCGGGCGATCAGAACACGACGAATTCGGCGAAGCTGTTTTGGATCGTACTTCGGCCCGAGATGATGGCCTGTATTTGCTGAAAGGTCGATAAACGTAAAAATGTCTTCCAGGTCTGGCCATTGTGACGGGTCCGCTGCCTTTCTTAGGTGAAAGACGTCGTGCACAAAATCGTCTAGAAGTTTTACCATCTTTCGGCTGGGTCCCCGACGGTAGCCCCTCGCAGCAAGAATTTGTCTTGTGAATTCCGATTGAAGAGGAAGGCCTGCGTAATGAGACAGCCCTGCGCCTACGATATATGCCGTCTTTTCCATTTCAAGGATCGAAGCATATTATTTTGACTATCCAGCCGCAACTGCTTTGTCTGGGGGCAACCTCGGATGATGGTAGAGGCCAGTTACATGCGTAAGAAGCGTAATCTTCGAGTCACCAAGTGGCTCAATATGACCCCGGCGGTTGCGGTCTGCACGTCTTGCAACCAAGAATTCCAGGCTCCCATGGTCGCTTTGCGTCGCACCAGCGACGCGCAAGCGAACCTCCAACAACAATTTGACGCACACCAGTGTCAGCCCCAGGACTCCGAATAGAGAGCACATCGAGCCCAGTCATGCCCAAGCCAAAAGCAAGAACGAAACTGAAACCCAGACCCAAGCTCAAACCGCAGGCGAACCTTACGCCTAATTCGGGTCGCCTCCAGGGCTGGAACGCCATCGCCAAATTCCTGGGGCAGACGCCCGCGGTCGCGCAGCGCTGGCAGGAATCAGGAATGCCGGTGGAGCGCAGCGGAAGGCATGTGTACGCCTCGCCGGAACAGTTGACGCAATGGGTGGGCACCGAGGCGGGCAAAAGCAAACCAGTCCACATCGCAATGGGCCAGGAGAACCTGCTGGCCGACCTCAAGGAAGGACTGGCGTATGTGCGCCGCCGAGGGAAGGGCGGGAAAAACTAATTGCCGGCGACAGGACACAAAAAAGGCGGAGTGCGCGATGCACTCCGCCGTCAGAGCCTAAGCGCGGGCCACGACCTTGGCTTTATTTTTCGCTTTCGGTTTTGTCTTCTTGTCTTTCTTAGCAGCAAACTCCGCCGCCACCGCTTTCTCGATTTTCTCAACATCCACCCGGTAACGCTTGGCGGCATCCATGAGCAGGTCTTCGGAGACAACCCCGCGCTGATAGGCGGAGTCGAGTAAACCGATTTCGAGCAGAAGCCGCGAGAGTTCGGCTTCATCGTAGGTGCCGACTTTCTTCATCAACACTTCCTGCGGTGATTTGCTGGTTTTGGCGGTCTCGACCTTGTGCCGCTTGGCCAAGGCGGGGGCTTGGTTGTAGGAAAGATTGGCAATGGTGTATTGCGCCAGAGTGAGCAGGTCGGCTTTCTTCAGCGGCGCCGATACCCGCTCCAGCACCTTGGCCAGTACGTAATGGCGCGTGGTGATGGCCTGTTTGTCTTTCTCGATGCGCTTGCGTTCCTCGGCCCGTTCCTCGGCGATCTGGTCGGGTGAGGGCGTGTCGGGATGATGGACCCGGCAGGAGAGATCGGCGCAGACTTTGACCAGTTCTCCACGCCTCCCTCCGTCCATGACCACGGCCTCGGTCATCTTCTCGCACGGCTTCTGATACGGAGCCGACCTGGAGCGTGTGCCATTGGTTTTGGCCTTCTTGAGTTCTAGCTCCACGTAGCGGTTCCTTCCCAAGGGAGCGCCCTCGCGAGTGTTCCACGCGGAAGAAATCTGCACCAGCTGAGGTTTCCCTTCCAGAGTCTTCGCCACATGGGCGTCGATCTTTGACCGGAAGCATTGCGGGTCGGTGCAAGAGTCTTTGCGTACATCGGCAAACAGCAGTTTGTTGAAGCCCGTGCGCTTGGGACAATTCGCGCACGAACCTGCGGCGGGAACGAGGGCCTCGTCCTGCTTGTCAAACGACGCGGATGCCAGTTGCAGCAGAATGTTGGACTCAATCCAAACCGCCAATTCGCGCACAGGAATGAGCACCTGCTGGTTACCACCTTCCAGCCACATACTACGAAAAGCCGCGTTGAAGGCTTCCTGCTGTTGCGAGTCAGGCAGCTTGGCGATCAGAAGCGCATGGCCGATGGTGATGGTGTCTTTCAGAAACGCTTCTGCCACGGGTGGAATCAAGTCCGCCAGCTTGATTCGGCCCTGCACGTAACCCTCGCTCTTCCCGGCTCGGGCCGCGATTGAGGCGATGGTGTAAGTGGGGTCTCCGAGTTCCAAGAGCGACCGGAACCCGAGAGATTCTTCGAGAGGGTGGATGTCCTCGCGTTGCAGGTTTTCGACCACCTGGGCCTCGATAGCTTCGGCGTCGGTCATCTGTTTCACGCGGACGGGAACGCTTTCGAGTTCCGCCAGCCGTGCGGCTTTCAGGCGACGTGCGCCGATCACGACTTCGTACTTGCTTGGTTCGAGTGGCCGTACCAGTAGAGGTTCCAAGACTCCCTGCGTCTTGAAGCTGGCCGCCAGTTCTGCGAGGGTCCTTTCATCGAACCGCTTACGCGGGTTGGTGGGTGATTCCACAAGAACGGCAATGGGGATGTTGCGATATTCATGGTTATTAGCGACTTCCTGCGTACTTGGCATACCTTCTTCTCCTTATTATTGTGTTCAACACATCGGTGACTGGCCGACAGCACACACATCGGGCGTGAGCGCCAAAGGATTTGCGGGGTTTTGGGTTATGCGGCTGCGGCCACCGGAGGAGGCTCGGGGGCAATGCCCCCGAGAATCACGGCAGCGGTGTGCTGAACGGCTTCCAAGCTCTCGCGCAGGAGACTGGCGTCTCCATGCCAGACCTGAATGTAGTCAGCGGCTGCGGTTCCGTTTTCGAGTCCGATGGCTTGGCAAACCACGAAGGCCACCGCTTCGGCCTCGGTCTCGCGGACAGTCTTGGTGGTGAGGGTGCGGCGTTCTCCCCGGTGCAGCATCTCGTGGCCGATCTCATGCACCAGCGTGGAGAATTCCTCGGCAGGCCGCATCCCGGAAAGCAGCGTGATCTTCCCGCCATGCGACAGGCCCTTGGCGGGGCCGATCTTGTCCGAGTAACGTAGTTCGATGCTCTGCGTCGCCACGAACTTCACCAGCCGTTCGCGGTAGCCGGAGACATCGCCCTTGACCTCGGTCAATTGAGGAAGGTCTTTGCCTTCGGTCTGCGAGATATCGAAGACGTACACGGCGCGAAAGCCGTAGAGTTGCGGTTGCGGGTTTTTCTCCTCTCCGTTCTCCCTTGTGATCTCTTCTACGGTTTTGACTTTCCTTCCGACCATCGGAGCGAGAATGAGAATGCCCTTCTCGCCACGGCGGACGAAGCGGCCCAGCGAGTTCCAGGCGCGGACACCGGCCACGTTCGAGGCGGACGGCTTCTGCCGGGCGATGAGCATGATGTTTCCGAAGCTGTAGGTGTGGAACTTGGCCATGGCCGCGAGGTATTGGGTCAACACTTCGCTGTGGCCGGCCTCCAGAGACTGCACGAGGTATTCGGTTGCTTCTTTGGTTTTGTTCTTGATTTCTTCTAACTTCATGGTTTTTCCCTTTCCGCCGTTTCCGGCGTTTGTTTTGTCCTTCACCAAAGCGGCAGCGGGACAAAACAAAAACCGGAACGGGGAAAGGGGCAAGCGGAGCCCGGAGGGAGGGTGGCAGGGCGTGAGTGAAAGCGCGGTGCGTGCCAAACGCGGTTGGGTTTGGTTTGGCGCGTAACCGGCGCGGGCCGAAACGCCCGCCCGAGCCGCGGGTGCGGCGCCCACCCGGAAGAGGGCGCAGCGGTTAGAAGACAGAAAACAGGAAAAAGCGACGGTTATCTCTTTGTGGATGAGCTGGATACGGCCTGATTGAACAATACCAGTTGTGTCACTTTAGTTCTATTATGGAACTATATTGACAGTCGTCCAAGAGAGGCTCATACTGCGGACATGCGTTCCCGTTTAGAAGAATTGCTGCCCCTGGCGGAGCAGAATGACGGCTTGGTCACGGCAAGCCAGGCGCGTGCGCTCGGCATCACGGATTCGGTCCTGGCCCGGCTCACGCAGCGCGGGAAGCTGGAACGAGTCGCGCGCGGGGTCTATCGCATTCCGTACTTTCCCGCCGACCGGCTGTCGCAATACCGGGAAGCCGTCTTATGGGCGCGCGCGAGTCAGGGCCCCGAGCGGGTCGCGCTCTCTCACGAAACCGCTTTGGGTGTGTATGGGATCTCCGACGTGAATCCTTCGCGAGTCCATCTCACCGTCCCAAGAAATGCGCGGCTCCGTCGCCGGAAACCGAAGTGGATCGTGATTCATCGTGGCGACCTGGCGCCAAGCGATGTGACCACGCACGAAGGTCTGCCGGTTACAACCGTGGGAAAAAGTGTGTTGGATGTGATGGAAGTGACGGGAAGACTAGGACTGGCCCGGCAAGCCATCAAGGATGCGCGTAAAGAAGGTTACATTAGCGCGGCGGAACTGAACCGGCTCACGCGCCAACTCAACCAACAAGCTCACGGCGGTGGAGCGGAGAAGGAGCACGCGACAGGGTGAGCGCAAAGCAAGCAGAACGTCTGGAGAAAACCCTTGCCCGCGTGGCACGCGAGCAGGGCCTCGACCAGGAACGCCTGCGACGATGGGTCTCTTTTCTCGCGCTTTGCGGCGTCCTAGAGCAGGCGCTGGAGAGAGGCGTGATCGACACCTACTACCTAAAAGGCGGTGTGGCGATGGAACTGCGTTTCGCTCGCGCCGCTCGCACCACCAAGGACTTCGATCTGGGGTTGGAGGGAAACCGGCAGGAGCGCCTACGAAGACTGGAGGATTTGTTGCGTTTGGAGTTCGATGCCTTCACGTTCCGGCTGAAACCGGAAATTCATGAGATGGAACTGGCCGACACGGTGCGGGTCGAAGTCGCGGTGCAATACAAAACGCGGGCCTGGCAGACGGTGGAAATCGATCTTGGTCCGGGCGGAGCGCGGGAAGTGGATTTGGTGGAACCGGCGATCACAGGTCTTGCCGAGATGGGACTACCGATAACGCCGCATGTACGATGCCTGGGCCTCAACGAGCAGGTTGCCCAAAAACTCCATGCGTGCACGGGACCGCAGCGCAAAGACCGCGCGCGCGACGTTCTGGATATTCTGCTGGTGGACATGCTGGGCCAACTCGACTATGCGCGGACGCGGGCCGCAGCAGAACGAATTTTCGCGGAGCGCGCGACGCACGATTTTCCTCCCGCTGCTACGCTCCCCCCAGAGTGGGGACGGGAACTTGAGAACCTGGCCCAGGAACTCGGCTACCGCACTACAGATAGGGAAGGAATCCAGACAGAATTCGGTGGTGTGCTTCAGGCGATTACAACAGCCAATGCGACTTAGCATCGTTCAGAGAAGCAAGTGAATCTGGCTACTTGATCAGTGGCTTGTGCATCGCAGGCGATTTCAGAAGTTTGCCCTAATATCCGGCCATCAGGTTTTGTTGGACATCTAGGAAATTCGCAATTGACACAAGGGCATTTAGTAAAGGAACGTTCTTTCTAGCTTACCTTTTCATGGGAGAGCCTTTCCTGACGGGAAGCTGTTGTATTGCCATCGGGCCCATTATCGGCAAAGGGATCTTGGTGACCCATGCGTCACCTGCATTCCGGATAGGCTACGCCATGCACATTACTGAGCTTCGCATACGAAATTTCCGCAACTTCATCAAGGCAAAGTTTTGTTTCACGCCAGGAGTTAACACTCTTATCGGCGAAAATGGGTCCGGTAAGACCAATGCCCTTCAGGCTCTGCGGATTCTTCTGGACGAAAGCCTTGAACGAAATGCCATTTATCTGAAGGAATCCGACTTCTGTCGTGATCTCGGAACTTGGCAAGGTCATTGGATCGTGATTTCAGCAGGATTTGCAGAACTCGATCCGTCGGAAGGGTGCCAACTGCTTCGGCACAATGCTGCTCACATGAACGGCTCGAACACGGGCACTTGCACCTTCATTTTCCGGCCCAAAAAAGAAGTCCGCAAACAATTGTTTGAGCTGTCGGGGCAGCCAGAGAAGATAACCGAATACCTAAAAACGATCACGATTAATGACTATGAGCCAGGCTTCACAGGCCGATCAACGGGCGATTGCCTTAATGATGAGATGTATGCCGCTTGCACGGGTGATTTGGATGCCGGTGTCTGTCCCGATCCAGAGGAAGACGATCAGGACATTCTTGGTGTCCGGATTCAGCCTGTCTATCAAGAGGTTGCTTGCACTTTCGTGCGGGCTCTACGCGACGTTATTACCGACTTACGTGGTTTTCGCGGCAATCCTCTTTTGACCTTGCTTCGTGGAATGGAGTCGGACATCGAGATTGCCGATTCATCGCGCATCACGGGTCAGGTCCGCAGCCTCAACCAGGACATCTCTTCGCTGGAAGAAATCAAGAAGCTGGCGAATGATATTGAAGGAGCACTTAAGAAAGCGGTAGGCCACACATATGGACCAAACGTAGATATTATGTCGGCTCTTCCCGACTCGATGGAAAAGCTGCTTCAGAAGCTCTGTGTTCTGATTGGAGACGGCTCAACCTCCGCTTACAGAGGAGAACTGCAGGAGCAAAGCCTCGGCGCTGCAAACCTTATTTATCTTGCGCTGAAACTGCTTGAATATGAACGCAAGCTCTCCACCGATCGCGTCGCGCATTTCTTCCTTATCGAAGAGCCCGAAGCTCATATCCATACACATATCCAGAAGACGATATTTGCAAACCTGCCTTCAATAAACACACAGGTAATCGTATCGACGCATTCCACTCACATCTCCTCCGCTTCTAAGATTGCCAGTGTGAACGTCTTAGCGAAGAAGGACGACCATGCTGAGGTTTATCAGCCAGCAAACCGACTTTCCTCAAAGGAGACTCATCGCATAGAGCGATATCTTGACGCGGTACGCTCAACACTCTTGTTTGCGAAGGGTGTGGTTTTGGTAGAGGGAGATGCTGAATTGATCATGATTCCGGCCATCCTCAAAGCCGTTTTTGGCGTAACTCCAGATGAGCTCGGCTTTAGCATAATTTCCATGAGCTCTACAGTCTTTGAGCATGTGTCCGTGCTCTTTTCTGATGACCGGATTCGACGCTCCTGTGCTATCGTGACCGACGCTGACAGGTCGCTCACCGCTCTCCCCGCAGATCCACAGGAAGACTCAAGGGAGCAATCTCACGCCAGATCGGCTCAAATTAGCGGAGCGCTTCGTCGCACGAAGCTAATAAGATCAACCTCCGGGAATCAGTGGACCGAGGCCTTTTTTGCACTCTACACCTTTGAGGCAGACTTCATTCAGGCGGGAAATTCCCGAGAGGTCGTAGAGGTTCTTGACGAGATCTATAGCGATCCTAAGTCCAAAAGCAAGAGCAAGATCTTGCTTGAATCCGAAGACCCCGCGGAAGCAGGTGGTGAAATCCTCCGGCTGGCTCTAAAGGAGGGCAAGGGCTGGTTTGCCGTATTGCTTGCGGAACACCTCTCGGTGTGGACCGTTATTCCGAGTTACATTCTTCGGGCTATCGCATTTGCATGTTATCTAAGTGTGAACAATAACGCTCTGCGACGCATGGCTGAGCACAGGGTGGGTGCGACCGCTCCAACGGACAGCGAACTAGCGAATGTTCTGCGATCGCTGGTGGGACGTCAAGACTTGAATGCCTCCGACTACGTGGCAGCGTTTCGCAAAGCAGCGCCCGAAGACGACTTCTCGCAATTTTGCCGGTATTTGGAGGAGTACGCAGGTAGTAATGATTAGCTTGAATCGTGAACAGGAGAAGGCAGTCGAAAGCGACGGGAATGTCGTCGTTACGGCCTGTCCAGGAAGTGGGAAAACCCGTGTTCTCACGGCACGAGTGATCAGAGCACTCGGTGAACTCACATCGAGACGCGAGCGCGTGATCGCGCTGACCTTCACCAATCGGGCGGCAGACGAAATCGAAGCCCGACTCGATCAGGAAAGCGTCGAGACTGAACGCTTGTGGGCAGGAACCATCCACTCCTTCGCGCTGGAATGGATCATGCGCCCGTACGCTCCATATTGCGAAGAGCTCAGAAGAGGTTTCTCTATCGCAAACGAATTTTATACAGACCAACTCCTGCAGAAGCTAAAAACAGATGCAGATCTTCCAGGGTACACAGAGGTCAGCACGGTCATCGCACGCGACGGAACAAATCAGAATTCGGATGACGCGACGCGCTCAGTCTTTGAGGCTTACAAAGCACACCTGCGAGGCTCGAAGCTGATCGACTATGACGATGTGCTGTATTTGGCATTCCGGCTATTGAACGAAGTTCCCGAAATCGCGTCGACACTGGCTTCTATTATTCGTGTGGTCTGCGTCGACGAGGTACAGGACATTCAAGACCTGCAATATGGCATCCTATCGACAATTCACAACGCATCGTCAGAGAAGCCCACGCTCTTCTTTGTTGGCGATGAAGACCAATCCATCTACGAATCGCTTGGCGCAATGACGAAAAATCCAGAAGAGATTGCGGCCGAATTTGGACTCGAGGAAATCAAACATCTCACGCTGCAAGGGAATTACCGCTCAACCCAACGAATCATCGATTTTTATCGACAATTCAGGCCGAATGTGTCGGTAATCGAAGGACGGGCGAAATACTCCTCCCATCACGGACTCATCACGTTCGATAACCAGACCATTGCGAAGGAGAGTCTGCCTGCAGAAATAGCGGCCCGCATAGCCGCGGCGATCAGTGATGGTGTTGCAACAAATGACATTTGCGTCATTGCGCCGCAGTGGTGGCACGTGAAATCTCTCGCTCGCCAACTCGTTAACGAGCTGCCCGAGGTTGATTTTGATGCTCCAGGCCTATCGCCAATTCATAGCTCGCGTGAGAATTTCTGGTTCAAGATTGCGAGGCTGGTACTAACGAAACCGAGTCCCGAAAGGACGCGAACGCGAATGCGCTGGGCGAAGGAAGCGCTCGCGGACCTCCGAGCAATTGCTGAAATAGAACCGTCTGGCAATATCGCAACGCCTCGACGCCTTCTCCGGCTGCTCAACAGACTTTCTTCCAACGAATATGAAGGCCTCGCATATCTCCGCGATATTTTCAGCCAATTCTTTAAGTTGGTTGACCTCAGCATGGAGACCTGCGTGGCATTGAAGCATGCCTATGAAGGTTTCTTCAACAAAGCCGAAAACCACATAGCGACTTCCGAAGAGGAGGGATTGCCGACGAACGTAGAGAGCTTTCGCCGATTGTTTAGCCATCCCGCCGGAGTGGTAGTTAACACGTGTCATGGGGTCAAGGGCGAGGAATATGACACCGTCATTGCATTCGGATTGCTTCGTGGTTATCTACCCAACTGGGAAACAATTATTCGTGGAACGGCAAAGCGCGCCATAGAGCAAGAATCGAAATTGCTCTATGTGATCTGTTCGCGAGCAAAGCGCAGACTCCACTTGATCGCTGAAGTTGGTCGCCTGACGCAAAAGAAAAAGCCGTACGAGACTGCAGATCTATTACATCAGGTGAAATTCAGCTTTGACCAGCATTGATAGACCTTACTCAATCTAGGAGAGCGCGGGTTAGTGCATCCATCTTGCCTGGTCAGAAAAGGCGCGCCTGCTCTGGCAATTCAAGCGTGATGGGGGCGGCGCAATCCGCATCGTCATTCTGCACGGAATTGACCCTTGGGCTCACGGGATGATGCCGCATCAGACCGGGATCGTATGGCTTGAGAATTTCCTGAACGGCCGCGAAGTCTTCCACCTCGGGATTCAGCCAGAGGTCGTATTTATCGGGCGGGACGATGACGGGCATCCGGTCATGGATGTCGGTAAGAAGTGTGTTGGGTGTGGTGGTGAGGATCGTACAACTTTCGATGATTTTCCCTTCGGGATTTTTCCATTCGTCCCACAGTCCGGCAAAAGCAAACAATTCTCCTTCGCCCACTTCGAACAGATACGGTTGCCGGACCTTCCCTGATTTTTTCCACTCGTAAAAACCATCCGCGGGAATCAGACAACGGCGATAGCGGACGGAATCGCTGAAGGAAAGCTTGGTGGTCAGTGTCTCCGATCGGGCATTGATGGTCTGATTGCCGAAGCTCATGTCCTTCGCCCAGGAGGGAATCAGCCCCCAACGCATGGTGGACAGACGGCGCGACGCTTTCCCCTTTTCTTGCCTTACGGTTACGAGGGGATCGGTAGGCGCGATATTGAATCGGGGAACGACCTCGACTTCGCCTTCTGCCTGAAAGCGTTCCTCCAGTTGCTTCTGGGACCGCGTCTGCCTGAATCTGCCACACATAGAAATTCCACAGGAAAACCAACAATTTCTGTCTCCATCATAGTCCGCTTGACAACTCTTTGGCGCGGGCGCAAAATCAAACCCCTGTAGCGAACAAAAAGCGAATATACCCAGCCGCCATGACTTCTCTTCTCGCACTGCGTGCCCAGATCGAAAGCCGTTTTCCGTCCGTGTTTGCGACTTATCGCCGTCCCGAGGGGAGGACCATTTTAACGGGGATTCCGCAGGTGGATGATTTGACAGGCGGGGTACCAATGCACGCGCTGACGGAAATCTGCGGCACTGGTAAAACTTCCGTCCTGCTTTCTCTATTGGCGCGCGCCTCCCACGATCACTACTGCGCCCTGGTGGATGCGCGGGACGCCTTCGATCCCGCCACGGCGGAGGCGGCGGGAACGGACTTGTCGCGCGTGCTTTGGGTGCGGTGTGGCAAGACCAGACAAAAGTTGCGGCCGCTCGAACAGGCATTCAAGGCCGCCGACATGCTTCTGCAAAGCGGCGGCTTCGGCCTGATCGTGGTGGATCTCAGCGACATCGCGGAAAAGGTCGTGAACAAGGTACCACCGAGTTCATGGTTTCGGTTCAGCAGGGTCGCAGAAAACCAGGCTACAGCCTTAGTGTTTCTCGCACAGCGGCCTCATGCGACCAGTTGCGCGGGAATGGTCGTGCAACTGAAGGCTGCGGCGGCCACGTTCTCTGGAAAATTACTCACAAACTTCACCGTGAATGCCGAGCTGATCCGCACTCGCGAGAAGAAGGGCGTTCAATCGGCAAGCCAAGATTTCTTGATGAAAGCACAATGGGCCTGACTCATGTTTGCGTGCTTACTCGTTCCCGACTTTCCCGTGCAGGCGGCATTGCTCTGGGAACCTAAGGACACGAGAGAGAGTCTAAGAAGATCCCCGATTGCGGTTTTAGAAGGCCCTTCCAATCTGCCCAAAGTGGTGGCCTTGAACGATGCCGCCAGGCGTGTAGGCATTCAAGTGGGCATGACCAAGCTGCAAGTGGAAACCTGTGGCGGAGTGCTGTTAAGAAAGCGGTCCGCGGATCACGAAGATTCAACCCAAGCCGCCTTGCTGGAATGTGCCGGCCGCTTCTCTCCGCGAGTGGAGTCCACCTGCCCCGGAACCGTGATCCTCGATCTGGAGGGGACGGAGAAGCTGTTTGGTCCGCTCTACACGACAGCCTGCAAAATAACCGTCAGTGCCCGAAAAATCGGTTTCCAGTTGCGAATTGCGATTGCCGCAAATCCAGACACCGCGATGTATGCAGCACGCGGCTTTGCCGGGATTACGCTGATTCCGGCGGGCGACGAAAGCAAAACGCTGGCGCCGTTGCCGGTCGAAATACTGCCGGTCTCGCCGCAATTTTTGGAAATTCTGAATGGCTGGGGAATCGACACCTTTCAAGCACTTGCCGCTTTGCCTGACATCGCTCTGGTCGAACGATTAGGCCAAGAAGGTCTGGTACTGCAAAAACTCGCCCAAGGGCGGACCAGCCGACCATTATTGCCCGTCGAACCGGAACCGGATTTTATTGCCAGCTACGAGTTTGAAGACGCGGTGGAAAGTTTGGAGCCGCTCGCGTTTGTCCTGAACCGTGTCCTCCAAGAGATTTGTGACTGTCTGGTTGCGCAGTCGTTTGCTACCAACGAAGTGCGACTGACGCTCGACCTTGAAGTACGACAAATGCAGGGCGGAAAGAATGGAGAGCAATACAAACACGATTGGATGTTGCCGGTGCCTACGCAAGACCGAAGTATGCTTTTCACGCTTCTGCGGCTTGATCTCGAACGAAACACCTTTTCGGCGCCGATCAAGAGAGTGACGGTTGAAGCGGTACCGGTAAAGCCAAGGATGGCCCAGGGCAATCTCTTCGCACCGCCGTCGCCCGAAACTGAAAAATTGGAAATTACCTTGGCGCGGATTCGTGGGGTGGTTGGCAGCATAGACACCGAGGGCATCGCTTGTGTCGGTTCTCCGAAGATTCTTGATACGCATAGGCCTGGTACTTTCGCAGTTCAATCCTTTTCCAGCGCTACGGAAACAAGAAGCCCATCTGCGGTGGTTCCTACTATCGCGTTGCGGGTATTCCGTCCCGCGTTAGAAACCTCAGTAGAGCTGAGTGGAGAGACACCCCACCTGGTTCGATTGTGGAAGAAGCATCGCCGTGTGTTGGCTGCATCGGGGCCGTGGTCGAGCTGTGGCAATTGGTGGAACAGGAGCACACCGTGGGCTCGGGAAGAATGGGACGTTGCTCTCCAGACTCTCGAAGGCGTCGGTTACTACAGGATTTATCTGGATAGAATCCGCAAGCAGTGGTTTGTGGAAGGTGTCTTTGATTAATGGTCATGTCCTACGTCGAACTCCACGCCCGTTCCGCTTTTACCTTTCTTGAAGGCGCATCCCTACCGGAGTCGCTCGTCGCTCGCTGCGCGGAACAAAACCTGCCTGCGATGGCTCTGCTCGACCGTCATGGTTTCTACGGGGCACCACGCTTTCACATGGCGGCCAAGCAACGTGGAATCCAAGCGCATGTAGGCGCTGAAGTCAGCATTGTGGAAGGTGGGAACTATCCCCTCCTGGTTGAATCCCGCACCGGTTATCAGAACCTCTGCCGCCTGATTACGACGGCGAAGTTACGTGCCAGCAAGAAGACGGCCGCGACCGCTAGTCTCGCGGAATTGCAGAGCCACGCAGAGGGATTGATCTGCTTGACCGGCGATGAAAATGGCCCATTGGCCCATGCTTTGGCAAAAGACGGAATGGCTGGCGGCCGCCATTTGTTGCGGCAGCTCATTTCGATCTTTGGCTCTCAGAATGTGTACGTGGAATTGCAAAGGCATGCCGACCGTTTTCAGGAAGCGAGGAACCAGGCCGTCGTCAGTTTGGCGCGGGAGCGTGGTCTGCCTCTTTTGGCGACCAACGGCGTTTGTTACGCCACTTCCGAGGAACGGCAGATTGCTGACGTATTCACTTGCATCAAGAACAAGCGGCGGCTTGAGACCGCTGGCCGGCTGCTGGCGCGAAATTCTCAACGCCATGTGCGTAGCGCGGAGGAGATGGACGACCTTTTTGCCGATCTTCCCGAAGCGATTGAGAACACCAGCGAGTTGTCCTCCCGATTGAAATTCAATTTGGAAAAGTTGGGATATGAGTTCCCGCGCTACCCGGTGCCAGACGGCGAGACCATGGATTCTTTCCTGCACAAGCGGACTTGGGAGGGAGCACGTTGCCGTTACCGGCCGGTTAGCGCGCGGGTTCGGGGGCAGCTTGAAAAAGAACTGGCGCTGATAGAAAAGCTCAAGCTGGCGGGCTACTTCCTGATCGTTTGGGACCTGATTTGTTTCTGTGAACGCAATGGCATTTTAGTGCAAGGCAGAGGTTCGGCCGCCAACAGTGCGGTGTGCTATTCGCTGGGCATCACGGCCATTGACCCCATTGGCATGGATTTGTTGTTTGAAAGATTCCTGTCAGAAGAACGGGGAGAGTGGCCGGACATTGATCTTGATCTGCCGAGCGGAGATGAACGCGAAAAAGTCATTCAGTACGTTTACGAGCGTTACGGCAAACGAGGCGCGGCCATGACGGCGAATGTCTGCACCTACCGTGGGCGTTCGGCGGCGCGCGAGATGGGCAAGGTGCTCGGTTTTGATGAAGACACTCTAGCCCGGCTGTCGGCGATCGTAGGGACCTGGGAATGGCGCGACCCGAATGACACGATGGAGCGCCAATTCACTCATACCGGTCTCGACCTCAGCCATCCGCAGATCGCGGTCTATCTGAATCTCTGCCAGCGAGTGCAGGATTTGCCGCGTCATCTCAGCCAGCACTCGGGCGGCATGGTCATTTGCCAGGGGCAACTGGATTCAGTCGTACCGCTGGAGCCCGCCACCATGCCGGGAAGGGTGGTCGTGCAGTGGGACAAAGACGATTGCGCCGACCTCGGGCTGATCAAAGTGGACCTGCTCGGTTTGGGAATGATGGCGGTAGTCAAAGACAGTATTGGCCTGATTCGCGATCACTACGGCGAAGAAATCGACCTCGCGCACCTGCCGCAGGATTGCCCGGATGTCTATGACACCATCCGCAAAGCCGACACTATTGGGATGTTTCAGATCGAAAGTTGTGCGCAGATGGCGTCCTTGCCGCGCAACAATCCCACTCGTTTCTACGACCTGGTCACCCAAGTCGCCTTGATTCGTCCCGGTCCGATTACAGGCGAGATGACTAGTCCTTATTTGAAGCGGCGGCAGGGTAAGGAGGCTGTCACTTATCCCCACGAGTCGCTCATTCCGGCACTAAAACGAACGTTGGGCGTTCCCTTGTTTCAGGAACAACTCCTAAAGCTGGCCATGATCTGCGCCAACTTTACAGGTGGAGAAGCGGAAGAGTTGCGCCGCGCTTTGGGTAGCAAGCGTTCGCAGCAACGAATGCGAGAAATCGAAGCCAAACTTCGAGCCGGGATGACAGCAAACGGTTTCCCCGTGAAGACCCAGGACCAAATTGTGAAATTTATCAGTTCGTTTGCCCTTTACGGTTTCCCCGAGTCTCACGCGGCCAGCTTTGCTCTCATCGCTTATGCCAGTGCGTTCCTGAAGGTCCGCTATCTCGCCGCCTTCACCGCGGCCTTGCTGAACAATTGGCCGATGGGCTTTTACCATCCGGCCACGATTGTGAAAGACGCGCAGCGCCATGGACTACGGGTGAGGCCCGTAGATGTGGCTTGCTCGCACTGGAATTGCACCGTGGAACCCGACAACGAAGGCCAACTCAGCCTTCGTCTCGGTTTCCGTTATGTGCGCGGTCTGTCTCAAGTCGCAGGGGAAGCTCTGGCGAGCCAGCGTGGAGACGGTCCATTTGCGTCCGTGGAGGAGTTGGCCCGGCGTGTACCCCAGCTCACTCGCGACCATCTGGCCATGCTGGCGAGAATCGGGGCGTTGAACAATCTGTGTCCCGACGCTAAGGTGCATCGCCGCGACGCGTTGTGGCAAGTGGAGAAGGCCGTCAAGAAAAATGGGCCTCTGCTCGAAGGCATTGTGGAGGCCGATCCGAGATCGCCGTTGCGCCGAATGGATACTGAAGAAAGGCTGGTCGCGGACTACCACGGGACCGGATTGACCACGGGGCCACATCCCATGGCGTATCGCAGAGAGGTTCTGCGGGCACGGGGCGTTATGTCCGCCAGTGAGCTAACGAATCTTCCACACGGGAAAGAAGCTACGGTTGCCGGCTGTGTGATTACGCGCCAGAGACCGGGAACCGCCAAGGGGATCATCTTCATGACGCTAGAAGACGAAACGGGAACTTCAAGAGTCATTATCAGCCCCGACTTCTACGACAAGAATCGAATGGCGGTTCTGAATGAAAGATTCGTTTTGGTTTCGGGGCTGGTTCAGAACCAAGATCATGTAGTGCACCTGAAGGCACGAAGCATTCAGCCCCTGGCAATCAGTGCTGCGACTACGCCTTCGCATGATTTTCATTGATATCACAATAAACTGCGCCGCTTAGTGGCATTCAGCTTTTTCCGAACAAATCCACCGTACCTCACCATCGCAGTAAGCGCGGCCCTAGCATGGAGCCGATGGAAGCGCACAAAGCGACCATCGCACCGTACCACACGGCGATGAACGGAATGGAATCATCGGGACAGTGGAAAGCGTATGCCGTTGCTCCTAGCGCCCCCGCAACCAGTCCGGCAATTGCCCCGGTCAGCTTCAATTCCGTCGGAGCCCCTTTGCGCAGAAACCAGATCAATGCGACGAATGGAAGGACCGCAAAAAGCGGTATGCAGAACAGGCACGTAAACCAGTTCATCCCCAGCAGCATCTTGCCCCACGCCATTGGGGTGTGAGACGCGAGTGCGATGCTCCCAGCCAAGACGATGACGATAAATGGAAGCAGTGTCAAAGCGGACAGCTTCGCATTCTTTTGACCTGGGCGAGCCAGCTTGGCCAGCAAAGCAGTCCCGAGACCAATGAGGCTCACAGTGAATAGGAGTTTCAAGGCGAGAAAATTCCAACTCCAAGACAATTCACGGCGCAAGCCAACCGTGCCCAGCATGAGGCAAAAGGCGGCACTACCGCCGATCAAAAGCGCGAGGCTCAACGTTTTCCTGATGGCAACGGTTTTGACAGGATCAACGTTGGTGCTCAGCATGTCGATCAGTTGATCGGTCTTCATGGGCGCCCCTCCTTACTGATTTGCAATGCCAAGCTCTTCAGTCCGCGGTGAACGGAGACCTTTACGGCTGATTCCGACATGCCACAACGGTTCGCTGCTTCGCTCACGCTGAGGCCATCGAGCTTGACGTACTGGATGACTCGTTTCACTTTTGGTGTCAACGTTTCAAGCAGCCGGTCCAAGTCCAGACTGCTCTCCACTCCTGCGTAGTTGTCTCTTGCGGTCAACTCTTCGGACTCATCCACTGGGACGTTTCTCGTAGAGTATTTTGTTCGGCGGAGGAAATCGACCAACTTGTAACGCGCAATCGCGTAGACCCAGGCGGTGAAGGGTTGCGATGGATCGTAGGTGTGTCGATGGGTATGAATTGCGAATAGAGCTTCCTGGACCAGATCTTCAGCTTCCACCGCGCCCCGGTTCATGAGGACCAGTTTATTTTTGAAGAAAGCTCGCAACTGGGAACTGAGCCTTTCCAAGAGTGTCCTATACGCGGATGCGTCCCCGGTGCTTGCGGCAAGCATGAGCGCGCGTAATTCGGACTCGCTAGAGGTCACATCCATTTAGTTCGCAAAATGATGCAATTTGGTTACAGATGGAGCATTGAAAGTTTACGCCGCGGCGAAGCGATTCCGGGAAACTGAGAATGTAACCGAGACGGTGTCATTTGCGAAGTTCTATGTGAAGGGCGATTTGTTAATTGGCTAAAGCCGATGCAAGGGAGGAACGAGAAATGAAAATCGCAGACCTCAAACCACTGGCGTTCATCATCGTGATATCGCTGGCTTTATTTTCGCTCACAGGTTTTGCAGGAGCGAGCGATAGCCAGGTCATCACGAAAAAGGGATTCAAAGCTCTATTGAAGACCGCGAAAGAGCCGGTCGAGCACAGAAAGATTGCCGAGTATTATCGGCAGGAGGCTGCGCGCCTTACCGCGAGCGCAAAGGAACATGAGGAATTGGCGCACATTTATGCGAACAAACCTCCTTTTCCCGCCATGGAAGCGAAACATGGCACCTCGTTTGGCCAAGGCGCTCCGCACTGCAAACGATGGGCAGAGCTTTCTTCCGCACAAGCTAAAGAAGCCTTGTCACTTGCCGAGATGCATGAAGAAATGGCCAGAGCTGCTGAGCAGAAATGAAGAGTTGGGTGTTACTCCTGAGGCCGCCAGGCCCGGCGGCCTTTTTTTTAAAGAGAATGTAACCGACTACCACGGCTTTGCGAACTTACCCATAGAGGCGACCTTAATGGCAGACGCCCAGCCGGCCAAAATGCTCAATTCGTTGCCTGCAATGCCATTGGGCGATAGACTTATCCGGGTGAGAGTGGTGGCGAAAGTTGCAGTCGCGCTTCTGGGATTGCTCCTGGCGGCCTTGCCGGTGATGGCATGCGCACGGCCTGGCGCCGCAATGACAGCGGCTGAGCACGATTGCTGTAAGCGTATGGCGGGCGAATGTGGGCGATCCCGCATGGCTCAATCGCATGGATGCTGCCAGCCTCAAGCTTCGCCGAATGAGTTCCACGTACTGAAGGTTGTGTCTTCTCATCTCAACCATGGCTTGGCTGAGCTGCACGCGCTTCCCGGTGCACTCGCCTTGCTGCCCGACGCCTCCGTGTTGCTCGCTGCGAGCATTGCTTCCTCCACCCATAGTCCGCCCGGCCTGGGTTGTACCGCGAACACCGTCCTAAGAATCTGATCCTTCCTCTCGCAGACTAATCTCTGTCCGTGTTCACGCACTCTTGTGCGCACAACAACAAAAGTGTCAGTTCCCTGGGAGGAAAGATGGAATCTCTCGTCTTATCACGAGGTCTGCTCGGCCTCGCGTCCAAGTTCTTGCTGTACTCATTGACAATCATTGCAATGTTCGCGCCGCTTGTGTCATCGGCAGCCCAAGGCCCAGATGGTGATCAGGGGGAAATGGCCGAGCACGTTGACAGGCCAATCCCTCTCCGTGCGCTCATCGAAGAGGTTCAGCAAAAGAATGCGCAGGTTGCCGCTTCGTTGCAAGCGTGGCAGGCCTCCCGCAATGTCCCGAAACAGGTTTCCGCACTACCAGAAACCCAACTGTCCATACAGCAATTCAGTGTGGGCAGTCCGCGGCCCTTTGCGGGATACAGCAACAGTGACTTCGCCTATATCGGTTTCGGGGTGTCGCAGGACTTGCCTTATCCCGGTAAGCGTCAACTGCGTGCCCGTATCGCGGAGCGCGAATCGGACGCAATGGAGGCACAGACGGATTCCCTCCGGCGGACGATGGTTGGAAACCTCAAGATGGTGTACTTCCAATTGGCATACATACAACAAACTATCGACGTGCTGCACCGCATGGATGAACTGTTGGGGCAGGTGCAGCAGGCGACAGAGGCGCGATACAAGGTAGGCCAGGGGATTCAGCAGGATGTATTGAAGGCACAGTTGCAGCATACAAAGATTCTGCAGGAGATTGCTCACCATCATGAGCAAGAGGGCATACTCGAATCGCAAATCAAGCAACTGCTCGGACGGCAACAAGAATCCGCTGACATCGTCACGGAGGCCCTGACGGGACGGGTTCTTGCTTACTCTGCGGCCGACCTCTTGCAGAAGGCCCGTGAGCAGAATCCCGACTTGCGATCCAAGCAAATTTCCATCCGGCGACAGGACACACAAGTCGAGCTGGCGCAAAAGAATTTCCGGCCCGACTTCAACCTGCAATACACGTATCAGCACACGGCCGGTGAATTTCGTGATTACTATATGGCATCGTTCGGTATCCGGCTACCGAATCGCGGACGCCAGAAGGCGGAACTGGCGGAAGCACAACAGAACCAGATCCGCGCGCAGCGGGAACTTGATGCTGAATCGCAGCGCGTGTCCGCCGAGGTACAACAGCGGCATGTTCAGGCCAAGACTTTGGAAGAACAGTTAAAGATCTATCGCGATGGACTTCTGCCTCAGTCCGATGCAACGTTTCGTTCGGCTCTTGCGGCCTATCAGTCGAACCGGCAGGATTTCGAGGCCCTGCTCTCCGCCTTTCTTGATGTTCTGAACCTTGACCTTGAATACCGTAACAAGATCGTGGAACACGAATCGGCACTGGCTGAACTGGAGCGCCTGACCGGAGTGGATTTGCCATGAGTGCAGATCAAAGAAAAATGTTGGCGAACGAGGAAACACGCATGAGTGAGAGATGGAGCAATTACCGGCCGGCATTTTGGATCGCAACCAGCACGGCGGTGGTGTTGATGGCTGTGGTCGTGGTGTTGTGGTTGCGGCTGACGCGTGAAAGTGCCGTATCGCCGCAAGACCCACATTCAAACAAAGCGATACAAATGGGAGATTCCGCCGCTGCGGAGGGAGAGATGAAGAGCGATATGCGGGACACTCCGCTTGCTCCCATTCAACTTACTCCTCAGCGTATGCAAAGCATCGGCGTGGTGTTAGGGAATGTGGAGTCCAAGGCGGTGAATTCCGAGCTGCGCTTCTATGGCAACGTCCAACCCGATGAACGCCGACAAGCTTACGTGCAGACACGGTTTTCCGGTTGGATTCGCAAAGTGTATGCAGACGCGACGGGGAACTTTGTTGGAAAGGGCCAGCCCTTGTTTACTATCTACAGCCCCGATCTGGTCGCCACCGAGCAAGAGTACCTGCTGGCCAAGAAAAATTCACAGGCGTTGCAGGCAAGCAGGGTGAACGGGGTTGCTTCGGGAGCGTCGTCCTTGCTAGGTGCGGCCAGAGAAAGACTGCTGCAATGGCAGGTTTCGCCTGAGGAAATCGAGAAACTCGATCAGACGGGCAAGCCGATCACGGACGTCACGGTTTATTCGCCGGTATCCGGTCACATCACGGAAAAAAAGGCGCTACCCAATATGTATGTGCAGCCGGAAACGATGCTGTACACCATCACGGACTTTTCCAATGTCTGGGTCATGGCCCAGATTTTCCAAAGTGATGCCGGCAAGATCAAACCGGGAGACCCGGCCGAGGTTACGTTGGACGCTTACCCGGGGCGGATTTTCAAGGGCCGCGTGGACTACATCCTCCCGCAGTTAGATATCGGTACGCGTACTTTGCCGGTGCGTCTTGTCTTTTCGAATCCCGGTCTCAAGCTTCGGCCTGGAATGTACGTCAATGTGCGGGCGAGGCAACCGTTGGGGCGGCAATTGGTGATTCCTGCTTCTGCGGCATTTCATTCGGGTACGAGAAATCTGGTTTTTGTGTATGCCGGTGAGGGCAGCATCGAACCGCGCGAGGTCGTGCTTGGCCTACAGGTGGGCGACGAGTTCGTCGTGGCAAAGGGTCTCAAAGCGGGCGAACAGATTGTCACCTCGGCCAATTTTCTGATTGATTCCGAAGCGCAACTTCAGGCCGCAGCCGGTGCATTTGTTCCACTGCCACTCGGAGCCGGGCAGGCGGCTGTGATGAACGCAGTTCCAGAAGCAAAGGCGAATGTAGAGCTGACTACCGACCCTGATCCGCCCCACAAGGGCGGCAACGTCGTACGAGTGAAGTTGAGCGGCCAGGACGGAAGAGCAATTAGCGGGGCGACGGTGACCGTTACTTTCTACATGGCGGCGATGCCGGCAATGGGAATGGCAGCGATGAAGACGGTCATCAGTACCTCGGACCGAGGGAATGGCGGGTACGAAGGCAAAGGCGATCTTGGCTCAGGAGGCACCTGGCAGGTCACGGTCCGCGCCCAACTCAATGGACAGATCATCGCTAACAAACAGCTCACACTCAACGCTACGGGAGGTATGTAACCGTGATCTCCCGAATTATCGAGTGGTGTGCGCAGAACCGTTTTCTGGTTTTCACAGGTGTGCTCTTGCTCACGTTAGCGGGGATTTGGTCTTTGGGTCATCTCCCCCTGGATGCTCTGCCGGACATCTCAGACGTGCAGGTGATTATCCATACCAATTGGGAAGGAGAGCCGCCCAACATCATCGAGGATCAAGTGACCTACCCCATTGTCACTGCTTTGTTGGCTGCGCCGCGAGTGAAAGCGGTGCGGGCACAAACCATGTTCAACGATTCCTACGTCTTCGTAGTGTTCGAAGACGGAACCGACATCTATTGGGCCCGTTCCCGAGTTATCGAATATCTACAGACCATTGCTGGGCGTCTTCCTCCCAATGTGAATCCCATGATTGGTCCCGACGCCACCGGCGCCGGTTGGGTCTACCAATACGTGGTGGTGGATCGGACGCATAAGCACAGCTTGGCGGATCTGCGCAGCCTTCAGGATTGGCATCTGCGCTATCAACTGGCGACGGTTCCGGGAGTGGCCGAAGTAGCCACGATCGGCGGTTTTGTGCGCCAGTACCAAGTTAGTGTTGATCCTAACAAACTGCTGGCGTATGGCATTCCCTTGTCAATGGTCATCGACCGCGTAAAGTCGAGCACCAACGAAGTGGGTGGACGGGTGCTCGAATTGAGCGGAACACGCTACATGGTGCGTGGTCTGGGTTATCTGAAATCGCTGGATGATCTGGCCAACGTTCCGGTCATGGCAAAGAATGGAACGCCCGTTTTGATCAAAGATCTGGGCACGGTTTCCTTTGGTCCGGACATTCGCGAGGGCGTCGCGGAATGGAACGGAGAAGGTGAAGCCGTCGGCGGAATCGTGGTGATGCGGTATGGGCTCAATGCTCTCAATGTGATTGACGGCGTCAAAAAGAAGTTACAGGAAATCAAGGGATCGCTGCCGCCGGGAGTGGAAGTGATCTCGGCTTATGACCGGGGCGGTTTGATTCGGGCATCAATCAACACGCTAAAACATAGCCTACTGGAAGAAGCGATCATCGTTTCTCTAGTCATCATCGTATTTCTGTTTCATTTTCGCTCTGCGTTGATTCCTGTCCTGACATTGCCGCTTGCGCTCCTAATCTCCTTTATCCCGATGTACTACCTGAACATCAGCTCCAACATCATGTCTTTGGGAGGTTTGGCGCTCGCCATTGGTGTGCTGGTGGATGCCGCCATCGTGATGGTGGAGAACGGTTACCGGCATCTTTCCGAACACGCCGCTCGCGGCACGCAAGTCTCCGAGCGGCAAAGGAAGCAGATTCTGATCGATGCTGCAAAGCAGGTAGGACCAGCCCTATTCTTTTCTCTGCTGATTATTGTTGTCTCCTTCCTGCCCGTTTTTCTTCTCGAAGCTCAGGAAGGGCGGATGTTTCACCCGCTAGCGTGGACCAAGACCTTGGCGGTCGGATTCTCGTCATTGCTGGCGATCACGCTGGTTCCCATTCTGATGGTGGTGTTTATCCGCGGAAAGCTTCGCCCGGAATCGGAAAATCCAATTTCAAAAATAACGCAGGCGCTCTACCTTCCGGTTCTTCGCCTGTGCCTCAGATTCCGCAAGATGACACTGCTAGTTAATCTACTGTTCTTGGCAGTGACTTTTCCTTTGATCTTCAAGCTAGGAAGTCAGTTCATGCCACCTCTGTACGAGGGTTCTTCGCTTTACATGCCGACCTCTCTCCCCGGAATTTCGATTACGCAGGCCTCTCAGCTTCTTCAGGAGCAGGATCGTATTCTCCGCTCGTTTCCTGAAGTGGACACGGTGTTTGGGGCCGTGGGCAGATCTGACAGTGCCACGGACAACGCTCCACTTGACATGTATGACACGACCGTGATGCTCAAGCCAAAGGAGAAGTGGCGGACGGGGATGACCTACGAGAAGTTGATTCGCGAGATGGACGAAAATCTCCAGTTTCCAGGACTGACCAATACGTGGACCATGCCGGTGCAGAACCGGCTGGACATGGCGCTGACCGGAATCAAAACGCCTTTGGGCATGAAGATTCAGGGTGGCAGTCTTGAACAAATCCAGCAACTTGGGGCGCAGGTGCAACGGCTATTGGCTGGGCTGCCGCAGGTTCGATCGGTTTTCGCCGAGCGAGTGTCTCAGGGATTCTATGTCAACGTAGATGTGAATCGGCTTGAGGCTGCGCGATACGGTTTGACGATCGCAGATGTGCAGCAAGCGGTTGAGTCCGGCATTGGA
Source organism: Acidobacteriota bacterium (assembly GCA_018268755.1). Taxonomy (GTDB): domain Bacteria; phylum Acidobacteriota; class Terriglobia; order Terriglobales; family Acidobacteriaceae; genus KAN-5. Next base: position 234,042 of record JAFDVW010000019.1, read on the forward strand.
GGTATGAATGTGGCTGAGAATATCGAAGGCCGACGCCGCTATCCGATCAATGTCCGTTATCAGCGTGATTTTCGCGACAACATCGAAGAGATCAGCCGGGTCCTAATCTCGACCCCATCCGGCGCGCAGATCCCCATTTCGGAAGTGGCCAAAGTTTCGTTTTCGCGGGGTCCGGCTATGATCCGCGATGAAGATGGGCAGCTTACCGGCTATGTGTACATTGATCTCAACACCACAGACTACGGCGGGTTCGTGACCCAGGCCAGCCAAGTCCTGCGGGAGAAACTCAACCTGCCGGCAGGCTACACCTATCAGTGGTCTGGAGAGTATGAGTTTCAGCTGCGGGCAAAAGAACGCCTAAAGATCATCCTGCCTGTGGTCTTTTTCTTGATCTTTTTGTTGCTGTATATGGTGTTTCACTCCGTCACGGAGGCCATGGTTTTGATCTTTCCGACCTTCTATGCGATGACGGGTGGCCTGATCCTGCAATGGCTGCTCGGCTACAACTTCAGTGTAGCGGTTTGGGTCGGTTATATCGCGCTGTTTGGTATTGCTGTCGAGACGGGAGTCGTGATGGTCGTGTATTTGCACGAGTCCCTCGATCAACGGTTGAATTCAGGGGACACGCTCTCAGAGTCGGATATTGAGGAAGCGGCGATCGAAGGTGCGGTACAACGGCTTCGTCCGAAGCTGATGACGGTCACCGCGGTCCTCGCCAGCCTCATCCCGATTCTTTGGGCGACTGGTATTGGCTCCGATGTGATGAAGCCGATCGCCGCTCCCATGGTAGGCGGCATGATTACTTCGACGATTCATGTGTTGATACTGGTTCCCGTATTTTTTGTATTGATGAAGGAGCGGGCCTTGCGGCGCGGCACGCTCCGACCGGTGGCAGAGAAAGAGCAGTCGTAACTAAAAAGAGTAGCCAGCAGCTAAGTAGCATGTGATGGACGGAAGGCCCCCTTTTTCAACCATTTGCGACACGCTGCTCGCAGCGATTATGCCGGCCGTTTCGCGAAAATTCCTGAACCAAAAGCTGTTTTTACACGTCTATTACAGTGGGCTCTTGCGTGGTAGGGTATATTTATCGTATGCGCTTGATATCGGGAAAGCGGGTCTGGCAGCGAGGGTTGGCAGCGTTGTTGCTGCTTTGGACTTTTGCCGACCTTAGCGTTCCCGGTCTTTGCCAGAGTGACAACGATGGAACTTCCGATTCCCCCATTACTTCACAAGCTGGCACAGCGGCGCCAGCGATGCAGGTACCAGTAGCACAGGCTTCTGTTTTCAATTCGCCCAGCCAGCAACCAAAGAGCTCTCCTACAGCCCCGGAAGATTGTTTCTGCTGCTGCGCTCACATTGTGCCCTCGCCTCATTTCTACGTGGCACAAGTACAAGGTTCGGCTGAGGCATTCGCGTTTTACGACTTCAACCAAGTGACAGCCTCCGCTCCTCCTCTTTATCACCCTCCTCGTAGCTAACCCTCTCTATTTCTAAAAGCTCCGGGAGATTTTCTCTCCTGGGCAATCACTTATTTACGCAAACATCGCCCTTTCTTTTACGGGGGTGCTTATGTCCGTTGCTGTTCGAACGCACCGGGTGCGGGAAATGCAGGCGTTTTACAAACGCTGGAGTCCCGACGTGCTCACGTTTTGTCGTTTGTTTCTAGGGAATGAACCAACGGCCGAACTGCTCACTTCGGAGGCTTTCGCGAAGTTCTACCGCACATCGAGCGTGTTTCCGACAACTGGTGAGATGCCTCCCGAACTTATTGGCGCGGCGTTTCACGCGGTGCAGCCTTGTTCGCCCGAACGGCGGCGACAGCCGCAGCAGAGTGTTCTTGAAAACCGGATTGTGGCGCTCGATTGCGCGGAGAAAGCGGCATTCATCATGCGCAACGTGCTGGGCATGACATGGGCTGGTGTTGCGAATGCAATGAAAGTTTCATTGCAAGAAGCGAAAGAGTTTTGGTTGAGAGGGATGTTCACGGTGCGCGACCTGTTGCCACGCGAGTTTTTCGATCGATGAACTTCGCGGCGAGCGGCACGGACTTGAGCAGCGGTGAGGTGTCCGATGATTTCCGCAAACGCGAGTGTAGGGCAAGGAACTTGCAAGCGCGTGAGTCGTCTGGTGTTCACGTTCTTACAAGCATTTTTGGGTGATCGAGCAGCTGCGGAAGACCTTGCGTATCAGGTGACGATGCTGGTCTTGCGACAAACGAAGTCGGATGCTCTGGAGCACAGCATTCTCTTGTCGGCATTGACGCTTGCTCTTCGTACAGCGGAGAGCTATCGGGCAGGAGGAATTGGTCATGACCCAGGCGCGCCGCTGGAAATTGCAATACGACGGTTGCCCGCCGCCGAAAGAGCCGTGCTGATCCTGCGGAATTTGCTGGGTATGGATTGGGCCGATGTTGCTGTGGTAGCGAGTGCGTCTTCGGACAAAGCCCGCCAAACGTGGAGAACCGCAGTAACGCGGCTGACTGAACTTTTACAAAGAGACTTCTCGAAGGAGCGTTCTTGATGAATTGGTCGAAGCGAACTATGAAGCAAATTCTGTTTATGGGTGTCGTGATGCTTTGGGTGTCAGTGGCATCGGCGCAGCAATCGACAAATAGCCAGGCGCTCCCTGAGCGCCTGACGATGCAACAAGCCATGGACTTGATGCTTAAGCAAAACCTGCTTCTGTTGCGCGACCAACAGAGTCCGCGAATTGCGAAAAGCGACGTGGTGCAAGCGGGTTTGCGTCCGAATCCGAACTTCGAGATTGCGTCGGAAAGTTATCCCTTATTCGAGTCGAGTCCAGGCCCCTTCTTCAACAACCAGGAACTGGTCGTCCGAGCGGGCCAGACGATTGAGACCGCCGGTAAGCGGGGCAAACGAATCCGCGTTGCTAAGCAGGAGCTGGCGGCAACGGAGTCCGGGCTGCAAGATACGGTTCGGCAGCTCAAGCTCGAATTGAAGCGCCGTTACTACGTCGTGGTTCTCGCGAAAGCGCAGAGGGATCTTGCCGGCGAAATCCTCAAGCAGTTTGACGACATTATTCGCCTGAACGAAGCCCGTTATAAGCAAGGCGAGCTTTCCGGCCTTGAGATCAACCGGATTCGTGCCGAGAGATTGCGGTTCTATAACGATTTATTGGACGCGGAGTTACAACTGAAGAATGCCAAGACGGATTTGCTTGAAGTTCTGGGTGTGTCCGACCTAAACACGACATTCGATGTCACTGAAGCATTGGCAGCCCAACCGTTCACGGCCGATCCATTACAACTTCAGACCCAGGCTATCGAGAGCCGGCCGGACCTGCGTGCGGAGCGGCAAAGGCTTGAAAGAGACAGACAGGATCTGCAATTGCAAAAGGCGGAACGCATTCCTAACGTCACGCCCTTCTTCGGGTACAAGCGCGACTTCGGGGCCAACACAGCGGCTTTCGGTTTGTCGATTCCTTTGCCGCTCTTTAACCGGAACCAGGGAGGCATCGAGCGTGCATCGGCCCAGATTCAACAACGCCAATATGAAACTAGCCGGTTGTCCCTGTCGGTCCGGCGCGATGTTCAAGCCGCCTATCAAACGGCCCAGACCCAGTCGGAAAGAGTGCGTGCTCTGGAACAGCAGTATGTTCCAAGCGCAAGAAGTACACGGGAGATCGCGCAGCAATCGTATCGGCTCGGGGCGCTAGACCTTATTGGCTTTCTCGACGCGGAGCGTATCTATCGCGAGACATTGCGTTCTTACAATCTCGCCCTGTTTGACTACCAGACCTCGATTTTTCAACTAGAAGCGGCTGTCGGAAAGGAATTCTGATGACGAAGAGAATGGCACTGATTGGTGTTGCGGTTTTACTTGCCGTTTTGGTTGCGACCATGCTTTGGCGAAGGACCTCCAGCACTCCCCCGCAAGCGGAGGAGAAGCACGACCCGGACCAGGTCGAGCTCAGCGCGGACGCTCAGCGTAATGCTGGGGTCGTGATCGTAACCAGCAGCGAGACAAAGATTCAGCAGATGGTCAAAACTACGGCTGTAGTTTCAGCCGATGAAGCGCGTGTGGCCCACATTTTCCCTCTCTCCCAAGGGATTGTCGAGGAGGTTCAAGTTCAGTTGGGAGATCGGGTGCAAAAAGGCCAGCCCCTGCTGATCTACGACAACATTGAGTTGGGAGAATCACTCGGAGAGTACCAAAACCTGGTTGGCGGACTCACCAAAGCGAAGGCGCAAGAACAAGTCGCCAAGAAGGCAATGGATCGCGCCAACAACTTGATTGAAGTGGAAGCCATTTCACCGCGAGAGTTCGAGTTGCGCAAGGCGGAATACGAACAAGCCCAGGCAGAAATTGAAAGCCGCCGCGCGGAAGTGGGACGTGCGGAGGAGAAACTCCATCGTTTTGGGATGAGTGATGACGACCTGAAGAAAATCAGCAGCTCAATGCACGGGTCCCATCGCACTGCCTCTCATGCCACGATCCGGGCGCCCTTCTCCGGTGTCGTCACAAAATACGACGTGTCCAAAGGGGAGGTCGTCAATCGCGACAAAGAGTTGTTTACGGTGGTAGACACGGCGATGGTTTGGGCTCTGGCCGATGTGTATGAAAAAGACATCCGGTATGTGGCGCGAGGTGGCGATTGTCTGGTTACTCTCGATTCATACCCTGGCCAACAGTTTAAAGGGCGGATTGCCTATCTAAGCGATGTTCTGGACCCGGCTTCGCGCACGGCAAAGCTCAGATGTGTGTTGGCCAATCCAAGCGGCCAACTGAAGCTCGAAATGTTCGGAACGGTATCGGTCCCTACAAAGGAAGCGAGCAACGGTGTCTCTGTCCCCGCCTCCGCGCTGCAGGAGATCAACGGTGAACCGGTCGTGTTCGTCCAGACCGACTCAGCGACCTTTATCAGGCGGAAGGTAGAGGTGGGTCAACAAGACGGCCAAAATGTCGAAATCACGTCCGGCATGAAGCCGGGAGAGAGAGTTGTTGCCAACGGCAGCTTTTATTTAAAGGCCGCGCTGCAGCGCGAGCTGATCGGCGGGGAGGAATAGCGGCATATGAATCGCCTCGTCGAATTCGCGCTCAAGAACCGGTTTTTGGTTTTGGTATTCACCACGCTGGTGATCGGTGTTGGCATATGGGCCATGCAGGTTCTGCCTATCGATGCTGTGCCAGATATTACGCCGAACCAGGTCATCGTTCTCACCAACGCGCAGGGGTTGGGTCCGGTAGAAGTCGAACGTTTCATTACGTTTCCTGTCGAAACCGCGATGAGCGGCCTCCCCGGGGTAACCGAGATCCGTTCGCTGTCTCGCTTTGGCCTCTCGTCGGTAACGATCTTTTTCAAAGAGAACATGGATATTTACTTCTGTCGCCGCCTGGTAATGGAACGTCTGCCGCAAGCCAAAGAAGCAATTCCAGCGGGCTTCGGCTCGCCTGAGATGGGTCCGATCAGTACTGGCCTTGGCGAGATTTACCAATTTGAAGTGCAAGGACAAAAACAGTCGCTAATGGAGTTGCGGAGCATTTTGGAATGGGACATCGCTCCGCTGCTTCGTTCGGTTCCGGGAGTAGTAGAGGTCAATTCCTACGGAGGTGAACTGAAGACGTACGAAGTACAGCTCGATGCGAACCGGCTGATCTCTTACGACCTACCACTATCCAAGGTGTTCGAGGCGCTTGAGCGCAACAACTTCAACTCCGGCGGAGGTTACATCGAGCACAACCAGGAACAATACATCGTGCGTGGCGAGGGCTTGGTTGGAACTCTAGAAGACATCGGCAACATCGTCGTCGGCGCAACGAAGAATGGCACGCCTATCTATATCAAGAACCTGGGAACGGTGGCATTTGCTCCCATGATTCGGCAAGGCGCCGCCACACGGGACGGGCGCGGCGAGGTCGTAACGGGCGTGGTCATGATGTTGATCGGCGAGAACTCCCGCGTTGTTGCCAAGAGCGTCGGTGACAAGCTGCAGGAGATCCAGAAGACTCTGCCGGCAGGGGTAAAGGTCCAGACTTATTACGACCGGACTACCTTGGTCCAAAAAACGATTAAGACCGTGGAAAAAAACCTCATCGAGGGAGCTGTCTTGGTCGTCGTCATTCTGCTGCTCCTTCTCGGCAATATACGGGGCGCTTTGATCGTGGCAGCTGCCATACCGCTGTCCATGCTCTCGGCCTTTTGCGGGATGGTGTGGCTCGGCATCAGTGGCAACCTCATGAGTCTTGGAGCGATCGACTTTGGTCTGATCGTTGATGGTTCCGTGGTGATGGTAGAAAACATCGTTCGTCACCTGGCGGAAGGCAAACAGCAAGGCGAACGCCGCAACTCCTTTGCAATCATCCTGGACGCTGCCAGAGAGGTTGCCAGACCCGTGTTCTTCGCGGTTCTTATCATCATCGTCGTCTATTTCCCGATCCTCACGCTTGAGGGCGTAGAAGGCAAGATGTTTCGCCCGATGGCGCTGACCGTCATCTTCGCATTGATCGCATCCCTGGTTTTTGCCCTAACCCTCATGCCTGTCCTGAGTTCCTTCTTGCTGGCCGGCAAGGTGAAGGAGGAAGAGTCCCGTCTGATTCATTTCATGAAGTCACGCTATGTGCCCTGGTTGCGGAGGGCCATTGCCACCCCAAGAATTACCGTCTCGCTAGCGGGTGGGATTTTCGCGCTTGGAGCCATCGTAGTCCTCTTCATGGGAGCTGAGTTCATTCCGCGTCTGGATGAAGGGACGCTTGCGGTGCAGGCGTGGCGGCTTCCCAGCGTCGCTCTCTCGGAGTCTGTGAAGAGCACCACCATGGTGGAGAAAGTGCTCAAACAGTTCCCGGAAGTAGAGACCGTGATATCGCGAACCGGACGCGCAGAAATTGCGACCGACCCGATGGGTGTGGAAGTAAGCGATATTTACGTCATCCTGAAGCCTCACGACCAATGGAAGACAGCGACCACCCGGGAAGGACTGATTGAGGCTTACAACAAAGCTCTCGAGGACAACGTACCGGGAAACATCTTCAGTTACTCACAGCCAATTGAGTTGCGCATGCAAGAGCTCATTGCGGGCGTACGGTCCGATGTAGCGGTCACGTTGTACGGGACCGATTTGGATCTGTTGCGCCAAAAAGCCGATGAAATCGTCCGAGTTGTATCGCAGGTCAAAGGAGCGGCCGACGTCAAGGCCGAGCAGACGGCGGGCTTGCCCTACCTCAGAGTGGAGATCCGACGCGATCAAATCGCGCGCTACGGCATCAATGCGCGCGATGTTCTGGATGCGGTGGAGGCCATTGGCGGCAAAGAGGTGGGAGAGGTCCTGGAGGGACAGAAGCGCTTCGCTATGCAAGTGCGATTCGCGTCTTCTGATCGTGACGCGCTGGAAAAAATCGGGAATCTCAAAGTGTCGGACCCACAGGGCCGGCTCATTCCGCTGAGCCAACTGGCAAACCTGAAAACGGAAGAGGGTCCGGCTCAGGTCAGCCGTACGAATATTCATCGCCGGATCAGCGTGGAGGCAAATGTCCGCGGACGTGATTTATCCGGCTTCATTAAGGAAGCACAAGCCGCGGTAACAGGCAAAGTTTCCTTGCCTTCCGGGTACTGGATCACGTGGGGTGGACAGTTCGAGAACCTGCAGCGAGCGACACAACGGCTGGCGATTGTCGTGCCCTTGTCGTTGTTTTTGATCTTCATCCTTCTCTACACGACCTTCAATACGAGCCGGCCGGCACTTCTGATCTTTCTCAACGTGCCGGTTGCGGCTTCTGGCGGAGTGCTCGCGCTGGCGCTCAGAGGCATGCCTCTGAGCATCTCGGCAGGCGTCGGATTCATTGCTGTCTCAGGTATCGCGGTGCTCAACGGCGTCGTGCTGATTTCGTACATTCTGACGCGCAGGCGTGAGGGGGTAGCACTGGACGAAGCCGTGGTTGAAGGTGCGGTGACACGGTTGCGTCCGGTGCTCATGACGGCACTGGTCGCGAGTCTCGGCTTCGTGCCGATGGCGCTTGCGACCAGTGCTGGCGCTGAGGTGCAACGCCCGTTGGCTACGGTGGTGATTGGCGGATTGGTCACCTCGACATTGTTGACGCTGTTCGTCCTGCCGACTCTCTACAAGTGGTTTGAGGGCAAGCATGAAGAGGTCGAAATTTAAGGAGCAAAAGCGATGAAGGAAATTAAGGCGATTATTCAACCGTTTCTACTGTCCAAGGTGGTCGATGCTTTGAAGCAAATCGACGGTCTGCCCGGGGTGACCGTCTCCGAGGTTCACGGCTTCGGGCGGGCTCAAGCTGTCGGTTCACCGGAGACGATCACAGAGGGCGGAATCGACTACGTCAATAAATCCAAGTTGGAAGTTGTGGTCTCGGATGAACTGGCGGATCAAGTCATTGCAGTCATCCGAGAAAAGGCCCGTACCGGGAATCCGGGTGACGGGAAAATCTTTGTTCACGACATTGGCGATGTTATCCGGATCCGAACCGGAGAACATGGAGAGTCGGCGATCTAAACGCGACGACTTCGAAAGGGTAACAGTCGTGAGGTCTCGCAGAAGAGAGCGACAGGAAAAGCAACGTCGCCGGGATCACTTGATGCTGATGTTGCTCGTGTTGTTGATGGTTTTGGCGGTCGTCCTGGCTATGTGTCTGGCGTCACGCGGGATGCATCCAAGTCAGTTTCGTCGCCATCGTCTGTTTGGAACTCGGCATCGTGACGCCTTCGTGCCGAACGTGATGTCGGGTGTTGTGAGTACTTATGAATCATCGGATCAATTCGATTCTGCATATCGTTTCGGCATGCTATTGGATGGTGTGCACGATTCTAGTGTTCTTGCTCGGCCCATATCCTGCCAGTTCTCAAATCAAATTTCGAGTGTGGCTGCTGATTGGCGTCACTCTGAGCGGGCTTGACTTGTTTGCTGGGATACAACAATGGCGAAATGCAGGAATGCGAAGAACGTTAAGCATCGTTCTCCATTCATTCGTGACGATAGGTATTGTTTTGTTAGTGACATTTGAATTCCTGCAAGCGCAGTCCACTTCGTTCGTTAATTGGTTGGGGGCTGATAATTATTGGGTCTTGTCGACGCTTGGTCTGTGCCGGCTTTTGATGAGCACAACACTACTCATGGCAGGGAGGAACATCCTCAAATGAAGAAACTGGAATTCAAGATTCGCGGGATGGATTGTGCCGAGGAGATCGCTACCTTGAAGCGCGAACTTGGCCCCATGGTCGGAGATGAGGGAAACCTCTCGTTCGATCTGCTGCGCGGAAAGATGACCGTAGGGCATGATTTGCTGAACGCAGAAGAGATTATGCGGGCCGTGGATAAGACGGGCATGCGAGCGGAAGCGTGGAGCGAGCCCGCACAGGTCGAGCAGACATCCAAACGTCCGATGTGGCTTCGCGATGGCCGCACGATTGTGACGATCGTAAGCGGAGTCATGACGATCGCTGGATTTGCCGTTCACTCTGTGTTGCAAGGGGGAATAACGCAAGCTTTCGGCTCAGAAGGGCTTGGGCTCGCTCATCTTGTGCCTTTGCCGGCGCGTGTCATCTATTTAGGGGCTGTCATCGTAGGTGGCTGGTACGTAGCCCCCAAAGCAGTGTTTGCAGCTCGGCGGCTCCGGCCCGACATGAATTTGCTGATGACGATTGCGGTGATCGGAGCAGTTGTCATTGGAGAGTGGTTCGAAGCGGCACTGGTTACGTTTCTTTTCGCGTTAAGTCTTGCGCTTGAAGCTTGGAGTATCGGAAGAGCGCGAAGAGCAGTCGAAGCGCTTCTGGACCTTGCTCCGCCCACGGTAAGGGTTTTGCAAGGCAATCGTGAAATTGAAGTCAAAGCCGATGAAGTGTCTCCGGGCACGATCTTTTTGGTGAAGCCGGGGGACCGCATCGCGCTGGATGGTCAAGTCCAGCGCGGTACTACGGAAGTGAACCAAGCGCCCATCACGGGCGAGAGCGTTCCGGTATTCAAGGAAGCTGGTTCACAGGTATTTGCAGGCACGATCAATGGCAATGGCGCCATTGAAGTCCGGTCGACGAAAGCGGCGTCGGATACGACTCTTGCCCACATTATCCAAATGGTGGGAACTGCCCAAGCTCAAAAAGCGCCATCGGAGCAATGGGTGGAAAAGTTCGCTCGCTTCTACACGCCCACAGTCTTTGCGGTTGCGGCATTAGTTTTCTTATTGCCGCCGTTGTTCTCCGGCGGGGACTGGTCGACGTGGACATATCGAGCGCTGGTGTTTCTCGTGATCGGTTGCCCGTGCGCCCTCGTTATTTCGACACCGGTGAGCATTGTGGCCGCATTGGCTGCCGCCGCGCGCAACGGTGTTTTGATAAAGGGTGGAGTATATGTGGAGGTTCCCGCGTCTCTAAAGGCGATTGCGATGGACAAGACTGGCACGTTAACCGAAGGCCGGCCTCAGGTCACATCTGTCGTTACAGAATCGAATGTTTCGAGACGTGAGCTGCTAGAAGTAGCGGCCACCATGGAGTCACAGAGTGACCACCCCCTGGCTCGGGCGATCATGGAATTCTGCGGTACGGAATCGGTACGGGCGAGAGAGGCTTCCAATTTCAAAGTCATTCAAGGCAAGGGTGCGGAAGCTGTAATTGGGGGCGAGAAGTATTGGTTGGGGTCTCATCGTTATCTGGAGGATCGAGGACAAGAAACTCCTGAGATTCACAAACGACTGGAAGACTTGGCGGCTTCGGGACAGTCGGTGGTTGTGGTCGGAGATGAGCAACGCGTGATCGGGATGATTACTCTTGCGGATGCGGTCCGGCCCGCTAGCCGTGAGGCAATCAAGCAGCTACTGCGGAACGGGGTTGACCACGTGGTGATGTTGACCGGCGATAACAAGCCCACTGCGGAGACGATTGCACAGGCGACCGGGGTAAACGAGGTATATGCGGAGCTTCTCCCTGAAGACAAAGTCGCTGCCGTCGAGAGGCTGGTAGCGAATTACGAAAGCGTGGCAATGATTGGTGATGGAATCAATGATGCTCCCGCGATGGCCAGGGCCACGTTGGGAATTTCCATGGGTGCGATGGGCAGTGATGCAGCGATTGAAGCGTCTGATATTGCTTTGATGTCCGATGATCTCGCCAAACTGCCTTGGCTGGTCCGACACTCGCGAAGGGCCGTGACTATCATTCGTCAAAACATCACGGTTTCTCTGGGCGTGAAGGCTGTATTCGTGATTTTGACGTTTGCGGGCTTTGCATCCTTATGGGCGGCAATCGCCGCCGATATGGGCGTTTCTCTACTGGTGATTTTCAATGCGTTGCGTCTGCTTCGACCCAACGATGCGCCTTGAGATCAAACCAGCCTAATGGTGAGGACCTGAATGTTCGGAATGCGCATTCTGCCTGCGGTAATAGTTATGTGTATCACTGCCTCTTCTATCGGATGTCATCGAAACGAAGTGCATAGTCCGATCCCTAGCGGTTCCCAGCCGTTTGATCAACGATTTTTGGTGTGGATGGTCAATCACCACAACGATGACGACAGAATGGTGAATCCGTGCGCGACCAATCTGACGATTCGGCAAGAGCTTCGTGAGTTCTGCAAAACCGCTGATCAGCAGCATCGTGAGCGTGTGGAGAGAATGAAGACCTGGCTGAAGGAATGGTACGGGCAAAACTTCCCAGGTACCGACAACCTGCCTTTGTGGCTGGGTGGCCTAAAGGATGGACAATTTGAACGCGAATTCCTCAAGCAGTACGTGCATCAACATGCGGACGCGATCAACCCCATCAAGGAATGTTCTGTGAAGGCGGCACACCCCGAGCTACGAGAGCTTTGTCAGAGGATCGCACCGGCACAGCAGCAACAGGCTGTTCAACTGCGAAGATGGCGTTGCGAGTGGTTTGAGGAATGCGAGTAATCGCCAGGCATTGGCGAATTACCGGTCCGCCATGCAGCATCTGCGGCAGGCCGAGGGGTCGACGCGCTGACGGTTGCGAAGAAGGCTTCGCGTCTATTTGGGACAGCCACATGCGGAATCTAGAAATACTGTCGCGGCATCGGCTGGGGATCGCTTGCCGATTGGTCTTAGCTCTTGTGTTCTTTACGACTCCGCCGGCCTTGGATGCAAAAGCACGGCTCAGCGGACACATTGTTCAATTGCGGCCGGATGGCTTCATCTTGCGGACGAGATTCTACCCCCATATCAATGTTCATCTTTCCGAACAAACGACGGTTCGATGCAAGAAGCAAATCCTGAAAACCACCGATCTGAAAATGGGCGATTTGGTGACGGTCGAAGTTTTTGACAAGAAGGATACGGTCGAAGCCACGAAAATCACTATTCACCGCGATTGGCTGAAATGTCGAGAAATTAAAGGGGAAAAGCCCGCGCACTGCAAATGCTAGCCAGTTCATCAAAATCGCCGATCTCAGTACAGGATTAGCTTGCGGAGGCTGGAACAAGAGAACGCCCTCCGGGCGCAAAAGAGACACAATCCTTCCGGGATGAGAGGCAACCGGAACAGCATCTTGTCTGAAGATCTTTTTTGAACGGTTCCTATACTCGAAAAAAGTTACCGCAGCTTTACCTGCAGTTGGTCTTTCTTACCGATACTTTCAACAACTTGCAGCGCCGGGAGGCACCTCTAAGTTGTTACAAACACTGTCTATTTTTACTCTGAAAAGGCTGGCGTCGGGGGTTCAACTCCCTCCCTGGCCACCATATTTCAAAGCACTTAACTCCACTTTCCATTTCCCATATTGCCTGCACTTTACTTGTACTTTACCTGCAGTTGCCTGCTGTAGTGCAGAATTCACTGCAAAGAACCCACCACAGTCTCAACGTTTTCGGTATCTTCCGCCGAGATTGCACTCTCGACGAAGCCCCGTTTGTTGTGAGCAAAAAGTTGTTCCAAAAACATCCCCTGGGCCTCTAGTTTGGTTTCCGTCATGATTTTGGCATAGATTTTCGAGCGAAGTTTTCAAGTTCTGATGCCGCAGCAAGCGTGGAGCAAGAATGAGAATGCACTTCTCGCCGCGGCAGACGAAGCAACCGAGCGAATTCCGGGCCCATGCCCCCTCACATTCGAGGCGGTGGGCCGGGTTTCGCTACTATGCGATGAGAGAAGGAATGTTCTGGCTCAGCGTGAAATGGAGAAGCGACGTTCTCCGTTAGTGAGTATTCCGCCCTTCGGGCGGGATTTTCAAGGCATGAGGGTCTTTGGATCCGATGGAGTTGGGAGGCGCAAGAACGAGTCCTCACGCCCCCTTTCATCGGCTCGATGAGCCCACCGGGCTATCCCTCGGCATGGTTGCATCCCTGCAGTGCCCGCTTCCGTTTCGTCCGGCAAGCATCATTGTAGCTCCGCAGCGATATGCCGTTCTCAACCTCCAGTTTGGTCCTGATTGGTGAGTGAGGCGAAGGCCGCATCGAGCCGTGCTTGACACCGACAGAAACAAAGGTAACTTCCTTCTTTAGCGCCTAGTAAGTATTAAGTATATTGGCTCCATGTTGACGGCACGACTTGGCGCTCTTCTGCTGCTCGCGGTACTCGTTGCGAATGCGCAACAAATCTCGGTCCCGAGGTCTGGCAAATCGCCCGCGCCCAGACTCCCGGCAATTGATTTCGACGCCTGCGGCAGCCCCAATCCGAGCATCTACTCCGGGGAACCTTTACCCTTCAAACTGCAAGCGGACGATCGTTTGTATTCATCCTGGCAGGATAGCCGAGCGCTTGTACGTAGTCTTAAACGCGGAACACAGGTGACCAGGATCGGTGCCGTCAATATCACTCAAGAGCCTGACAGGGGCGTGATTACAGGCGAGGTTGATCAGTCGCTTGGTCCGCTGGCTCAGGGTGACGAGGTTCTCGGCTATGGCTTGCACTCTGACGGTCTCATATCCTTCTGGGGCAAGGGCATCTGGTTCACCGAATATTATGAGAATATTGCGTTTAAAGGCGCCTGCGGTTTCGCCGATAAGACCGCGTGTCGCGTCAATATCATTAAACACGGTGTGCAAGAATGGTGGATACAGCTGAAAACCAGTGACGGTGTGACGGGCTGGATCCTCGGACTCAAGCAGAGCGGCGACAAAGTGGCATATGGTCCAAACGCTGGATATGCGTGCCGCGACTGAGGTGAGGCGTTACTGACTTCCTCGGACTTCACCCGCCTAAGCCAACCTCCCAATAGTCAAACCGGAAACTTTTCACTTCACCGGCTGTCCGACATCGCGGCGTCTGGTCGCTTCGCTCTTCACGCGGCTTGCTGGCGGTGACTCTGGCGTTGCTGTCTGGCGGCTTCCAGCTTGCGGTCGCGTTCCAAGTGGATCTCCTGCTGACGCCCTGCCAGCACGTCCTTCGGCGTGATGTAGCCGGTGGCGCTGTTTAGGCGGACGTTGTTGTAATACTCCACGTAGTTCTCGATCAGACGCCGCGCATCTCCAGCGACAGCGGCGTTCCGGGCCGAATGCACTCGCTCTTCAGCGATTTGTGCCAACGCTCGATTTTTCCATTCGATTGGGGATAGTGGAGTGAAGTTCGGACATGAGTCATGCCCGAGACGCGAATAAACTCCTTGAAGTCGCGAGCAATGAACTGTGGACCATTATCCGAAATGATCCGTGGCTTCGCTTCCGGGTACTTCTCCTTGGCTCGCTGTAGGATCACTTCGACATCAGCTTCTCGCATGGACTCACGCAGATCCCAATGCACGAGGAAACGGCTGAACCCATCCAGAATGCTCCACAAGTAATAGAAGGTGCCGCACAGGTTGATGTGGGAAACGTCGATATGCCAGTGCTGATGCGGCTGCAGCGGCTGCTCGAAGCCGGTCCCCTTGCGCGACGGACACTTCTTCCACCGCGATAGCAATCCCGCCTGTTTTAACACTCGCCAAACGCTCGCTGGACTGACCGCTACAACGTCAGCGTCGAGCATCATGAACGTCGGCCGCCGATAGCCTTCCAGCGGGTTCTTCAGATGGAACCCGATGATTGCTTCTTTCTCCCACGGCTCCATCCAGAAATCGCGGGGAACCCAACCGTTGTGCTCGTTGACGCACCCATAGCGCTGCCGCCAGTCATAGAACTTGCTGGCAGTCACGCCCAACCACGGGATGAGCCGTCCGACGCCGATCTCCGCCTTCTCCGACCAGCGTCGGACGAAATCCACGACTAGATCCCGCACATCATGCGGCACCCAGACACCGGTTAGAGTTCCCCAAGACTTTTTTTTAGCGCGATGTGCTCAGCCATCAGCTCAGCCAGTACCTCGTCCTTGGTCTGCACCTTCTTCTCCAAGAACTCGATTCGCTTCTGCTTCTCCTCCACTTGGCGGTGGGGACGCTCTTAAGACTGAAAAGCGGCAGCTCCGTTCTTGAACAGTTCCTTCTGCCAGCGGTAGAACACCGTTGGGCGCAGGCCCAGCTCTTCACACAGCTCCGAGACTGGCACTTTGTCCAGAAGATGCCGCCTCAGGATGGCATGCTTCCGTTCCTTCCTCATACGTTCGCTCCGTTATCTTAACGGACGAACCCTTTCTCCATTTCCAACTGAGGCAGGACAGGAAGAAGGAACGGCGAAATTGAACGAATGGGAAGTCCACTCATTGGCATCTGTGGAAGGTTGCTTAGTCAAGCCCACCCTTCCCCATACAGACACGTAAGGGCCGGGCACCCGATAGGAACGGCCTTGCTCCCAGTCGGATCATTCCAACCCAACCACATTGATGGGCTGTCCCGCGAGAAAGGAAGCGAGATTGTTGACTGCGGTCTCCATTAGCCTGGCCCGCGCTTCCCTGGTAGCCCAAGCCATGTGAGGGGTAACGATACAGTTTTTTGCCCTGAGCAGCGGATTGTCCGGTCGCGGCGGTTCGCTGGATAAAACGTCGACTGCGGCCCCAGCGAGTCGTCCTGAATTCAGGCTCTCAGCCAGGTCATCTTCCATGATGAGCGCGCCGCGAGAAGTGTTTATCAAAAATGCAGTCGGTTTCATTAAGGCCAGATGTTCGCGCGAAATGATATTTTGCGTTTGGGGCGTAAGTGGACAATGCAAGCTGACAACGTCCGCTTGACGAAGAACATCTTCCAAAGGGGCCACCAGACCATTACTGAAACCTGACAAATCAGGATTTCTGTGGTTCGCAACCAGTAGCCGCATTCCGAACGCTTCCGCGATTTTGGCTACGGCACGACCAATCCGGCCGAATCCAACAATGCCCATGACCTTGCCATACAGCTCCACTTGCGGCCTCAGCCAAAAACACCAGTCAGGATTTCGCGACCATTCTCCAGTCTTCACAACGCTGTCATGGATGCCTACGTTGTTACACAGTTCAAGAATCAATGCAAACGTAAGCTGAGCCACGGAGGAGGATCCGTAGCTAGGAACGTTGGTGACGGTGACCCTGCGGGCGGCGGCTGCTTTCACATCCACAACGTTGTAGCCGGTAGCCAGAACTCCGATGTATTTCAACCGTGGCAGAGATGCTAGTGTCTCGCTGCTCAACGGCGTCTTGTTGGTCAGAATAAGATCGGCAGCGGCAGCCCGCTCCACTATTAACGGTGTGTCGGTACGTTCATGCACTGTTAAGTGCGCTAGCTGACCAAAACTGTCCCATGAAAGATCACCGGGGTTTAATGCATACCCATCAAGGACAACCAGTTTCAACGACTGTTCTTTCATTCGCAATTTTTACTCAATGGCTGGTAGTAGTTCGCAACTGGGCATCGAGGCCGCTTAAATGTGTTTAAGCGGCCTCCTTTCGGGTCAGGCCGGCATAGCTTCTTGTGTGCGGATTACAAATGTCTTTCTTACATAGTGGGGTATGTTCCATTCCATCTTGAGACCGGCAGGAAAATAGCAAAAGTCACCGGCGCGCAGCGTTTCAGGCTTGCCACCGACCGAAGTGACTATGGCTTCGCCTTCCAGAATCATCACGAATTCATCCCAGGCATATTCCCAATTGAACTTCCCGGCAGTGCATTCCCACACCCCTTGCGTGACTTTCGCGTCGCCTGATTGGGCTGCCGTCCAGCCTTTTGCCGCCGGCCTTCCCGCCGTGATCACACTTTCAGGAATCGGTGAACTCGCAAGTTTCACCGTATGGGATTTATTTACCTTCACATCGACATTCATTATTTTCTCATCTCTCTCTGGGTTAAGGTGGTAAGACTGTTTCTAGCTCAAAGACCGCACAACGGATTGCTGCCGTAAATAATCGATCAAGGTATCAGGACCCAGCACGCCACCTCCGTAACCGCTCAGGTTGCAGCCGCCGTAAGCAATGCCGTGTGCGAATAAGTTGTGCCCATTGATCCAGCTATTGCCTGCAACCATCGCTTCCGCGACCCGATTGGCGCGGTTTAGGTCGCCACTCCACACACTGTTCGCCAATCCATAATTGGACTGATTCACCAGTTCGATCGCTTGTTGTTCGTCCTTGAAGCGCATCACGTAAGCGACTGGACCAAAAATCTCCTCGCGAGCACAAACGTTGTCAGGTGAACCGGTCAGCAATGCCGGCTTCACATAAAATCCATTTTCGCGCCCTTTGACGTCCGCCTTACCGCCTTGCAGCAGGAAGGAAGCCCCCTCTTTTGTTCCCTTTTCCAAATATCCCAACACCCTGCTTTGCTGCTTGGCGCTCACTACGGGGCCGAGGCCGGTATCCGCCTCGCCACCATAGCCAATCCGCAGTGACTGCATGGTGGACGAAGCTCTTCCAATAAATGTGTCCCAAATTTTTTCCTGGACCAGCCAACGCGATGCTGTACAGCATACTTGTCCAGCGTTGAGCGTGATAGCGCCAACCAGTTTGTCGGCGGCCGCTTCGACATCAATGTCATCAAATAGGACGGCCGCTCCTTTGCCGCCCAGCTCGAGTTTCACGGGCACTAAATTACGGCCACATGATTCAGCCACCAAACGCCCAACCTCCGGCGAACCGGTGAAGGTCATGCGATTGACTCCCGGATGTTTCGCCAAAGCAGCACCGGCCCCTCCGCCCAATCCCGTCACAACATTGATCACACCAGCCGGAATACCAGCTTCTTCGGCCAGCTTACAGAAATACAGTGTAGATAGAGGAGTGTCTTCAGCAGGTTTCACCACCACCGTGTTTCCTGCCGCGAGTGCGGGGGCAATTCCCCAGCACAGCAAGAGAAAAGGAAAGTTCCACGGGACGATAAATCCGCATACCCCGTAGGGGAAACGGACGGTTCGGGCTTCAAAGCCCGAGACCGCTATCGGCTCTCGGCGACGCATGTATACAGATAGGTCGGCATAGTAGCGGAATGTCGCAGCAGAGTTCGGGATGTCAAAACCAAGGGGTTGAGCGACAGGCTTTCCCACATCCAGAGACTCGATCTGCGCGAGAATTTCGCGATTGCGGTCAATCAGGTCCGCCAGGCGGTGCAGAATGACCGCCCGATCATTGGCTGGCATGGTGGCCCATCCGCTCTTATGAAATGCCTGTCGGGCAGCCTTCACTGCCCCATCGATTTCCTTCTCGTCGCCCTCGGAAACCTTGGCCAGGACACTGCCTTCTCCCGGATCGCGGACCTCGAAGGTCTTGCCGCTCCCCGCGGGGACCCAATTCCCTCCAATAAACATCTTTAATGGCGCCCCAGACACAAAGGCCTTTGCCTCAACTTGCGCACTATTCATAAATGACCTCGCCGCGGGAGAACCCGCCCGAAAAACAGATTGTCGGTCGTCCGCGCAGTATCATAGCGAAATGACGGTTTAGCGTCCACATAAATCAGTCCATAAATTACAATTTTGAATTTTATACAACAGATAGTCCACATTTTACGACATATTTAGTTTGTTTTTGAACTTTATTCTTGACACGATACGTCTCTTCGTTCTATATACATTGCGGCATTCTTACGGACACCTGGCCCGTTTTGAGAACATCGGGGTTTGACTAACGCTGCTACGGGATACCTCGAATATCACGTAATGTTGCTGTCGCCCCAGGTAGCGATGGCAAAACCCTGATCTCCTCAAAGGGAACTCCATGAGCGCAACACACGAAAATGCGGGCTTCATTCAAACCGTCCGAGGGCCCATACAGCCGGATCAACTCGGGATCACCTTGCCGCACGAGCACCTGTACGACCAGCTTTGGGAGATTCCCGGACGAAACGACTATGCTGGGCAACTCGATGACGATGAAGCGGTTTACGAGGAAGTGCTCGCCTTCCGGAAGGCCGGGGGTCAAAGCATCGTGGAATGTACGGTACGCGGCATTGGACGCAGCCCGGAGAAGTTAGCTCGCATTTCCGAACGAAGCGGCGTGAATATTGTGATGGGGTGCGGCTGGTACCGCCAGCCTTATTATCCGGCGGAAGATTTGATCGACCGCCGTTCCGCCGATGACTTGGCCCGCGAAATTATCGCGGAAATTGAACATGGCGTCGGTGAGAGTGGAATTCGGCCCGGAATCATTGGTGAAGTGGGAACGGATAAATCATGGGTATCCGCGCAGGAAGAGCGCGTGCATCGCGCCGCGGCGCGCGCCCATCTGGCAACCGGACTAGCCATTACCACTCACTCCATCGGTAAGCCTGTCGGTCTGACAGAGCTGGATATTTTTGAAGATGAAGGGGTGGATCCTCATCGCGTCATTATTGGTCACTGCGATCACCCTTTCTGCCTCTCTCTGGAATATCACCAAGAGCTTCTCAAACGTGGTGCGTATGTGCAATTTGACACCGTGGGCAACAAGCCCCCGGAGATGGAAGAGCGCGCTTTCCATCTTCTGCTGAAGCACTTGGAGGCTGGCTACGCCGATCAGTTACTGCTTTCCCACGATGTCTGCAAAATCCAGCATTTTCGCTGTTTTGGCGGCAACGGCTTTACCTACCTTATAGAGACTTTTTTGCCCAAGCTACGTAAGGCTGGGGTCTCAGACGATTTGATCCACACAATGATCGTCGAAAACCCGAAAGGGATTTTCACGATCCAGCGTTAAGAGATTTTAACGGTGAACGAACAACGTAGATATTTCAACTCTACCCAGGAGCGCGTACCGAGATGAAGTCCTTGAAGACCCTGCTGAAGCAATCCCCTATGCTGGTTGGGATGACCACACAACACGTAATGCGTCCGTGGCTTTCAAAAGTTTGGAAGCACAGCGGGTGTGACTTTATCTTTGTGGAATACGAACATGGCTTTTTCAACGAAGCCGATTTAGCCGATTTCGTGCTTTCTTGCCGCTCCGAAGGATTGCCGATTGTCGCCAAAGTTCCGGAGCTTTCCCGCACTGCTGTGGCCAAGTTGCTGGATAGCGGCGTCACCGGAATTCAGTTGCCCTGGACGGAAAGCAAAGAGCAGATTGATCGCCTGGTTTCGCTGGTGAAGTTTCCTCCGCAAGGCATCCGCGCTGCCGCGCCGGGATGCGGCAACAGTGATTATGACCTGTCGGTTGACGGCCCCGCGTTTGTCGATCATGCCAACCAGGAAACCGTAGTACTGGCGCACATCGAAACCCGCCGTGGCGTGGAAAACATCGATGAAATCCTCTCCAATCCTCAGGTCGATATTGCCTTTGTCGGAATGTACGACTTGTCCCTGAGTTACGGCGATGCGGGGAATTTCACCAATCCCGTGTTGGCAAAGGGAGTAGAGACTGTTATCGCGAGCGCGAAGCGCAACAACAAAGTTGTCGGTATGTATGTACCGGATGCGGCCGCTGCGGAACGCTGGTTCAAGAAGGGTGTCACCTTCTTCGAGACAGCCAGTGAAGTTGACCTTATCAATCAGGGCGCACAGAGAATCGTCCGCGACTTCCGTAATTTGGCGAAGGTAACGAAACCAGGAGCTTGACCAATACCTCTCCAGCTCGGGAACGCAACCCTCTGCCTAACTGACAGGCCCAGGATTAAACATGCAGAATTCGCCCGAAGATCGCGACACGACCAGCGGCAAACGATGGTGGATTGTGTTGCTGTTGTTTGCCGCCGTAGCGATCAACTTGCTTGATAGAGGGAACTTAAGCGTTGCCGCCGTCCCCTTGATGAGCTCCCTTAACCTTTCGCCCAAAGCGATGGGGCTTTTGCTCTCAGTCTTTTTCTGGACTTACGCCGCTCTGCAAATTCCCGCGGGCTACATCGTTGATCGCTTTGGCTTTCGCTTTATTTACGCGCTGGCTTTTGTACTTTGGTCTTTGGCTTCAGCTTCGATCGGCCTGGCTGGCTCTTTCGCACAGATTCTTGCACTCCGGCTATTGCTGGGCGTCGCAGAGTCGGTTGCCCATCCCTTAAGTCTGAGCTATATCAAGCGTTCCTTTCGCGAAAAAGAACAAGGACTACCCACTGGACTTTATGTCTCGGGAATGATGGTCGGAGCCGGAGCCGGGTCATTGCTCGGTGGAGTGTTTCTGAACTATTGGGGCTGGAGAAACCTCTTTCTAGCGACTGGCCTCGGTGCTCTGGTTTGGCTAATTCCGTGGCTGCTACTGGCGCCCAAGGCGCGGGCCCGATCTATGCCAGATCGGTCGAAGCTCAATTTTCGAATTCCTTTCACGAGAGCCGTCAGCAATCCCCTATTTTGGGGGATTACCATAGGCGTGTTTGCCTATTCCTACTATTGGTTCTTCTTTCTCACCTGGATGCCGACCTATCTGGTATCAGCGAGACAATTGTCTTTTACCAAGATGGGAGCGTACTCAGCGGCTTCTCTTTGGGTGATGGCCGCGATGTCTCCCATCGGCGGCTTTCTTGCTGACCGCGCCATCGCTCGCTTTGGCAACCCCCTCTTCGTTCGCAAAGCATTTGTCTGCACCGGCTGCATTCTCAGCAGTTCTGTGCTTTTGTTACTCAAAGTGAACTCGTCCTCCCTCGTTCTTGGCATATTGGTGTTCTCTTTAGCCGGCCTAGGACTCGCCAGTTCCAATTTCTGGTCCCTGTCACAGTTAATCTCGCCTGCACCGATTGTGGGAAGAATCATTGGGTACCAGAACGGTATTGGAAACCTGGCCGGGGCGGCCGCTCCATTAATCACTGGCTTTCTACTGGGGCCCTCAAAAGACTTCTCCTCCTCGATCATTCTGGCTGGACTCTCGGGTTGGGTCGCGGCCACAGCAATTCTCCTTCTCTTCCGTAGGACGGACGTCGATGCAATTCATGCCTATTTTGATGAAGGTGAAACAAGCCGGACTGCGGCGCTCGCTGGCTTGTCGATCGGAGATAAATGTCGGGAATGAGTATTCGATTATCGCTTTAGACAAACACCTGTAAATACCACCGAGAGGACACAATGACCCTGCAGCGAAGGGACTTTATGAAACTGGGCGTGATGGCAGCGGCTATGCCTGCAACTCTCGCCTTTGGCAGTGGCAATACTTCTACCGAGGACGCGGCCTTTGCCGATGACGCGACCTTATTGAACGTTGGCGTAAAGAAACAGCTCTTTTTCGACAACCTTCTGGTCGAGTCTGTCCAGGACATCACCCGCGAATTTCATCAACCACGTAAAGTCGAGACTCCTGTGCTGGTCAAAGACAAGCCCTGGGAACATATTGTCTATGCCCGCACCAGTTCCGGCCGCGTCATTCGCGATCCCAAAGACAATCTGTTCAAGGCCTGGTACACCGACTGGTGGCTTACCAATGAACAAGTAAAGAATGGTCTATCCTGGCCTCTCTGCCGCAATGAATACGCCTACTCTGAAGATGGATATCACTGGGTTAAGCCCAAGCTTGGCATTTTCAAAGAGAACGGTGAAGACACCAATATCTATGCGGGCGATCCAAAAACCGGCACGATCAATGTGCGCGATGTCATGCTCGATCCTTTTGAGAAGGACGAATCCAAGCGCTTCAAGAGCATTTACCTGCTGGCCCCCATCGACAGCACCGGTGAAGGACATTTCGACAAATCCCATTTTCACATCGCCTATTCCTCGGATGGCGTTCACTGGAAAGACTTCGATGAGACGCCGACCTTTGGCAAGCTGGGATCGCAGCTGAACGACGTTGTGGTGTTGAATTACGATCTCGACAGCAAACTGTACATCCTGAACACGCGTCATCGTGATATGGGCCGCGTCTCAATGAATCCTCGCCTTCCCCGCACCAACAGTTTTTTCGGCCCATTTGCTCCCGGAAACTTTGCCCGGCAGAATAAGCGGCGCATTTTCCAGGCAGAAAGCAGCGACCTTATTCACTGGGGAGAACCGCGGTTGATTGTGGGCCCGGATGAGCAGGACAATCTCGACGATTACTTGTACGGAATGTCGCAATACCGCATTGGTGATACCTGGATAGGCTTCCTCAACCTACTGCACGGTGTAAGCGACACTATGGATGTTCAACTCACCTACAGCCTGGATGGAAGACGCTGGCGGCGCGTCCGTACTCCGTGGCTCACAACCGGCCCAGAAGGAAGCTGGGACGGGCTAATGGCCGAGTTCTGCATCGAGCCTATCGTCATGGGAGACGAGTTGTGGTTCTACTACAACGGCAACGGCTACGGCCGCCACGACTGGTTCTCCGAGTATGTTCGCGAAGGCGTAGAACAGCCTTACAAGGATGTGAACAAAGTCGGATATTTCCTCGGTTTGGCCAAGTTGCGCCTGGATGGCTTCTGCTCGCTTAGCGCGGGACCAGTCCGTGAAGGTATCTTGGCTCTTCGTCCACTCCACAGCGTTGGATCAGGCATCCAGATCAATGCCGAATGTGCAAACAACGGCTACATCGAGGCCGAAGTCATGAACGAGAAAGATGAAGTCATTCCCGGATACAGCCGCAAAGACTTTGATCGATTCACGGGTAATTCAACCAAACATCAACTGTCATGGCGAGGGCATAAAGACATTCCTCTGGCTCAGCCGGGCTCGTCGCCCTCTGGCGACAGTATGAGCAAAACCTTCTTCCGCCGAGTGATCTTTTATATGCGCGACGCCAAGCTGTACTCGTTCAACTTTTCAGCCTGAGTATTGCACGCTGACGTTTTCGTGAAACAACAAACGGGCGCGCTATCAGCTTAGCCGGCTGAAGATCGCGCCCGTTCTATGTCTATATAAGGAGGAACTGCGCGTGTCCGCGACACATATCCACACATCCGATACATCGAAAAGCATCTTCGAACATAACCGCGAATATATTCCGGGCGGAGTCATGTCCCTTCCCCGCCGAGTCGAGCCTGAGTTGGCCTTCGAGAAAGCTGAAGGCGCTTACATGTGGGACGCCGACGGCAACCGCTATCTCGACTATCACGGCGCATTCGGCCCCAGCATCCTCGGACACAACGATCCGCATGTAAACGCGGCAGTAGAACGCACACTGAAATCTGGCCCAGACCTTTGTGGCAGCGGAACCAATCGCCTCGAAGGCCGGCTCGCTGAATTGATGTGCAGCAACATCGATGTCTGCGAGATGGCCCAACTCTTCAATACAGGGACTGAAGCCACAATGTCCGCCCTCAGATTGGCTCGTGGGGCCACCGGGCGCGATCACGTTATCGTCATGCAAGGCGGATTCAATGGTTCTCACAATGATGTCGCCTGCAATGTGATGACCCCTCTTAACGTGATTGGCCCAAGAGTTTCACCCGGAGAATACAAATACGTATCACTGGGAAGCGGCGTGCCACTTGCGCATCAACAACTGGTGCACATCATAAACTTCAACGATCTGGAGTCGGTTCAATACGTTTGCGAACGTTATCCGATTGCAGCATTGATCACAGAGCCGATTCTGCAGAATGTCGGCATCATGAAACCGCACCCAGGCTATCTGCAGGGGTTGAGGGACCTTGCTGATAAATATGGGTTCGTCCTCATCTTCGACGAAGTCAAGACCGGATTCCGCTATTCCCTTGGAGGTTATAGCAAGATCAGCGGTGTTCGCCCGGACCTGGCGGTATATGCGAAGGCCATGGCGAATGGCTATGTAATTTCCGCGCTGGTCGGAAAGCGTGAGTTGATGCAGCGTATTGCCGACGCCGATCCAGCGAAGCGTCCTTTCGTGGCCGGCACCTACAACGGCCATCCTCTATCTGTAGCTGCGGCAATTGCCACAATCGAGCGCCTGCTGCACAACAATGGCGAGATCTACCAGCGGCTCGACCGGCTGGGTGCGCAGATACAATCGGGAATCGAACATCTACTGCGCTCCCGCGGTATCGCCGGTGTGGTTGCAAGGCAAGGCTCTGCATTCTGCATCTACTTCATGGAGCATGAACCGAGCGATTGGCATGATTTGGCTTCGAATCATGATTTCGCCCGCGATCGCGACCTGCGGATGAAGATGATTCAACGGGGAATCTACTTCTTTCCAGTTGAGACAAAGCAATGCTCCATATCAGCGGCGCATACGGAAGCGGATATTGAGTCCACCCTACGCGCTCTTGACGAATGCTTGCGGTAGTGCGGAAAGAGAACAAACGCTCCGCTAGAAACAGCTGGGCGTTTGTCCTTTTGACTTAACACACGCGGTCATCCCGGCGGAGTGACTGCGTTGCGAATTCAACCCCAACGGCCACGGAATCGAAGATCCCCGCACTGCCGCTGTCGCCACGAGATTTCCCTTCGCGCCAACCTAACTTTCCCAAGCTACCGGGCTCTTGACTGCGGAACCATTCGTTTCTGGATTGTCTACTCGGCCCACGATGACCACTAAACAATAAGGGCACGGCTTGCGCCGTGCCCTTCAATCCACTACCAGCGCCCCAACACCGTCAGAAGATAAATCTTGCGGTGAGAATGATGGAGCGCGAGCCGGAGTAGTCATTGCCGCTACCACGTGGGGCCGAGATACCGGTAATCTTACCCGCAGTCGGCGAGCTTAGATTTGCGTTAGGGTTTGCATAGACGGGGTGGTTGAAGAGATTGAAGATTTCCGCGCCGAAACGTAGGCGCATTCCTTCGCGGATCGAGTCAAGGGGGAAATCTTTAAACGGATTAAAGATGACCGTCGAAGCACCGGGCCCCTCGAGGGAACCAGGGGCAACATTGCCGAGGTCGCCATTTGCCGGAGCTGTGAAGCATGCCGGGTTGTACCACAAGCCATGCACGCTGCGCTTGCCCTTGTATGGATCGCATCCGGCAACCTTGTCGGGTCGCCGCGACGCAGTGTTTCCAATATTACCCACATCTACTCCGTTCAGCACCGGCGTGAAGAACCATCCCGAACGATAAGAGTAGGCCCCGGAAAAGCTCCAATTTCCCACAAACGCGTTGACTACTTTGTTGGCGCCTCCCAGGAATTTGCGGCCGTGCCCCACGGGGATATCCACTACAAAGCTGCTGATGAGATCGTCGGTAGGATTGGTGGAATCTCTTCCCCAGTCGCGTGACAGATCGAAGGTATATTCAGGAGTATACGCTGCCTGATCGTCAGCTCCGGCGAATCCGACTGCACTTGAAGCCGTCGGCGCGTTCGTGTAAGCGCGGGCGTGCGTGTAAGCAGCTACGAAATACACCCCTTTGCTAAAGGGGTGCGTGGCCTGCAACATAACCGCGTTGTATGAATCTCCCGCCCCATTCACAATGTAGTTGACAGCTCCCAACGTCGGATGGGGGAGTGCTGATTGAGTGAACGGCGTTGTGCTGGCGTGGACAGCATTGAGGTTTGTCACATATGGCAGTCCGACCGCATGAATGCCGCGATAGACGGCGCTTATGCCCCAATTCCCGGGGAGTTCGCGTTCCAAACCCACGTTCCAGTTCTGCGTGTAGGGAGCGTGATAGTTCGTGTTGAATCCGTTGATAGTAACGATATTTGCCGCCCCCACCGCGGGGAAAGGATCGGGATAGGCATAGAGCGCGCCTTGACCAACTCCCGGCGTGGCAACATTTGTATAGCTTTCAATTGGAGCGAACGGTCCATTCGTCTGAACGTAGTTGTAACGGAGGTTGCCAGTGTAGATGCCGTAGCCTCCGCGTAGCACCATCTTATCGGCTAAGCGATATGAGAAACCAAACCGCGGGGCCCACTGATGACTGCTATTGACGAGACGCGAGGGAAAGCCCACTTCGGAAGCCAAAGACACTGGAAATATGGCTGACGGCCATGCCGGACTTACGTGGTCCGCAGCATATTGGTTAGGCACCACCACGGAAAAAGTCTTGGGATCGAAGTTGTAGTAAAGACCATTCTTGTCATACGGCGCCTGGAACAAATCGAGCCGCAGGCCCAATTGCAAACTGAGTCGTGGCGACACTTTGAAATCATCCTGGAAAAACGCCCCATGCTGCCACTCGTTTAGCCCAATGTTGCCACGCGTGGTAAAGCGTTGACTGGTACTGGGCAGCCCAAGAAGGAAATCCGACCATGCATCGCCGCTAAAAGTGCCGTTGAAGGAGAAGGCCCCGAAATAAGGTCCGGAGGGCTGCGCCAGGTTGGTAGAGGTGCCATTGCCGGTCTGCTTGAGGGCTGAATACCCCATCTTGAAGGTGTGCCGGCCGTGTTGATACGAGATGTTGTCACTCAGCGTGAAGCGTTCATCGATGTTGGTTGATTCATCAATGCCGCTTGTCGGCATTGAGGGCCAACCCGCAATGGAGATCGCCGGTGCGCCAGCCAGATTTGACTCCGGAATCCCCTGTAGCCCGTAGGCATCCACAACATCCATGCCTTTAGTCGGAGTCAACTGATTGTAGTAGGTCACATTCCCATCCGTATTCAGCAACGTGTCGTGGAGGTAGAAGTAGTACAGACCGACACGCAACTGATTAACCAGATGGGGCGAAAACGTGTAGGTGTAGCCGATCGATGGGGTCCAAGTTTTAAGTAATTCGCCGGTGACTGTAACCGGCGTTGGATTCTGTTGAATGCCAATGCTATCGCCCGAAACTTCATGCATGAAGCTGGCAGACAATGCCCCTTTAGTGCCTATGTTTTGATCAAAGCGCACCATCTTGCTATCACCGGCGCCCTGGAACCGCTTTCCCAGGAAGTAGGCGTTGTTCGTGTAGCTGGTGGCCGCTCCCACATATTGCGGATGGTCAGCAAGAAAAGTATTGGTGTAGACCTTGGCCATCTGGGTGATCCGGTCCTCCGGAATAATATTTCCTGGGAATGGCAGACCGGTTTGTGGATCATTGATGGTCTTGGGGTACGCAGAAAAGTCGCCGCCTTGCATGGCCAGGGTGGGAACGGACATCGTGGTTGGGTAGAGCGGCTTGTCCACCGGGTTCGTGGACCATATCTGGTTGCGCTTAATCGCAAAGAAGATGAAGGTTTTATTGCGGCCATCGTAAACCTTGGGAATATAAACGGGGCCGCCGACTGCGACTTGGTCTCTCCACTGTGTGGGACAAGGGTAGATGACAGGACGACTGAACGGCGTATTTCGGGCATTCATACAAGGATTGCGCATGTTCCGCATCCATTCGCCGTGCACCTGGTTGGTCCCGCTTTTAAACGTTGCCGACGTAGTGGACGGGCGGGCATATTCCGCCGGCGGATTGCTATAGACGGTATTGACCTCTTGAACTCCAATAAAGGGAGGACGAACATAAGTGACACTGTTCACCAGTCCTTCAACGCTGGCACTCTGCATGCTGACGCGGTTGCCTGCTGTCGAATAGTATCCCCCATTCCCGGCAGCTGAACCCGGCTGCCACACCACGGCATCGAACAGATAATTTTGACGGCTTTGGTCGACGATAGGCTTTTCCGAGTAGGCGACCGTGGGGATATTGGTGGTCAGAGAACTCGAATCGGCATGCAGCACCGGGACGGTGTCTTTCACATCTACAGTCTCTGAAACAGCCCCGAGGGACAGGGTCACGTCTGAAGCCCTTATCTGGCCAGGAGCTACTGGGATCCCGGTGCGGACATATTTCTTGAAGCCGTCTTTTTCGACTTCTAAACTGTAGGTTCCGACCTGAAGACCGTCCACCCGATAGATTCCACTCTCATCGGTGACAACGACGCGCCGTCCCTGCGTGCCGACATTGACGACCGCCACGCTGGCTCCGGGAACAGGGGTGCCAGCCGTATCCAAAATTGTTCCGGTTAAACCACCGAGACCCGTCTGGGCCTGAGCCACAAGGGTCATTAGCAGTGCGCACATCAGGGTGACGACCGCCCGTCGCAGCAAAACAGTTAATCCCCGTACCCGTCCGGGAAAGGTTTCAGTTAAACCATCCAAGGTCATTGCCAGATCTCCTTAACGCTAGAATCACTGCCGAATCGACACCAACGCAGATGCGAAGCGCAACCCACGACCCAAACTTTGGGCTTCATGACGCGGCACTTTAGGTCACAGCACCCGTTGTTGTCAAGGTAATTTTTATATTTATGAGCTAATAAGGCTATAAAAATAGGATTTATCAGAAATATTTATTCAAAATAATATTAACTTGATTCTTCATATGTGCTAATGTGTTCCTCGGCCAGCAAAAATCACCCCTGAATATCGAGGAACATGCGTCCCGATTGGTCTCCCTCAACCGAAACCCAAAACGGTGCAGCCGAAGATGGAACCGCGCTGATTGCTCCTCAAAATATAGGTAAGTCGTGGATTTTGATTGGGTTACTTGCCTTCACAGCCTTTGCCAGCTACATGTGCCGGACGAACGTTTCGGTGACTGGCGCCCTGATCATGCGAGATTTGGGCTTCTCGCAAATCAATATGGGCAGTCTTTTCAGCACTTTCGTCCTCGGGTACGCCATTTTTCAAATACCCGCCGGAAGCGCCGCGGATCGTTGGGGCACTGCACGAGTTCTGGGAGTGGCTTCCCTTTCCTGGGTGGTGCTGACATTTGGCATTGCAAGTTTGGGCAGAAGCTCAGTGAGTACGGGGCCCCTCAGCGCCTTAACCTTGTTGCTCGCTTTGCGGTTTATTTTGGGAGCAGCCGAAGCACCTACCTTTCCGGCGGCAGCCCGAGGCGTTTCTCGCTGGATTCCTGGCAAACACCAAGGCTCAGCGAACGGAATTGTTCTTGGGGCAGTGGGTGTGGCATCGGCAGTAGCGCCTGCTGTGTTGTCGCGAGCTATGATTCATTGGGGATGGCGCTATGCACTTCTGCTTTCCGCCATACCGGCGTTAGCCACCGGCTTCATTTGGACAGGCCTGCGGGCCAAGGGTAGTGACCATATTCTGCCCCGGCCGTCATCACCCGCGCCGGGGGATATCCGTAATCTGTGGTCGCGAAATTTTGTCTTACTCACGCTGAGCTACACCATCGAGGGCTACGTCTCCTACATTTTTATTTTTTGGTTTTACCTATATTTGGTCGACGTACGCCACTTTAATCTTGCGGATTCCGGCACGCTCAGCAGCCTTCCCGGCATCTTTTCGATTGTCTCCATACCATTGGGAGGCGTGATCTCAGACCGGCTCAGCAACGGAAAGATGGGGCTGCGCTGGGGCCGCGGATTGATCGCCATGAGCGGACTTTTCTTTTCCGGATTGTTCTTGATCCTGGGTGCACGCACCGACAATGCGAAAGCGGCCGTTTTCTATTTGGCGTTGGCCAGTGCGTCTATTTTAGCCGTAGAAGGGCCGACATGGGCCAGCATGATCCAAATCGCGGGAGCCCGCAGCGGAATGGCGGGAGGCATATTGAACTGTGGCAGTAACATCGGCGGGGCGATTTCGCCGCTGCTGACTCCGATTCTTGCAGCGCGAATTGGCTGGAAGAATGCTTTATATCTGGCCGCAGTGCTCTCAATGACGGGCGCTGCAATGTGGCTGGGAATTGTGCCGGGCTCTTCCGCGAAGAGCGACTTATAGAGAGTTAAGCTTCATACGAACCGCGTTGTTTTTTTCATAGGCAGAGGGTCACAGATGAATGTTCTGATCACAGGTGGTACGGGCAATATTGGTTCGCGATTGGTCATTCCTTTGGTTCGACGAGGCGACCGGGTGGTGGTATTTGACATTCGCTCGCAGCCCACCCTGGCAAGCCCGGAATTCTGCGACGTTGAAGTAGTCGTCGGCGATCTTGGCGATCGCGACGCGGTGCTGGAACTCGTGAGATCCCGAAAGATTGACAGCATTTTTCACTTCGGGGCGGTACTGTCAGGATCTGCCGAAGAGAATCCCTATGAAGCATGGCGCGCCAATATAGATGGGACGCTCAACGTGCTCGATGCATCGCGCTTCAGCGGCGCGCAACGAGTGATGTTCTCAAGCACCGTGGCGACCTACGGTGAATATGCGCCCGACAACTTGAATGAGGACTCTCCTCAATGGCCGATCAGTCTTTATGGAGTGACCAAGGTAACAGCAGAAAGACTGGGAGTTTATTATCACCGGAAGTTCGGGTTGGACTTCCGAGCGATTCGCTTACCCATCATTCTCACTTCTCACGCCGCCGCGGGAGCAGCTAGCGCGTATGCGGCGGCGGTATTTGAGCAGGGCGTCCTTCAAGGAGCGTTCGAGTTTTGGGTCAACCCTACGACACGCGCACCCATGCTCTATATCGACGATGCCGTGCAATCGTTTCTCGCTCTACACGATGCACCATCGGCGAACCTGAGGCGGCGCGTTTACAACGTTCACGGGATGTCTCCTTCTGCGGCGGAATTGGAACACGCAGTACGCGCGCGCATTCCAAATGCCAACATTAGTTACCGTCCCGATCCAGCGATATGTGCCTTGATCGAAGGCTGGCCCCATCAGATTGACGACTCGGAAGCCAGAAGAGATTGGAACTGGAAGCCCTCCTGGGACCTCAACAAAACCGCGGACGAAATCATTGGACTACTCAAAGATGAACTTAAAGGCAAGTGAGCTTTACAACCACCTTCAGGAAAAGGCCTCCTGGAGCCATACACACGGTCGCGATGTTTTTGCCATCACCGAATCCGACATTGACGCTGCCCGGCTATTCGCCTATGCCTACCGCTCACAGGCCATCGGGACGTTCCATGCGACCAGCGTCGCCCTGGAAGACCCGGCAGTGGCTGCCCACAGTTCGATGGCGCAAGCCAGACTGCTGTTAGGCGAGCTTGAAGCCAAAGCGGGGGATACCGTTCCGCGTGATTTCCGCGCAGTAGTTTCGACTTTCTATTTCTATGATCAATGGGTCGCACAGGTGTTCCGGCTGTTGAAAGAATCCGCGACAGGGGCCAGGAACACAAACATCGAAAGGATCGCGGACAACTTTGGTCAAAATATTGAACGCGTGACCAATTGCAATGGGATTTATTTAGCGCGCGACACTTCCTTACCGGAACAAGGTGCTTTCAATGTGGCGAACCTTGGGATTTCAATCCTCCCAGTGATCTATGGCGATCACCATTCCTGGAATGCCGCGTTTCTTCCCGCCCAACATTTTGGGGTTCCAGTCCATCGTCATCTGAAAGGGGCAGAGATCCACCTGGGATTTGCGCCGACCCAGGGACAAACAATTTTGGGTTCCTGCTCAACCCAGGTTTCCGAGGGATATGCCATGCCGATTCCGCCGATGACGGAGCATGGCTTCCACAACACCTCGGGACACGATCACATTCTGCCCTTTATTTTCGGCTCCCGGGTGCTGACGGGATGGGGGGTATTCTTCGACGTGGAAGCTCGCGGAAATGAGGGAGCGCAGCGCGATCTTCAGCCGCTGGACTCTGAGCAGATGAACAAATCGGTTTTCCTCGATCGAGCCATTCAGAAGATTTCCGCGGCAAAAAAGACGACGCGCGAGGTGCTGATTCCAGCTGGGCTCGCCGGCTCTCCTGAAGTTGGAGGATTGGAATTGTCGATCAGCGCCGTTCCCGCCGGCGAGGTTAGCTTGGCATCCGAGCATTATCGGATTGTTTCCATTCGTTCCGGCAAAGGACGCATTTCGATCAATGGATGGACGGCGGAGGCGGGTCCACACGACCACTTCGGCGTGCCGGCAGGAATGAATTGCGATTTAATTGCGACCGGACCGGGGCCGTTGGTCTATCTCGATGTACTGATGTTGTCCGTAAAATAGTCAAGTCCGCCGGGCATGTAATGCTGGAATCGACTGCGCCGCTGCGTATCGAGCTGCTCCCAAAGCGGACGACTCAGGCCCCAGCGACGAAACAATGAGCTCCACTTCATTCGCAGATTTTTCCAATGCCCTCTGGCGAATCACTCGTTGAATCGAATCCAGTATAGGCTGCGGATTCGATTGAAACAGGGGGCCGCCGAAAACTACCACGGAGGGATTCAAGAGATTGACGACGTCGGCAAGCGCGACGCCGATGTGCAGGGATGAATCATTGAGCACGCGGAAGGCCAGGGAATCTTTTTCCTGCGCGGCGTGCAGGATCAGCTCGATATTGATCCGATCCAGGTGGTCTTCCACCAGTTCCTGTATCCGCGAATGCACGCCCTTCTTGATCGCCGCGGCCACTTCCTGAATGATGACACTGCAAGAGGCAAGAGTGGAGAGGCACCCCGTGTTTCCACAATAGCACAGAGGCCCTTCCTCTCGCACGGTAATATGCCCAAACTCGCCAGCACCGCCTCCGGCACCTCGATAGGATTCACCATTCAGGTAAATGCAGGAGCCGATTCCCATCCCAATGCGGATGTAGATAAAATCCGACAGCTCACGGGCAATGCCGATTTCCTTTTCTGCCAGTGCCGCCATGCGAACGCTGTCTTCCACAATGCAGGGCAGGCCATAACGTTCGCTAAACATGGCGCCGATGGGAGCGTTTCTCCATTCTGACATCTGTCCCGGACGGGGGAACGAGAGCACAATTCCGCGCTTGCTGTCCACCACTCCGGAATGCGCGATCCCGATTCCGGCCAAAGCTTCACGCTTGATACCAGCTTCCTGCACAGCCTGGTCGATGGCCGCAAAACACCGCTGGGTCACGGCCGTAAAACCTTCGGCGAGCCTGGTTTCCGTTTGCAGCTGGTGGCAAACATTGCCGGCGATGTCTGTGATCACGATGCGTAAAAAATAACCGCCGATTTCGATACCAATTGTGTAAGGCTCTCCAGCCCGGATGGTGAGGGCGACCCGCCGGCGGCCCAATTTGCTTGGCTCCAGCCCAGACTCGACAATCAGGTTCCGTGCCACCAAACGCCGTACGGCCGCGGAAATAAGGCCCCCACTGAGGCCAGTGAGTTTTATCAGTTCTGCGCGAGATAGTGGGCTACGGGCGTGGATAAGACCGAGAATTTCCAGTTCCTTCTCGGATGTCTTGCGGTTCATTCTCATGTGATCTTTTGTTCACTCCTACCTATTGCTGCCAAGATGTGCTCACGAATCCAGACTGACTAAACTTAAGAGTCGTTAGACTTCAAGAAAATCTTAATTCCCCCGAATTATGGCGGACAAATCATCAACATTATTATATTCATTCGAGTATCAACCTCAGATTTCCCATTAAATTCGAGATATATACTTTTGGGCAGAAATTATAACCTATGCAAAAATTGCGGCAAGCGATCATCTTTTTTTGTTTTGCGATAGCCACTACCTTCTGTATGGCCCAATCCGACCCGGTTTTTCGCTGGTCTGTCACCGCATCGGGATTTCGATTTTTCCCTGACATTGAGTACCAGAAAACCCAGGGTCTCTCACTCAAACTCGATGTCATTGTCATCGAGCCACTCAACCAGCCGCGACCGACGTTACTGTTCATTCACGGTGGCGGATGGGTCAACGGCAATAAAAATGAGACGACTCTGGCGTCACTTCCCTTCCTGGCACAAGGAATGAACGCGGTCAACATCGACTACCGCCTGGCCAACCAATCGCACGCGCCTGCCGCGGTCGAAGATTGTCGCTGTGCCCTGCGCTGGATTTACCGGCACGCCAAAGAATATGGCTTCGATACCAGCAAAATTGTTGTCGCCGGCGAATCTGCAGGCGGCCACCTCGCCTTAATGACCGCCCTGCTCTCTGACGACGCCGGGTTCGATAACGAATGCGCCGCCCAAGAAGGCGATGTTCCGCTGAAACCCGCCGCCGTAATTTCCTATTCCGGTCCTACGGATGTCGCAGACATGCTTGAAGGGCCGCATAAAAGCTGGTTTGCCACCGACTGGTTTGGAAGCGCTGCCAATCGGGCTGACCTCGCACGTCGACTTTCTCCGCTCAATTCCGTTCGCGCCGGACTGCCCCCGGTAATTTTGGCGCACGCCGACCGGGACCCGTACGTACCTTACGAACATGCCACCCGACTTCGCGATGCCCTGACCCGCACAGGGGTTCCCAATCTATTGATCACATTAAAGGGGCCGATCCACGGGTGGGCACTTGAGCAGGAACTGAGCGTGCAAGAACAGGTGTTCAATGCTCTGCGCAAATTTAGCATTCTTCCCTCCCAGCCCCAGGCTAAGTCCTCGCATTAATCCTCCGTCCCCCCAACAAGAATCCATTTTGTAGATTCCGTACTCCCCAAGATCAGATAAATTTTCACATTAACATTAAATATCATATGATTTCACGTTTATCCTTGAAATAATTATAATTTTAAATTAAAAGCGATGTAAGATAATTTGTTTTGATTTTAAATTCATCATAAATAGGCAAATCTTCATGGCTCCGTGGCGTAGTTCTCGTTGGTTTGACAGAAATGACGAAGTTGGCTTTAACCATCGTGCTGCCTTGCGCTCAGAGGGCTTTACTCCACGCTCGTTTCAAGGCCGCCCGGTCGTGGGCATCTGCAATTCGTGGAGTGAACTGAATAATTGCAACCTTCACCTGCGGACAGTAGCGGATGCGGTGAAGCGTGGGGTTTGGGCAGCTGGCGGATTCCCCCTGGAGTTCATGACCATCTCTCTGGCCGAGGAACTCATGATGCCGACGGCCATGCTGTACCGCAACTTGATGGCGATGGATGTCGAAGAGATGATCCGCGCTCATCCGCTCGATGGGGTTGTGCTGCTCTGCGGATGTGACAAGACGACACCGGCGCAACTCATGGGAGCGGCCAGCATGGATGTGCCTTGCATCGTTGTGCCGGGCGGACCGATGCTGAACGGTCGTTGGAAAACTCAGCCGATGGGCTCGGGGACGGACATCTGGAAGACCTGGGACGAGAGGCGAGCCGGTCGAGTCAGTGATGAGAAATGGGAAGAGCTGGAAGGTTCCATCCACCGCAGTGCTGGTCACTGCATGACTATGGGAACCGCGAGTACGATGACTAGCCTCGCGGAGGCATTGGGAATGACGTTGCCCGGCGCTGCCAGTATCCCTGCGGTCGATTCACGGCGATATGCAAACGCCGAGTCAAGTGGCCGCAGAATCGTCGAGCTGATCAAAGAAAACATCCGTCCTTCCCAAGTGATGACACCGCTGGCCTTTGAAAACGCCATACGCGTACTCGCGGCGCTGGGTGGATCGACGAATGCAGTTATCCATTTGATTGCCATTGCGGGGAGACTTGGCATTTCCCTACCACTAAGCAAGTTTGATGAACTGGTGAGCAATACCCCGACCATCACCAACGTTCAGCCGAACGGGGAGTTTTTGATGGAGGAGTTTTACTATGCGGGCGGCGTCCCCGCCGTGATCAAGGAACTACTTCCGCTGCTTCACGGCAACGAGTTGACGGTGAGTGGAACAACTCATGCAGAAAATGTGAAAGATGTTGAGTGCTTTAACACGGATGTGATTCGCCCGCGCAGCCGCCCTGTTTGCCCCGGAGGTTATCTTGCCGCGTTGCACGGCAATCTAGCCCCGAACGGCGCGGTCATAAAAGCTTCTGCTGCGTCTCCTGGTTTACTTCGCCACACGGGCAGAGCCGTTGTGTTCGAACGCTATGAGGAGATGTTGCAGCAGATCGATAGGCCGGATCTGGATGTCGATGAAAGCTGCGTTTTAGTGTTGAAAAATGGGGGCCCCCTGGGAGGGCCGGGAATGCCGGAGTGGGGACAGATTCCCATCCCCGCCAAACTTCTCAAACGTGGAGTCCGCGACATGGTACGGATCAGCGATTCGCGGATGAGTGGGACCAGCTACGGCACGGTGGTGCTGCACATTTCTCCAGAAGCAGCGGCGGGGGGTCCATTAGGCGTAGTAAAAAACGGCGACTCGATCCGGCTGGATGTGGAAAAGCGGCGGCTTGACCTTTTGGTTTCAGATGAAGAATTGCACAACCGCCTTCAATCCCACCGTCCGCAATACAAACAGTTCAGGCGTGGATATTACTCCATATTCTTGGAGCGCATCTTGCAGGCCGACCGCGGCTGTGATTTCGACTTTCTTGTGGGCGAACCTGGAGAAGTGCCATACGAACCTATCGTAGGCAGATCGTAATTGTCGTTTCTTATCAAACTGAGAGGGCATTCCATGGCGTTTCTAGACCATGACATGAAGCACGTTGTTTGCAGTCTTGTGACCTTACTCGCCATGTGGATCGTCGCCTTGCCATGTGTGGCGCAATTAGGCACGCCACCCAAGACGGAGCGAGCTACCCTCGAGATCGATGCCAGCAAAAAGACAGGAGACGTTCATCCCTTCCTCTTCGGACAGTTTATAGAACACGAGCACAAGGCCATTCAGGGTGGACTCTGGGCAGAGATGCTGCGCGACCGCAAATTTGAACAAGGCGACGCCAATCGTGATGGAGTCTCGGAAGGATGGGTACCAGAAGAAAGAATCGCCAATCACTACTTTGAACTCTCTGACGGCGTTGGCATCAATGATCGTTACTTTATTGATCAGCAGAATTATTACGGCGGCGGTGCCTCCCAGGGTATCGAGCTCTATGGCCCGGGAACTTCCCACGCAAGCATTTCTCAAATCCACCTTGAAGTGCAAAAAGACCATCGCTACAAGTTTTACGTTTATCTGAAGCTTAGGGGGAACGGTAAAGCGTGGGTAACGCTGGAGAAAATCGGCGGCATCCTCGCGCCGCGTCAGGAATTCACTGACCTGCCCGACCACTGGCAGAAATATACCGCCGAGTTTACGTCTTCAGAAGACGCGACCGACGCGCAGCTTCGTATCGGCGTCGAAGGCCATGGAACATTCTGGATTGATTCTGCATCCTTGATGCCAGCGGATAATTTTCATGGCATGCGTTCCGACGTAATTGCGGCACTGCGTCCCCTGCATCTTCCCATTCTCCGCTATCCGGGTGGTTGCTTTGCCGATGAGTATCACTGGAAAAACGGCGTAGGGCCGCGCGATCAGCGGCCGGCCACCTGGTCGAGCATCTGGCAGGAGTGGGACCCAAATGATTTCGGAACTGACGAGTACATGGACCTGGCAGGAGAGCTAGGATTCGAACCGCACATTACCGTCAACTATTCTGCAGGCACTCCTGAAGAAGCTGCCCAGTGGGTGGACTACATCACCGGCCAACCAAATACTGCGGGCGGAACATTACGCTCTCGTAACGGCCACGCCGAACCTTACAATGCAAAATGGTGGGCGGTTGGCAATGAACCCGCATTTTCATGCGCCCAGAACTACACCGGCGGGACCAAGATCGAGGAGTATGCCCAGAGATTTCATGAGTTCAGCGAGGCTATGAAGAAGGTCAGCCCTTCGATTCACATTATGGCGGGCGGTGTTCCTCCCGGACCAGATTCCTGGAACCGAGAGATGTTGGGTCTGGTATCGACCGATATTTTGACCATCACGATGTACACGGGACAGTGGGCCAAGAAACACACGGAGATCAGTGATCCCGCGGAGTATTACCGCGCAGTTGTGGCCGAATCATTGCGGTTTGATCAATGGCTGGATGAGCTCGCACACAACGTCGGAGACCGATTCCCGAAACATCCCCTCTTTGCCATCACGGAATACAACTCGTTTTGGCTACCGGAGACGCAGGACCCCGACTATCGGCTTGGCAACGGTTTGTATCTGGCGGGCGTGTTTAACGCCCTATATCGGCACGCGAATCAGGTCGCGATCGCGCAATGGAACACACTGATCAACGTTCAAGGTTTGATCAGCGTGGACCCGACGAGCATCAAGTTGCCGCCGCCATACTTTGCTTACCTGCTCTATCACGATCATTCCGGGACGCAGGTGTTGAATACATCTGTCAGCAGCCCAAAGGCTTCCTTCAATCACAAGCTCTCAGCACTGGATGCGGTAGGCACTATGAGTGCGGACGGCCGCAAGCTCTATATTGCCGTCGTGAACGTGGCGGAGGACGTGGACATCGAAACTGTGATCCAGACTAAAGACTGGACATTCAGCGCGGGCCCTGCAAAAGCTTGGGAGCTTAATGGCGCCAGTCGCGACGCGGCCAACGACTTCGGCGATAGCAGCAAGGTAAACATCCATGAAAAGAACGTCGCCGTATCAGGAACATCGCTCACGTATCGCTTTCCAGCACATTCGGTGACCGTGCTGGAGTTGCCGGGCCATTCTCAACAAAAGTAACCACAGACTGAGGAATCTCATGAAGCTTAAAGGACGCGTCGCGATTATCACGGGGGCGGGGAATGGCATTGGGCGAGCATGTTCGCAGGAATTTGCAAAAGAAGGAGCGTCGGTGGTTGTCGTTGATGTGAACTTTCGTGGCGCAGAAGAAACTGCCCGCATGATCAAGGCTTCGGGAGGAACTGCGCTGGCAGTTGAAGCCGACGTGGCCGATCCCTTCTCTGTTGAGCAAATGGTGAAAAAGACAGTTGAGGCCTTTTCGCAGATTCACGTACTGCTCAATAACGCGGCAGTTCAGATCAATAAAAATATTGAGGACACCACGTTCGAAGAATGGAACCGGCAGATGGCGGTCAATCTTGGAGGAACTTTCCTCTGCTCAAAATATTGCTTGCCGCACCTGAAAGCAACGCGCGGCAACATTGTGAACATGGCATCGGTCAATGGCTTCTTCGTGGAACCAATTGTGGCTGGCTATTGCGCCACGAAAGCGGGGATTATCGGATTCACCAAGGCCATGGCCATTGACCACGGCAAGGATGGCATCCGCGTCAATTGCATCTGTCCCGGTTACATCGATTCAGGTTTAGCGGAAAGCTATTTCCAAGCCCAGGCAGACCCGGCCGCAGCGCGCGCGGCCGCGGGACAACTTCATGCTTTGTGGCGAATTGGCCAACCCGCAGAAGTTGGGCGAGTGGCGGTCTTTCTTGCCAGCGACGATGCATCTTTCGTAACCGCCTCGCAGTACAACGTGACCGGCGGGTTTGGTTCCGGGATCGCTCCCCTCGATTGAGACAAGGAGGCAAGGACTTCTCAGATGAGTCAAAGTCATCTTTTCGGCTTTTTTTGGCTGTTCGTGGCGGGAACCACCGGCGGAGCCTTTGTCCTACCCATGAAATTTGTGCGCCGCTGGAAGTGGGAACACACCTGGTTGGTGTACTCCGTCCTTGCGTTTTTCATCCTGTTACCTGTGTTCGCGCTTCTTACTGTCCCGAAAGCATGGCAGGTATATCAGCTGTGCTCCGCACGGGTTCTTTGGATTGTCATCCTTAATGGAGCTGGCTGGGGAGCTGGCTCGGTTTTGTTCGGTTTGGGCGTAGATGCTCTCGGTATGGCGCTCGGATTCTCAATGATGACCGGTATCTACACAGCACTGGGAACGCTGGTTCCTCTCGTAATGCTCACCCCTGACCTGGTGTGGACGCAGAACGGCTTGCTCATCATTGCCGGCAACGTTGTCACGATCATCGGCGTGGTACTTTGCGCGGTAGCAGGCGATGTTCGCAACAGAAAGATACAGCAAGGCGAAGCAGAAACACAATTGGGCATCAAGTTTTCCTTTCCTGTCGCGCTGACAATTTGCGTTCTCGCCGGAGTGCTCTCAGCGATGTTGAATTTTGCCTTCGCCTTCGGTTCTCCCATGATCGATGCCGCCCGACAACTGGGCTATTCCAAAGACGACGGTGCGAATGTCTTGTGGCTGCTTGCGATCCTCGCCGGCGGCACCCTGAATGTGGGTTACTGCTTTTATCTTTTTCAACGCAACAGAAATTGGTCGATGTTATGGCGCAACACCGCTCCCTGGGACTGGTTTCACGCCGCTATGATGGCACTGCTCTGGACTGCATCTCTTTTCGTGTACGGCTGGGGCGCTAATGACCTTGGCAGGCTCGGTCCCGCTCTTGGATGGTCGTTGTGGAACGCGTTTCTTATCATTACAACCTTCGCCTGCGGTTGGCTTACCAATGAATGGAAAGGATCCCCCCGCAATGCTATCCGATTGCTAATGGGCGGAATTGCCCTCTTAATCGTAGCTACGGTCTTGTTGGGAATGGGTGGGGCGGGCGCCTAGTTTGGCTCGGGGGACTTCCTGAATCTGGCGCCGATCAACAAGGTAATCATATTGCTGGTTATGATCGGGGTTTTCGCCGGCATTCTTTCGGCGGGTTTGAATTTTAGCTTTGCCTTCGGACAAGATGTTGCGGTTGCGGCACAGGCGGCTGGGGCATCGGCAACGAGCGCCACCTACCCGATCTGGGCCCTGGCTATGCTGGGCGGAATGATCCCTAACCTTGGCTACCCCATTTTCCTCTGCTTTCGCAATCGGGCCTGGGGAGTGTTTCGCGCCGCCCCACTTCGCGATCTCGCATTTAGCCTTTCTCTGGGCATTCTTTTCATGGGCTCCACTTCCCTTTATGGACTGGGCGCCGTGCGTCTAGGCCTGCTGGGAACTTCGGTTGGCTGGGGAATCATGCAGATCATGCAGATTGTAGTGGGAAATATCTCCGGCTTTTTGACCGGAGAGTGGAAACACGCGGACGGGAAAACCGTGCGCTCGATGACGGCGGGGATCGCACTTCTGGCGCTGGCGTCGGTTGTCATGGCCTACGGTAACTATGTGCAGGAGCCGCAACCCGCCTCTCCCCTTGTCAAGGCACGGACAAGCCAGAGCAGGACAAGCCAGGTCATTACTAATTGACGCGGCTGACTGGGGGCACCCATTCCGGCTGCCCGCAAGAAAATGAATGACGGCGATGAGAAACTATCAACCACTTACAACCCGCGGGAGACATCCCTAAACTGTGGTAAGAGTTAGACTTACAAACTCCGAAAAAGGCTGGCGTCGGGGGTTCAACTCCCTCCCTGGCCACCATCCTTACTAAAGCCTAAAGACCTACGCAAAAAAGCGAAACCCGCTCAGCCGAAATCCCAGGGGCGTGACGTTCGTATGCCCCTGCCTTGCTCGTAGGCCCTTTCCTTTGTTGTGATGAGTTATGGACTGACTTGCAGACGGTACGCCGTTCTCGACCGCAACTCGACGGTGACCGACGATGCGCCCGGCGTAAGACGCACTGGAATTGACCTGGCCGGAGCCTCAACCTCGGTAAGCAGCAGTCTCTTCTGCAACCACGCGCTCGGGATGTGCACTTCTGCTGTCCGGCTCTTCACCGAATAGAGCACGATCTCGCTATCTCCACGGGGAATGGCGCGATAGTCATCGTCCACGGTCGTAACTCCACCGTCTATGACCGTCCAGTGCTCCTGGGATGAAACCTTTGAAACCGTGCCATCGGCAAATCTCCCCACATAGGTGGGCTGGGGCAAATCCTGCTTTGCTCCATTTCTGGCGACCGGCATCTGGCCCGGCTCTTCTCCAAGCCACACCAGGCGCTTGTTGGTGAGGTAGCCTTGCGTCAGGACGCCGAGATAATACATGTCACGGAGTTGGTCGTCGGTTGGGGGATCCCAGCGAATATGGAGGTCGAATTTCGGCTCATGGTGCTCCAGCGGGCGCGCCACAAAATCATGATTGGGCGCCCACCCCAGGACCTGCCCTACTCCGGAAGCCTTTCCGCCGCCGTAGATTTTCCCATGGGTCATCAGAATGTGGAATGGATCGGTCCGCACGAAGAGATGATAGGTGGAGTCCAGGACTCCATAAAGACCATCCACCGGGCCTTCCGACGATATCGCAATGCCGTGCTGGTGGAACCAGTCCACAATCCGGACTGAACTCACGACTTCGTCGACGATTCCGATATTCTCGTCCGGCCCAAAGCTAATGCTGTACGGCCGGAAAGTATCCAGTTGGATCGAGTTGGTCTTGGGCAACAGCTGCAACATGGCCCCGACACGCTCTTGGAAAAAGCCGGACTCCAGGTCCTTGGTATGAGAGATGCGGTAAACCTGTGGGCCCCCGGTGTAGTAGATGCTCCAGGGATAGGGCTTGCCATTCCGTCCATCCGCCAGCACGGCAATACTGCGCTCA
Source organism: Acidobacteriota bacterium (assembly GCA_018268755.1). Taxonomy (GTDB): domain Bacteria; phylum Acidobacteriota; class Terriglobia; order Terriglobales; family Acidobacteriaceae; genus KAN-5. Next base: position 276,984 of record JAFDVW010000019.1, read on the forward strand.
AAGCCGGGAGTGTTGGCATTGGAATCATCGATATTGATGTGGTAACTGATGGTGGTGTTGTACTTCCCTACTTCTCGGACCAGCCATTGCAGCTTGGTCAGGCCTCCCAACGCTTCATTGACTCGGTCGAAGTAGGGCCAACCAGAATCCATGCCCCGGTTCTGCCATCCGGTCAGTGCGGCAACCTGTTTGGCGTTGCCGGTGATGATTGAGATCCTCTTGATGAGCTGCAGCGTCTCCTCAAAAGTTGTGGAAGGCTGGACGCCCGGCTGATCGATCCAGTCATTCATGACTTTGTAGGAGAAAGTAGTAAAGGGATCGAAGACAGGGCTGGGGTCCCGCAACAGATCGTGCTGCCAGAGCGCGGCCTCCATCCAGTCGACGCGGCCATCGCCGTTGACATCGCGCGTCAGCAGGGCAATGCGGGCCTGGAGGAGCGGCTGCACCACTCCGCGCAAACGGTAGTAGTAGGTGCCGAGCCAAAACGCGAAATCGGTGGCCCGGGCATCGTAACCGAGAAACTGACTGCGGATCTTCCAGTACGGGATATTCGTTGCCAGAGTCGCAGTGATACCATCGGCGCTCGCCGAAACCCAGTTTCCAAGCACCGGATATAGCTCGCCATCTTCCTCTCCGATGGCGGAACTAAAAAATGGCCTGGGCTGATCGTAGCCGGCCATGTACTCCTTGTCCTTCCATGAGCGCCTTGAATACTCGCTGCGGTACATGCTGGAGGTCGGATTACTCGCCGTGATCCTGACAAGTTCCTGGTCGGGGAAGTTTAAGGTGACAAGCTTGAATTCGCCCTGCTCCTCTACCGAAGTCAGCTGCAATGACAGCTCATCAGGCAACACCTCGAAGCGCAACCCAAGGCGCAGACGCAAAGGCGTAATTGTCATCACATAGTCGACTTTCGTTTCATCGGATACACAGGCGACCACGTAGTCCCCGGCACTGAATATCCTGTCATTGAGTTCGATGAGCGCCGGACTGTCCGGGCGGGCTCCGAGAAGCCGGCCACGCCCTTGGACTTCATAGGACAGCACGCGAGGAAAGCGTGAGTCGAGGGTGACTTTCAGTTTTCCTCGATGGATTTCGACCGGGGCCGCTCCCCGCACCGTCTCGGGCGGACCCGCGAAAACAGGCGCGGACGCCCCCACCCACAGCAGCACAGCACAAAACACCCAGAATCCGGACTTCATGGAAATTGGCATGGAAGTTTCCTTGCTCGGCATTGCCCGTAAATTATGGTTCTCCGGCTTCTTTGTACCGCTCCAGGGCGATCTCAATCAGCACGGCTGCCGACCATCCGTAGTCGGGGGAAGAACTGGAGTGTGCGTAAAGTCCACGCGTCTCGTGACCGGACTGACCAGAGCGGGTCATTTCTCCCATTTGCTCAATTAGCTTGGGATCTCCCGGATAGTTTTCCTGAATCCACGGGGAACTCTGAAACACCTTCATCACACGATCGGCGAGAGAATCGGCTTCGGTCTTGTAGCCATACCGCCACAAGGTTTCGATCATCCAGTAATTGATGTGGGGCCATATACGCCCACGCCAATAGCCCATAGGATTAAATCCGGGATTATCGAACGAGAGGCTGGGAATGGGCATGTCGCTTCGATAAAACTCGGCGGGATTGAGCAGGTGGCCTTCAATGATGCGCTTTACCTCCTGCGCCGGCAGGGGCACTCCAGCCCACAAAGGCAAGAACAGGTTCGGACTCTTGACGCCGCTGAACTTCTCTTTTGTCCCTTCTTTCACGTCGTAAAACATGGCGTCCTGGGGAAAATACATCACATCGACCATCAGCTTTCCCAGCTTGTCCCGCCGCTTTTCCCACTCCCGGCTTTCCGCAGCCAGCCCGAGTTCTTTTGCGGCCAGAGCCAGATAATTCATCTCATTAAAGAGGAAGGCATTAAGGTCAGGAGACTCCACCCCTTTCAGCGGCGGCGTGGACATACCATACATGATTGGTTTTCCCGAGAACGCGGGGTCCCAACGGGCATCGTTGTCGGCAATTTCGCCGGTATTGGACCACATGGCAAGCCCGCGCGCACTGCTGTGATACTTGCACCAATAGTTGACGTAGGCCCGCATTCCGGGATAGGTCCTGGCCAGCCAGGCCCGGTCGTGGCTTTTGCCATATATCTTCCAGGCCGCCCAGGTCAGGATGGGAGCCTGGCCTTCCCCCGCACGATGGGTGTCAGCCAAAGTGAAGGGCAGACTCCCGCGCGGAGTCGCGTTGCGCAGGAAGGCCTCGACGGTCTCCTGTGAAAGTTCGGGGTCGAACTCACGCGCGCCCAGAGCGCTGATCATCGAATCCCAGAAGTAGGGGATGGCGAGCCCCTGCTTGGTGGTGTAGGGGATGCGATTTCCCTCAAAATACCCCCCTTCCCCATAGACAAAGAGACTGTTCAAAGTGGTAATGGCATGGGCATAGAGGCGCTGATGTGCTGCATCGCTATAACGGCGCGGCAAAGGCGGGGCCGAGGAAATTAATTTTTCGATTCTTGCCGTCTCCACCGCGGGGGTCCAGCCCGTCGCTATCAATGCAGAGGCTGTGTTGAACCCGTCCTGTGCGATACCACGATTCTTGCCCAAGCCCATGGCAAGGGTGAACTTCGCGGTGGAACGTGGAGCGATGCTCACCGTCTTCGGTGTTAAGTCGGAAATGCAGGTGAGTTCAAGGGGAGTTCCTTCAATCATGCCGGCCACGAATTGCGAAACTCCGTAGACATTGCGTCCGTGCTCGCGATGTTGAAAGAGCGTCGTCCATGATCCCTCAGGCGCGCCCTCAATACCGGTGATCAATCCGATGGGGAAAGCACCTTCCCAGTCAGGCGCGACGCCTTTGCCGGGGTAATCAAAAGTGAGATGAAAATTACGAGAGGCAGGTCCAGGGTTTGCGAAGACAAATTCCACGGCGAGGGTATTACGCAGAGGGTAGGCAACCGACACGGTGAGCGTGACGTCATCGACGGAATCGACTTCCACAACCTTATCCGGCCGGAAATTTCGAGACACTAGCTTGACGTCAAGGGGCCGGTCATTCTCCGCCACTTGCCAGCGCAGCAAGGAATCCGAAATGGACGAGCCCCACCAACCGATGAATGTGGTCAGTTGCTGGATCCCGGGCTTTTCTGGAGCCGGCCAGTTGATGGCAATGTCGGAATATCGGTCGCTCCAGGCGGCGGCCGGGATCGTGTAGGGTGTCAGATTATCGAGGTTGACAGGCTCTCCCCTGGGGTCCACAGCAGACCCGGGAATACAGAACGCGCCAACGACCAGGCAAAACAATAAGATTGCCGGTTTGCGCCTGCTTTGCCACAGACCAGACATGGGTCTGTTCTCCTTTTCAGTTGAACCGTTGCCGGATGCCGGCCTCAACCTGGGACCATCCACCTGGTAAAGCAGCCGCAGTCTAGTTTCTGTAATCTTTCTTGTCAACATCAATGTTGACACAACCCTTGAAAAGAGCCGGGTTTCCCGCATGTTCCCACCAGTATCGTGATCTGATCCCGGCGCAGACCACGCGCTTTCACGTGATTGCGCCCGACTATCCGCGGATTCGGCAACGGTGACATGCCCGATCCGCAAGCTTCGCCTACACCTGCGACAAGCGGTCCGAGGTGATGGAGGCTTTCCTCAAGGACCGCGGTTTTGATCGTTGCGGCCTGTTCGTGCAAGACTCGGCGGTCCGGTGGGTTTTCGCATCGTCACGACCGCCTGGGAGTATTTCCAATGGAAGTGCCGCCTCTGCGCGACCGCAGCGGGCGGCATCCTCCGGCCTGTCGGCCAGATAGTCGTTTGTTTCACGATGGTCTTAATAGGTGGCCGGGGATTGGCCGTTGATTTTGTCGATGGCTTCCTGGGCAGCGGACCTGGCGCGAATGGATGTGAGGGTCTGGGTAAGAGCCGGCAGAGCAGATCTGGCGTCCGGTCCCATATTTCCCAGGGCGGCCGCCACGCTGCGTAAGACAAAGGGCGGTTCATTTTCAACCTTCAGTCTTTGCGCCAGGGCTCCGACCGCAATCCGTCCGGCCGGCCCTACTCTTCCCAATGCGTCCGCGGCAGGGGCGCGGACATAATCCATCGGATCGTTCAATGCGCTCATGAGGGCGGGGACCGCACTCCTGGCCGCTTCACCAGCATTGCGCAGGGCCACCGCTGCCTCGCTTCGCACCTTGGGCTCGGGATCGGACAGGGCCTGCGCCAAAGCCTGCACGGCCGTGCCCTGGATGGCTTTTCCGGCCTGGCCAAGGGCCCAGGCAGCGGCGATTCGCACCTCTACATCGCTATCCCGTAATCCCTCCACCAGTTCGGGAAGCGACGATGCGGCTTGTGCTCCGAAGTTGCCGATGGCACGCAGGGTTTCTGCTTTTTGCCCCGGATCGCGCAGTTGCTGCATATAAAAGCGCAAGGGCCGTCCACGATATACCGCAGGGCCGGTCCTCTCTGCGGAAACGGCCGGCCGTTCGGTGCCCATTTCAGCCTGGATGGGCGCCGAGAGTGTGGATGAAGAGACGAGAGGTGGCCCCGCCGAAATCCTCTGCCCGGGAAATACACTTACCATGAAGATCAGCGCGGTCTCGATGCGCACCATGATTCTCCTCGCATTTGCATAGGTCGAATGCTTGCCGGCATTTTTTCCGCCGTCTGCTCGGCTAGTCGGTTTTCTCCAGCACTCTTTCCAGCACAACGTCATTGATGCCGAAGTTGTATCCCAGAGAGCGCGGGTCCTTGCCCACACAGATGAAGCTCAGCAAATGCCGCCCCTTGCTGAGTGTGACCATGCCCAAGGCGCGGTCCCGCGCGACATAAACTTCCGGCAGATAGTTGTAAAAGATATCGGGACCGGGAAAAGGGACCTCTGAAGTGGCCGCCTGCCGGGGATCAAGATTCATGGCCTCTCCATCCATCGTCGCTTTGTAATCGCCATAATCCGGAGCTTGGGCAATGAGTCCGATCAGTTCGTATTGCCCGTCTTCCGCAATATCGATGGGAATGTCGATGCGCGCCCCGGCGCCCTCCGCCTCCAGAAACAGCAGGTCTTTGGCCCAATCCACTTCCTTTTGGACGGAAGCTTTGCCCTTCTCCGTGGTCACATCCTTCAGAAAGTTTGTCACCCCCAGTTGGGTCGCATTTCCAAACGGAAGGCGTTCTTGCCCGTAAGGCGGTTCCGGCAGGTCCTGGTTGATCCCCTGCTGATACCAGAAAGCCACACTGGAAAAGAAATCGGCTCGCTCTTCAAATGACGACTTTACGGTGCCGTCGGGGCGATGATGGCCCATTCCTACTTCCTGGATACCGTACGGGAACAGGTATTCCGCCACATGTTCCGCTATCCGCGCGGCGTTCCCGTTCCCATCCTGGTTTCGGAATTGGGCGATCACATTGGGGTGATTGGAGCCGCCATGATGGTTCGAGAGCGCTTGGAATCCTCCCAGACCTTCTGATTTGGGCCAGCATACGGGCTCCCGTAACTCACGTCACTTCATCCCGATCTCTTTGCCAGCCGCAGCATCGCGCAACCACGCTTCAGGGGCACATCAAATATAGAAAACCCCTCTTTCTCTGTGGCTGCGATCGTCATTTCCGAGGTCCCACCGGGATGAAGCAGACTTGCCGCTTCATGCCTGCCGCGCAACGCAATCTTCGCCGATGTCTCCTGTCCGGCCAGGCCGACAAACACCACGTAGTGGCCGGGAGTTTCAAACATGTTGGCCTTGGCCGCCCCTTCTTTCACCGCAATCGCACCGGGATGCAGGAGCCAGGTACGTCCCTTCAGTTGATTGAACATGGCTCCATAATCCAGGTAAAGGCGCTCGCTTTCTGCACTGGGCACCGCGCTATGATCATTTCCCGGATACGGGACCATCAGGAAGGCCCCCATGTACAGATGCCGTTGAAAGTATTCTTCCGCATTCGATCCGAAGGGATCCTCGTCGGAGGTCCAACAGATTAGCGGCTTGCGCAAGGCCAGAAACGAGCTGGTGTTGAGGTTGTAAGGAAAATATCCATGCTCATCCCATACGCCGTCCATGTGCCGCATCAGCTCCAGGCGGCGATCCATGTCGTTGGCAAAAATCACCTTGCCGGCGTCGTGAAACACCGGCCCTATCACTTCCATCAAGGCTATCCATGAACGGCGCAAAAGGCGGCACGGCCCATCGATCCAGGTCACACCGTCGTCCGCGTTGGGGTTGTAGCGAGTGAGCCAATCCATGCGATCGATAGCAATGCCCGAGGACGCGGGAAGCTTTTCCACATGGCGTTTTGCCTGGTCGATCAGAAAGTCTCGATAAGCCGGATCGCCACAATCCATGATCACTCCCTTACCCCACGTCCATATCGGGTCGGGAGTTTTTAGCACCGCATTTTCCAGGCTTCCGTGCAAAACGCGGTTGCAGTCTTTCCAAATATCGGGGTCGTGCTCCGGCGACGGTGCCGGCGCAGGATAAGAAATGTGGGCGCCGAATTCCGTAACATTGAAGTAGTTCAAGACGTGGAAGCCTTGGGCACGCATGGCGACGGAATAGTCATTCATGTGGCGGATCGAAGTCTGGCCATAGCGCCCTTCATCTTTCGTTTCGTCAAAAACCCCTTCCCCGCCTCCGGCAAAGCGGTTCCATTTTTCGTCATCCTTCACAGGCGGCAGAAACATGCCCATGTAGGGAAAATCGAGGCTTGCCTTCCAGTTCACCGTGAAACCCATGGCGGCCAGTTTCCTGGCATCGATCGGGCCTTCCCATCCGGAGTACGCGCCGGCGCCGCCGACCTGATGGGCAAGCTCACATGGCGGCTCAAAATATTGCGGGTAGCGCTCGACGATGGCATTCAACCCGGCACGGACATCGGGTTCATGGACCACAATGTCCATGTGAAACTTGACCTCGCTCCCTTGACCTCCCAGGCGGTGGAAGGCGCGCGAGAAGCAAATCTCTCCTTCCTGGCTGGTGGAGATTTGCAGGTCGAGCAAGACATCATTCGGCGATTGAATGAAGGTCACTCCAACTCCGTTCTCCACATCGAGAACGGTCGCCATGGGCAATGACAAACCGCCTTCCCGGTTGAAGAAGGCGCCGTATTCATAGGTCTTATCTTCAAAGGGTCGCGGCTCGAGCGGGTCCTGCCACTTGGAACCGTGCCCCCAGGACAACCACACCTGGGCGCGGGCCGGGTTTGGCCATTTGAATCGCGTATCGATGGGCGCTATCCAGGTCCGGTGTGAGCGCGAGCTACACTCCGAATCCCATGTCAGACCGCCGGGAGCGCTCTTGAAATGGGCATCGACCTTCACCGAAGCGGCCGGGTCTGGCTGAATGTAAGGGCCGATCTCAAAGAGCCCCGCAAGGTTGATGCGCTTCCCGTTCGCCAGTTGAAATCCCGAGAGCGAAGTGCCGCCGGCGGTAAACACGAGGTCTCCACTGCGCACCTGCGGTAACGGTTTGGCGCCAGATGAGGGCCGGGGAGCACGTTGGCGAGGGTTGGATACCAGTTCAGCTTCGGCCCAGTCCACGTGTTCTGCGTAGGCGCCCACGTAGCCTACGACGAGCCTGAGCACGTTGACGTTGGTCACATCAATATCCACCCGAGCCGCCGGCATCTGGGCGTTCATGGCGCCGCTATCGAACAGCTTGGTGCCATCGGCGAACACTTGAAAGCGGGCGGTTGCAGCCTTTGATTTCGAAGGCGCGACGTCCACGCCCACCCAGGCGCGAAATCTCGAGTAGCGGCCTGCGATGAGATAGACCAAATCGCTGCGCGCATGAGTGCTGACTCCATGCTGAAAAGTCCGGTCGCCAATCTGGAGGGCCTTGCCCGCGACACTCTGATCGAATTGCAGAGTGCCCCAACCCTGATTCGCCAAACGGGGACGGAGAGAACTCAAACGAACGATTTCCTGTTCCTGTCTGGTTTCTGCGGCCGGCACTCTCGAGGCCGCCGCGACCAGGGCTGAGATTGCCGTAGAGGTGAGAAATGACCGACGGTTCATGGGTGGCCTTCGCAATTTGCGTTTTTCATCTGTTCAGAGACATGGCTTTGCGAAGCCAGGTCCCTTCCAACACTTGCGGCCAGGCTGACCGCGCCCTGCGCGAGTTCCGTAATCCCCTTCCAATCGCCCGCAAGTACCTTTTCCCGGTGGACTATCCACGAACCGCCCACTGCAGCCACCAGGGGATTGGCGAGATAGTCCGTCAGGTTATGAGGCCCTATGCCGCCGAAAGGTATCACACGCAGAGCGGTATGAGCGTAGGGGCCGGCGACCGCTCGCAGGAACTTAACCCCGCCCGCCGCTTCCGCGGGAAAGAACTTGACGGTTTCGCACCCTAGTTCCAGCGCCCGCTCCATCTCGCCCGGCGTCGCAACCCCGGGGATGAACACGAGACCCAAGTTCTGGGCCGCCTTCACCACCGTCGGATTGAAGCCCGGACTCACTCCAAATTGCGCGCCCGCGGCCAGGGCTTCTTCGATCTGAGCACAGGTCAATAGCGTGCCTGCCCCAACCTGCATGTCCGGAACATGGGCGCGAATTCTTTCAATTGACGCGGCAGCACCGCGGCTGCGAAATACTACCTCCATGACATCCAGGCCACCTTCGCACAGAGCGCGGGCCACGGGCACCGCAAGGTCTGCTGAGGGAAGGGTGGCCGCAGCCAGAATGCGCCGTGCCTTGATCCTATCCATGCTCATCGTGGCGCTCCGCCGCGATGATTTTCCGCACTTTGTCGGCCAAAACCTGGGCGATTTCCTCGCGCACTCTGTCACCCGCGTCCCGGCTGGCCAGGCTGGGGCGTCCATTGACGCCGCCCGACTTCGGGTCCAATTGAAAGCGCGACCGAATGCGATACCAGGGCTTGTTGATCTGGGAATCCCGCACCAGTCCCATCTTTGCGGGAAGACCAAGCGCCAAAGCGATCTCCGTCTCAACTTTGTCGGCGTGATGGACCTTATAATCCAGATCGCTCCAGTAGTTCCAGTACACCGCCCGCAAGCCGGGATAATTATTCCAGACCCGATGCAGGCCCATCTCTACCGGCATCTGGTTGGCGCCATGGCCGCTAAGAAAAATCTGGCGGGTGAATCCGTGAAAACAGAACATCTCCGAAAGATCGGTGATGATATGGCTGAGGGTGTCGGCGGTGAGACCGATGGTGCCGGGATACTCGCGCATTTCATCGGCGAAACCGTAGGCCAGCACGGGCGCCAGGATAGCCCCCGTTTCCTGGGCGGCCCGGCGGGCAAAATATTCGGCACATGCGATGTCCACGCTCAGCGGGAGGTGCGGGCCGTGGGCCTCGACCAGGCCGAGCGGAATGAGCACCGGCAAGCGCTTGTCCGCGACCGCAATCTCTTCACTCGTGGAGGTCAGCCACTCGATCATTGCCAGATAGTCCTCATGGGCGATTGCCTTTCGCGAGTGATTATAACAACATGATGATCTGAGCGCCAGATGGGCTGGCCCGCGAAACGCGGAAATTTTCAGGAGCGCGAACGCAAAGAGGGGAAGGAAGAGGGCAAGCGCGCCCGGCCGCGCAAGCTGACCTGATATTGATAGCGGTCTCCCCGCGAGATGACTACGGATTTCTCCAGCGGCGTGCCATCGGCAAGATAACTTATCCGGTTTACACACAGGACCGGGGTCCGGGCGGGGACCTTAAGGCGTTTCGCTTCTTCCCTCGTGGGCAGGCGGGTTTCGACCTTATCGACCGCCAAATCCGGCACCAGGCGATACACCTGGTGGAGCAAGTCGTACAGCGACTCCCCCTTCACGAACTTCCGCGCCAGATCTGGGACCAGAGCAGCCGGCAAGTAGTTCGTCATGAGCGACACGGGCTCGCCATTGGCAAGCCGCAAGCGCATGACCATGGAGAGGGGGTCGCCCCGGCTGATGTGTAGTTCCTTGGCCAAAGCCGGCGAAGCCTCCACTTCTTGAATTTGCCGGTCCGTGGTTTGCGCTGTGAAGCCCAGCATTCGGAGCTGTTCCGTCCAACTGGTCACCGCATTCAGCTCGTGGGTAAGCTTGGGACCCTGGACAAATGTGCCCTTCCCTTGTTTCCGTACCAGGAGGCCTTCCTGAACCAGATCGTCGATCGCTCTGCGGATGGTAATTCGACTCACGCCAAAATTTCGTTCCAGCTCAATTTCCGGCAGGATGGCGCTGCCCGGCGTCATCTGCATCGTCTCATTGCGCAGCCGTTCGCGAATCTGCGCATAAAGAGAGACACCACCTTCCCGCGTCAGTGATCTTGATTGCACTGGAACCGGCTTACTAGTCATGTTGACATAAGGATAACACGCGGGATTTTTGGGTCGCGCGTCCTGTAATTTTCACCCGAGCGGGCCAGCGATTTCTTCAAAACGGACCCACTTTCGAACTGGCCTTTCACTCTTACCGCCACCGCCCAACAGGTCGCTCTCAGGTGAATCCTGTTGGAAAAAAGCTATGGCTGAGATGGGGCCACGTCCTGCATCGGTCCTTCGACACCCAGGCTGGAATTTCGCGCCGTGGCTTACGGTATCCGTTTTGAGCAATTACCCGCCCCTCCCGATAGCACAAGACGCCCTGCACTGTTCTTCTAGGAATGCAGCCAACTATTTCATTCGGGCAAAGGACCTAGCTTATGCGTCGACCGATCATTCTCTCTGCACTTTTTCTGTTCTTCTTTCTCATTTTTCCCAAGCCCAGTCCGGCGCAGCGCCTGGAACTGAACGGAGGCTATGCCCATGCCACTGGTGATTTGGGACTGGATGGTTTTCATGTCGGCGCGGCCTGGTGGTTTACGCCCCGAGTCACCATGGCCGCGGATTTCGACGGCTTGTTCGACACGTCTAAAGTAGGGGTTTTCGACCTGTCGAGCGTAGGGACCGTGTCGGTAAAAAGCAATATGCAGAACTACCTGATTGGCCCGCGCATCTTCTTCCCTCGCGTGGGGAAACGCTACCCGCGCTTGGTGCCGTTTGGCGAGCTGCAGTTTGGCGCCACCCATCTCCACAGCACGATCCACCAGGTCAATCTGCCGGATGAATCGGCGGCCGACAGCGCTTTCACCTGGATGGTAGGAGGGGGCGCCGACTACCTTTTGCAGCAACACTGGGCGGCCCGCGTCAATCTGGACCTGGTGCGCACGCATTTGGCGGAGCAGGGGCAAAGCCGCTTTCGCTTTGGAGTGGGGATTGTCTACACCTTTGGCAGCCGCAACCCATAACCTTCCAACCGCTTCGGGCACCTAAGGGTGCCCAGCAAGGAAAACACTAAGAAAAAGGAGTTCAGCCATGAAAGCGCTTCTTCTCATGACTATGCTTGCTTTTTGTCTGCAGAGCGGAATTTCTCAAGCCGCATTCGGCCAAAACGGCGACTCCGGCAAATCGCAGAAGTCGACCCATGAACTCAGCCCAGAGAGCCGTAAGACCCGGATGAATGGCTGTCTGGAAAAGCAGGATGGCGGTTTCATCCTCACAGATTCCATGGGGATCAAATTCAAACTGAGCGGAAACGCTTCCCTGCTGAGCAAGAACGCTGGACATCAGGTCGAGGTACTGGGCGAGGTGGCCAGACCGAACGCCGAGTCGAGCGACTCTCCTCTGAGCACGGATTCCTCCACCGGGACGCAGGGCACGGGGAGCGCCACCAAGCAAGGCGTGGTGCAGACATTTCGCGTCGCCAAGGTAATGAAGACGGCAGATGCCTGTTCCAGCAAATGACTTGGCCGGCAAAATTCCGGCCAATCAAACAACGGGGGAAAACGTCATGACCCCGGCAGCGCTAGTCAGCCACCGGACTCGCGGGGCTTGTCGGTATGAGAAGTTGTGTTGGCATTGCCTTCCGCGCTCTCGTTGCCTTTGCCGGAATCCAGTGGGACCACCTTGCGATGCTGATGGATGGCCTCTTCGCCATCCTCTCGCTGCTCTATGATTCGTTGGCTGGTTTCTTTGATCGTGCGTTCCATGCTGGTTCGATGGACATATGCCCCGGCCAGTTGGGGAAAATCTTCTCCCCAAGTTGTTCTGCCGCCGCTCCCGCACACACTACCGTGGGCCACAGGTAAACATGAGAGTCCGTTGGCGGCTTAGGCATTACTGGACCTCGAATTCAGGTGAACTCCCGATTGTTGACGTTCCGCGCGGCCTTTACTTTGAGCTTGCCACGGTTCGGTCTCTGCCGCGCTCCAGGCGGGAGAAACTCAACCGCAAAATCTACGGGGACAAGAAAACCCCAACTCGTCGGCGGATGCCAAGGAGGAAAGATGCCGGAAAACAAGACGCTGCATGATGCATTCATTGAGGAACTGCGAGACGCCTACGACGCCGAGAAGCAACTCACCAAAGCTCTACCCAAGCTGGCCAAGAAGGCCGCTTCGGAGGAGTTGAAATCGGCCTTCGAAAGCCATCTCAAGGAAACCGAAAACCAGGTCGCTCGATTAGAGGAAGTATTCGAGAGTATCGGGACCAAGGCAAGCGGGAAGCACTGTGATGGGATGGCCGGCATCATCGAAGAAAATAAGTCCATGATGGAGGAAGACTTCGATGAACCGACCCTGGACGCATGCCTGGTCGCGGGGGCACAGCGCGTGGAGCATTATGAAATTGCGGCATATGGAAGCCTTATTGCCTGGGCCAAGGCCATGGGACACGATACCGCGGTGGAGTTGCTCAACCAAACTCTCGAAGAAGAAAAAGCTGCAGATGAAAAGCTTACGTCAATTGCCGAAGATGGCCTCAATGCGGAGGCGGCTGAGTTGGCCCATCCGGACACCGCCGGCGAGGAAGACGCACAAGCAAGAAAGCCGGTAAGCAGCCAGAAGAAGCAAACCGGAAAAGCCCGAGTGGCAAGCCGGTCCTAGGATCGACGGGCGATCCCGCGAAACAGGGCGGGGTCGCCTGCTCGCACACCTACGGGAGGACACGGGAGCGTATGGAATTCAAAAGGATCCACAAAACGGAACGCGCCTATGTTCCCCGGCTCGACACATGGAGCCGGGTCGCGGTCATCGCCATGGTAGTGATCGCCGCTATCGTGGCTGCCAGCTGGTACTCGTGTCGCGGCCGAAAAGATCAACAGCCACCGTCTCAGGTGCCGGTCAGTCATCGCCAGAACAAGTCATATCCTAACAATTCATTCATCGATCTAAATTCTTGACTCTATTCTTGCCTCAGGGCTTGTCTGTTGTGGAATTCTCTACGGTCGCCGGCCCAGCGACCGCAATCAAGCCGCAGTAAAAGCTGTGGACTAAAGAAAACCAGGCTGCGTCCGCACACACTCGGGCGTGAAACGGCGGAGACTCCCAGGGGTGAGCAGATTTAGCGATTGGAAAGAAGCTCCACTTCCGCTTCCAGCCAGTCCTTGTCGGCACGGCCTTCGCGGCGGCCATGCTGCTCATAAAGCTGATACGCCCGCTCGCGAATGCGGTCATGGAGCGAGCGGTCCAGCTGCTGGCTCAGCACAGCCTCGCTCAGTCTCCCCATATTGCTGGTTTGGGGTATGTTCTTTCTTTGCTCCCGCTCGACGGCCAAGGCCCCTCCATCGCGCGGCCCTTCGGTATTCGCTGATTTTGGCATTTGCGTTCTCCCTGATTCCCGTGGCGTCACCATCTATTCGTAGTAGACGTGGAGGTGACGACGTCGGCAATACGGTCCGCGCTGTAATTCGCAGTAGCTCCTTCCTCTACAGCTGCCCCAGTATGCAGGGTCCCTGTGGGTCCGTCCTCCACGCCTCCCTGCAAGACGAAGGGAACGATCTACAACCATGGTGCGAAAGGTGTCCATCGAAGTTGCAGCGGAACCGGACCGTTTCGCTCGAAGGAGAACATATGAAGACCCTAGGTTTGTGTTTGCTTCTGATGTGTGCGGTTTCCCTGTGGGCCAGCCCGCAGAATGATTCCTCCAAGGGCAAGTCTGCCAATCGAATGATTACCGGCTGCCTCACCCAAGGGGACGACGCCGATCACTTTGTCTTGACCTCTAAAAAAGGAAACATCTGGGAGGTAAGCAGCGACTCCGTAGGACTGACACCGCATGTCGGACACACCGTGACCGTAACCGGGGCAGTCGAGCATTCGACCATGCACAACTTGAAGGAAGACGCCAAAGATGCCGCCCAGGACACCGGGCTCAAGAAGGAAAACGTAGAGCGGGGCCAGTTGAAAGTGACCAGCCTGAAAATGGTCAGTGACTCTTGCAAATAGATCCACTGGTTCTAAGAGGTGAGAGGCGTCCCTTTCACCTCTAGAGTTCCGACCCAGGAAAGGAGCATGCGCCAATGGCCAGACTTCCCGATTGCAAAGCCCAAGCCGATGAACCGGACACACACCCGGCCGAAGTCGGACCGGGCAGCGCCGGCCAGGACGGCGAGCTCGCTGGACTCTCCGAAGTCGAAGACATGGACAGCGAGAGCGGGGAAGAGTCAGAGGACGCCAACCAGAGCTGGGAAGCGGCAGCCCTGGAAGGCGCCGAAGATGCGGCCTCCGAAAGGCCGGTCCATACTCACCTGGAATATGGACCGCACGACGATTTTCCCAAGTGAAGCCAAAGATCATCCGTGGATGGCCCCGGTCCGGAGAATCCTTCAGGACTGGGGCTGCCGCACCAGATGATTGCGTACGGCATACATCACCAACTGGCTGACGGAATGGAAGTTCAGCTTGCGCATAATATTGGAGCGATGGGTTTCCGCCGTCTTCAGGCTGATGCCGAGTAAAGCCGAAATCTCCTTACTGGTCTTCCCTTCCACGACATATTGAACGATCTCAAGTTCGCGGGGAGTGAGGCGATTGTGCGTGGGATGGCCGGTCTGGACGGTCCCTCTCCCGGTCCAGTCGGTAGTGCCCGACTGCCAGGCGTGGTAGGTCCGTCCTCTCTGGATGGAGTCAATGGCGCCTTTAAGATCGCGAGCTGCGTCGGATTTTCGCACGAACCCGCTGGCCCCGGCTTTGAGCAGCTCCCGGAAAATATGCTCTGATTCTTCAATCGTGAGGATCAGTACCTTTGTGGAGGAGAGCTGTTCCACAATTTTCCTGGTCGCCTCCAAGCCATTCATGCGCGGCATGCGCACGTCCAGAATCGCCAGATCGGGCTTCAGCTTGAGCGCTTTGTCCAGCGCATCGGCTCCGTCGACGGCTTCGCCACAAATTTCCCACTCCGGATTTCCCTGGAGGAGGTTCCGCAGACCATGGCGAACAATTTCATGGTCATCAGCGATTAGAATGCGAAACATTTTCATACGGTTTTTTCCTCATTGCGAGGCTGGGTTCCGGCGGGACGGGGCCCTCGAACTTGTTCCAGCTCGGACGCTTTGGGTAAGCGGACGGTTGCATGGTGCTTCACAGGATGTGGAATTAAGTTGAATGATTTTTCACCGCACCCTGTTCGCCCTGCTTGCAGCCCGTAAAGCGGGGCGGCTAGGGTCATATCTCTAGGGGGTCTACAGCAGGCTCCGGATAGACCACTCGCTCATAACCTGCGATGCTCTTTCATGTTTGTCTACGAACGCCCTGAGACGGAGCGCTTCCCTGCCGGGGAAATCACCCAAGTGAGCGCAATGAATCGGCAGGCGCGTTCTCAGCGGAACACGGAGCCCGCCTCAGTTCCTGGTTCGCCGCCTGGCACGTCCCTTCGCTTGCGCCATCGTCATGCCCTTTCCCAGGAGATCCGAAGCTGATGTTTTCGACGGTTGGCGCCATCCTGTTGATCGATGCTCCGCCCTTGCCGGAAGCCATGGCTGGGGCCGGCTGCCGCGCATCCAGCCGGCCTCACCAATTTGTTCTGGGAAGCCCTTCCGCGTGCCTGGAGATTCTGGGCGCCTCGCTGGTGCAGCGTACTTTGCAAAATCTCCAAGCCGCCGGCATCGGCCATGTGGCGGTGCTTTGCCGGAAAGAAGCGGCACTCCCGATACGCGAAGCCATTGCGGAGTCGGCGGAAACCCCTCCCACTCTTTTGTCGGCGGATACGGGGGATGATTTTTGGCTCATGATGGAACGCGCCCAACAGGAAATGCGGGCGAAGCATGTGGAGTGGCTATTTGTCGTAAATTTGGACACCTATACGGAGTTTGAACCGGAGCCAGCCATCCGCCACTCGCTGCGCCACGGAAGCGGGCCTGTCCAAATCATCGACCGTAAAGGGCCGTTAGGCATCTGGCTGCGCAATTTGACGCGGGAAGCCCCCCGCCCCGGGACGGTACTGGAATGGCTTGTCCTGGAGGGCTACAGTAATCGCCTGACCACCATGAGTGATCTGCGGCGCTTTGTCATGGATATGTTTCATTTCCGCTGCGCCAGCCGTCCTGGGGGCGAGCCGCGAAAACCTGGGGTGTGGATCGACCGAGGGGCCCGGGTCCATCGCCGGGCGCGAATCGTAGCGCCCGCCTATATCGGGAAAAATACAACTATTTGTGCGGAGACGGTCATTACCCGCTCGAGCAGCATCGAGCGGGACTGCGTAGTGGATTATGGCTCCGTAGTGGAAGATTCTTGTCTCCTCCCGGGCACTTATGTAGGTCCGGAACTCGATGTGGCCAGTTCCATCGTCGACAGAAATCGCATCCTCCATTTGCAACATAATGCAACTTTGGAAGTCCACGACAGCATGCTGGTAGGCGCCGCTCGTTCCCGATTTCGCCCGGACTTGGGGCGGCCCGGAGGCCAGCCTGCAGAATCCCAACATCGGAAATCGTCTCGTTGACATCTCAATGGCAGAACGATGAGGTAGACGGCCCTATGAAAACCAATCGCTCCACCCTGGTGGTAAAGCTCCCTGAGAAGCTCAGTCAGCTGGAAGCGCGAGTATTCTGCCGCGAACTCCGTCCGATTCTGACCGCCGACCGGCCGCGCCTGGTCTTTGATCTTTCCGAATTGCGAGAGATCGATAGTGCGGGCGTGGATGTACTGGTCGATTCGCTGGAAAGAGTTGTGCAGAATGACGGAGATTTGAAGCTGGCAGCTTTAACACCGCAAGCAGCCGTGATCTTGCAGCTTACCCGCGTGGATCGCCTGTTTGAGATCTATGGAACCACCGCCCAGGCGGTGGAGAGCTTTCATGGATTTCCCATTCACAGTGCATTGGACAATCCGGAATCCTGGCATGCCTCATCGTTCTCCGCCGGCCAGGTGCACTCGGACCAGCTGGCGGGATGACACTCAAGCGAAGGGACGGTTGACCTGGTGCTATGAACACAGCCACGCACTGCAAAACTTCAAACGGATTTCGTCAATTAGTCGGGACGTCGTTGGCAATGGTGATGTGTTTGGCGCCGTGTTCGGTAACCGCGCAAACTCCTGCTCCGCAGACTCTGACTGCCCAGACCAAGACGGCCCCGGTACCGGTCCAGCAATCTCCGGGACAAAATGCGCCCGCGCAACCCGAGGCCCCTGCCACGCCCCTCCCGGCAGAACAGCCGGCGGCAGCGCCCGAGTCCTCACCTGCTCCCCTTCAGCCACGTAGCGAGGAATTGCCCAACAGTCCGGGAGCCGCGCAGGTTCCCCAGCCAGTCCCTCCCCCAGTGGGCACGGCCGCCGCGGAAGGCCAGGAAGTTAGCGGCGTGTTGGCATCCAAACCCGCCGGCTTCGCCATTGCTCCGGCCCGGACTCGCCAGCCGCGTTCCTGGCTGATAAAAATCGGAGCCATCGTGGGCGCGGGAGTCGCGGTAGGAACGGTCATGGCCCTGAGCGCGGGCAGTCCCAGCCGGCCGCCTAACAGTGCTGCGTCGCGAGGCCGCTGAGGAGTCTTCCTGAGATGCGCCACAGACGGCCAATCATCGTCAGTTTTTCCGGGATTGATGGCGCGGGCAAAAGCACGCAGATCGACTTACTGCTCAGCCGTCTGCAGCAAGCTGGGTGGAGCGTGTCTCTCCTCACATTCTGGGACCAGATTGCAACGCTTTCCACTTTTCGGGAATCGCTTAGCCACGCGATCTTCCAAGGAGACCCGGGGACGGGCACGCAGGAAAAGCCCATCACGCGCAAAGACAAGAACGTCACCGCCTGGCCGGTGCTGCTCCTGCGCTTGGGCTGCTATGTTCTGGATGCTCTCTCTCTGACGTGGAGAGTTTTCCGTCTGCGACGGGGTGGGAAAGACATTGTCGTCTTTGACCGCTACATCTACGATGAGCTGGCAAACCTTCCCCTGGAACGGCCGGAATTCCAGTGGTATGCGCGCATCCTGGCAAGAGTTGCCGCGCGCCCCGATATCAGTCTCGTGGTGGACGCCGATCCCCACGCGGCCCGCAGCCGTAAGCCGGAATATCCTCTGGAGTTCGTGGAACGCAACCGGAACACCTATCTTCGCCTGGCGGAGTTAATCGAGCAGATGAAAGTCATTGCACCCAACCCGATCCCGGAAGTACATGAAGCGATCTGGGAAGAGTGTATGAAAAGAATTTCTCATAGCGCTCCCAATTACCTGCGGACGCCGGCGCGTATTTATTAAAGTTCGACCCCACATGGGTCCCCCTAGGGGCAGCCTACAGGCTGTAGTGGACACATTCGTGCCCAACTCCTCTTCCCGTTCCCTCATCGTATTCCCATTGTTCCTGGAGGCCCAAGAAGCCCATGAAGATTTGCCTGATCACCGCATTTCCTCCCAGCCGGGGCGGACTCAGCGAATACGGATATCACATTGCCCAGGAGTTAAAACAAGATCCCATGCTGAGTCTGACCGTCCTGGCGGATGTGGTGCCGGGAGTCGCGGAGAAAGAGGAAGATGATGCGGTCATCCGCTGCTGGGAGTTCAACAACCGCAAGAGCATCGGCAATATTCTGCGCATGATCCGCCAGATCGATCCGGACGTGGTCTGGTTCAATCTCCTGTTTACAACATTCGGCCACGATCCGGTAGCGGCCTTACGCGGCATGATCTTGCCTCTACAGGCGCGGCTGGCCGGCCACTATACCCATGTCACGTTGCACCATCTGATGGACTTCATCGATCTGGAGAACAGTGGCATTCGCTTTCCCGCTCTGTATCGCATCGGGGGGAGGCTGGCGACCAAGATTTTGCTGCGCTCCAATTCCCTCTCCGTACTCATGCCGGCCTATCGCAGCTTACTGCAGAAGAAATATGGCGGAGACAATGTGCACTTTCGCACCCATGGGATTTTGGCCAAGAGCCCGGAATACCCGGACTTCGCGCGGCGCGGGAGTTCGACGCAGAACATTCTGACCTTCGGCAAGTGGGGCACCTATAAGCGTCTAGAGCCCATGATCGAAGCCTTTCAGTCCATTGCGGACCGCCACCCTAAGACCAAGCTGATCATAGCCGGCGGCGACCATCCCAGGACGCCCGGCTATGTCGCGTCCCTGGCCCGTAAATATGAGGGCCCGCGCATCGAGTTCACCGGCTACGTGCCGGAAGAGAGAATTGCCGATCTCTTTCGCAATGCCTCGCTGGCCGTGCTGCCCTATTCCTCGGCGACTGGCGCCAGCGGTGTGGCCCACCTGGCTTGTGCCTACGGGGTGCCCATTCTATCTTCCGATGTTCCCGATTTCGCGCACATGGCGGCGGAAGAAGATATGTCCATTGCGTTCTATCGAACCGGCGATACGCGCGACCTGGCCGACCAGCTGGAACGTCTGCTGCAGTCACCCGAGCGCTTGCGGCATATGGCGTTGCAGAATTTCTCGGCGGCCCTGCGTATGAGCATGCCGCGCGTCATCGATGACTATTTACGCCTATTTCATTTTGCCCGGCAGACGCGTGGCTTGCGCCCTATACGCCGCTTGCGCCGCTTGCCGCGGTGGATCTCTCGCTCCTTTGTGGGCAGGCTTCTGCTGCGCTGGTGGAAGCGCAATCATCGGGCGCAATTCTTTCCCGGCACACGCGGCCAGCGTTCATTGAATCTGGAGAGTGATCTGCGTGCTGACCTGCTTGCCGCCGGAAGTGGCGATCACGCTCAAAACGTAGTCCTGGCCGCCAGCGAGATGGGACGGGGCCCCATTCCCGCACGCGCTAAAAAGAATGGCCGCACCCACCAGCACAGCCAGCCGCAAGGCACGGCGCAACCCCATCCTCTGTATTGGGGAGAGAGTGAGAAATGCGCCGAAAGCAACCGCGAACCAGCTCGCATAGAGGGGCCCCTGGCCTCCCCGTTCGCGGAGCCCACTGACTGACGGGGCAAAAGAAATCGACAGCTTCGCACTGGGCTTGGACTGCCGGCCCGCAGGTTTGAGCGTGGGCGGAGAAAACTTACACTGGATCTCCGCGGGAGGGTCGGCGCAGGAGAGGGTGACGGGAGAATCCCAGGTTCCAGAGGTAAGGCTTACCACCGCTTCCGCCACATGTCCCGAAGCAATCTTAAGAGAAGCCGGGGTAGCATGGAGCTGGAAGGCCTGGGGATCGCCGGTGTTGCCGGGGCACTGGGGCGTGTAAGATGCCGGGCCTGAGAGTTGATTGCGCAAACTGGGCTTGCCTATCGCCTGCACGAAGAATTGGTGGGTAGCGGGGACCAGCGAATAGCTACACAGATTCAACGAATTCTCCCCGACGGTCATTTCGCTGAGCAGCATCAGGTTGTCGCCATCCTGTGTGACGTACACCTTATAGTGATCGACGGTGTTTTCCTTGCCGCTGAGCTTCCAGCTTAGCTGGCTTCCTGAAATGGCGGCGCTGACGGAAACGCAATTGTCGATGCCCGACTCAATTTCGGTTCCTTCTTCATAGTCGTTCCACGTAACCAATTGGAGAGCATCCAATTGCCGGGTGGAGTTATAGATCGCGTTGATTTTGTCAAAGGTGTTTAGCCAGGTTTGCCCACACTTCTGGTCCATATGGCGGCCCTTGCCCCAGCTGGCCAGAGAGTCATTGAATCCCTTATAGGCGGCGCCAATGGTGTGCAAGTGAGGGTGCGCTTCGCCGGTCTGATAGAAGCTGGTGAGATAGTTGGCGCCCGCGTCGGCAGTGGAGGGCATGACCCAGGCATAGCTCCCCGCGCTGAGTTCGTGGCTAAAGCCGCTGTTGTTCTGAAAGATATAGGCCGGCGAGGAAGCTAAGGACTTGCCCAGCGACCGCCAATCCACCACATAGGAAAGATCGATATCGAAGTTGGTGATCACGGGATTGCCATTGATTCTTAAATACGCGGGCGAGCTGGTGTAGGTCTGCTCCACGTATTGCAATTGCCGCGCCAGGGACTCTTCCGGCGTGCAGGACTTACATCCCGCCCACTTCATGGCGCCGGTATCCACCATGATGGCGAAGCTGAAGCCGGGATGAGCTTCCGCTTCGTTCATCACCAGCCGGGCGGCCTGATCACTGTCGCTATTCGGGCCGTACCAATCCACTATGACGCCATCAATGCCGCGGCTGACCATGTCCTGCAACTGGCGCCGGATTTGTGCGCCGTCGTTCGAACGATAGCCCACGTCCATATGGTTCTTACCGCCAAACCACAACATGAGATGAGCGTACAGTTTGGTGCGCGCTCCCGGATACAACAAGGAATGGATGTCTTCCTTGCTGATGTTGCCCGCGGCAGCGTTACCGTTTTTCTGCCCGGAAAAGCTGGAAGAGGCGCTGGTGTTGTTGGATTTCAAGGCGCGCAGAGTGGTGGTAGGGCGAATGGTCAAGGGCCCCGCCATAGCTGCGGCGAGTCCCAGGAACAGGACACTGACTGCCAGGACAAAACGATGCATAGACTCCCCGCCTGCGGTGCGCTGGCACCAATCCGGTTGGAGAGATCCAGAGGACATCGCGCGGCCACGCAAGCAATGACGCCTGCGCCGCCTGCGCGGCCTCCGGACCTATGCTCTGAGCTCTTTCCCCGGAGGAAAAGGCTGAGGCATACACACGCGCCGGGAGGGGGGAGAAATCGGGAGCGTGTCCGGATCTCAGAATGCGAATACAGTGAATTGTGAGGGAAAGATACTGGGGACTCCGTAGGTAGGTCAACGTATCAAGAGGTCATCTTCGTAGTACGAAAGCCCTAAGGGTACCGGAATGTATATAGGGAAAAACCCCTAGCCCTCCCGCGTCAAATTGTGCCAAACATTTTTCTCGAATTACCCATCTGAGGGAACACTAACGAGAGGTGAAGAGCGGGAAATGCGAATTACCAAGCCATTCTTTTCTCTGTCCTTAGCGGCGACGCTAGCAACTTTGGTGGGATGTCAGGGATTGCAACCCGGCGGAAATGGCGGCGGCCCGAACCCTCCGGCGAACCTGCAATCCATTCAGCATATTGTCATCATGCTGCAGGAGAACCGCTCCTTCGACAGCTATTTTGGGATGCTGCCCGACTACTGGCAGGCCAATGGCTTTCCCGCGCAGACCTTCGACGGCTTGCCGGCCAACGCATCCAACCCCAGTTTCGATGGGACAACGACGATCCCCTCCTTTCGTCTGAAGACGATGTGTTTTTCCGATGCCAGCCCGGCCTGGAACGAGAGCCATGTAGATTGGAACCGGAATGACCCAACTTCTACCACGCCGCTGATGGATGGCTACGCTTTCAATGCGGCAAAATACGCGCGCAACAACGGAGACCACGATACCGAAGGACGGCGCGCCATGGGCTACTACACCGGCGACGATCTGAACTACTACTATTTCATGGCTTCCAACTTCGCCACCTCGGACCGATGGTTTTCGCCAGTCATGAGCCGGACTCCACCCAATCGCCAGTATTTGCTGGCAGCTACCTCGGCCGGACACGTCTATCCCACGGCGGGTCCCCTGTCGAACAAAACTATTTTTGAGGCGCTGGAAAATGCCGGGGTTTCCTGGCTGGTCTATGAGACGGACAACAACAGTTCTTATTTCCGCGGCTTTCAGCCGTTTGCCGACCAGCACTCCTCCAAGATCGTTCCCGCCACGCAATTTGCCGCGGATGTGCAGAATGGCACTCTGCCGCAGGTGGCGCTGATCGAAAGCGGCTATCGCTCAGGGCAGGACGAACACCCCAACAACAATGTGCAGGCGGGCGCCACGTATGTTTCCAGCTTCATCAACGCGCTCATGAACAGTCCAGCATGGAAGGATTCGGTGTTCATTCTGACCTACGATGAAGGAGGTGGCACGTATGATCACGTTCCTCCCCAGCCGGCTGTGCCACCCGACGATATTCCGCCCTCAGATCTGCAACCGGGAGATATTTGCAGCAGCGGTGGGCCCAACTGCGGCTTCAATTACACCGGCTTCCGCGTGCCGCTGATCGTCGTATCTCCCTTTAGCAAGAAGAACTACGTTTCGCACACGGTCGCGGACTACACCGCGATCCTCAAGTTCATCGAGACCCGCTTCAATCTTCCGGCGCTCACACGGCGGGATGCCGCGCAAATGGATATGACCGAGTTCTTTGATTTCGACCATACCCCCTGGGCCACTCCCCCGATCCCGCCGGCCCAGCTCAGCAACGGCGTATGTGACTTCGATCAGCTGCAATACTGACGAACGGATCCACTTGCGGGGGGAAGCATGGCGCAGGAAAGATCTCACAGAACCGGCGGGAACGGGAAGCAAGGAAGGCCAGCGCCTCTAAACCGTACGGTAGAAGGCAGGAAGAAACCGTGGCTCGTCTACTCGCGGGAAGCTAACACCTGGATGGCCCGAGTGTTGTAGCGGGAACCGTCAAACACGGCGTTGACCGAAATCATGCTATCCAGTTGTAGATCACCGGCGATTTGCACGGCAGCGGGATCAAAATACACATCGTAGGTTTTCTTGTCCCGCGGATCCGCCAGACTGACTAATCCCTGGTGGAGGTCGAGAAAAATCACCCGTCCGGCAAAGGTAAAGACGGCGCCAGGCGCCGCCAGTACGGTGATCTTCCGGGCCCCGGCGGCGCCGGTGGGCGTGGGGCGAAATTGCAGCGTGACCAGAGTGCCCGGCTGCAGCAGGTTGGTCGAGACTTCCTGCCCATCGCGCATCACCTGAGTGGCAGGCAGAATGCTGACTTTGAACGGTTGCGAGGAAAGCGCATCGGTCAGAGTCAACTCGCTCTTCGCCAAGTCAAAGCTTACGATCTGGCCATGGGATTCTCCCGGAACGGGCTGCGCCACCAGGCGAAGGGTCTGGACGAAGATGCTGTTGCCATCGGCGACCGTGTCGGCATAAATCTTGTCGCCCACGCGAAGTTCGCGCGCCGATATCTTCTTGCCCTCGCGCAAAAACCGGGTGCGCCCGTCGAACAACGCCTGCAGCGGCTTGCCGCCAAAAGGCTGGATGGTCAACTCATCACGCACCCAGTCCAGGTTCCTGACCACGCCACCCACGAGAGTGGGCTTCCCTTCCGGCAAAGGAGGCAATTCCGGAAGAAGGTCATTGGCTTCTTCAATTTTGGCCGAGGAATTCCGGGATTCGGGCTCTTTCTGCGCGACCGGAGCCAGGGCGGGCGCCGCTGGGGACGAGGCTTGCGCCCATGCCACTCCTCCAAACAATACCGTGACCAGGATTCGGCGCAAACTTAGACTCCTTTTCTCCCAAGGCTCAATTTTGGATGGTGCGGACTGCCCAAGCGTTGGGGGAAAGTTTGGCTTTTGTTACCTTGCCGGGCTATTCCACGACAACAGTTCCCTCCCCAGGCGCTGTCTAAGAGGGATGAGGTCGCAAAGCGAGTGACGGCACTGCACAGCGGAATTCTACGGCGAACGATATTGGCTTGCATTATGGCTTCCGTCTCTACCTGCCTCTATGCCGGCGACCTGCGCATTCCTCTGCCCTCGCGGAACCGGACCACCCCGGTCCAGGAATTGAATCGTAAGGGAGTAGAGGCGGTGCGCAAGAACCAGCTCCAGAAGGCCAAGCAGCTGTTTTACCGCGCCTACCTTTTCGATCCGGACGACCCTTTTACCCTCAACAACCTCGGATATGTAGCCGAGCTCGAGGGCGAAGTAGAACGAGCCTACCGCTTCTATGAGCTGGCGGGACGGGGGTCCTCCGATGCGCTGGTCGATCAGGCCAATGTGAAAGCCATGGAAGGACGGACCGTGGCCGAGGTCACGGGCAGCGTTTCGAGCAAGGATGTCGATGTGAACTGGGCCAATCTGAGGGCCATCCGGCTGCTCTCCCAGGGGCGGGCTTCCGAGGCCGAACGGCTGCTGCAGCAGGCCCTTGCCCGCGATCCCAGGAACGCATTTACGATCAATAATTATGCCGTCGCCCGCGAGATGGAAGGCGACTACGCGGAAGCGGTGAAATACTACGATGCCGCCGCCCAGAGTGGATCGCAGGAACCGGTGGTGGTAACGCTCAACAGCGCATACCGCGGCAAGCCGCTCAGCGCCATGGCCGCGGAGAGCGCCGGCCGCCTGCGCGAGCGCATGCAAAAAGAGCAGAGTGTGGCGATTCAGGTCGGGCTCTTGAATCTGCGCGGTGTGGCCGCGTTGAACCGCAATACGCGCGCCGAAGCCCGGAAGTACTTTGAGCAGGCTTATAAGCTCAATCCCACTGATTCTTTCACCCTCAACAATCGTGGTTATCTCGCCGAGATGGACGGCGACCGGGAAAGCGCGCTCTTTTTCTACGAGAAAGCGCGTCAGGCCGCGCAAGCCAATGCCCGGGTGGGATACGCCACGCAACAATCCGCCGAAGGCAAAAAGCTGGTGGAAGTGGCCGACGAGAATCGCGGAAAAATGGATCAGGAAATGGCCCGCACCGTCGAGAGAAGGCGGGAGGAGGGCGGACCGATTGAGCTCAGGCTGCGCAACCACCAGATTGCGCCTCCTCCGCAGCTGGAAGAAGAACCCCAGGCGGAGCCCCCGGCGCTGGGCCCACCGCAGCCACCGGTGCCGGAGTTGGCGCCGCGGCCAGCGGAGCAGCCACCCCCGACACCACAACCGTAAGATTGGGGACCGCGATCCCTAGTCGGATACCTGTGGGGAATCGTACGTGTCCTGGCCATTGCCCGGCCCGATCCGATGTGTCTAAGGCTCAGTTTGCAACAGCCTGCCGATATCCGTCTCCGGGTCGTACGAAACATGGCGGACCAGGTTCTTGGCATAGCGCCACAGAGTGATCAGGTTGGTCTCATACCAGCAGCATTCCCGCATGCGCGGGGAGAAGCCGCACAGAAAGCGGAATCCGGTCAAAGGCCCGCCCGGGGACGCCAGCAGGGCGGAAGCGATGCGATGATTGCCATCGAGAATAGTCAGCAGGCTGCTGTCACTGGTCCCGATAAATAAGATCGAGCGATTGAGGTTGGTTTCCCGGCTGAGACGTTGCAGCTTTTCGAAGAACTCATCCTCCGGCTGGCGGGGGAGTTCGGCGCGGATCTTTTTGACAATATCGTTGAGAAAAAAGCTGCCCTGCGAAATCTTTCGCCACTGGGCGCGGGGGAAGACGCGCACCCGCGACAAGTCCAGCGGCGTGATCTCCACTTCATACCACCGCGTATCGTTGGGCAGCTCCCGCCACATGGCGCCGCGCCGAATGAAGAGCAGGGCCCGCCGCAGGGCATTCTCCTCCGGGTCATGCAAATCGGGGTGGCTGACCAGAGATTCGATGCGCTGGCGGTAGGCATCGAATTCAGCGTGATGAAACTCATTCTTGAGGAATTCCGCGATCACTTCTTCTTCGCTCACCGGACGCAGGCGGCGGATAGTGGCGTAGGACTCCGCCTCGGCCGGCAGGGAGGAGGCGCTATTGAAAAGGACGGGGATCGCGACGATGACCAGCAAGGCCGACATCAACATCAACTGCACCAGGATCATTTGCTGCAAGCTGTCGTGGTAGAGGTAAATTCCCAGCACCAGGGCGCCCCCGAAAGCCAGCTGCACCAGGCTGGTGTGGGCGATCTTCCGCGACATTTCGTAGGCAATCATGACCGCGCTCAAGGAGTAAATACCGGTGGTCAAGGCATATAGGACGAGCAACGACTGGACCGAACCGTAGGCCGAGATCTGGAATTGCACGCCGAAGGCTGTGTTCCAAAAAAAGTCCGGCACCATCCACACGCCAAAGATGAGCACGGTCAAAATGCCGGTCACCAGGAGCAGCGAACTGATCAACAGCGAGTTTCCCTGCCTGCCCTTCCCCTCCAAAGAGGCCGACATGGGGAACATGGCATTCACCACCGACCAGGCGCACATGTTCACCAGCCGCCCGACCAGCGCGATGGCCGCATACAGTCCCGCCTCGCGGGGAGGGAAAAAGTGCTTGGCCAGCACAATGTCGAAATTGTTGATCACCACCTGTCCCACGAAAAAGATACTGGCCTGCAGGGATTCGCGAAACGAAGTCGCGATGGCGCGGGTCCCGGGTGTGAGTTTGAGGCCGGGGGTGGCGACAAAGTAAGCCGCGATGACGCCGGCCACGCCGGCGAAGACCGCTCCCGGCACCTGCCATCCGGCATAGATCAGGGCCCAGCCGCCTCCCAGGCGGACGATGCCTTCTAATAGGAGATTGAAGCCGAATTTGCGAAAGGCATATGCGCCCTGGATCGCGCCGCGCCGCACTCCCAGGGGGATATAGAAAGCCGTCCCCAACGCCAGGATCAACACCAGATTGGCGCTGGGCAGGTTCAGATAGGCCGCGATTTCCCGTCTTCCCAGCACGATCAGCAGGGCCATGATCAGGCCCAAGCGCCAGGCCTTGCGGTGCAGGCCCCAGTACACGACCGCCTTGTCGGAATGTGCCGCGTGGTTGGCCACCAGCTTGGCGCAGACCACTTGAAACGACAAGGTGATGGCCGAGATCAGCGTGAGCAAGGTGTAGACCGCCGTGGCGTGGCTGAAGCCCACCGGCCCCAACATGCGGGCCACGACCAGGTTGTAGAGCAGGTTCATGACCCCGGTCAAAGTGGAGGCGGTGAGCAGGACCAGGCTTCCGCTCAGCAAGCGGGAACGCAGGGCGGCGGAGGGCGCAGCCGCCATGACCACGGACTGCACGTCGGAAGAGGCTTGTCTGGCGCTGCTACTCATTCCCTTTTTGCGTTTCTGCAATGGACCCAGACTCATAGGGATTTTCAAGACAGGGATTCGCTTTCTAAAACAAGTTCAAGCGCACCACCGGAAGAAACGCCGTGCGGTTGCTCCCGGAGAAGTTGTAAAAGGTCTGCTGCTGCAGCCCGAAAGAAAAGCGCATGGGGTAGGCCACGGACGCGCTCTCGCCACCACTTTGCACATTGCGGTGAACGGGACGTACATAAGAAACCAGAAATTCGCTCAGAGTATTGTCGTAGGCGTGGAATCCCTGCCCGCGCGATAATGCGAAGGAACCCTGCACACTCCAGCGCAGGCTGGGCCGGTACTCAAAGCGGACTGCCGGCCGCATCGCCTGGGCGATGGCGAAGTTGTCGCCATCCACACGCCATGATCGGAGATATTCTCCCAGGACTGCCAGGGTGAAGCGTTTGCCCAGATGCCGCTGCACGCCGACGTAGGACGAAGTGGTGTAATACTCGCGAATAGCCGGGCGAAACAGCAGATCCCGGGCCGAATATCCCACGATCAAAGCCGTGTTTCCCCAGGGCCGGCCCACGGTGAATTCCAGGCTTCCCGAGAGGTCGCGGGAGTGCAGCCCCTGCTCCACAAACGGACCGGTCTCGCGGCTGGCGTTGGCCTGCACGGTCACCCAATTGAACAACGGCG
Source organism: Acidobacteriota bacterium (assembly GCA_018268755.1). GTDB lineage: Bacteria > Acidobacteriota > Terriglobia > Terriglobales > Acidobacteriaceae > KAN-5. Next base: position 305,501 of record JAFDVW010000019.1, read on the forward strand.
TCGAGGAAACATAGAGGAACTGGCGGAAGAGGTTCTGGTCCATGTCGCGCGAAGATACGGTATCGCGGCGGACTGTGAACTGAAGTCCGCCATGAAACAGGAACGCGCTGGAGCCTACGCGCAGCACCGGATCGATTCCGCCATTCAAAATGGTGTCGAAGGTATGGCGCTCTTCAATCGAGTTGATACTGGGCAGCGAGATCCGCCCCGAAGTCATGCTCTCCCCGACGAACCCCGAGATCACGGGCCAATGGTTGAGGTGGACCCGGTAGGGAGCGGCCCCCATACTCTGGAAAGAGTGCCGCGGCGTGGGCAGCTGCGCCGGGTCCGTCACCCGCAACATGCGTGCATCGAGGGTGTAGACGTTGATGTCCTCGAGCTGCGGAGAAAAGGTGGCTTGGGAGGATAGGCTGAAGGTCGGGGTGATTTGCCGCCCCTCTTGCTCCGCCATTTCATATTGCGCACGGGCCAGATCGTCCTCATCCTCGCGGCTGGCCAGCGTGCTGGCCTGGGCGAAGGCGGAAAGCGCGCGCAAGGTGTCCTGACGCTGGCGATACACGGCGGCCGAAGTCATCAAGTAGTCGTAATCGCCCTGATATTCGGGAGACTTTTCCAGGCCGGCGAGCGCAGCCTCGGCCTGGCGTGTATTTCCCTGGGCAAGATAAGTGTTGGCCAGACCCAAGGCCACCGATCGCTCGTCTGCCCCTGCCCGGCGGGCCTTATCAAAATAGGTTTCCGCCAGATCGAAATCATGCATGGCGAGAAACAGATTGGCCGCCTGCAGAAAATCAGCGGAGGTGACGGGAGCGGCTTCGCCGGTGCGGGCGTCAGCGAAGGCCAGCGCGATTTGGCGTCGGGCATCGTCCCATTGCTGGTCACGCACAAAAATCTCTCCGATGGCCAGCCGTGTGCCCACGCTGTTCTGGGTTTCGAGGGCGCGGGAGAAGCGATTCATGGCGGCGTCACGGTCCCCCATCGTCAGGAGGGCGTGGCCGGTCATCATGAAAATATCGGCGCGGCCGCCGGCGCGGGCCTCGGCCAACTGAATATTTCGCATCGCCTCCGCGGGTTGAGCGAGCCTGGCGTAGTTTTGCGCCAGCGCCGCGTAAATCCCTGGGTCTTGGGGCGTCAGTTTCAGCCCTTCGTTATAAGCAGCGATCGAATCCTGGTAGCGGCGTAGATGGTAAAGCGTTTCCGCCAAGGCCAGTTGAGTGGTGAGATCGTCAGGTACTTCTTTGAGCGCGACGCGATACTCCTTCTCGGCGGCCTGAAAGTTCTGCTCCTGGCGATAGCCTTCGGCGCGGGCCAGATGCCAGGCGCGATTGTCTCCCAGAGATTTTTGCGCTAAATTCAGTTCCGCCAAGGCGGAGCGGGAACGGCGCAGCTGCAGGTAGGCGTAGGCCAGCCCCAGATGGGCCTCGGCAGAATCTTTCTGCAGCCGCAAGGCAGTCCGGAAATCTTCGGCCGCCCGGGCCGGCTCTCGCAGGGTGTTCAGCACGTATCCGCGGTTCACGTAGCCGGTGGCCATGCTGGGATCGCGCTCGATGGCGCGAGTGAAATCCGTCAGGGCCTCTTGCTGCCGGCCATTGCGGGTATGCACATAGCCTGCGATCAACGCCAGATCCCGATTATTGGGCAGCAAGGCATCGTACTTGTTGGCCACCTCCAGCGCTTCCTGATATCGGCCCAGATAGTACAGGTCATAAGCCAGGTAGACCGGCGCTTGCCGGTCACGGGGCAGCTTCTCCAGCACTTTGGCCCCCAGATCGGCCGCCTCCTGATACTGCTGCTTCCAGGTTAGATAACGCTGGCGTTCCCGCATGACCGCGGGATTATCATTCATGACGCCGTGGGAACGATCGAGCCAGGCTTTCGCCAGGCCGAGATCATGGGCCTCGAGCGCAGCGTTGGTTGCGCCGGCAATGACGAGAGGATTCTTAGGATCCAGCGGGTAGGCGGCGGCATAGCTCGCCTCCGCTTGGGCGTAATTTCGTTCCGCCGAATAAAGATCGCCCAAGGCCAGGTGGGAGGCAGGGTCCTGCGGATACAGCTTGGCCGCCCGCTGAAAATATTGTTCCGCCGCCTTTGCATCTCCCATGTCGCGCATGAGAAAACCGAGCGAGGTAAGGGCCGCACGATGATTGGGGTCTTTCTGCAACACTGTCTCAAAGGTGCGGCGCGCCGCTTCCTTCTGCCCCAGCTTCCACTGCAGCGTGGCATAGTTCGCAAGCGAGTTCATGTCGCCGGGAGCCAGCGCCAAGGCTTCTTCCAGGTCTTTATGAGCGGCTTGCAGGTCTCCGGACTGGGTTTCCACGGCGGCGCGCAGGCGCAAGTACTCTGGCTTCTGAGAAATCGGCACCTGGATTTCCCTTAACTCCCCGGCCGCCAGTGCCAGCTGCTGTTTCGCTTTGTCTTGCTCTCCCTGCTGCTGTTGCAATTCATAGAGATGGAGCCGCATCTGCAAGCGGTAGAGCGGACCTTCGGGAGGATTTTTGGGAAGGTTCTGCAGGGCCAGTTCGTATTCGCGTTCGGCATCGGAAATACGTTCTTCCACAATCGCGATTTGCGCCGAAGTGGCATGCAGGCGATAGTGGTTGCTATCCAGCGAGCGCGCCCGTTCCAGAAAATTGCGAGCGGCATCCATCTGGCCCAGGTTCGCCATGGCCTGAGCGGCGCTGAGTTGCAGGGCAATATTCCCCTTACTCGCTTTGGCGGCGGCGGCATAGGTATCGGCGGCCCGTGGTTTATCTCCGGAAAGTTCATAAGTGTAGGCCAGTTCCGCCAGGACATCGGGCGTCTTGGCCGGGACCGCCCGCAGAGCGGCGATGGCCTCGTTGTAATGTCCGGCTTCCCGGTACTGGCCCGCAATCGCACGCAGAACATCGGGGTCCTGGGGAGCGCGGTTGCGAGCTCGGTTGAGAAAGCTGCGCGCCTCCTCCGGCTGGTGAAGATAGAGATAGGCACGGGCGATGAGTAGTTCGGTATGGGCAGAAGCCCGAAGCGATTCGGCCCGCCGCAACAATTCGAGGGCGCGAGCGGGATCGGAGTCAAGGAAAAGCTCGCCAGCCAGGGCGAGGCTGTCGGCGTCCTGCGGATTCGCCTGAATAACTTTGTTCAGTAGACCGCGCGCTTCCGCATCACGCCCCAGCTTGATGTAAGTCTGCGCCAATCCTCCCAGCCCTCGTATCGAAGAAGGACGGAGATGCAATCCTTGCTGATAGGCGTCGACCGAAACCTGATAGCGATTGGCGAGGCGGGCGGCGTATCCCAGCAGAAACCAAAGTTCCGGATCCTGGGGGGCTGCCTTGGTGGCTTGCTCGGCGTGCGAAGCGGCCGCCGCGTAATCATTCTGCGCCAGAGCGTCCTGGGCGGCGCGGACCTGGCGGGCCACTGCAATGCCGGCTCCCCAGGCAAAGTCGGGGGAGGCCCCCTGCTGGGGCCTGGGGGACTTCCCCTGGCCACCGACATCGAAGGTCTGCGCCGCCGCCAGACTCGTCAGCACCGTGATGGTCAAAACTCTGGCTTTCCAAGCCGCCGCTCTCACCGCGCCCCCGTTGCCATATCAGTCCACATTTCAAGCACTCGCGTTCCACACTTCCCTGTAGGGGGATTCAGATGCAGGTAGACCCGTACGGGGCTGTTAGGAAAAAAGATTGCGCATTCCCCACCAACCCTTAGGGATTCCTCTGCAATCGAAGTCCACTAAACGAGGGAGGACGTTGTGACGCAAAGCGGCCCAAGCTATCGATCGGTTTCCCTTCAGTCCATCCTGCTGATTACTTTGGCGATCCACGGGCCACTGCTTTTGATGCAACTGCCGGCAAATTCCTACGATGCCAATGTGCACATGTTTTTCGCCTCGCATTACTCTCATCATTGGTTCGATCCCTGGAATGAGAAGTGGTTTGCCGGTTTCTCCCAGACCACCTATCCTCCGCTGACCCATCAGTGGATCGCGATGTTTTCCCACGTGGTATCGCTCGAAACCGCTTATATGCTGGTGCAATTGCTGGCGGTAGTTTTGCTCCCGGTGGGCGTCTATCGCTTCAGCAAGATTTGGGTGGAGGAACGGACTGCGAGTTATGCCGCGCTGGGCTCGGTCTTTGTGGGCTCTCTGGCGTTTCTGGTTTACCAGGCTGGACAGTTGGCGACGGTGACATCGACGGCCCTGTTTCTCAATGCCCTGCCCTATTTTTATGAGTGGCTGGTGCAGGGACGCCTGCGGTCCTTTTGCAAAGGCTTGGCCGTGAGTCTGGCGGCCGCCTCCGCCCACCACGTGACCTTGATTTTCGGCGCCGTATTGTTTGCGATCCCCGTGGTGTGGCGCGCCTGCATCGAAGTCGAAGAGCACTTTCCTGAAGTGTCTCGCGGCCAGGTGCTGCGACGGGCCGCTGGATTCGGCGTGCTGGCCGGTGGAGGAATCGCCCTGGTCCTGCTGCCCTATTGGCTGGCGATTCTTCAGCATCCCATTCGGCAGATGCCCATTCCGCATGACAGCCGGACCAACTACCTGCTCAATTTGACGACGGGCATGAATTACTTTGTAGTGCCTTATGGGGCATTGATTCTGGCCCTGCCTTTCCTGGTGCCAGCGGCGGCCAGGATACGAAGCCTGCGTCCCTTGCTTTTCGGATTCTGGCTGACCTTTCTTCTGTCCCTGGGGGGGACGACTCCCCTGCCGCGCTGGCTGTTGGGGCGAGCCTACGAGGTTTTGACCTTCGAGCGCTTTACCTTGTGGGCCTGCATGATGGCCATGCCGTTGGTGGCGCTGTTGGCAGTCACTCTGCTGGACCGCTTTCAGAACTTGGCCGCTACCGGCTTGTCGCTGGCGGCGATTGGCAGCCTGGCATTGGCCTTGGCATGGCTGAACTGGAATCCTTATCGTCCACCCTCTGCCCTCGATGTGAAGCCGGTCGTGGACTTTCTTAACCGGGACGGTCACGACGGATACCGCTATCTGACGCTGGGCTTCGGCAATTCCCTGGGCCGAGTGGGGGCTTATAGCAACGCCGGCAGTGTGGACGGGGACTACAATTCGGCCCGCCTGCTTCCGGAGATGACCGAGTTTGGATCGGCCCAGCTCACCAATTCGAAGTTCTACGGCAGCGCCGGGATGCAGTCTCTGCGGGCCATGCTGAAACACGCCAATCGTTACGGATTGAAATTCATCTTCGTACACGACTCTTATTACGAGCCGCTGCTCACATTTACCGGCTGGCAAAGAATCGAAACCTACGGCAATGGCCAGATCAGCACGTGGACCAAGAACGATGTGCCGCCCGCGCATAAGATCGCGTCCGACGCGGTACCTCCACCCTGGCAGGGGCTATGGTGGGGCATTTTGCCGATCGGCAGCAGCTTTCTAGCGATCCTCTTGCTGGTGCTGCTACCCCAACGCGATCCGGCCGACGAGGAATTGCCCGTGTTGGCCACTCGCCGGGAACACTACGCTGCGGAAGGATCGCGATGAGACTCTGGATATCACTTCTCTTGCTAGGAGTCACCGCTGCTCTTATCGTGGCGGGCCTGGGACAACCGGGAGTGTTGTGGGGACAGAATCGCGAAAGCCGGGACGCCGTTGACGCCGCCGGCGCGGGCGCGCCGCAAGCGGCCATTGCCAGCCTGCTGCGCAACGTGCAACGCCATGACTGGGACGGCGCCTATGCTCAGGTGGCTGGCTCCAGCAACGTGGACCAAGCGTCCTTCATCCGCGATCTTTCCGGCACGCACGGGGCGCTGCGCACATTTTCCGGATTGACCGGCTGGGACCTCAATCCCCTGCGGGCCACGGATTCTGATGCCGAGGTCCGCGCCACAATGCACTGGGCCACCCCCGTAGGCGCGCTCGACGATGCGCGAGACCTAAAAGTGGTCCGCGAGGGCAATGCCTGGAAGGTGGTTTGGCCGCAACCCCACTTTCCTGATCCGCCTCCACAAGTCATTCCCCTCACCTTTATGCGCTGGGACCTGGTGACGGGCGGCTCCGGGGATGAGTGGGGCAACCGCAATGTTGATGGACCTCGCGTGCGCATCGTCTCCATGAATGCCGTGAGCTACGAGGGAGGTTCGGTGGTAATAGGAGAGGCCATCAACGAGGACTCCATTCCCGCTTTTGTCAACGTCAACGCTACTCTGGTCGGGCCAGACGGCCAAGTTTTGGGAAACGAAAGCAGCTTTGACAAGGTGCTGCACGTCCTGCTGCCCAAACAAGTGACGCCTTACCGGATCGACTTCCCCGAGGTGGAACTCGCCAAGATCAAGAGTGTGCAAATGGATGTGAAGACCAGCCTGATTGGCGCGGCAGCCGACCCGGTGATTGAAGTCTCCAATCAGGCCATCGGGGACGACGGGGCTGGGGCCAAAGCCCTGCAAGGCCAGTTGCTCAACCAGAGCGGCCAGGTGGTGAACATTCCGCACATCATTGCCACCTTCTATGACGATGGGGGCCGGGTGATTTGGGTGGCGGACGGATACATCGATCGCGCCCTGCTACCGCAATCGCCGGAGCCCTTCCGTGTGCGAGTTCCGGAGCGAATCGCCAACAACGCGCGCAACTATCGCGTGGTGGTCAACCAGTACAGCCTGGGAGGATCGTAGAATGCACCGCTCCCCATTGCTGGCCACGTTGACCGCTATCGCTCTGGCGGCGTTGTGCTCCGGCCAACAAACCGGGCTGGGGATTTCTCCAACTGTCATCGCCGGCGCCGAAATTTCGATTCCCGCGCCCGGCACCGGCGAGGCCACGTTTTATCTGGCATCGGCGGCCCACGTGGCAAAGCGAAAGCTCTCCCTGGGGCAGCCGATTCGCCTGAGTGGGCAGGACCTTAGCATCGCGGGACGTTATGTCGCCATACTCTGTGCGGGCTCGTGCCGGAGCCAGGCTTTCTTCGTCACCCCCGCAGCTCCGGCGAGCTTGAGTTTTGTCGTCCATCCTTCGCGGGCATGGATAGGGCGCGAGGGGGCCATCAGCGGCGTGGCTTTGCCCTTCGACAAGTTTCATAACCTGGTCCAGGACCCGGTCAACGTGGATTTCAGCATCGTCGCGGGAGGAAGCAAGCTGTATTCGGCGTCGGCCCCGAGCCGCAGGGGAATCGCCTGGTTTCGGGCCGCCTCCGGTTCCAAGGCCGGGGCAGCGCAATTGACGGCTTCTGCCGGAACGGTCAGCGCGCGGCGCGCCCTGCAACTCGTCGCCTCCGATCCCTGCCGCCTGCAGATTCGCGCCACGCCCGCCCCGAAGGGCGTAGCAGTCGAAACCGAGCCCATTCATGATTGTTCCGGAAATGCCATACCGGACGGCACCATCGTGACCTTCACGGCCAACGGCGCGGACGGCATCAGCACGGTGGATGCTCCCGTGAAGCACGGAGTGGCTCGCGCACTGCTGGCTTCGTCAGGAAATGTCGTCATCACCGCGGCCTCCGGAGTAGTGATGGGGAATGAATTGCGGATGAGTGTGAAACCATGAACGTCCTAGACTGGCTGCGGAGATGGACCGTTCCGGCCCTGGCGATGTGCTGCCTGCTCGGCAGTGCCGCTGCGCAGGAGACTCCGGCGGTAAAGTTTGTTTCTACAGCCGCGGGCCCCCGCCCCATGGAAGAACAAACCGCGCGCAGTGTGGTGCGCGACTATGGGGAAGCCTGGCGGGCTTTGGCGGAGGCCTCGAAGCAGAGCCGGCCCGATCTTCTGGGCCCGTATTTTGTGGGAGCGGCCCGTGAATCCTTGTCGCAAGGACTTAAAAACCAGCAAAAAAATGGCATGCGCACCCGCTACCTGAACCAGGCCCACAGCCTGGAAGCGCTCTTCTACGCACCGGAAGGCGACATCCTGCAGTTGCAGGACACAGCCGACTATCAGTTTCGTGTGTTGAGCGATGACCAAGTCGTGCACGACGAACATATCGTCGTGCGCTATATCGTTCTGATGACGCCGGGCGCCGACCGCTGGGTGGTCCGGCAAATACAGGCAGTACCTGCCCAGTGAGGAAACCAACCGTGCGTGCGCGTTTTATCAAACTTCTGGTCGGATTCACCATCGTATCGATCGCCGTATGGGCGGCCCAAAGCGCTGATCTTGCGACCCTGCTACGCAAGCACGAACGTTCGGGGCCGGCCCCCAAGATCCTGGCCGCCTACATGCCATGGTTTGGTGACAAGAGCCATATCGATGTGGGTTATTCCAGCCAGGACAAGCAGGTGCTGCGGCGGCAGATTGACGAAGCGGTCCAAATGGGGATAGCAGGGTTCGTGGTCGATTGGAACGGATCTCGTCATGCCTACACCGACCAGAGTTTTGCCCTCATGCAGCAGATAGCCAGTGAAAAGCACTTCCAGGTGGCCCTGCTGTTTAACGAAAGCAATGATCCGGAGGGCAGCACCGACGACACCATCGAGCAATTTGACCGGGCCAACACGGCCTATTTTGGTCCCGAGGCCCGCTATCGCGACAGCTATCTGACCTATGACGGGCGTCCCGTCATCTTTATCTTTCCCAAAAGCGGGCGCACGGACTGGAATCGTGTCCGCCAGCATGTCAAAGGCTGGGCCAAGGAACCCATCCTTCTCTATAAGGACGATTCTTCCCAATATGCCTCCGCCTTCGATGGCTTTTACGTGTGGGTCCATCCCGGGCCGAAAGGGTGGAAATCGGACGGCAGCGACTGGGGCAAAGAACATCTGCAGGACTTTTATAGAAAGATGAAGGACAAGTATCCGGACAAGATCGCCGTAGCGGGCGCATGGCCCGGATTCGACGACGCCAGGGCCAAGTGGGGCTTGAACCGGCGCATGGGTTCGCGCTGTGGCAAAACCCTCGATGAAACCATCCAGATGGGCCAGGAATTTTCTGGGCCCAACCCCGTTCCCTTCCTCATCATCGAAACCTGGAATGACTACGAAGAAGGGACCGCCGTGGAACGCAGTCCTATGAACGATTGCAAGAACTAGGCAACTTCCGATTTGAGGACCTCTATGTCGTCAGCCACCCCGGAACATATCGCATTCCTGTCTCAGCTCCTGTTCTCCTCCGATAGTTCCGCTCTGCTACCGGTAGCGGACATGAAATCATGCGCCCAGCTCGCCAACAAGCACCATGTCGTGGTGCGGGCATTGAGCGCGTTGCCCAAGACGCGGGCCGCAGAGAACCTCTGCCTGATGGAATGGGCCGCCGAGGTCGTCGCGGCCGAGCAGAAACGCATTTCGAATGCGCTGGTGTTTCTAAGTGAAATTTGCGGCGAATTCGCCGCCCAGGGATGCGACGTCACGGTCATCAAATCCCTCGATCACTGGCCGGACCTGGGCAGCGACCTCGATCTTTACAGCAATGCCTCGCCCAGAGAAGTGCAGCACATTTTCACCCATCGCTTTCACGCGAGGGTGGCCCCGCGCAGTTGGGGCGACCGGCTTGCCGGGAAGTGGAACTTTGTCATTCCGGGATTGCCCGAACTGGTGGAAGTCCATGTGGGACGACTCGGGCAAACCGGCGAGCACGTCGACTGGGCCGACGCGCTCCCGGAACGCGCCGTCATGGTCGAGCGCGGCGGACACCGCTTCAGCGTTCCGGCGCCCGAGCATCGCCTTATGATCTCGACGCTCCAGCGCATGTACCGGCACTTCTATTTCCGCTTGTGCGACATGCTGGATTCCGCCCGCATGGTCGAGAGGGACACCATGGACTACGGATTCCTGGAAGATACCAGCCAGGCCGGTGGCATTTGGAAAGGCGTCGCCACCTATCTACAGATCGTTTCCGACTATGCGGCGCGCTATCGCGGGTGGCCGCTCTCCCTCCCCCGCCGGGTGACGGAGACGGCATGCTTCGGAGGAGAGAAGCTCACGGTGGGCAAGGACTTCCTGCGCGTGCCCATTTTCATGGAGTCGGTGGCGCTTTATGCTTCCGAACTTACGACCCTGGCCCGGCAGGGAGAAGTTCCGGAAACGCTGCGGCTGAGCCTGCTGCCCCCCCTGGCGGCCGCCGCCACGCTGGGACTGAAAATGACAGGAAGCGATAAAGGCATTTGGTAGCTCGAGAAAGTCCAGCATGAAAAAGGGAGCGACCTTGTCGCTCCCTTTATATTTCCGGATTTAAGTTCCAATTCAATAGTAGGTGATATGGAACTGGTCCAAATAGACGCTGTAATCCTTCTGCACTTTGTTGCCGTCCATCTGATAGTTGACCACGATGCCGTGCCAGTTGCTCTTGATCGACTTGTTGTACCAATTCAGGTTGGTGGTGACTCCGTTTAAAGTGACCGACTTATAAAGCAGCTGGTCGTCCGCAGTGCGTTGAAAACGCCAGACGAGGTGGTTCCACTGTTTATTGACGGCATTACACTTGATGCCGGTATCGACCCACCGGGCGTTCGGGTTGTCCCAAATGGCCCATTGCAGGTTGGCTTCGGTACGGCACATGGTGCCGAACAAGAAGCCTCGTCCGCCGACATATTGCCCTAAATCAAATTCCAATGCGTGGCCGGCGCCCAAATTATCGGAGTAGAAATAGACGTCGTATACGAAATTCTTGATGCCACTACTGATCGACTCGTTGCCGTCCAGCATATTTTGGGTCGTGCCGTCTCCGATGAGATGGTTGACCCACAGAGCGTCCGAGTATGGAAGCGTGCCCCCCAGGTCGAAACGGGTGGAGGTCCCGCTCAAACGGGGAGAAGTGATTCCCTGTTTCATGCCCCATTCCACCAGCGGCCGGCAGTCGGTGCAGATGTCATAAATCGGGGGGAGCTCGCCATAGCCAAGCCAGCCCTTGGCTTCTTCGATGTTGTAAAAGGTCTTGGATGTCACTTTGAGGGAGACTTTGACCTTGGCGGCGTTTCCGCAATGGTCCCAGGATTGGACAACCGTATTGTTGTGGGCGCCGGCCGCCAGATAGACGTTCGTATCCATGCGGGAGCCGTTGACCACTGTGAGCAACTGATTATTGTCGTAAATACCCATGGCCGCTACGCCTTTTGAGCAACTGGATGAGGCTGTGGCCACGAAACGGACGGGGTTTTGCACCGAGGCCCCGCTTCCGGGGCTGCTCACACTGACACCGCCAAATGCGTATGCGCCCGAGAAGGCGAATAGCACGGCAACAACAACACGGTAGACACACTTCTGCATCAAATTCTCCAAATCTACATGGGGTTGGGCTCAAGGTGGCGCAAATGAACGCAGCTTGTTCCTTGATGGCTGCGATTCTACGAACCGGGCCCATCAGGAACAACAAAATTGAAGCGCTCCCCTTAGATCAGAAGTACATAGAACTACGGAGATCAGGAAATGGACAGTGGCCGAAAGTGTGCCCTAAGGCAGCAGGATTCCAGATGCTGGACGGCCTAGGCTACCTTGGCTTTAGCGATCTTTTGGGATAGCAGCCTTTTGGCCCGCTGCAGTTCGGCTTTGCGGGTAGCACTGAGATTTTGTCCGGCGCGATTGATGTAGTAATTCAGCATTCGCATTCCGGAAGCGAGCCCCTTCGGAGAAACCCGTTTCGACGCCAGCGTTCTGGCGATGAGCGCAGCCTTTTTAGTAAACAGTCCCGCCGGGGGCTTGGTGGAGTCGGTTTTGACTCCAGCGACCCATCTCTTTTTCGCTTTTTTCGTTTTCTTTTTCGCCATGCCGGCCCCGCCTCGGGTGGGGAAACGCTTCCGCACCCGTTCTGGTTCTTGGCTACGCCTACATCCTTCTTGTCGCAGGGGATATGGATGCCATTTGCCGGGCTAGGGATGGAAACCTGTTATTCCGAAAACGAAAGTGGAGATATTGCCCCACCCTTTCCCTTCCGCTGACATCGAAACCCGAGTTTCGCTGCCGAGGCACGCCGGTGGAGAGGCGAGGTATGTCCAGATCGTTCGACATTGCGGTGATCGGGGCCGGGGCAGCAGGACTGGCCGCCTGCCAGGAACTGACGGAAGCGGGCTTGTCGGTGATTCTGCTTGAGGCAAGAAACCGCGTCGGGGGCAGGATCTTCACCGAGCAGGACCACACCACCGGTCTTCCTATCGAAATGGGAGCGGAATTCATCCATGGCCGTCCGCGGGAGATCCGGGAGCTGTTCCGGGAGAAGCCGGACAGCATTTATGAAGCAGTAGGCGACACCTGGTGCGCGCAGGACGGGCGACTCTCGCGTTGCCGATTTTTTGAAGACGTGCAGCGGCTATTGCAGAACATGGAGAGCAATGGCGCGGACGAACCTTTCCTGGAGTTTCTGGACCGCCAATTTCCCGAGAACGGGGCTTCCCCTCAGCAACTGGAATTGCGCAGACGGGCGCTCGCCTACGTGAGCGGCTTCCATGCCGCCGATCCGGCCAAAGTAGGCGTGCAGTGGCTGGTCAAGGAGCAAAGGGCCGAGGACGCGATGGAAGGCGACCGCACTTTTCGGCTGCGTGGGGGCTACCGCGAATTGATCGAGATTTTCGCCCAGCGGCTGGATCGGGCCCGCGCAGTGGTGGCCACCGACACGGTGGTGAGCTCCGTGCGCTGGAAAGCCGGAGAAGTACAGATCGCCGCTTTTCGGTTGGGAGAATCCTTGCTCTTCGACGCCCGGGCCGTGGTCATCACCCTGCCGCTGGGAGTGCTGCAATCGCCCGACGGCATCGGCACGGTGCGCTTCGCGCCGGAACTGCCGGACGAGAAAAAGTGGGCCTTCGGCAAGCTGGAGATGGGAATGGCCCGTCGTATCACGCTGGTCTTTGCTCAGCGCTTCTGGGAGGGCCTTCCAGGGACCGCAGGCCTGGGGAAAATGCGCTTTCTCTTGTCTCCCGGGGCCCTCTTCCCGACATGGTGGACCCTGCATCCCCAGCCGGGTCCCATTCTCACGGGATGGGCCCCCTGGCAGAGCGCACAGGAGCTGGCCGGCCATTCCAGCAGCGAAGTGGCGCAACGGGCGGTCGAGACCCTTTCTCGCCTGTTGCAGGTCTCTGAAGAAAAGCTGGCCGCGAACCTTCGCCAAGCCTATTCCTACGATTGGCAAAGCGATCCGTTCTCGCGCGGGGCCTACAGCTATGGAGCGGTGGACGCGAGACCGGCAATTGAAGAGCTGGCCCGCCCCGTGGAAAGCACTCTGTTTTTTGCCGGCGAGGCCGTCGATACCAGCGGAAACAACGGAACGGTGCAGGGTGCGATCGCCAGCGGCCAGTCGGCGGCACAACAGGTTCTGGCCGTTCTGCAGGGAGCAGCACGCTAACACGACGTCGAACAAATTCAATTCATCGGATACCAGATGGCAAGTTTTTTCCAGAAAGTTCGCTCTCTCCCGTTTACGACGCCCCTCATTTTGCTTGGCACCATTGCGGCCTTGAGTTGTGGCGGCGGAAGCTCGCACGCCGATCCGGGAGGCAACGGCGGGGGCAATCCTCCGCCTGCAGCAAGTTTCTCTGGGGTCCTCATGTGGAAGGGGGACACCACAGCCAAGGGCCTTTATTCGCAGGAGACCAGCCTGACGCCCAGCAACGTGCGCAGCGAATCATTTGGGAAACTTGGCGAGTTTCAGGCCGATGGGCTGCTGATGGCCCAGCCCTTGTATGTGCGCAATGTCGATATGGGCACCGCAGGCACCCATAACCTCATCATTCTCGCCACCGAGCACGACAGTATTTATGCCCTGGACGCAGACCAGGTTTCGGCGGGTCCGCTGTGGGAGCGGCATTATCTCGCCAATGGCGTCACCCCTCTGGCGGACGACTTCGGCGGGCGGACCACCCTGGGGGGAGAAGTCGGGATCACCGGGACCCCGCTGATCGATTCTGCTACCGGGGCCCTCTATTTTGTGACCACCCTTTCCCGCAACGGCACGGCGGAACAGTGGCTACGCGCCATCGACATTCGCAACGGGAACGACTTTGGTCCCGGCAGTGTGCAGGTGCAGGCCAGCGTGCCCGGCGACGGGGTGGGGAGCGCGAATGGACAGATTGCCTTCGACCCTTCGGTGCAAAATCAGCGCGCCGGTCTGACTAAGGTTGCAGGGACCCTGTTGGTCGCCTGGGGCTCATTTTCCGACTACGGAAAATATCACGGCTGGCTCATGGCCTACGATCCCGCCACGCTGCAACAAAAGGCGGTATTCAATCCGACGACCCAGTACCAAGCGAATGATCCCGTCAACGGCCCGTCAGACCATGGCGGCGGCGGCGCGTTCTGGCAAGGTGGAGCGGCCCCGGCGATCGATGGCAACGGCAATATCTATCTGACTTCGGCCGACGGAAGCTTCAATGCTGACCAGGGCGGCGCCAATTATGGCGATACCCTGCTCAAGCTGCGGCTGAACGGCAGCAGCTTCCAGATCGTCGACTGGTTCACCCCCTTCAACCAGGCCTGCATTGATGAAGCGGACCTGGAAATCGGCTCCGGCGGGGTGGCTTTGCTGCCCACGGATTTTACGAACGGGACCAAAATGGCGGCCTCCATCAGCAAGGAAGGCCGCTTCTTTCTGGTGAATACCGACACCCTGGGCCAATACAACGCTTCGGCGGACGACCAGATCCCGCAGGAGTTCATGATCGGCGAACACTCCTGCACGACCCAGATCGCCGATGCCGCCGAAGGCCCCGACTGGAACCGGCTTTATGGAAACGTCTCTTACTGGAATGGGTTTATCTATGCCCAGGCTTCGACTTTGCCCCTGAAACAGTATCGCTTTGAAAATGGGCTACTCAATCCCACGCCCTTGGCCCAGTCTCCCAGCGCATCCGGGCTACGGGGCGGCAACACGGTGGTCTCGGCCAACGGGAACCAAAATGGGATTGTGTGGGCTTACGAAAAAACCACGCAGGGGCGGGCAGTCTTACACGCCTATGACGCCACCATGGTTTCCACGGAGTTGTGGAACAGCAATATGAACGCACAACGAGACCAGATGGGGACGGGCATTGGTTTCGCAACGCCCGTGGTGGTCGACGGAAAAGTCCTGGCTACTTACGATAAGAGTGTGGCTGTGTACGGCCTGCTTCCCTAAGCAGGAGGACGAGCTTCTCAAACATTAGTCATCCGTCATTTCCACCTGGACCGGAGGCAAGACCGGCAGGGGCGGATGCTGCGCGTCTCGCCAGAAGACATCGAAACAGGCCTCCGCTTTGTCCTGCACTGGGGCCTGCCAGGTAGTGCCGTCCGCGTACTGAACCAGGCGAGGAAACAAGACCCAACCTAAGATCTTCTGCTCCAGGCCTGGCAGATAGCCCGGCATCTCAAAGGTCTCTTCCTGCCCCGGCGGGATCGGTTTGTCCCAGGTCCACTCATCCGCAAAAGGCCGTCGCCGGTACAGGGGAGGCATCAGGTGGTCATAGCTCGCGGTCAATTTGGTAATGGTTTTCGAGCTCGTATTTCGCACGGTGACGCGAAACTTGCCCGGCGTCTTCCAGAAATCGGCGCTCACAAATTTAACCGGGGCCTGACAAACGGGAAGCGGCTCATAGATGGTATAGATCGCCATCATGCCGGCTTCCATGTGATCGGAAACATGGCAGTGGTACATCCAGGAACCAGGGTTGTCGGCGACCATGTCCGCCACAGCCATAGTAGCGGGCAGCAGCTCGACCACGTCGGTATGGCGGCCCACGTAGTCGACCGTCTTGCCGTGCCAATGCGGCGTATGCAGGTCCTTCTCGTTGCCCATTCCCAGCAGGTACCAGCGCACGCGCTCGCCGCGTTTCATCAAAAGTCCCGGCAAATTGCCGAAGATGTAGCCATTGATGGAGTGAAAAAGGCCGGCATCCTTCCCTTTCAATTCGTCAAAGATCATGAACATGGTGACGAATTCGCGGTCCACATCTTTGGGACTTCCGTCCGGACGCGCTTTGCCTTTGGCGGTGATGACGATGGGACCCAGAAGGCCGGCATTGATTTCAACCGGGGCATCGGTGTGGGGATGGTACCACCAGACGAGGGAGCTGGGATCGTTCTTCCCCGGGCCGCTTCCCTCATCGGCAAACCAGTGATAGGTGAAGCGGCCGCCGGGCGGCACCTCGCCTCCCCGCCCGCTGGGAACATAATGCGCCCCCTCATTGGCCTTGTCATAGCGCAAGCCGTGGGGATGAATACTGTGTTCGGCATGCGTGCGATTGAGAAATTCCACGATGATCTCGTCCCCTACCTCACCCCGGATCACCGGTCCCAGGATGCCCAGCCACTCCGGTTGCGGTTTCCGCACCGAAAAAGTGGCATCCGTGTATTCAATGAAGCGGCTCTTGTTCCAGCTGGTCTGGGTGACCCAGGGCAACGGAATGGGGCCGCCATGGGTTAGGTCCATGCCGCTGGGGGCATAGTCCCAGACGACATTTTCCGCCGCGATGTAGTAATGGCGGGTGGCGGCGGCCGCGGTTCCCGAAAACAGGGCCAGACAAAGCAGGCAGATGATCTTTTTCATGGACCTCCCAAGTCTCGCCAGGCTCCAGGAGAGCAAACATGCATCATAGCAAGAACAAGAAGGGCCGCCTGCACGGCAGCTTCCCCATGCCGCCCCGCCCTATGGCAGCAAAAGGGACCAGCGTCGAGGTCCGCAAGTACAGGTTTTCCTGTAGGCGCGTCGATTCCCCGCAAGTCCTAAATGGGCAGGGGATTAGGGGCACGGAAGTCCTCTCCTCTGGGCGAAAAACTAAGGTAAGTACCGTATTGCGTCCAGGGGTCAAACACGGCATAAAAAAGAGGGCTATCTTTCGCGTTTCGAAGTCTTACACTTAACCTCCAATAAAACCCAGGGATCAGGTACGGAAATTCTATGAGCAAGCTACGCATTTTGGTCGCTGACGATCATGAGATAGTTCGCCGCGGCATCGTGGCCCTTCTAAGCAACCGCAGCGATTGGGAAGTATGCGCGGAATGCAGCAATGGTACGCAAGCCGTGAAGCAAACGGAGGAACTGCGCCCTGACGTGGCGATTCTGGACGTGGGCATGCCCCTGCTGAATGGGCTGGAGGCCACGCGCCAAATTTTGCGGAACAGTCCTGACGTTCGCATTCTGGTTCTAACCGTCACGGACAGTGACCAAATGGCAGGAGCAGTCCTGGAGGCTGGTGCGCGCGGCTTCCTCTTGAAATCGGATGCGGCCCGCGACCTGGTCACCGCGGTGGAAGCCCTGCAGAACCATCGCACTTATTTCACCGCGCGTGTGGCGGACATGGTCCTCTCCAATTATCGGGCCAGAAATGGGGCCCCCGAGACGGTGGCGGAGCGGGTCCCCAGCCTGACTCCCCGGGAACGCGAGGTGGTGCAACTGGTGGCCGAAGGGAAGTCCACCAAGGAAGTGGCCACCCATCTCAACCTGAGTGTAAAGACCGCGGAAACGCATCGCAGCAATATCATGCGCAAGCTCGGCATTCATTCCGTCAGCGAATTGGTCTTGTACGCCGTGCGGAACAATATCGTCCAGGTGACGGGCAGCAATCCGATCTGACGCCCTGATCCGGGACGCGGCCAGGCGCTCCGGGTTCTTGGCGTGCGAGGCCGCTAACTGGATTTTTTCTTGGGCACCTTCGCACCCTTTTTTCTGGCCTCGGAGAGGCCGATGGCAATCGCCTGTTTACGGCTTTTGACCTTTCCGCCTTTGCCGCCCGGGCCCGAACTCAGCGTTCCTTTTTTCCGTCTTTTCATGGCGCTGGCCACTCGTTTGGCGGCCGCTTTTCCATATTTTCTACCACCCGATTTTTTACTCGTGGGCATGTTTGATCCTCCTTGGCATGGCAGGGTTTAGGCCTGACAAAGACAAAGCGGTGGGAAGCTTCCAGAGGGAGCGCAAGGCCCGGGCGGCTTCGTCGGCGGGGTCTTGTTGGGGACGACGTTGAAAAATCGGGGTCTGCCGCTTCACATCTTCCGATTCGGCCTCCCCGGGCCCACTTGCCTCGCTCTTGAGCTTCAACAAAGCCGTCCTATAAAGACCCTGCAGTTGCGCTACGTCCATGGTGATCTCCTCTTGGGGAAGTCCGAAGACGCCCCGGGCGCTTGATCTGGCCAACCCATATATCTAGCTATCTAGCTGCTGGATGCATCGTAAGCGCGACCGGAGACATGACCAATACCAGGCAATCCTGATAAGTCTCCGCGAAGTTGATGTAATTGCCCGGAAAGTCTTGTGGATCGCGGCCTGGAGGAAACGCTCCGCCCCGTCCGAACGTGCGGCCCGATCTACACAAAGTCCTGTATTCCCTTCCTTTGTACAGGTCAGGCATGCTGATTGAATGCTATGTAGTGTCTGCCCCTGTTCGCTGGGTGGGTAAGGAGATTTACCCACTTTCGCCTACGATGAAGCATCCTTCCCCGCTGGATGCGGACCAACGTGCCAATTGGGAGATGCACGAAGCGATGCCAAGGGTACAAGTTCTGATTGTGGATGACCACGAGCTGTTTCGCCAGGCGGCCCGTTCCTTCCTGGAATCTCATCCTACGGTTTTGGTTTGCGGCGAGGCCGGAGACGGCATGGAGGCGATCGAGAAAGTTCGCCAACTCCGCCCCGATGTCGTACTCATGGACATCAACATGCCGCGCATGGGGGGATTGGAAGCCACCCGCTGCATTTTGCGCGAAGCCCCCGCTTGCCATGTAATTTTGGTCACGCAAAACGATGCCGCCATCGCTCGCGAGCAGGCCCGCACAGTAGGAGCCAGAGGCGCAGTCACTAAGTCCGATCTGGCGCGAGATCTGATTCCATCCATCAGCCAACTCTTTGTCCAGGACGAGCCCCACCCCGGGAAGGGGTACGGCGAGGAAGCTTTGCCAGCGGAGACTCCCCTGCCGGAAGGCACGCTGGGCAAGCTGGTCGACGGGTTCGCCTGGGAAGAGACCCCGCTGGGGCCCATGGGGAGTTGGCCGCAAAGCCTTAAGACTGTGGTCCGGACCATGCTGCGGTCCCGCTTTCCCATGTGGATGAGTTGGGGATCGGAGCTGACCTTTCTCTACAACGACGCCTATGCCAAGATGACGCTCGGTAAGAAGCACCCCTGGGCCCTGGGCAAACCGTCGCACCTCGTCTGGGAGGAGATTTGGGGGGACATTGGCCCGCGCATCCGCCAGGTCCTGGCCACCGGGCAATCGACCTGGGACGATGCTCTGCTGTTATTTCTGGAACGCAGCGGCTATCGCGAGGAAACTTATCACACCTTCTCCTATAGCCCCCTATCGGATGACAGCGGCAAAATTGCCGGACACCTGTGCGTGGTCACGGAAGAAACCGACCGGGTGATTGGCGAGCGGCGGCTGAGCACGCTGCGGTCACTCGCCGCGGAATTGAACAAAACCATCACGGAAGACGACGTTATTGGCTCCGTGGCCCGCGTTCTGGGAGAAAATCCGCAAGATCTGCCCTTCAGCCTTACCTATTTCTTTTCTGCAGACGGCCGCCAGGCCCGGCTGGGCGGCCTGAGCGGGCTGCCTGCAGGCCATCCCGCCGCACCAGAGACTCTCGACCTCTCCGATCCGCTACCAGTCTGGCCTCTTGCCGGACTGGCAGGCGGTAAGGACTCACAGCTGGTGGAAGAACTCAGTGCCCAGTTCTCTTCCATGCCTACAGGAGCCTGGGATATCTCCGCCTCGCGGGCCTTGCTGCTGCCCATTGCCAGCCAGACCCAGGGAAGCCCCGCCGGGGTCCTGATTAGCGGATTAAATCCTTATCGCCCCCTGGACGTGAGTTACACGGGCTTCCTGAATGTGGCGGCCGGGCAGATCGCCGCCAGCATTGCCAATGCGCGGGCTTACGAAGAGGAGAAGAAGCGGGCGGAAGCATTAGCCGAGATCGATCGGGCGAAAACGCTGTTTTTCGGCAATGTCAGCCATGAATTCCGGACCCCGCTCACTCTGATGCTGGGCCCGCTGGAAGATATGCTGGCCGAGGCGGACCAGCTTTCCCCTGCCCAGCAAAAGCGGTTGGACATCGCCCACCGGAATTCTTTGCGCCTGCTGAAGCTGGTGAATACCCTGCTCGACTTCTCGCGCATCGAAATGGGCCGTTTCGAGGCCAGCTATGAGGCGACAGACCTCGCGCAATTGACCGCTGATCTCGCCGGCGTCTTTCGATCGGCAATCGAACGGGCGGGACTGAAATTCATCTTGCACTGTCATCCCCTCTCCCAGCCGGTCTATGTGGATCGCGAGTCCTGGGAGAAGATCGTTTTCAACCTGCTCTCGAATGCGCTGAAGTTCACCTTCCATGGGGAGATCGAAGTCTCCCTGGCCCCTGGGGGCCTGGGAGTCGAGCTGGTGGTCCGCGATACCGGGATCGGGATCCCGGAGAAAGACTTACCCAACCTCTTCGAGCGGTTCTATCGGGTCAAGAATGCGCAAGGCCGGACCTTCGAGGGCACTGGCATCGGACTCGCGCTCGTCCATGAATTGGCCCGGGTGCACGGGGGGGACGTCCGGGTGGAGAGCAGCCTGAGGCAAGGCAGCACGTTTCGTGTATCGCTTCCTTTCGGAAAGGACCACCTGCCGGCAGAACAGCTGGGCGCTGCCGGGAACGCGTCTCCAGCTCCTCTCAGGCCCGGAGCCTATGGAGAGGAGGTGTTCCTCGAATCCTGGCTGAATGAAAATTCCCGAAACGAAGTGTCCTCCGCCAATCCGGAAACGCTGGCGGCCACGAGTGGCCGGCCGCACATTCTGCTGGCGGACGACAACAGTGACATGCGCGAGTATCTGGGAAAACTGCTGGCGCCGATGGGCGAGGTGCGCACCGCGGCCGACGGAGAGGCCGCCCTGCGCTCGATTCAGGAACAGGCGCCGGACCTCGTCCTGAGCGACATCATGATGCCCCGGATGGACGGCTTCGAGCTGCTCCGGCGCTTGCGGGAAGATAAGCGGACCGCGGCCATTCCGGTCATCCTGCTCTCGGCGCGGGCGGGTGAAGAGTCGCGGGTGCAAGGGTTGGGCGCCGGGGCCGACGACTACCTGATCAAGCCGTTCGCGGCCCGCGAACTGCTGGCCCGGGTAAGGTCCCAGCTGAATATGGTGCAGCTGCGCCGGGAAGGGCTGGAGATGGAACGCCGGCTGCGGGCCGAGGCCGAACTGGAGGGGGAGCGGCTCAAGGAATTATTTGCCCAGGCCCCGGTCGCCATCGCCGTGCTGGCGGGGCCAGAGCACCGTTTGCGTTTTGCCAACCAGGAATTCTGCCGAGCCACCGGCCAGCAGCCTGACCGGGAACTCGCGGGAAAACCCATCCGGGAGGCCCTGCGCGAGATCGCGGACCAGGGAGTCTTCGAGCAGCTCGATGAGGTCTACCGGTCGGGCCTGCCTCACACCGGATATGAGGAGCGCATCACGATTAAGCGGGGACCCGCGGGCAGCCTGCAGGAGGTGTTCTCCAATTTCGTCTATCAACCTCTGCGCGATGCCGCCGGAATGGTCGAAGGAATCATGGTGGTCGCGGTCGACGTCACCGATAAAGTGCTGGCGCGCACGAAAGTGGAAAGCACGAACAACCTTCTGGCCTCGATTGTCGATTCCTCCGACGACGCCATTCTCAGCAAAGACCGTGATGGCATCATCACCAGCTGGAACAAAAGCGCCGAGCGGATGTTTGGATATCCCGCCCAGGAGGCCATCGGCCGGCACATCACTCTGATCGTTCCCGGGGAGCTGCGCTCCGAGGAAGAGGCCATCATCACCCAACTGCGCGCGGGCCAACCCATTGACCACCTGGAGACGGTCCGGCAGAGAAAAGATGGCAGTCATCTCGAGGTGGCATTGACCGTCTCGCCCATTCGGGATTCCTCCGGCCAGGTTTTTGGCGCCTCCACCGTGGTGCGCGACATTACGGAACGAAAGGCGCTGGAGCGGGCCCAGAGAGCGTTTGGGGAATTTACCGCGGACCTGAACCGGGTCCAGTCCATGGAAGACATTTATACCGCGGCGCTGAAGGGAATTTGCAGCGCCGTCCGCTGTGAGCGCGCATCCATTCTCCTTTGTGATGGCGAGGGTGTCATGCGCTTCGTGAGCTGGCGGGGTCTTTCCGACGAGTATCGCCAGGCGGTAGAGGGGCATTCGCCCTGGACACCCAACGACGGCGAGGTCCAGCCCATATGCATTTCCGACATCGACCAGGCGGAGCTTGATCCCACCCTGAAAAGCAAAATCAGGGCCGAGGGTATTCGCGCCTTGTGCTTCATTCCTGCGTTGGCAAACGGCAAGGTCATCGGCAAATTCATGACGTACTTTGCCGTGCCCCATGAATTCAGTTCTTTCGAAGTGGACTTTTGCAAAGCCATCGCTCGCCAGCTGGGCTATGTCATCGAGCGCGAGAAGTCGAGAGAATTGCTGCGCAGCAGCGAAGAGCGCTTTCGTCAGCTTTCCGAGACACTGGAGGCGCAGGTCCAGGCCCGCAGCCAGGAGCTGGAAATGCGCAGCGCCGAGCTGCTGCGACAGTCCATGCAGCTCCGCGACCTGTCGTGGCGCTTACTCAAGAGCCAGGATGACGAGCGCCGCCATATCGCCCGCGAGTTGCACGACAGCGCCGGTCAAACCTTGACCGTGCTGGGCATGAACGTGGAGCAGGTGCTCGCCAATGTCCCCCCGGGAGACCCAGGGTTGAGCGCCCGGCTGGAGAGCATTCGGGAGATGGTGCAGCAACTCCACCGCGAAATAAGGACAACCTCGTACTTGCTGCATCCGCCGCTGCTCGATGAATGCGGCCTGCCTTCCGCGATCAGCTTCTATGTGGAGGGACTGGCGGCGCGCAGCGAGTTGAAAATTGAATTGGACATTGCCCAGGACGTCGGCCGCTTACCCCGCGACATGGAGCTGGCGGTGTTCCGCCTGGTGCAGGAGTGTTTGACCAATATCCACAGGCATTCCGGCAGTAAGACCGCCCTCATCGCCATGCGGCGGGAGGGCCATCCCATCCAGCTGGACATCCGGGACCGGGGGCACGGCATGTCGCCCCAGCGCCTGGCGGAAATTCAATCGGGGCGCTCGGGAGTGGGGATCGGGGGGATGCGGGAGCGCCTGCGGCAATTCGAGGGCACTCTTAACATCACGTCTGATGCTTCCGGCACGGTCATTTCCGCAGTCGTTCCCATACCGGAGAACGCTTCTTCCAACTTGCTCGATCCTGACTCTTTCTCGACCGCGATATAGGGATTCCGCGCTCCTTCCGGGATTACAGCTTGAATCTGAATTTCAAACTTCCTGCAATCAAGCGGGGATATCCAAAATGGGTCCCTGAAAAAGGATTGCCCCAATTGAAAGCGAAGTCGCGGTTGGCCACGTTCTGAATGTCCAGCTGGGCCCCTACGTTGAAGTGCTCGGTTTGCGCCAGATCCATTCCCCCCGACCAGCCAAACACATACCAGGGTTTGACTCGTCCGGTATCGAAGTTGACCAGATTCGCTCCCGGCAAAGCGTGGAGTTCCTCGTCGTCCAGATCGGGAAGCTCCATCGGCACGCCACTCTCGAAGCGGCCGTTAAATGTGGCCCACAATCCGTGGTAGCGAGACGCATAAGTCAGGGCAAAGGAGGCCGCATTGCGTTGGTCATGATCGGGAGTAAAACGGGTGCCGGGGCCGATCTCGATGAAATCGTCCTCCAGGAAAAGTCCGCCGTTGAGCGGGCCGATCTCGACAATATGATTGTTGGTGTAGGTGAAATAGGCGGAAAATCCCCTGCGGATGGGGACGTCGAGGCGAACATCCAGGCCTTGCGCCTCGGCCCGGGCCACGCTATTGGGAAAGATGATTGTGGTCCCCAGCAACACATTGGGATCATCGATATTGCGGAAGCGGCGCCACCAGTAGGCCGCGTTCAGACGCAGGGACTTGGGCAATTCCTGGGCAAAGCCCGCTTCCCACGAAGAGAGTTTTTCCGGGCGAATATCGGCCCCACCCCCGGAGTCGGCGAAGGGCGAGAGCTCGCGCGCCTGCTCGGAACTGGCGATCAGCAAGTTCTCAATCTGCGGCGGCATATAGAGGCGGTTGAAGGAACCGCGGATAGCAGTCCGGGTCTTGGGCAGGTAATAAACCGCACCAATCCGGGGGCTGACCTGATGATCGGAGACCAGCAGATCGGAATGATCGAAGCGCACTCCCAAGCTAAGATTGAGGTTTCGGAAAGGGGAAAAATCGTCCTGCGCATAGACGGCCTGCGTTCCCCTGGAGGCGTGGCCGGCAAAGCGAAAGGGATCGTCGGGGGTAAACTCCATAGCGGGCTCGCTGATGCCCGCCTCTTCCGCGGCATCCGGGTCGGTGATGGCAAACCCGAAGGACTCGCGAATGGAAACGTGGGCCACTTCCAGCCCTGCCTTGATGCTGTGCCCGCCCGTCAAATGGGAGAGACTGGCGATGACCCCTTGCCGCGTCTGATGGCGATCCTGTTGGGCCGTGATGGGGGTGTCAAAGACACTGGGGTCCAGTCTCGAGCGGAAAAAATTGCGGAAGTAGGCCAGATCGAGCAAGGTATTGGGTGAAAAAGTATGCTGCCAGGAAAGCGATTCGTAGTCGTGGCGAACTTCCTGGCGTTGCCGCTGCCCGGCTTCCTGCTGATCTTGGTTGTTGGGTACGCGGAAACCCGCGCCTTGCAGCGTGCCCGCCAGACGCAAGATGTCATTTTGTGAAGGATGCCAGTCGGCGCGCAGGTCGAGCGACACATCACCACCCACGTTGTGGTAATTGCGCGGGTCGACGGGATCCAGAAAGCGGTCCGACTGGTGTCCGGAGCCGGCAAAGAACAAGCCCCATTTGTCGGTCCCGCCCCCCAGGGTGGTGGAAATGTCCCGCGAATCAAAACTTCCCCCTCCCAATCCCAAGGTGCCGTTCAGTGGGCTGCGAAACCCAGATTTGGGCTGGATGAGCACCACCGCCCCGGAGCGATCGCCGAATTCCGCGGGGATATTTCCCGTGATGATGTCCATGGAAGTAATGGCATCGGTGTTGAAGGAGCCGGCAAAGAGCCCGTCCACGCGGTCCGGGGTGGGGACGCCGTCGACCACATATAGCGTCCCGTCATCGACGCCCCGAATATGCATCAAGCCATCGTTTTCGGTATTCCAGCCCGGAGTGGTGGAGACCAGGGCCTGCAATTGATCTCTGCGCACCACCGTGGGTGCCAGGCGGATGTAGCTTTCGTCGATGACGGTCTCGGTGCGGGGGGAATAGGCTTGTAAGAGGTCTGGACGCACCGTCACCTTGGTCCCTGCGGCGGTAACGGAAAGGCGGGCCGCCGCCTGGATCGTAATATTGGAACGAACGTAGACATCGCGGGCAAAGCCACTGAACCCGGGGGCGGAGATTTGCAATAGGTAGGCTCCGTAGGGAATATTGTCCAAACGGAACTGTCCTTGCGCGTCGCTGGCGGTTTCAAGCCGGCGTCCGGTAAGCCCATTTACCAGGGAAATCTGAGCCTGGGAGATTCTTGCTCCGCTGGGATCCGTGACCGTGCCGGCGATTCTGCCGATCTCGATTTGGGCCCATCCCGGGGCAGAGGACAGAATCCCAAAGATAAAGATAAGGACCAATCCTGGGGAAAGCGCGCGGAAAAGCTGCACAGTTGCCGGAGAAAGGCCTCGCCACGGGGTATCTTGCCACTTCGTCCTACGGGTTTCTACCGATGCCATCATGAATATGGTGCCCTCATCATGGATATTCCGCATAGGGCTTTTTTGTTCAGGATAAAATCGTTCTGGGATAAAACTTCCTTCAAAGATTAGAAACAGCCAGAGGCCACGGCTCCATCCATGTCTCAAGAAAGAGCAGATCGCGCTTTATTTTTCCCGCTGGCGGATCCCGCGGAGACAACGCCGCTGGTCTCCGCCACGGAAGCCGAAGTGGTCGGTCTTTTTGAGGAATTGCGCGATTCCCTGTTTCGCTACCTGCTTTCCTTCCGGCTCTTGCCACATGACTGCGAAGACCTGATTCAAGAGGTATTCCTCGCCCTGTTTACGCATCTTCAGCGGGGACGCTCGCGGGCCCACCTGCGGGCGTGGGTCTTCCGCGTGGCCCACAACCAGGGCCTGAAAAGACACTACCAAAATCGACGCCGCCAGCAGAACCAGGTGGATTCCACCCATCTCGACGAACACGCCGATAGCGCCCTGAACGTCGAGGAACAAATGGTGCTGAACGAAAGGCAGTCTCGCCTGCTGTCAGCATTCGAGGCGCTGCCGGAGCAAGATCGCTATTGTCTGCGCTTGCGCGCGGAAGGCTTGACCTATCGGGAAATCGCCGAAGTGCTGGGGGTTTCGCTGGGCAGTGTTGCCCAATATCTGAGCCGCTCCTTAGCACGCCTGGCACGCGCGGACAGGAGGTAGAAGATGGATCCGGAACACGACCACATTGGCGATGAAGGGCTGCTGAGTTTCAGCGACGGCGAAACGCCGCCTCACCGCGTGGCCGCGGTCGAGGCCCACCTGGAGATCTGCGCCAGCTGCCGCACCCGGAAATCCACGATGGAGCGGACGCTGGCGGAGTTCCGGCAGATCCAGGACCAGCGCTTCAGCCCGCAGATTCCGCCTGGGCTCGGTCCGCGCAATCGGCTGAGACTTCGCCTTCAGGAAGCAGGCACTGCCCCGCAAGAACGGCTGCGCGCCTTGCCGGGAAAAGTTTGGGGACAGTGGGGCGTAGGCTTGGCTGCTTTGGCCTTGTTGCTGGTGGGCAGCGCGCTCTGGGTGGCACATAGTCCGCAGAGGCCGGAGGCGGTGGAAGCCCGGCTGAGCCCGCGAGCCGACCTGACTCCGGGCGCGGTACGGCCGGTTGCCCTGCGTGATATCTGCGGAGAAAGACCCAGCGATAAGAACCGCCCGGTTCCTGTGGCGGTGCAGCAACAAGTATTTCGCGAATACGGCATTCCCAATGCCCGCCCCGAAGACTATGAAGTGGACTACCTGATTACTCCGGAGTTAGGAGGGGCCAGCGATATCCGGAATCTGTGGCCGCAACCCTTCGCCAGCGCCCCCTGGAGCGCCTATCGCAAAGATGATCTGGAAGACCGCTTGCACGAGCTGGTTTGCGCGGGCAGCCTGGACCTGGGAAGCGCACAACGCGAGATTGCCACCGACTGGATTGCGGCCTACAAGAAATATGTAAAACCCGGCAAAGCCCTCGAACCGGCGCACGGCGTCTCCAGCCGACGCCTTGCCCTGCAGATAGCGAACGCGGCCTGGATACACTGACTCAAGAGACGGCAAACGACTGGTCCTCACGAAAAGCCGGCACCCTCTAGCGAGGCGCCGCTCCAAAGTGGGCGACGTATTGCCGTGGGTAAAGGACCTCGGCCGCTCCACATTTGTCACAGACTTTCATAGGACAATGCCCGCGCGTCGCGGAACCATCCAAACGGTACCGGATGACCTCGCTGGTCAATCGCTTCCACGCGTGATCACACTGGTTCCCCTTCCAAAATTGCCACCACCGTGTCATAGACTCGACCTCGCGATCCTCTGACTTGAGTGACTCGAGCCGCGCGGCATTCCCTGGAGATACGACTTGCAGTGCCCCAGATCGATGCCGGTCGCGTGCTCGCTAGACAGATGCAAAGGAGAAAGCGGAGGGTTGGGGCAAATCGAGGGAGTCTCCGTGGACGGGTAGCACGGCGGAAGGCTGCCATCCGTTTACCGCATTGCGTGAGTCTAAAAAGGAGTGCGTTACACGCAAACAAGCAAAGGGTTCCAGCAAACAAGCGGCAAGCACAAGAACGGAGGCAGTCACGCTCTAAGTTGCCTGCACATCGGGCGGGCCGCGAATCTGGCAGGGTGCGCAGCCGTCCTGGCCTGCGCCTTATTGCTGAGTGCGGGGCCCCTGGCAGGGCAAGCGGCGGAGCAGCCCCCGGCAAGCAGTCCGTCCTCCGTTCCCGATCTCTCCCCGGAAAATGCCCTGAAAGCCACGGTAGACCTGCCGGACTCTCCTTCGGCCTATGTGCCTCTTTCTCCACGCCAGAAGTTCCATTTCTTTCTGCGCACGACCTACGAACCCTACACTTTTTTTTCTGCCGCTTTCGGCGCCACGCTGGCACAAGCGGAAGGCCAGTGGTATGGCTACGGAGGGGGCCTGCCGGGATGGGGAAAGCGCTTCGGCGCCAGCCTGGCCGATACTGAATCCCGGCGCTTTATCCAAAGCTTTCTGCTCTCCACGGCGCTGCACCAGGATCCTCGCTACTTTCGCTCGAACCAAAAGAATGTGGTTCGCCGCGCCTGGTACGCCGCCACCCGCGTCTTCGTTACGAAAGCGGACACCGGTCAGAAGACCTTCAACTCTTCGGAAGTGTTGGGCGCATTGTTTACCAGCTCACTGCAGAATGCATACTATCCCGAGCGCGATCGCGGATTCAGCAATACCATGGACCGTTTTCTGGGATCGCTGGGTTCGGATGCTTCCTCCAATCTGTTGCGAGAGTTTGGTCCTGACCTATGGAGACTGTTTCGCAAACACGCCCCGGAAAAAATCCAAAAGATCGAGCAGAAGATTCCCAAGCCCCCGGAATAGTCCCAACCCCCTCCGGGCCGAGTTCGAAAATGAAGGCACTTCCAGGCCCAGCCGCAGGGTGGCGCCGGAACGAGCCTGGGCGGCTGGGAATGCTTCAGGGAAAACAACCGGTTGAAGACCATTCAGCATCTATCCCAGGCGCTGCGAAGTCCGGGCCGACGGCATCCCGCGCTGCTCATCTTCATGGACACCTTTTTCCCAAGCCTCGACTCCGCCGCTGTCCTCAAACCGGACACTTCCTGGTCCACCCGGCCGTTAGCGCGTGCACCCCGCTTGCGGGCAGCTTCCTGTCCTTCTGGAAGTACAGAGTAATGGGGACTAAGACTGCCGATTTTGCTGGAAATCCCTCACGGTCATTGCATAATGCTTGCTCTGGTATCTTTGCTTCCTACCAAACGAGTGAGCGACGCCGAGAACATTTCATGATGGCGGGAGAGTTGGTACCCAACTCGGAAGCTCAGTACGGAGCGCCCGGCCGGGCGTCCGCGCCTCTCTACGTGGCGCGGGTGTTCCTGATTGCGGTCGCCTACCTGATCGTGGGGAAAATAGGCCTGGCTGTTCCCTTCACCAGCGGGAATGTCTCGCCGATTTGGCCCGCCGCGGGGCTCGGGGTCGGGGTGGTCGTGCTCTGGGGTCAGCCTGCGGGAGTCGGGGTCCTGCTGGGAGCATTCCTGATCAATTTCCTGAACGGCATGCCCTGGCCGGTGGCATTGGGCATAGCACTGGGCAACACCGGTTCGGCACTTCTGGGCGCGTTGCTGTGGCGGTCGGCCAGCCAGGGCAAATTCCTGCAGACGCCGGTACGCGGTGTGCTGGCACTCTTCTTTGCCGCCGCCGTGGGCCCCTTATTATCGGCCACGGTGGGGGCGAGCAGCCTTTATTTCGGCCACATCGCGGCTTGGCATGGATTTCGTTCTGCCTGGCAGGTGTGGTGGGCGGGCGACGCTGTCGGCATCCTGCTGGGGGCACCGTGTTTAGTTTTGCGGGGTCATCTCAAGCACATTCGAAACCGGGCTCTGGAGTACATCAGCCTGCTGCTGGCGCTGGTTGTGGCTGTGAGCTTGATTTTCCACGGCGGGTTCGGCATCCACGATGACGTCCTGGCCTTTGTCGCGTTTCCCTTTCTGATTTGGGCGGCCATTCGCTTTCGCATCATGGGGGCCGTCTGCGCGTCGCTTCTGGTAGGCGGCATCGCCACCTGGTCGACCGCGCGCGGCCAAGGACCATTCGTCGAAGGCAACCCGGTGCACGACGTGGTTCTGTTGCAGGTATTCGTGGTCCTGGTGGCCGCCACCACGATCCTGCTGGCGGCGGTGACCGAGGAAAGAGAACAAATCCGGGAGCGCCTGGCGGACCACGCGCAGCTATTGGACCTGGCCAGCGACGCCATTCTGGTGCGCGGATTGGATGACACCATTTCCTATTGGAACCACGGCGCCGAGCGGCTCTACGGCTGGACCAGGAACGAGGTCCTGCACAAACCGGTGCAAGAGCTGCTGGGAACGCAGTATCCGCAATCGATTGCCGAGATCAAAGCTACGGTGTTGAGCAACCAGGACTGGAACGGCGAGCTTACCCACACTACCCGCGATGGGCGGCACATCAGCGTGGCCAGCCGCTGGTCTCTGTGGAGCGGCCAGGATGGGAAGCCCAAGGGATTCCTGCAGCTGAATTCCGATATCACCGCACAACGGCGGACGGAACAGCAGTTGCGCGAGTTGACGGGACGGCTGTTGAAAGCTCAGGACGACGAACGACGGCGCATTGCGCGGGAATTGCACGACAGCGCAGGCCAGCTGCTGGCCGCGCTCAGCATGAATCTGGCCAGCCTGCAGCCTTTTCTGCCCCCCGGGCAAGCGGCCGACATATGCCAGGAGAGCGAGGGCCTGGTGCAGCAGTTAATGCGGGAGCTGCGCACACTCTCCCATCTCCTGCATCCGCCACTCCTCGACGAGGTGGGGCTCGCTTCCGCGGTGCAGTGGTTTGTGGAAGGCTTTGGGGAACGATCCCATATCCAGGTTGCGCTCGACCTTCCCGAGGAGCTGGAGCGCTTGCCCGCGGAGATCGAGACCGCCATTTTCCGCCTGATTCAAGAGGCCCTGACGAATATTCACCGGCATTCGGAGAGTCCCACGGCTACCGTGCGGATCGTCCGTAGCCCAGAGACCGTGCGAGTGGAAATAGCCGATGCGGGCAAGGGGTTCGCCCCGGAGTTATTGTCCACCAACCGGCTGAAGGCAGGGGTGGGAATCCAGGGCATGCGAGAGCGGATACGGCAATTGGGTGGGCAGTTTGAAGTTACGTCGGGAAACGCCGGAACTTTAATCGCCGCCAGCCTTCCCCTTTCTACGCAATAGAGCCGAGCCCGGGTTGCGATGGAAAAAGCACAAGCGGCGCCCCCCTTTGCTCTCCGACGAGGATACGAGGCTCGAAGACTGGAATTCAGGAGACAGGGGAAAATTTTAAGTGGACTTCGTACAGAACTGCTATCGGTGGTAGTTGAAAGTTGGCGTCCCCGACGGGATTTGAACCCGTGTTACCGCCGTGAAAGGGGCGCTACAACTCGTAACTGATTGAAACTGGACGGCACCGACAGCCCATTTTGGAGCCGTAAGGAACACTTTGGAACGTTATTGGACCCTATCGGACCCTGATTTATGTCACCACCTTCGTGCGGCGGGAATGCTATTGATTGACCCCGACTAGACCCCAATTATGTTCTCGCTCTCCGTGCGGGAGCACTCATACGGGTTTGAATTTCAGTCAGTTTGCAGGGGAGTTGCTTCAGCGAGAGCCGTGGGTAAAACCTTTATTCGCTGCTGGGGCACCTCAGCGCCCCATCCATCCATAGCGCGACGATCGAAATATGATGTGATCAATCGCCCATCAGCTCCGAGTTCGCAGAGTTTTGGCTCGTCTTCAATCCTGAGAATTAACGGCACCATTTCGACCGTAAAACCGCCGGGAGTGCCCTTAGGTTTATAGTTGATTGGGAAGGCTTGGCGCGTCTCACTAATAAGGCCCAGGAGCAATCTGTCATACGTGTACTGTTTGTGATTGTGCTCCCCCCATTTGATCATTTCGTCTATTTGGGCGTGATCGAACTGCCGAAGATCGGCAATTAGGTAGTCTGCCATCGTAAATCGATGACCGACGTCCTGTCCCAGGAATCTCAACCAATGATAATCACGCGGTTGTTCCAATATGTCAGCGAGGGTTAGCTCATAATAGTGGGACTCCACTAGCCAATTCTTAAAGAGCAGGTCGACGATGTCCTGCTTTTGAAGCCTTGCGCTGATTTTTCGAAACGGCTCAATGGCTAATGCGTCAACCTTTTGAGTATAGGGCACCTCCATGCTCCAAGAGCTTTCGTGAAAGCGAATTCGTTCTAAATCGACAAGCTGCCAATAGCAAGTACCGCCTGTAAGGTCACAGAGCATCACGATGACGGGAATCGAGTAGTTGAGCCAGTAGCGCAGATGAGACATAGAGCCTCGATAGACAAAGCCACTTTTTGTGCGTTCCCGAAGATAACTTGGCCCAGCCTTGATCTGCACCGCAATAATTCTTCCGTGGCTTTTTCCTTCTTGCCGGATTTCGATTTCGCCGTCAATGCCTATATCTGATATCGGTTTTGAGCGAAATATATAGCTAAGGTCATTGGTAATCTTTAAACCCACTAAATGGACGCCTGCATTGGCAGTAATATCTGCATCAGTCGCATTGGGCCAAAAGGACCGACCGGCACTGTTCTCGGTCAGTGATTGGCTATCCGTGCGCCTCGACGTTGTCGAGAAATCGGGTTTGGCCCTAACAATGCCTCTTTTCAATTCTTCCGGTGAAGGGGAGCCTGCGTTAATCGGACGGATCGGCTCATCCAGAAGAATGAAATCGGGAATGTCTGGTACGGGCACAGATTTCAGACATTCGGAGTTAGGTGAAGCGAGTTCTTGCCTCAACTCCATCAGTAATCTGCCAAGCACATTCATGCCTATCAATTTGCCGTCTTCTGATCGTTTAGCACCCCAAAAATCGTCCTTTCGTGATTCCTCGACAATTGGTTTGTCGCCGGTAGAGCGCAGAATCTCTCCGAATCGCTGCCAGTTCTGAGCGAGTTTCACACGCAAACACCACTTCATGAGTTTCACTTTTATTACATCCCAATCTGGTCGCGTGTGCTCTCGTCGGTATTTCTTGCTCTTCATTTTCGCCGTCATCGCACTTCGTTCGGCTAAAACGATCTTCTGAATTTCAGGATTACGAGGAAACCGGCAAGCTTGATAAAGTGCCTCCGAAGACCAAATTGTCGTGTCATTTACAAACAGCGGAAAGCCTCCGGCCATGTTTGACAGTCCTCCGTGCTTCTCCGTTGTTACACGGAAGACGGCGCATTCCTGAGGCAAGTACGTTCGTTGTTGGCCGCTGTGCATCAATTTGTTTTACGCTCAAAAAGCGGAAACCAGGGGTCTCCGACCCAATATGCGAGTGGGCAATTGTTTGGACAATTCCGATAAGTCACGGCTATTGCGCCAAAGCCAAGCTTATTGACTGAGTTTGCCGAAGTGTAGCCGAGCGGTCGGTGCGTTTCCTTCAGATTGCCTGCAATTTCCCGAATGTGTAGACCCGTCGCCCAAAACGTCTGTTCAAGAAAGTTCCGTTTTTCCTCCGAACTAAAGAATTTGCTTTTGTTCGATTCCTTCTCGGGACGCAACAAAGCTGGCTCGCCTTGAACGTGCTCTTGAATATAACGAGTCGTCGGTTCGTCATCCGGCAACTTGCGTAGTCTGTAAACATCGGCTGCTGCTCCGCTATTGCTGAAGTTTTCGAACGGAAGAACACGCCAGAGATTCAATTTCAATTTCTTCTCTGCTTTCGTCGCTATTTCAGAGACTGCCTTGTTTGCGTAAAATGAACCGCCGCTATGGATTCCCATGAAAATGGCGTGCAATTCGCAATCTTTTGGAGCTTCACCTGGAATCCAAGGGCGAAGGTCGTTGACCAGCCGATTGCCGCTGAGCAAAAGGTCATCTAGATAAATAATCGGGCCGTCTTTCGAGCCGCAAGCTTCTAATCCAAAACCCACTTCTGATTTTAGGAGTGCATCAAACAGAGCCAAGAGTTCACGCTGGCTCTGCCCTCCCTGTTGAGCGTTAAAAAAGTTTGCGTTTTTCCAGAATGATGCTCGATCGCTGCCGACCAATTTCGGATTGGAGATCAGGCCCTTCAAAAAATCCTCTGTTTTTTTCGCAGATAAATAGCTCTTGGAAAGAATATGCACCAATTCGGTCACCACAGGCAGCCGCACCTCCGAATCAAATTGTTCTAACCAGTGCTCAATGCGTTCTACCGTTGGTTTGCTCCAATAGTCAGAAATCACGGCTAAAAGTTTTTTGGCCTCAGCGACAATTTCGTCTTTGGACTTGTCTGTCATTCAATAGCCAATATTTTCAATGTCTTAACGGCATTTTCCCTTGTCATATGATAACGCCAGTCTGCCCGAAATCCTTACTCATTGGTTTTCCTGGGGAAAAGTGGGATCCAAGGATCACCGGCCCAAAACGCGAGTGGGCAATTGTTCGCACAATTGCGAAAGGTAACTATTAAAGCACCAAAGCCCAAGGTCCTGAGCACCATGTTGCCCAGGGGGCGCTGATATTCATTGAGGAGCGGGCACATTTCACGAATCTCCGTGCCCGCAATTAAGAATTGTTGTTCCAGCAGGTGTCGTCCCTCGTCAGAAGAAAAGAACTGCGCAGGCCCCACACTGCCAGGTTTTCGCAGCACAGGAGCGTAGCCTTGAGCCTTGAGCTTTGCGGCATATTCCTGCGTTAAGCGATGGTCGGGTATACGAACAGGTCGCAGGACATCGCTGTTGTTAATGTAATATTTACGATCTTCGATTTTCTGAATACTCCACCAGCGGAGTTCTATTTTCTTACCCGCTTTCTCCGCGGCCTCAGCGATTTTATTTCCAGCAAAATGTTGGCCTCCCAAATGGTAGGCCATAACGATGATGTGAATTACAGCCTTTCGGGGGGCACTCCGCTCGATCCAATCTATTAAGTCTCCTCGGACGTGACCGCCTGTGAAGACCACATCATCAATATAGATCGCAACACCGTCGTCATCGCCGCAATCTTTGAGACAAATTCCGTGTTCTTCATCAAGGATGTCGTCAAATAGTGCCAGCAGCTCCTTTTGACTTGAGCCTGCGCGCTGGTTGTTCAGTATGGTTGCCTTTCTCCAGAATGTCTTATGTTTGCCAGATGTGAGGTCGTCAAGAGTCGCAAGCTCTTTCAGGAAGCTCTTTACCGCTGTGCGACTGAGATACGTTTTCCCAAGAACATGATCGAGTTCTCGAAGAATTGGATCGCGAACCTCGTCTTCAAACTGCCTTATCCAAGCATGAACATGATCGGTATCGATGCGGGGAATAGAGCCTTTTCGGTAATTCGAGATTTTCGAGGCGACCGCCTGCACCAACGCTCGTTTTGTCATTTTGATTACTGAATGGTCCGGGACAGTCATTATATTCTCCGCTTTATTGGACTAAGAGATGCTTCGGCAAAGGAAATAGACCCATGGACAGAGTTCATGGTTGTGATGGGAAGGCCAGGGAGTGCGAGGGGCGCGGCCAGAGCGCCGCTCCAAAACTTTTTGGGGAAGCATGACAGCGCCTTCGCCGGCGCTCTCCCTAATTTCTGGCTGAATTGGGGGCCGGCTAATTACCGGCCCAAATGGGAAAGGGATTGCGGGTTGAGTTGCGGAATGCGTTGATGAGGTCGCGGTTAGCAGAACGGCGCTGATAGAGATTCTGGATTAAGCGGGACAAATTCCCGGAGTCGTGGCGAGACCACCATTCCTGCGGCATTCCTTCGGTGAATGGATCCTGATTCAAAACGAGGGTTTCGTGCGAGGTCTTTGGAATCTTGGCGTCCCCGACGGGATTTGAACCCGTGTTACCGCCGTGAAAGGGCGATGTCCTAGGCCGGGCTAGACGACGGGGACGGACACAAACAAGCAGGCAGGACTGTGCTGCAAGTACTTGATACTAACAGCGCAAGGAGAACCCTGTCAAAGCGCATGGGGGCGCGCCGGGCCGCGTTCCGCGATCGTTTCCCTGCCCCTGCTCGCGGGGCCCTCAGGAAAAACCGATGGCGGAGTTGGCCGAAGGACGCAGACCATCATACGGCTTTTCGGTGGACCCGTTGGGATGGCCATGGTGGGTCCCGCGCGGCCGCAGATCATCGCGCAGATCTTTCATGTGCTTGACGATGTTGCCCACGCGGCGGGCCACGAAGTTCATGGTGGCCGGATCGTCCTCAACTTTTTCCATTTCGCGAATGGCGCGGTTCAGGATTTCCAACAGCTGTTTGTCATTTCTATCCAGTTGCATGGCTTTCGCTCCCAATCCTTGGATTTTTAGTGCCCTGAAGTCTGATACCGCAGTACGGCCAGCGCCAGGCGATACTCGTAGCCGGCCTGCGCGCTGCCAATTTCGGCCTGAGTTTGCTGCAATTGCGCCTGGCTCAGCTCCACAATGGAGCCCAATCCAAGCTTGTAGCGGGTCTGCGCCAGGTCCAGCGCCTGGTTTGCCTGCGCCAGCAACTGCTCATTGACGCTCACGCGGTCAAAGGCGGTGCTGGCATACAACCAACTGGTGCGAACGTCGCGCGAGATGCGATTGCGCAGATCGCTCAGCCGCTGCTGGGCGGCCTGCGCTCGAAGCGATGCTTCGCGGCTCCGCGCGGCGTAAAGAAATCCGTTGAACAAAGGCACCTGCATGTTGACCCCGACGGCCCCGTACCAGGACGAAGTAATGCGATCGTCGCGGAAGGGCGCATCGCCGATGGCGCCGAGCGCGCTGATGGTCGGCAGCAATTCATCACGGTTGGCTTTCTGCAATCTCTCCACAGATTGCGCCTCGAAATCCAGGGCCAGGATTTCCGGACGCTTGCTGAAGGCCTCCGTAATCAGTGGCTGGACATCGGCCGGCGGAGGAGCCAGCACATCGCTTTCCTCGACCAGGAGGAAATCTTTGACAGTGGAATATCCCATCACGGCCGAAAGTGTGGCGATGGAGGCCTTGTCGTTGTTCAGCGCGTCTAAATAGAGCAACTTGGCCTGCGCCAGGTTCACTTTGGCAAAGCTCAAATCCAAGTCCGATTTCAGCTTGCTCCGGGTCAGTGCGGCCACCTGGTCGGTCAATAATTGGCGCGAAGCTACCGTTTGTTCGGCGACTTTCAGAACAGCATGGGTTTGCAGTGCGCCGTAAAATGCCTGATCCACGGCCAAAAGGATGTCCTGGCGAGTGGCCAGAGCATTCTGGTCTTCGGCTTTGGCATGCAGGTTGGCGCTGGCCACGAGATTCCGCGTGTGCCCAAAGTCGGTGATGAGCTGGCTGACCGTAGCACCGGCCGCCGCGCGCGGGTAAACAATGGGATTATTCAATCCACCGGCTGTAATCCGGCTTCCGTCGTAGGAATCGACTCCGGTAAAGTTGGCTTCCGCTTGTGGCCACAGACTGGACCGCGCCTCCCGCGTAATTTGATGAGAGGCCAGCGCGTTCAGCCGGGCCACCGAGATGGCGGGATTGTTGCGTAACGCCAGGCCTTCGGCGATTTTGATGGTCAGCTTCACCGCATCGGGCGAAGGGCTGGCCGCCTGCGAGGGATCGTCCGGCGACGGGGCAAAGGAGCCCAGGGGAGCGTCCGACGGATTCTGCAAATTGATGGTGGATTGGGCAAAAGCTGTAACGCTGATCCCCAGGCAAAGCATGAAGGTGGTTAGAGACTTCATGCGTGCACCTCTTCCCCCTGGGGGGATGCACTTCCCTCTTTGCGATGGAACCATAGATAGGCCGCCGGCACCAGGTACACGGTAACGACGACGGAAACCAGCAGTCCGCCGATAATGGCGCGCGCCAGCGGCGCATAGGCCTCGCTGCCGGTACCAAGCTTTAGGGCCATTGGTATCAAGCCCAGCAGTGTAGCCAGCGAGGTCATGAGCACCGGACGCAAACGAAGGCGCGATGCTACGGCCACCGCTTCCCGTAGCGGCGTGCCCTGGTGCCGCATTTGGCGGGTGAATTCGACGATCAAAATGCTGTTCGAGACGACGATGCCGACCATCATGACCACGCCCATCAGCGACATCACATTCAGCGTGGTGCCCGTGACCAGCAGGAACAGCAGGACTCCCGCCAGACCGGGGGGAACGGCCAGCAGAATAATCAGCGGGTCAAGGAAGGAGGCAAACTGCGCCACCAATACGAGGTAGACCAAGACGATGGCCAGAATCAGGCCGATGCCAAAACTGGCGAATGAGGAATTCATGCTTTGCACCGATCCCCGCAGCGTGACCTTCACGCCTTCCGGCAATTGGGTCGTGGAGACGATACGGGAAATTTGCGCGCTTACGTGCCCCAGGTCCTCTTTCCTGGGCGCCACGTAAAGATCGACCACGCGCCGAAGCTGGTAATGGTCGACTTCGGTTGGCGTCGGAATGGTCTTAATGTTCACCACCGTGTCCAGCATGGTGGGTTCGGCGCTCTTCGCCCCGCGCATGGGAATCTGCTTGAGGTCTTCCAGCGTATGTACGGCATTCTCGGGATACTGCACGGTCAGCAGATAAGGATTGCCGCTTTTGGGATCAATCCAGTAATTGGGAGCGATCATGCCGTTGGAGGTGAGGGCGGTAATCACGTTGTCGACCACTTCCTTCTGGGAAAGGCCGACCATGCTGGCCTTTTCACGATCAATGTTCAACTGCAGGGCGGGATAATCTATGTCCTGAGGAATCAGCACGTCGCTCACCCCGCGCAGTTCTTTCACCTGGGAGGCGATCTGGTTGGCGACGGCGAAACTCTGCCGCAGACTGCTGCCGCTGACCTGCACGTCAATAGGGGCGGGCAGTCCCATATTCAGCACGGAATCCACCAGCCCGCCTGACTGGAAATACGTGCTGAGCTGGGGCAATTCCTGATTGAGGCGCTCCCGCACCCTTGTCATATATTCGTAGCTGCCGACTTTATGGCTCTCCTTCAAGCTGACCTGTACGAAACCGGTGTGGGGAGCGGAGTTGGGGGTGTAGATGGCGGAGAAGTCAGGGGTTATGCCCAGATTAGAAACGATCATGCCCAGCTCGTTGTCCGGCACGACCTGGCGGACAATGTTTTCCACTTGCCGGGCATACTGCTCGGTCAGCTCAATGCGAGTCCCGGAGGGCGCTTTCACGTTGATCACGAATTGTCCGGGGTCGGTACGAGGGAAAAAAGCCACGCCCAGCAAGGGGTATAGCGAGAAACAGAAAAGTGAAATTCCCACCAGACCCGTCATGGTGGCCAGCGGCTTCATCAACGCGGTACTGAGGGTCCGGTCATACCGGCCCAGCATTTTTTCAAAATAGTAGTTGAAGCGTTTGGCGACCGCGCCAAAGCGGGCCCCAATGGAGCCTTCCCCCACTTCTTCGTCGGCCTGGTGCTGGGAAATCAGCTTGGCGCAGAACAGCGGGACCACGGTCATCGCGACAAAGTAAGAGGCGAACAAAGAAAGCACCACGGCGGTGGCCAGCGCGACAAACAGGAAGCGGCTGACCCCGTATAAGAAGATGACGGGAAAGAAAACAATCGCGGTGGTCAGAGTGGCCGCCAGCACGGCGAGGGAGACTTCATTCCCTCCCTTTTCCGCGGCTACAGCGGGTGCTTCTCCCATCTCCAGGTGGCGAAATATGTTCTCCAGTACGACGACCGAGTTGTCGATCAAGCGGGAGAAAGCCAGCGCCAGTCCACCCAGCACCATGGTGTTAATGGTGCCGCCCCCGGCGCTGATGGCCATGAAAGCCGCCAGAGCCGATAAGGGAATGGAGAGAAATACGGCGGCGGTGGCGCGCAGGCTACCCAGGAAAAGCAAAACCATCAGCCCGGTAAGAATCAAGCCAATGGCCCCTTCGTGGAGCAGGTTCTCAATGGCGACTTTCACGAATACGGACTGGTCGAAGACGACCTTGGTGATGAGATCTTTGGGCACATCGACGAGATCACTCAGGGCCTTCTTGATGCCTTCGACCACGGCGATGGTATTGCTGTCGCCCCCTTGTTTCAGGATGGGCAGATAGACAGAGCGCTGGCCATCGACACGAACGATGTTGGTTTGGATCTGATGGGCGTCCTGGGCTTTGCCGATGTCCCGTACCAGGACGGAAGCCGCTCCCACCGTCTTCAGCGGCATCTCATTGATGGCCTGGGTGGAAGGAGCCTGACTGTTGGTATAGAGGTTGTAATCCAGCGGTCCGATCTTCACATCGCCGGCGGGCAGGATCAGGTTGCTGTCATTGACCGTGCGCACCACATCCATGACGGAAAGCTGGTGCGCGTCCAGTTTGAGCGGATCGACATAGACCATGATCTGGCGGTAACGTCCGCCAAAAGGCTGGGGCACGGAAGCGCCGGGGACGTTGGCAATCTGATTGCGAACGTTGTACTGGCCAAGGTCACGAAGCTGGGTCTCGCTCAGGCCCTCGCCTTTCAGCGTAATCAGGCAAACCGGCAAGCTGGAAGCATCGAACTTCAGCACCACGGGCGGCAAGGTGCCGGGGGGCAGACGGCGCAGATCCGCCAGGGCCAGATTGGAGATGGTGCTGAGGTCTGCGTTGGGATCGGTCCCGGGCTGGAAATAGATTTTGATCAGGCTCACACCCGGCAAGGAGCGCGATTCAATGTGATCGATGCCGCTGCCCAGCGTGAAAAAGCGCTCGAAAGGATCGGTGATGTCGGTTTCGATCTGCTGTGGTGGCATGCCGGAATAAAATGTCGCCACCACGACCACGGGAATATTGATCGGCGGAAACAAATCCACCGGCATGCGGACCAGGGTCACGCAGCCGACGATCACCACCATGAGACAGACGACAATGATGAAGAACGGATATCGAATGGAAAAGCCCGACATTACAGCGCAGCCTCCGCATCCAGGTTTGTCTTCACCACTTTCGGCACTACCCGCTCCCCGGCGCGGAAGCCGCCCCGGTTGCCTACGACGACCTTGTCGTTTTCCGCCAAACCACTGAGCACGGCGACGCGGTCGCTGCCTTCCGTGCCCAACTGCACCGGGCGCTGTTCAATCCGGTTGCTTGCATCCACAACCAGCACCGTCGCGCCGGTGGCAGTCCGTTCCACGGCCTGGATGGGGACGGTAAGCACACCCGCCTGCTGGCTCAACACCAATTTGGCTTCGGCGTACATCCCGTCCTTCAGCGTTCCGTCGGGGTTCTCGACGTCAATCTCGGTATGCATGGTGCGAGTTTCATCGCTGAGCGCATCGGCAAAACGCGCCACCTTCCCTTGAAAATCCCGGTTCAGCGCGGAGACGTGCACTTGCACCGAGCTGCCAATGTGAAGCTTGGGCACGGACGACTCCGGCACCGGAACCACCAGACGCAAACGCGACCACTCCGCCAGTTGCACCACCGGCATGGACTGCGTGTCGGAAGCGGTGCCGGCCTGAATGAGGGCGCCGGTGTCGGCATAGCGTTTGGTCACCACGCCTGGAAACGGCGCGGTTATGTGAGCATAGGATTCGAGGGCAGAAAGACGCTCCAGATT
Source organism: Acidobacteriota bacterium (assembly GCA_018268755.1). Taxonomy (GTDB): domain Bacteria; phylum Acidobacteriota; class Terriglobia; order Terriglobales; family Acidobacteriaceae; genus KAN-5. The sequence continues at coordinate 346,477 of JAFDVW010000019.1, forward strand.
GGCCTGGGCCACACCGAGTTGTCCCTCAGCTTCCGAGAGGGCGGCTTCCGCGCTGGAAACCTGGGCCTCGGTCTCTTTATCTTTGGCCAGCGCGTCATCGAGCTCCTGTTCGGCGATCAAGCCGGGGCGCGCATCGGAGGCCTGTTTTAATCGCGTGTAGGCCGCGTGATAGGCAACGTGGGTGGAACGGGCGCGCTCAATCTCACTCCGCGAGCGGCGAATGGCGTCCTGGTTGCAGCGCATGTCGGCCCGGGCGCCCACGACCTGGGCGTTCAGCTCGGGCACTTCGAGCACGGCGAGCTCCTGGCCGGCCTTGACCTTGTCCCCCACGTCCACATAGATATGGCGGATATAGCCGGCGACTTTGGCGTGCACGTCCACTTCCTGATAGGGACGGAACGCCCCAGACAGAGAGATGGCGCTGACCAGCGGGCCGCGGGTCACGACCGCCACCGCGGCGGGACGAAGCTCGGCCGCAGTCGCCTGCTCGGCCTGGGCGGCATTGCTTCCCCAGAGCCGGATCGCGATTACGCTTCCCAGGATGACGACGATACCAAGAGCAACGAAAAACTGTTTCTGCTTTTCCATTTTTTCAGCCCTGCATGCTGAACCTTCCTTAAAAGTCCTCGCCTCCACCGCGGAAGCGGCAGAGGCGAGGGTACGCACGCTACGGCAAGTAGTAGCGAAACGAGGTAAAGACCATAGGTTCGGTGCTGTGCGGCCCAATGCCGCCCACGCCGGACCAGGTATTGCGCACTAAGTAGGAATACTGCGGTCCCCACTGGATCGTGCCTTTCGGTCCCTTATAGAAGCGGTACCAAAAGCCCACGGTGCCTTGCATGATGTTGCGAGTGTCGCCGGTGCAGCCCGAGAGTGATCCCGGAGAGAAACCGCCGCTACCCGGCAACGGCTCGGTGGAGCAACCGGAATTGTTAAAGAGTTGCGAACCGTAACCGACTCCGGCGGCAGAGCCGTTGACGAAGGCGGAACGGCCGGCATATTCTCCGCCCACGTTGGCGTAGAGGTCCCACTTCTTGGAATGCCACTCCAGGGTGGCCAGCGACTGGTAACTCTGCACCAGGGCCAGCACGCCGTCGGGACGGACCGTAAGGTCCGGCAAGCCGCTGGTGCCGTAGCGACCAACGCCTTTCCCCGCCATGAAGTGCAGGCCGGCATCAACATGCTTTTGCAGCATGGAGACGCGCACATTGGCGCCCACACCCGCGCCGGTGGCGGAGTTGTTGTACGCCCCCGAGGCCGAAGGCGTGGTGGCGGTGGCATTGGGGAAAATGCGATCGCGGAAGTGGCTGATGACACCGAACACTTCATAGTGCCCCCAGCCGGGCTCCATGACCGCTTTGACAATGATGTCGGGTGAAGGATTGAAGGAATAGTTGGCGTTGAGGTTGTAGAGACCGCCGCCCACTCCCGCCGAACCCACCAGGAAATTGGCGATATTACCGTGGGTGGTGAGGGTGGCCTGGGGGTTCTCCAAAGAAAGTCCGAGCCAGAACTTGTCGCCGAAATCTTTGACCACACGGAAACCATATTGGCGGGCCCAGCTGAAACCCACGTGGTATTGCGGGTCGATGGTCATGGGCAGAGCTTCGGTGCGATTGTCCATGCCTTTTCTGGTTTCCGTGACCAGACTCCACATCTGGCCGCCGGTGAAGCTCCAGCCACTCTCCAGCGCGGCCTGTCCCCAAACCTGTCTTTGCCGCAGGGTGTAGCTGTTGCTCTGGTTATTGTTGGAGGTGACGCCGGCGGAGAGAAAATCTGCTTCGACATAGCCGGTCAATTTCGCGTTGCTTAGCTTCCCTTCCGCCAGCATGGAAACCCGCGACTGGCGTCCCGAGCCGAAGAACTCGGACATATTGCTCTGGGAAGCACCGGAAAACGGGATGGCGTTGAACGGGGTATTGATGTCCGAACCGAGGGCCTTCTGCCGCCACACGGTTTCCGCCGCCAGGAAACCACCTGGAGTGATGGTGATCCCCTTAAAGTGGAGGGCCATGGGACTGGCCGCTTCACTCAAGTTTTTCTGGGTCTCCTGCACCGCCAGGGTGGTGTTAGTGGCCGCGGTTTTCAAATCATCCACGTCGCTTTTGACGGCGGTCACGTCGCGCTGCTGCTGTGCGGCTTGAGAAGCAGTGCTATCGGCCTTTTGTTGAGTTTGGGTCACTGTGCTTTGGATCTGGTTCATCTGCTGCTGCAGGGTTTCCAGTTGCTGCTCTTTCCCCTGCAATTGCTGGATGAGTTGCTGGATCTGCTGTTGTTGGGCATCCATGGCCTTTTGCATCTGTGAAAGTTGAGCGGAAACATTCTGCGAAGCCGGGTTGGACTTGGCTTTCCGCTTTCCAGCCGCTCCTGTGTCCTGGGCGATGGCCAGGTTAGCCACAAGCAGGACTGTGATCATGGCGCTGACTACTTGCCTCATGTGCGTTTTTCTCCTTTGGTTATGTCGGCAACATATGGGGCTCCTTTCTTTGGGTTCAGCTTCCAACCGGTTGTGGTTTGTCCGCGCGGTGCGGAACAGGGTGCGGGCGGCGGCGGACCGCTTGCCTTACGCGGCGTCTCATTTCCTGACGCCGCCCATACCCAAACTCAACGTCTGGCAGTACTCGTGCCGGCGCTGCACGAGGCCGTGTCGTTGTGACTGCGGTGCACAATGCCCATCTTGATTTCTCGTTCTCCCGGAACATCGAAGTAGAGAATGTGTTTGGTCAGGCGCACCGAAATGGATTTGTTGGGGGTAAAAGCGGACGAGAGAAAATCAAACGCGGTCTCATACCGCCCTACATAGTTTTCACAGCCAATGCGCACCGAAACGTCGTAGGCGTAGTACTGCGATTGCAGCGGCCCGTCGGTTCCGATGTAACAACACTCGCTGGGGCTGGAGACTTCCTGCCGATCGACGCTAAGGACGGTGCCTTGTTGATACGGCGCGAGCTGACTTGCGGATGCCCGGATGCACGGCGCAAACATGGCCAGCGCCAGCATTCCGGCGAATACACTGCTCCTCATCATGGGTTCTCCCTGTGGGCAGAGGGACCCGGCAAGATCCGCCGCAAGCAGCTCGCGACCCGCACACAACATCGCGATCAAGCTGCCGGCGACTGAAGACGAACCAGACACAGTGCCGCGCTCACACGCAGAACGGAAATGCTCTGATTCGCAAACCGGGCCGACGGGACTGAAACGCAGCGTGAACTGCGTTAATCAAAAGAGAGAGTTAGCAGGAAGGAGGAGGACGATTGTAGAGGCTTTCATCCAGCAGAAGACCGGCGACAGGAGGTCCGGCCGGAAAAATACGAGGGTAAAACGAAACTTCCGCGATCGCCGTGATAGTAGCTACCGGAGGCGCCCATTCCGCAGCATCCGTATTCAGATGCTGGCGCGTGGCTTGTTCACTATCCGACTGCACGCTGGTAGGGCCGTGGTGTAGCGAAAGATGGAAGACCCGGGTGGCCAGGCTGCTGGAAACCGCCAGAATGGCCAGTAGGGCCATACCTACTAACCAGTAGGGGATGCGGCTGGAACCTGTGCGAATTTTGCCCGAGAATGGCAAGACGTCATCTCACCCTTAATCCACGGCTAATACAGAAGACATTATCATAAATTAATCTCCTGGCAAACCTTGATTCGTAAGATGCATAGCCCGCTGGTAATGTCCCCTGACGAAGTCGTTTTCCTTTATTTATCCAGAGTATAGACAGACCCCAGGTAAAGAAACGGCATCTTCTCAATCGAAGTAACTCCCTACCAGGACAACTTAGTCGGTTATGGGTCTTGGCAAAATGACCATTTCGGGCAGAATTCAAGGCTCCGAAAAGCGCGGGTGGCTTTTCCGGCTTGAAGCGGAAGAGGATTTCTGCTAGATAAAGCATAATCTCAGCTCAACCGTGTCCAAGGATGGCATGCTTAAGAGCCTCTGCTAAGCATGGGACGGACAGGATGATTGGGCGAAGGTTTTGGGTCCGCGCAATATCCGGCGCCAGACAGCATTGCCCACAGCAGCTCATGGCGTAATTTCGAACCTCCTGGCCTGATTTTTTGGAGTTCGGATGTTGTTGGCTCGCAGCATTACCGTGACCGACAGGATTGTGCCTTCCGGTGATCCCCGGAACCTCTCTTCTGCCCAACCCACTCGCTTGCCGCTCCACTCTCGTTCCTATCGCAGACCCCGCCGGAGGAAATCATGGCGACGAACCTCGTCCAAATTGAAAAGGATGCGGAAATCAAGCAGCGCCTGGAAGCGGAACGCATGCGCCTGCGCAAGCTTGCCGGACTCGAACCACCCAAGCATTTTCACCGTCCGGTAGAGCGCGCATTCACCGCCGAGCAGCGGGCCCACACCACCATTCTTTTTGGCGGCTTTACCTGGAAGCATGAGGACCTGATCCGCGCCGTATTTCAAGGCTGCGGCTATCGTTGCGAAAAGCTGCCGGTGCCGAACGTGGCTGGATTCCAGGCGGGCAAGGAATTTGGCAACAACGGGCAGTGCAATCCCACGTACTTCACCGTAGGGAATCTGGTGCAGTATCTGCAGTTCCTGGAGAAGGAAGGCCTATCGCGCCAGCAGATACTCGACGACTACGTCTTCTTTACTGCCGGCTCCTGCGGGCCCTGCCGCTTCGGCATGTACGAGGCGGAATACCGCTTCGCCCTGAAGAACGCCGGCTTCGACGGCTTCCGCGTACTGCTATTCAAAGACAGCGACGGCATCAAGGCCGCCTCCGGCGAACCGGGATTGAAGTTCAGCATCGACTTCGGCTTCGGCATGCTGAACGCCATGCACCTGGGCGACGTGATCAACGATCTGATCTACCAGATTCGCCCGTTTGAAACGCATGCCGGGGAGACGGACCGCGTCTTCCGCGAGATGGTCGACGGGTTGTGCGAAGACCTGAAGAACCGCAAGGCCTTTGAGATCGAGCAGAGCGCGCCGCACTGGGCCAAGCCGAAATTCAAGAACCACAAGGTCCTGCGCAATACCTTTAATGTCTTCGGCAAATGGCATGAACACATGTGGGGCAAGGATTATTTAAACGCCTTACGTAACGCCCGCGAAAAGATGGACGCCATCGAAGTCGACCGCACGCGGGTGAAGCCACTGGTGAAGATTACCGGCGAATTCTGGGCGCAGATCACCGAAGGCGACGGCAACTTCCACATGTTCGATTTTCTGGAGCGCGAGGGCGCGCAGGTGCTGGTGGAACCGATTGCCACCTGGGTGGCGTATCTGATGTACCAGGCCAAAGCACATGCCAAGGCGAAGTGGCCGGTGAACCGTCCGCACCGCAACCCGGAGTGGTATGAGTTCCAGAAGCAGTTCGCCAACTACATCGGCCTGCACAAGAAGCTATGGGGCATTAGCGCGGGCGAGCGCATGTGGAGCTACTTCTACCATCGCACGGCGAAGAACATGGGGGGAATCACCCACCACCTGGCGCCGCAAACTGAGCTGGCGGCGCTGGCCGATCCTTTCTACAACCAATACGCGCGCGGCGGCGAAGGCCACTTGGAGGTCGGCAAGAATGTTTATTACACCTTGCACAAGATGTGCCACATGGTGCTGGCGTTGAAACCGTTCGGCTGCATGCCCTCGTCGCAATCCGATGGCGTGCAATCCGCCGTGGTCAACAAATTCAAGGACATGATCTTTTTGCCCATCGAAACTTCCGGCGAAGGCGAAGTCAACGCGCACAGCCGGGTGCAGATGGCGCTGGGCGAAGCCAAGGTCAAGGCCAAAGCCGAGTTTGAGCAGTGCCTGCAAACGACGGGCAGGACGATGAACGAAATCCGCGAGTACATCGAGGAACATCCCGAATTGACGCGGCCTTTCTATCCCGTACCACACCGCGAAGGCGTGGCGGGCACGGCGGCACAATTCATTTTGCACGTGAGCGACCGCATCGACCACGACACGCACTTCTGGAAGCGCTCGCGGGTGCGGGTGGACGCGCTCGCGGCCATGTCAGGCGATTAACAGCAGAACGTCGGGCGAAGTTTCGTTCTTTGGGGAAATACGAGGTAAGCATGCACGACCACCAGGGACCAGCGCTGATCCAGATCGCTCCGCTTGAAGACCAGGTTCCTGCCGTGCGCCCGGCCTCCAAAATGCAAAAGCCACACGACCACCTGACCCAATTTCTGGTAGGGCTCGACATTGGTTCGACCACAGTGAAGGCCGTCGTGGTGGAGGCATCGACCGATACGGTGCTGTGGCAGGACTACCAGCGGCATGAAACCAAGCAGCCGGAGAAGACGCTGGAGTTCCTGAAGCGGATGGAAGCCGAGGTCCACATCGACCGGCACAATACACGCATGTTCGTCACCGGCTCGGGGGGTGCCGCGATTGCGGAGCGGCTTGGCGCCAAGTTTGTGCAGGAGGTCACGGCAGTTTCGCTGGCGGTGGAGAAGCTGCACCCGGAAGTGTATTCGGTGATCGAGCTGGGCGGACAGGACGCCAAGATCATCATCTTCAAAGATGATGATGAAACCGGCCGCAAGAAAAAGATCCCTTCCATGAATGACAAGTGCGCGGGCGGCACCGGCGCGGTCATCGATAAAATCAACGCCAAACTGAGGATCCCCGCCCTGGAGCTGAGCAATCAGGGCTACCACGGCATCAAGCTGCATAAAGTCGCGGGCAAATGCGGGGTGTTTGCCGAGACGGACATCAACGGTTTGCAGAAAGTAGGCACGCCCCCGGATGAGCTGATGGCTTCCCTCTTCGAGGCCATCGTGCTGCAGAACCTGAGCGTGCTGACGCGGGGGCACACGCTGCGGCCGCACGTGCTTCTGCTGGGCGGGCCCAACAGCTTTATTCGCGGCATGCGCGAGGCCTGGCAGGCCAACATTCCCCGCATGTGGCAGGAGCGGAAGGTCGCCGTCCCCGACGGTTCCCAGCCGGAAGAGCTGATCAAGGTCCCGCACAACGCGCAGTATTTTGCCGCCATCGGGGCGATTGAATTCGGCAGGTCGGAAGACGACTGCATCGGCTGCTACCGCGGCCATGGCGACCTGGTGCACTACATCGAGTTCGGACGGCAGGAAGAGAAAGCCAGGTCCGGGGGCAAAGGACTGGTCGCAGAAGCGGGGGAGCTCGATGTCTTTCGCGAAACCTATAAGCGCAAAACGTTTACTCCGGCGGTATTCCAGAAAAACAGCACGGTCGGCGGATTCATCGGCATTGACGGCGGATCAACTTCCACCAAGGCTGTGCTGCTGGATGAAAATGGCGACATTCTGTGCAAGTCCTACCAGCTCTCGAACGGCAATCCGATCCAGGACACGATTGAAATGTTCGAAAATCTGCGCGGGCAGGTGGAAGCGCAGAACGCAAAACTCGAAGTGCTGGGTGTCGCCACCACTGGGTATGCGAAGGACATTCTGAAAGACGTGCTCAATGCCGACGTGGCGCTGGTCGAGACGGTGGCGCACACGGAATCTGCGCTGAAGTTTTATGAAGACCCGCACGTGATTGTCGATGTGGGTGGGCAGGACATCAAGATCATCATCCTGCACAACGGCCGGGTGAAGGACTTCAAGCTGAACACACAGTGCTCGGCGGGCAATGGATATTTCCTGCAATCGACGGCGGAAGGCTTCGGCCTAAGCGTCAACCAGTACGCCGATCTGGCCTTTTCCGCGCAGTCCATGCCGGTGTTCGGTTACGGTTGCGCGGTGTTCATGCAATCAGACATCGTGAACTTCCAGCGCCAGGGCTGGCGGGCGGAGGAAATTCTGGCGGGGCTGGCGGCGGTGCTGCCGAAAAACGTCTTCCTCTATGTGGCCAGCATTCCCAACCTGGCAGCACTGGGCTCGCGTTTCGTCCTGCAAGGCGGGACCCAGAACAACCTGGCGGTGGTAAAGGCCGAGGTCGATTTCATCCGCAACAGCTTCCGCGCCGCCGGCAAGACCCCGGAGATCATTGTGCACGAGCACTGCGGGGAGTCAGGCGCCATCGGGGCCGCCCAGGAGTCACTGCGGCAGTGGCGCAAAGGACAACAGAGCAGGTTCATCGGCCTCGACGCGGTGCGCAAGATCGAATACCGCACCACCCGCAACGAAGAGACGCGCTGCCACTTCTGCAAAAACGACTGCCTGCGTACCTTCATCGACGTGCGCACCAAGCCCAAGGACGACACGAGCTTTGTGCCCATCCAGAAGGTGACCAAGGTGCCGCTGATGCACGGCGAGCAGCGCCTGATTATCGCCACCTGCGAAAAAGGCACGGTCGAGGATGTCAATGACATGAAGGACATCAAGGCTGGACTCGACAAGATCCGCGCTGCCCATCCCAACTTCGTGGACCTGGCCGCAAAGGAAGTGTTCCGCCCGACTAATGCCAAGAGCGTTGCCGACCCGCTGCCCCAAAAAGGATGGACGGGATGGAGCAAAGGCGCAAAAGAGCGGCGCGCGCTGATGGAAAACCGCCGCAAAGTGCGCATCGGCATTCCGCGCGTACTCAACATCTATACCTATGCGCCGCTGTTCCATGCCTACTTTGAGAGTTTGGGGGTGCAGCCGGAGAACATAATTTACTCCGACTACACCAGCTCGGAGCTGTATCGTGCCGGCGCCAGCCGGGGCGCGATCGATCCGTGCTTCCCGGCCAAGATCGGCATCTCGCACGTCTACAACCTGATCCAGGAGAAACATCGCAAGCAGCCGCTCGACGTCATTTTCTTTCCCATGTATGACGTGCTGCACTCCTCGCTGGTGAAGATCGTGGCGGCCAATGCCTGTCCCACGGTGACCGCCACGCCAGAGACGGTGAAAGCGGCGTTTACCAAGGAGAACGATGTCTTTGGCGAGAACAACCTGAAGTACATCGATCCAGTGCTGAACTTTGCCGACCGCAAACTGTTTGCCCACCAGATGCTGCAAGCCTTCCAGCCGGTGCTGGGACTGTCGCTGGAAGAAAATGACCGCGCGGTGCAATCGGGGTTTCAGGCTTTCCAGGAATACGAGAGCGGCATCCGCCGCAAGGCCCGGCAGGTGCTCGACCAGCTGGAGCGCGAAGACCGCATCGGTATCGTCATGCTGGGACGGCCCTACCACCATGATCCGGGCCTGAACCACGAGATCATGGACGAGTTCCAGAAGCTGGGTTACCCCATCTTCTCGCAGAACACCTTGCCCATGGATGAAGACATCCTGGAGCGGCTGTTCGGCGAGGAAGTCCGCGCTGGAGTCACAAGCCATGCGCTCGACATCAGCGACGCCTGGAAGAATTCCTATTCGTGCAGCACCAATCACAAGGTATGGGCGGCGAAGTTTACGGCGCGGCACCCCAACCTGGTGGCGCTCGAGGTTTCCAGCTTCAAGTGCGGACACGACGCGCCCATTTACGGAGTGATTGAAGGCATCATCGAGCAATCGGGCACACCCTATTTCTGCTTTAAGGACCTGGACGAAAACAAGCCCTCCGGCTCGATCCGGATCCGGGTAGAGACGATTGATTACTTCCTGCGCCGCTATCGCGAGGAAGTCATCCGCAAACGCAAGGCGGAGCAGGACATCGAAGCTCAGCTGGCCGCGTTGGAAGCGCAATTGCGGGAAAAGAGGGAGATGCGCCCGGTCCAAGAGATAGCTGCCGATTGATGGTGAACAGCCGTTTCGCGAGCTAATCTTCGAAGCCCCTGGCGCCACCCCGCATGCGGTTCTTCACCAGGTTGGTCCACACAAACTTGATCACGCGGGCATCGTTATAGCAATACGCCAGGTTGTGGTTGAGGGTCGAGAAGCAGTGCTGTTGGCAGGTCTTCTTCATATCCGCCAACTGCGGAGCCGCGAACTTGTGCCGGTCGATGTTTCCCCAATCAAAAGTTGAGGGATACATGGGAAAGCAGGGCGCGACCGTGCCATCGGTGCGGATGATCACGTTGTTCTGCCCGGCGCGGCAATTCCACCCCGCGAAGTGCAGCTCGCTGTTGGCATCTTGAACGATGCCGGGCATATTGCCGATCTTTCCGGCAACATCGCCGTTCATTCCAGTACCATCGCCATTCCAGCCCAAGCGCTGCAGGTCGGCGCCGCCGGCCATACGGACAAAAGCCTTCATCTCCTGCAGGCGCTGCACGGAATTGACCATCTGATATCCCGCTTGGTTTTTCTCGAGCAACCAGTCGACCAGCGCATCGATCTGTGGCCAGTCTTCCGGACGGATATAAGTCGGGTTCTCGCTCAGGTGCCGGAAGTGCTCATCCTGTTCGAGCATGGGGGTTTCATTGATGTGGTAGTCAGTGGCGATACGGTGTTCGCGGGCGAACTCGGTGATTTGCCGCACGTCCTGGCTGTTGTTGCGGCAGATGTTGATATTGAAGAAGACCATATAGCCGTACCCATATTGCTTCCGCATCAGGTATTCAAGGTTCTTGCGCACCGGGACAAGAGCTTTGGGCAGGCTGGGCTTTTCTTCCCAGGCATCCAGCGCGAAGTTATAGACGTTCACGCCGGCGTCGCCCAGGCGATCGGTCACTTCCGGACGCAGCAGGCGGCCATTGGTGCCGATATATACCCAGAAACCCTTCTGCGCGGCGTAGTAGACCACTTTGTGGGCGAACTGGGGGCGCAAGAGCGGCTCTCCTCCCATCAAAGCCAAGACACGGCAACCGTGGTCATGGAGCCAGTCGATGGAACGGCGGGCAATATCTTCGGTCATACCTTTGACCTGGTTGTTATAGGCCCAGCAATACCAGCAATCGAGATTGCACTTGTATTCCACGAACAGGTAGGCCGTAATGGGATGAAAGTCGCCGGGCAGCAAGCGGGAACGAAGATAGGGGAACAGCCAGCCCCGCATCTTGCGACGGACCTGCGGCCAAGTCCAATTCCGACTTGCGGGAGGTGATTCGGGGCCGGGGTCAGACAACTTTGCAGGATATTGCGGAAATACGGGCTCCGGCAGAGTCATGCCGCGGGAAACGGGAAGCTGCACCGGTTCGGGCGGAGCATTCATCAGGAGTTTGTGGATGTCGACGTCGATGCGGAACTTTGGGGCAGTGGCCATGCAGGTACTCCTCCACGCCTTGGGGTGCTTACTAGCTTAGATGAAAGAACCGGGCATGCGATCCACTGAACCCGGAAAATTCCGGGATTTTTCCGGATTTGAAAAAGGCTTTAGGATTGGGAAGAGGCGCTTGGCGACCGAGCACTGAGAGGCTTCCTGTAGTGATCCAAGAAGCCCCCGATATCAATTAGCCGGCCTTGCGGATATTGGCCACGTACTCGGGACGCCCCTGGATTCCGAGATTGAGGTGAAACAATGCTCCCCCAAAATAGCCGGAGTTGGGATCGTAACCCGGAGGCATGATGGGGGTAGCCTCGGAATGGGCGGCGGAGGTCACGAAGATGTCGCGATACTCGGGTCCCCCGAAAATTAAAGACGAAGTTTGCTTGGCAGGAATGGGCACGCGGCGCTCGATTTTTCCATCGGGATCGTAGCGGGTAATGCAGCTTCCATACCATTCTGCGGACCAGACAAAATCCTCAGCATCCACGGTCAAGCCATCGGGCAAGCCGGCCGCGCTGTCGACTTTGACAAACACGCGGCGGTTGGAGGCTTTGCCGGCCACGGCATCGTAGTCGTAGGCATAAATGACGCGAGCGGCGGAATCGGTGAAGTACAGAGTTTTCCGGTCTCCCGAGAAACCGAACCCATTGGCCAGCTGAAAACCCTCGTCAAGAATTTCCACGCGGCCATCCGTCTGGACAGAAAAGATTTTTCCCAAAGGAAACTTCTCGGCAGGATTATAGAAGCACGAGCCTGCCAGCAAACGGCCCTGGGGATCGGCGATGCAGTCATTCAATTGCAGCTTAGCGTCGCCCACGCGGTCGGCCAGCAGGACGGGTTGCGCCTGCTGATCCCACAGCCAGACCCCGGAATTATTGATCAACACAAAACCGCCGGGCTGATTGAAGGCGGCGCCGGTAACTTCAAACTTCTCCAGCAGCACCTCGCGGCGTCTGGCGCGCCAGTCATAGGCAAAGAAGCGATGGCCGGTATTGTCCGTCCAGTAAACAATCTGCTTTTTCGGGTCCCACAGCGGGCCTTCGCCGCACAAATTGCCGTCGTCCACAAGCTTGTTGCACTGGGTCATCTTGGCTTCCTGATCGATAGGATGGAGAAACTTAGACTGCCGGTGAATTCGATGCAAGTAGATCCATCTTGCCTGAGGGGCTGAACTTCTTTACAGGCTGGGTTCCTTCCCATAATGAAGCGGCCAGCTGCACCGTCCGGGAGGCGCCCGCCGGCACTTCGGCCGCGATGCCAGCTTTCGCGGCATGGGCCAAACCCTGGCACGAAGGAGTCGTATAAGGCTCAATGGCCATCACGTAGGCCCGCTGGAACCAGGGATACTGGGGCGTGCCATGGAGTTCCTGCCAGAGCCAGGCGCAGGGGAAAACTTCCAGGGGCCAGGCCAGAGCAAAATTCAGCTGCAATTTCTGGTTGTGGATGGCATACCAGCCCGCTTCAAATCCCGACAAGTAGCCGAACTCGGCCACGCGGGCCTCGGGACCGGGGACGACTGCTAATCCAGAATCTTTCCAAGAGACCGCTTGCCCTCCCTCACGCTGGAAGGTAGTGGCGGGAAGTTGAATGCGACAATCCGCGCTCAGGAAAGGCGCGCCCAAGGCGGGATGGTGCCCCCAGATACAAGGGAACGCTTCGGGGCTTTCATTCTTGATGGTTTCTTCGATGTGCAATACGCCGCTTCCCTGCTCCAGGGTAATTTCCCGGCGCAAAGAAAAAGGACTGCGCACCAGCACGGTTTCGAAAATGACGGTCAAGCGACTGGGGCTGTTGTGCGCGACCGTATAGTTCCACGGGACAAGAGAGGCTTCGCCATGAAAGTTGTGATACCCCCCACGATATTCGCAAGGTTCGCCGGCATTGGGAAAAATTCCCTGCCAGCCCCCAATGTAGTGGTCCATCCAGGCCATTTCGCTGCCGGAAGCCGCAGCGATGGCGCCTCCCACGCTCTTGCGCAAGCCCCAGGGAGATTTCCAGAGAATGTCCAGGTTGCGGGGCAGGTATTCGAGAGCATAGATCTCGGCCCCCTTTTCGGGAAGCACAGTAATGCCCAGGATCCCATTGGCGAGGCGCAACATGCGATAGCCGCTGGGATGAAGGAGTTCGGAAAAAGTGCAAGGGATCGAGGACATGAACTTAGGAATTTTATGGGGTGTAGAAAATGCGTGCAAGGCAAGCCCATTGCCCGTCTCAATATTTGAGCACGCGGCCACGATCATATCATGATCGATTATCGTTCGACGGGGATTCTCCCTGGCCTTTTACTCGCGAGCTGCGGATTGCGGCGTTTCCGGCATTTTGCTCACCAGCGGGGCGTCCGCCTTCTGATGGAGCTCCTGCACCCGGGCAAACTCCTTTTGGGCTTCCGCCTTCCTCCCCATGGCCTGGTAGGCCCGGGCCAGGCGGTAGTGGGACTCGGGCTGCTCGGGATCCAAAGCGACGGCGTGCAACAAAGCCTGCAAGGCCTCGGGATATTGCTTCTTCTCCAGATAAATGGCGCCCAGATCCATATAAACCAGATGAATGTCGTTCTTATGCGCCAATGCCTGCTGCAGAAGGCCGAGCGCGCGATCGGGATCATTCCGTTTCCAGAAAACATCCCCCAGATGGGCTAGAGCCTGGGCGTGACTGGGATCGAGCACCAACTCGGCTTCGAAGGACTTTTGGGCCTCATCATATTGGTGCGACTTCCAATAGAGGTATCCCAAACCAAAATTCACGTTGGGCTCGCGCGGGGCGGCCTGTACCGCGGCCTGAAATTCCGCAATAGCCTCGGCGGTTTTTCCCTGGGCATCCAGGGCCTGCCCGGTCAGCATATGGGCTGCGGCTGAGTTCGGGTCTTTCTGCAGAATGCGGCGAAACTCCTCCAGCGCGCAGTCATATTGCTTCGACCACAGGCAACTTTGGGCGAGCATCTGATGCAGTTCCAGGTTCCCCGGATCAGCCTTGGCGGCAATGGCCAGGTGGCGGGAAGCCTCGGTAAAGCGCCGGGCGCCGTAGTAACTCATGCCCAGGAGGGTGCGGGCCTGCTGACTACGGGGATCAGAAACCAGGGCGGCCTGGAAGGGCGCCAGTGCAGCCTGAAAATTGCCCTGCTTGAATTCTGCCAGCCCCAGATTCAGCTGCAGCCCAGGCAGCTTTGGATTGAGGGCAGCCGCCTGTTTGTAAGCGGTCACCGCCGCCGGGTAGTTGCCCTCCCGGGCCAGGGCCAACCCTAAATTGGCAAAGGCGATGGGGTCGTGAGGATTACGTGCGGTCGCCGCGCGCCAGGTTTCAACAGATGCGACGACCTTTCCCTGTTGCTGCGGCGCGACGGCATCGGAGGGGTTGGATGCCTGCGCGCCGGAGAGCCCCGGCAGGAATAGCAAAACGGCCGCGAATACCCAATTCCAGTTTTTCATACCTGCACGGCCGCTATCTTAATTCGAACGGGTCGCCCATGCAGCCCTTTCTCCCACCTTAAAAATCGCCCCGCTCGCAGCAACTAGCCACGAGCGGGGCAGGAGTAAAGGGGTACAGCAAGCAAACTAGAAAATCAGCTTTGCTCCCAGCTGGAAGACGCGAGGATCATAGGCTGAGGTGACTTGGCCAAAGTCGCTGGCTCCGAAGGTGCTGCTGAGGCCGCCACCCTGGACGTCCCCGCGGAATTGGGTGTGGTTCCAGGTATTGAAGCTTTCCACACGCAGTTCCAAACGGGCCCGCTCGGTGAATTCGAAGCTCTTGAAGAGCGACAAATTCCAGTTGTCCCGGCCCGGGCCACGCAGGGCGTTGTGCCCCAGGTTGCCCCAAGTCCCGGCATCCGGCGTCGAGAAGACGCTGGGATCGAACCATTGGAAGCCGAAAGACCCGTCCCCATTATCCACATACTTCTTGGGATAAGAGATGGCGCCATCCAGGTTGGGCCGATTGGTAGTCTGCGGCACCACACTGGCTACGTTGTTGCCACCCAGAGTGATGTTGAGCGGGGCGCCTGACTGCATACTCACCACCCCAGAGAGCTGCCATCCACCCAAGGTAGCCTTGAGCAAACGGCTCTGGTTGCCGCGGAAGATGGGCAGATCGTAGACGAAGTTGACGAACGCCACGTGCGTGCGGTCGAAGAAGGAGGGGCCGAGGTCGTACCTCCAGCCTTCGTACGGGTTGGAAACATTGTTCAGGTCGTAGCCGTTGCTGTTGCCGGCCACGGGATCGATGGAGCGCGACAAGGTATAGCCGAATTGCAGAGTAAGATCCGGCCGCACGTTGCCGCGCAGGTCGACCTGCAAGGAGTTGTAGTGGGAATTCGCCTCATTCTGGGCTAGACGAATGGAACGGAAGCCCAGATAAGGCACCACCGAGTTGTAATTGCTGGCGTCGCTGACCAGACCAGGCAGCAAGCTGGGATCCGGCAGGTTGACTTGCCGGAAGTCGCTTTGGTGCCGGTTCTGCGTGCCCACATAGGACACCGACAACACGGTGCGTGCGGCCAGAGACTGTTGCACACCTATGCTGTACTGGTAGGTGGTGGGCAGTTTGTATCCGTCCGCATTCAGACCGGTAATGTCGGAGACGACGATGGGCAAAGGCGGCACGGAAATGGTGGTGCCGGTCAGCACACCAGTCTTGGGATTAGACAACAGCACGTTGTTGAAGCCGGCGCTGGCACTGAAAGGAACGTTGGTGCCGGCGTTGTACATGTCGTTGCCCTGGATGCGTTCGTACATGGTCCCGAATCCGCCGCGGATGACCGTCTTCCCCTGCCCGGTCAGGTCGTAGGCAAATCCGATACGCGGTCCGAAAACTCCCCAGTGGTTGTTGACCAGGCCTTTGGGAATTCCGTTCAGGCCGTCAATGCCGATGCCGTTGAGATAGAACTGGTATCCGGCCAGGATGGGATTGGGGCTGGAACCCAAACCCGGGCTGCTGCTGCTGATCGTGCCATCTGGGTTAAAGATCGGCGCGTCGGCAGGGTTGTACAGGTTGGGATAGAAGTTCGAGGTGCGATGGTTGGCCTCATAGGTATGGGGCACGCCATCCCAACGCAAGCCCAGGTTCAAGGTCAGGCGATTGGTAACGCGCCAGTTGTCCTGCGCGTAAGCCGCCCAGGAGACGTTGTTCCAGAACCCATTGTCGTGGACCGCATCTTCCGCGTAGGAATTGGCATAACCGAGGAGGAAATCGGCGAAGTCGTTGCCGGTATACACCCCGTTGAAGCCAAAGTTGCCCTGGGTGCTGGCGAAGACGTCCTGCACCTTCTTGTACAAAGCCCAGCTAAAACCAAACTTCAGCTGGTGGGCGCCCTTCACCCAGGAGATATCGTCGCGAATCTGATAGTCATCCGCTTTGTTGCGCCAGGGCGTCCAGTTGGCGCTGTACTGCGCGCCGGTCGCCTGGCTCAGGTTAATGGTCGGGATGCGGTTGCTTTCGTTGGGACCGGTGTAGACGCGATTGAAGGTGAAATCGTCGGGCGCCGCCAGCGGAGCTCCGAAGCTGGATTTCGGAATGATGTTGATCCGATTGCCGTTGTAGTTGAACGCGATTTCATTCAACAGGGACGGGCTGATGGTGTGGGTAGCGTGGACCACGGCGCTGTAGGAGGGGTTGCCGAAGGTGTTGCCGATGGTCGGCACGTTGTCGCCGCTCCACATCGTGGTGCCGAATCCCTGCGAGATTTGTTCCGCGATGAAGTGTCCGAAGACATTGAACTTATCGCTGAAAGTGTGATCAATGCGAACGATTTCTTCTTTCACACTGGTAGGCGAGTTGTTGCCACCCTGGAACTTGCTTCCATTGGTCGGGGCGGGAAAGATGTTGGCATTGAGCAGGGCTTGTGCGTTGGCGTCCAGCAAGCTGACAGGAATCTGATTGCCGTTGAAAGGTACTTGCAGCGTGGCATCCGGGGCACCGTCAGTGCAACCGCTCAGGGCCTGCTCAGCATCGGCAAACGCCTGTTGCAGCCCGGGAGAAAGTTGGCACTCATAAGGAGCGTGCAAGTTGGCCAGCGATAGCCCAGCACCGGAGAAATCTCCACCGTAGGTGGATGTCAGGGGCACGGTTTGATTGAGGGTCTGGCCCTGGATCAAGCGCCGCCATTCCATGTTGTAGAAGAAGAACGTGGGATGGCTCTTCCAAGCCGGGATCTGACCACCCACGTTAAAACCCCAGGTATTGAAGCGCAATTCCGCGACCGGCGCGGGAGCGCGGTTGAAATAATTGCGCGCATCGAGAGCATCGTTGCGGCCGAACCACCAGGCGGAGGCATGGAATTGCTTGGTGCCGGACTTGAGTACGGTGGTCATGGTCGCGGCCGATGACAGTCCGTATTCCGCGCTGTAGTTGGAGGTCAGGGTGCGGAACTCGGCCAGGGATTCCAGCGAAGGCATGACGCTGAAGGTGCCTGCGCCGCCACGATCGAGGTTCTCGCCGCCATCCAGCAGATAGATATTGTGGCCCGGACGGCTACCGTTGAAGCTGACATTAGCGTCGCCGCCGACTGGCGTGGGCGTCTGGAAGTCGCCCTGCAAGCTGGAAGCGCCGGGTGTCAAATTGACCAAGGCGTAGATGCTGCGGCCGTTGGTGGACAGCTGGGTAATTTGCTTTCCGGTGATGACGTTGCTGATTTCGCCGGAATCCGATTGCACAGCCACCGCGGCGGCTTCCACCGTGATGTGTTCCTGCGTGGTTCCGACTTTCATCTCGAAATCCACCCGCAGACGGTCGCCGACGTTGAGCACGATCCCGTTACGTTCAGCGACACTGAATCCTGTGGCTTGCGCTTTGACGTTGTAGTGACCGATACGCAGGCCAGGCGCCACATATTGCCCGGCTTCGTTGCTGTTCACATTGCGAGTTTGGCCGGTATCGGTGTTCACCAGGGTGATACCCACATTGGGCAGCACGGAACCCGAAGGATCGGTTACGGTTCCAACAATGGTTGCCTCTTGAGCGAAAGCGAAGGAAGCTGCCAGCAGCAGCATGCCGAGTACTACCCAACGGTATGGACTCCGCCCCCTTCGGCTAAATACAAAACTCCCGACATTCGTCGACACAAATTTCATTACCTGCCTCCGGAACGAGAAATTCCCCACAATGTCTTTCAGAACCCCGAACCTGGTATTTCAGACCGCCCCCACATCACGTAAACGTTCACGGGGATGCGTTTTATCCCGACTGCGCGACCACTGTCAAGCAAAAAAACGATTCTCTAAATCGACCTGATAACGCCCCTATATCGATTTAGACCCGGAAAATCCTCCCGCCGGCCGTAGTTAAGTCCTTGCCAGAGCTTGATTTGTTGTGCCACACTCCTAGCAATGCCAGGTGGGAAAGCGGTAAGGGAAACCCAGACCCGGGCCCGAAAATCGGAAAAAGCAATCAGTTTGAAGGAGCTGGCCGACCACCTTGGCCTGGCGCCGGCCACCGTCTCTCTGGTCATGAATGGAGCGGCGGTAGCCAAGACCATCGCGCCCGAGACCCGGGCCCAAATCTTTGCCGCGGCGCGCAAGTTCAATTACCGTCCCAACTTTTTCGCCCGCTGCCTACGCACCCGGCGCAGTTTCACCATCGGGGTCATGGTCCCGGAGATCAGCGAAGGCTACAACGCCACTGTACTGAGTGGGATCGAAGATCATCTCTTGCAGGAAGGCTATTTTTATTTCGTGGCCAGCCACCGCTTCCGTCCTGACCTGGTGGATGAATATACGGAGATGTTCCTGCATCGCTCGGTAGACGGTCTGATTGTGGTGAATACGCCGTGGCACCGCGACGTGCTGGATATTCCCGTGGCAACCGTTTCCTGCCACCAGCCGGTGGAAAGTGCAACCAGAATTATTCTGGACCATCATCGCGCGGTGGAGCTCGCCTTGCGCCATCTGGTGAAGCAGGGACATCAGAAAATCGCATTTATCAAGGGCCAGGCCTTCGTTCCGGATACGGAAGTCCGCTGGAACACGATCGTGGAAGTAGCCGCGCAAATGCAGCTGCCGATATCTCCGCGGCTGGTGGTGCAAATCGAAGACAACTCACCGTCCCCTCAGCTGGGATACAAGGTCACGAAAAAGCTGGTCTCGTCGGGTGAATCCTTCACGGCCTTGTTTGCCTTCAATGACATTTGCGCCATGGGGGCGATTCGAGCGCTGCATGAATCGGGGTTGCGCGTGCCGGAAGACATCTCGGTGGTGGGCTTTGATGATATTGAAAGCGCGGGATACCAGACCCGGGGCCTGACCACGGTGCAACAGCCACTCAAGAAAATGGGACGGATCGCGGCGCAAGTTGTACTGAACCGCATTTTGCAGCCGGACTCAGCCCCTTCGGCGGGAGTCATTGTGGTCGAACCGGAACTGATTGTGCGGCAAACCACCGCCCCCGCCGAGCGCCGGCGCAAAGCCGGCCAAAATCCCTCCGCCTAAGTCCCGCCCGACCGTTCTCCGCGAAGCATTTCTTCCCTTGCCGGACGCGTGGTTCCGCCGGAGAACCTTGACGCCGCTTTGGCCCTGTGCTACAAGCTAGCATCTAAAACGATTTAGATTTCCCTGCTTCGCAGAAGCCGGAAACAAAACTCGTCCGAATTTTGAGATCTTCATCCGTGCATGCGGGGACGCGTCATTGGCAGAAAATAACGTCCGACAATCTGATTCCAGAGGAGTCCGCCGTGAGGAACTGTGAACGGACCGCACTATATTTTGTGATCGCTGTTTTGTTATTCAGCTCATTGGCATTTGCGCAAGAGCCGCAACCTTCCCCAGCCTATCTCGACCCGTCCAAACCGATTGCGGTGCGGGTGGACGATCTTGTCTCCCGCATGACCCTGGAGGAAAAAGCTTCTCAGGTGGTGAACCAGGCGCGGGCCATCCCTAGGCTACAGGTGCCGGAGTATGACTGGTGGAGCGAGGCCCTGCACGGGGTAGCGCGGGCCGGGATCGCCACGGTATTTCCCCAACCGGTGGGGCTGGCGGCCACCTTCAATGTGCCTCTGATCCATGAAATGGCGGTGGTCATCGGCACCGAGGGCCGCGCCAAACACCACCAGGCCGTACGCGCCGGACGGCGCGACATTATGGAGGGCCTGGATTTCTGGTCGCCCAACATCAACATTTTTCGCGATCCGCGCTGGGGCCGCGGGCAAGAGACTTATGGCGAAGATCCCTTCCTGACGGCACAGATGGGAGTAGCATTCGTCACCGGATTGCAGGGCAACGATCCCAAATACTATCGCGTCATCGCCACTCCCAAACATTTCGCCGTGCACAGCGGACCGGAAACCACGCGGCACACGGTGGACGTTCCCGCCTCCAAGCACGATATGGAAGACACCTATCTGCCGGCTTTTCGCGCCACGGTGGTGGAGGGCAAAGCGGCCTCCGTCATGTGCGCCTATAACCGGGTCAATGGCCAGCCGGCCTGCGCCAACGAATTTTTGCTCAAAGACCAATTGCGCGGCGCCTGGAAATTCAACGGCTATGTGGTTTCCGATTGCGACGCGGTGCTGGACATCTTCAAAGGGCACCAATACACCAAGACGCTGGCGGAAGCCGGCGCCGTCTCCATGAAGATGGGCATGGACAATGAGTGCGCCGACTTCTTTACCAAAGCCGTTGACAACTCCGACTATGTGAAATTCATCGATGCCATCAAGCAGGGGCTGATGAGCGAGAAAGACCTCGACATCGCGCTCAAGCGCCTGTTCACCGCCCGCATGAAGCTGGGAATGTTCGATCCACCGGAAATGGTCGAGTATGCCCGGACCCCGGAATCAGAAATCGACAGTGCCCCGCACCGCGCCTTGTCGCTGCAAGTGGCGCGGGAATCGATGGTGCTGTTGAAGAACGATGGCACCCTGCCGCTGAAGAGCGATGCGCGCAAGATTCTGGTGACGGGTGCGTTGGCGGAATCCACCCGGGTGCTGCATGGCAATTATGCCGGCACCGCGTCCCATGCGGTCACCGCGCTCGAAGGCGTCCGCAAGGAGTTCGCCTCCGCCGAAGTGAACTATCTGCCGGGAATGAATTTTCTGCGGGAAGAGGAAATGGTGCCCGCTTCGGCGCTGAGCACGGAAGACGGCCAGCCGGGCTTGCGAGGGGAATATTTTGTCGAGTCGGAGTTTCAGGGAACGCCCCTGGTGCGCACGGACCCACGGGTTTTCATCCTGCCTTCGCTTCCCGACCCGGCAGCCCTGGAGCCCCCCGCGGGCAGCAAAGACTTCTCCGCCCGCTGGACGGGGTATCTCACCCCGCCGGCGTCAGGGCAGTACCGGCTCGGGCTGGTCGGGGCCATGCATCGCCTGTGGCTCGACGGCAAACTGATTGTCGACGACTATACCGGGCACGCCGACACACCGACTACGGGCACGGTCACGCTGGAGAAGGGGCATCGCTATGCCATCAAGATTGACTATGGCTTAGGAAGACTAGGCACCAAGCTGGTCTGGCTGCCGCTGATTGCCGATCCCGTCGGGGACGCCGTTGCTGCAGCCAAACAAGCCGACGTCGTGGTGGCCGTTGTGGGCATTACTTCGCAACTCGAGGGCGAGGAAATGAAAGTGGAGGTGCCGGGATTCAAAGGCGGCGACCGCACCAGCCTGGACCTTCCCAAGGAAGAACAGGACCTGCTGGAGGCATTGCAGACGACCGGCAAGCCGCTGGTCGTGGTACTGATGAACGGCAGCGCACTGGCGGTGAACTGGGCCCAGGAGCACGCCAACGCCATTCTCGACGCCTGGTACTCCGGGGAAGAAGGCGGAACGGCGATTGCCCAGACGCTTTCCGGCGCCAACAATCCGGCGGGCCGCTTGCCCGTCACCTTCTACAAGGGCATAGAACAACTACCTCCCTTTGAAGATTATGCGATGAAGAACCGCACCTATCGCTACTTCGAAGAGCAGCCGCTTTATCCCTTCGGCTTTGGGTTGAGCTACTCGAAATTCAGCTACAGCAACCTGAAGCTCTCGGCAAGCAAATTGAAGGCCGGAAACCCGTTGACCGTGGAAGCCGATTTGCAAAACACCAGCTCCCTCGCCGGCGACGAAGTGGTGCAGCTGTACGTGAACTTTCCCAAAGTCCCGGGGGCGCCGATCCGCGCCTTGCGGGGATTTCAAAGAGTGAAGCTGGGCGCTGGGGAAACCAAGCATGTGCAATTTACCCTTTCCCCGCGCGATTTGAGCATGGTGAATGAAGCCGGCAACCGCCTGGTCGCGGCGGGCGATTATCGGATCAGCGTAGGCGGCGGTCAGCCGGGGACATCGGCGGTGGTAGTGGACGCAGCCCTGACGATCCGCAGCAAGCACAAGCTGCCGGAGTAGAGCCTACTGTCACGTGAGACGAGGAGGAATCTGCTTTTTTGCCTGGGAGCTTCGGGCAAAAGCGGATTCCTCACTGCTCAAGAAGGCCCGCGAAATCAGCGCCGCGGAAGCCGGTTGCATACTGCCTTTGCAAGGTTGCGGTCTTTCGGACACGGCTTTCCCCCCTCTAACTTCTCTTTGAGGCCTAGCTATATTCCTCAGGCGCGTGAACCACAGACACACAATGTGTAGGCGGTGACACAGGCCCATTTCCCGATTCGCGGATTTTCCGGTTTTTTCTTTCCTGACATGTGGTCCTCCACATGCTCATAGCCGGGCCGAACGTTTATAGTTCTCTGTCCGGGAAATATGAATTTCGGGGATCACTTGCGAGCGTCGGCCGGGAAAAAGCTGCTGCAGGGCGGGGCGGTAGCTTCTCTCCTCCTGTTGGGGTTTATCGGCTGGCGGGCAACGCGGGCCCTGCACACCGCCCAGGAGCAGGTGCGGACGGAGCGGGAGATCCGCTTTATCGTGCGCCCGCTTGCGACCAGCACCCGACAGGATTTTGAGACTATCAGCTCGCCCGCCGTCTTCTTTCAGGCCGCCCTGTTTCAGGACCACCTGTATATCGCAGGGCCAGCCGGTTTGCAGGAATACGACGCCTCCGGAAACTTGTTGCGGCAATATGCCGCCGGGCGGGAGTTGCCGGGATCTCCTCTGGTCGCACTGACCACGGGGGTATTGGCGGACACGCACCAGCCGGAGTTGCTCATGGCCACGGCGCAGGAAGGAATCGTGGCCTTCAACGGGCGCGACTTCCGGCAAATTTTCCCACAGAGCCCCGAAGCCCGCTCCATCACGTCCATTCTGCCGACGGCCTCCGGACATCTGCTGATCGGCACTGGCAAACGCGGCGTGCTGCTCTATGACGGCACACAGATTATCCCGCTGCACGCAACGCTGGAAGGGCTTTCGGTCACGACTTTGGCGGGGACTGACACGGACCTATGGGTAGGCACGCTGGATCGCGGGGTCTTTCACTGGCATGCAGGGGAGACGGAGTCCTTCAGCGAAGCGCAGGGCCTGCCCGATCCGCAAGTGCAATCGATCGCAGTCTCGGGAGATACCGCCTACGTGGGCACGGTGTTGGGGGTGGCGGTATTTTCGCGGGGACGATTCGAGCGCAACCTGGCCTCCGGCGTCTTGACCACGGCATTGCTGCCGGCGGGTGACCAACTCTTGATTGGCTCCGAGGACCAAGGGGTACTCCGGGTGGCCTTGCAGGGCCGCCGTCCCAATGCCTCTTCGCCCACAACGGAACTCGGCGAAGTACGGCAAATTTTCACCTCGGGGAACGATTGGTATGCGCTGAGCCGAAACGGGCTGTACCGCATGGGCAAGCGCGGAATCGGCTGGCAGAAAGTCCTGCAGCCCCACCCGGGCGTGCTCTCGGACCGCAATATTTCCGCGCTGGCGACGGACGCTAAAGGGCGGCTCTGGGTAGGGTACTTTGACCGTGGCCTGGACCAACTGGAATTGGAACGAGGGCGCAGCCTCCATGTGGAAAATGAGCACGTCTTCTGCGTGAATCGCATTCTGCCCAACGCGAAGACCGACGATGTGGATGTGGCGACCGCGAATGGCCTGGTGCGCTTCGATGCCGCGGGGAGCCAGGCACAAGTGCTGACCCGCGCTGACGGCTTGATCGCCGACCATGTAACCGACGTGGTCCGCTACGAAGACGGTCTGGCCCTGGCCACGCCCGCAGGACTGACTTTTCTCGATGCCAGCGGTCCGCACAGCATGTACGCCTTTCATGGCCTGGTCAACAATCACGTCTATGCGCTGGGTGTTTCCGGGGACGAATTGATGGCGGGCACGCTGGGAGGAGTTTCCCTGCTCGAAAAGGGCGACGTGCAGGTCAACTACACGACCGCGAACTCGGCATTGAAGCATAACTGGATCACTGCCGTGGCCAACGCCGGAGACCAGTGGATTGTCGGTACCTACGGCGCGGGGATCTTCGGGCTCGATCGCGGAGGACGCTTTCATCCGCTGGGCCGGAACGAGGATCGATTTGAGGTCAATCCCAACGCGCTGCTGGTCAGCGACAAGCACATCATTGCCGGAACTCTGGGCCAAGGACTTTATGTGTGCGAGCGCGACGCCGGCCGCTGCTTTTCCATAAAGTCCGGTCTGCCTTCTGGGAATGTGACGGCCCTGGCCGCGCGGGATGGATATCTGTACGTGGGAACGGACAACGGATTGACGCGAATTCTGGAAGAGAAGCTGCACCCATGAAAAACCTACTCTGCGTTCTCGCCGCTTGGCTGCTATGGCCGGCGTTGGCCGGCGCCGATGCCGGCATCTTAATTCCCCGCGACAAATCGCAGCCCGACCCGGCGGTGCTCTCGCTCGAAGAAATGGAGATCAGCGTACGCATCGATAATGGCGACGCCCGGGTTTTTGTGCGACAAATCTTCTCCAACCACACCAGCAAAATCGAGGAGGGCAACTATATTTTCGCCCTGCCCAGCCGGGCCACGGTCTCCGATTTCGCGGTATGGGACGGCCCCACGCGCATTCCCGCCGTCGTGCTGGAACGGAAACGCGCCGAGGAGATTTATACCCAGCTCAAGCAGCAGGCGATCGATCCCGGCCTGCTGCAAATGGGCGAGCGCGGCGCCGAGGAAGCGAAACGCAGCGCGGTATTCAGCGCCCGCATTGTGCCAATTCCGCCTTACGGCACCAAGCGCCTGGAGATGGAATACCACGAGGCCATACCGGTGGAAAACCTGCAGTCGTACTTCGCCATTCCGCTGCGGCCGGACGCCTATCAGGCACAGAGCGCGCGACGGCTGAAGATCAATTTCGAGCTGCATTCGGCACACGCCATCCGCAACTTTCAAGCTTCGGCGAAAAGCTTTCCCCTGGCGGTGGAAACCAGCGACGCTCACTACGTGAAAGGACACTTCGAGGGCGAAAACGTCAACCTGGGCGAGGATTTCGCCGTGACCTACGATCTCGACGGCGCGAAGACGGACAGCGTGCAGGTATTGTCGTATCGCAATCCGGTGGGCGCGCAGCCCGCGCCGGGCGAAACTGCGCCGCAGCACAGCACCAACGAGCCGGGGTTCTTTGAGGCGCAAGCTTTACTGGGACTGGGGAAATCGGCGTCCAACCCGGCCGCCGCCGGCAGCGCGCCGCGCAACATTGTCGTTCTGTTTGACATCTCCCTTTCCATGCAGTGGGAGAAGCTCGAACGCAGCTATCAGGCTCTGGAAACCCTGTTGCGCGGCCTGCACCCCGCCGACAGATTCAATCTGATTCTTTTTAACCAGCAGACGCAGACGTTTCAAGCGGGGCTGGTTGCGGGTGATGAAACCAATGTGCAGCGGGCGCTCGACTTTGTGCGCAGCAGCCGCCTGCGCGGCGGCACCGATCTGCAGCGGGCTCTCACCGCAGCCTTACAACAAAGCAACGGTGCAAGTGGTACGTATCTGGTGGTACTGAGCGACGGCGGGGCAACACGCGGGCCCATCCAGACCAGCAAGCTGGCCGCCTGGTATGGGGAAGCATGGAAACAACTGCCGGCCACGCAGCGGCCACGCACCTACATTCTCGGAGTGGGCGACGATGCCAATCTGCCGTTGCTGCGCCTGCTGGCCCGGCAAGACGGGTTGCTCGAGCATGTGCTTTCCAGCGAGCCGCTGGAGTTCAAGCTGAATTCCTTTCTCTCCAAGATCGGGCGCAGTCCTATCGGCCAGTTGCAGCTGGCGATCGCGCCTGAGTCCTCCGCCGATCTGGTTTACCCATTACAGGATTCTTCTTTTTCGGGATCGATGGCGTCGTGGGTGGGACGCTATCAGAAACCGCAAAACGGCGTGACCTTCAGCGTGCGCGGCGTGCGGGACGGTGCAGCGCTGGCGGCTTCCCAGAAAGCGGACCTGCCGAGGGAATCTCTGGAACACTCGCAACTGCCCAGATTGTGGGCGCGGGCCCGGGTGGATGCCCTGCTCGACAAGATTGCCCGCGAAGGCGAAGACCAGGCGACCATCGACGAGATCATCCGCCTGGCGCGGCAATACAAGTTCGTCACCCCTTACACCTCGTTTCTGGCGGCGCCGCGCTCACTGCTGCGGCCGCGTGTGATCCGGCCCGGCGACCCGATTCTGCGGGTCAAGACCGATGAATCGATCATCGCGGTGACTGCGCTCTTCCCCTTTGGCCTGGTGCAGAAGCTGCGTTATCTCTCCGGCGAGGATATCTGGCAGACACGCTTCCTGGCCCCCGACGACATGCAGGATGGCACCTACACGGTGCGGCTGGTGCTGCGCGACAAACAGGGCAACACCTACCGGGAAGCCAAGACTTTTGTGATCGCCAGCAAGCCCCCGGTGGTGCAGGTGAAGCTGGAGCGCAAACGCTTCCAGCGCGGGCAGGTGATGGACTTGAAGGTCCGCGCCTCGCAAAATACTCGTACTCTCTTTGCCCGCCTGGAAGGCTCGCCGGCAGCGGAACTCAAATGGGATTCGCGTGCCGGCATGAACACCGGGCAGCTGCTTATTCCCGAGCAAATGGCACCCGGCTCCTACAAACTCACGGTCACGGCAGAAGATATCGCGCACAACATCGCGACCCAGGAGGTGGCCATTGAAATCCTCCCGTAAGTTTTTGACGCAAGGGGTCCTTCGCAAAGCCGCCGGGTATGCCGGCATGGCGGCGGCATTGGTCTTTGGATTGGCCCTGGCCGCGGGCTGGCGCCTCTCCGCCGAGGGACGGCTGCCGGAGAGCGTGCGAAACCTGGAAGGGGGCAGCGCGATCGAGTCGGCATTTTACCGGCTGATGTCATTGCCGGGAGGCCAGGTGCTGTTTCGCCGGGCCCCGCGCGAGACGCGTCCCGCCCTGAGCCAGATGGTGCAAGCCCAGCCCCAGACGGCGGAACTCTACTCCCTGCGCGCCATGGAGGACGAACAGGCGTTGGACTTCCCCGCCGCCGAAGCTGACTGGAAGCGCTATGCGGAGAATGCGTCCGACAAAACCAGCGCCCAACTGGCGCTGGCGGATTTTTACCAGCGGCGGCTGCGGCCGGCGGAAGAGATCAAGGCGCTGGCGGTGATTGCCCATGCGGCGGCGGGTCCAGATGAAATTCTGACGCCCGCGACGCAACAGCGTTCCTGGCTGGCCTGGGAGCGGATTTTCGGCGTGATCCAGAGGCATGGCCTTCCCCCGGAACAGTCCGTGGCGCAATACAAAGGCTGGCTGGCGCGCTATCCGCAGGAGCAGACGCTCTATACGCGATTTCTCGAGTACCTGATCGGGCAGAAAGACTACAGCGCGGCGGGGCAGCTGATCGCCGATTACCACCAGCAGTTCCCCGGCGATGAAATCTTTCCGGTGAAAGCGCAGGCGTTGGTCGAATACCGGCAGGGTTCCGTGCAAGGCGGGCTGGCGGTATATGAGCGGAGCTTCCAGCCCTTGTGGTCGCCGGAGCTGGTGAAAAGTTATTTCGATCTACTCACGCAGACGCAGAACCTGCGCCGGTTTCTCGATCAGGCGCGGGCTGCGCTGAATGCCAACCCGGAAGACCTCAACGCCATAGCGCGGGTCTTCTATTACTACCAGCAACAGGGCAAGCTGGACGCCGCGCAGGAAGTGATCGCCGATTTCCGCGCCCACAAGGAAGCCGCGAAGGCGGCGTGGAAGGGGCAGGAACTGTTTGTCTGCGCGCGCCTGCTGGAAGACATCCATGTATATCCCGAGGCGGCGCGCTATTACTTCGCCCTTTACAACAGCCAGGGCATGGAGAACGCCCAAGAGATCGCGCTGGCCGGGCTGACCAATTTATTGCTCACGGCGCCGGAATCGCCCATCCGGCTGGGCACCGGCGAGCTTTCCATGTATCGCGATATCGCCACGCTCGACCCGGGCCCGGGATATCTGAACGGCATTCTTTCCTTGCTGCTGAATTCGACGGAACCCGCCATGCAGTATTCGGAAGAAGAACAGCGGGCAGTCCCCTACTTCCATCGGGCGCGGGCCGCGGAGCTGCTGGCGCTGCTGGACACAAGATTTCCCAACTCGGCGCGGCGGCCGGAGTTGCACGCCAAGCTGCTCGAGTTCTACGCCGGAAATGGCGAGAGCGCGGCTGTCATTCAGGGCGGCAAGGAATTTCTGGCCAATTTTCGCAATGCATCGCAGCGCACGGCGGTCGCGCTCCTGATGGCGGACGCCTACGCCCGCACCCGCAAGAACCAGGAAGAGTTTGCCATTTACGACTCTGTGCTGCAGGAGTTGGCGGCCAAAGCGCAGAATGTACCCCTCGGAGACGGCACCGTAAGCGATCATGCCCCGGGGGAACCGGCGTCCGATGCATCCGAGGGCAACCCGGACACGGCGGACAACGAGAGCAGTACCGCACCTCTTCGCGAAAGCCAGGCCTTCCAGGTCAGCAAGGGCGCGACTCCGGCCACCAGCGGGCCGCGTTCCGCCGAGTACTCGCGGGTCCTGGAACGATATCTGGCGCGGCTGGTGGAGTTGAAACAAGTTCCGCAGGCGCTGGCCGTGCTGCGCCAGGAGATGGACCGCAATCCCAACGACCCAGGGCTGTATGAGCGGATCGCGAAATTCCTCGACCAGAACCGCCTGGGCGCGGAGCAGGAAGAGGTGTATCGCCGGGCGATGGCCAAGTTTCCCGACAAATCCTGGTATGACAAGCTGGCGCGCTTTTATCTTCGCTATAGCAAGAAAGCCGAATTTGAGAAGCTGACCGAGGACGCCATCCGCACCTTCCGCGGCACCGAGCTGGAACAATACTTCGATAACGTATCCAGCGGAAGCCCTGCGCTGTATGTGCGCTTCAATCAGTATGCCAACCAACGCTTTCCGCATAATCCGACCTTTGTTCGCAATCTGCTGAACGCCTATCGCTGGAAAGAAACCTATGATCCGGCGGCCTGGGAAGCATTGCTGCGGCAGCACTGGTTTGAGGACGGCGATCTGCGCAATCAGTTCTTCGAGTACCTGTCGTCAAGCGGCAAACTAGAAATTGAACTGGCGGCGCTGCGAAAGCAAAATCCCGCCATCGAGAAAAGCCAATGGACCGATCTGGCCCGCGAGAACCCCGCCGCTGGAGAGTATCTGGCGCAGGCCAAGCTGTGGGGCTCGCATTTTGAGGAGAGCGCGCCGGTGCTGAAGGCGCTGGCCGAGGAGTACCCGGCGGACTTTGCGCGGGCGCGCACCGCATCTTCGGTCTACCGCTCGCTGGCGTATTTTGATCCCGGGAAAACCGAAATCGCCGCCCAACTGGAAGATAATCTCTTGCAGGCCGACCCTGGCAGCAGCGAAATCCTGGCCCGCATCGGCGACATTTACGCCGACCGCGACCTGTTCACCAAAGCCGCGCCTTACTGGGACCGCATTCCGCAAACCGCCGCCGGACAAGCCGACACTTATCTGGAAGCGGCCACCATTTATTGGGACTACTTCGATTTCGACAACGCGCTGCGCCTGCTGCGCCAGGGACGCCGCCAGTTGCACAACGAAAATCTATATCGCTATGAGGCGGGGGCGATCTACGAGAACCAACGGGATTATGCCCAAGCCATCGCCGAGTACACCCAGGGCGGGTTGGCGGAGCCACCGGATTCGCAGGCCGAAGCGCGCTTGCTCGCGCTGGCCCGCCGCCCCAAATTCCGCGACCTGACCGATCAGGCAACGGCCAAGGCGGCCGCCGCTTCAGGTTCCGGTATGCCTTCGCTGCGTGCGCTCCGGCTGCGAGTGGCGGTGCTCGAAGCCCAAAACCGGCAACCGGAGTTGGCGAGCTATCTGGACTCGGTAGTGCGCAATGCCACTTCCATGGAACAGGCGGCGGAAATTGAAAATATCGCGCAGCAGCGTTCCCTGGAAACGGTGCGCCAACATGCCATGGAGAAGCAGGCGGCCTTGACGACGGACCCGGTTGCGCGGATGCAGTTAAGTTACGCCCTGGTCCGGTTCTATGAGGGACGCCAGGATTTTGCCTCAGCCCAGCGGGACATCGAAGCTCTCTATCGCGACAACCCTAAAATTCTCGGCGTGGTGCGTTCCACCGTGGATTTCTATTGGCGGAGAAAGCTGTACCCGCGGGCCATCGAGGTTTTATTGCAGGCGGCGAAGGACGCCCATCCGGAATTGGGCAAACAATTCCGCTTCGAGGCGGCGCGCAAATCCACCGAGTCGGGGCAATATGGGCAGGCGCGCGAGCTGCTGGCCGGGTTGCTGAAGGACTCTCCCTACGACGGCCCGTACCTGGCGGCGATGGCGGTGACCTACGCGCAAGCGGGGGACGATCCGGGATTGCGGCAGTTCTATGTCGAGAAGATTGCGTTGTTCCGCAATGCGCCGTTCTCCGCCGATGAACGCAAAACGCGGATGGCGGCCCTGCGGCGCGGGCTGATTCCGGCCCTCACTCGCATGAAGGACTATCCCGGCGCGGTCGACCAATATATCGAGCTGCTGAATGCCTTCCCCGAAGATGCGGGCCTGACGGCGGAAGCCGCGTTGTATGCCCAGCGTTACCAGCGCGCAGCGCAACTGACCGACTTTTACCGCAAGACCGTGGCGCAGTCTCCCCGCGATTATCGCTGGCCCATGGTGCTGGCGCGCATCCAGACCACCCTGGAAGATTTTCCAGCGGCGATCGACACTTACGCCAAGGCCATCGCCGTGCGTCCCGATCGCACCGAATTGCGCGCGGCCCGGGCCGAGATGGAAGTGCGGCTGCTGCGCTTTGACGATGCGGCGGCCGACTACGAGCGGCTGTATCAGCTGGCGTACAAAGATCCGCAGTGGATGGAGAAGGTGGCGGAAATCCGCGCCCGCCAGGGCAAGACGGAGGCCTCCGTCGCGGCCTTGAAAACCGCGCTGATCGAAGGGCGTCCGGAAAATCCTGCCAAGTACTTCGAAGCAGCGCAGCGGCTGGAATCGTGGGGCATGCTGCCGTCAGCCGCCAGCTTGGCAGAACAAGGAGTGCAAACCGCCGGCGCCGACCTGCTGGCCAAAGGCGAACAGCAAAGCGGAGTCCGGGTCTATGTTCGCCTGCTCACCCGCATGCGCCGGCAGGAAAAAGCCTACGCCACGCTTAAAGGCAGCCTGGAGGCGGCCGGAGCCACGCTTCCTGTAGTGGAACAGCAGATTGCCCAGCAGGGGCTGGCCGGCGTAACCGACCGCGAATGGCGGGAGCGGGTGCGCGAAGGACGCATTGCCACCGCGCGCGAAGGCATGCGTGGGGCCTTGAGCGAAATGGGCAGCACGGTGGCCAAGTACTTCACGCCGGAAGAGAAATTTGGGTTCGCACAATTTGCCGCCGGCCAACGCGCCGGGATGAACGGACCGGACACCGAGATGTTCGCCATTCCTCTGGCGCAGAGCGCGGGCCTGACCGATCTGGAAGCGCGCTGGCGCTATGAGTTGCTGAGCGGCGCGCCCAACGATCCGCAAACCTTCTCCAAGATGTATGCCCTGATCGACTTGCAGCGCCGCCGGGCGAAGTTCGCCGAGTTGGGTGAGCAGATGGAGAAATTTGCCGTTAAGGTCAAGACACAGCAGCGGACTCCGGTATGGGTCGCTGCAGCCCACGCCTATCGCTCCGCGGGCGACCCTGCAGGCGAGCTGCGCACCTTGGCCAAAGTGGCTCTTCCGAGTATGGGGGCCGGCGATCAGCAGCGCTTGCTGGCGCTGCTTTTGGCGCGGCGTCCGCAGGAACTGGTGCAGCGGGGCTCGTACTGGGACTTTGCCGGACAAACCGTCGCTGACTTCACCCTGGCGAATGGCGATGCTGCCTTGGCGCATGCCCTGGTGGCGGCGCGAGGGGCGAAGCGTCCGCCGGTATGGAACAAATCGTACAACGCCCTGGCTGGCCTCTATTTTTCCGAGAACACGCCGGAAATCCAGAATGCATTTCTTGGCGCGCTGGGCGACGCCACCATTGCAGAACGGCTCGGCCATCCGGTGGACCGCTCCGAGCAACTGGCCGGCAATGTGTGGTTCTACTACGGGGCGCGTTATGGCGAGTACCTGGGCGTCCTGAAGAAGGACGGGGCCGAGGATTATTTGCCGGCAGAGCTGGAGCTGAGTCCGGGTTCGGCGTCAGGCTATATCACCGTAGCGGATTACTACGCGGACAAGGGCGATATGGCGCGCGCCATCACCGACTACCAACATGCGCTGGAGCTCACCCCGCGGCGTCCCGATGTGCTCGACCGGCTGGCGCTGGCTTACTACAAACAAGACGCACGGGCCGAGGCCCTGGCCCAGTGGAAGCAAGCGTTGGTGGAACTGACGGCGCAGATGAACAGCGCCCGCGTGCCGGAAAGCTTCTGGGCGGACTTCGGCCGGGTCTGTGACCACCTGGGCACGCGGAAGTTGTTTGCGGAACTCAAACCGGATGCGGATGCTCTGTTGCGGGCTTATCTGCGCCGCAATGGCAACTATCGCTCGAATGCGCTGCTGCACAGCGCCTACAGCGCGATGGGCGATCCGGCGGCGGCAACCTCCTGGGTAAGCAACCTGGCCTCGGCGGCGCAGGACCCTGCGTCTGTGCTTGCCGACCTGGTGAACATGTCGTGGATCCCCGTGGCCAACCGTGCTCCCCTCTATCAGCGCATTCTCGAGGCCAAGCAGGACGCATGGCGTCAAAGCGACGGCGCACAAAAAGAGTATGCCCAGCAGGAGCTACGCTCGTGGCAAACGCGCTGGGCGCAATATCTGGTGCAGACCAAACAATACGCGACGGCGGCCGACTTTATTTCGGCCCTGCCCAGAGAGTCGCGGGAGGCTGAAACTGCGGCGTTGGTTCCCCTGGAACTCCAGGCGGCGGCGCAACTCCATACGCTCGATGCCAGAATTGCGGCTTACCGTGCCGATCCCGCGGCAACACCGGGAACGGAAATTCTGCGCAATGCGGCCCGGCAGATCGCCGAGAGCGGCGACAAACAATCCGCGCGCCAGATCCTGGAATTCATCTTCGCCCGCGAGATTGAAGAACACCGTCTGAATACAGCCAATTTCCTGGGCCTGGCGGAAATCCGCATCGCGGCCGGCGATATGCCTGGGGCCCTGGAATTGTTGCGCAGATTGACCGTCGCGGTGGGAAATCCTCTGGAAAATCTCGAGCCCGCGGCCGCGCTGCTGGAAAGGACCGGGCACCCTGCGGAGGCCATCGAGTTTCTGGAGCCATTGGCGAAGTCGTCTCCCTGGGAGCCGGAGTATCGTCTGCGCCTGGCCAAGGCAAAGATTGCCCTGGGACAGGATGTAACGTCGGCACAGGACGCCATCGTAGCGATTGCCTCCAATGCCGACACTGCTTATGGTGTGCGGACGCAGGCCGCCCTGGCCCTGCACGGGGCGCGACCGGCGGATTTACACAGCAAAGAGCTGGATCTGCTGGCGGCCAACGCGCCCATCTCCCCCATAGCGGGCGATCAGCCATTTTTCTATGAAGCCAGGCTAAGTGCGGCGCAGTCCTCGACTGACCGTAAGGCCAAGGTTGCCTTGTTGAGCGGGGCGGTGGCCGATGAGCCCTCCCGCGATGAGGCGCGTATTCCCCTGTTCCAGGCGGCAATGGGAACGGCGGACGAGTTTGCGCTGGGCGCCATGGAAACGTGGCTGCGCCAGGGAATCCTCGCCATGCCGGCCGTTTCCGAGCAAGAAGACATCTTCTCCGACGCTGCGAATGCCAGTCCAGCCCCATATTCCGTGCTGAAGATCGCGGCGGCACAGCAAGCGCAACTGGCATGGGATGTGGGCCGCACCATGATCCGAGTGGGACGAGGAAATGAGGCGCTGCCCTACCTGCAGTTCGCGCGACGCATGGAAAAGACACCGGCCAAACGCAAGCAGATGGATACACAGCTGGCGGATGTGCGCGAGCAGCTACGACGAAAGCAGATCAACGCCGGGCGGCAGCCCATTCTGCATGAGGCGCTCGATCAGGACCGCGTGGTGCGGCCCCGGCTGGTGGCCAAGGCGGCGCCTCCGCTCAAACCTGTCCCGGCAAAAGCCCAGGGAGGTGCGCGATGAAACGACACACCATGAAAAGGCCCGTGGTTATTTTCGTCCTCATGGCGCTGAGCTTTGGAGTGCTGTGGGCGGCATATCAAGCGGCGGGCCCCGCCGAACATTCGCTCGCCTCCTCCATGCCGGCGGGGGCCCTGCTCTATCTGGAAGGCAAAGACTTCTCTGGGTTGCTGAGCAACTGGAAGAGCTCGCGGGAAAAAAGTGATTGGATCAAGAGCCAGAACTACGAGCAGTTCTCACGTTCGCGGTTGTTTCTGCGGCTGGAGAGCGCCAGTTCGCAGTTTGCGACGGCGGCCGGACTGCCGCCAAACATGGATTTTCTCACGCAGGTGGCGGGAGAGCGGAGCGCCCTGGCGATTTACGACATCGGCAAACTGCAGTTCCTTTACATCACGCATTTGCCTTCGGCCCAATCCCTACAGACCACGCTATGGCAGTCGCGCGCCAACTTCGAAACCCGCAGCGCCGGGGGCACGACATTCTATTTGCGGCGCGACCCCGAATCGGAAAAGGAAGTGGAATTCGCCGTAGCCGGAGAGTACCTGCTGCTGGCAACACGAGAAGACCTGATGGCAGGAGCCCTCGCCCTGATGGCGGCAGGAAACCAGGGCAATCCGCAGAAAGACCTGGCCGGCGAAGCCTGGTGGAGGCCGGCCCTCGCGGCGGCCGGCCCGGCGGGCGATTTGCGCATGGTGTTGAACCTGGAAAAGATCGTACCCACGCCCTATTTCCGGTCTTACTGGGTGCAGCAAAACATTACGGAGATGAAACAATACAGCGCAGCGGTTTCCGATCTCTATCGCACCGGCCCAGAGTACCGCGAGGAGCGCGTGCTGTTGCGAAAAGCGGCGGGACCAGGACCATCCAGCGAGGGCGCACAGGCGGCCGCGGATTTGGCGCGGCTAGTCCCGGAGCAGGCCGGCGTCTACGCCGTGAAGGCAGACCCCTCGAAGGATTCCAGCTTCGACCTCCTGGAAACGAAACTGTTGGCGCCGCACTTTGGCGCGGCGCCTGCGGCACAGATCGCCCCTGCCGCGCCGTTGCCGGGAGAAAATCCGGGGTCGGCATCCGATCTGGAAACTCGCATTGACCAGGCCGTGACGCCGCGGGCTTCCTCAAACCCCGGAGAGGCGCTGCAATCGCTGTTAGAGAAACATGCGGTCCAGGCCGCACTGCAAACACAAGCGACGGAAGCGGACAAAGACGGTGTGTTCGTGCGCATCCACTCGCTGGTCGCGCTGGCCGGAAGCGGCAACTGGGATGAAGCTGAGGTGCGGTCGGCGTTGGCGAATTTTGTGCGTCCGGCTTTGACGGCCAGCGAGCTCGGCACCGGCTGGCAACAGAAAAATGGATACCAGGAGATGGACGGCTTGCATCCTCTGCTAGTGGCCGTGCAGGGGAAATATCTGTTGGTTTCCGACGACGCGGCAATGATGACCGCCGCCCTGGCCAACATGAAACGCAAGACAGACGCAAAACCGGCGGCGCTGATCGCGGGATTCTCGCATCAGAGCGAGCGGGAACACTTTGCGCGCTTCTTCTCGCTGATCGATCGGCCCAACGCGGGTTCCGATGGAGAAGACGAAGACGGACGTCCGCCGCAGTTCTTTTCGGAAAATATCGTCAGCCTGAGTTCCGCGCTGGCGGAAGTCTCCTCGCAAAAAATCGTGGTGCGGGATTCCGGCGACAAGGTGCAGCAGTCGGTGGTCTACGCGTGGGCAAAATGAGGGCCCATGGGATGCTGTGGCTTGCGGTTTTGCTGCTGGCAACCGGCGGCCATTCGCAAACCCCGGGACCGGGGTGGGCGGATTCTTTGTTTGCACAATCCGCGGCGCAGATACTGCAACGCGAATTTTCCGATCCGGATATTTCCTATCTCTTGCTGGATGCCCGGACCGGCGCGCTGCTTGCCTCGCGCTGGGAAAATGCGCAAGAGCCCATTCCCCTCGGCTCGCTGGTCAAACCCTTCGTGGCCTTCCGCTATGGCGAGCTGCACCACTTTCAATATCCCACCCATGTCTGCCGCGGGACCGATTCAGGATGCTGGCTGCCGCGTGGGCATGGGCGATTGAACCTCACGGCGGCAATTGCCAATTCGTGCAATGCCTACTTCCGCAGCTTGATCGCAGGCCTGCGAGGCGCCGACCTCGCGCCCAGCGCAGAAGCATTCGGATTCGAACCACCTCGGGATCCTCTGACCGGCACAGCCCTGATGGGCATCGGCAACCAGTGGCGTATTTCTCCGCCTGGCATGGCGCGCGCTTATATAAAACTGGCGGGAATGCGGGGGGAGCCCGGCGTCCGGGAAATTCTGGCCGGTCTGGCGGAATCGGCGCGGCAAGGCACGGCTGCGGCTGTGGGCCGAGCGGTCAAAAGCGGCAGCGCGCTGGCGAAAACCGGCACCGCCGCGTGTACCCATGACCGCTCCACGCCGGGCGACGGGTTTGTGATCGCCCTCGTGCCCGCGGAACAGCCGGAAATTTTGCTGATGGTCCGCCAACACGGAGCACCCGGCGCCAAGGCCTCCGCCATTGCAGGACGCATGCTGCACAGCCTGGGAAAGTGATCCGCTTGTACACCTGCAAACAATTCGTATGGCTTCTGCTTCTGAGCGGTGCATTGGCCGGGACAAAGCCTGCCGGCCCGCCCCAAGTTCGTATCGGGGTCTTCGGACTATTTCATCCTCAACAGCTCCTGGTGAAGGCGCTGCCGGGAAAAGCGGTGCTGCTGCAAGCCGAAAAGCAAAGCTTCGTGCTGGAGAGCAGTTCGGGACGGCAAACTGCGGAGATAAAGCTATCGCCGGGAGGCGTTCTTGTCCGAGTGGGGGACCGTATGGTGTCTGCCATGGAGGTCCGCGTAAGCGGCCGCGATGGGGCGACAACCGATTTTGAGCTGGCAGTCCCGGGCAAGATCCATCGCCGGTATCGCGGCATTTTGCGGATCACAGGCGCCGCCGGGAGCCTGACGCCAGTAGTCGCCATGGACCTGGAGACAGGCGTCTCCTCCGCAGTACAAGCAGAAACCATCCCGGATACACCGCTCGAGGCACTCAAGGCCCAGGCGGTCGCCACCCGCTCTTATTTTCTTGCTGCGAAAGAAAGACATCAGGATTTTGATTTCTGCGACACTACCCACTGCCAATTTTTGCGCGAGCCACCGACGGCTGGCAGCCTGGCATGGCGAGCTACAACAGCCACGCGAGGCCTGGTCCTGACCTACCGCGACCAAGGCATTGCCGCTATGTTTACGCGCAGCTGCGGAGGGCAAACACGCACGCCGGACGAGTTGGGCATGCCTTCGGCAAATTACCCCTACTTCCCTGTTTCCTGTGACTTCTGCCAGAAACATCCCATGCGCTGGCAACGTAGTGTATCCCTGCCGGAAGCCGAGCGTCTGGCGCACGCCGGGGAGGCTGTGCGGCTTGAAATCGGTCGACGACAGGGCTGGAACGCAGTTCCCAGCAATAACTTCACAGTCCGTCGAGAGAAGGGCCAAGCCGTGCTGGAAGGGACCGGAGAAGGCCATGGCATCGGTCTGTGCCAGTGGGGGGCCAAAGCGATGGCGGAACAAGGGGCCGATTTCCGGCAGATCCTGAACCATTACTATCCCAATACGCAAATCCAGAGCGTCCGGTGATCGAAAATCGGACAGCCGCTAAGGTAAAATCTCGTCCCCCCAGTACATTCCAGGCAGGGACTTTTGCGCTCCATGAAATTTCGAAAATATTCACGGAAACTGGCTTGATCCTGGCCGGTCTGTGTCCTACAATCCCCCATTCATGGCTGAAGCCCTTGTCGTAGATCGTTTTTCAGGTGAGACCCCGGAACAAGGAGTACTTTGCCTGCGCGGACCACTGACCGCTTCCAACCTCTCGTCTTTTCAAAGTGCGGTGCAGCGGGAAGCCTCGCCCACGGTGATTTTGGATTTTACCGATGTACCCTATATCGATTCGGCGGGTCTGGGAACACTGGTGACGACCTACGTCACGCGCCACAAATCAGGGCGGCAAATGGCCCTGAGCGGCGTGAACGAGCGGGTTCTACGTCTATTTGAGATCACCAACGTGGAGCCGCTGTTTCTGATATTCCCCACCCTAGCCGACGCGGTCGAAGGTCTGACCCACGCGGGCCAAGCTTGATTGCTGCAAAATTAAACAGCTTCCGCTGCCACCGGGCGGTGGGCCTTCTGCTCTCTCAGTTCAAGTGACTCTCTTTGCAGGAAGAACTCCAGGTTCCCCCGCATCACCAGGTGCGGCGCCAGAGTAAGTTGCGAGGAGGAGGACTTCCCTTCCGAAAGATACTCGTAGAGCACGCGAAAGGCAGTCAGCCCCTGCGTCCTGGGACGCTGGTAGATGGTGGCAGCCACCGCGCCGGAGTGGATCTCCGGGACCAGCGCGGGAAACAGGTCGGTCGTGATCACGATCAAATTGCCCAGCACGCCGGCATCGCGAGCCGCATTCAGCACCGGCAGCGAGGCCTCGGTGGTTACATACACTCCGGAGAGTTCCGGCGTCGCGCGAAACAGGGACAGGCACTTGGCATAAGCTTCGGATTCGACATCGTGGTCCTGAATCGGATCCAGCAGCTGAATGCCGGGGTAGTAATCATGCAAGGTGTTTTGGAAGGCGTGAAACTTTTCGGCGTGTTCCAGGATCGCCATGTCGCTCAAAGTGACTAAGACCTTCCCTTGCCCTTTGAGGAAGCGGCCCATCAGGTCCGCCGCCAGGGAGCCACTGACCAGGGTATCCACAGAAACCACCGCCAGACGTCCGGTTTCCGGGGCGTCGGTGGCCACACACACCACCGGAATGCGGGAGCTCGCCGCCTTTCGCATCCAAGCCTTCAGCTTCTCCGGGCGGCTGGGATAGGTAATGATGCCGTCCACGCCGGCTTGCACCGCCTGGGCAAAAGCCTCTTCTTCTCCTTCATCGAGCCCGGGATAGGTGCGGAATTCAATTTCCACGCTCTCCATGCCCAGGGACTTGGCTTCCTCCTCGATACCGGCCCGCACTTCATCCCAAAAGGAAGTGGTGCCTTTGAGCGTATTGACTGAAATGCGCAGTTTGCGGCGGGAAGAGAGATAGCGGGCGGCCAGATTGGGACGATAACCCAGCTTCTGGGCGACTTCCAGCACCCGCGCTTTGGTTTCCACACTGACGCCGTGGTGATTGTGTAGTGCGCGATGGACTGTGCCAATCGAAATCCCGAGCGCGTCGGCAATGTCGAAAAGCGTGGCTTTGGGTTTCATGGAGACGGACCCCTCCCGAGGAAGAGTCGGAAAACCGCCGTCTGCGTACAAGCTCCCCCTCGGCCCTTGTACGTAAACGATTACGTTTTACTGCCGGAACTTTCCTTCCGCCAGACGAACTCACCCCTCCACTTCATCCACAACTTTTAAAATCAATAACTTGAGCTTGCCAATCCTCAGCGTCATTGTACCCTTTTTAGGGAAAAATGCGAAAATCGCAGGGGGCACTCCCCGCAATCAGCCCAAACGACATGAGGAAACGGCCCATGGCGGTGCAGAAGGAAGTGGAAATCAAATTTGGGGTGGCCAGCCCGGCCGTATTGGGACGGGCGTTGCGCAAAGCCGGTTTTCGCCAGCTCACCCGGCGCACCCATGAGATGAACACCCTGTATGATCTGCCGGGTCAGCGCCTGCGCCGGCGCGGAGAGCTTTTGCGCCTGCGCAAATACGGGAAGCTCTGGGTACTGACGCACAAGGCCAAGGGAACCGTCGGGCGGCATAAGAGCCGGATTGAGCTGGAAACTCCGGTTGCCGATGGCGTAGCCCTGGATGCGATCCTGCATGCCCTGGGCTACACCTCGGCCTTCCGCTACGAGAAGTTCCGCGCGGAGTGGAGCGACGGGGCCGGACACGTCGTGGTGGATGAAACTCCCATCGGCAATTTCGCGGAGATCGAGGGGCCGCCGGCGTGGATTGACCGCACCGCCCGGCTGCTCCAGGTGCGTCCCAACCAATACCTCACGGAAAGTTATGCGGAATTGTTTTTTGCCTGGAAGCGCCAAACCCGCAGCCCGGCCCGAGAAATGACCTTTGCCGCCATCGGCTGACATTTGTCGGTATTTTTCGTCTAAACATCTATCCATGCAGCGGACGAAAATGAACCCGCACCCCGGCAGAGCAGGCGGGTGGTGGGCATGGACTTTTCTGCTGTTCACTTCCTGGCTCTGGGCCGCACCACAAGCGGAATTCGCCCACGTCTGGATCCCGCGGTTAGAGCGTGCGCCCAGGATCGAAGACTTCCTCGCCATGAAGCCCGCCCCGGAGTGGGAAGGCAAACTGGCAAAAATCGACCGCTTTGTGCAGCGCGAGCCCCGCGATGGCGAGCCCGCATCGCAACGCACCGAAGTCTATCTGGGATACGACGACAAGAACTTCTACGCCATCTACGTCTGCTTCGACGATCAGCCCCATAAAATTCGCGCCCGGCTCTCCCGCCGGGAGGACATCTGGGAAGACGACAGCGTGGAATTGATGCTGGACACCTTCCACGACCGCCGCCGCGCCTATGGATTTTTCTCCAATCCTCTGGGCGTGCAGTCCGACACCATCTGGACCGAAGGCCAGGAGTTTGACGATTCCTTCGACACCATCTGGAAATCGGAAGGCAGGCTCACCGCGCAAGGCTACGTGGTGTGGATGTCGATTCCCTTCCGCAGTCTCCGCTTCGCCTCATCCGATCCGAAGACCTGGGGCATTCTGCTCAATCGCGATGTTCGCCGGGTGAATGAAGAATCGTTCTGGCCACAATATTCCACCCGGGTAGCGGGACGGTTGAATCAGGCCGGGACGGCGGAAGGCCTGGAGAAGATCTCTCCCGGCCGGAATTTGCAGCTGATCCCTTATGGGATTTTTCGCTCTTATAAGGAACCTGATTTACGCGATCCCTACCACCCGACCTATTCCCAGCGCGACGCCTTCGGGCAAATCGGTCTGGATGGCAAAATCGTTCTGAAAGACAAGTTTGTTCTGGATGTTACGGCCAATCCGGATTTCAGTCAGATTGAGTCCGACGAGCCGCAGATTACGGTGAACCAGCGATTTGAGGTGCAGTTTCCGGAAAAGCGCCCCTTCTTTCTGGAGAATGCCAGCTACTTTCAGACGCCGATCCCCTTGCTGTTCACTCGCCGTATCGGCGACCCGCAATGGGGGGCGCGCCTCACTGGCAAGGACGGTCCCTGGGCCATGGGGCTGATGGTGGCCGACGACTCCTCTCCAGGCCAGATCGTGCCCAAGGATGATCCCAATAACGGCAAGAAGGCCTATTTTGCCGTGGGGCGGGTCAGTCGCGATCTGGGGTCCCAGTCTTCCATCGGCGTGATGTTCACCGACCGCGAATTCGTGGGAGGATATAACCGGGTTGGCGGCATTGATGGGCGCTTTCGGCTCAACCAGAACTGGATTGCGGAAGCGCAAGGCGTGGTAAGTTCCACCCTGTGCAGTGAGAGCTCGCTATGTACGCCGGGAGAGTATCTGGCTGGTCCCGCGGCGGAAGTTCTGCTGCATCGCCAGGGGCGCAAGCTCAATTACTTCATGGATTACAGCAACCGGAGTGATGGGTTTCGCACCTACTCCGGCTTCGATCCGCAGCCGGACATTCACA
The DNA here is from genome assembly GCA_018268755.1 of Acidobacteriota bacterium. Classification (GTDB taxonomy): domain Bacteria; phylum Acidobacteriota; class Terriglobia; order Terriglobales; family Acidobacteriaceae; genus KAN-5. The sequence goes on from JAFDVW010000019.1 coordinate 388,462, forward strand.
ATCTGTCGCAGCGCGTGCAATACAGCTTCCGTCCCGAGGGCCGGCGGCTCATTTCCTGGGGACCCCATGTCGAGCTGTATCACACTTTCGACCACCAGGGAAATTATCTGAACTCCGGCTACGAGCCAGGATTGAAAGCGGAATTCACCGGGCAAACCTTTGTGCAGGTGTTATACGCGAAGGAAATGGAGTTATTGCGCCCGCGCGATTTCTCCGTGCTTCCGGAGAACCGCAAATATGTTCGCCATACCACGGAAGTCACGTTTGAGTCGGGATACTACCGCCCAGTTACCTTGCATGTGGACTACCGCTTTGGCAGCCGCATCAACTATGACCCGGTGGCCGGCCAGGCGCCTTTTCTGGCAGGACGCACCAGCGCGAACGCTACGGTCACGGTGCGGCCTTACAAATCGCTGCGCGTGGACAATACTTATCTTTTGTTCCGGCTGCATAATCGTGAGGCATCCACCGGTAGCATGAACAACCACATCGTGCGCTCGAAATGGAATTATCAGTTCACGCGGCGCGCTTCCTTTCGTTTTATCGGGGAGTACGACGCCGTGCTGGCCAATCCGGCATTCACCTGGCTGACCACCAGCAAGAATTTCAACGCCGACTTCCTGATTACGTACCTGTTGCAGCCCAACACCGCGGTGTATGTCGGCTATAACAGCAACCTGGAAAATGTGCTCTCGCCGCTGTTGGCGGATGGGGACGGAAACCTGTTGCGGGGCACGCGTTTTGTGAATGATGGAAAAAATCTCTTCGTGAAGGCTTCTTACCTTTTCCGCTTCTAGCATCTCTCCTCTGGCAGGCGCACCAAACTAACCAACAACGACACCTAACCCATTGTTTCGCAGCATGTTACTCTCAACCTGCTTGGTCTTCTTTCGATAAGCTCTGCGTGGCAATGCAGAAGGACAATATTCGGCGGCTGTTGCGGACGGTCGAGGCGCTGTCAGACCTGGGACCGGCGCTCACGGCTGAGCGCGACTTCCCGCAAACTGCGCGCGCCATGCTCACCGCGCTGATTCAGGCCGGCGGGTCCCGCGAAGGCGTCCTCTTTCTCTTCAGCGACAAACCCTCCATGCTGAGTTCGCTTGCGGCGGAGGGCTTCGCCCTGATGCCGGATCCGGCGGTGATTCCTCTGCTGCCCAAGCACGTGCACGCGCTGACGGTCACGCGCGGCCCGGTCATTCTGAATCCCGCTTCTTATGAGGCGCTGCTAAGCTCGAACGGCAACGTTGCCCCTGAGCTATTCAAGTGCCTGGCCCCGTTGAAAGTGGGGGGCAAGCTGGTGGGAGTAGTCGCGTTGGGACGGCGCGAAGGCGACGCATTATATGATCCCAGCGAGATGGATGCGCTGGAGCTGTTGTGCAACTACGCCGCCATCGCCGTGCAGAACCACACCCTGACCCAGACGCTGGCGCAGCGCGTGTCGGAAAATTTGCGCCTGCTGGCCTCCTTACATGGGTTCTACGACAATGCCTTGCAGGCCTTTGCCAGCGCCATTGATGTGAAGCACGTAAACATTCATGGCCATTCCCTGCGCGTGGCCCGCTATGCGGCCGGGATTGGCGAGGCCATGGGCATGGAGGCGACCGATCTGGCCGCGCTTCGCTCCGCCGGATACCTGCACGATATCGGCAAAGTGGCGGTGGACAAACGGCTGTTCGGCAAGCCCAGCGCGCTGGATCCGGACGAGTTCCGCGAGATGGCCGACCACACCGTAGTGGGACACCAGATTGTGCACGGCATCCAATTTCCCTGGCCGCAGATTCCTGAGATTGTGCGTTGGCACCACGAGCGCGGCGACGGCTCAGGATACCCAGACGGATTGATGCTGGACGATGTGTCGTTGCCGGTGCGCATCATCGCCTTGGCGGACACCTTCGATGCCATGATCAGCGAGCGCCCCTACCGCGAACCGCTTTCCCTGGGCGCCTGCCTTAGTGAAATTGTGCGCTTAACGCCGCAGAAGTTTGATCCCAGCACGGTGCAGGCCCTGCTTCTGCAAGTGCGGCGGGACTCGGTGGGCAGCAATCGCGCTCCCTTCCTGGACAATCCGTTGGCCGGAAATATTGCGCCGGGGGATATCGACCACATGGCAGCCACGCTCCACCATCGCATGAACCAGGGCCGGTCCTATCTCACCTAAGGATTTTGTTTTCTGGGCCTTCCCAGAGTCCACGAAATCGGACAAGACCTAAGGGAACCTCTCGCGGCAGCAACTTTTCCCCTCCCGCGGGTTGATAATTTCTAAAGCCGTCTTCGTTTACCGTTGAGGCCCGATGTTCGCTCACCGCCACCAACCCGCCATCGCTATCCTTTTGTCTCTGGTGCTGATCACCGGCACGGTCCCGCCTGTTTTCGGCAAGAAGAAAGAGCCAAGTCCGCTGGCGGGACGAATGGCCGATTCGCAGCGGGCACTGCATGCGCTGAACCGGCTGACCTTCGGCCCGCGGGTGGGCGATGTACAGCGCGTCCTCGATATGGGCGTGGAGCGGTGGATCGAAGCACAGTTGCATCCCGAGAAGCTGGACGACAGCGCGTTGGAAGCCCGTCTAGCGCCACTCCGCACCCTGCGCATGAGTACGCGGGAAATCGTCGAGGATTTTCCTCCGCCGGAACTGATTCGCGCAGTGGCCGACGGCAAACAAGCCATGCCTTCCGACGCGGCGCGGCATGCCATTTACATGGCGCAACTCGAGCGTTACGAAAAGCGGCAACAGAAGAAGCAGGAAGCGGCCAATACAACACCTGTGCCGAGTATGGAAACCCAGCCCGGAAAGATGACGCCGAGCCCGGCCGCCGGCGATGAAGAACTCACCCGCCGTCAGGAACGCCTGGAAGCGGAAGCCCGCGTGAAGCCGCTGCTCGACCTTCCTCCGGAGCAGCGCATGAAGGGCATTTTGCAGGCCTCCCTGGAAAATCCGCGAACCTTCGCGTTATTGCGGGGAGACACGCGCGAACAATTGCTGCAGGGGCTGGATGCAAAGCAGCAAGAAACCGTGCTTGCCTTGAATAATCCGCAGCAGGTGGTGGCGGACGAATTGATGGAGGGAAAGATGCTGCGCGCGCTGTACAGCGAACGCCAGCTGCTGGAAGTCATGGATGACTTCTGGCTCAACCACTTCAACGTCTTTCTCGGCAAAGGGGCGGACCGATATTTGCTCACCGCCTATGAGCGAGAGGTGATTCGTCCTCATGCTCTGGGCAAGTTCGAAGACCTGCTGCTGGCCACCGCCAAAAGTCCCGCCATGTTGTTTTATCTGGATAACTGGCTGAGCGTTGGCCCGAACTCGGATTTTGCCAATGGCATCCCGCGGCGCGGGCCCAGGGTCAAACAACGCCGCACGGTTGCGCGCAAGCGTCCGCAAGCCAATGCCAAGGGTAAACGCAGCGGGCTGAATGAAAACTACGGCCGCGAACTGATGGAGCTGCACACCCTGGGAGTCAACGGCGGATACAGCCAAAAAGATGTCACCGAGGTAGCGCGCGTCTTTACCGGCTGGACCATGAAGCAACCCCACCTGGGCGGCGAATTCCAGTTCGATGAGCGCATGCACGAGCCCGGCGACAAAATCGTGCTGGGCCACCGCATCAAGGGCAAGGGCGAAAAAGAAGGACTGGAAGTGTTGCACATTTTGGCCCGCCACCCTGCCACCGCTCACTTTGTGTGCAGCAAGCTGGCGCAGCGTTTTGTTTCCGATGATCCACCCCGCGTCCTGGTAGACCGCATGGCGCAAACTTTCCTAAAAAAGAACGGCGATATCCGGGAAGTTCTGCGCACCATGTTCACCTCACCGGAATTCTGGGCGCCGGAAGCCTATCGCGCCAAAGTCAAAACTCCCCTGGAGTTCGTGGTCTCAGCAGCCCGCGCCAGCAATGCCGAGGTCAGCGATGCCATGCCGCTGGTCCGCCAGCTGCAAAACCTGGGCATGCCGCTCTATGGCATGCAGCCACCTACCGGATACTCCATGAAGGCCGACGCCTGGGTCAATTCTTCCGCCCTGCTGGGACGCATGAACTTCGCCATGACGCTGGCTTCGGGGAAGATCAAGGGCGTGAAATTGGATCTCACGCAAACTTTCGCGCTCAAGGAGCCGTCCCAGGACACCGCACCGCAAGTCAGCAACTCGGAGCAAACCCTGGCCTTGCTGGAAAACATCTTACTGGCAGGAGAAATATCGCCACAGACGCACCAGACCATTGCCGCACAATTGGAGGACCCCAAAATCACCCAGCGCAAGCTGGATGATCCGGCGCGACCCCCCAATATCGGGGCCATCGCCGGTTTGCTGTTGGGGTCCCCGGAGTTTCAAAAGAGGTAAGAAGGTTCAGGCGGAGGTTTTAATGTCCATTACGCGTCGGGTCTTTCTTCGCAACAGCGCGCTGGCCGTGGTGGGCACGGCCGTGGTCCCGCCCTTTCTGACGCGAGCTGCTTTGGGAGCGGTAGAGCCGGGCACGCGCAACAAGCGGCTGGTGGTCATCTTCCAACGCGGCGCGGCCGACGGACTGAATATCGTCGTCCCGCATGGAGAGCCGTCGTACTATGCCATGCGTCCCTCCATCAATATTCCACGCAAGGCAGTACTCGACCTGGACGGCTTCTTTGGTCTGCACCCCGCCATGGCGCCTCTGCAAGCACTCTGGCAACAGCAGCACCTGGCCATCGTTCATGCCGCGGGGTCTCCGGATACGACGCGCTCCCACTTCGACGCGCAGGATTATATGGAGTCGGGCACGCCGGGAATCAAAGCTACGGAGGATGGCTGGTTGAATCGTGCGCTGAAAGATATGCCTGCGCCTGCCGATTCGGCGGCCTTTCGCGCCATTGCCCTGGGTCCCTCCCTGCCCCGCATTCTTGCCGGACATGAAGCGGCCCTGGCCATGAACAACATCAACGACTTTACGGTAGGCGGGCGCGGCGCGAAACCCACGCCAATCGCGAACACCTTCGAGGCGATGTATGCCCAATCCGTCGATACCATGCTGCACGGGACGGGGCAAGAGACCTTCGATGCGGTCAAAATGCTGAAAGCCGCCGATCCAGCGAAGTATAGGCCGGCCGCCAACGCGGACTATCCTAAGGGCCGCTTCGGCGACAGTCTGAAGCAACTCGCCCAGCTCATCAAGGCCCAGCTGGGCGTGCAAGTCGCCTTTGCCGACATCGGCGGCTGGGACCACCACGTCAATGAGGGTAATACGCAGGGACAGTTGGCCAACGTACTGCGCGAGTTTTCCCAGTCGCTGGCCGCATTCTGGAACGATCTCGGCGATCTGGCCGAGGACACCGTCGTGGTCACCATGTCCGAGTTCGGCCGCACGGCGCGAGAAAACGGCAACCGCGGCACCGACCATGGCCACGCCAATGTCATGTTGGTCATGGGCGGGCCGGTCCAGGGAGGAAAAGTCTATGGCCGCTGGCCGGGAATGGAGGCCGGGCAACTCTACGAAGGACGCGATCTGGCCGTGACCACCGACTTCCGCGAAGTTCTGGGAGAAGCCGTGGTTCGACATTTGGGAAATGCAAATTTGCAGAATGTGTTTCCCGGCTACGGGGCGCCACACTTTCTCGGCTATCTGGGATGAGCCGTTCCGCTCATCCCGCTGAGACTGCCACCGCGATGTTATCTTTGCCGGCGTTCTTGATGGAGTACATGATTTCGTCGGCGCGATGGACCATCCCATCTACGTCGGCCGGCGGGTCCTTGTAGTAGACGGCCCCAATGCTGAAAGTGACCGGCCATTCCTTCTCCTGCATGGCCGTGAGCAGGGCTTGGCGTAATTTCCGCAAGACGATGTCAGAGGCGGCCAGGTCGGTTTCGGGCAGGAGGATGGCAAACTCATCTCCGCCAACCCGGGCCACGATGTCGGAAGTACGGATCTTTGCCTTGATCACCTGGGCCACGATGACCAGCAAGGCGTCTCCCACGCTGTGTCCGCAAAAATCGTTCACCCACTTGAAGTTGTCGATGTCCAGATAGGCCACGGTCAGGGGCCGCCGATAGCGGCGAGCGCGGGCCGCTTCCGTGGCAGCCACTTCATAGAAGGCCCTCCGGTTCATGGCCTGGGTAAGCGGGTCCATGCGGGCCTGTTCCCGCTCCAGGCTTAGGGCCATCTGCAACTGGGCCTGCGCATCGCGCAATTCTCGCTCAATCCTGAGCTTTTCGCGGATATCGCGCATGGTGGCCCGCATTTGTATGAGCATCACAATCAGGAACCCCAGCATCAAGGCGGCGACCGCCACCAAAGCGTGGCTAGCCCGGCTGTGGGCATCGGAGATCCGGTTGCGCAGAATGGAGCCTTGCCGGATCTCCAACTCCGTAATCAGGCGCTCGAGTTGATCAATCGATTCATCTGCGGAGCTAATCAGTTGCCGGGCGGCATCTTCGCCTCGACTCTTGCGCACCGCCACCACATACGCGATCTCTTCGCGTTGCCGGTCCAGCGCGCGTCCTATCAAGGCCAGGCGGACCCTTTGCTCCAGATTGTCCTCCGCCAGCGTGCCCAGCCGATCCAGGTGTTTCTGCACGGCGCGCCGGTCTTCACTCGACTGCTCCAGAAAGCTTTCCTGTCCGGTGAGCAGGAAACCATGCTCCGCCTGTTCGGCATTGGCGGCGGCGCTGCGAATGCCTTCCAGGTGAGTGTAGAACTCAGTGCTCTCGGTGACGTAGCTGTCGGCGGCGATCAGGCGGCGAGTATTGTAATAAGAGGCGGCCCACATGCAGGAAAAGATAAAAATAATCGCGACCGCATGAACGATGACCTTATGGGTGGGTTCTTTCCACCACTGCATCAGCATCCTGAATGGCTTCGTCCAAAGCATCCCACCAGATCATCGGCAGACTGGGATTTCTCTTCACTACCCCGGCCGCGTCCGGAAGGGGAAAACAGCCTAGCCCAGGATGGACACCTTTACGTCGTTTTTGCCTTTCTTCTTAACGGAATACATGGTGTTGTCCGCAATGGTCAGCATCATTTCCACGGAGTCCTGAGGATTGAGGAAGGTGGCGGCGCCGATGCTTACGGTCACTGCCCGCCTCTCCAGGGCGGCATGCAGCGCGGCCTGCAGCTTGCGCAGGACGGCCTGAGCGGCGAAGGCATCGCTCTCCGGCAAAATCACGGCAAATTCGTCTCCTCCCAGCCGGGCCAGGAAGTCGGTCGAGCGGAGGGTATTCCGGATGGTCGAGGCCACCGTAACCAGCAGTTCGTCGCCGGCGGCGTGCCCCCAGGCATCGTTGACTTGCTTGAAGTTGTCCAGGTCCAGATAGGCGAGGGTCAAAGGGCGGCCATATCGCCGCGATCTCAACCTCTCTACGTCGAGCGCCTCATAAAACGCCCGGCGGTTCGGCAGGACGGTCAGGGAGTCCATGCGGGACAATTCCTTCTCCTTGGCCAGCGACTGCTGCAGGAACTCCTGCATGGCTTGCAGCTCGATTTCGGTCCGTTTGCGTTCCGTAATATCGCGATAGATGAAGCCGGCGCTCACGGGCTCTCCCTCGGCATAGTTACAGTTGCCGCTGCCCTCCACATAGATGGTAAGGCCTTCACTGGTGCGTAGACGGAGCTGGATCGCCTCAATCGTTTCGCCGGCCACGAGGCGCATCCAAAGGTCTTCTGCGTAGGGCAGGTCCTCCGCGTGCACCACATTCTTGAGATAGAGCTGGCTGGTCTCGTCGGCCTCGTACTTCAGCGCATTGCGCCACGCGCGATTGGTATAAATCAGCCGGCCCTCCAGGGAAACCACCTGAATCAGATCGCTGGTGTTGTCAAAGAGATCTTTATAGAGGGCCTGGCTTGCGGCCAGAGCTTGTTGCATGCTGGCGCGCTCCCGGAGATTTCGCAACAGCAACCAGTAGAGGACCGCAAAGACCAGCAAGGCGGTGGCCGCCAGCAGCGCGATCATGCGCTGCGTCTTGGTGGCGACCATATCTTGCTGGCTGGTGTGGTCGCGCAGGAGATGGACCTCCTCCGTTTTCATGCTGTCAATAATATCGATGACTCTCTGGGTATGGGCCATCTCCCGTTCCCATGCGGAATGATGTCCGTGGAGCCCGGCCCAGACTTTCCGGTGATCATCGCGGCCCTCCGGCGAAGTGTGCTCCACCAGATCGTCCAGCCGGACGGCTCGCGACAACTGCTTGGGATCGGCGGCGACCAGTTCGCGCAGGTTGTGAATGTGGGGATGCAATCGCATATCCAGGCCCCCCTCGGGGTACAGCTCCCGCGCCACCAGCCCCATCGCATAGTCTCTTTGGGAGCGGCGGATTTCCGTCACTTCGCGGCGCATGGTCTCCAATTCTTCCAGCACCTGGTTGGAATGGGCGATCCACGCGGTCGAGGACATCAAGGTTTGGGCATTTTGATAGGACAGGACCGACACCACGGCCAAGGTAAGAAACATCCCGGCAAACAGCTTGGAGAGGGACGACTTGAGGTCCCACTTCATCCGGCTTTCGAGGTCTCTGAACACAGTCTTCGCGAACTCCTAAGACTGCAAGCATGCCAATTGCCACGCCGCCCGGCCCGCTTCCAAAGTAAGCATTGCCGCGAGAAACAAGAGAGAGTGCCCGAATATGAGACGCGAAGGACAAACCGGGAAAGGCTTTGCTCCCGGCGACATCCAGTTTATGGACGGGAAGTTCAAGATCTGGATTCGGGAGACGAGGGGGCTTACCGGCTTGGTCTTGGACAGGCAGTTCGATGCAAGCACGGCGACGCTCGCAGGGACATAGCGATGCCCCCGGGGCGCGGTGCCCGGCCGGACTATTTCGGCTGTAGGGTCTGGGCGATCATGACCTGGCGTTTAAAGCTTTCCGCCATGCCGGCATCCAGGCGCACTTCCGTGGGCCGCTTGGCCAGGGTCATCTGGTCGATTTTGTCCTGCAGCTTGAGCAGCGCATAGAACAGGTTCTCGGGCCGGGGCGGGCAGCCAATCACGTAGACATCGGTCGGAACTATCTTGTCCACACCCTGAAGAACGGCATAGGTATTGAACGGGCCACCCACAGAGGAGCACGCCCCCATCGAGATCACCCACTTGGGATCGGGCATCTGATCGTAGATACGCTTGAGCACCGGCGCCATCTTCAAAGTAACCGTGCCGGCGACAATCATGAGGTCGCTCTGCCGCGGGCTGGGCCGAAAGACTTCGGAACCGAAGCGGGCAATATCAAAGCGCGCGGTCGAAGAGGCGATCATTTCAATGGCGCAGCAGGCCAGGCCGAAGGTCATCGGCCAGACCGCAGACTTGCGCGCCCAGTTGAAGACATAATCGACGGTCGTAATGAGGAAGTTTTTCTCGAACTTATTCTGTAGCCAGGCCATGCGTGCCCTCCAGCTGCGCGACCCACTATTGTAGAACCGAAACCAGGCTTTTGGCGCATCCAGTCTAGGACCCAGGAGAAGGAGTGTCAATCCAGCGCTATGGTTGCCGCCGGCGCTTGCCATCAGATACAAATGAAGCATCGTTCTCTCCACTCCATTGCCGGGCCCTGCGCTTCGCGATACACTTCCCCGCCGCGCCTGGGCGGGGGCGCGCACTTCATTTTTCTGGATGTTCGTGTTCGCCATGGCCCTGCGCGTGGGCTGGATCCTGCTCGGCCACACTTACCGGTTTAAAACCGGCGACAACCACTTCAGCTTTGGCTGGGAGATGGGCCGGATTGGACAATCGCTGGCCGCCGGCAACGGATATGGAAACCCCTTTGTCGATCCCAGCGGTCCTACGGCCTGGGAGCCTCCGCTCTATCCCTTCCTGATCGCGGGAGTCTTCCAGCTGTTGGGCATTTATACCCATGCCTCGGCGATTGTGCTGCTCATCGTAAACAGCATTTTTTCCGCGCTGACCTGCATTCCGATTTTTCTGATCGCGCGGCGCTGCTTTGGGGAGAAGGTGGCCGTGGCCACGGCATGGTTGTGGGCCTTATTGCCCAATATGGCCTTCTGGGCCACCCGCTGGGTCTGGGAGACCAGCCTTTCCACGCTGCTCCTGGCTACCATCTTCTGGATCAGCCTGATCATGGAAGAGAGCGAGGGCTGGAAGCCATGGATGGGGTTTGGCCTGCTGTGGGGAGTGGCCGCGCTGACCAATACTTCCCTGCTGGCATTTTTGCCGGCTTCGGGTTTATGGATCTGGTATCGGCGGGCCAGGCAGGGGAAGAAATCATTCGCCGGAGTGGTGGTGGCTTCTCTTTTTTTTGCCGCGTGCCTTGCCCCCTGGTTAGCGCGAAATTATCAGACATTCGGGAAATTCATCTTCATTCGCTCCAATTTTGGCGTGGAACTCTGGATCGGCAATGGTCCAGGCGCCGACGGAACTTGGCGCGAATATCTCCATCCGACAAAAAATGCCTATGAGATGCGGCGTTTTCTGCAGGCTGGGGAACTCCGGTACACGGCCGACCGCAAACAGGACGCGCTGCAGTTCATCCGCGCCGACTGGCCACGGTTCTTCGCCCTGGACGTGAAGCGCTTTGTTTACTACTGGGGCGGCGTTCCACAATCCACGGAGAACCCGGTGAAGGGAGGAATCAAGAATTCCCTTTTTCTGGCTTCGAGCGTGCTGGCGTTCTGGGGGCTGGTCCGCGCGCTGCGCAAGAAAAGGCCCGGGGCTGGGCTCTTCCTGTGGCTCGTGCTGTGTTATCCGGCGGTGTATTACTGTGTGTTTCCCCACCCTCGCTACCGCCACCCTATCGAGCCGGAGCTGGGAATTCTGATTGTCTACGTGATTTGCGAAACGGGCAGCAAACATCCCGGCGCGCCGCAGGCCTAGGCGGGCGCTACTGGTCGGATTCGACCTTCACCACGTGGATGGTATTGGTCTTTTCATCCAGCATGCCGGTCAACCTGACCTTTGTGCCGGCGAAATCCTGCACCAGTTCAGGATTTTGCAGGTGGTAAACGTTCTTCTTGGTGGAAAGCACAAACTCTCCCCCTAGATACTTGATGCAGTAGAGCACGCAGGCCGAGGAATTTCCGCCCATGGACTTCGACTTGAGCATCTCCTGGTGCGAGCGGGTCAAAGAGTGCACATTGAGGGCGCACTGGCTGTCGGCAATTTCGCCGTGAAAGGTGCGGACTTCGTCGCTGCCCGCCCCCGCCAGCAATACCAGCCCGAGCACACTCACTCCGCTCCACAGCAGCAGCGAAGTACTCTTCATGTTTTCCAGTTTCATGGCAACACCGTTTCCGACGGCAGGACAGTGAACTTCATGGTCATTCCCTCGTGTTCCTCACTGCAAATCACCGTGCAGACCACCACATACTCTCCCGGATCCTGAGGAGCGGTCAGCTGAAATTCCTGCGTTCCAGGGCGCAAAAGCAGGTTCCAGCCTTCCACCTTGGAGCGGTCCCTGGCCCGCAATAAGGAAAACCCATGGATCGAGCCGTCGCGATTCCAGGACTTGCCTTTGCGGGCGGTGATGCGAAGCAGCACCGGCTCGCCGGCCTTCACCGTAATCTCCGGCCGCCCCATGCCCGCGATCTTGTAGCGGCTGTCCTTATCCGCCAGAACTTCGATCACGTGCACCGGTGGCCCGGACTGCGCAAGGCACAAGCAGCAGAACGTCAATGCGGCCAGACCGCGCTTTAGCGTCATCATGGCGCGACCCTATTGCGTCATGTACAAGAGCACCAGACGCATGTCCTCATCCGTGATGGTGGCGCGCACCCGCATGTGGCGCACAATGGTGGCCATCATCCGAGGCGGAAACTTATGCGGCGCGGCATGGCAGCGTCCGCAATTCGCTCGGAAGCGTTTCTCCCCTTCCAGGCGAAGGTCTTCACTGTTGTCCTGAGTGGTAACCACGGCTTCGCCGGCTTTATCTTTTTTAGGCGAAGAAGCGGCATACACCGAGCAAGCCACCGCCAGAACCAGTACCGACAGGATCAATTTCGATCTCATTCGGCCCTCCCCAGGGGAATGGCGAAGCGATAGGCAATTCCGATCGTCCAGGTGTTCCAGTTGCGGCGGCCCAACCAGCGGCTGTAGCTGCCGGAGACCTTCAGTCCGTCTTTGATGTAGTAGTTCAACCCAAAATCCGGCTGCTGCACATTGCTGCGCGGCAGGTTATATTCATCGTCGCCTTCCGGCTGCTCTTCCCCGGCGAATGTCTGCTGCATGCGGGCCACAAATTCAGTCTTCCGCATGACTTTGTTCCAGTGAGGAATCTGGCCCAGACGATATGCGCCTTCGACCCAGTAGCCGCTGCCATACACGGAGCGAGCATATTCCGCTCTTAGGTTCAACGGAAGAGGCGTGGGCTGCCAGGCGAAGTGGAAGCCGAAAGAATTTTTGCGGTCTTCCTGCAATTCTTTCTGAAAGGACCCGCCGACTTCGATGCGCGGGCCGGTAAAAAACAGACCCACCCGCCCGCCGGTAGTCCGGTCCGACTCAAACTTATTGACTGTGCTCAAGGTGGAAAAATATGTGGCGTAGTTCAAATTCACCTTGGAGTTGAGGGCAAACCCTCCGCGAAACATGATGCCGTCGCTCGAACCTGTGCCAATCGAAAAGATCAATGGGACAAGCTGCAGATCGCGTATCCAGATGGGATAGATGCGCTCGTTGTACATGCCGAACGGTGTAAGAAAGCGCCCCGCCGTCACGGTTAAGTGAGAATTAGCGATGTAATCTACCTGGAGATAATCGAGCTCATTTTCGACCTGACCGCCGTAGTTGCCGGTGTCTTCGCGGCGGGCAAATTCGCCCTTGAACTCTCCCCGCGCTTCGACCAGCCAGCGGTCCCCCAGCGGCAATAGGACGACAGGGATGACCTCAGGAACGAGCTCGGTTTCGCCGTTATCTTTTACCGTGAAGTATCCCGCGCTGCCGGTGAGAATCGGCACCGGGCGCGGCGCGGCGGACAATTGTGCCCAGGCAAATTTGGGAACAGCGCCGGCCAAGATCGCGGTGAGCAGGGTGGTCCAGCCCAGGCGGCAAAGCGCAGCCCGAGGCCGAGTCCACAACTTGGCGATTGAAATACGCAAAATGCTGCCCCACACCCACGCTTCTGGTTTGGGAGATTTTTGCCCAGGAGGTAACAAAGCGAAAGATCACCGAGGTAATGTGGGACTCTTCCCTGAGAGTCCAGAAAATGGAAGATTGCCAGCGCAGAGGATTCGTGGGGCGCCATCAAGGCTGGAAGCAACGGGGGCCCAGCGAGGAGCACAACTTTGCGCTTTCCTGCATTCCACGGCAGAATAAAGAACGCATGCCGGCGGTGAGCATCCATTGAGCGAAACATTTGATGTGGTGGTCCTGGGCGGAGGTGCGGCCGGGCTCATGTGCGCCGCCGAAGCCGGCAAGCGAGGGCGCAAAGTCGGGGTCCTGGAACGCTCAGAAAAAGTGGGCAAGAAAGTCCTTATTTCCGGCGGCGGCCGGTGCAACTTCACCAACCTTCATTGCCGCCCGGAACATTTCCTTTCCGCCAATCCGCATTTTGCGAAATCCGCTTTGGCCCGCTATACGCCGGAAGATTTTCTCGCGCTGGTCCGCAAATACGCGATTCCCTACCACGAGAAAACACTGGGCCAGCTTTTCTGCGACCGCTCGGCGCGCGACATTGTTCATTTGCTGGAAAGCGAGTGCCGCGAGGCGGGCGTAAAGATTGTTACCAACCTCGAGATCCAGGAAATCGCGAAGGACGGTAAGTTTCGCATACGGACTTCCGCGGGCGAATTGCAGGCCCAGGCCATCGTGGTGGCCACCGGGGGTCTCTCCATCCCCAAGATGGGGGCGACCGGCTTTGGCTATGACCTGGCGCGGCAATTTGGCCTGAAGATCCGGGAAACTCGGCCCGGCCTGGTGCCGTTGCTGTTTCACAAGGAAGATTGCACCCAGTTTTGCGACCTGGCGGGTGTTTCTGCGGAGGTCGTGGCCTCCTACGGCACGCAAAAGTTTCGCGAAAAGATGCTCTTCACTCATCGCGGCGCGAGCGGGCCGGCCATTCTGCAGATTTCTTCGTATTCCAGAAATGATGCTGTCACGATTGATCTGGTCCCCGGCCGCACGATCACTTCCGCCTGGAAAGATCCGAAAACGCCCAGAACTCTGGCTTCCGCGCGGACCACGCTGCAGTCGATTTTGCCCAAGCGGCTGGCCGACCGCTGGATCGAGTTATATCCCCCGCAGGCCTGGAGTAATGCAGCGCTGCAAGAGTGGGAGAAACAGATTCACCACTGGCAGATTCATCCGGCGGGGACGGAAGGCTATGGCAAAGCCGAGGTCACGACGGGCGGCGTAGACACGAATGAACTCTCCGCCAAAACCATGGAGAGCAAAAAAGTGCCGGGGTTGTATTTTATCGGCGAAGTGGTCGATGTGACCGGGCACCTGGGCGGTTTTAACTTTCAGTGGGCATGGGCATCGGGAGCGGCCGCCGGACGGGCAGTTTAAGCATTCCTATCCCGCAGTGCGAATGACGAGGGACCTGCAGACCTTCTTCTTACTGCCCGCAAATCCCTGGTTCTTGTTCTAAGCGCCAACCGGCTGGGCCACTTCCGACAAGGCAGCGGCAAAGGCCGCCAGCGCGCGGTCCAGCTGCTCTTTGCTGATGACCAGCGGCGGCTGGAAGCGCACGACGTTGCCGTAGATGCCGCCTACGCCGACCAGCACACCTTGCCGCAATAAGGAATCGCGCACGGCCTCGGCTTCGGCGGTGCCGGGAGTCTTCTTTTCGTCCTTGATCAGCTCCACGCCAATCATCAGGCCAAGCCCGCGCACCTCACCAATGAGCGGGTTCTGCTTCTGCAAATCGCGCAGCTTGCCCATGGCGTAGTTGCCCAGTTCGGTGGCGCGGCCGGGAAGATTTTCCTTCTCCATGAACTCGATATTGGCCAGCGCGGCGGCGCAGGAGACCGGGTTGCCTCCGAAGGTCGAGAGGTGGTCTCCCGGTTTGTAGGCTGCGGCGATTTCCGGGCGCACCGTATACGCGCTGAGCGGGAAGCCATCGGCAATGCCCTTGGCCGTGACCAGAATGTCCGGCTCGACGCCGTAGTATTCGATGGCAAACATCTTGCCGGTGCGGGCAAAGCCGGACTGCACTTCATCCGCAATAAAGAGGATGCCGTGCTGGTCGAGGACCTTCTTCACTTCCTTAAAATAGTTGCCGGGGGGCACCAGGATGCCGCCTTCGCCCATGACCGGCTCCGCAATGAACGCGGCAACGTCGCCCGCAGTGGCAAAGCGGACCACATCATCAATGGCTTTGGCGCACTGGCGGCCGCATTCCTCGGGATCGTCCGGCCACTGGGAACGGTAGACATAGGGCGCAGGCGCAAAGGCGATGCCGGGAGCATAGGGCCCGCCGCGCTTCTTGCGTCCCTGGTTGCCGGTAATGCTCAGCGCGCCCCAGGAGCGGCCGTGGAAGCTGGCGTGGAGCGAGATGAACTCGTGCTTGCCGGTGTAGAGACGGGCCAGCTTCAGTGCGCCTTCGATGGCCTCGGCCCCGCCGTTGCCGAAAAATGTTTTACTCAGTCCGCCCGGCGCAATGTGGGCCAGCTTTTCCGCCAGATCGGCGACGGGCTGCACATGATAAATGTACGAGGCGCAGTGGACGAGCTTGTCCATCTGTTTCTTGGCGGCAGCGATGACCTGCGGATTACAGTGGCCGGCGTTCACGACTGAGATGCCGGCAAAGCAATCGAGATATTCACGGCCATTCACATCGGTGACGGTCGCGCCGCTGGCATGGTCGATCACAATCGGCACCACCGACTTCAGGAAGCCGGTCATCACATAATCTTTGTATTTCTGGATAGTGTCAGACATAGGGTCCTCAGGACTTTTCCGTGCACAGAGTTTGAGCAACTAGAATTTGCGCGAGTGTTCTTTCGCCCAGCGCTCCACCACAACTTTCTTTTCGGTATAGAACTCGATGGCATCGCGGCCCTGGCCGTGCATGATGCCGAAAAAGCTGTCCTTCCACCCGCTGAAGGGGAAATACGCCATGGGCGCGGCCACGCCGATATTGATTCCGATATTCCCCGCCGGGGCCTCATAGCGGAAGCGGCGCGCCGCCGAGCCGCTCGACGTGAACAGCGACGCCTGGTTCCCGAAAGGACTGCTCTCCAGAAATGCCAGCGCCTCGTCCAGGTCGTTGGCATGGACCAGGCTTAAAACCGGGCCAAAGATTTCTGTATGCGCCAGCTCGCTGTTGGCGGGAACGTTATCGAGAATTGTCGGCTTCACGAAATTGCCGGATTCATGCTTTGGGATTTTCGGGCCACGACCATCCAGCAGGACCTGGGCGCCTTCTTTCTCCCCCGCTCCGATCAACGATTCAATGCGGGCCTTGCTTTGTGAAGTAATGACCGGGCCCATCTGCACGCCTTCTTCCAGGCCATTGCCCACGCGAAGTTTGGCGGCGGAATCGGCGATGGCGTCGCGGAAAGTTCTCTGCGCTTCGCCGATGGTCACGGCCACCGAGACCGCCAGGCAGCGCTGCCCGGCGCACCCGAAAGCACTGTCGCTGATGATCTGTGTGGCCATCTGCATGTCCGCGTCGGGCAAAACGATGACGTGGTTCTTGGCCCCGCCCTGGCACTGCGCCCGCTTGCCATTCTCACCGGCGCGGGCATAGACGTATTTGGCAATCGGGGTAGAGCCCACGAAGCTGATGGCCCGGACCTTGGGATGGTCGAGAAGCGTGTCGACCGCCGCCTTGCCACCATTGACCAGGTTCACCACGCCTTTGGGAAGGCCGGTGCGCTCCAGAAGCTCAAAAGCCAGCTTCATGGTGAGCGGCACGCGCTCCGAGGGCTTCACGATCAGCGTATTGCCGCAGGCTATGGCATAAGGCAGAAACCAGAAAGGAATCATGCCGGGAAAATTGAAAGGCGTGATCGCCGCCACTACCCCCAGCGGCTGGCGAATCATGATCTCGTCAATGCCGCGCGCCACATCTTCCAGGTTGTAGCCCTGCATCATCATGGGAATGCCGCACGCCACTTCAACATTCTCGATGGCGCGGCGCATCTCGGCCTTGGCCTCAGCGAAGGTCTTGCCATTTTCCTGGGTGATGATGCGGCCGAAGTCGTCGAGGTGCTCCTCCAGCAGCATCTTCAGCTTAAACAGCGGCTGGATGCGGTCTTCCGGCGGAGTGCGCCGCCACTCGGGATAGGCGGCAGCGGCAAGCTCAATGGCTTCGGTCACTTCCTGCGCATCGGAAAGCGGGGTACGAGCGATGATCTCGGCGGTCGCCGGGTTGATGACGTCGAGCCAATCCGTGGCGGAGGAATCGCGCCACTGGCCGTTGATATAGTTCTGGACTTTCGTGATGGGAGGTGCCGCTACCGTCATTGCCAAAGGGCCTCAGCTATCGTGAAGAGTAAATGACCAAATCCATGCCGGCGAGAGGGGCGAGACCCCCTCCCCACGCGGGTTCTGGCGCTTTAAACTGTCTGCGCGACGATGCCATTGCTTTTGCCTACTTGGTTTTCGCACACCTGGGCGAGGGCCGCCTCGAGCACGTCCATTGCCTCATCCATTTGCGCGTCGCTGATGACCAGTGGCACCAGCACGCGAATCACATTGCCATAAGTTCCGGCAGTGATGGTGATCAGCCCATGCTCGTAGCAGTATTGCGTGATCTTTTTGGTCTCATCGGATGCCGGCTGCTTGCTTTCCTGGGATTTCACCAGTTCAATGGCCTGCATGCCACCCAGACCGCGAATGTCCCCGATGATCGGCCAGCGCCGCTGCCACTCCCTCGCCCGCTTCTGAAAGCGCTCACCCAGTTCATCGGCGCGGCCCAATAGATTGCTGTGCTCGAAAATATCGAGCACGGCATGCGCCGCCTCGCAGGAAAGAGGATTGCCGGCGAAGGTTCCGCCCAGCCCGCCGGGGCCGGGTGCATCCATAATTTCGGCTTTTCCGGTAATGGCGGCCAAAGGCAATCCCCCGCCCAACGACTTCGCGGTGACCAGAATGTCCGGTTCAATCCCGTAGCGTTCCGAGGCAAATAATGCACCCGTGCGCCCGAATCCAGTCTGCACTTCATCGGCGATAAAAAGCACGCCGTATTTGTGGCAGATTTCGATCAGGGTCTTGTAGAAGTCCGCCGGCGGGGCCACAAAGCCGCCTTCCCCGAGCACGGGCTCCGCGATGACCGCGGCAACTTCTTCATTGGCGACCACGCGCTTGAAGGTGTCTTCCAGATGCCTCGCGCAATAGAGTTCACAGGAAGGATATTTCAAGGAATACGAACAGCGATAGCAGTACGCATAGGGAATGCGATAGACCTCACCGGGAAACGGGGCAAACCCTGCCTTATACGGGTGGGTCTTGCTGGTCAGGGCCAGAGTCATCATGGTGCGGCCATGAAACGCGTCCTCAAAAGCAATGACGCCGGTGCGCTTGGTGTAAGCTCGCGCGATCTTGACCGCGTTCTCCACCGCCTCCGCGCCGCTATTCACGAACAATGTCTTCTTAGGCGACTTTCCCGGCGCGGCCGCATTCAAACGCTCGGCCAGCCGGACATAGCTCTCATAGGGAGTGACCTGCACGCAGGTGTGCAGAAAGCGCTCGAGCTGATCGCGCACGGCGCCGACCACCGGTTCCTGACGATGCCCCACATTCAGGCAGCCGATGCCGCCGGCAAAATCGATGTAGCGATTGCCGTCGACATCTTCGAGCACTGCGCCTTCTGCTTTCGCGACATAGATGGGAGTAGCGTGGGAAAGGCCGCGCGGCACGGCGGCGGCGCGGCGGCTTCCCAAGGCTTTGGACTTAGGACCGGGGACTGCGGTTTGCAAATGAATCGATGACATAGTTCACACTTCCCTGCACGACTGGGTGCGATT
This sequence comes from Acidobacteriota bacterium, assembly GCA_018268755.1. Taxonomy (GTDB): domain Bacteria; phylum Acidobacteriota; class Terriglobia; order Terriglobales; family Acidobacteriaceae; genus KAN-5. The sequence goes on from JAFDVW010000019.1 coordinate 407,272, forward strand.
GCTTCTGTAACCTTTCCCGACTAGCCCTCAGTACCAGCCGATGGGCGCCTCATTCAGGTTGACATAGACCTGCTTGGTCTCGAGATACTCTTCAATTCCCCAGGGGCCCAGCTCGCGGCCGAAGCCGGACTGCTTATAGCCTCCCCAGGGGGCTTCCACGTAAGTCGGCTGCATGTGGTTGACCCAGACAATGCCGGCGCGCAGCGACTTGACCACGCGGAAGGCCTTGAAGATGTCACGGGTCCAGACGGCGGCGGCCAAACCATAAGGCGAGTCATTGGCGATCTTGAGCGCGTCTTTTTCGTCTTCAAAGGGAATGACGGCGGCCACCGGGCCAAAAATCTCCTCCCGCGCAATGCGGGCGGAGTTTTCTACGTCATAAAAGATGGTCGGTTCCACATAGTAGCCCTTGGAGAATTGCTCGGCACGGCCTCCCCCAACGGCGAGTTTCGCTTCTTTCTTCCCCACTTCCTGATAGGAGCGCACGCGTTCATATTGATCCAGGCTGACCAGCGGCCCCATTTTCGTGTTGCGGTCAAGGGGGGCCCCGAGCGTGATCTTTTTCGCCTTCTCGGCCATCGCTTCCACAAATTTCTTGTAGATCGGCTTCTGCACCAGAATGCGGCTGCCGGCGGAGCAGACTTCCCCCTGATTGATGAACACGCCGAAAAGCGCGCCATCGATGGCGGCCTCAAAATCGGCATCGGCGAAGAAGATGTTGGGCGCCTTGCCGCCCAGCTCCAGCGTGGCCGGGATCAGGTTGTTGGCGGCGGCCTGTGCGATAACACGGCCGGTGGAGGTCGAGCCGGTGAAGGCGATCTT
>JAFDVW010000001.1 GCA_018268755.1 Acidobacteriota bacterium
TCCTGGAGACGTATGCTGCTACCTACCCCACCCTATCGGCTATATAGGCACGAAACGTACCAAAAGCTAGTCCTTAATTGTGTACGAGATGGAGGACCTTCACTATAGACTGCCGCCGATCCATCGGCACGGATGCCGACATTTCGGCACCCATATTTAACGACTTGGCAGTAAATCATCGTAGGCCGCGAAAATACAAGCCGGATTGTCGAATTCGATGACATCTGCCGACAAGTGCGACAGGCTGTCATAGGTGTAGTCGGTGTGGATGCCGTTCAGACGCGTCAGCTGCGTGCGCCGGCTCAGAGCGTCGTAGCTGAAGCCGAAGGCCCCGGTCAGCGAATTGGTCAGCGTGCTTAGCCGGTTCAGCGTGTCGTAGGTGTAGGTGTTGGTGCTGCTGTCGGGCGCGGTGAAGCCGGTGCGGTTCGAGGCCGCGTCGTAGGCATACGCATTGGTGTATGTCGTGCTGGGCAGGAACGAGTACTGCGTCGTCGTCCCCACCAGCCGGCCCATATTGTCGTAGGCGAACCCGTAGGTCCCGGTCGGGTCGGTCACCTGCTGGATCTTGCCGACCAGATCGTAGACATACTCCACTGACCTGATCCCTTCTTTTGGAACACAAGCGAGTAAGATTTGGGGCGAAGAGGAAAAGGGAAAGCAAGACGTAGGCTGTAGACGAATTTGAGGCGGCAAGAGCACCCGAGTTCAAGAACATTCCACATCGATCATTCAGCGCCCCGATCATCTCCGCTTCCGTATGCCTGCTCTTCGACATTCCTCTTCCCCTTTCTTTCGTCCGAAATCATACTCGGACTCGTTCGAAAAGAAGGGATCAGGTCACGTCCTAACTCGTTCCAGCGATCCCCTGTGGACCAGAGATTCGCCATCATAATCAAACTAACGCCGATCTCGTATTAGCGATTGCAGACACTTTAGGCAACATCGATGACAAACTAGGCCATCTCGATGAGGCCAATTCACCCCTGCAACACGCACTCGACCAACGGAAAGCGCTGTTCGGGCCGGAAAGCCCCGAAGTTGCAGGGAGTTTAGTGGCGCTGAGTCAGTTACGGGCCGATCAAGCACGCTTTCCCGAGGCAGAGCAATTCGCACGACAGGCCATAGAAATGGATACAAACTGCTGCCGCCAAGCCATCCCTCTAGAGCTAGGGCCGTGTCACAGCTAGGTCTTGTCCTAGAGGACCGAGGCTCCTACGATCAAGCCATTCCGGTTCCTGAGCAGGCAGTTCAACTACAGTCTGCGGCCGGCAGTGTAGAAGCTGACCTATCTGCAAGCCTGACGGAACTTGCCAACTCTCATTAATACAGCGGCCACTATGAGATTTCGGATGCCCTCAATCATCGTGTCCTGGAGATTGATCGTCAGATTTATGGAGAGCGGCATCCTCAGGTAGCAAGCGGTCTCATTAACCTGGGCGCTATTCAACTCGATGAAGGACACTACGACCAGGCTGAGCAATAGGATCGACAAGCACTCGACATTCTTCACTCACAGGCACCAACAGAGACGCAGGCGGGCTACGACATTGTTCGACAGCAGAAAGAGCCGCCCTCAAATTGGATACAGAATGCGCGCAAAGATTTGATCGAGGAATATTCCGGTCTTAAGCAACCGCAGAAGATTGCAGAACTGCAATCAGCTGATTCAGGCGCCTCACGATAATTCCGGCAATGAGTTGGAAGGGGGGCACTGAAGGGTGACGTCCAGGATTGATTGCGGCGGCGATTAGCACGGCCTCGGCTTGAGCTAACCACTTTACCGCTTATTAAGCGCCGATCCACAGGTAGAAATCACCCTGTGTAGGAGATTTTGGCCAAGATCCTGCAATTAGTCTCGGTCTTGAACTTGGATCCTGTTCTCATTGAAAAGAGAAAATATCCCCTCTCGACACCCCTAAAGGGAAATAAAAGCCTAGACTAGCGAGAGAGAATCTCTGCGCTCAAGCCAGACGTGGATGACCGGCGGCCGGCCATACTAAAGAAAAAGGACTATGAGCGCTGGTTTGTTCCCAGAATCACCGATCCCAAGCGGGTTATAGATTGTCTGACTCCGTTCGATCCGAAATTGATGAAGAAGTACCCAGTGAGCAGTCGGGCAAGTCGTCCCGAGAACGACAACCAGGGATGTGCGCAGGAAACCCCAATCTCGATCGCTGCGCCAACCCTGTTTTGAGTCCTTCCTCTTCCGTTAGCCTTTCCCGACAGCGAAATCGTGATTGGTGATAAATCTCGTAGAATTGGCGAGAACGGCCTAGCTCGGGTGTGTCATCCTAGCATGGCCTTTTCGCTGATAAAATCCCAACCCGAGGAGAGCTATGCTGACTTTGACTTCAGCAGTCCTGCAATTGAGACAGGAGAGGGACCGCGCACAGAAAGAAGTCCAAAGACTAGATGCTGCAATTCGAGTCTTAAGTGGCCTCACTGCTGGCAAGCGAGGTTTGGGGCGCGGTAAAGCAAGAATTGGGACAGGAAGGACCATGTCCGCCGCTGCGCGGAAGCGCATCGCTGCCGCCCAGCGTGCGCGCTGGGCAAAGTGGAAGGCCGCACATCCGAAAAAATAGCAAACTTGACCGTGCTACAGTACGCGCCTACCATGGGCCAGAGATGGGCGGGGTGCGGTTCGTTGGATAAAAGCATCTTTCACCTACCTGTCGCCGTTTCGCTGAGAGCTTTCGATGCGTGGTCTTCCTCTGGAGCCGGCCGAGCGCCTTCGCCGCGCTCTGTTTCCCGTTCAGGGCAAACAGTTTGGATGGCGAATCGCCTCGGTCACGGTCAGCCTGTTGTCGGTCGCTCTCATCGCTCTGATTCTCGGATACCGGTTCCGTGGCGCCGAACTTCCTCCACTCCTTCTTCTCGCCCTGCTGTTTACCTTTGCGACTGTCGTAGTGCTCCTCTCCAAGTTCTTGTTTTGGGCACAGGAAGAAGAAGGCCAATTTCAGGGCGCATTCAAAACCACCGAACGCGAGTTCGAGTCGGTATTTGAGACCGCGCTGGACACGATTCTGATCTTGGACGATCAAGGAATCTGTCGCGAGGCAAATCCCGCCGCGGAACAACTTTTTGGAGTACGGCGACGGGACCTGATTGGTGAGTCCTTGGACCGCTTTTCGAGGGACTCAGGACAATTCCGGGAAGTCTGGAATCTGCTACTTGCACAAAGGTTCCATCAGGGCGACGCAGAGTTTGTTAACCACGAGCGCGCTCCGGTCTTTGTCGAGTTCACAGCCAAGGCCGACTGCCTGCCCGGCCAGCATGTGATGATTCTTCGTGACGTCACTGAGCGCCGTCGAACTCAGATCTCACTTATCGAAAGCGAAGAACGGTTTCAGCAGATGGCCCGCAACATCCAGGAGATCTTCTGGATGATCGACGCCGAAACCAAGAAAGCGCTCTTTGTGAACACGGCTTATGAGACGATCACAGGCCGCTCCTGTCAATCACTCCACGACGACCCAACTTCCTACGAGGACTTGATCCATTCTGAAGATCGAGTTCACGTGCTTGCCAAACTCGACGAGGCCACTCGCTCTGGCAATTTCAATGAAAAGTTCCGGATTCTCTGTGCCCAGGGGGTCATCCGTTGGCTATGGGTGAGGGGTTTTCCCGTGCGCGATGCCGCCGGCAAGATTCTCCGTTTGGTCGGAACTGCTCTGGAAATCACGGCCCAGAAGGAAGCCGAAGAACAGGTTGTCGCCAATCTCGCGCTCGCGAAGTCGGCCTGGGCTGAAGCCGAAGCATTGCGCAAGGCGACGCTTTCGCTCACACAGGATCTCCAGATGAATCTCGTGATGGATGCGCTGCTGAAATCGCTCGAGGAACTGGTTCCGTACACGTGCGCCCGCGTCCTCATTCCTGAAGGCGGCCCGCACATTCTTGCTCTGGGCGAAAGAACGTGCCCCCCGCCGGAAAAGAAATCCTCCAAATTCCCGCTCGCATTCATGGCCGATGAATCATCGTTCTTCTACAGAGTCTTGACCGAGCAGAAAAGCATTCTGATCGCAGACACGAAGACCGAAGAAAAGTGGTCTACCTTCAAGGGCCACAAACACCTTCGCTCCTGGCTTTCGGCTCCCCTGGTCGCTTCCGGCGAGTATCTGGGATGTCTCTCCATTGGCCATGTCCAGCCAAACATCTACACACAGGACCACCTTCGCCGCGCCGAATTGCTGGCCATTCCCGCTGCCGGAGCCATCCAGAATGCGAGACTCTATGAGACCGCACGTATCTATGGCGAAGCGCTGGAATCGCGCCTCAACAGTCTCAAGAAGGCCGAAACCGCCCTAGCCCAGTCGGAAGACAGCCGCAGATCCACGGAAGAGAAGTTTCAGAAAGTGTTTCGTTCGAGCCCAATTCCGTTCTCCATTACAACGTTGAAGGAAGGTCGCTTCGTGGACGTGAATGCCGCCTTTGAGCTCAGGTATGGCTACACCCGCGCCGAAGTACTAGGCCACACGGTCCATGAACTGGGAATCTGGGACGATCCCAAAGATCGAGAGCTGATGCTCGCCCACCTGAGCCGAGGGGGCCCAATTCGCAACATCATGACCCGCCTCCGCATGAAGTCCGGAGAGCTCAAAGTGACCGCTTATTCTGCCGACCGCATCCAGTTCGAAGGCGAATCCTGTATCCTCGCCGTTTCCGAAGACCTGCCCGAGATCAACCCCCAGACAAGCAACTAAACCAGAAGTAGACTGCTCCGGTTTTCGGGCAATGAAAGCCCGCTCCGTCCTCAATACGCGGGACTAAGTCCTCTGTTTTGAGCCTCTGCCCGCAATTCCGACCATTCTGAAGAAAGATACCGATCAAGAAGAGAAATGCTCCAGGATGACTCCCATCTTCGCATCCCGAAGGGGATGCTGTGGGGAGATTCAGCACCAGCCAGAGCACCATGCTGATCTTGGAAGCGTGGGTGTAATCCGCGTTTCTGACTCGTTGATTGTGACCCCTGTGACCGCGCTCTGGCTGGCTGCCCGGTTCTGTATATGTCGGGCGTTGTCGAGCACGTTAGAAGCCAAGCCGCAGGAAACTCTCGCCTGCTGCCAACCATAGACCAACTTTTGGTCGCTGGCATCAAACTCGGTCCTCAGAAGAAGCACGACGCCATCAACAAAATCCTTGAACTGGTGCCGGGATGGAAGCGCGGCGACTGCTGGCGGCGCATACGACAGCTGAGACGCACGCCGGCACTGGCACTTCCTTCCATAGAGCAAGATTCTAGAAAGGCCGATGGCAACGGCTCCCTTCATCGGCCATCCTCTCGGCCATGGTTGAAAGAGGACGACGAAACACTCCTGGATTTGGCGGGCTATGAACCCGTCACCAAGATTGCTGAACGCCTTGGTCGCTCTGTCCGTGCCGTGCGTTTCCGTCTTGGCGCTTTGGGTATGAGCGCTCGGGTCAAAGACGGATGGTCACAGCGCGGATTGAGGAAGTTGCTGCGTGTGAGCCGGGCCCGGCTGCGGTATTTGGTTGCAACCGGCATGTTGCGGGTCCGCGATCCGCGCATCACCGGCAACTCCCTGGCCCACTCGTATGAGAAGAAGTACCCGCCTGGAGACAATTCCAATGGGCACGGGCCTAGAACCGCTATTGCCGAGGAGGGTATCTATTCCTGGAAGCGAGCGGCTAAGCTCCTGGGCGTCGCAGGCGATGACATTCGGAGACTCATCTCCGAGGGAGAGCTCAGGCTCTTGGATACCTTTGTCACCGACAGATCATTCGAGGACTTCTGCCGAAAGCACGGGGACGAAATCAATCTGTCTCTGATGGATCCGGCAACCAAGAAATGGCTAACGGGTGAGTATGGCATTTCTGAAGGGGCTGACAGCAAAATGATCCCGCGGGCACAAAAGCACGCACTGATCGTTCGAGAGTGCAGATGTGGACGGAAAATAGCCGGTAACGTTTATTTCAGGCACGTGAGGCACTGTGGTGTTTCAATGAGGAGCAGCCCGGCCGGAACTGCTCATGTGGTCAGAACGATAGCGAGAAGCGAGTCTCGAGAAACTCACCCAGCTTCGCCGTGGCTTTGAATTGAGGAATGGGCTCCAGTTCCTTGAACGCCGAGGTGAACGCATTCGACAGGCTCCAGATCGTCCGCGAGCGAAATTCCTCGTATTTCGGGTCGAAGTAGAGATCGTGAACGGTGCGAGCCAGATGCTTGGGGGCCTCCAGTTGACCTTCCACGAATGCCTCGTAGATGACGACTTTCGCCGTGACGTCGGTGAGCTCGCACTTCTGCCATGTCTCTACCTGCTTTTGCATTGGCCCGAAGTTGCGCTGCATCCGGTCGACTCCGACCGAAACGCAGTCGATCAGCGAAAACGACTTCGAGTGCTTGGCGAGCACAGGCGTAAAGTCCCCGCTGAACGCCATGTTCGAGCACACGAATACCCGATAACCGCAGGTCATGGCAAGGCGCATACTTTTGTCGTGTGAGTTTCGCAACCCGATGGAAAAGCGGCACCCATTCATTTCGGTTGCAAGGTCAAGGACTCCGAACATCTTCATCCCGTCCGGCGAGACCGCGTACTCGTCGTGGACGACTCCGATATGACGGAATCCGAGGGTTTCAATGAGCGCCTGCACGATCTCGTGATGTGGGATCGGGCGGTGCGTTTCGGTTGCTGGCGGTGTTGGTACCAGCGCCAGTTCCTCGCGGCCAATGGTCCGGCCGCTATAGCCAATGAGCGTACTTGTTTCGGACAAACTGCTTCCTCCTTGTTGGATTGATTGTGATTTCTGAGTGGGGAAGAAAAAGAGGGGAATGGGGCGGATATTCGTCTCAACCGAATAGCGACGCCTGTTCGGGAACAACCGCTCTGCCACGCGGCCTTCTTCCAAGCGATCCTGGCCGTTGTCCGAAGATCAGGACGGAGTCGCCGCCAATAGCTTCTTGGATAAGACCCGCAGGATTGTTGTCGCCGGTGAGCAGGACGGGCGAGGCTTCGGCGAAGGTCTCCTCATCGGTAGAGCGAAGTGCAGCCGGGAACAGCCTCTGGTGTTCTGCACTCAGGGCCTTCCAGACCGAATCGGCGCTTTCGCCGATGCCATTTCTTTCGACGAGTTCTCGCGCCATCGCCGACAGCATGTCGTCGTCTTCGTCGATGTTCTGAAGTCCTTCACCGGCAAACTTGCCCTCCATCGTGAGGGCCACGAGAAGCTTCTTTCCCATGAGGCGCAGACAGGCCGTCTGCATCGTGCCTTCGTAGCAGAGAAACTTCACACGAACTGGTCGTCGTTGACCGATGCGCCAGGAACGCCGGCTGGCCTGCCGCAACGTGTGCAACGAATACCCTGATTCGTAGAAGAGGATCGTCGGAAAGTCCAGCAGATCTAGGCCTGTCTCGACCAGCTTGGGATGGGAGATGGCAACCTGCACGCCCTCCTTGATCTGCCGCGCATACCAGGCTTCCCGCTTGGATGTATCCACGCTCGCTCTGAGAACTGCGGTGCGGATTCCTTCGTTGCTCAAGATCCGCTGCAAGCGAGCCGTGACATCGTGCTTCTGCGTGTACACCACAAACACCTGGCAGCGTCGTCCTTCGGCAAGTTCTTTCTTGATCTCCTCGATCAGCCTTCTTTCCTTCGAATGCAGCTGCTCTTCTGGCAGGTCTTGCGTCTCCGCAATGACGAATCGAACATTGCGCTTCAGTTCGGGATCGAACTCACTCCCGTAAAGAGTGCCGAGTCCGTACGGATGGTCTGGGTAGAGCAACAGCGTATTGAGCATGGTGCTCAACACCGAACGGTTGCCACGGTGCTCTTTCAACGCTTTGCGAATGTCATCTTCCAGCTCCCGGTAGGCCGCCATCATCAGCGGGTCCATCGGAACGCTCAGATAACTCTCTTCGTAAGGCGGCAACTCTCCGGAGATGTCTTCGAGGAAGACGAACGCGCACAACTGCATCAGGAATTCGCCGAAGAGCAGAGGAGAAGCTCCCGGCTTTCGCCGCACCGTGCTGGTGGCCTTCGACTTGGAACAGCGATTGTCGGATGGTTCAACTTTGGTGATCGTTTCGAGAACGCCGTAATCTTGGGTGAAGGAACTCCGGCCCGTAGTGCCCCATTCGTAGCCGTGCTCCTTCATCCTTGCCGCTTCGAGCCGGAACAAGGTGTTGAACAGGTCGTCGGCATAGCCGCCGAGCAGCGTTCCGGTCAGCCCAACAATGCGGCCAGTACAGGACGACAGAGTCCCGAGGGCATTGCCTTGTGCTGTGTCGCCGGCCAGTTGATGGATTTCGTCGCAGATGGCGTAGTCAAACCAGCCCGGCATGTAGCGCCCGATAAACTCAATCGGCGCCATACGCAGAATCTTGTCGGAGTCGGCTTGCCAGAGCGCGCTATGGATAGGACGGCATGGTTTATCGCCTCTGGATTCAACCGTCTCTGAGATCTTGACCTTCTCAAATTCAGCAGCCGTCAACCGGTTCTCATCGACAATTACGGGCCTGCCCGTGTCGGAATTGACTACACATCCTAGATAGGGCCCGGAACGTGGTACCCGGTAGGCGTGGCGCCAGAAGTACCCGAGTTTCGCCCGCTCACGGCCAACGATGAACAGTGAGGGCATTCCACACAGCGACAACCAGCGCTGCCGGGGAGTCGTAGAAGACCTCCGCAACCTGAGTTCGCTGAGACTCGTCTGGAAGCCTTCGCGCACAATCCGGCCATTGCGCAGCCGAACTTCGTTCACCCCATGCGCTTTGTTCTCGTCTCCACCATTGCGCAGGTCGTCGATCAAAAACACTCGCAGTCCCGGCAATGTGAGGAACGCTTCCCGCGCCCACTTTTCGACCAGGTGCGGAGGCACCATGGCCAGCGCGGTATACGGCCTCCCCGCGCTATGGACATGTACCCCTCCCAAAGAGATCAACGTTTTCCCTGTGCCGCATTCTGCAACCACCATCGCGGTACGAGCTTCCCGCCAGCGTTTGGCGAGGCCCATGATCGCGATGGATTGTGCGGGAAAGGGTCTTCGCAACAAACCGTCTATCCGCGGTGAGACCGCATCATCGAACCGATGCAGCGCCGGGTATTCTTCGAGAATGCGCGCCCCGAGTAAGGCAGCATTGGCACGCATGTAGTCATAAATCGTGGACAGTTCTGGCATGGAGAGTCCTTCGTGGGCGGACGAGAAGTCGGGAGATCGTGGGGAGACGGAAGGAAGAAGACAGAAAATAACTGTGACGCGGAGGCTACCGAACTTGCAGGAACATATCTTCGAGGCCTAGGCCGGGCCACCGAATTGAACCGGGCACTATGGGGAATCGAATCGCCTCACTTTCGACGCCCCAGCTGAGCCAGTCGAGAAACTGCTCTTTGGTTCCCTTGACCATCACTGGATCACAACCGATGCCGAGGATCTGGCTCATGGCATGATGGTTTTTCAGTTCCTCTTGAAACCAGTCTGCCCACTCTGGGACTCCGGGAATTCCGTAGATGTGGGCGATGGAAGCCCAGACAAAGCTTTTATCCGACCCTGCCAACAGGGTCCGTCCTGAGGTGGACGACATGGTGCCGGAGGCGAACTCTTCGGACATCCCGATGAGGTGGCGTAGCGGCTTCTTTCTTCCTGGTACCTGAATGGAACCCTTGAAGCACTGCGCGTTACGCTCCAGACACACGCGGATCGGCGGCACATCCGGCCCCTCCACCATGAACCGGTCTGTCATAGATATGGCCGCGCTGATGGCCGAGATCTGGGTATCGCCGCCAAGGACCGAGATCAGGTGGGCTTTGGCTTGTCGCGGCGGATCGGGCAGGACCTCTCCGATAAAACGGTCGAGCCGCAACTTGATGCTGGTCGTGGTTTTCTCGGTCGATTTCACATAGGTCAACCAGCCGAAGCGTAGGTGGGCGTTCTTCATGCGGAGTCCTTCTTTTCGTGGGTGAGGATCTGGGTCTTCCCGCTGGCAAAGACCAGAGTCAGTTCGTGCGAGAAGCGTTCCCGGTCATGGAGAATCTTTGTGCCGTCTGCTTCCTCTTCCTCCCAATGATCCGTGAATTTAACGGACTGCCAATGAGCAATGTGCCGGTCTCCACCTTCGCCAAAGACGCCGTTCAACATTCCGGCCGTGCAAAGCAATCCAACATGCCCTCCGTGCAGTGGCGTGAGCGGCCTGCCACGAACATCCCGCTGCTTCGGTAGAAGGACACGACTGGCCTGACGATACGCGGCAGAGTCCAACAACAAGTCTTCGACTTCATCGAGTGGGATTCCTGTGTGGACGAGCGTGACCGGGTCGGAAGCTGGAATTTCATAACGGATGGATGGCGCCGCTCCCAAAAGTTCAAGGTCGGGCTTCACGGCCAATTGTTCCAACCATCGGACGGACTCGAGTAAAGCCGAATCTCTGATGTGCTGGTGCCGCTTCCGCCGCACTCCCAGGACCGCAATTTGCTTGTATTGCACGCTGGCTGGTTCGGTAAGCCTATACGCCGACAACTCCGTAAAGTGTTCACTCAGCATCCGCGCGCACACTCGCAACTGAGGCTGCGGAATGACAAATACCAGCACTCCTCCTGGCTTCAGCCAACGGTATGTGTGCTCCAGAAAGATCAGTTCCAGTCTCTGGTTATTGGTGGCGCCGATTTCGAGATCATAGGGAGGATTGAGGTAAAGCAGAGAGAAGGCTTCTGCCGGACTGCGCACGTCGAAGGCGCTGGCCTGTATGGTTTCGATGCCCAGGCTTCGGGCCTGCTCAGTTCGATACGCATCGATTTCGATTCCGTAGCGACGCGCGGGCATTCCCTCCACTAAGCGAACCAATGCCACTCCATCTCCCGCGCATGGATCAAGTGCAGAGAAGTCGCAGTCCGTAACCAAACGATTCCTCAGGCGCTTAGCTTCCGGAACAGGCAATGGGAAAAATCCCAGCTTGGTCTTGCCGTGGGGTCTCATCGCGTCTTGCCTCCAAGCGCCTGCTCGACCAGTTCGTCCACTCGATCGGAGCGGGACTCCTCGCGCACCGCGACAAACGAGCACATCCCATTCACGGGAATCGGCCGCTCATCTTCGATTCGGTAGCCCCGTTCCACATGCTCTTGTTTACGTTGGTCGTACAGGTTGGCTCGTGTAGACACACGAATTCTCATGGTGATCCTCACTTCTATTTGGGGTTGGGCAATGGCCTTCGACTATGCGGAGTCGGCAGCGTGCCCCCGAAGAGTCGGGCTAGTATTCGGAAGGCAGAAGCAATGTGGTCACCGAACGGTCTGCTTCGGTGATGATCCAGAGGGTGGCGGTCTCCGTAACCGGATAGCTGCTCAGCAGGCGGAAGCCATGCTTGAGGCTCAACTCATTTTCAGTCTTGTCCTCTTGGCACAACTCTCCCTAGTCTCCTCGCAGATGTCGCGAGAGGAACTCGGAAGGTGATCGTTTGGCTTCCTCCAGCAATGCGAGCGCACCAGGTGTGGCGACAATTCGACCCAGAGAAAACAAAGGTGTAATTGGGGAAGAACTCATGACTTCAGACTCCTTCGGATGGATTTGTTCTTAGTGGTGGGAGTGCTGCGACGCTGAACACAAGCGGTCTAGGTAGGAATCAGCTAAGGTTCGAGAACGGTCGGAAAAATTTTGGGGATGGAAGGGAAAATGAAGGGTACGGGAATTCGAGCCGCGCACGATCGTGGAGCGAGTTTACTTGTTGTGGCTAGTTCTTGAGAGGCCGCGAACCTTCCCAGGCGGCAACTTCACTACTTTGCCATTCCGTCCGATATACAGGGGTAGCCCGAGTCTGGCATGTTCAGCAATGACCTCGTCCACTGCCTCTTTGAGTGCCATCTCGGCTCGCTTCTCCATCGGCAGACGCAGAATGTTGTTCCGACTTCTTTTCATTGTTCACCGTAACGCGCGGTCAATCTTTGATATGTGCCAGCGCTCATTATACGTACCTTCGCGCCTTTCTTGAAGGCGACCGCAACCGGTGATGTACCTGTGTTGTCAAACAGATACCACGAATCAACGAGAGGTCGGTACTCTCGGAAAAAGTTGCCGAGGGACCGATCAAACCGCCGGCGCACTACCGCCTCAGGGACATCATGCCCACCCTACAGCACACGATCTTTGATTCTGGACAGCGTCACTTCGATACCCTCGACAAAAAGAAAGAACAGGTGAACTTTATAGCCTTTCGTCTTGAGCCGTTGGATCAAGCTCAAGTAGCTTCGACCCGAGAGAGTCGTCTCGAACCCGAAGGAAACACGCCGCCGCGAGAGGTGGTCTATTTCGCTGATCACCAGTCTGCCAGCACGAATCGCCGCAGCTTCCGGAGAAAACGGAGACATTCCCTGTGCGATTAAGTCCGCGTTGACGAAGTTCTTGCAGTTGGCATACTTCGGGAGAAATTTGCGAGCGAACGTGGTTTTCCCACACCGTTCGGCCCGGCAATGATGCTGGGTAGAGGTCCATGAAGTCTCCTATCGTGTCGAATCCCAGGCTTCACTGCCTCACTGCGCATTACGATCTTGAGCCGCCGGGGATCAAACGTCAACAGGAGCTCAAGAAATCATTCCTTGGATCTTACTGCCGCTTCGAGCGCGGTAACGATCTCCTGGAGCGTCTTGAGATTGTCCACTTGATCGAGCGAACTCAGTCGCAACGATCCCAAAACCTTGGCGAACGTAGCCAGGCCCGCCTTCTCTCGCGCAGCTTCGGCTCGCCGTAATCCCCGTTCTGCTGCTTGCATGTGCGCCAAGACCTTTTCTTCGATCGCCTTGTCCTGAATCTCTTTCGGATTCCACACTCTGGCGATGCTCTTTAAGATCCCGCGATACATGCGTTTGCCCAGGATCCTTTCCATGCCTTCAATCTCGTGCGAAACGTCTCCATCACCTCCGGCAGCCTGTCCACTGTGCCAGCCAATGGTAGTGTCTTCGCCGGCCGACTGAACGGATCGTTTTACCTCACTCACACAACGTGGTCGAAGCCCTTCTCGCCAGCCCGCAGGTGTCGCCCATCCCGCCAACTGCGGAACTGACTTCGGTCGCTTCCGCTCGTCGAGGTCAACCCACGTTCCGCTGAAGTAGTAGAGATATCGTCCTAAGCCGAAACAGCTTGCACTCCTCTTGAAAGCTTGGGCTTCGGCTGAGGTTCCCGCGTTGGGGTTGTGAGCAAACTCTTCGCCTGTTGCTGAATGCGACCCTAAGCCGAAGATCGTCAACTCACACGTCACCAGAACCTTGGCAACGATCTTCTGATCGCTGGTTCGCTCGAAATTCGCACTCGTGTGGATCGTGTATTTGCGGGTCCATCCTGCCGGCGTAAACAGCGCATTCAAACGATCGGTGTAGGCACGCTGGTCGGCGTAAGGTACAACCTGACCCCGGACGGGCTGTTGTCCCTTGGTCGTATTCATCACCCGCCACTCGATCTGCGAAGGATCAAACGGCACCTCAAGCGCCGCCACCAGTTCTTTGATCTGCTCGGCAGAGAACCGGGATCCCGGCGCAAGCATCGCCACAGTCGGGATGGATTCGGTCACATCTTGTGCATGGCCATTTGCGCCACTCATACTCGCTCCTTCTTGGTTGTTCCGCATCCTCACTGGGTCGAGATGCGTGCATCCTGTTATTAGCTAATGGAAAAGGCTGATTTTTGTCCGCTTACCAAGCAGGACGAAACTGAATGCCTTGAGGACTTCACGGAACAGACGAAGGAGACGCCAGGGGTGGGGGGAGTTGGTTATTCTTCGGGCGGTGTGAACTCGTCGTATTCGCCGAGTTCTTCCGATTGGCGAGCAATGCGTTCCATAGCTTTGCGACGCGACTGCGTTAAGTCCTTCAAATCGCTGCTCCGGCCTAGCGCCTCTTTGTTTGTCATTAGGTCGTTCAGGGAAATGAAATGCACCGGAACGCCAAACATGGTGCTAGCAACTCGCTTCTCCCACGCAGTGGAGAATTCGACTCCGGTGATCTCTGTCAGGATGTCAATCCGCACAGGCGCAACACCGATTTGATAGACAACCTGTTTGTCAGCGAAGGTTTCCGCTGAAACCCGATCATGCTCGAGAGGGGCGCCAAACTTCTTGAGGGCGTCCACAACACGGGCTGAATTTTGCGGCGAGTTGTGGATCCAAACGTCGAGATCTTTGGTGTAGCGAGGCTCTCCATACTTCATGACCGCGAAGCCGCCCACAATCAAATACTCAACCTGAGATTCGTTTAAGAGTTGTAACAGTTCTTTGTAGTGTGGGTCTTCTGCCATGGTGCATTTCCTCGGCTAACTCCACCAACTCCCAGGCCGCGGCAAAGATGGCCTCATCTCCCTGCGCCTGCCAGAACTCAATGTCAAATGAACGGTCCGGGAACCCGTTTTCCACAAGCCGTGTCTTCCATACCGGATCTTGAGCAAGGCCCATATACCCTCACCAGATCGATTCTGAACATTATCAGGATATCAGGTTGCAACGCCCAATTTGTCCGCAAAGGGATTAATCAACCTTGCTCCCAGAGACATCAACCTCTCGGTGCATTTCCTTAGGAACCATGGGTTTCCTGCGCAAACGGTCCCAACCCTTTGGATCTACACGCAAAGCGTGCACACTGCCAATACCCGAGAGATTCATAAAAGCCCCGTGATACGAGACTGTTCCATAGCGAAACAGCCGTGCGAGGAGGGCCAGAGCGTGGTTTGCCAAAGTCGGATTGACGAAGGGTTCCTGTCGGTCGAGAGCCTCCGCCGCACTGCAACTGGGAAGGTCATCCGCAATGGAATCAGCCTCAACAACTTCGGGAAAAAGTTCGGCGACTGTGCGCAACCGGAGCCGGTGGCGCCGGTTGCGTCGGTTCAGCGGCTCCCCCAGCACAAATTGCCCGCTGTCAGCGTTGTTGCCGAGATCCAGCCAGTAAGCCACTTCACTCCAATCCTGGGCGCACTTCGTTATGGATGCGCGCGCCTGCCGCGTATCTACGCAGCCGATCACGATGTCTACTCCATCAAACCTGCGTTGCGGGTCGAGCCGATCCGGTACTCCTTGCCAGTCCAGGCCCCAGAACATATTCAGCCGGTTGGCCAGAACCACAGATTTATAGAGACCAATCTCAGATTGACTGAACGGCTGGCGGACACAGTTGGTGGGAGAGATCACATCGGGATCGAGCAACGTGACGTAAATTCCTTCCGGATGACCGTATGCCAGTAACGCTTGGTGCAGGTACGGTAATCCCGCTGCAATCGCGCTCCCGTTGCCCCCGCAGCCCACAACCAGCACGCGCACTCTCTGCTTCAGTAATTCGGGATGAATCTGGTGGGTTTCCATGGCTTCATCCTTCACCTCTTCTTTCCACGAATTCCTGAAGAGTCTGTCTGCTCTCAGCCAGGAACTTCACAGGGAACGTGCGCTTTCGTCCCGTGAGGCTCGACCACAGACCGACAAAGCCACTGGGATGTGTCGTCAGCCGAACTGCCCCACTCGGATGCGTGAATTCGCTGGCGAAATAGCTGTTCTCCCAAGCCGACAGCGAGGTTACGCCTGTCTCGTCTGGAACGCGCATACTCCCGAGACAGACATGGCCGTGCGCATCAGTGTTCCAGTAGGGAGCGTTGTAGAGGCGGGAATGGCCATTGGGTCGGCAATTCGCGGCGAGCGCGCGCACGAACAATTCCCGTCCTTGGATCATGAAGACCAGAGCGGGGTGGGGATACATCTTCCCGTTCAGCACCTTGGTTTCTGTATTCCCATCGCCGAAGAACATCAATCGCCGTCGCGCCCGGCTCCACCAGGCGATCAGATCCGGCGTCCGCGCCAGCACATGTTCTGGCAAGACTTCTGCTGCCATGCTTGCCCCCAAGCCGTTGGCGAGTGTTTCGAGAAACCCTGTCGTCACAGACTGCCCGGCGGTTAAGTACGGCGCCTGATTCGGCCGATGCTTCACTTCGTGTAACGTGGCGAAGGCCCGCGTGCCATCCTGGTAGAGCAGAACTGCCTGCTTGAGCGCGAAAGTCCGGTTATCTCCGATTCTTATGTGAGTGTTCATGGCTGACCCTCGCGGGTAATCACGCCATCATCATTTCCGGGCATCAGGTCGATGAGACGGCTTGTCGCGGCCAATGTCTCGCACGCGACTCCCAGGATTCGGAAGCCCTGGCGCACATTCGACGGGTTCGAAAGCTGGAGAGGGATGATCAGGTTCGGATGCGGCGTCGTCTCCATAGCGGTTTGAGCCTCATCATCAAAGCACGCCACCACGGCATCTCCCTGCGTGAATGCAGCAAGAAGACAGGGCAGTGGCGGATTGGCATCCATCAACTGCTCTCCCATATCTTCGGTAAAGTCCGGCCGCTTGGCCCGACTTGAGACCCGGCACAACTCCAGCAGACCTTGGATCAAAGCCTGCACCTCCGGGTCTCGGATGCCTCTGGCCAGTTCTTTCAGCCCGCGAAAACTCAATGCAGGTTCTTTCAAACCCGGGGGGGTACATCCTTCAATGTCCGGGACCTCGTACTGTTCGCGGTCCTCGTCGCCCTCGTACCACTCCCGCAGCATGTCCACGCGCTCTTCCGCGTCGTGATAGTCGTAAACTCGGACCCATCGGTTGAGTGATCCCGCAAAGTGCATGAAGAAGGTTGATGGAAGGCGTGGATGCACGGTTTCCAGCAATTCAAGGGTTGGTTTCAGAAGCACAAATGCAGCGCCGTCTGGATCGAGGATCAGGTAAAGCGTTCCCTCTGGCCCTCGCTGGTCTGAGTAATCCACCAGGCGGTCACTCAGGGTGAGATCAAGGTCAAATCGCCGATCAATTGCCGCCGCGCCGTGATCGCGCATCCACCGCTGAAGACTCAGAGACAAACACTTGGTCGCATCTCTGCCACTTTTTTCCCAGTCATCTTCGGTGGCGATGTTCGATCTCACCAAAATCTCGGCCAAGGCCAGCACTTCGCGGTCATCCGACAAGAAACGGTGTTCGACCGGCATCGTCTCCAAGCTCGGCAAGACAAGTTCACAACGCGGGGCAATCAGCAGGTTGGTGGCAGGACTCCTGCGGGTGTTGGAAGGCGCTTCCCGCCGTGCCAACGCAAGCATCGCTCTATTGCTCTCGCGAGCAAAGCCGAGGCCATCTGTAAGTCCGAACATTGGAGAAACCTCCCGAGGGTGGTCTCAAGGCGCGAGTTTTGTACCGCCTTCAGTCTCAGTAGCTCGTTGAGGATCTTCACTTTGGGTTCAGGCGCGGGGCAATTCGCGCCGAAGTTTGTTTGCATGATGCTTGCCTCTTATGGTCAGCGACGGTCGACGGGCGGGGTTACGTCGAAGATCGCTTGGAGTATGCTCAAGGTGAAGGCGAGACTGGCTTCCTTCCTCCGGCATTCGAGCCGCGCCTAACGCCACGGATCAGTCTCGTCTTGAGGGGGCCGGGCCGCCGCCCGCGACCTAGATGGTTTCGCGGAAGGCGGCCCGTTAATTTGGAGGCAGAAGTTGCAGCCACCGTTCCAATCCAAACAGGAAGTCATCATCAACGCGCCTTTGGCAGCGGTGTGGTCGTTCAGCATGGACCTCACGAAGATCCCGGAGTTCCATCCTCGCGTAGTCAAGGTTGATCTTCTTTCTGGGAAGTCCCTTCGCGAGCCAGGCGCGTCCTACCGCTGTCATCTTTCGGGCGGGAAGCACTCGTGCATCGAGAAGGACATCGAAATTATCCCGCTGCAGAAGATCGTCACTGTGTTGCCGGAGGACACATTCGATATCAGCAAGATTCTCAGCGATTACAGGGTGGAAACGACGTTCCAAACGCTCGGCCATCGGTCAACCAGGGTGGAAATCAGTCACTATTACTCGACGACAACCCTGAAAGCCAAGCTCCTCAACTTGATCGCAAAACGAAAGATCGCGCGCGAGACCCAGAAAACATTGAATTCTGCCAAAGCCACGATAGAGGCTGCCTGCCGGGCGGTATAGGTGTTAACGCCCTGCCTTCCCGCTACCCCTTTGTTCCGATCGCTCGTACGAAGCTGTATTGCAGGCGATCTCCAGCAGCTTCCGGGCCGGTGATAGCAGCTGTTGCCAGTTCGGGATACTGATGGCTGTAGATAGCTTTTACCTCTTCGGGTGTCATTCTTGGATCTGGGTCCGGAAGCTTCATGCCGTTGTATGTAAAGCTGCGGTCCAACACCTTGGCGTCAATCATGGCGTCGTTGTTCCTCCTTCTTCGTTCGCCGTAGGAGCCGGTTCCGTGCTTTGCGGCTGCGTGGCGAAAAGACTGGGCGTTGTCTCGGCGTCGGCTCCACTCGGCCGCACAGGTTCTTCATGCTTATTAGCCGGATCGGGTTTCGGAGCCGGCTGCGTCGTCTTCGCCTTCTGGCGAGCGGCTTTCGCTGCCGCGTCCATCTCTGCTTGTGCCTCGGCCAGCGTGTTGCGCAACTCCACGTGAGAGTGCACAAAACTGGCGAGATGGCCGCCGAGTTCCGCATCCAGCTCCTCGGCTGAGCCGGTAAAGGTAAGAGGGGTGGTCAAAGCCTCTTGTTCTCCTTCTTTCGCTTTCGTGGGTATGAGGTTAACCTTCAGCTTTCCGTCAATGCTGGCGACGGTGATGAGCACGGTTCGATCTTTCAGCAATGGAACGAGTTCGACAAACACGTATCCTCCCTAATTGAGCCTGTGTGATGTTGCAGAATGGAGTCGAGATCTGGACTAAGCGCCGGGGCGGGCACTCAGCGATGTCGGGTGCAGACCTGAGACACCGCGGGCCCGCCCCTATCTATGGCTCTTCCGAAGTAGGAGAGGTTTCCACAGATCTCTTGACGGTTAGAACGGAATGTCGTCGTCTACTGGTGTCGGAGCAGGGTCCGGAGTCGATTCTTCGCCGGCAGTGATTTGTCTGTCCTCTTGGCCATTCCCGCGTGAACTCAGGAGAAGAATCTCCCGGGCAACAATCTCGGTTCGATATTTCCTTTCCCCCGTCTGCTTGTCCTCCCAGGTCGACGTTTGCAGCTTGCCTTCCACATAGAGCTTCGAGCCCTTGTGGACGTACTCTCCGACGATCTCTGCTAGACGCTGCCAGGCCACAATGCTGTGCCATTCCGTTCTGTCTTGCCACTGCTCGCTTCTGTCCCTGAATCGTTGGTTTGTGGCGAGACTCACTTTCGCTACAGGAACGCCGCTGGCCGTGTATTTCACTTCCGGATCTTGGCCGACGTTTCCCACCAAAATTACTTTGTTTACGCTCTTTGCCATATTGCACTCCAATTGCTTTCCATCATGAGCAGCCGCTCGTGCTGCCACACTCAAGGCACCGATAGCAGGGCCCGTTTCTCACCATAAGGGCACCGCAGAATTGACACGCTGGGGCATCTCCTAGACTGACGACCTGTCCCAACTGCTGGATGGCACTGCCTGTCTCCGGCTTCATCGCGATCACCTTTGGGACCTCAAACAGAATCCCCTGCTCGCCTTTGAGAAAACGCAGTTCAAGCCACCGGAACAAATAGTCCATGAGCGACTTGGCATATCCGATTTGTGGGTTCCCCGACCAACCGCTCGGCTCAAAGCGAGTGTGACTGAACTTGTTGCACAAAACCTGGAGAGGTACCCCATACTGCAAGGCCAGAGAAACCGCGGTCGCAAAGGAGTCCATCAGTCCAGAGACCGTTGACCCCTCTTTGGACATGCGAATGAACATTTCGCCAGGGAGACCGTCTTCATACAGACCGATGGTGACGTATCCTTCCTGCCCGCCCACTGAGAAGTGATGAGTCAGGCTGTGCCGCTCATCGGGCAAGCGACGCCTCACTGCCGGTGTTGCACGCTCGGATGAACCATTCCCGCCTTGGTTGGGGGTGACAGGGCTCGCTACGCTCGTAACCGTCTCTCCCATAACAACCTCCCTGCGCTGCCTCGAACCATCACTTGCCCCTGTCAGTCCGTTCAAACAGCACAGCAACTTGATCTTGATAAACGGGCGTCCAGTCTGGCCGCTCGCGCAGCACAGCTGCGAGTGCCGAATCGACCGGAAGCAAGGTGGCATTCACGTCGTACTGCGCCAGGATTCTGCTCCAGTTCGACTTTGCATCCCACACATCAAGTCCATCCTGAATAAACGTCGGCCCGTAGAAATCTGTCCGTCCGTCATCGAACACTTTCAGAGACGGCCAGAGACGGTAGATCAGATACCCTCCCCACTGCCAGTTCGCATACAAGCGGATGGATTCTGGCGCAGTCTGGCGAGAAAGCGCGGAGGCAGCCAGCACCGGGAAACGCTTGGGATCAAACCCGGCGTGCAACGCTTTCAAGTGGCCGGGATACGCCAGAAGAACTCCTAGGGTCAACACGCCCAAACACGGTACGCAATGCAATCGGTCCCGTTTGCTATGGGACGCGATGAGTTGCAACCCACTTTCGAGTTCCGAAACGCTGCCGCTGAACCGCCGTAGCCAATTCAGTGAACTGCTTGAGCGTGCGTATTCCAACCATTCGCGCAATGCCGAGGAGATACCGGGTGCTGCAACCACCGCAAAGATGGGAATGTTCCGCACCGAGAACAGCGCAAGGTGCGTCCAACTCAAGAGCAGCATCACTTGGATCAGCCTTCCCGAGGCCAAATGCCAGAACGCCGCCGCGATGGCGAGCGCAAGCACCGTTTCAAAGTAGGCTGCCGAAAATGAGTGAAAGTCCGCTGACTGAAACTCACTGATGCGGTCCACATAAAAGGATGTGCCCAGATATTGCGCGACATGGATGTGGAGGCGATATCCATAGGGGTTGATGAGACTGGCAGCCAGACACCCCACAGCGGCCAGGACATATTTTTTCGCTCGGGTCGATACACGAACCCCATTCTCTTGAATCAAGTCTTCAACAAACGACCCCAGGGCATAAGTGATCAGCAGGACGATGCCTACGAAGAAACCTCCGTGCAAATTAACCCAAAGGATGGTGAGTGGCAGCAGAACCAGCAGCAAGTGCGACTCTCCACTTCTCTGTACTCGGATGAGGGTCCCCAAGAATACCGCCGCCAGTAACGGAGTGGCGAGGTGAGGTCGCGCAAGCCAATGAATTGTGCTTGCCGCCACGCCCAACGACGTCAGGGTGATTGCAATGAATCGGTGTCCGGACTCCGCGACTGCATTCCTGTAGATGCATGTGGAAGTCAGTCCGAGGAGAACGAGACTCAAGAGCACGATTCCACGTAGGCCCGCCACATGGTGAACGGCCGCCATCATTACATCCGACAGCCACTCCCATGCGAACCACGGCAAGCCAGGTCTTGTGAAGGAAAAGATGTCGACGGCAGGGGCGCGGCCGTTCCTCAGAATCCATTCCCCGGTTCGAATGTGCCATCCCGTATCTGAGTCAGTAAGGAGCCAACCGACGCCGGTCGTGCACCAGAACAACACAAGGATCGGGATCAGGAACGCAAAGTCCGATAGAGAGGGCACCGGTGAGAGGCGTGCCGCGAAGGTAACCGTGGCTGGGCCAGTCGCTTCCACTCGCTCGACGATACGGGTTGTCGGCATCGCTTCATCACGTTGTGAGGACACTCATACCTCGACCGGATTACTGTCTGCTGGCGGATTCATGCTCCCAACCGCCAGAGGGATCACTGCGATCACGGTTGAGGCCATCGTCCCGAACTCCGCCTCCTGACACCGGACTATGTCGTTGGATCGCAAATGTTGCGGCTGCGCGTTGATTGAACACGTAGATCAGCAACGGGGTGCCTGTAGCCGCAGCTAGAAACGCGCCTGCCGGATTAAGGTGCAAGGCATTCCCGATCACGACGAACAAGAAAAGAAAAAGGCACGCCACCAGGGAAATCTGTTTGGCCTTCATCCGCATCTTCTGCCTCCGATCTCAGAACTTAGATCCGTGAGGAAGCCATGCGCCCGAGAGGGCTCTAGGCTTCGCTCGATTGTGCGACCGCGAGGCTGGCATCACCGCCAGCAGTCTCGGTTGTCGGACCAGCGCCAGCGTTCAAGGGCCGGGACACTGGCTTGCGCAAGTAGTGCCTGTGAGAGCAATTCCGGCAATTAACCGCTTTCGTGGCGGCACGTAGCACGGGCAGGAACTTCGCAGGAATAGAAACGGGTTCTCCGG
The DNA here is from genome assembly GCA_018268755.1 of Acidobacteriota bacterium. GTDB lineage: Bacteria > Acidobacteriota > Terriglobia > Terriglobales > Acidobacteriaceae > KAN-5. The sequence continues at coordinate 22,050 of JAFDVW010000001.1, forward strand.
CTAAGGAATAAAACACCGGCACAACCCTACCGGCTTGAGCCTTGTCCTTTCCGCGCAGATCGAGCTCAAGCCGTCCATGTATGCCGCGAAAGAGGATTTCGGTTTCCATCGCTGGTCGACGACCGGCTTCAGCCAGGTTGAGCCAGTGTCTCGTGAGCAGGGTTTCGTATGTCGCGTCTTTTCGAAGCATGTCCACGCGAAGAAATGCCTGGCATATAACGACCGCATGCAAGCCATTGACCCCGATTGCCTCGACTGGATGCAGGTATTCGAGCGCTCGCCCTTCTTCGTCGGCAAACGTCACATAGCGGCCTATGTCTCCCACCGACCCGCCAGACTCCAAGCCGCGCAACACGTAACGTTGAGCTAGTTGTTGGTACTCAATACTGACGATAGGGTGCGCGAAGATGCCCCGTTCCTTGAGGACTCTCATCGCCCTCCGTGGCAATGCGAGTCCCGCAGCGCCTGTGAACTGTTGTCCCGACATGGAGATTGCTCCTTCCTTTTGTCCTATGCAGTGCGTTGAACGGGGATTGGGTGCCCAATGGCCGCGCGGATCATTTCTTTTTTGCATCCCGCCCAGCACAGATAAAAGCGAGGATCAGAGACGAGGATTGCGAGGTTGTCGCCGCCACGGTCGTGTCCCGCTTGGGCACACGAGGGACATTGGGTGACGTAGTTCTTGCCGACAATTCTTGTCTTGCCGACATAATCGAGAATGCAGAACTTCGGCTTGCTCCGCGTACCTTGCTCGGTGATTTGTGGAACTCTTGACGCAGCCTGACGAACCTCGGCGGGAAGATCCTTGCCTGCGGTGAACCGCAGCAGCTCTTCCTCAGAGAGTTTCTTGAGTCTCTTCAGATACTCGACCTGCGCTTCCAACGTGTAGTCAGCACCATAGAACCAGAAACGCCGGCCCGCGCCACGGTGAACTCCAAGCGGCCCTCGGATGGCGTTTCCGAACGCCCCTGTCGCAATCGAGTCGTGTTTGGGGAAGACCTCAATGCCGTCGGCCAGACCGGTTCCTTTCACAGGAACGCCTAGCCGCCCCGCCAAATCGTAGATGTAGATTCGGCACTGCCGCGCCAGTAGAGGTGCTGCCAGGAATATCCAAAGGTGCCCTCCGCGCCTGCTCATTTCGAGCGCCGAGTCCACGTGGTCCGCAGTCAGTTGGAACTGGAGCTTGATCAGGTCATCCATGGCGTGCGCATAGTCCGCGTCGATAGCCACCCACTTGCAGCGTTGACTTGACGGGTTGATGGCGTATAGCCCAATGGTCATGCTCCCTTCCAGGTGAGCAGAAATTGTCTGGCCGGTTAGCCAAACTGGGGCGCCGGAACCCTTTGCCTTGGGACGGTAGTAGTAGTGGCGTCCGCTCCCCGCACCGGGATGGGTGGATTGGACCGTGTACGCCCGGCGATTGACGAACAAAGCGATGTACTCCTTGACCAATTCCGCGGTTGCCACATATCGCCGACTCACGGTCCACCTCCTTTCCCATAGCCCGTTGGTCATGGCGGCTGTGTGTAGATATTCCAGGACCAGATTTCTGTCAAACGGCAGTTGAAGGGTCTGTGCTCAAGCGTGACAGGTCATTTCGGCGGGTTTTCCGGGTTCAAGAATCCAGCCAGAACCAGCTCTTAGCAGTGCAGGGCGCTCCACCAGGCTGAGAAGGTCATAGTCATGGACAAGTCGATCAAAATCGTCTACGCAGTACCCGCCGTACGCCTCGTCGTCAAAATCAATCCACAACCAGACACCCTGCTTGCGATCCAGTAGGTAGAACGCACCGGAGGCGGCATCGTAGGTGACGGCAAGACAGATCAGGACCGCTGATGGAAATTCGAGCCATCGAACGGGTTGTGCCCCATCGGTGGCATGTATGAGCATTTGTACAGCTTCTTCAATTGAGCAGCCGGTTTTTAAGGCGAGAATTGATTCCGCCTTCATTCGACCAAACATGAGACTTCTCCTTTCAGAAGGGACATCTTCCCCAAAATCACGATAACAATCTGGGGGAACTACGGGAGTCTGCGACCGAGCATTCCATCCACGTTTGTAGCGGCGCCATAGGAGGTTGACGGAGCGATCCGAATCGCAAATGCACTCGCTCTGCATTCGGCATGCACCTAGAAGGGCGTGGGGTAGCCACGCGGCCGGAAGGGTTGCGATACCCTAGTGCTATGACAGCCGCATCCGCAGTGGACCGTGAGGCGTCCCTTCGGCGAGGACGGTACCTTGAATACTTCACGGTTTTTTGGAACGTCGGCGAAGGATTGGTGGCGGTCATAGCAGGTGCAGTCGCAGGCAGCATTTCGCTCCTGGGATTCGGGATCGACAGCTTCATCGAAGTGACTTCCGGGGTTGCCTTGCTATGGCGAATGTCGGTGGACTCCGAAATCCAGTCCCGTGAACGCAACGAGCGACGCGCTCTCACAATTGTCGGCGCCTGCTTCCTGGCCCTTGCTGTTTACATCGCTTATGAATCCGCGATGGACCTGTGGTCGAAGAAAGCACCCGAGCACAGCGTCCCCGGAATTATCCTGGCGTGCGCCTCGCTGATAGCAATGCCGTTGCTCTCTCGCGCCAAGCGAAAGGTAGGGCACGCACTTGGCAGCGCAGCAATGCACGCGGATGCGAAACAGACTGAATTTTGCATCTATCTTTCGGCGATTCTTCTTGCAGGACTGTTGCTCAACGCCCTCTTTGGCCTTTGGTGGGCCGATCCCGTCGCGGGGTTTGCTATGGTTCCCATCATTGCAAAAGAGGGAATCGAAGGCCTGCGAGGCAAAGCCTGCGGCGATTGCTGTTCTCCCTGAAATCCCTGTCATAGTCAACGCCCAAGTCACTGGCGTCGTTTCAGTTACGCCGAGGCAAACATCTCAAACACACTTCAATCACACCACAATCACACGACAACGTCGGGGAAAAGAACCCCTGAGTGTTGAACCACTTTGCGTTGTGTCAACAGCGAATCGAGGGACACCGCTACGGGGGACTGACTTCTTCTAACCGGGAGCGTCAACGGCTGTTGGAGGAACTCCTTGTACAAACCGAAGTAGATCGCTCGCTTGCACTCTGACAGACTGTTTGCGATAAACCACAGCAGATCATGGTTCGGCAAAAGGTAAAGGAAGTGTGCAACCGCCGTCTCCTGGTCGATTCTCTCTCGAACAGCGTGATAATGCCTTTCCGCCTTGGGCGTGCGTTCGTATTCGAGCGCAAAGCGGCAATCTTGTCCCGCCAGGCGTACAGTGACAATCGCGTCGTAGTACTTCCGGTAGCCGTTCGAGGTGAGATCATTCCGCGAACGGATCTCAGTTTCTGGCATCCAGTAAACCAGCGTACCGCTCCGCTTCAGCGCCAAATGGATCGCGTTTAGTTCCAGGGAGTGGTGAAGACCGCTCTGTGCGGAATTTGACCTTGCCTTACCGACTGGTTGCACATAGTGTTCGCCTCTTCCCACAAGTTCCGAAGCACCGGCGTGCGAGATCGAGTAGACAATTCCTTGATTGCCCAAAGGCGTTTCCTGCCGGATCAGCAGGCCATGTTTCACGAGACGGCGCACTCTGTTGTTGAAAGCATTTCGTGACGACGCACTGTAGTCCAGTCTCAGGAGATCGAACAGTTGGTTGTGTGTGATGAAACCCGAGTGCAGCACCTGCCGCAGGAGTGGATAGTCCCGAGTAGGACTCAATGAGATCGACCCCTTCCAATAGCGCATAGTATGGCTCCGGTCATTATCGTGCGCAGAGCGTGAGCCGCGCCGGCAACGGGCGTAGCTCTGAGAGTCCGACCACGAACCGCCCAAGATCGCTTTGAATCCACCCTTGACCATCCATCAGCAACATGAGTTCCTGGTTGCCTCCGCACTCGCTGAAAGAAAGCAGCCATGTATCCGGCGATCTCCAGCCTTCGGTCCCGACAGCAAAATGGCCGTTCAGGTCGGAACTCGCGACCAGCAGAAAACGCTCGGCGCAACTACCTCTCCTGGCCAGTCGTCTGAACAGCAGTCTGTTGCAACCCATCCAAACCGACGGCTCAGCACACTCGAAGACCCGTCCGATCATCTTCGACGGGTAATTTGGGTTGAAGCCGCCAATTGCATCGAACCTGGCGTAGCCGCAGATCTGCGGACGCTGCCGTAGGCCGCCCTTCACCATCACGCCCGTCGTGTTGTAGTAGACGACGGGGCAGAGGCGCCAACTGGCACTAGGTTCCAGCCGTTGCCGCCATACACTACCGAAACCAGTGACCGACACGAGCACGCCACTACCCACCTTTCAATCTGCGGCTGTTCGTTCGCTCTGCATAGAGCTGCTCTTGGAGGTTGTTAATGTGAGTCACCAGTCTCGGATCAGCGCCAGGCGTTACCTGTGTTTGCTTAGTCCCTGTCGTGCCGGACTTGGCGGTCAGCGCCTCCAGCCGTACTGACATGTCCGCGAGAATCTCAGACTTCTTTCGGAGTTCTTCTCGAGCAACATCTCTTTCTCTGGTTGCTGTGTCCCGCTCACTGGCCACGCAAGCTAGTTCGCCCTTCAGTTGTTCGATTTCGGAGCCCTTGCCGGCAACTGTGTCACCATGTTCTGCCGCCTCGATTGCCCGATTACAGCGCTCGATATGAGTGTTGTATCGCTCGATTGCTTCCTGGGCCACTTTCCGGGAATAGGTATCCTGGTTGTACAGGTCGGCCATCATTTCCGCCGTGATCCACATTGCCCGCCGATGATCCGTGTGCAACTTGGCGCAAACAACGGCCATGACTAGTAGCGCCAGTGTCGTTGACACGCTGTATAGGAAGTGCGGGTTCCTCAGCCGTGCTTCGATGAACGCCCGACGCTCGCGCTCGATCCATTGGCCGTAGTCGACGCCAGCCGGATTGAACTGCTTCAACAGGAACTCGTACCACGTGTCGTGACGCTGATAGAGAGGATGAGCAGCCGCAGTCTGAGCACTGGCCGGCCGGGAGTCTGACGATTGCCGCGGCTGTGCAACGCCTGGATTGCTGTTAAGTATCGCTCCGACCCACATGACAACGAGCACTGTCAGCGTGCCGGTCACAACGAACCTCCCGACCTGCGGCGGCGGCTGACCGCAACGAGCTCCGGGGTCTTGAACCGCAGGTTTGCTCCAGCCGAATCCTCGCGGGACTGACGAAGAGTGGGATAGAGCTGCGGTGTGAACCGTGGCACCTTGACGTCTTCCGGAGCCCGCACGTGCAAGAGGGTATGCAAGGTGCCGCGAGCATCGTCGGTCATGAGAATCTCCATCTGCGCCTTGGGAAGATTTTTGATGTGTTCGTCGAGCGCGCGTGTCTCGCGGTCCTCTCGTTCAACAGCGCCATCGGTCTGCTGGTACTTCTCATAGCCGAACAACCTCCAGCGCTGCATGGACACGCTGCGCCGAGTCACACGGTGTTCGGCGGAAGCGCGGAGGAAGTAGCATGAGGTTTCCTCATCCCGAGTACGCAGGATCATGGTCGTGTTAGGGGCGGAGGAAACATCCTCCTTAAATCCACGGTCGACCTGCATGAGCTGCGGCAGTGCTTGCATGGAGAACAGGAAGGCCGTGTTCGTGCCGCGGGCTGTCTGGAGAATCTGGGCAAAATTGCGGTAGCCGAAGGGCGCGAACTCATCCAGGACGATGCTGAGCATGGGCCGGTTTGCACGAAGCCGGTGCTCTTCACTTTCATACCGTTTGCCGATGACGAGTTGCAGATTCTGCAGAAGCATCTTGCCCAGTGAGCGCATGGGCTCAGGGTTCTTGTTGATGTTGAGAGACACGACCAATATGAGTTCCTGGTCGATAACGTCGTCGAGCGACAGCAACTGCTCATAGGGTCCGGTCAGAACGCTCAGTTGATCGTCGAGAAAGGTCATGCATTCGTTGAGCAAGCCCTGGATCTTCTGTACCCGTTCCCGGTCGCCGAGTGACGTGTATAGGTTCTTCACTGACATCTCGAAATTCAGTCGGCGCTGGGTGGGAAGCGATGCGTCGACGGCAATTCGTTTGCGCGCTTTTTCTACTTGTTCTTTCATGACCCGCTCATCCATTGCCATGACCAGGACGTCATAGAAGTTGAATTTCAGGCCGGTGTAAAAGAGCACGCGCACGATGTCAGCCAGGTAGTTGAGCTGGTGTTTGGCGAAAAACTCCTTCCGAAGATTGAACGAACCGAAGATCATGGCGACAACCGGCATGTACTCGTCGTCGGAACATTGGAACGGGTTATAGCGCACCGACAGATCGGGTCGGGCGGGATTCAGCAACCTGAGTTGGTGGAGACGACCGGCACGGTGCACATGTGGCAACAGATCCTGAAAGAACTCAAGGTCGCCTTTGCCGTCAAAGATGACCATCGGGATCCGGTGCGGTTCATGGGCAGGACCGACAGTGCGCGCAAGGTCTTGCGAGATGATGTTCCGCAGCAGTGTCGTCTTTCCGGTGCCGGTCATGCCCAACACGATGCCTTGCATGACGCGTACATGGTCAGACCAATACCACGGTTGTCCGTGAATGTCATAGCCGAGAACGACTGCATTCCGTTCCCAAGCCTGTCGGACGATGCGCTCATCCCGTTTCCGTGGAACCACCACTGGGGTGTGGGGCCACTCCTGTTCTCGCCGCGAACGACGCGTTAACCAGAGGATCGCGCTGCCTACAAGACCAAGTGTGAATATGGACAGGTAGATCGCGAGTTCCGCCAGCTGGCGGCTCGTTAAGTGGTAGCGCTCGCGCGCGACATACCACGCAAACCAGCAGGCGAACATGAGTACCAAGCCGACGACAATTTCGGCGCTTTCTAGCAATGGAGGATGATGTTGCCGGTCGGCTTGCATTGTGATCGCCTCCCGACGTCCCTAGTGCCAGAAGTTGAAGTAGGCGAACGCTAGGGCCGAGACGGAGGCGACTAGCAGAAGGAGCACAAACGAGCGTTGCAGCCTTGGGAGCGACTCAGATTCGAACGGGTTCCGTGGTTCAAGAACGCGAGCGGCGATGGCTTTGCGGATTCCCAAGTCAGGACGCTCGTGCAAGTAGCGTGCCAGTGTCATATGGACTTCTTTGGCCGATATTTGCTTCGTCATCATCTATCGCACCAGGAAAGCCGCAACTTGTTCGCGGCCGTCGTTGGCAAATTGAAAACGCAATACCATCGGCTCTTTGGCAGAGGGGACATGCAGGGCAACAAGCCCGAGACACTGCTGGCCAGGTTCAAGGTGCGAAGACTGTACGTGTCCTTCGATCACGGGGACTGGAGACTGCGCCTTGATCTCGAGTCGGGAAGCTTCCCGATCTCCCAGTTGCGAGTCCACCAGACCATAGAGCGACTGGGGGTAACGAACCCCCGGTAGTACGTACACGCTCGGCGTTGTGACCTCGTAGGTGTGCGCACTATTATTTCGGACGGCATAACGGACCAGCAAACGGCCATCGCGCTCATAAAGATCCCGGATCGCAACTTCGACGGACCTAGCCGAAGGCTTGCCCGACTCGAGTCTCACCGGTTGCCCCGATAACAGAACTTCGGTTGGCGATGGTTCTTTCGGGCTGACACTCAGGGGCTTTGGCTGCACAGGTGGCGCTTGATCTATCGCAAAGTCCATCGTTGCTACTGAACCGGCCAGCTCAAGTTCATAGTTGAGACGCCGGGACGCAGTCCAGACGAAGAGGTTAGTGGAGGCATCGGGTTCGGTCGGTTGTACGAAGACCTTGTTTTCGCGCCATTCCACCTTGAACGATTGGCTGCCGGCTGCAACCTGTAGCACAGGCTCGCGGAGTTCAATGACCGTCAGATGGTTGAGCGCCGTCCTCAGGTGAATGATCTGGCTCGGGTCACTCGTTTCACGGTCAATCTTTTGTGCGCGCAACTGCGTCGCTGCCGCCGCAATAAAAAAGATAGTGAGAATCCAGCACCTTCTCATCGATCCGTACCTCCTTTACCGCACTTTTTGCTATTCGAGTTGTAGAGAAAGCCCAGGAGGTTTCATTGCGAAACCTCCTGGACGAGTCAGTTGACTGTTGGCGGCAAAGAGACGGCGCCTTTCGGAACTTCAGGGCGCCGTTGAGTGCCGGGAAATGTGACAATCCCGTCCCGTGCCTCACTTCTGCCGCATTGAATCGCGAAGGGGCGCACACGCTCGATGACAATTGGCGAGCCTTGCGCGTCCCGCTCTCGAAACACCTCACCCTTCCTGGTCACCTGGGCCAGAAAGATGAGGCGCTCATGGATTCCGCCGTCGCCATTGGTGAAATGGCTGACCAGAAAGATGCGTCCCTCCCGGTCAATTTCCACCTCTCCGTCGCAGAGCATCGGGATTTCTACGCTGATGGGGCGGCCTCCGGTTCGTTCTGCAATTTGATCGACAACCTCCTGTGGAAACGCATAGAAAACAATCGAACCGGTTCCGGGCACAAATTCCTGCTCCGGGTCCGGCCGCTTGTCGCGACACACAATAGAATGCAGGGCCGACAAGTACGCCAGACGCGTTCCATTTTTACCTTGCGCCCACGTCCGCACTTGGTCGATCAAGGCCCGTAGTTCTTCTCGTGAACGTTCTTCATACGCTCGACAGGCCGCCGAGGCCTGGTTGCGGCGGAAGATCGCCTCCTTCCGGGCTTCGGCGTCGTCGTTCTTTGCCTCGACCTCGGCATTGGCTTTTTCCAGTTGCTCCCATAGTTCCCGCCGCCGGCTGAGCGCCTGTGTCACGACGTTTGCGTAATACTTGTTGACCGTAGAACACTCCGCGAATATCTCCGGAGTGAACTCCGCCCCTCCGATCAGCCCCCGGAAATCTGACAGGGGAGCCACCGCTGAGTCGGAGAAGTAGCGGCCGAGCTCTTTGCGCAGGAAGTTGTAGAGCTTTCCAACCTTGTCGCGATCTGTGACAGGCAGGTGCTCGTCCATCTCCGCGATGCGCCTTTTCTGTTTCAACTTGAGCCACGGGGCCGTGGTTATTTCGCTTCGAACGCTGCGAATCACCTCCTGGTCCGGTTGAGTACCGTGTTTCAGCTGATCAAGTGCGTTCTGAAGCTGATCCACGAGTTGCCTCGCCAGGTCCTCTCTTCCGTGAGCCAGGCACGATGTCTTCAGATCAGTGATCGAACCAATCTGGTTTCCGCGTGCCTGCATGGCAACCTGGGGCAGGTTCCACCACGGGCTCGGCGGCTTCGGAGCTTTATTCTTTTGCGCCGAATGCCGTTCCTCGTAGGCGAACCGGTCTCGGACGAAGCGAGGGAATTTGTCGCCTTCGAGCACACACACCTGATCGAAGTCGAAGTCACCACCGTTTCGTGCTGCCGCTTCGGAATGAAGCGTCAACGTGCCTCTCAGCTTTAATTGGTGATCGATTACTTCCGCTGTTTTCTCCTCTGACATCCGGCAGCCCTGCTTCGTCAGGTTTCCGGACAACAAGGCCAGAACCTCGTCCGAAGACAGGTTTTCGAATGGCAGAAGGTCCTCTTTCATGCGGATGGGATAGCGAACGATCAGACCGTGGCGGGATGAGACAGAAACTATGCCCCGGTCCTGTGGAATCCAGTCCGAACCACAAAACACCTCGCCTTGATGAAGGACTAGGTATCCATCGTCTGCTAGTGCGAAGCCCGGAAGGCGAAAGCCGCCACTAGTGCACAGCCGGTATGCCCACCGCGCCAGCACCTTTTGCAGATGGTGGTTCACGAAGGGGTGTTTCAGCATGTATCCCGTCCCGTCGGCAATCAGTGCGCCGTCGGCAACGGTGTACTCACTGCTGGTGTACTCCATATCGGGTTCTTCTCCCGCATTTACCACACGCTGGGTTTCCTGTGTGCCGAGCAACTCGAACAGCTCAGTGAAGTTGTTCTCTTCCCACGCCTTCCGAAGCCTCTCGATCTCGCGGAGCGCGTATGGTTTGATCTCAAGCTCAATCGAATCTTCTGGTGCATGCTCCACCAGCGTGTAGCTCGACTGAAATTCAAGATCGCGCGAAACATCGCGGATTCCGACCAAGACCGTCCCACGATAAGCGTGTGCTTGCCGGTGGCCAAGTATGGACCGGATTGTCCGCAACACTCCACCCTCGTACTTGGGCTTAACGGACGATTTCGGCAGGATGATGTCGGCCTCTAGCGCGTCGGCCGATTCATCTGCCATGACTTTGAAGGATCCTTTCGCCTGTGTTTTGTCGAACGCGAGGCGAAATTGGTAGAAGCGGTGAGAACGCAGAAGTTTTCGGGAAATCTTCATCTCTGCCAGGTCACGGATTGCCCTGTGCTCATCACCTTCCAGCGGAAACTCCTCCTTCTCTTTCCTTTGCGCAAGAAGCCTCCGCATCTCCTCAGTGAGGAGTTCGTGCCGGTGCTTCGCCTGCAACTGCCGGAACAGTGACTGCGAAATCCACCCCCGGCAATCATTGGTGCCGAGCTGATGATCGTCCACAACGAGCAGCCGGCATTCCGGTACTTCGACCAGGACCTTGCAGGAAGACACGAGAATCCCGAAGTAGGTCATGGCCGCTTGCGGTGAGAATCGGAACCTTTCGGCAAGCCGTTTCTCGTACTTGGAGTCAGCAGCGTAAAATTTCCCTTTCTTCGCGCTGCCACTCGCTCCGATCAGGCTGTACCGAATTCCGTCAAATTCCACTCGGGTGAGCGCCTGTTCTACGATCGCCTGCTCACAAGCATCCAGGGGTTCGGTGGGCACATCTACGGTCGCCACACGAATGCCAGGACAGAATCCTTGAAGCAGGGTGTTCGTAAGCTGTTCTTCCCGCGCAAGTCTCATGATTTTCTTCGACAAATGACCGTCGCGATCAAGCGCGAGCGCGAGGATCGGCATCACTGGGCTTTCCATAACCTGCGGCATGTCGGATCTCCTTTTCTGTCAGGCAAAGAGCAGAGACGGAGCCGGTTCATGCCTTCTCCTTGCTGCCCGTTGCCGAAAACGGTGGAATGACTTTCGGGCCGGGCAGCGAAAGGCCAGGCCAACGAATTGGTCTTGGTTTAGAACATACGTTTTGTCACTGGTTGCAGCATCTCTATCGTCTGCGCGGTCCGATTGGCTCTGGATCTTTCTCCGAATTTCCTAAAGAACCAACGAAGCCTGCGCAGTTTGAACCAGCACCACTCTCCCCATGCCGTGATCATGCAAACCAGCCCGATCACGAACAGGAGCGCTATCGCCCCTGAGACCACATTCGCGATGCTCAGAGACGCGTATCGGAAATACGTGCGGACCTGATCGAAGAGTTGATATGCAACGATCAGTCCGGTGACTTTAATTACGGCGACGAGCCACGGTTTGAAGTGCGTCAGAAACCGTTGCTTCACCATTTCTCTTCCTCCTTCTTGTCTGGACCACGACAGAGAGGAGGGCGCGGTATGGCTCCCTTCACTGTCCCGGTCGAAAACGGTTAAGGTTCCCGGCCAGGTTCGTGAAGGAACCAGACCAGCACTCATCCACAATGAGCTTGTGGATCGCTCACTACAGACCAGCGTCTGTGATGAAACCGTGCTATGAACGTCACACTGTCAAACATTCTCTTAGACCGTTCCTTTCTTGGAAACGAGCTCTCTCTTCAACTCAGGGTTTTTCCCGGTGAAATCGGCCACCGGACGCCACTCTTGCAGGCTGTAGTAGGTCACGCCCAACTTGAGGGCTTCGACTCGGACTTCGCCCTCACTCGAGAACTCACGGCCAAGTTCGGGAGCATGCCCGGCCGAGCCAGACTTGGGCAGGAAGAAGCGAGCTCCAGATAGCACGTCCTCTTCTCCCGCGGGCCGAGGTTTTCGCGCCGATTTACTTGTCTGGCGGATAGCTGTCTGGTTGGTTCTCTCATCGGTCAGAGATGTAGTCATGGTCGACATCTTGGCTCCCTTCAATACTTCATTTATCCAGCTCGCTTCGTTGCAAAAGGCCGTTGTCCCGTTCTCCCACCATTTGCTGTTCGGAAAAATCAGCCACAAGCAGGCCGCTCGGATTCAACTCTGTCCTCTGTTCTTCAACCAGGCGGAGGTTGTATTGGCCCACGATTCGGTCGGTTACCTCCGTCCCGTTCTTGATGCGGTGAATTTCCTTCACGCCGAATACGACATAGCTCCACGGAGTGTCCCTGGAGCGCTCCAACGACCGAACACGAAAATCCGAGATGATGTGGTCCTGTTGAATCTTTCCGATCGTGTCTTCCTTTCTCAACTTGTCCATGGTGAGTTTCCGTAAGTTGGTGGTCATCATGTTGAGTGACTCAGCCAGATCACGAGTGACAGAGTCGGGCGTGTACGTGAGGTAGTGCTGGAGGAATGTTCTGAGCACGGCCCGTGCTTCCATATCGGTGGGGGCCGCAGAAGTCTCACTAGGCCCATCCGTCCCGGTTTGGGCTGATAACACCATTGCCAGCGTTGACACTGGATCTGTCCTGGCTCTCCCACCAATGACCGTGGCATCGCCGTCTTTATCCACGCGGATGATCGTCGGCGGCTGGATTCGAACATAGACAGCGAATGTCAGTGAACCGAGAGCGATGACCCCGAACAACATGGCTAGCAGCATGGCTCGGTTGGCGTATGCGCGAAGCATGCCGTCGTGCTCGTAATACTTCGTGTAAGCCGCGATTTCCGGAATCTCAGACTCTTGGTTCTTTCGTTTCATATCGGACGAATCACTCCTCTGACTTCGACGTGGTCTCGAAAATCTCTAAACCGCCGCTATTGCTCCGGCAGCCCCGATCTCGCCGGCCGAAGTGGCCGTACCACCTTCCGCGGCTCCGCCGGTGGGTTGTGGCGGTCTTGATTCAGCCAGAGCTTCACCTCCCGCTCCGTCACCGCCGTCCCGGGAGTTGCCGGCGCCACCCGGCCCGCCACCGGTAAGCGGGCCGGGGTCAGGTATTGGTTGGGGAGGACCGGCCGAGGAGGCTTGTGAAGAGATGCTCGAACTGAGTGCTATTCTGGCAGCACGGTTCACTACAGCCGCCAAAGCAAAGACCGTATTGCCCACGTCGCCGTGCACCAGGCGGCTGGCGATAAACGGGATCAGCGCAATGGCAATGGCAAACAACACGCTGACTGCGCCCAAGAGGACCATCTGACTGGATCCGACGAAAGCGTTGAGAACACCATTTCCTCCCAATACCGCATCGATGCTGTTCATCTGTAGCGCGGTGATCAGAACCTGGAGGATCGCGTACAGCAGGCCCCAACTTTGAAAGATCATGAGATTTACAAAATAGGTGTGCGCCAGTCGTCCCATCGCTCGGCTCGGCCAGAGAGCTAGCACGAGCGGCCCAACCAGGTAGAGGACTGATCCATATAAGACGTAGGCAAGCGTAAACAGCGTGTAGCTGACTGGCAGGACGACAAGGCCCACCAGTATCAGGAGCACATCAAGAAGTCCGGAGATGGCCCCGGTGACCAGGGTCCAGAAGCTGGATAGCCCCTGCTGACCGATATAAGCACTGAGAGCGTTCAGCCAATTCTGAATTACATCGCCGATCCCGTTCGTGTTGTAAATGAAATCGGCCACACTGTTGAACATCCCGTTCACTGAGCGAAAGGCCTGCTGATAATTGAGGAACACCAGGCCAAGAACGAGATACTTGATCCCTGCAATGCCAAGCGCCCGTACATCGCCGCCGTTGCTGTACGCCTCATACACCGCGTAGAGCAAACTCAGGATCAGGATTACTCCCGCCAGTTGCAGCACCGGGCCGGTGACGTTCTGGTCGATCCCGTTCAGCGCCGTCTGGAGAACCTGCTCGAAATAGAAACTCGGCATAAACTCACTCCACTTTCAGTTGTGCTGCAGCAGGTTCATCAATTGCTGACGAAGGCTGGCGGTGTTGGTCGCGCCCATCTTTATGTCGGCGCTCGAATTCGCAAGATCAATGGCCCTCAGTCGCATCAAATCAGCGGTCGCAGCCTGTGTGTATGCGTTGGCCCGTACCAGCCACGCGTCCGCTTGGGCCTCTATGATTGGGGCACTTCCGGGCGCGGCATTCTGGATGCTCTGATTGATCTGGCTGGCGGCCTGAAGTTCCAGATCTGACAGGGCATCGATTTCGATCGCACGCTTCATTGCGGTCTGGGCAGCTGCATCGGTCATATCGACGATGTCGCGTACTTGCTGGGATGCATCCGTCGCCGCCGGAACCGCTCCATAAAGTGCCGTGTAGTTCGCGGAGGTCTGCGCGATCTGGTTTGCATTCCGCGACAGAAGATTTGTCTCAAGTTGCCGGGCGTTGGGCAGAGTCGCGCTGTTGACTTGGATCTTCGTCAAAGCCTGAATCTGGTTAAACACGCCCTGCAAATTCCCCACTAGCGAGCGCGCCTGATTGATCAGGTTCTGCGGCCAGACAAAGTTTTGCTCGAACTGCTGAATGCTTTGGTCGATTCCGAGAATTTGGTTGAGCCCCCCACCGATGACACTCTGTAAGGCGCTTGAAATGCTCGACAGGCCCGCGGCGAGGATCGCGCAACAAGGGCTGAACTGGCCTTCCGCCGGCCAAGGCGCCGCGATGATCAAAATGAGGCTCAGGAGGATGACGCGAAGCTTGTGACCCTTGATCCACGAAGCGCCTTTCCTTAAGAGTTCTCGGGCTGGTCTCATAGCATCCTCCTGATAGTCAGTTGTGCTGAAGAAGGTTCATTATCACGCCACGCAATTGCGTGCTAAATGCGGCCCCGCGCTTGCGAAATCCGTTTTGGTGTGCGATGTGTGCGGCCTCCTGGCGCAATTCAGCCGCCAACATCTTTTGAGTCAACGCCTGACTCCGGATGCTTGAGGCGACGGCGCTTGCGGTGAGAAAAGGGGCGGATCCCGGCGCGGCTTCACTGGCCGAAGTTTCGATGGAATCCGCAGCCTGGAGTTCAAGGTCTGTCGCAGAATCCGACACTTTGAGCGTCTTCAGACTGTCCAGCGTCAAGGCATCATCCATATCGGACATGTCCCGGTCCGCCTGGCTCGCATCGGTCGACAACGGAATCGCTCCATAGGTGTTGCCGAAGGCTTGCGTTAGTGCGCTGAAGTTATTCACCTGATGGTCGCGGATTGCATTTTCGAGCGACTGTGGCGTGGCTAATGTGGCGCTATGCAGATCGATGTTGAGAATGCTCGCCATCAAGGTGCGGTATTGGTTAATCATCTGGACGATTTGCGCCTTGGCCTGATTGATCAACTGCACCGGCCAGATCAGGTTCTGATATAGGTTGTTGACGGCAGCTCTTGTCGTGTTAATGGCGTTCAGTGCGGTCTGTATCGCGCCATTGATCACATCCAGCACTGCTTGAATGGCCTGGATGATTCCTCCTTGCGCCTCCGCAGGAGGTGGAGCGATTACCAGAGTTGAAACAAGAACTCCCGCGACGGCGATAGCGACTGCTTGGCGGCGAGTCTTTGCGGCCAGCATCAGCCATCCACAGACGAGAGCAAAAAGCGCAAAACTGAAATAGTGCATCGTTATGACCTCTCAACTGTCCTGAGTTCGGTGGTCACCGGTCTCCTCGAGTGTTCTGCCCGTACGATGGCCGAGGCTGCCACCGCGCCCGATAACTCCTCCGGAAGAGGAGCAATTTCTGCCAGACCTTGCGGAAATGTCTTGGCGAGCTCTTGATATCGTTCAAGCAGGGGACGAGCGTGCTGTTCCGAGAGAAACCATGCGCGGTACTTCCGTTCACGGGGAAACGTCGTGCATATCCAATAGGACAACGGCGTTGGCACGATGCGGATGGTCTGCGTGGTTTCAGCCTTTTCCCCGATAACCAGCAACACTTCCGCGCTTCGGCCTTTTCGGGGCGCCCCAAATTCCTTCACCTGGCCCAGGGCGACTGGATTTAGGTAGAGGTGGTTGATGATTGCGCTGACATCACCGGGCTGCTGGCCAATGATCTTGGTGCTGGCGTTCTTGAGGATGCCTGGACCGTGCAATCGAGGTTGAGATTCTGTCCCGACGAAGTCCTCCACAGTTTGGCTGATTCCCCAAACACTTGAGTTGCGCTTGCGGGCCGTGCGGAACAGTTGCACTACCTCGGGAGCCAATGCCGGTGAATCGAGCAGAAACCAGCATTCATCGAGCACCGTAATGCTTGGTTGCGCCGTTTTTCCGGTAGCCCGCGCGGCCATCGCGGTTGCGATCAGCATGCTCATCGCGGTTTCCAGCCGCGGGTCGGAACTCAGGCCTTCCACGTTGAAGAACAACCAATCGCTGTCCAGCCGCATGGTAGTTTGGCGATCAAATAGATTCGCGTAGATGCCACTTTCTCCTGTCCACGAGCGGAGCTTGATTGCGGCAAGATGAGCCTCATCCATGGTGCGCTGCATCTTCTCCGCGTCGCGCCAGTTGGCAAGTTCTTCACGCAGGTCATTGAAGGTCGGAATCGGATTCGAGTAACGAATCGCGCAGCGCTTATAAACCCGCGGGATCGCGTCGGTGAGAACGTTGTCCAGCAGTGCCGTGTCTGCTCCTGGGCTCTCCCCGATCATGTGCCGCGTGAGATTCTTCAAGAATGCTGTTTTTTCATTGCTGGGTACGGTCTCTCCTGCCAGCAAATCCCAGGGGTTGAGAGTTTCTCGTCCATCAAGATCCACATTGATGACCCGCCCGCCCATCAATTCCACCAGAGGCTCATATGAATCGCCCCTCTCAAGGATTGAGATCAACGGCTTGGCACGCGCCATCATGAGTAGAAACGTCTGCGTCATGAAGGTCTTACCGCCGCCACTCTTCGCCATGATGAGCTGATTGGCATCGCCGAGAGTCGAATCGAAAGGCGAAAACGGCACCAACTGGCGATACGGAGTCTCAAACAACATCAATGGAGAGTTTCGTGTTCCGTTCCATGGCATCTCCACAGGCAACAGGTCAGCCGCATGAAGTGTCAGCACGTCTTGTTCGCGTTTGTTGGTCTCTCCCTGGCCCGGCAAACTGGAAAAGAAGAACCTCTTCTGAGCCAACGTTTCTGCGATGCCGCGGGCGCCGTTCATCCGCGTAATCGCGTGCAGGACCCTCTGACGGCGGTCAGCAAGAATTCGCTCGGCCTGCTCCAATTCCATCCGGTTGCGAGCAGCGCGGGAGGTACGGACGGCAATGGTCAGGCTCATCTGGCAGGATTTGAGAGAACTTGAAATCAGGTCCTGCAGAACCTTGATCAGTTGGTGCTCTGCGACCTGCGCGTCGACATTCAGCCGGAAGCCGCCGTGCATGTCCTTTTGCGCAGCGGTCATTTTGCGCAGCCGGCTTTTATACTGCTTGACTGCTTTTGCTTGGTCGGGAAGGACGACCTCTGCGTTGATCACGAGTGGAAAATCGAGCACGACTAGCTCGCGCAGCACACCGGGGAACGTGGCGTCCGGCAAGTCTTTAAGGGTCACAAAGGAATAAAGCAACCCGCCGACTTTCATGTATTCATCGAGTTCATCCTCGATGTTCACGTTTGCAATCTGGCTACGGGCGCTTTCGTAGAAGACCGAGCCCTCAGGGCGCCGATAAGGAACAGAATCGTTCCCAAGAGGGTGAAGCGCTCTCTTGACTTCGAGGAACAGATCGTTCCCCGACATGCGGGCAATCTTCATGCCTGTCGCTTGCAGCGTTGCCTCCACCCCGGACATCAGGCTGCGAAACTCCGCCAATAGATCCTCATGTTCACGGCGGCCCCGCTCAATGCATTTCATCGCGGAGACACTGAAGCTGCTGCTCCGCATTTTCTTCTTCCACTCAAGATCGGGCGTCTGATGATGAATTCTCGGATCCCAGGCAAAATAGAAATGGAGGAAGTGGCGCAGGTAATAGCCGTCGAAGTCCCTTTTGGCCCAAATCTCAGTCTGTTCGCGATCAAGGGCCTTCAACACTGAACTCGGGTTCCGCTGCTCGCGGCTGTAGCGGGCAAGGAGATCTCCCGTACCCTCTGCGATCTCGAAGCGTACCTGTATCCGCATGGAGCGTTCCGGCAGAGACCGCACCAGGGCTTCTAGCGAGAGCTTCGTGCGGTTGCGTTCCTCATCACTCGCGTAGTACGAGTTGATTCCGCTCACCGTGTATCCAGCTACAAACGAGCCGTTCAGCTCGACGAACAGGTCGTCGATGATGTCGCGAACCTTCAATTGCTCGCACAACGGAGGTTGCGCGAGTGACTTGGAATGCTGTTGGACAGTCAGCGGCATTGTTGCTTTTCCTTAGTCGGTGATGTACTCACGGACCAGTTCACGGTCGCGTTCCAGCGCCGAATAGACATGTGGCCTGGTGTGGAACGTTACCCAATCGAGGAGATACCCGCGCTGCTTGCCGTACTTGAACAGCATCAGAGCAGGCACACTGAGAATCGGAACGACGTATTGCAGCACCATATTCATGGGCAAGCCGAGCATCTCCCGGTTCAGGAACCGCCCGAAGATGTTCATCACGACAGCGACGGCCAGAATGGCGAACAGATCCTCCGCTTCAAGCCCAAGGAAGGTCACCCTGGTACGAAGGTTTCGATACACGGGCGTCACATCGAGTGCCATTGCGTTCTTTCTCCTTTTCAACGCACCCCGGCAGTTCCCTGGATCACGAAGAACTCCGCGAGGCGAAGCAATCCCGACACCATCAGACACAGGCCGGCGGCAAGAAAATGACGCATCCAGCTGCTTGTGGGATGAATGTAGGAAAACATTCCAATTCGCAGCGCTCCGATTGCTACTTGCGCTGCGGCGTACACGGGCAGGATTACATTGCCGACCCAGTTGATCGCAGTCAGCAGCGCCAGCCAATAGACGTCTGGGTTATTCCATGCCCTCTGTGACGCAAACGTTTCGAAAGCGCGCGTCAGTCCGGAGACCATCAGGCAAGCGAAGGCCCCATACATGCTATGGGAGAACTCTTGACCTTTTGAGAATTGCAGGATTGCAGCAATGATGAACAGTGCTGCAAGGGTCGGCATGATCACATTGCCGGCCCAGTTCGCCAAATGAAGAATTCCGTTATCGAACGACATTTGCGAAAAGTTCATCTCAGTACCTAAGACATCATCGTCACGACGAGTTGCCAGATCCCGGACACGCACAAGAGAGCAAGTGAGACGGCTACAAGGCGTACGAATGGTTTTCGTGTCGCAAAGTTCCAGATCGCTCCAACCAATGCCAACACCGCAGCGACCGGCATAATTGTTCCCGCCAGGTGGTTCCATAGACTGTCAAGCACGTCAGCAGTCGCATACTGCGTTTGTGTGTTGTAGCCCTGGATCAGGGTGAAGGTCGTCTGAATGCCGAGCAGGAACATCGCGGTGACGATAGAAGCGAGCGGGTTCTCGCCGGCTGCCGTATCCAAGATCGCGCGCAGCACGAAGAATGCGGCCAGTACAGGTACTAGCCGATCCACAATGAAATTGGTGACGAAAGACGCTATGTCAGACTGAATGTTCGAGAGCCATGAAGTGCTGATTCCTCCACTAGGTAGAGGCAAAGCAATCCCGAACGATGAAAACCAGGTCAAAAGCGGCTGCAGAGTAAGAAACACTATTGCCCAGAACATCCATTTGGTGAAGTTGCCGCCAATCGCAAACGCTGTCGTTCCGTCATGCCGCAAAGCGATTCCTGCCAGCACCAGCGACAACAGAGCCGCCGATGGTGCCAGCAGGAGCAGCAAGGAAATGACATCGTTCAGTAATTGCGGCGTTGGCATCGCTCTCAATCTCGCTTGTTACCTGCACAACGGTTTCAGATCTGGTGACAGCCATCAGCGTCTCGAAGTGCAACTACGTCAAGCTGCCCGCATACATTCTGAAGCGGTATTCGGCTAGGTCACACCGCCGGTTCCGTTCGTGATCCAGAACTCGATAAGCCGCGTGACGCCGGAAATGGCCAAAAGGGCGGCGGCAGCGAACAGCCAGCGCCCAAAACCTCGTCCTGTCAGCCAGCAGACAACGGCTCCCAGTACCGCGCCTCCGGCACCCACGGGAGCGATTACGTTTCCGATCCAGTTGATGAAGTTGAGAAAAGCACCCTCCGGCTGTGCACCTGTCTGTCCCTGAACCGCCACATTCGAAGCTGGAGCAGAGCCCAGGTTTTGCGCAAACGTGAACTGTGCGACCACCAGAAATGCAAGAGCGATCCACGCCCAGAATTTTCTTTGCTGCATGTCGGGCCGGAATTTCATCGGCTGTGTCCTCCTTTCTGATCGTCGCTCCGAATGTGTTTGTGAACTGATTCGAAAAACGATCGATGCGCGTGGAAGGTAGGACCGAAAGGAATTTCTGTCAAACGACGATCAACAGAACAGTCAGAAAGACGAAAGCGAGTGAGCAGGGTCGTGCGATGCTGGCTGGTTGAAGTGAAGACGATATGCTATCGAGAGGATTTTGAACGGACGGCTCTAGGAGATTGTGGTCTGCCTGCTAACCAACGAAGGACGATTCGGAACGGCAATAGACAGACTCTCAGCCACAGGCCTATGACTCTGCCAACAGCATCCGCACCGAAATAGTCGAGCCAGTCTGCCCCGTACAGCATAAAAAAAACAGGTTGCTATATGCCCACTCTAGCTCACTTCAGTGTCGGATGGTAGAAAACTCACGAGCGACGCCTAATGAATCGCGAGATTTTCGGGTTCGATTTGAATCGTGAGCAAATCAATCCCTTTTAGCCTCAGAATTGCTCGTTTCTGGGCGATGAACAACTCATCGTATTCTGTTTCTAATGTCGCTTGCAGGCCCTCTAGACACAGTTCCATCTTTGCAAGTTCCTGCCCGAAGTCTGCGGAAACGTAGCACCCCTGGCGGCTTGAAACGAAACAGTTTCCCCCATCGTCCAGATTGAGGTAAGTGCGGCTGATTCCGTGTTTGTAGAGGTTAATACCATTGACACGGCCCATGTACATGAAACCAGCGCAACGCGCTTTGCCCAGCCTGTCTTCCAGAGGTTTCCAATTGGGTTCCAACGGTCCGTCCCTTCGTCAATTTTGGGCTTGTGCTGCTTGAGAGCCAGTCTGCAAGTACATTTGGTTTAACTCGTTTCTCAGTTGCATCAACTCGCGCAATTCTTCGAGCGTCGGGACCTTACCCGAAGAAAAGCCTGCGCCAGGGTTCTCTGCGGGCCGTGTTCCCGGCGACCCCGGCTGCTGATCGGAACTGTTCTTTTCCACCACGATGTAAAACCGCGTGTTGCCGGGTACGGTGACCACCAGTGTCTGATTCGCGGCCAGCGTATTGATTTCGTCTTGACCGGCGATCCCGATATTGCTGGCGAGCCGTTCTCGCAGCAACGAGTTTTCTGAAATCGGGCCGTTGAATCCGGTTGTGCCTTGACCACCGACAACGTATGCAGCGACGGTTCCTATTCCGGTCAGAGAGCGGACAAGAAAGTTTTTGCCTCGGTTCCTGCCCGAGACGTTCCCCTTGAGCGCGCCGAACTTAAGATCCATGGCGGTCGCGTCAATTTTCTGAACACTTCCATCCGGTGTTTCGACTCGGTCGAACTGGAATCCCACAAAACCTGATGGGGTAACGTGGGAGAGCTTGCCAAACACTCTGGTGCCCGCCGGCAGCACAATCTCACCGTCATGCTCGTAGCTGTATTCGATCACTGCGATTACAGGGGCTGGTACTGCTGAACTCACTGGAGCTTCGAGGCGAGCGACCATTCTTGTACCGGCTGGGAGAAGCTGGGCTAGGCCGCTGGGTTCATCGTGAAGCACTGAAACAGCCGGCTTTGCATCTTGGGAAGCGCGAACGAATACCAGCGATGGTTTCTTCAATTCGGCGTCTGACTCGGACGATGGCAACCGGGGAGGATTGGGGATGTTCGTAGCCTGCGCAACCGCAGGATTGGAGAAATCAATCTGCCGTAGCGCATACTTGTCGGGACTTTTCGCTTTGCCGGCTACGGGCTTTGCTGGTGCGGCCGCAGTCGCGGTCGGAGACTGATCGAATTGCTCGTAGTGAGGAGAAGTCCGGCCTACTTCTTCCGGCGTTACTTCGGAAGAAACACCTGTCTGACCTTGGCGGAGGTCTGCACTGAGAATCGGTGTTGCAGCTTTTGCTGGGTCATTCTGGCCCTGCCCTGGTGTAACTTTGCGGCCAAGGTTAGGCGCACCGCGAAGCTTCCCGGAGGCGGCAGTCCCGCCCTTTGGACTCGAGAATAGTCCAAAAAATACCAGCAATAAGGCGACGCTCACGCCGACAAGTAGGAAGAGAGACTTGCTCTTGTCACGGCTCAGTTCGCGGCGGCTTGCGACCGGTTTTTGATTTTGGCGGACCTTGTCCAAGAGTGCATTAAGGCTCTTGAACCCGCCAGGACCTGTTTCCTCAACGTCCGCGACGCTGTCAACGGACGAGTTGTCCGCGTCTAATTTCACCGCTTGGTTTTTCTCAGTTCCTGTTGTCTGCGATTCCATGATCCTCCTCCTGGCGTAGCGAGTTGACTCCGAAGCCCATGGGCGCAAGTGCCGGGCGATCCACTGCGCCCGAATCCGCCATTTGCAAAAAGAGCTCCTCATTTGACTGCTTGTAGGGCGGGCGTTCAAAGACCACGACCCCGTCCGCACGGCTGCCAACCCCTAAACGTCGATGGCTCAGGCGGAACTCGACGATGGCCAGTTGTTCTGCCGCGGCCCAACGCTCACGCTTAACAATTCGGCCAGATTTGATCTTTCCGCCGAGTTGTACCTGTGGTGGCATAAGCAAGATCGCGTGTCTGCTGGTATTCATCACCGAGAACAGGACAATCACTTGCTGGCCGCCATCGATGACTTCGCTGACGCCGACACGCAAGCGATCTCGCTTGATTGCTTCTGTTTCAATTCGTTCTCCGTACATGGTAGGCAGCGGTGCGCTCTTCTGGCGTTCGAGCAGGACATCCAATGACGCTGGCAGCGTCGCATGTGACAGGGCTTCGGAGCGCGCATTGTATGTGCTCGAACGAAACGTGCTTGGGACAACGGCTGCTTTCGCTGAACGCCTGTTCCCGCCTTCGGTGCTTAAGTCAACCGGCGTGGGTTGATCGGTGATTGCTTTGGTTTGACCTACCAAAGGAAAAGGCACAATCTCAGGCTCGACTAGAAAACTCGTGGCGGTCTTGTATTGGAGCACAAAATCTACCTTGCCCGGTCCGGCTACGCCTGCGCCGCTGATCAGCAGCAAACTAAACTGCCTTCCATGAATGCTCGAGATGAGCACATTGGTTTCAGCTCTCTTCTCCGTGAGCGCTTTGACCAGAACCAGCAGTGGTTCGTGTTCTGAATGCTCGACTTGAAACAGCGCAGGATCGCCGATGGCGACAGAATTCACCGGTTCGGGCAGCTTTATCGCTGTTACGAAATGTGGGGCGACTTCCACCACGGTGACCTTCCCATCATCCGCGTCCTTCACTCGTACTTGAGGAACGACGTCCGGCACCTGAGCGCGCGCTTCGAAGGCTGCCGGCAATAGGAAACAGACCAAGATCGACTTAAACACGTTCATCGCTCACCTCGCTGTTCAACGGTCTCTGCTATCAAGTCAACAGCGGCTTTGTGTCGGCATCTGGCGTGAAACCTCACTGCCACCCGGCTGACATACCCGTGCACGTCGATGGAGGAATAGTCGAGTTGCCGACGAAGGATCGGCTTCTCCCCGACGTAGTAGGCAGCTGTCGCCAGCCGGAGATCGCCTTTGAACAGTCGGATCAACCACGCCAGATAAGCCACGCCGCCCCTGATGTTCTCGTCAAGGCGATAGCGATTGCGAACCCCAAACCGCGCTGCCGTCTCCGGCATAAGTTGCATCAGACCCACCGCGCCTTTTCTCGATACGGCATAGGGATTCCAGGCGGATTCTTCATCGATGACCGCCTCCACGAGCTCTATAGGAACTCGATATACCGCCGCGTAGTAGACAGCCCATCGCGCCGAGATCATGCGAACATCAACGCTCGTCGTAAGAGCTTGTGCTCGCCCGGCCTGTATCGACAGCAGCAGACAGCAGGCATAGCCAATCCGCTTCATGCCGCTCCTTCTGCCAGCACGGGCCTTTCACCACGAGCCGTCATCTTGCCAGGTCCGCCGCTTGCCACAAGTTCATCTCGGTATCGCTTTGAGTCGGCAACTAGCCCCTCGAACCCCGCGCGCAGCATCAATCGCTTGCGATCCCCATCCGTTTTTGCCAGCAACGGCAACAACAAATCGCGCTGTTCGTGTGAGATTTCTTCTGTGCCAAGGATTTCAAGGGCCTGGGCCAAGTCCAACATCTCCGCAATCGAGGGCGGTTTCTCCATGTTCCAGCCCCGCAGCGCGTGCGCGAGTCCGGCCAACTGGCCGCGTAGCCGCGGACTTTCACTGCGGCTCCTCGTGGTCAGGATCTCTGTTTCGCGCTCCACCGTGGGGTAGTCAAATCGCAGGTAGAAACATCTCCGCCGTAAGGGATCTCCCAGACGTCGTTCTTCGTTGGAGCTAAGCACGACGAAGGGTACGGTTGTGGCGGTGATTGTTCCGAGCTTCGGCACCGTGATCTGCCAGGCGCTCAGGACCTCAAGTAGTAAAGCTTCGAACCCTTGGTCCACTTTGTCGATTTCGTCAATGAGCAGGACGCAGGGCCGCTCTCGATGATGCAAAGAACGAAGCAAGGGTCCTTCCGCGAAGAAGTCGAGGGTATGCAATCGCTGTCGAATGCCATTCCAATCCTTTGTCAGATTCTCGCTTTGAGTCTCAAGGAATAGCTTCTGTAGCGCTTCATCGAATCTCCCGATCGCCTTGTCTTCGGTGATGCCCGCATAGCACTGCAGACGCACCACGGGCGCGCCTGCGGCTTCGGCAACGGCGTAGGCAAGCTCCGTCTTGCCGCACCCAGGCGGCCCTTCGATCAGGAGTGGCTTGCGCATTTGTGCGGCGAGATACACAACGGACAGCGTCACCGGATCGACAATGTATCGAGCGGCGCGCAGTTTGCAGGCAAGTTCGGCGGTAGACGCGAACACAGCAGTTGTCCTTTCCGCGTGAACACTACACCGGAACTGGTCGGTTCGCATTCGTGGAAAAGTGTCGCTACGCTATCTCGTGTCATGCTTAAGGCGAGGGGATTGACTACGCTCAGGCGCAGGGAGGGCGGATAAACGCTCGACGAGCAAGTCTGGCACACCGAAGATTTTGAGTTTTACCAATTGCACTCTCGCTGACTGCCGCTGTCGCCGTGCGATTGAATCGTGCCTCGCGCAAAAATATGAATCTTTTGCTTACCGATTGCAACTTCACTGACGGTCCACAGAATGCACCTGCACGCGAGCGATCTTGCGCGGGAATTCACGCGTTTTCCGGCGAGATTCGGACAGCGATAGTTGATACTGATCACAGTACGACTGACCTGCCGTGGTCGTTCTCGAGGGGATCGTTCCGAGTGCGCGGTGCCCTTTATGCCGGAGACAGGTGACGAAACCCGTGCTATACTCGGGCTTGAAATGACGATACAGACCAAATCCATGATGAGACGGCGCGTCAATCGCGCTCGGCCCTCGGGATTGGTCTGATTATTCGTTAGATTTCCAAGTTCAGATTCGATTTCCGAGGCTCCGACAAAAGTCGGGGCCTTTTGCTTTTTACGGATGTGTTTTTGGCCGGTAGCCAAGGTGGAAAGGCACGTGACTGTTACTCACGCCATGCGCAGGTTCGAATCCTGCCCGGCCAGCCAATTTTGAGGGAACACAAGGCTCGCTAGTTCAGTAGGAAGAACGCGGCTCTCATAAAGCCGTCGCGGATGGTTCGAATCCATCGCGAGCCACCATGGAGGGGCCTCCGGCGAGGGGCAGTGGCTTATACCCACTTCGGCGCCAGATTAGCGCGGCCACGCAGGTTCGACTCCTGCACCCTCTACCAGGTTTTGCGTCGGTAGTTCAACGGACGAGAACAGTTGGCCTACACCCAACAGATGCGGGTTCAACTCCCGAACGGCGCACCATGCAGGATTGGCTCGAAGGTCGAGCCCGCGGTCGATAACCGCGAGGCGTTGGTTCGATTCCAACATCCTGCACCACTTTGATGTTGAACATGGGTGACTGGCAGAGATGGCTAATGCACTCGCCTCTTAAGCGAGACCAGGCTGGTTCGATTCCAGCGTCACCCACCAGATTCGCGGGATTGGCAGATATGGATATGCACTCGCCTTTTAAGCGAGACGAAGTGGGTTCGATTCCCACATCCCGCACCAGTGTTTAGCAAAAGAGGCGGCATAGCATAACGGAACAATGCGCCGAGCTTCTACCTCGGACGATGAGAGTTCAAATCTCTCTGCCGCTTCCAATGTGGGGATGTGGTCCAACGGATGAGGGCGCAAGGCTACGAACCTTGAGATCAGAGTTCAATTCTCTGCATCCCCTCCATTAAGTAGGCTCGCGTGGTCTAAGGCATGATGACGCTTCGGTCCTAACGAAGAGATCCGGGTTGGATTCCCGGCGCGAGTTCCAAATGGGTGGGTAGTGTAACCGAACAACACGGCAGCGTCCGAAGCTGCAAATCCGGGTTTGACTCCCGGCCCGCCCACCAGTTGGCTGAGAAGTTTCGGGCTCCGTCACTTTTGATTTGACATCGATCCAAGGAGCCCAGGATCGTTTAGGCAGTAGGAGTTCACTTAGCATAACTTAACGGTTGTGAGTCATGACGCTTTCAGACCGCGCGCGAGCCATCGGGCAACAAATTAACGGGACCGCTGGAGCAACCCTGGGACCAGAACTAGTTGCTGGCATTGCTGAATTTGTCGGCTGGCCCTTTGTGGTTTCGGCTGGCCGTGTTCAAGATTGCATCAGCAAGGCGACCGCGCCCTTCGCCTGCGTCGTGCATACCGCCGCGAATGGTAGCCCTACAAGCGATGTCATTCCCGCCGACAACGCGGCTGTCGTCATCGACGTGATCGAAGACATGGGAATCGACGAATTCCGCGCCGCCTATGAACGCATTGGGGAAGCCAAGCGCTTACAGAAATCGCCCGCACCCAATCTTAAGAAGACTGCCGTTGCGACTCTAACGCTGACGCTGGTTTTTGCGCAACGGTCCACGGTGTCGCTCGAAGTCTTGGCGGAAGAACTTCAACGTCTGAATGAGACCCGACCCAGTGAAGAATGGCCGGACATGATCGCAGTGTCCGGGGTGGGCGTCATCAGCTATGCGTGCCAGTTTCCGGGTCATCCCAAGTTGGGCGATATTTTTCCGCCAGCTGAAAAAGGGCTAAAAGCCTTGCCGCCTTGGTACGTCATTGTAACGATGCGACCCACACTAGAAGGCACCTTTAACAAGCTGGTTGCTTTCATCGCTGGCTATGCGGCGATTTTCTCACCCGGTGCAAAAGTCCCGAATTTTACTCTGCTCCTTGAGGGTGTTTGCTCCAACATGGTCACTCTTAGTGGCTATCAGTACAATCTGGCCGGCGAGTTGAAACCAGTGCCGCGCCAGTTCTACGCGGATCGCTACATTCCGCCGTTGCCGATCCGTATCGAAGACAGGAGCGGCGAACTCCTCTCGACCGCAGAATTCATTCCTTGGCAAGACGGCGGCGTCGTTCTGATGCGTGGCAAGCTGCCGTTGGAAAGCATCCTAATTTTCCTTGGGAAGGAAGCACTCAGCAAAGGCGGCATCACGAAGCTGGAGCCAGGGTTCCAGCTTTCTTACGTTCTGCCCATCAAGCGACCGGATTTCATCGATGCATTAACTCGACTAAGCCGCCAATCTAACATGACCATCCGGCCGACCGAGCCAAACCTCACTATTCAGAAAATGGCGAATGAAGGTACGTCCACACCCTTCATCGCTCGCATGTATCTGGGCCTTATGCGCTTGCGAGATGTGATCTACACCGATCCGAAAGAGCGACTGAGGTTCGACAAGGTACTCGACCAAACCTAGTCGGCCCTTATGGCCGCACGAACCACAGCCAAAGAGATCAACCAAAAATGGGAGGTGCATAGTGGCAAGGTCGCAGGCGGGGAAATGGCCCGATTCGAGAGAGGCAATATTCACGTTGACGAGGATCTTAGCCGTGATCTGCGACGCGATGTTGAAAGCTTCGTGTATTCGGCGGCCCGCGCATTCAAAGAGGGCATGAAAGCTCTCGGTCGAGAGATGGGCAAGGACATCGGTTTTATGTTCCAGAAGCAAGCAACCTATGAGCGCGGCTTGCAGGCACTCCACGTCATCGATTTTGCACTGGCAGACTACCTGCGGGAAACGCGTACTTCCTGGTCGCAACGTCTTGTCCAGACGCGCAATGCTATTGATCACGAAGGATGGACACTGCCCCGTATCGTATATAAGGTACGCAACGGGAGAGTCGAAGCCTCCCAGCCTCTGATCGATGGTCAGCCAGCGCTAGAGTTCGTCGACTTTATGTTGGACCGGCTCAGTTGTTTCGTAGAGGACTTCACCGCCCACTGTTTGCAATGCCGAATGCCGCCTGGCGTGACGATTACAGAGCTTCCGATTGCAGGCCGGCCTACGGAGTCCCCGGAGCGTTTCAGGTTGACGCTTCGACGAGGCGGTCTCCCGGAATGAGTAATTCAGTACCAGCGGTCGACCTTTGACAATACTTAGTTGCTGCTTAGAGATCCCGCTTTCCTGCCACTTTAGGGTATTGACGAACCCACGGAGTCATGCCAGAGTGATAGCAGAGATCTAGCAATGATGCGCAAACCCCATACCGATTGCTTCCCGACACCGGCCACGTTTACGTGGCAAGGAGCGGGGGAAGGTACCTTCATGTAACGGGGGCACATCAGCTGCGCGTAGTTTTTTCTGAGCCTCCGATACAAATCGGGGGCTTTTGGTTTTTAGGGCAGATTTCGCCAATGCGCGGACAGGAGGCAGCGTCGTCTAACGGCCAGGATCCGGCTCTTTCAAGGCTGAGATGGGAGTTCGATTCTCCTCGCTGCTACCAAGCTTATGAGTGCACAAACGATTGAACTCGAAGGATTTGAGATTGAGCTCGCATCGGAACTCTACTGCGATCGCGGAGGAGATCACCGCGAGGTTGGTGGATCGAGCGCGCACTGATCGCCGGAGGCTCGGCCACAACGTTGATGAATCGGCGGTCTTGTGTGTCCGGTGCATGAAAGCAATCGCGCTCAGAGCATGATGCCGGGTCGTCTAGTGGCAGGACACTGGACTTTGAATCCGGGTACGGGCGTTCGAATCGCTCCCCGGCAGCCAGTTTGAGAGGTCAGTAAAGGAGGAGCTCATTGACGAGCGATGGAGAGAAATTCGAGGAGTGGTGAAGGCCACGGTTACTTCTCTTGTCCAGAAAAGACACCGTATCCGCAGGTTCCCTCCTCATAGTTGCGAGGTCATCCAATCGACCAGGATAACCGGCTCTGACCCGGTTCATGCACGTTCGAGTCGTGCCCTCGCAGCCAAATTTAGAAGGTGGTCGCAGAGTCTAGCGGCAGGATGCCTGACTGTCTATCAGGAGGGACGGGTTCAACTCCCGTTGCGACCGCCACAGGGGTGATGACCCGATGGGAAGGGCGCTCGTCTCCAAAACGAGTTCAAGCAGGTTCGAATCCTGTCACCCCTGCCAGATGTGAAGGGCGAGCATGGTATAGCGGCTGGTGCCTCGGGCCTCCAACCCGATGACGCGAGTTCAACTCTCGCTGCTCGCTCCATAGATTTTGTAAAAAGCGGAAGTCGTCTAGTGGCCAAGACGCGACGTTGCCAACGTCGAGAGCGCGGGTTCGAGTCCCGCCTTCCGCTCCAAAGTTTGAGGCGGTGTAGCCAAGACAGCAAGGCATCTCCCTGCAAAGGAGATCATCGGGAGTGCAATTCTCCCCACCGCCTCCAGATTTCGTGAAGAAGTTTTGCGCTGGTGTAGCTCAGTGGGAAGAGCGCGGGCCTCGTAAGTCCGTGATCGGCGTTCGAATCGCCGCGCCAGCTCCGCTGGTATAGCTCAACGGGAAGAGCAGGCGCATGGTAAGCGCCCGACCGCAGTTCGAGGCTGCGTGCCAGCTCCAAAGTTTGCTGGTCTAGCACAGTGGCAGTGCAGAGAGCTTGTACCTCTCCGACGAGTGTTCGATTCACTCGACCAGCTCCAAGTTTGATGGCGGGATTGGCCGAATGGTTTAGGCGCTGGATTGTGGATCCAGTCTACGAGAGTTCGATTCTCTCATCTCGCCCCAAATGGGCGGTTCGTATAAGGGGATTACCCACGGCCTGCAACCGTGAAATGCGAGTTCAATTCTCGCACCGTCCACCAAGTTTGGCTCGGGAACTCGACGGCAGAGTGCTGGTCTGAAAAGCCAGTGGATACGGTTCAATTCCGTGCCGAGCCACCAGACTCGTGACGCAGGTGTTGACTGCAAGAAAGGAAAGACGATGACAGACACAACCTACGACGTGATGAAGCCCGAGAAAGGCGTACCCATCAAGGCCTGGACCAAGGGTGTTCCTTTGGAGGACGCCGCACGTCAACAGCTCTTGAACGTCGCGCAGTTGCCCTTCATCTACAAGTGGGTGGCAGCCATGCCGGACGTGCATTGGGGCATTGGTGCGACGGTGGGCAGCGTGATTCCGACGCGAGGAGCCATCATTCCGGCAGCGGTCGGTGTGGACATTGGCTGCGGCATGATGGCTGTGCAGACTTCTCTGCACGCCAACCATCTGCCGGACAACCTGCACGGCATCCGCACGGCAATTGAGAAGGCGGTACCGCACGGGCGTACCGACAATGGACGCGCAAACGATCGCGGTGCGTGGTCGGATGCCCCATCACATCACGCTGAGGTGTGGGCGAAGATGGAGCCGGAGTATAAGGCAATCGTCGAGAAGTATCCCAAGCTGGATCACAAGCAGCGCGTGAATCATCTAGCGACGCTCGGCACCGGGAACCACTTCATCGAGGTGTGTTTCGATGAGAACGAGAACGTCTGGTTCTTGCTGCACTCCGGATCGCGTGGCGTGGGCAATCGCTTCGGCACGTTTTTCATCGAGCTGGCAAAGAACGACATGCGCCAGTGGATGATCAACCTGCCGGACCAGGACCTCGCGTACCTGCCGCAGGGGACTGAGCATTTCGAAGACTACGTCCGCGCGGTGCACTGGGCGCAGGACTACGCGCTGGCCAACCGCGAGCTGATGATGCGCAACCTGATCGCGGCGGTGCAGGCGTCGGGAGAAGTCCCGGCGTTCGAAGCCAATGTCGAGGTTGTGAGCTGCCATCACAACTATGTGACCTGGGAGCACCACTACGGCGAGAACGTGCTCATCACACGTAAGGGCGCAGTACGCGCTCGTGAGGGAGACATGGGGATTATTCCCGGCAGCATGGGAGCGCGCTCGTACATTGTGCGTGGCAAGGGCAATCCGGAAAGCTTCATGAGCTGTAGCCATGGAGCTGGACGCGCCATGTCGCGTACGGAAGCGAAGCGCCGCTTCACGCTGGACGACCATGCCAAGGCGACAGCGGGCGTCGAGTGTCGTAAGGATGCGGATGTCATCGACGAAACGCCGATGGCGTACAAGTCCATCGACGCCGTGATGGAAGCGCAGCGCGATCTGGTGGACGTGGTGCACACGTTGCGCCAGGTAGTCTGCGTGAAGGGCTAAACAGGAGAGGGCTGAAGAGCCCTCTCTAATAATCCGGGTGTAGGGTAGCGGCCACCCACATGTCTTGGGCACATGTCCACGCAGGTTCAACTCCTGCCACCCGGACCATTGCCTTCTGTTAGAAATTTGTGGCGCGGTAGTAGCGTAGGACAATACGAGAGGCTCATAACCTCTAAACGCAGGTGCAAATCCTGCCCGCGCAACCAAGCTTTCGAGATGACTTCCGGTTTACCCGTGATCCAGACACAATCCGCAGTCACAAAGCCCATTGCGCCTGTGGTCCCGGCAGGTGCTAGTCTGGCGTAGCAGCCGATGAACAACCGTGAAATCCAGGCAGCTTGGAAGTATCACGATGGCACGAAGCACTCCTACTGGAGTATTCGTAACCATCCTCACTTCCTGGACTGGGCGAATCGTCCGTTGCCTTTCAAAATCTACCCAAAGATAGAGCCTCTTCCACTGCTGCGGGACGTGCCGCAAACAGGGGTGGCCGCGCTCTCCGCAATCTCAGAACGAGCGCCCGCGTCGCAGTCTGATTCGATTCCAGGCGTTCAGGATCTGGCGCGCCTCCTCTTTTTCTCGGCAGGGATTACCAAACAGCGCGCATATCCAGGTGGAGAAATCTACTTTCGCGCTGCGGCTTGCACCGGAGCTCTCTACGAGATCGAACTGTACGTCGTGAGTAGCGATCTTCCGGGTTTGGATGCCGGCGTGTATCACTTCAATCCGGCGGATGTATCGCTACGGCTTCTACGAAAAGGTGATTTTCGCGGAAACCTGGCTCAGGCGACGGCGATGGAACCCGCGGTGGCTCACGCGCCCGCGACGATCATCTGCACCGGAACGTACTGGCGGAACGCCTGGAAGTACCAGGCGCGCACCTATCGCCATTTCGGTTGGGACAACGGCACCCTGCTGGCAAATATGCTGGCCGTTTCTGCGGCTTCGGGGCTGCCGGTCGAGATCGTGCTCGGGTTCGTGGATGCCGAGGTGAACTGCCTGCTCGATCTGGATACGCGGCGTGAGGTTTCCTTGTGCCTCGTACCGATCGGTCACACAGCGGAAGGTTCGCTGCCGGCACCGAGAGAGGCTCCGGCGCTTGGCTCGGAGACAATCCCGCTTTCACAGTACGAGGTCGAATATCCCGCCATGCTTGAGATGCACGATGCGTCTTCGCTTGAGTCTGTAGACGAAGTGAATCAGTGGCGCGACAAGCCCCCAGTCCTTCCGTCTTCCGTTCTGGCGGGCAAGGCCGTTCGCCTCTCGCGCCTGCCGGAGGAAGAAACGAGGGACACGATCGAGCAGGTAATCCTGCGCCGCGGTTCTACCCGAACGTTCGACAAAGCCGCATCCATTACACTGGCACAATTGTCTACCATTCTCGACTACTCCACGCGAGGTCTTCCGGCTGACTTCCTGGAGCCTCCCGGCGCGCAGCTAAACGATCTGTACCTGATCGTGCATTCAGTGCAGGGTCTCAACCCGGGCAGCTACTTTTTCGGGCGTGAGCAGAATACCCTGGAGCTTTTGAAGGAGGGGGAATTCCGCGCCGAGGCCCATCATCTTGGTCTGGAGCAGGAGCTGCCGGCGGACGCCTGCGTGGACATCTTCTTTCTCGCCGATCTAAAACGCATTCTGGAGCGATACGGGAACCGAGGCTACCGAGCCGTCCAGCTGGAGGCGGGTGCCATCGGCGGCAGGATCTACCTGGCTGCGTATGCCCAGCACCTGGGTGCGACCGGGCTGACCTTCTTCGACGATGATGTGATCAACTTCTTTTCACCGCACGCAAAAGACAAGAGTGCCATTTTTCTGCTCGCGATTGGCAAGCCACTAAAACGCAAACCACAGTAGGGCCAACTCCCGGATTGTCGGCAATCCGGAAGTTACTGCGAAAGCGCCGCGACCTCCCTGCTTCAAAAGGAAAACTGGTGCCAGCGGAGAGATTCGAACTCTCAAACACCTGTTTCTAAGACAGGCTGCTATTCCAATTCGCACACGCTGGCACTGGTGCACAGGGGAGGATTTGAACCTCCGCGTCCCACTCGGGGAGACCGGGTTACAGCCGGTCCGTTTCGGCCGGGCTCACGCACCTGTGCAAACTTGGCGGAAGGTAGACGAATCGAACGCCCATCGCTCATCACGATGCCCCGGTTTTCAGGACCAGTTGCCGACCAATCAGCGGTACCTTCCGCATGGCGGAGAGTACGGGAGTTGAACCCGTTAGCCTCTTGCGAGAACCCTTGTTTAGCAGACAAGTGCCTTACCGTCCGGCCCACTCTCCGTTGAATTTTCAAAGAACGACAGAATTCTGGTAGGCCCGGTGGGAGTTGAACCCACAAAAGGGCTGCTCTTGAGGCAGCTGCGTATGCCAGTTCCGCCACGGGCCTAAACGCTTAAGTTGAGCAGGAGTTAATAACTCAGTCGGAATGGACTGAGTCGCAATGACGATCGAAACTGAAGCAGGCGCTTCATAAGTGAAATATAGCACGAAACGGTAAGGAGCGCACTCAGCACGAGGAAGTGGATCTGTTCATTCGTACAGCCAAGTCTTGGCCTGGCCTGAGCCAACTGCAAGTCGATCTATGCCAAACCTCGTTGTTTGACCGAGGTGCAAATCCGTGAGACTCTCCGCACCACAATTGAAGAAAGCGCTTGCGGAGAGCAGGAAGCACGGATGATAGGTTATGAAGAAGAGACCGGAAGGCGTAGAGAGTTGCTCCCCGCCGAGAGGAATCCAGGCCTGGATTCACACTGTGTTACCGCCCCTTTGCCGGCCTTGCGGCTTCAGCATTGGATTCGAGTCTCACTTCCGTCCGTCTTGGCTCCAGCTAGATCAAATTCTTTTCCCAAGATACCGGCTCCCATCTGTGTCAGTGCCGCCGACCCCGATGCTCCGAATACTCCCCGGGCGCAAGATCTCGGCATTCTCACCAGTCAGACTGTGTTCCGTAACGAAGAGAGCGACGACTGGTCGCACCGAAGGATGGGATTCTTTTCCATTCTTTGTAGGGTCGGGTCGCATGGCGCGACTTCTTCCCCTGCCATCCCCAGGCAGCGTCGGGATCGACACGCGATATCTGGAGCCAGACAGGTTTGAAAAACTGGACGAATAGAACGGATGGAGAAAATGAGCTATGTCCCAGCCAATCACCATGCACAAACCAGCCATGCCGCACCTCGTTAATACACACGATGCTGCCGAGATTCTCGGACGTTCCCCAGCCACATTGAAGCGCTGGCGCGCTGAGGGCGTAGGCCCGAACTGGATAGAACTGCAAGGCCGCGTCAGCTATGATGTCAACGTTCTCCTGGAATACATCCGGAGGAACACACGAGTTGCTTCCGTGCGGGCTGCAATGGAGGAAGCTCGTGAGGCTGTTTAAGAAACCGAAGTCAAAGTTTTATTGGTATGACTTCACGGTACGCGGCCAACGCTACCGAGGATCAACCAATGAGGCAAAGGCAGCCAGGGCATCGAAAGTTGCAGGTCTGAAACTCGCCGAAGCAGTCGAGAATTTGGACCCGCTTCCAAGGAAGGCCCCGGTGCTGTTTGAATTCTCCCGGCGCTTCCTGGAGTGGCTGGACAACGTCACTCTGGAAGACAAAACCAAAACCTACTACCGCGATGGCTGGCGGCTCCTGAAGGCAACCGGCATTGCGGGTATGCGACTCGATCAGATCACGAGGGACGCCGTCGAAGTATTGCGTTTCTCGGGATCATGCTCGAACGCCAATTGCGGACTGAGAACGTTGCGAAGAATGCTTCACAAAGCAGAGGAATGGAAGCTGATTCGACGCGCTCCCAGACTGAAACTGGCGAAAGAATACGAGCGCGAGTTGAAGCTGGATGATGAATCGGAAAAGAGACTAGTGGCCTCTGCCGCCCAATGCGGCTGGAGTGATCGCAGCTTCCAACTTTTCCGGGACATCGTCAGGCTGGTGCGAGATACGGGAATGAGGAATGGAAGAGAACTCTATCGCATGCGCATCGAGAATCTCGACTGGGCGAAGAGAAATATCTTTGTTCCCGACAGCAAGACCCCGGAAGGAAGACGTACCATTCCCATGAGTGAGAGGGTCTACCAGATCCTGCGTGCGCGGTGCGGCACGAAGACCTCGGGCTGGGTATTTCCATCGCGTAGAAGAACTGCCAAGGTGCCTCATCTTGGCTCGATTGCGGTTCACTTTCGGGAGGCACGAAGGAAAGCGGGCCTTCCGGAAAAACTGGTCCTTTACTGCGGGCGCCACGATTTTGGCACCATGGTCGCCAGCCGGACGGGCAACCTGAAGGCGGTGATGAAGGTGATGGGCCACAAGGATGTCAAAACCGCGATGAAGTACCAACATCCGGAAATCGACATTGTTCGCGCAGCTCTGAACCAGGGTGGGGCCTCGGAAGTGGGCGCGTCGGGAAAATCTACGGCACACTTTACGGCACACCCAAAATAGCAACCCCGGTAAGTGATTGAAAAGATGGTGAGCGCGGAAGGAATCGAACCTTCAACCTACTGATTAAGAGTCAGTTGCTCTGCCAATTGAGCTACGCGCCCGGACACCAGGGTGGCACAGATAACGGCGTGGTGCGGGATATTGGCTGGCCGTTAGAACAAAACGGTAACAGCACCGCGACAGCGAAATCTGCCGTCTCGGCACCTGAAACATTATACCGGTCAAATACGTTTCTTGTCTTGTGAGGAAGTGGCGAGATGACGCCCGATTGCGCCCAGGACCGCGAATCTCCAGACTATGCCGTGCCTGATATCCCCACTCAAGAGGCCGCGCATGAAGGCAGAGACCGCGCATTTGCCGGCAAGGAAAATGACTCAAGCGGGGAAGACGCCCTCAACAGCGGCACAACCCGGGAAATCCGGCCGGGCGTCCCATACTGCTAGGAACGCTGGCGGACATCCGCGGTAAAAGGCACGACGCCTTCTTCAGCGCGGGAACTGGGCTTGCGCGGAGGCAAGGGCTCGCTTTCTACCGGCGGACGGCGTTCGAGTGTACCCAACAGGGGGGCCTCGTCGGGAGGCAAGGCAACAAACTGCTCTGCCGCACACAAAAGGTCGACCAGGCGGCGCTGGCGAGCGCTCAAAACCTGAAATGGCAGCACGGGAAAATGGCGGAATAGCCACAGCAGATAAATCCGCTGCTTGAAGGTGGGCCTGATATAGCGCGGTCCCAGCGGGGTCATTACGCGCAGCACGCCTAGTGAGAGCTTATCGATCCACATGACTCGACCGTCCGAACTCGTCCTTGCAGAAAGCATTGCAATTCAAAGGCCAGCATTATTGCACCAAAGCTAGGGCATTGCATTAGAAATCTTCAATATTTCCCGGTTTTTTGGGGAAGGCCGACTTCCGCACTTGCACCAGAATCAGGGCAACTCTAAAGAACAGGGTCAGGGGAGGCGCGGCATCTTGCCACGGGCAGCGGGCACGACCAGAGCCTGCTCCAGGGTGGGAGTGTTCAGGGCGCGCAGGCGGATTTCGACATCATGCATCTTCTCTGCCGCCCCGGCCTTGAAATAAGCAGCGGAGAGCAATTCCAGCGAATAGGGGTTCTCCTGGTCGTCTTCCAGGCGATCGGCGGCGGCGGCGTATTTCCCTTCGGTCATCAGGCGGGCCCCGTCGGCCCCGGCCAGCGAAGCCTGCACGATATTGCTGCGGCTGCCGCCGGCCAGCGTCTCCAGCTGCTGATAAGACCTATCCGCCAGGTCTTTGTTGCCCGCATGCAGGGCCCGCACCGTCCGATAACGCAGGATGCGGGAGATTTCATCCGTACGCTCCGCCTGGGTAAGATTTGCCTGAGGTCCCAGGGCATCTTCTGCCGACTGCAAGAGCTGCAAGGCCACCGCATCGTCGGGCTGGTAAAGCGCCTGATTGCGATAGGCCTGCGCCTCATGCAGGTCGAGCCCCTTGGCATGGGACTCCTGGGCCAGCGCGGTGAAGGCCCGGTCGGCCTCCGCCAGATTGTTCTCCCGCACCCAGGTGATGGCTTTTTGCAGGCCGTAATCGAGGCGATCGGCGGAATTATCGGCGGCCTCCATCGCCTTGTCGTATTCCGCGCGGGCCTGCGGCTGGTTCCCCATCAGGGCGTAGGTATCCCCCAGACCGAGCCGCGAAAAGACGAAGGCGGGGTTGATCTTCAGCGCCGCCTGGTAGTGCTCCAGGGCCTGCTCGAAGTGTCCGGCCTGACGCAGAATCTCCCCATAGGAGTCCTGCGGATTGGGCTCGTTGGGCAGGGCCGCCAGGTAGCGCTCCATGGCGGAAAAGGCCTTATCAAATTCCCGGTCGTGGGCATAACAATAGGCGAGATTGTTGAGCGCCGCGGGATAGTTTTTATCGATGGTCAGGGCCCGTTCAAAGAACCGGCGCGCCTGCTGGTATCCGTTCTCCCCCATCAGCCAGTTGCCCGCCAAAAAGTACAGGCGCTTGTCCTTGGGATAGAGCGCCAGCATGTCATTCATGGCCGCGATGCCGGGAAGCTGCTTCCCTTCCTGCACACTGACGATCCAGGTAATCATCAGCCGTTCGCCGGGGGAGACGTGGGGCGCCAGGGCTTGGGCCCGGGCCCGCGCCGTGGCCGCTTCCATGGGATCACGGCTATTGAAGGCGATCCAGGCCTGGGCCAGGGCAAATCCGGGATCAGCCTTGGCCGCATCTCTCCACTCCCCGTTTGCCCGCTCGAGATAAAAATTCTCATAGTCGGTCATGGCCTTCTCGAAGAGCTCGCGGGCTTGAGGAGAAGTCGTGGTTACCGGGAGAGTTCGACTGAGGGCCGCTTTGGGAGGACTGCCCCCTGCCAGGAAAGCACTGCTCAGGGCGAGGAGAATCCAGGCGGCGTATTGACGGTGCGGCAAAAGGCTCATGACAGCTGCAGCGGTAACTCCGGCAGAGAACGTAGCATGTCGCCATGGCCCATCCAAGTACCGGAAGGGATGCCGAGAGTAAAGAAAACCCCTCTCGCCGCGACGAGAGGGGCCGAGGAAAAAGCGCTTGGCTAGAACACGATCTTGGCGGCAAACTGCACGCCGCGCGGGCCGCCGCTGCCCAGGAAGGGATTGCCAATGCCCACATCGCCGGTCGCGGTCAGCTGATAATAGCCGCTTTGCCGGCCGGTGGCGGCATCGGGAGAGCCGGCGTCCGCGGCAAAACCCGGCATGATGGGATTGGCGAAGTTAGGATGATTCAGAATATTGAAGAACTCCGCGCGGATTTGCAGCTTCATGTGCTCGGTCAGGTCGGTGTTCTTGAAGAGGGAAAAGTTGAATTCCTTGAAGGAAGGACCGCGCAAGGAATTACGCCCTAAGTTCCCGAAGTGGCGGGTGCCGGCCACACAATTGCTTTCGTCGCTCGCCCCGGGATTGAGTGCCGGATCCCAGGTACAGGGCGCGGCAAAAGAGGACAGGTCGAGATAATTGTTCGGCCCGTTTCCATAGTGGACGGGTCCCACCACATCCGGCCGGTCATAACCTTCGCCGGCCCCCGAGTAATCGCCTTCAAACAGATAGTTCAGGTGCCAGGGCTGGCCGTCCTGCAGGCTGACCACACTGTCCACGCCCCATCCGTTCTTGAGCTTGGCCAGACTCCCGCCCAGCTTGGGGAACTCATAGGACAAATTCCAAGTGAAGCGCTTGCGAATATCAAAGCTCGATTGCCCGCGGTTGCCGCCCGGGTCCTGGCTGTTGCTGGGCTGCGCCTGATTGGGGGTGAAATCCTCGCTGTCACTGGAATCGTCGATCGAATGCGACCAGACAAAGTTGGCCTGCGAAGAAAGTCCATGCCAGGCGTTCATGCGCAGGCTGGTTTGCAGAGCGTGATAAATCGAGCTGCCCTTCGACTCCTCCATGTTGATATAGAACAGCTGGGAGTAAGGCCGTGGCACTCCATACCCGATCACGCCATTCTCCAGATCAGCCGCAGTGATCTCGTCCTGGCCGGGCTGGTTGATATCGCGAAAGCGAAACAGCTTGGTGCCTTTGGACCCTACATACGCCACCTGAAACATGGCGCGGCCGCCCAGGGCCTGTTGAATATTCAAATTGAAGTTCTGGGTATAGGGCGTGCGCATTTTAGGATCGGCCCCGAAGAAGTCGCCGAGGGTCGAGGCGCTGGCCGCGTCGTACACCGGAACGCTGGCATCGAGCGCTCCTCCAGTGAGTCCCACCGAGGCGATGGCGGCTGTGCCGGCGCTGGGATTTCCTACATAGGCCGGGCCCGGACAGAAAAGGCAATTCCAGGGCAAGTGGCCGAGGAAGATATCCTGGGCAAAGGCGTCGTAGAACATGCCCCAGCCGCCGCGGACGACGGTCTTCCCTTTTCCGCCAATGTCGTAAGCGAAAGCTACGCGCGGGGCAAAGTTGTTGAGGTCTTTGCCGTAGAGCTGGCCGGTGGGCGAGGTGCCATAGGCATCCGCCGGGTCAAACTGATAGAAGAGGTGATCTTTTTCGCCGGTGACGCCGAAGTAATCCCAGCGCATGCCCAGGTTCAAGGTCAGGCGGGGAGAAACGCGGTAGCTGTCCTGCAAGTAAAGACCATGGCTGTTCTCAAAGGTGTGGCGGCGCGTGTCGCCCTGGCGCTGCGACCCATCGGACGGCGTGCCTTCGAGGAAGGTGGTGAGATCGTCGAAAGAAAGCGTGCCGCGAAACGTATTCTCGATCACGTGCTTGATGGTGGTGCGGCGGAATTCATAGCCAAACTTCACATCGTGCTTGCCCGTCTTCCAGGCATAGTTGTCCACGAAGTGCCAATTGGCGTCGACCCGGTTGCGCGGCACACTGGTGGTGGCGCCGATCTGCGAAAACGCCCCCACGGAAATGGAGGGCAATCCGCCTTCATAGGCGCCCACGCCGGTGTTCAGACCGATGGAAGAGGGGTCAAACTTCTGGTCCTCGGGAAAGAACCCTTCGGCAAAACGGTTCCAGCCCAGGCGCGCCTCGTTGACTTGGCTGGGGTTCACGATCTTCACATAGGAGAGGGAAATCAACTGGACCCGCGTGGGGGTCACGGTGTTGAAGCCGGGAAGAATGCCCGCCGCCAGCTGTGCAAAGGGAAAACTTTGGTCGCTATCTCCGAAGTAGTAGCGGCCGGTCAGCATGTTCCGGGTATTGAAGTTGTGATCGAGCTTGGCGATCATGCTGTCCACGCGATTGCGGAAGGGGGTGGCGGTGGAGAGATTGTCCTGGCTACAACCGGTGGTGTCGCTGACCGCGCCCGCAATGTTAGGAGTCGGCCAGGGGTTTCTCTGTAGTAGCGCCTGGGTCACGGGGTTTAGCGTGCCCTCGTTGTCGAGGATGTCCTGCTCCGCCGAAGCGAGCACGGCCGGATCCGGCACGCAGCTGGTCCCGGATTG
The DNA here is from genome assembly GCA_018268755.1 of Acidobacteriota bacterium. GTDB lineage: Bacteria > Acidobacteriota > Terriglobia > Terriglobales > Acidobacteriaceae > KAN-5. The sequence continues at coordinate 62,891 of JAFDVW010000001.1, forward strand.
CGCTCCGGATTCGCGCTGCCCTTCATAATTTACGTAGAAGAAAGTCTTGTCTTTGACAATGGGACCACCGAACGACCCGCCGAATTGATTGTTCAGGAAAGAATTTTTGGGCGTGTTGTCAAAGTTGAAGTAGTTACGCGCTCCCAGCTGGCCGCTGCGCCAATATTCCAGCAACGATCCATGCCATTGGTTAGTGCCGCTCTTGGTCACGATATTGACGACCGCCCCGCTGTTGCGGCCGTACTCAGCCTCATAGTTGGAGAGCACGCGCAACTCGGCCACGGCATCGATGGGCAAAATGGTGGCGGGGTCGCCGAAGACGCCGGCCTCATTGATGGCGGGATCGTTGCGGTAGCCGTCGTTCATGTCCGTGCCATCGAGCAGGAAGTTATTGGCGCGTCCGCGTGAGCCGTTCATGGAAAACGTGCCGTAAGAACCCGGGGAGTCGGAGATCTGGTCGGGCGAGCCGGCCACGCCGGGATTGAGATAGATCAACTTCATGTAGTCGCGTCCGTTGACCGGCACATTCTCAATGGTGGCGCTGGTCAAAGTTCCGCCCAGCTGCGCCGAGGTGGTGTCCACCTGGGGCAGGACTTCCCCGGAGACCTCCACTTGTTGCGACACTTCGCCGGGCTTGAGCGCGGCGTCCACGCGGCGGTCGGAGGCCACATCCACGTTCACCCCACGGGTCACGGACGTCTGAAATCCGCTCTGCTGGACGGTGACGGTGTAGGCACCGATGGGCAATTCCGGAATGCTATAGCTGCCGTCGGCGCTGGTCTGTGTGGCGCGCTCCAGTCCAGTATTGACATTGCGCACTGTAACGCTGGCGCCGGAAACGACCGCGCCGGAGGCGTCGGTCACGGTGCCCAGGATGGTGCCGCGAAAGGTCTGGGCCTTCAGCAAAGGGTTGGCGAAAACCACAATGGCGAAAATCAGGACTGCGGATAGTGCTCGTACACGCATAGCTTCTCCTTAGTTTGCCCCAAACTTATTCGCCCCAACGTCCGGCTGTGCTGCGATACGTTGCGCGCATCTTGCCTCGAAGGAACGACAGTTTTCAAGCTATTTTGCTGGCCCGGGAAGAGATACGGTTTTGGTTACTCAGAGGAAGGGATTGTATCCCAGAGTAAGGGGATTGAATCGGGTGCGGCCGGCGAGAAGGCGGCACTTACAAGGGGGATAAGGAGCCAAGACCTCCCAATTTCACCAAGTCCAGGCAAAGAAGAATCTGTTTTTTGCAGGGCCCGCATCGACAAAAACGTTGGAGGTTCTGCCTTAGAAAGTGAAAGCAACGCCGCCGCGCACGGCGCGCGCCGATTGCACCAGATACACGGTGCGGCCATCACGGCCCATGACCGGTACATAGCCCTGGGCTAGCAGGTTGCGCACATCGATCAAGGCGTCCATGTGCACGGGCAGGAAGCTGGTGCCCGGGATGGGCTGACGCAGGAAAACATTCAGGAACGGGTCGGTCTGGCCGGCGGAGCCATTAAACATGTCCACTGGAGTCAGCGCCGTTCCGCTGGTCCAGCGGTAGGAAGCGATCCACTCGGTTTTAGCGCCGGGGAGCTTGCCGCTCATCTTGGCGGCCACGCTCTGGCGATTACGCACCACGCTCGACTGGCGCACGTCCTGCAAAGCCACATCGCTTCTGGCCAGGTCCAAAACCCCGCCGTAGGCGAAGTCCAGGGTGGCGGTCAGGTCCGCCGCGAGTTTGCGCTGCAGCACCATGCGCATGCCGCGGGTGTTCAAATCGGCCCCGCGATAGGTAAAGGTGCCGGAATAAGGGTCGGCCAGTACGTCACCGGAATCGGCGGCACTTTCGCCCAGACCGGTCAGGGCAGGATCGGAAACGCGGTCGGAATACACCGCAATCTGCAGGTTGTTCTTCCCCATGCGGCGGGAAAGCGAAACTTCCTGGTGGTGGGCGCGCTCGACGGTCGGCGCATAGCCCAGGATGCTCACCCGCGGGCCGGACTCGCTCAAGTCGGCAGGCGCGGAATCAAAACCCTTCTCGCCGCGGACATTGGGCTCGGAAGTCGAGTATCCGTAGCTCAGGACCGTATTGGGAGAGAGGTGCAGATCAGCCGATCCAAAAGGACGAAAAGCCGTAACTCGGCCCAGGAATTGGATGGTCTGCAGCTCGCTGCCAAAACGCAATTCCAGAACATCGGCAAGCGTGACCTCATCGGAAGTAGTCAGGGCCAGCGCCTGCAGGGTGGCATTGCGCAGGCTGGCGTCGGTCGAGCCCAGCCGGCGCATGGTGAGGGCGATCTGCGGCTCTGAGCCATTGGCCATCTTGTGCTTATAAGAAGTCCGCAGCACCGTGCTGGGCGTGACTCCGTTGTATCCCACATTGCCGCTGAAACCCACGGTGCCCGCGGTGAAGAGCGATTTCTCCAGGGAGAAGCCGGTACTCATGTCCGCGCCACCGCCGAAACCATCGGAGCGGGAACCGGCGACGAATGCCAGCTGACCTTTCAGGTCGTGTTCATCCTTCTTCCCTTCCGAGACCGTGGCCGCGGTGCCGTCTTCAAAAACGCGCAGAATGGGACGATTGGAGGCCGAACGCAGGACCCATTTCCAGTCCTCATCGTCGGAATTGGTGCGGACCGGACCGACCTGGAAGGCCTCGAACAGAGTGCGCAGGGTCACGTTGACTACGGCAGCGCCGCCGGAGCGCAGTCCAATGCGCTCGCGCAGCGAGGGCATGAATGATGGCGCGGAAACTTTAACGCTGTAGGTCCCAGGGGCCACGCCCTGGATGGAATAGAAACCCTTCTCGTTGGTGAACAGGCGCAGGCCATGGGCGGCCGCGCCAAAGACTTCCACCAGCGCCCCCATTTGCGGTACTCCGCTGGCATCACGCACGTACCCGGAGATGGACCCTACGCGATCTCCCGCCAAGGCGGGAAGCGCCAAGCCCAACACCACCGCTAAGAACCCGAGCTTGCGGAGTACCATGAATTTCCTCGCGGAATACCCCCCAGCACTACGGGCTTATTCCACGGCAAACGTCGCCGAAGGATCCACCGTCTGCTTGGAGATATTGTCGTTCACCTTGATCTCAATGCGATAAGTTCCGGGACCAAGGTTGGCGGCTGAAAGGGTCTTTTGCAGGGTGACTTGCTCACCCACATTGCCCAGTTTGTCCGTGGATTCGATGGTGCGCACCACGGCTTTATTGGTCGCTTGATTGATGACTTCGTACTGGATCGTGGCCGACGGCTTGTGGGTCTTTTCGTCCACCGAGAGATTGTATACCTGCATCCAGAAATTAAGCTTCTGGTTTTGTTTGAAGACGGCCGGCTTGCCGTCAGAGGTAGCCACCCGCGGCCGCACCTTGGTGGTGCCGATGACGAACATGCCCGTGCCCACGTTTTTGGCGGCCACCGGCTCCATCACGTCAGCCACGATCAGCGACGAGGAGGTCAGCCGGTCATCGGCAAAATCCGGGACCACAATGCCCCGGCTCCAGGTGCCCATGCGGTCGCCGTTCACGTCCTTCACCACAATATCCATGCGGTAGCGTCCGGGACGCAAAGGCAGTGCCTTCCAATAGACGGAGGAGTTTTCCGCCACTTTGGGCAGCAATTCCGCCGGCACATCCACCTGCACCGGCTCCTCAAAGGTCTGGGCAATGCGGCCGGTCAGAGTGGTGACCCGGCCAAAGATGTTGGCCGTGCCGCGCTGCACGCCATCCTTATTCACAAAAGTGATGTCGCGGTTCTTGATCTGGATGGTCACCGGCACCAGCACGGTGTCCCCGGTCACCTTCACGAAGTCAGCGCGCACATCAAACGGCATCAGGTTCACGCTGATTTTGTGGCTGACCACTTCTTCCAGATCTTTGAACTTCACCGCCGGCGGTTTCTGCAGCTTATAGAACTGCTCCAGACGGTCAAACTGCTTGCTCTGCAGATCGGTGTTGAAGGGGCCGGCGCCCAGACGCTCCAGGCCGCCGCGGGTAAAGCGGTCGGCTTTGCTGGCCATGCCCATCTGCTCATAAAGGGTCAGACCGGCATTCGGGGTATAGAGCAACGCGTCTTTTTCCGAGCGGTCCATGGTCATGTGATATTCGCCGCACATACACGTGTCGACGAACTCAATGATGACTTCCTGGCCGATGCCTTCAATATAGCGATAGCGCCAGTCTTCAAAGGGATAGGTCGAGGTCTGTCCGCCGCCCTCTTCCATGGGACGATCATAGGTGCCGCCCGAGGGGTGCGACTCAATCTCGTCGGGAGGACCGAAGGCGATGTACATGTGGCCACGGTCGGTCTTCCAGCCGGGGATGCCGGCGGGAAAATGCTCGTTGGCATAGGCGATGCGGCGATAGTGCTCTTCTTTAAACTCGTTCTCGACAGTGTCGGGCGTGGGATCACGGCGCTGCCAGAAAGCTTCGATGAACTGGTCGCGTTCTTCGTCGTTGGAGAGCTGTTTGAAAGCGGAGCGCTCTTCGTCGGTGATGATCCACACCACGTCTTCCGAGAGCCACTTCTTATAAGACCGGCCCAACTCCTGCTTCAGGGCTTTGGAATTTTCCTTGCGCTGTTTGGCGCTGATGGGACGCTTCAAGGGATCGACGTCCGGAGCGGCAGCTCCGTCATTATTGGTCTTATCGCCGGCAGAGGCGTCGGGGGTGCCGGGTTTGCTCTCCTGCTGCGCCCCGGCCATAGGCGCCAGGCCGAGCAGCGAAAGCAGCAGAATCCAAGACAGAAGGCAACGGCCAAAGCCTACCTGGGACATAGAAGGGCACCTCGAGACGGACACACTCGTCCATATATTGTATGTATTTGGATGCGGCAAAGCAAGACGGGGTGACCTGCCCCAAGAGTCCTTTTTGGCCCCGCCAAGGAGCTGGGGAATCTCTGCTAGAATGTTGCAGGGCCATGCTTTGCGCAACGCGCCACAGGGTCTGCGGCGCACGGCGCCGGTAAAAACTTCGGGGCTTCCCGGGTCATCCCCTAAGGTGGGCAGTATGTCGGTCCCGAGTCCCTGGAACTTTCTGAATTCCATTCGCGTACCTTGGGAGGTAAGCACTCCTGTCTGGCGGTCTGCAGGGATTGTGCTGCCGCCCTGGCCCGGCCCTGGACGCGGGGGGAACCTGGCCGGCCGCGAGCAACCGTACCATTCAATCCGCACTCTGACAGGGGAGCAATGAGCACTTGGAAAAAGATTGCGATCGGCGGGGGCGGTCTTCTCGCCCTGGTTTTGATGGTCAGTTTTACCGTCTTTCAAAGCCACAAGAACCTGGTCACGGTGCAGACCGGGAAGGTGCAGCCGCTGGACCTGAACTCGGTGGTGAGCGCCTCCGGTGAAATCAAGCCGAAGGTATACGTGAATGTGGGCGCTAACGCTTTCGGCCGGATCACCCGGCTCTATGTTAAGGAAGGCGACCGGGTAAAGAAGGGGCAATTGCTGGCACAACTGGAGAACGTGCAGTCCACGGCCGACGTCAACGCCAGCCAGGCTTCCCTGGCGGCGGCACAGACCGACGCCCTGGCCGCCGATGCCGCCCTCAAGACCGCGCTGGCCAGCCTGAACAAGGCCAATGCCGATTATGAGCGCGCCAAGCTGGACTGGAGCCGCGCCCAGGGACTGTTCAAGGACGCGCTCATCGCCAAATCCGATTACGACATGCAGAAGGCCAACTACCAGACCGCGGAAGCCGTCCAGGCCCAGTCCGAGGCCCAGGTAGCCCAGGCGCGGGCCCAGAAAGACTCCGCCGACCGCCACATTGGCCAGTACCGCGCCAACCTGACCCACGCCACCGACGTGCTGCAGAAAACCACCTACGCCGCCCCCTTCGACGGGGTGATCACCAACCTGCCGGTGCGGGAAGGCGAGACGGTGGTGGTCGGCATTCAGAATTCTCCCGGCAGCACCCTGATGACCTTGGCCGATATGTCCATCATCACCGCGGAAGTGCTGGTGGATGAGACCGACATCGTCAATGTAAAGCTGGGCCAGCCGGCGGAAGTTGCCATTGACGCCATTCCGCGCAAGACCTTTAAAGCCATTGTGAGCGAGATTGGCAATAACGCCATTGTCCGCTCCACCGGGGTTTCCACCTCGCAGCAAACCACGGCCAGCCAGGAAGCCAAGGACTTTAAAGTGGTGGTCACCTTGCAGGACCCGCCGACCGAGATTCGTCCCGGCCTGTCCACCACGGCGAAGATCACCACCGCCTCGCGCAGCAATGTTTTGGCCATTCCCATTCAGGCCCTGACCGTGCGCACTCATGCGGACTTGCAGACCGGGCCTGAAAAAGGCGCGGTACAGGCGGCCGGCAACGATTCGTCTAAAAAGGACAAAGATAAAGCGAAAGACGAGATCCAGGGCGTCTTCATCATTCGCAGCAAGAAAGCGGAGTTCGTGCCGGTCGAGACCGGCATTGCCGGCTCTACCGATATCGAAGTCCTGAAGGGCCTGAAAAACGGCGATGAAATCATCACCGGTAGCTACAAGGTGCTGCGGACCCTGCGTCCCGGCACCAGCGTCAAGGTGGATAATTCGGTCCCCAAGAAGGACGTGACGGAGAGCTAGGAAAACAGACAAGGGCCGCAAGCCCCGGAATTTGCGGCGTTCTGGCTATAACATTCGCCAGGGTTGTCCGTCCAAAGAAACAACGGCTAAGTCCGGGGGCTGGCGCCAGGGCAACCAGCTTGATGGGGTTGAATCATTCGGATGGGAGCAAGCGGGTGAAGCAAGAGGAGAAGCCTATGGCAACCGCGGAAGTGGTGAATATGTCGCAGCAATCCGGCTCAGTGGCCCCCAACTCGGCGGTGATCCTCACCGAAGACTTGTGGAAGACCTACGACATGGGCTCGGAGCAGCAGGTACACGCCCTGCGCGGTGTCAACCTCCGCATCAAGCACAACGAGTATGTCGCCATCATGGGCCCCTCGGGCTCGGGCAAATCGACGCTGATGAACCTGATCGGCTGTCTCGACACACCGTCGAAGGGACAGTACTGGCTGAGCGGCCAGGCAGTCAGCGAACTCGACGACGATGAACTCGCCCGCATTCGTAATAAAGAGATCGGCTTCGTCTTCCAGACCTTCAACCTGCTGGCCCGCGCCACCGCTCTGCACAACGTTGAGCTGCCGCTCATCTACGCCGGCGTGCCTACCGAAGAACGCGTGCAACGCGCCAAAGAGGCGTTAGGCGCCGTGGGCATGGAATCGCGCATGCTGCACAAGCCCAACGAACTCTCCGGCGGACAGCGCCAGCGCGTCGCTATCGCCCGCGCCCTGGTCAACCGCCCCTCGATCATCCTCGCCGACGAACCTACCGGCAACCTCGACTCCCAGACCGGCAATGAGATCATGGCGCTCTTCGACCGCCTGCACAGCGAAGGCAATACGATTGTGCTGGTCACCCACGAGCACGACATCGCCGAATACGCCCACCGCGTGATCTACATCAAAGACGGCGTGGTGGCGAAGGATGAGAGTAAGGCGAAGTAGAAACCAGCTTTAACAGGAATCATACTTAGACCTGTCGAATCGACACAACTATTCCATCCTGCCCGTAAAGTGAAGGGTATGCTTGATCCATTTCGCGAAATGGTCTTTATCAGGACTTTCCGGATCAGCCATGGTTTCAGCAATCCTAAATTCATCAAGCGCCCGCAAGAACTCGCCTCGGTCATATAATATCTCCCCGATGTGGAAGTGAGACCGTGCGGCCAGTGAGCGCTCTAACGAGCCTCGGATTGCCTCTTGGTACAGCTCCAGAGCACGGCTGTAGCCCCCGAGAAGTTCATGCGCCTTAGCCTCCCGATACGAAAGTTCTGCCCTTTCTTCCACGGAAATATCTTCCATTTTGAGAGTATCCGCGATAGCCAACGGTTCGATAGCATGACCTAAAACGATAAGGTTTGCAATCAACCGAAGCTGAATATTCCGTTTGAGCTGAATGTGTTCGTTAGTCGTTAAGAGTTCTTCGTGTTTCTTCAGCAGCGATTTGAACTCCTGCGTTGCCAAATCGAACTTCTGACTCTTCTCATGAATACATGCTAACGAAAACTCCGCATAAGGTCGGCTCGGACTCTCCTCAGGCAAAAGTTTCATTGCGTCCGAGGCCGCGTCAGCCGCCTCATCCAATCGACCAAGATCGCGATAAGAGAGAGCCTCTCCTAGAAGGATTGAACTGATCTCCATTACATCCGTGAGACCTTCTCGGAGCTTCTTCAACTCCGCTAATGCCTCGGTTGGATGCCCCGACTCCCGCAGCGCACCGATCTCGTGGTATCGTTTCCAATCTATCATTATGATTCGGGGCTCCTCCTAAGAACACTTATAATTTTGGCTCATCGGCACGTATAGGCGGGTGGCGCACCCTTCGTCCCGAGTATAGACCTCTGGATCAAGGTACGAAGGGTGCCCTACCCTTTCGCGTTCTTTGCGAAAGGGTGGGCTTTTCCACGTTCACCTATGCCGCCGTTCGTATCTTTAACTCTGCCGGTCCCCATTCGTTGATCTTCACCGGGACGGTCTCTCCCGATGCATACCACCGGAACGTGCTCCACGCCCACTGCTCCGGCTCCAGGACAAGTCTCCGTTTCACTGGATTGCGGTGCATGTAGCGTAGTTTCTCCACTCGCTTACGCTCCGTCCACACATTGAAATCATAAAAGCGCCGCTGCCACACATGCTCGGGACCCTCCGCCCATAACTCGGACTGCTGCGGCCCGCGCCGTTGCCGCAGTTGTTGCAGAACTTGCCGCGCGAAGCGTTGTTTCAACACTTGCATGACCGTGGAGGGGGTACCCGTCTCGGGCTCTCCGATCAGCAGATGCACGTGCTCGGGCATTACCACGTAGGCGACCACCACAAAACGATAGCGCTGACGGACCTCTTCCAGCACTTTGAGAAAGCAGTCACGACGACGTGCGTTGCCCAGCCACGGCTGGCGGCGATAACAACTGCAAGTGATGAAATGCAGGTGGTCGCTGCCATAGTAGCGCTGCAGACGGTACGTCATGGGAGAACTCTAGGCCGGAACGATGCAGGGCGGTAGTGCGAAGCATAGAGAATTTTCTATCGGTTCAGGAATGGGAAGGCATCTCCACCGGGCCCACCCTTTCGCACAAAACGCGAAAGAGTTGGGCACCCCTCAAGATTTAGATTTATGGATGTGGAAGAAAGTTCAAAGGCTGCGCCACCCGTCACCCGGCATCGGTACTCCGCTGTCATTTATTTCGCCTGCTGTAAGCCGCTACCCAGTAATAAAGGAATATGGCCTCGCAAATAGCAGCAATCAAGACAAGGATAATGCTCGGCCAGAGATTCTTCTGGATGATCAAGTCTAAGGCGCACAGCAAGAGAAAGAAGAAAGCAATCAGCCAATTCAAGACCGCCGCAGCCAGAGTTTGTGTACGAAAAAATAGACATCCAAGAACAAAGGAACTAATGGACACCAGAATCGCTGGCAAGACTGGAAATTCCACGGAGTCCTCCCAAACTCTCTGCGCCTGCCTCGTCTGCTGTGTTAAAAGTCAGGGTGATTAGCGGGCGTTGTAGGGCGGGTGGCGCACCCTTCGCCCCGAGTATAGACCTCTGGATCAAGGAGTGGGGGTGCCCTACCCTTTCGCGTTCTTTGCGAAAGGGTGGGCCTCGCCAAGTTCACTTAGGCCGCTGTTCATATCTTTTAACTCCGCCGCTTACCACTCCACTGCTATAGTAACGGTGCAGACGGTACGTCATGGGAGAACTCTAGGCCGGAACGATGCAGGGCGGTAGTGCGAAGCATAGAGAATTTTCTATCGGTTCAGGAATGGGAAGGCATCTCCACCGGGCCCACCCTTTCGCACAAAACGCGAAAGAGTTGGGCACCCCTCAAGATTTAGATTTATGCATGTGGAAGAAAGTTCAAAGGCTGCGCCACCCGCCCGGTAGAGGTGCCCTTGGATACCCCGGAGATTCCAGAATGAACCCTCTCGAAATAGTGATCTTGGACGCTAATCAGAAAACGCTCGACGAGTTAGCAACAAAGTGTAAGCCACTTGGTGCTATCACGGTGCAGAAGGTAGATCGGGTACTCTACACACGTCCCCCGAAGGGAATGGATGCGCTTTTCTTGGTACTACCAGCGGCAGAGAAGTGGGGTGCCAAACCTCTTCCTGGAAAAGCTCAAGTCTTGAAGACTTCCCCAGAGGATCAACGCGACGGAATGCCGCCCTATGTGGTAACCGGTGTGGTACTCCGCCCTGGCGATCCGAGAGGCCCCCTTCCTGAAACGAAGATGCTCATAACTACGGCTCTAGACGCTGTTCGCGAGTTCAATGTTTCCCATAACGGCAAAGGAATACACAAGCTGGGCTTCTGGGCAGTGAATCTGCTTAACGGGGTGACTCCCCAGCAGCTAGCGACAGTGTTTGCTGAGGTTCTTTGAACGGCAAAAATCTCGGGCGGGTGGCCCACATCTCTGGCCCGAGCATGAAGTCCATTATCCGGACCCAATCCTCTACAACGGGGGTGCCCCATTTCTCGCGTTCTTTGCGAGAAGTGGGACTTACACATGGGCACAATTGTGGAATCCATCGGAGCAAGACTCGTTACTTCGAGCAAGATCCCACGTTTGCCAAAAGCAGGCAAACGTGGGCCACCCCTAGATGGTTATTGTATGCTCCTCTTGCGAAGCTACCCCGGGGAAGATGTGGGCCACCCGCCCGGGACCCACGTACAATAGAGAACTACAGAAGCAAATCGGGGCTGCCGGACGAGAACAGCGGACAATTCCTCAGTACGGGCACCTTGAGGGACACGACAGGCGTGGAAGAGAACTTGGCCGCTCCGCTAGATGGCAATCCGGGCGGAATGGTTGAGCTGAAGATTCCGAACCCCGACATGCAGATCGATATAGAGGATCCTATGATCTTTATCGATCTTCCTTTCTAGGAGCGTTTTCGATGGAGCCGCCCGACTTCTATCTGGCATCCACGGAGAGCTTTATTCTGGCAGCCCCTAGGCGCTGCTGGCGATTGAAACGACTGGGAACCGCTAAGCGCAATGATCTCTTGCTGGCGAGAATCGCCCCTCCTTTGCCAGCCATAAGCGACGTGGTATCGGGAGCCGATATGAGCCTCATCATTCTCGCCACACGATACGTGGGGAGTTCGCTTTTCCCGATCAATAGGTGGCCAATGGACGTGCATGTTGCGGTGCCCCTAGTCGGCGATCCACAGCGTCGCGAGACGCTTAGAGCAGACGAATTTAAGTCGATGGCATGGGCAGAGCTTTATCGCACCGAAGAAGATGCTCAGCGTAAGGGGATGTAGCATGTCGGAGGACAGTACAAGGCTGGCGAAGCCAATGGATGTGTTCCGCGTTCGGCGGGTCAGGTACCTAGGCGAGCAGGACGGACCAGCAGAGCGCGAGTTCAAGGGGCAGTTGAGAATGTTGTTGAGGCGCAAGTCACAAATCTACCGTGCGTACTTAGCCCGAGTAAACTACGGCCAAACGGATCGTGAAGCTGGCGGGTGGCCCACATCTCTGGCCCGAGCATGAAGTCCATTATCCAGACCCAATCCTCTACAACGGGGGTGCCCCATTTCTCGCGTTCTTTGCGAGAAGTGGGGCTTATGCATGAGCACAACATTACAATCCATCGGAGTAATATCCGTTACTTCGAGTAAGGTCCCACGTTTGCCAAGAGCAGGCAAACATGGGGCACCCCAGGATGGTTGTTGTATGCTCCTCTCGCAAAGCGACCCCGGGGAAGATGTGGGCCACCCGCCCAAGACAATACTCGATGGACGCGGATCAATCCAACCAAAATCGGCATGCTATGGCGAATCAAGGACAGTCGTCTGAGGCAGCACTTGGCGGAATGTGGGATTATGTCCGAGATCAGATGAATACGGCCACTCAGAATTCGGGTTCTGGAGGTGCACTTAACAGCACAGGGCTAGATGCCCTTGGAGATGCAATCCACACGCTTGAAGACTACACATCCCCAATGCATACAGACCATGCTTTTATGCCAATGGTTTGGAGTGGCGGTTATTGGCCTCCATCGGGGTGGGGGCCGGGACTCGTTCACGTGCTTGGAGAGGATTCTCCAGACCGAGATTGGTCGAGAATCGGTTTTGCCGTTCGTCTCACGATGGCCGCGTATTTGCAGTCTGGAGCGGGATGTGAGTCAGGTAAGAGGTGCCTGACTGCCGACAATTTCGAATACGAGTTTCAACGGAATATGACCAATTATGTCAGCAACTTCTACGCAACGCACAACGCTGGCAAAAATAGCCATATCGAAGAAGACGCTGCAAGGCTATGTGCGTTAGGTAACCCTGCTGCGTGCGACCACTAAGGAACAGACCGATGAAGAAAAGAATCCACGTTCGTTTTGTGCTACAGGCAATCGCGATATCGGCTGTTCTCAATTTGTGCTTAGTTCTGAGCGAATTCGCGGGCGTACAAAATGGAGATCGTAGCTTCTTCGTGCGGATAGCGGATGCAATTGCTGCTCCGCCTGGGGTTATTGCAAATCTGTTTTTAGCGCCAAGGCAGCATACCGTTCATGCATTCGTTCTTGCAGCAGCCGAGTCGTTGGTGTGTTCCTTCGTGTTCTATGTCCTTTTTATCTGGGCTGTGCGGGAGATTTTGAATTTATGGATCGTGCGCCGGAATCAGAGGGCAGATGGGCCGCCCTTGAGTTCGGCACAGCGGTAAGGGTTGAGAAGTAGAGCCAGCGAGCCGTCCCGTTGGGGCGGTTTGCTGGCGTCCGGGGCTTCCATCGGCAGCATCGACAGAGCCGTCATCCCAACCATGCCTTCGGCATGGGCAAGGTAGGGACACGTCACCCCGGGCGGGTTGCTGCGAGGTTGCTGAAGGTTACCGGGGCGGGAACCATCAGAAAACAGGCGGCTAAGAGGAAAAAACTCGAGAATCGGGTTACTCTGATAGGAACCTGCGGTTGCTGAAGGGGTAACCCGATGTCCCCCTGCCCTTTAGCAAGAAAACGGCCATGCACGGCCCGTTGCCCGGCACGTTGCGGCGCGCTGGCGTTGTGCGGCCCGAATCGCGGTCCCCATCCCAAAGACAATCTGATAGGCGGTGATCGATGAAGGCATCGCTGCGCACGAAATCCATCGGCACGAAGGTGAGCGAGGAGGAGTTCGCGGCGCTCGACGCAACAGGCGGGTGGGCCACTTCTCCCGCCAGAATCCGTAAAAACTCCCATTGGGGGTGCCCCATTTCTCGCGTTCTTTGCGAGAAGTGGGGTCTTATCGAATAACTCGATGATCCTCAGCTTAACGATGTTCGTTCGTCACAGACAAGTCCGTACCGTGCAATCTAGCCTTTCCCCGTGCCGCGCAATCTAGTCCGCTACTATGGTTCGGGCGACCTGCACTTCCTAACCTGCAGTTGCTATCAGCGTCAGCCCTGGCTGGGGTCCGCCCGCCGCCGTGACTTATTCCTTATAGTGCTGGAAGAGGTCCGGCAGCGCTATGGTTTTGTTGTACTCGGGTATGTGGTTATGCCCCAGCATTTTCATTTACTCGTCAGCGAGCCGCAACGCGGCAATCCTTCGACTGTTATGCAGGCCCTCAAACTCGGGTTTGCCCGGCGCGTACTACTGCCTCTGCATCCTGCGCAACCCATGCTGTGGGAAACGTCCTTTCCGCGCCATGTCTGGCAGCGACGCTTCTACGATTTCAACGTCTGGAGCGAACGTAAGCGTATCGAAAAGCTCCGCTATATGCACCGGAATCCGGTCAAGCGCGGACTGGTGGCAGCACCGGAGCACTGGCGCTGGAGCAGTTTCCGCGCCTATGCTTTGGGGGAAATCGGGACCGTCAGAATCCTGGACTGCAGAGTCTTAAAAATGCGTTTCTGCGGGAACGAGATACCTTGAGCATAGGATGGCGATTTTCAGACCCACTTCTCGCGCACAGAACGCGCGAGAAACGGGGCACCCGCAAGGATCGCGCGCCATTTGCTTGGAAATCTCCCACTCAAGCCAAAACCGGGCTTGAGTGGGCCACCCCCCAAATTTGATCCCTTCCCCGTTAAGTTGCATCGCTCCCAGCTTTGCAGCAGACTCTACAGAGTGGGGTATTTCCTGTTGGGAAGCGATCCTTCCTGGCCGGTCGATCTGGTCACACAAAACCCATATTCCGTTGTACAAGGGCTCGAATGAATTCGTGGAAGTTTCCCCCGGCCTCGGTTGCGTTGCTCCTGTCTGCACTTCTAGTCCTTTCGGCATGTGGGTCCGGGTCTTCCCCGGCGGGGCCCACGCCGCCACCTCCGCGGCCGGTCATCGGAGTCACGCAATCGGCAGCGATTGCCACCTTCGACTCGCCTTTCGCCCTGGCGTTCCTGCCCGACGGCCGCATGCTGGTCACCCAGCGCAGCACCAGCTATGCCATTGCTGATGGCATGTCGCTGGTCACGCAGACCGGAGTGGTGACCAAGGTCGATGGCGTGCCGGCGAGCATCGGCGTACTGGACGTCAAAATAGCGCCCGATTACGCCACTTCGGGCATGATCTATTTCACCTATATGGTGGAGGACACTGCGGTGGACCGCGTGGGGCGCGGCGCTGACGACCCCACACTGTTCCCCCAGCGGGTGGAGGCGGCGCGCGGCAAGTTGACCATCGTAGGCGATCAGGTAACCTTGTCGGATGTGCAGGTCCTCTTCCGCCAGAATCCCGCGATCGTCTCCCTGCCAGGGTCGGGAGAGCCGGGCGGCCGCATGACCTTTTCTCCTAACGGCCAGGACCTCTACATTTCGTCGGGCGACCGGCAGGAACTCGACGCGAACTTTCTGTTCAGCCTGACGAACAATATCGGCAAGATCATCCGCATTCATCCGGACGGCACGATCCCGGCCGACAATCCCTTCGTCAGTACCGCCGGAGCCTTGCCGGAAATCTACACGATTGGACATCGCAATCCCTATGGCCTGACCTTCGCGCCCGATGGTGCGCTGTGGGAATCGGAAATGGGGCCCAAGGGGGGAGATGAACTCAATGTCATCAGGCCGGGCCGGAATTACGGCTGGCCCGCAGTGTCCTATGGCAACAATTATGATGACTCGCCCATTCCCAAGCCGGCCCCGGGCGACGGCTACGAACCGGCCAGGTTGTGGTGGACGCCGGTGATCGCCGCGGCCGGGATGATCTTCTATTCAGGAGACGTGTTCGGGGACTGGAAAGGCGACATTATTCTGACCGGGCTGCAATCCCAGGGGCTGGTGCGGGTGCGCATCGCCAATGGCACGCCCGTGGAGCGCCAGCGCGTCAGCCTGGGCGCACGCACCCGCGATGTAGCGCAAGCACCTGATGGCTCGCTCTGGATCATTACCGATGGGCCGGCGGGCCAGTTGCACAAGCTGACTCCGGTCTTCTGATCGGGATGAGTAAGGAATATTGACTGACTATGGGCCACCTGCTTCGTCACGATTCTAAACTTACTTATCCCCATGAATGACTACTTCATATTCCGGGTGCAGAGTCACTTTGCCGAGCTTGGTGATATCCGGCGCGCCAGCGAAATCGGGCCAGGCCGACTTAGGAAGATAGATGGGCGCGTCTTTGCGGAGAGGCAGGATCTTCAGCTCAAAGGAATCGGAAAACTTGTCGGCAAAGCGCTTGAGGCCAACTTCCCACGCCGCGTCATGGTAAAAGTCGTCACCGAGTAAGTGGTCTTTCTGGTACAGGCGCGCGACATCTCCGACATACGGAATGTCGAGATACAAATCGCTCAACCCGCGCAACGCATCGGCGGGTACAGTCAGCTTCCAGACCGCGGCCCGGGCGAAGTCTGCGTCGTCAGGTGAACTGGCTATCGGATTCGGACGCCAGTCGAGTTTTTTGCCCAGCTTCACCGGCAGCGCGGGCGCGGCATCGCGCACTTTTTCGACTTGCAGCGAAACCGAAACCGGCTTCACGCTGGTTGCGTAGCGGGCAAAAAGCCCGTCATTCCCGGCCTTTCGCAGAGGAGCCGCAGAAGTCCACTTCGCCCCGTCCGCCGGAAACACCGCAAACGACAGCTGGTTCGTATCGCGTGCCCGCAAATGGACAGACTGCTCATCCGCAAATAGATCGGCTTCAGTCACCCAAAGATAGTCGCGCCCGCGCAGGGAAATTTTCCAGGCATCCTCCGCCTGCTTTTCCGAGAGCAGCACCATATGGACAGCGCCACCGTCTTGGCCCCGGAACTGGATAGCAGAGGCAAGCGACGGAGCGATGCCCGCCACAGAAACATACTTCCCTTCACGCGAGAGCTTGCCTGACCTTGCACTGAACGCCTGCACGGACGACCCGGCAAAGACAAACTCCGGTGTGATTCCCGGAATCGCAATAAAAAAGTAGTAAGTGGTCTTGCCGTCTTCTAACTTCGTCAACGGCTGCGCGGTGGCATACTTCAGCAGCGCGCCTTGCAGGTCCATATTGACCGGCCAGAAGAAGTGCGACTGCGCGGGAAGATCGAATGGCCGCTGGGGAACCAGCATGGTTTCCGCGGGAAGCTGCAAGGCAATCTGCACCGACTTATGTTCGGGCAGAGGATCATTGCGGCGATAGTTATTGAAAAACAAAAATCCGCGCTCTCCCTGCGTGCGCGCCACCACGCGCGGAATGCTCTCATCCAGCACGTCTTTCGGCTGCAGGTCGGGGGCGGTCGCCGCCATGGGAGCCATATCTCCGCCAAAGTCCTGCACAAACTGATGGATCACTTTCAACGGACGAAAAGAACCGTTCATCTGGCCAAACTCGCGCAGTGGGGCCTGGAAGTCATACGACTTCACCGGCAAATCGCTGGGATAGTCGGTCTCCTGCGATTCCTGCATGGTACTCAGCTTGCCGTCGGGATTAGTGCCGCCTTGAAACATGTAGTAGCCGAGAAGATTCACACCCGCGCCCAGCTGCACCAGAGCCATAGGCGCGATGTCTTGCGGAAGGATGAGCGGACGGCGGTGGTAGGCCACCTGCATGCCTCCGCCGAGTTCGGCCGTGGCGCGCGGGTAGTGCCACAAGTCTATTTCATCTTTATTTTTCTCCGTCACGCCCTGCATGATGCCGCTCTCGCCGGAGGTAGGCATCACATGAAAGAGATACACCCCTTCCGGGTCCGGGCTGCCATCATCCAGGTTCCAGGTCCAGAATTCGGCAGGATATCCGCCGAATACCGGAATTACCTGCTCCGCCGGATAAGTAGCATTGTCCCAGCCCGTCACCGTATAAAGCGGCACATCGAAACCGGCCTCCCGCGCCATGGTCTTTAATGTCGCAATGTGGGCGGCGCCAGAGTTGGGGCCGCGCTTGGAATATTCATTTTCCAGCTGCACGCCGATGATGGGCCCGCCGTCTTTCCAGAGCAGGCCTTTCACCTGTTGGCCGATCTGGTTGTAATAGCGGCGCACATAGGAAAGGTAGGTGGGATCGTTCTCCCGCGTCGGCCCCTTCTTGAGCACCCAATCGGGCAGGCCACCGTTGCGCACTTCGCCATGCGACCACGGGCCGAGGCGCGGGTAGACGAGCAGACCGTGCCTGGCGCAGAGTTCCACGAACTTGCGCAAGTCGCGCCGGCCCGTCCAGTCGAACTCCCCTTCGACTTCTTCGTGGTGGATCCAGAAAAGATAGGTGGAGACGATCTGGATACCGCCCGCCTTCATCTTGAGGATCTGTTCTTCCCAATAGCGCTCGGGATAGCGGCTGAAGTGAAGCTCGCCCATGACTGGAAGCCAGGGTTTGCCGTCCTTCAGGAAGTAGCGGCTGTTCACCGAAATCACATGTCCGCTGGGAGAACGGCCGGCGTTCGCGCTGCCCAATTGCAGATATCCGGTTTCAGGCGGCGGGGACGGCTGATTGGCGGTAATGGTGAGAAGGCTTTTTGGGGCGGACTCGGCGGCATGCGAGGCGGCCGGGAAAACGTTTTCTGCAAGCACCCATAAAAAAATTGCGCAGTAGCACCCAACCCTATGCAGTTTCATGGCAGGAAGAAAGACAACCAACTCCGTTAGAAATGACGTGCCTTCCTATTGTAAATACGGAGGCAAGCGGAAGAGCCAGAGGAACGCGCCCTATCCCAGGACAGGAACAATCGGCTTCTTTTCCGGCAAGGGAAGATTGACCGTGACCGTGGTGCCGGCGGCCGTAGAGGTGATTTCGAACTTGCCACTCAATTCATGGACCCGCTCTTGCATGGCAGCCAAGCCGACCCCACCGGTGCCGGCCAAGCGAAACTGCCGCAGCATTTTCGGCGAGATGCCAATGCCCTGGTCACGAATCGTCATCCTGACTCCGCGCGGCAACAGGTGCACGATAATTTCCGCGCTGGGGCTTTTGGCATGGCGATGAATGTTGGTCAGGCTCTCCTGCAAAATGCGGAACAGCACCAGCGCGGTGGCATCCGGCAACTGATTGGCCTGGTCGGGGATCTCTACCGTCACTTCAATGCCGCTGCGCTGGGAGAAGCCCTCGGCAAACCAGCGGGCAGCGGCGGAGAAGCCGGCAATTTCCAGGATCGGGGGATGCAGCAGGTAGGAGATGGTGCGCGTCTCCGTCATGCACTGGTCCAGCAGATCCAGGCTCTCGGTGTAGCGGCCGTCGTTGGGATGCTCCTGCGCGAGCATGGCGAAGTTCATCTTCACGGCGGCCAGATACTGCCCCAGGCTGTCATGCAGTTCGCGGGAAAAGCGGCGGCGCTCTTCATCCTGCATTTTGGTCAGATGATTACTCAGGGTGCGGAAGCTGGTTTCGGCGTTTTCCCGCGCGCGCAATTGCAGGGAGAGCAAGCGATAATGCAGCAATAACAAACCCAAGGCCAGGACAAAGGCAAACGCCAGCGTAAAAACGGTCCGCCGAAACGATTTCTGGAAGCGCTCCTGGCGCATGGCCAGCAATTTCTGCTCTTCCCGTCTCATTGCCTTCGAGGTCTCCGTAATTTCTGCGGAGATAGGGACAGCCTCGGCGGTCAGAGCGTCCTGCCCCCTGTCATCGTCCGGCCGGGTCTTTTCCAACTCGACTGATTTCTCGAAAAGATCAATCCGGCGTTTGACCGCATATTCCAGCCTGGCGCTCAGCTCACGATGCAGCGGATTGTCAGCGGCCAGACCGCGGATGGCTTGCAGACTTAACCCAACGATGGGCTTGCTGGCCTCGAAATCGTCGAGGAAACTGGTCTTCCCCGTGGCCAGAAATGCGGTACGGGCACGCCCGGCCTGGGCCACGGCATTGTCCACATCGCCCAGGGCAGCCTGCATTTCCAGGCTATGCACCACCCATTCCTGGCTTTGCATGAGGCTGACTATGGAAAGATAGGCACTTCCCGCGCTGATGAGGAGCAAGATGACAGCGGCGATAAACACCGCGCTGGCCTTACGACGTGGCTCCATCGGGGTCCGAGCCTCCCCCCGACGGATGGAAAACGGGGAATGGGCTGATTCGGGATCATTCTACACGGAAACTCCGCCGGCCTTGCCGACAGATATCGGGCAACAAAAACTTGGGGCCCCTCACGGGGCCCCTATTGATTTTGGATTTTCTTATGGGCTAGGGTTGCGAGCTCTTCACGGTTTTTATCACTGCCGTATTGGCAGGAGCCGCCGGATGGTTGGCAAAAAAGTTGTTGTCGTAGAGATTGCGATACAGACGCCCGGCGATCTCCGCAGCCTTGGGCCCATAAGTCGGACGGCCACCTTGCAGGAAGACGACGGTCACGATGCGGCCCACGTCGGTCTTGGCGTAGGAAGCGAACCAGCCGAAGCGGGTGCCAGCGCGGGAGCAGGTCCCGGTCTTGCCCAGAATCTCTTCTTCGTTGAAGTTCAGACGCACGCTGCGAGCGGTGCCGTAGCTGACCGCTCCCGCCATGCCATCGGACATTTCCGGGAGGATGGGGGCAATATCCAGATGACGCTTAATGCGTGGTTCAAAATCGGCGATCTCTTCCGCGGAACCCGGGTGCTGCAGGTAGTAGAGGGTCCCTCCGTTGGCGATGGCCGAGACCATGGCCGCCAGTTGCAGCGGGGTCATGGAGATGCCTTCCCCGAAGGAGCACATCTTGCCCACGCCGCCCAGCTTGGAGGAGATTTCGGCATCGGGATAGGTGCCGAGATGCTCGCCTTCAATCTTGTAGCCGGCCAGCTCGCCCAAACCATATTGGTGGGCGTAATGGCTGACGCGCTCAAAGCCGAGCTTGCGGCCGAGGGCTTCAAAGTAGGCATTATTAGAATGCGCTAAGGCATTGGTCAGATTCATGCGGCTGCGGCTGCCCAACCGCACCTGCGTGTCTTTGGTAATCAGCCCTTCATTGAGGGCAGCCAGGGCCACCGACAATTTGATGGTGGAGCACGGTTGGGCCCCGCTGGAAAGTGCCAATTTCTGGTTCACCATGGCCAAAATACGGCCACTGGTCGGCTCCACCGCCACCACCGTGCCGTTCATGTTGCCCAGGGCTTCGATGGCGGCCTGGCGCACGACCGGATCTTCCCCTTCCATCATGTCGCCGGCGGTGATGTCCTGCGCAAAGGAGCTGGTATAGAAACGCTCATAGCTGCGGCGCTTCTTGGTGCGCGCCACCCGCTTCTTCTTGCCGACCGGGGCGTGGCTCTTGGCGAGCGTGCGCATCCGCCGCTTGGCACGGGTGTTTTCGTGCACCCCTTGCGACTTGGATTTTCCGTTAGTGAGCGCGCGAGTGTTGACCGTGGCAGCGAAGCTGCTTCCGGTGAAGACCAGAATCAGAAGAGAGCTCAGAAAAAGGAGCGCGGACCGCCGAATCGATTTCACTTCCCTTATACCGTCCCCGGACTTGAACTGCTAAACCCCGGCTTTTTTGGATTGTGTCCCCTACAATTCAAGCAAGCCTTATGCCAGTGCTCTGCGGCGCTGTGCAAAATCACTGCAACCTCTCGATACTACGAGACTTAAGATTAGATTCGCAAGTTCAAACTGGCGATCGTACAAATTTAAAAAGAAACGCTAAAAGCTATAAAAATCAAGCAATTAGGCCGATTTTCCAGGGGGCGCGACACTTTCGTAACCAGTAACTGGGGGTTACTGATTTGACACTTCTCATGGATAGAAATTTTCCCTTTTTTGCCCCAACTTCGGCTTCTCAATTTGGTCTCCCTACCCCTCGCCATTGACTGCCTATTCATTGCTCTTCCACAGAGCCTCGCCATAGCATGGCTCGGCAAGCGCAGAGTCCCGGCCATGGTAGAGCAAACCCTGTCGCACTATCGCGTTCTGGAGGAGATCGGAAGCGGCGGCATGGGCGTGGTATATCGCGCTTACGACGAGGTGCTGCACCGGGACGTGGCCCTGAAGATTCTTTCCCAGCGCATTCCGTCCGATGAAGCAGCACGCCGGCGCTTCCGCCGCGAAGCCTTGTCTCTGGCCAAGCTGAACCATCCGAATGTGGGCATGATTTACGACTTTAGCGGCGACCAGGAAGAGAATTTTCTGGTCATGGAGTTCGTGCCGGGAGTCGCGCTGGACCGCCATTTGAAGGCGGGCCCGCTTCCAGCGGAGAAAGTCATTCGGCTGGGCATCCAGCTGGCGGCCGCCCTCCATGCTTCGCACCGCCAGGGCATCATCCACCGGGACCTCAAGCCGGGCAACTTGCGTGTCACCCCCGACGGCCAACTCAAGATTTTGGATTTCGGCCTGGCGCAATGGGCCCCGGAACTCTTTAGCGAGAGCGACACTACCGCTTTCAGTCTGGGCGAACCCATGAGCGGCACTGTGCCCTACATGGCTCCCGAACAACTTCGTGGTCACGAAGCCAATATCTACAGCGATATCTATGCCGCCGGAGTGATCCTTTATGAGATGGCGACAGGACAGCGTCCTTTCGCAGAGTGCTCCGGCCCAGTTCTGGTGAGCGCCATCCTGGAACAGACACCGCCCTCGCCTCGGCATTACTCTCCAGGAATTTCAGCGTCGCTGGAAAATGTCATCCTCAAGGCCATGGCCAAGAATCCTGGTGACCGTTATCTTTCCGCGCAGGATCTGGGCTCCGCTCTGGAGGGAGCCCACCAGCGTGTTCCCATCGCAAAAGATTACGGTCTCTGGGCAAAGATCGCTTATCCCACGGTGTTGTCCGTTTTACTGGCCTGGCTTCTTTGGCTGATCATGAGACCGCAATGAAAAGCGGGGCGCGCCTCAATGCTTCTTTTCGCTGTAGGTCCCGAACTTCTCCGCCACGGGCTTTAAGGTGGGATAGAACTGAACGAATGTGTGCTCGACGGCGGCATGATCTTCGTGACACTGCCAGCAGGCTGGTTTAGGATTGGCCGCGGCTGCTTGGTTGTCGGCGAAATTGAAGTAGGCCCATTTCTCGGCCAAACGGGCATCTTTCACTTCCACTCCCAGTCCCATCAGCCCAGACTGAAAATGCCCGTGTTGATTGATGGACCCTTTGCTTTCGGAAGCACGCTCTTCGACCACGAACATGGTTTTGTCCGGCCATTTTCCCTGTTTGCGAAACTCATCATAGGCCCAGCGCGGAACAAAAACATTGGTGAACATGGGATATTCCGGGTTGCTATCGCTGTAGCTCATGCCCAGACCGGAGGAGAGAAATACCCAGTCGCGATACTGGTCGGGACGAAGCAGCTTATCGCCGTCATATTGCGGCAAGTCAGCAATTTCCGGGCCCAAAGCCGGCGCCCCAACGCCCCACAACAAAATTGTCAGCACCGCCAACGCAAAGAACCAGACAGGCTTCATAGCACGCTCCTGGAAGGAAAATAACAGGGGCCCGGACCGCGCTTTCTGTCCCGTTAGACGACGTTTTCCACGGGAAGACAGCAAACAAAAAGGACAAAGACCTGGGTGGTCTTTGTCCTGAAGAAAACCGCCGGTTCCAGAATTTTCCTTACATGGCTTCGTTGCGTTTGCGCAGGAACGCCGGAACATCCAGGTCTTCCTGCTCGAAGTTGGCGATCATGGCGTTGCGCATGGTTTCGAGCGAAATGACTTCGGCGCTGCTGACCACGACCGGGGCCGCCACCGGCTCTTCCAGCACCATGGGTGCAGGTTCCGGGGCAGACATGGAAACCGGCTCCGGCTCCGCCATGGGGATGGGGGCCGGGGCAAAGAAGTCGTCCTCTTCCTGCTCCACCACAAAGCCGGTGCTACGCACTTCTTTGGGAGCGCGACGGGCACTGGCGTCCTGAAAACCGGTGGCAATGACGGTGATCTTCACCGAGTCCTTCATCTTCTCGTCCATGACCGCGCCAAAGATGATGTTGGCATCGTCGTCGGCCGCGTTCTGAATAATCGAGCAAGCCTCCTGCACTTCAGCCAGCTTGAGCGAGGAAGAACCGGTGATGTTGATGAGGATGCCGCGGGCGCCATCAATGGCTCCGGCCTCAAGCAGCGGCGAGGCAATCGCCTTCTGGGCAGCTTCCATGGTGCGGCGGCTGCCGCTGGCCGTGGCCGCTCCCATGACGGCGTAGCCCATGCCGGCCATGATGGCCTTCACATCGGCGAAGTCGCGGTTGATGATGCCGGGGATGGTGATGATGTCGGAAATTCCCTGCACGCCCTGGCGCAGGATATCGTCGGCCACGCGGAAAGACTCGAAGAAGCCGGCGTCCTGGGCAACGGCGAGGAGCTTCTCATTGGGGATCACAATGGTGGTGTCCACCGCCTCCATGAGCTCGGCCACACCGCGCTCCGCCTGCTGCATGCGGCGTTTGCCTTCAAAGGCGAAGGGCTTGGTGACCACGGCCACGGTGAGCGCGCCCATCTCGCTGGCCAGGGACGCGATGATCGGGGCGGCCCCGGTGCCGGTGCCGCCGCCCAGGCCGGTGGTGACGAACACCATGTCGGCCCCTTCCAGTACTTCAATGATCTTGTCGGAGTCCTCGAGCGCCGCCTTGCGCCCGATTTCCGGGTTGGCGCCCGCGCCCAGCCCGTTGGTGAGCTTCACGCCCAGTTGCAGCTTCATGGGAGCGCGCGACATGCGCAGCGCCTGCAGGTCGGTGTTGGCGACGATGAATTCGATACCTTCCATACCGGCATCGATCATGCGATTGACGGCGTTGCCGCCGCCCCCGCCCACGCCGATGACTTTGATGCGGGCGTCGTTGCGCGCCTCGTCGTTGAAGCTGATGCGAATATCGCTTTCCGGTTCTTTTTTCATGTCCGCCGCCATCCGTGAATTTGCTTCCTGTGTCTTCCCCACCCCTTGCCCAAACTTTATGCGCCCTTGCCCATCAGCATGGATTTGAGGCGCGAACTCCAGCGGTCATCCTGCAAACCGCGCGCGCTGCGGGCGCGGTGTCCGTAGAATGCCATACCCAGGACGGTGGAAAACTCCGGTTCCGCCAGGGTGGAGGGCATTTTCGCCAGTGGCAGGGGCCAGGCCAGGCGCATGGAGCGGCGCAGCACCGACTCGCCGATCTCCACGATCCCGGGCAAGCGCGAGCCGCCGCCGCTCAACACAATGCCGGCCACGCAGAATTCCAGCATGCCGCTATGGCGCAGATTGTCGCGCAGCATTTCGAAGAGCTCGCGGGTGCGCGGCTCAAGGATTTCTCCAACCATGCGCTGGGAAATCAGGCGCGAGGCACGGTCGCCCACCGAAGGCACTTCAATCTCGTTGCCCTCCGGAATCAGGGTGACGATGGCGTGGCCGAACAGGCGCTTGATCTTCTCGGCCTCCGCCACCGGCGTGCACAACCCGACGGCCAGATCGCTGGTGAAGTGGTCGCCGCCGATGGGAATCACGGCGGTATGCGCCACCGCGCCTTCCTGGAAAATGATGATGCTGGTCGATCCCGCGCCCACGTCGGCGAGGCAAACCCCCAGTTCGCGCTCATCCTGGCGCAGTACGGAGTCGGCGCAGGCCAAAGGCTCGAACACGGTGTCGTCCACGTGCACCCCGGCGCGATTCACCGCGGTAATGACATTCTGCGCGGCGCTGGAAGCGGCGGTCACCATGTGCACCCGCACTTCCAGGCGGGTGGCCATCATGCCCAGCGGATCGTGCACCCCGGCCTGCTCATCGAGGATGAACTCCTGCGGCAGAAGGTGCAGGATCTCGCGATCGGCGGGCAGGGCCACGCCGCGGGCCTTATCCACGGCCATGCGAATTTCCTCGCGGCCGATTTCCCGCGACTTGGCGCCGAAGGTCAGGCCGCCGTGGCTGTTTACCCCGCGAATGTGGGCCCCGGAAACTCCCAGGATGGCGTGCTCGATGGGCACACCCGCGGAGTCTTCCGCCTGCTCGACCGCCTTCTGCACCGAGGCCACCGCTTTGTCCAGATCGACAATGATGCCCTTGCGCGAGCCCCGCGATTCCGCCACGCCGTGCCCACGATAGCGCAGGCCGCCGTCGGTGACCTCCGCCACCAACACGCAGGTCTTGGAGCTGCCTACATCGATCGCGGTGAGAAAGTTTTCGTACTGGTTCCCCATCTTATGGCTTATCTTCCTGCGCCCGGGCAATGGCCGGACTTGGTTTCCTGGATGTCTTGTTGACGGCCGGCTTCTTGGCCGCTCCCGTGGTCTTATGCACCAACGAGGCCGGCTTCACTACTTTGTGCGCGGTCGCAGCATGTGCTTTTTTGGCCCAGACCTTCTTCGCCACGGGCTTCTTGTGCGCGGCCTGGACGGGCTTCGCGGGTGTGCGGACGATGCTTTTTGCAACCGCGGGTTTGACGGGCTTCACCGCCGCGGTTTTGACCGCGGCTGGTTTTGCCACCGGCGCAGCGTGACTCGCTGCCACGGGATTCGCCGGCTTGGCGGCGGGTGCTTTGGCCACCGGCTTGGCCGCAGCCGGGATGGGCTTGGCCGGGGTCTTGGCCGGAGCGGGAATCAGGTTGGCGGCGGCCAGCCTTTCCCGGCTCACCAGAGACACCGGCTTCACGCCGGCGGCCATGGCCGCGCGCACCGCGGCCGGCGAAAGCGGCGCGGGTTTGGCCATGCCCTGCATGTCCGGGTTCACGATGATCTGCCGGTCGTAACGCAGGTCCACCGATTCCAACTTGTCGAACTGCTGCCGCCACTCCTGCACATGGGCGACATAGACCTTGTAGCGATCGAGGAAGTTTTCTCCTCCCAGATGGATGAGCACTTCCCCTTCAGGATTATTGGCCAGTACCTTGACATCTTCCGGATCGGAGAGATCGACCTCGCTCAGGTCTTGCGAGTAGCGGGCGCCGCCGGAGTCGAGCTGGCTGATCAGGTCGTTGTAGATCTTCATGCGGGGCGCGCGCGTCGAAAGCGGCTCGCCGGGATTCATGCCCACGATTACGGGAAAGGAATATTTCTTCTTGTTGGCGGGTGGCAATTCCATCAGCGTGCCCCCGGCATCCACCAGAAGGATCTTGGAGCCGACGCGGGCAAAGGCCACCGGCGTGCGCTCATGGATCTCCACCCGCAGGCGGTTGGGCACAAAACGCATTACGCTGGCGGATTCCACCCAGGGCAGCTGCTCAAGCTGGGTTTGGCGCTCAGCCAGCGGCACGAAGAAAATATTGCGGCCAATGTCGCCACCCATGACGTCCATCACCTGCGAGCGCGTGACATTTTCCACGCCGGCCACGTCGATGTCGTCGCTCGATTCCACGCGAAAGCGCCAGGAGTGTTTTCCGTAGTGGTAAACCGCACTGAAGGCCACACCACCCAGGCAAAGCACCACAATGGCAGCGGCCACCCAAGTGAGGCGGGCTGCAGTTTTCTTGGGGAGTGAGCCTCGGCGAGCGGGGACGCGCTTCTGGGCGCGCAGGAAAGGAGATTCCTGCTCGACGTCGAGGTCAAGCACACGGGCATCGTCCATCTCGCCGCGTGTGGCGTCCTCGGCCGGCGGATACAACTCCTCCTGAACGATGGTGGAACTATTTTTCCGCGCCATCTACCAGGTCAGTTGTCACAGTGAATCGCTGAGCCAGATCACTATAACTTCTTTTTTCAAGTCGAGATAGACAAAACTTGGTTCGTTTTGCACAGCGCAAAAAGCCGGACCTCCGAAATACCGGAGGTCCGCAGATTGGAGAGAGAAAGCGAGAAATCTATTGGCCGTCGTCACTGATCACGACCACCCGGGTGGGCACTTCCAGCACAATTTGCCGGCTGTCCAGACGGGGAGTCACGTGCAACCGCTCCAGGCGAGCGTGCAAACGGTCTTGTTCCGCGCGCAAACGGTCGAAGGCCGCCTGTTTGCGCGCAAAGGTGGCCTGCGCACAGGCGATCTGGGCCTGGCTGCGGGCCACGGTCAATTC
This sequence comes from Acidobacteriota bacterium, assembly GCA_018268755.1. GTDB lineage: Bacteria > Acidobacteriota > Terriglobia > Terriglobales > Acidobacteriaceae > KAN-5. The sequence goes on from JAFDVW010000001.1 coordinate 90,085, forward strand.
CAACTGCCGGTCCCACCGCGATTCCTGATCGGCGAACATTCCGGAAGCATCCCAGCTTTCGAAGCGAACCGGGGCCTGCTCCAGCCACTGTCCGGTGCGGGAAGCCAGGCAAGCCAGCCACTCCTGGGGGGTCTCCCGGAAGCCGCCGCTGACACCAACGGCAAGAATGAGGGCCGCGAGGATATATAAGGCTCGATCTGACTTCATGAGATGGACCTTCCTAAGGGGTTCAGCAATTTGGACGGACGAGGACCGATTTCGTTATCTGCGAGAAAGTACGGAAAAAGCAACACCGAGGTTCCCCGCTTTTCCTCGCGGGAAAGCTGGAGACCTGGAAACAGCCCGAGGAGCTGAAGCTATCCCTTTGAAACAACATTCTTTACCTCGCGGTTGCCCAGCCTCTCCACGAGTGCCGGGCCCAGTTGCGAAACGCTGCCCGCCCCCAGGGTAAGGACCATGTCGCCTTCGCGCGCCACGCCTTCCACAGCCTGCAGGGCGGTCTCGAAAGTGCCGGCATAGACCGCCTCATGCCCGCCCTTCTCGCGGATGGTTCGGGCCAGCGTCTCGGCCGTGATGCCCTCGAGGGGAGCTTCGCTGGCGGCGTAGATATCGAGCAGGAAGAGCGAATCGGCCCCGGCGAAGGCGGTGGCGAATTCTTCCATGAGGTCGCGAGTGCGGGTGTAGCGATGGGGCTGGAAGACCACGTGGACTTTGCGGAAGCCACATTGTTGCGCCGCCGCCAGAGTGGCGCGAATCTCCGTAGGGTGATGGCCGTAGTCGTCAATCACGCTGATGCCCGCCGCCTTGCCCCGCAGCTGAAAACGGCGATCGACCCCGCGAAAGCTTTCGAGCGCGGCCCGAATCTGCTCGGGCTGGAGATCGAGCCCGATCCCCACTGCGATGGCGGCCGTGGCATTCAGCACATTGTGGGCCCCCGGCACGTGCAGCTGGAACTCGCCCAGGTCCCGGCCACGGTAAGTGACGTGGAAGGAATTGATGGGACGTCCCTGGGCAGCATCGAAAGCGGATTTTCCGGGGCGAATATGAAAATCTGATCCGCGGCGCGTGCCATAGGTCACGATGCGGCGCTTGGCCTGCGGCAACAGCTTGCGCAGCAGCGCATCGTCATTGCAAGCCACCACCATGCCGTAAAAGGGCACGCGGTCCATAAAGTCGAGGAAGGCCTGCTTCACGTCGCGCATATTGCGGTAGCAATCCATGTGCTCGCGATCAATGTTGGTGACCACGGAAAGAATGGGCGAGAGTTTGAGAAAGGAGCGATCGCTCTCATCGGCCTCGGCCACCAGATACTGCGATTTGCCCAGCCGCGCATTCGAGCCCATCGCATCCACCCGCCCTCCCACGACAACCGTCGGGTCCAGGCCTCCCCCCGCAAGCACCGCCGCGACCATGGAGGTGGTCGTGGTCTTGCCATGCATGCCGGCGATGGCGATGCCGTACTTCAGACGCATGAGCTCGGCCAGCATCTCGGCCCGCTGAATGACAGGAATATGCAGCTTGCGGGCTTCGAGGACTTCGGGATTGTCGGGCGAAATGGCGGAACTGGTGACCACTACTTCCGCGCCCGGAACATTCTCTGCCTTATGGCCTTCAAACGTCGTAGCTCCCAGGCCGGCCAGACGCTGGGTGACGGCGGAGCTTTTCAGGTCGGAGCCGGAAACCCTGTAGCCGAGGTTCAGCAGCACCTCGGCAATGCCGCTCATGCCGATGCCGCCGATGCCTACGAAATGAATGCGCTGCAATTTGGCAAACATGTTCTTAACTTATCGCCACGGATTTCCGCCGATTGCACGGATTAGCCCCGATCTTCCAACCTCTGTCATCCTGCGCGCAGCGAATTGAACGCAGTTTCTATATCACTGTCATCCTGAGCGCAGCGATGGCTTCCCGAAGGGAAGGCATCGCGAAGTCGAAGGACCCCTACCATTTTCCCCGCTCACCCGCTGATGCAAGGCATTCGCACGATGCTCTCATAGCGATCCTTCGATTGCATGAGTTCATTTGCCACGCGAATGAACTCACTCCGCTCAGGATGACAATTCATCTGTGGCCCAACTTTCGCGCCAGCGCGGCGATCTCGCGCGCTGCGTCGGGATGCGCCAGCTGCCGGGCCGCCGCCCCCATCGCTTGCAGCCGCGGCGGGTCCGCCAGCAACCCGGCAACCGCGTCTCCCAGGCTTTCCCGATTCAAATTCCCCTCCTTCAGCAGCACCGCTCCGCCAATGCGCACCAGGGCCTCGGCATTGCGGGTCTGGTGGTCGTCCGCTGCGGTGGGCAGCGGCACAAAGATCGCCGGCTTTCCCGCCGCCGTAATCTCAGCCACCGTACCGGCCCCTGAGCGGCACAAGACGAGATCGCTCTGCGCAAAGAACCCGGGCATATCGTCAATAAACTTGTGCACTTGCACCGCACCGCCCAGCGGAGCATAGGCATCCACAGCGGCCTGATAGTCGCGCTCTCCGGTCTGGTGAAGGATGCGCAGCCCCTGCACACGGGCACACAACGCCGCCGCCGACTCCATCACCACACGATTAATGGCGTGCGCTCCCTGGCTTCCTCCGAACACCAGCAGGACCGGTGGCGGGTCCTTCTTCGGCGTGATGGCGAAAAACGCGGGACGCACCGGAACTCCCGTGACCGCCGCGTCGCGAAACCAGGCGCCGGTTTCGGCAAAGTGGACCGCCGCGCCCGAAACCCAGCGCGCCACCACACGATTGGCAAAGCCAGGAACAAAATTCGGTTCAAACACCAGGGTGGGAATGCGTTTAAGAACGGCCGCCAGCATGGCCGGTCCCGAGGCGTATCCGCCCACCCCAATCACCACATCGGGCCGAAACTCCGCCAGCATTCCACGGGCTTCCCACACGGCGTTGGGTAAATCGAGAAAAGTCCTGAGCCGCGTTCTGAAGCTCACCCGGTTGAGGGCTCCCACCTGCACCAGCTTCAGGGGAAATCCGGCGGCCGGCACCAGACGGTTCTCCATGCCGCGCGCCGTGCCGATGAACAGCACCTCTGCGCCGTATTGCTTCTGGAGCTCTTGGGCAATGGCGATGGCTGGAATGACATGCCCGCCGGTCCCGCCGCCCGCCACAATGACCCGCATGCTTGTCACTATAAATCAGACATCCAGCAAATAGCCCGTAGTGCGGGCACTCTTGCCCGCATATCCGGCGGACAGGAGCGTCCACCCCACACGAGGATTACTCCGCCTGTTTGGTGATATTCAGCAGCACCCCGACGCAAGCCAGAGTAACCAGCAGAGAAGATCCGCCATACGAAACGAAGGGCAAGGGGATGCCTTTGGTGGGCATCAGGCCCAGCACCACACTCATGTTGATGAAGGCCTGCACCACCACCATGCTGGTAATGCCGACGGCGAGAAAGCGCCCAAACATGTCCTGGGTGTGCAACACGGTGCGCACGCCGCGCCACAGAAAGATCGCGAACAGCGTCACCAGGACCAGTGAGCCCAGCAGGCCCAGCTCTTCCGCGGTCACGGCAAAGATGAAGTCGGTGTGGGCCTCAGGCAGGTAGAAAAGCTTCTGCTTGCCTTCCATAAGACCCGCGCCGGTAATGCCGCCGGTGCTCACCGCGATCAGCGATTGAATAATGTGGAAGCCTTTGCCCTGGGGATCGGAATCGGGGTCCAGAAACGCCAGGATGCGGGCGCGCCGGTAGGCCACGTGAAAGATCAGCAGATATAGCACCGGCAGCGAGGCCAGAAAACCGTATCCCAGATACTTCATGTTCATGCCGGCCACAAACAGGATGCACACGGTAATGGTGGCGCAGGCGATGGCGGTGCCCAGGTCCGGCTGAAACACGATCAGGGCCACAAACACCAGGGTGGGAATGACCGCCGGCAGGATGGTGTTCCGCCAGTCTTCCATCAGCTTAGTGCGGCTTTCCAGGAAGTAGGCGAGAAAGAATATGATCGCCGGCTTGGCCATCTCCGAGGGCTGGAAGGAGAAGCCCGCGGCATGGATCCAGCGATGGGTATGGTGCGAGCGGTCGAGAAAAAATACGGAAATCAGCAACAGGGTAGTGACACCCAGCAGGGTGAAAACCACCGCCGGGTGCTTGTACTTCTTATAGTCAATACGCATGATGACGATCATCGCCATGATGCCGGCCACGGCGCAGCCCAACTGCCGCAGCAAGAAGTAGTAGCCCGACCCGAAGCGCTCTTTGGCCATTACCGCCGAAGCGCTGAACACCATCACCAGGCCGACAAAGACCAGCAGCAAGGCAACAACAAACAACCACCGATCGACGCTGACGCGCTTGGCCATGGAAAATTCATTCCATCACGGAGCGCGCGGACGGGGGAGGAGTTTTTCCTGTGGATGGCTGAGGAAAGATGACTCTCTTGGTTCACCAGCGGGCAGGCGAGCGGGTTCGCCGCAGATTTTCTAGACCGGGGTCAGGGCCCGCACGGCTTCCTTGAAGACCCGCCCGCGATGCTCGTAGCTTTGGAATTGATCAAAGCTGGCGCAGGCCGGGGCCAGCAGCACGATATCTCCGGGCTCGGCGACCGCCGCCGCTTTTTTGACCGCCGCTTCCAGGGTCGCGGCAGGCACAATTTCGGCGCCCTGGATCTGCGATTCGATTTTGGCCGCCGCCGCGCCAATGGTGTAGACGCGCTTCACTCGCTCCCGCAGCAACGGATTCAGTACGCGATAGTCGCTGCCTTTGTCCTTGCCGCCCAGAATCAGGTGGATATTTTTGGGGAAGGACTCCAGCGCCTTGATGGTGGCATCCACATTGGTGGCCTTGGAATCGTTGTAGTACTCGACCCCACGCACCGTGGCGACAAACTCCAGGCGGTGTTCGACCGCTTTGAATACGCGTACCGCCTTGCGGATCTTCTCAGCCGGACAGCCCAACAGCAGGCCCGCACACGCCGAAGCCAGCACATTTTCCACGTTGTGCGCGCCCTTGAGCGGGATTTCCGCCACCGGCATAATCTCCTGCTCCGCTTCTCCGCCCCGCCGGAAGCAAAGCTTGCCGTCCTGCACGTAGGCGCCATTTTCGACTTTCTTATGGCGGCTGAACCAGAAGACCTGGGCCTGGGTGCGGCCGGCCAATTGCACACAGGTGGCATCGTCGGCATTGAGCACGGTGAAATCGTTCACCCGCTGGTTTTCAAAGATGCGCGCCTTGGCATTCACATAGCTTTCGAAGGTGTGATGGCGGTCGAGGTGGTCGGGCGTAATGTTCAAAATCACGGCGACCTGGGGACGGAAAGTACGAATGGTTTCCAGCTGGAAGCTGGAAACTTCCAGCACGGTCAGGGTCTGCGGGGTGGTCTTTTCCACCAGCGCGATGGCCGGCATGCCGATATTGCCCCCGACCAGCGTGGGAAACCCGCCCGCGGCTAAAATTTCCCCGATCAGCGAAGTGGTCGTGGTCTTGCCGTTCGAACCGGTAATGGCCACGATCTCGCCCTGCAAGAACTGCGCTGCCAGCTCGATTTCGCCGATGACTTCTTCACCCGCCCGGCGCGCCTGCACCAGGGGCGGCGAGTCCACGGGCACGCCCGGACTCACCACGATCAGGTCCTGCCCACGAAAGGTGCGCTCGCCATGGCCGCCGGTCTCGACCACAATACCCTGGTCGAGCAAGGCGGGGATGTCCCCACCCAGCTGCTCTTCCGGTTTGGAGTCCGACACGGTGACCCGCGCCCCATGCGCTTTCAGAAACAAAGCGGAGGCCACGCCCGACTTCCCCAGTCCCACCACTAGCACGCGTTGGTTGTTCAGTTCCACGGTCTTTCTATTTCACCACAGATACGACACCCGGGAAGCACGGAGATGCCGGGAAAATGAAATAAACCACCGCTCACTCCTGCCCTAGGCCGGCGCTTAGCGCAATTTCAGGGTGGTCAGGGCAAACAGCGCGAAAATGAGCGAAGCGATCCAGAAACGCACGATGATCTTCGATTCCGACCAGCCCAGCAGCTCAAAGTGGTGGTGCAGCGGCGCCATTTTAAAGATGCGCTTCTTGCGCAGTTTGTAGGAGCCCACCTGCAAGATGACCGACAGCGCTTCAATCACGAAAATTCCCCCAATGAAGGGCAAGAGCAGTTCCTGCTTGATGAGGACCGCAACCGTGCCGATGGCCCCGCCCAGGGCCAGCGAGCCCACGTCGCCCATAAAGACTTCCGCCGGATGGGCGTTATACCAGAGAAATCCTATAGCCGCGCCCACCATGGCCCCGCAAAAGATGGCCAGTTCTCCAATCTGCGGCATGCGCTCCAGTTCCAGGTAGGCGGCGAAGGTGGCGTGGCCGCTTACGTAAGTGAGCACGGTCAAGGCGCCCGCCGCAATGACGGTACAGCCGATGGCCAAGCCGTCCAGGCCGTCGGTGAGGTTGACGGCATTGCTGGAACCGACAATCACCAAGACCACAAAAATCACGAACGGCAGAAAGGCGATGGGCCAGAGATGGGGATCGTGCTCCATCCGTTCAATCACCAGGTCTGGACGGAACTGCTTCAGAAACGGGACCATCAGCTTGGTGGAGTAGAGTCCGCGGTTCTGCATCAGGATGAGCGCCACCGCAATCAGGGTGCTGGCCCCGATCTGGTAACCCAGCTTGGCCCGGCCGGTGAGGCCGAGATTGCGGCGATGCACCACTTTCAGATAATCATCGGCAAACCCGATGGCGGCAAAAGCGCAGGTGGCGAACACGGCCAGCCAGACGAACCGGTTGCTCAGGTCCGCCCACAGAAGCGTGGGCACCACGATGGAGATGGCGATCAGCAGGCCGCCCATGGTGGGCGTACCGGCCTTTTTCTGGTGGGCCTTGGGACCTTCCTCGCGGATGTACTGCCCGATTTGAAATTCGCGCAGCCGGTTGATCACCAGCGGGCCCACGATCAGTGCAGTGAAGAGGGCCGTCAGGCTGGCGAAGGCGGTGCGGAAGGTCAGATAACGGAAGATGCGGAACGGCGGGAAAAAATGAAACAACTGCAGGTACAGCAGCCAGTAGAGCAATCCGCCTCCGTAAAGTCGTCTAAGAAATAGAAATAAAGAAAATAAAAACTGGGCCTACGATCGGCCGGCATTGCCTAACGCATAGACTGCCAGGTCTCCAACGCCTTTTCCAGCTTTACCCCGCGCGAAGCCTTCAGCAAGATGACGTCGCCATCGCGAGCTTCCCGGGCCAGCCATTGCCCGGCCTCTTCCGGCGTGGCCACAAACTCGGCGCGCAGACCGTTTTGCCGGGCGGCCTCCACCATGGCCTGGGACAATCCGCGCACGCCCAGCAGCACGTCGATTTTCTTTTCCGCCACGTGCTTTCCCGACTCGCGGTGCATGGTCTCGCCGGCCGGGCCTAATTCGAGCATTTCGCCCGCCACCACGATGCGGCGGCCGGCGGGCATGGCCGCCAAGGCATCCACCATGGAAGCCAGAGCCTTCGGATTGGAATTGTAGCAATCGTTGATGATGGTAATGTTGCCGATCTGGACGACCTGCCCGCGCTTTTCAGAGGGCGCCAGCGAGGCCAGGGCCCGTACCGCGTCCGAAGGCGTAAGGCCATATTGCAGCCCCACGGCGGTCGCCGCCAGCGCGTTATAAACGTTGTGTGTCCCCACCAGGGGAAGCAGGGCATGTTCGCGGCAGCCGCCGACCACAATGTCGAAGGTGGAACCCTGCGCGCCGCGTGGCTCAATGTTCTCCGCGCGCACGTCGGCCGTGACCCGCAGGCCGTACATCACCGTCTTGCCCTTGAAGTCACGGCCGAACTGCGAAACATACTCATCGTCGGCATTGAGCACGGCGGTACCATGGCTGGGCAGCGCCGCCACCAACTCATACTTGGCGCGGGCGATTTCCGCCACCGAGGCAAAATATTCCAGGTGGACCGGGGCCACGTTGGTGACCACGCCGGTTTCCGGTTGCGCGATCTCCGCCAGCGCGGTGATTTCGCCGGCGTGCGACATACCCATCTCAATGACTGCGATATCGTGTTCCGGCTCCAGCTTCAGCAGCATGAGGGGCAGGCCGAAGTGGTTATTAAAGTTCCCTTCCGACTTCAGCACGCGCCAGCGCGAGGCCAGCACGTGGGCGATGGCTTCCTTCGTGGTCGTCTTGCCGGCCGATCCGGTCACGCCCACCAGCGGCTTACCCCACAGGCGGCGCACCGCGGTGGCCAGAGTTTGCAGCGCGATCAGCGTGTCGTCGACGGCCAGCAGCCGGGTTTTGACGGCGTAGCGGGCAATTTCGTCTTTGCGGACAACCGCGGCCAGCGCGCCTTTCTCGAGCGATTGCTCGACGAAGTCGTGGCCATCAAAGCGTTCGCCCTTAACGGCAAAGAAGACTTCGCCGGGGCGCACGGTGCGGGAGTCGATGGAGTAGCCCTGGGCCACCGCGTGGTGATCAAACTCGCCCGCCGAGGAGAGGAATTCTGCGACCCGGGAAAGAGGCAGCTTCATGCCAGCCCTCCGGCGGCGCGGCCCGGGGCTGCGCATTCATATCCCGATTCCCGCAACTCCTCGCGCGCCACTTGCACATCATCGAACGGGAAGGAGCCTTCGCGGGTGATCTGGACTTTCTCGTGGCCTTTGCCGGCAATCAGCAGGATGTCTCCGGGCCCGGCCTCCTGAACCGCGATACGGATGGCGGCGCGGCGGTCCGGCTCCATTTTGTACTTCACTCCGGAGCGCTGCAGGCCGACCAGCGCATCGTTCATGATGGCCAGCGGCTCCTCACTGCGCGGGTTGTCGGAGGTCAAGACCACAAAATCGCTGCCCCGCCCCGCTGCCTCGCCCATCAAGGGTCGCTTGGCGCGATCACGGTCGCCGCCGCAGCCGAACACGGTAATCACCCGCGCGCTTTGCCCGGCCTGTTGCACAAACTCCCGGGCCAGTGCAGTCAAATTGTGCAGCGCATCGTCGGTGTGGGCATAATCCACGACCACGGTGAAGGGCTGGCCGCAATCCACGCGCTCAAAGCGGCCCGGCACCCGGGCCAGAGCGTCCACCCCCTTGGCGATGGCTTCCGCGGAGCATCCACGCGCATATCCCGCGGCGGAGGCGGCCAGAATATTCAGGACGTTCACCTTCCCCAGCAAGGGAGAATACAGCGGGATTTTTTCTCGCGGCGTAACCAGATCAAAGCGCGTGCCGCGCGAAGTAATGGACACTTTCTCCGCGTGGAAGTCGCCTTGGGTAAGCCCGTAGGTCCAGGTTTCCTGACTGTGTCGGCGGCTGAACTCGGCCAGTTTGCGCCCCCACTCATCATCCTGGTTCAGAATGGCGGCGGGTGGAGGTTCCGTGCCGCAACCTTCAAACAGAATTTTCTTGGCGGCGAAATACTCTTCCATGGTGTGGTGATAATCGAGGTGATCGCGCGTCAGATTGCTGAACACGGCGACATCGAAAGGAATGGCATATACCCGCTGCTGGGCCAGAGCATGGGAGGACACTTCCATCACGGCTTCGCTCGCCCCCAGTCCCAAGGCCTCGGCGAGAATCCGGTTCAGATCCAGCGCTTCGGGGGTGGTATGCGGCGCGGGCAAAATCTTCTGCGCCACGTGATATTCGATCGTCCCCACCAGGGCGCATTTTCGGCCGGCTGCTTGCAAGATGGATTCGAGGAGAAATGCTGTAGTGCTTTTGCCGTTGGTGCCGGTAATGCCGGTCACTGCCAGGCGCTCGGCCGGCTGTTTATAGAAGTTTGCGCTCAAGCGCGCCAGGGCGCGCCGTCCGTGCGGCACCTGCGCCCAGGCCACAGTGGGGCGCGGCTGCTCTTCAGCGGAGTCCGTGACTACGGCGACTGCTCCCGCGGCAATGGCTTTGTCAATAAAGCGGTTCCCATCGCTGGTCTCGCCGTGCATGGCCACAAACACGTCTCCCGCCTGCACGCGGCGGGAATCGTATTCCAGACCGCCAACCTGCGGGTTTCCGCTCTGGGCAAGAACTTCTGCCCCCCGTAACAAATCCTGAAAGTGCATCTTTTCAATTGTATTGCAGGGGGATGAATCATCAAATTGTCGATCTGAATGCGGCAAAATCCGCCATCGTTGCATCTCACTTCATCACGGACCTTCACCGCCTGTAGCAAATTGCGACAAAATTTAGATTGAAGAACATTCCCCAAAATTCTTAATGTTAAGAAGCAGCAATTTTTCTACCAGGAGAAGCAGTATGTTGAGATGTCTTGCAGCGATCGTGTTCGGGCTTTCCCTCCTTCCCGCGACTTTGTTCGCGGACCAGATTGTGCTGAAGAACGGAGACCGGATCACCGGCACGGTCGTGAAATCGGATGGCGCCACCCTGGTCCTCAAAACTGAATATGCCGGGGACGTCACCATCCAATATGGCTCCATCCAGGAGATCACCTCCTCCCAGCAGCTCAACGTGGGCGTGAAGGGTGGCGAAACCGTGGTGGGACCGGTAAAGACCACGGATGGGGCGCTGGAAGTGGAATCCTCGGCCAAAGGCGCGGTGCCGGTACAAAAGGATGCGGTGGCCTTCATCCGCAACCCGGCGGAAGAAGCGGCGTACCAGAAAACCTTGCATCCCGGGCTGCTGGAAGGATGGGCGGGGGGCGCGAACGTGAGCTTTGCCCTGACGCGCGGCAACAGCGAAACCAAAAATCTGGCTCTCGCCTTCACCGCCGACCGCAAGACACTGCGCGACCATCTGGGACTCTATGCCAACTCGGTGTTTTCCACCAACGACGCGCCTGGGGCGGTTCCCTCGACCACGGCCAACGCGGTGCAGGGTGGCGCGCGCTATGACCGCGACCTGACCAAGAAGTTGTTCGGCTTTGGCGCGGCCGACTTCCAGAGCGATGCCCTGCAGGCCCTGGATATCCGTTCCGTATTGAGCGGCGGTCTTGGCTTCCACGCCATCAAGAGCGACCGCACCACGCTCGACTTCCTCGGCGGCATCAACTACACGCGGGAGAACTACACCACCTTCAGCCGCAACTTCGCCGCCGCCACCCTGGGCGAAGAGTTCCTGAAAAAACTGGGCGCGGCCACCGTGCTGACGCAAAAGCTCTATTTCTATCCCGACTTCAACAATAGCGGCGAATACCGCGCCGCCTTCAACTTCGGCACGGTCACCAAAATCAGCAAGTGGCTGGGCTGGCAGAACTCCTTCAGCGATATTTACGTGACCAATCCGCCGGAGGGAAAACGCAAAAACGACATCCTGCTCACCACAGGGTTGAATTTCTCCTTCACCCACTGATCCTGGGTTTCGTGTCGCCATCCCCACTCTGGCCACGCGGTTGGGACAGGGTGGGGATGCTGACTCTCGATTTCCTATCTTCAAGGGCTCAAAATCAAAAGCCCCGCCCTGTGTCTGCCCAGTACGCAGACACAAGGACAGGGCACCCTCGTGGAGAAAACGCAGGGCGGGATTATTTTGAACTTATAGCCTTGTGAATGGCCGCTTCCGCCATGGGCGCCATGATCTTGAACCCGGCATCGTTGGGATGCAGGCCGTCGTCGGCCAGTTCCCGCTTCAGCATGCCCTTGTCATCCACCATGGCGGAGAAGTAGTCGAGATACAGGTCGCCGGTCTTGGCGCAGTATTCCTTTAGCCAAGCATTCAGCTCCAAAATTCGCGCGCCGGGGCGCTGCGCGAAGAAGTCCTTCGACTTCTCGGTGTAGTTGTGCACCGGAAGCACCGAAGAAAACACCACACGGATACCGTGCGCGCGGGCCAGCTCGGCCAGGCTGGAGAGGTTGGCTTCGATGTCCTGATTTTGGATGGGCCCGGTGTTGCCCGCGATATCGTTGGTGCCGGCCAGGATCACCACCACTTTCGGCTGCAGGTCGATCACGTCCTGGCGAAAACGCACCAACATCTGCGAGGTGGTCTGTCCACCGATGCCGCGGTTCACATAGGGCTTGCCGGGAAAATAGGTCTCCAGCTTCCAGGTATCGGTGATGGAATCGCCGAAGAACACCACGCGATTTTCGCCCGCAGCGGGGGCGGGCAACTGGGCGTCCGCCTCGCGATAGCGGGCCAGTTGCCCGTAGTCATTGGTGAAGACCGCGATTTTCGAGGCGCGGTAGTTGTCGAGGCCGGTAAACCCGGTGGAGGGAATGGTGACGGTGGGGCCCTGCGCATAGGCGCTTACTGCAGCGAAAGCAATCAGCAATGTGCGAAACAGAGTGCGAGTCAATCTCATGGCGTCATCCTCGGCCAAGAAGCATATCGCAGGTGAAGCGAAATTACATGCCATCGTAGTTTGGGCCGCCACCGCCCTCGGGCGGGACCCAGGTAATGATCTGGTAGGGATCGGCGATGTCGCAGGTCTTGCAGTGCACGCAATTGGAGGGATTCAGGCTGATGCGCTTGCCATTCGGTTGCGCGGGATCATCCACCATCTCATAGACATTGGCGGGACAGAAGTTCTGGCAAGGGCTGCCGAATTCTTTTACACAACGCGTATTGCAGATGTTGATATCGTGGATCACCAGGTGCGCGGGCTGGTCCTCTTCGTGCTTGGTGCCGGAGTGGTAGAGATCGGTGAGCTTGTCGAAGGTAAGCTTGCCATCGCCTTTCGCGGGGCCCAGCAAGTGGGCCTGGGCGCCGCCATCGGCGGGCAACTCCGCCAGCTTCCGCATGTGTTCGTAGCCGGAACGGTTGGGATAACGCGCGTACAACCCGCGGCCGCCGGTGACCTGCTGCAACCCGGCATGAAAAAGTCCGGGCAGCAGTCCATGCGCAAAACCCTGATGGAAGTTGCGCACCTTCCATAGCTCTTCTTTGATCCAGCTGGATTCCACCTTGCCCTGAAACTGGCCGAGTGTGGCCGCAGAGGTATCATCTTTTTTCAGGGCTTCGAACGCCGTCTCCGCCGCCAGCATGCCGCTCTTGATGGCCAGATGAATGCCCTTGAGGCGGGCCGAGTTCAAGAAGCCGGCGGAATCGCCGGTCAGCATCCAGCCGTCGCCGGCCAGCGGCGGCAGCGACCACCATCCTCCGTAGGGCATCGACTTCGCGCCATAACGGATCATCTTGCCGCCTTCGAGCAAATGAGCGATGTGCGGGTGCTTTTTGAATTCCTGCAAGACGCGCTGCGGATCCAGCCGCGGATCGGGATACTCGAGCGCGGTGACGAAGCCGAGAGAAACGATGTTGTCTTGGCCGCCGTAGATCCAAGCGCCGCCGTATTCCTGTGTGGTCAGGGGCCAGCCCATGGTGTAGATGACTTCTCCGGGAGCAATGCGCCCGGACGGCACCTCCCATAGCTCCTTAACGCCGATGCCGTAGGTCTGCGGGTTGGCGTTCTTCATCAGGTCCAGCTTGGCGACCAGCTGTTTGGTCAGCGAACCCCGCGGCCCCTCGGCAAGAATGACCACCTTCGCCTGCAAGTCATATCCCGGCTCGAAGTTCGACTTGGGACGGTTCTCTTTATCGACTCCCTTGTCGTCGGTGCGCACACCGGTCACGCGGTTGCCGTCGAAGAGCAGCTCCGACCCCGCGAACCCGGTGAATACCGTGATGCCGGTCTCCTCCACCTTCGCGCCCAGCCACTTCACAAACTTGTTCAGCGAGATGACGTAATTGCCGTGATCGCGCAGGGGCGGAGGGGTGATCGGCAGCTTGAACTTGCTCTTTTCGGTCAGGAAGTAGACGGCTTCTTGGGTAACTTCGGCGTCAAGCGGCGCTTCTTTCGCAAAATCCGGAAGCAGCTCGCGCAGGGAGCGTGGATCGAGCAAGGCCCCGGAAAGGCAGTGCTGGCCGATTTCGCGGGCTTTCTCTAAGACGTAGATATTTTCTTTGCTGAGCGTAGCGCTGGGATTTTTCGCATTGTGCTCATCGATGAGCTGAGCCAGGCGCAGGGCGCAGGCCATGCCCGCAGGCCCGCCACCAACGATGACGACGTCCGCCGGCATCTGCGGACGGTCTACACCTGCAAGCGGTTTACGGAAGATCAGCATTTGGCACTCGGCAGTTCGCGAAAAAACTTATTCGCCACGGATTGCACGGATCACCCAAACTCAGCCTGGACAACTGCCTATGATATACGGAGGCGGTAAATTCAGCGAAGCGGGGCCGCGAGTGGTCTGCAAATACGGCGTTTTCGGAATCTAGCGATTCGCCAAGCTGGCAATCTCACCCCATCCCAGCAGACGCTGGTCCGCTGTGACTAAGGTTAACTTCAATATCTTGGCGGTGGCCGCCAGAAAGCGGTCCGCTGGATCGGCATGCGCCAGCGGCAATGCCAGGCCAGTGCTTACAATCTCGCGAGTCAATGGCGCTTCATGGAGCTGCTCCACCGCTCGATCTACCCACGCGAAGGGATTTTCCACGCGCACCCGGCCTTTCTGCATGAGGACCAATGCCTCCCACACACTGACCGGCGAAATCCACAGCTCATTGTCCACGTTCGACAACTCCGCCGTCACTCTTCGCCCCAGTCGGCGCGGCTCCAACTTGCTCCACAGCCAAATATGCGTGTCGAGGAGGAGTTTCAATCGCGATAGGCCTCGATCTCGTCCAGCTCAATCACCGGCGAGAGAATATCGCCGACAATCTTCCCAGTCCCTACCATGTCACCGACAAAATTGCGGGTACGGTCCGGACCGGCGGGGATGACTTCGGCGACCGGACGGCCATGGCGGGTGATGCGCAAAGGCTGGCGGGTCTTGTGCACTTGCTCAATCAGGCCCAGACATTTGGCCTTGAATTCGGAAATTGGAATGTCGCTCATGACCATTAATTATATCTATGGTCAAAATAATGGTCAATTTAAAGAATGTTACCCCTTTGCCTTCTTCACTTCCTCGATCAGCGGGGGGACGATGTCAAAGAGATTGCCCACCACGGCGTAGTCGGCGATCTCGAAAATCGGGGCTTCGGAATCCTTATTAATGGCCACGATCGCCCGCGAGCCCTTCATGCCGACAATGTGCTGAATAGCGCCACTGATGCCGAGGGCGAGGTAAAGTTTCGGCGCGACCGTCTGCCCGGACGAGCCAATCTGCCGGTCCATGGGCAGCCAGCCGGCGTCGCAAATGGGACGCGATGCGGCAATCTCTCCGCCCAGCGCTTCCGCCAGCTGCTTGGCCAGCTCGACATTCTTCTGCTCTTTGATTCCACGACCGACGGAGACAATGATGTCCGCCTGGGTCAGGTCCACGGCCTGCTTGGCTTCTTTAAAGACTTCCTGCGGCCGGTTGCGAATCACGCCATCGGCAATGGCGGGGTTCACGGTCTCGATCGCCGCGGCAGAAGCTCCGGCTTCCACTTTGTCCGCGCGAAAGGCGCCATTCTGAAAGGTCACGAACCAGGGAGCGTCGCAGGTAAAACTCACGTCCGCGGCCAATTTGCCCTGAAACATCTGCCGGGTAAAAACCAGTTTGTCCCCGTCTTTCTTGTAGGCAATGCAGTCACTGATCACGGTACGACCCAGCGAGGTGGCCAGCTTGGGAATGAAATCGCGCACCTGATAGGTGTGCGGCATCAACACCAGCTTGGGCTGCTTGGTTTCCAGAAGCTGCTTGAGCGCGGCGGCAAAAGCGTCTGGGGTGTACGGCTCCAGCTTGGCCGATTCGATGGCATAGACCCTGGCCAGCTTCTGGCCGGCGATTTCCCCGGCCACACCCGACACCCCGTTGCCCACGACCGCGGCCTCCAGAGTCCATCCTGTATCGGCCGCCAGCGCCTGGCCGGCCGCCAGCGTTTCCAGGGAAACACGGTTGAGTTTGCCTTCGCGTTGTTCCACCACTACCAGGATGCTGGACATAAAAATAGTTTCCGTTCTCCGTGCGAGCGTCTGGGCTACGTTTTGCGCTTATTCTTCCTGCAATTGTCTGCGCATTACGCGGCCCCCGATGATCAGCACCAGTCCCACCCCAAACAGCGCGGCAATCATGATCAGGAAACCTTCCCGATGCCCGTGCCGCAAGCCCGCGGGCAAAAAGAAAATCACCAGGAAAGCGGCCACCCACAATACCCCGCCCACAATCGAGAGAGCCTTGCCGCATTCCAGCTTATCTTCGGCCCTGTCTTCCGACTTATTTGCCGCTTCGGCCATAATGCCTCCTGAGTCCCGGGGGGACGTCGCAGGTAGTATGGCGGGCGTCCAAGGTCATTGCTGTGACCCGCATCACCGACGGGGCAGACCAGGGCTTACAGGACGCGGACCTCGTTGCGCAGCTTCTCCACCAGCTGTTTGGCCACTTCCGCGGCCGGACCTTGCAGAAATTCCGTATTTTTGGTCTTTTGCGGGACGTACAGCTTTTCAATCTTCTGCAGGTTCGGGCCCAGGACCGCCTGCACTTCCGCCAGGGTCACTTTGCGCAGCGGCTTGTTCTTGGCCTGCTTGATCCCAATGAGCGTGGCGTAGCGCAATTTGTTGATGCCGGACTGAATGGTAAGCACGGCGGGCAGCGGCATATCCACAAACTGGAAGTAGCCGGCTTCGAGTTCCCGCTTCACCTGGATGCCGCCATCGGTCTTTTCAATCTGCATGATGATAGTGGCATGCGGCCAGCCCAGCAGCTCGGCCAAGACCACTCCGGTCTGGGCATAGCCGTAGTCATCGGACTGCAGTCCGGTAAAAATCAGGTCAAATTTTTCGTCTTTGATGGCCTCGGCGAAGGCGCGCGCGGTATTGAAAGCGTCCAGTCCGACAAAGGCGTTGTCTTCCAGGTGAATGGCGCGGTCCGCGCCTTTGGCCAAGGCTTCGCGCAACACCTGCCCGGCCCGCGTGGGGCCGGAAGTGATGACGACCACCTCGCCGCCATGTTTCTCCTTTTGGCGGAGGGCCTCCTCCAACGCATAAGCGTCGGGCTCGTTTACTTCGTAGGAAACATCTTCACGGATCCACGCCCCTGATTCGTTGAGCTTGAGGGGAGCGTCTTTCTGCGGGACCTGCTTCATGCAGACGAGAATCTTCACGGTAGCTCCACGGGCAAACGGGATAGTATAAATCAGCGCCGCGCCCTGGCGCGGTGCGCCGCCGCGCTGATATGACTCGGGAACATTTCGGGGGAGACCGCCCCTGCGCCGCAGCTACTCGGTAAAGACCACCGACTGCACCCCGGAAATCTCAAAGCGCTTGCGGCAGCGCATGTTCTTGCAGGCCATCATGTCATCTTTGCGCAACATATAAGAACGGGCCTTGGCGAATTTGGCGCGGTCGCGATCATCGGCGCGGCCGGGAATCTGGCGCTTCTTGGTGCGCACCAGCCAGGTAATTTCATATTCCGCCGCCTGGCGGCAATGAGGACAATTCAGTGTGGCAGGTTTGCGGTCGGTACGCTCGTCGAAGAAATCGCGCTCATCCATAATTATGACCTTTGGTCATCGCTGCAGTTCAGCTTTAGATTATTACAGTTCCCTTCCCCCCGGCTATGGCAAGATGAGGCATGGCGGGAAAACGGAAAAAGAAAAAGGCCTTCCGCGCGGTGGAGGCGGTGAAGGCGTTGGCGCGGGAGAGAATTGGCGCGCCCCCGCCGGAACAGGTTGTCCCCAATAAGCGGAAGAAACAAGCCGAGAAGCACAAACCGTCGCTGCAGCAGATTCTCGACGACTCCCTGGCCTAGTCCACACCTTCCGGGCCGGCTAATTCCCCGTATAGCAAACCACCGAAGCGCTCATGGAATCGGTGACGATGGCGCCCGAGGACGAGATATTTCCCGCGCTACTGTTAGTGGTCACGGTCGCGCTGATCAGGGTTGTGCCGCAGGCCAGGCCGGTGGCCGTGATGAGTCCGTGCGCGTCCACCGTGACCATGTCGGGAGTGCTTGACGCCCAGGTCACCTGGTTGGTGATGTCCTTGGTGACCGGGGGGTGGATGTAAGTTCCGAGGGCGCGAAGCTGCGCCGTCGCCCCGGCATTGGCACTGACTGGAATGGTCGCGTCCCCGAAAGTTTGCGCATCCGGCTCAATCTTGAGGGAAACCAATTGTTGTTCGTGCCCACAACTCACCAAGGCACCGCTCAGGGCCAGCGCTACAATAAGGATGCCCAAACACCGGATCCTGTCCATGGCCACTCCTGTGGTTTGCTGAAATGAGAAGCCCCGGGGGAAAGCTCAATTTATTCGAACCCCTGGCAAAAGACAACCAGGAGCTATTTTTTTACCGCGCTCGCCACCAGCTCGACAAACTGCCGCACATCCTCTTCCGTAGTGTCAAAGGAACACATCCAACGCACCATGTTCTGCTCTTCGTTCCAAACATAGTAGAAATACTGTTTGCGGATGCGGGCGATGGCAGGGCGCGGGATGCAGGCAAACACTCCGTTAGCTTGCACTGGATAGGCAATCTCGACTTGCGGGATGCGGCTGAGTTCCTGCTCCAGAAGGCGGGCCATGCGGTTCGAGTGCTCGGCGTTACGCTGCCATAATTTGCCGGTGAGCAGCGCATCCATTTGCGCCGCGATGTACCGCATCTTGGAAGCCAGCTGCATGCCCTGTTTGCGGCGATAGAGGAAATCGTGGGCCAGCCGGCGGTCAAAGAAGACCACCGCTTCGGCGGCCAGCGCGCCATTCTTGGTGCCCCCGAAAGAAAGCACATCGACCCCGGCGTCGCGCGTCATTTTGCGCAAGCTAACGCCCAAGCTGACCGCGGCGTTGGCGATGCGCGCCCCATCCATGTGCAGATACATGTCACGCTGGTGGGCAAAGCGGGCCAGGGCCTGGATTTCTTCCAGACCGTAGACCGTGCCAACCTCTGTCGCCTGGGTAATAGAAATGACTTTGGCCTGCACATGGTGCTGATCGCCGATGCCATGGTAGGCCGCGGCCACCGACTCCACGGTCAACTTGCCTTCACGCGTGGGGATAGGCAGCAGCTTGCAGCCGGTAAACTTTTCCGGAGCGCCGCACTCGTCGGTATTAATATGTGCGCCTTCGCTGCAGATCACGGCATGGTAGGGCTGGGTCAGCGCCTGCAGGCCCAGGCAGTTGGCAGCAGTGCCATTGAACACGAAGAAAACGGCAATCTCGCGCCCAAAGAGCTGTTCAAACCTGCGGACGGCGGCGGCGGTGTAAGGATCATCCCCATATCCGGGAACATGCCCCTGGTTCACCCGCGCGATGGCTTGCAAAACTGCGGGATGAACTCCGGCGTTGTTGTCGCTGGCAAAGCTGCGGCTCGATTTCATGGCCCCCCCAATGTAGCAGAGCGGGTTGCCGATCCTGGAGGGGGCGCCCACTGCGGGAAGCGAGGCCGGACTGGGGTTTCCGAAACGAAATCCCCCCGGGACAAGCACAGCTTCCCGGGCCCACCCAGTACCTCGGTTACTTGCTGCAAACCAGCCTTGCGGATAGATTCAGGCCATCTGGAGTGGGCGTATGGTTTTAGTAGCGAGTTTCGTGATTGCGGCCTTCGGCGTGCTGTACCTTGCTGTGGCCACGGAAGAGCGGCACCTGGAAAAGGCCGCACGGCCGCGTAAACGCTAAGTCTCCTTTCTCCCTTCCTTTGGAATTCCTGCCACGGTCGCTGTCCTTGCGCAATTTTTCGAGTCCAACCCTAGAAGCGGCGAATCAAACTACACTAAGATTTTGCTAACGGGGCAAGGGTCACTCCGTTTTTCACAAGACTGCTTTTAACTCACTAATTCTAAGGTACTTAACGAATGAATACTGCGATTTACGCAAAGTCTCGCGACGGCAAAGGCGTGCACAAGTATTACCAGTTGGGGCTAAGTCTGGGTCTGGCTCTGATGCTGGCGGCAGGTTCCGCTTGCAGCAGCGGAAAGGCCACCGGCGAACAGCAGGCCCCGGGTGGCATCCCGGTCAAAGTGCAGGTGGCCCAGCAGGTCCCGGTGCATGATCTGACGGAGTATGTCGCAACGCTGAAATCACGGGATTCGGCAATAATCATGCCCCAGGTGGACGGCCAGATCACCCAGATCTATGTGAAATCGGGCTCGCGGGTTGCCGCCGGCGCGCCTCTGTTGCAGATCGACCCCTTGAAGCAGCAAGCCACGGTAAAGAGCCAGGAGAGCAGCCGCGCCGCCCAGATTGCCAATCTACAGTGGGCGCAGCAACAGTACGACCGCGCCAACGGCCTGTACGCGGCCGGCGTGGTGAGCAAGCAGGAATTTGACCAGGCCAAGAGCGCTCTGGATGCCGCCCAGGCCCAGCTGCATGCGCTGGAAGCCCAGGTCAGCGAACAACAGGTCCAGCTGCACTACTATCGCGTGGTGGCCCCGACTTCGGGCATCGTCGGCGACGTGCCGGTACGCGTGGGCGATCGTGTCACCAGTTCCACCCTGCTCACGACCGTGGATAAACCAGGTAGCCTGGAAGTCTACATTTACGTTCCGGTGGAGCGCTCCGGGCAATTGAAGCTGGGCTTGCCCGTACAGGTGGTGGATGCCAGCGGCACGGTGGTGGCCGACAGCAAGATTACCTTCATTTCTCCGCAGGTGGACAACACCACCCAGACCGTCCTCGCCAAGGCGCAGATCGCCAACAACAATGACCGCCTGCGCACCGCGCAGTTCATCCGCGCCCGCATCATCTGGGGCACCGAGCAGAAGCCCGTGGTCCCGGTGCTGGCGGTATCGCGCATCGGCGATCAATACTTCGTGTTCGTGGCCGAAGAGCAGAACGGCAAGACCATCGCACACCAGAGGCCGTTGCACATCGGCGACACGGTAGGCAACAACTATGCCGTCCTCGATGGGATCAAGCCGGGAGAAAAGATCATCGTTTCCGGCACGCAGTTCCTGGTAGATGGCATGCCCGTCGTGATCCCTCAGGGCTGATTTCTGCTTCTCGCACCCCAGCAGCCGCAGTACGACGCATCAAGAGTCTTGCAGTCATAAGGGCATAGTGCATGTTTGTTGACTTTTTCATTCACCGGCCGGTGTTCGCCACAGTCTGCTCGCTGCTGATTATCCTGGCGGGCGCGGTCGTCATTCCGACTCTGCCGATCTCACAGTTCCCCACTCTGGCGCCGCCGCAAGTCACGGTCACCAGCGTGTACGTCGGCGCCAGCGCCCAGACCGTGGAAACGGCAGTCACCCAGCCGCTCGAGCAACAGATCAACGGCGCCGAGGGCATGAAGTACATCACCTCCAGCAGCGGCAATGACGGGGTCAGCACCATCACGGTGACCTTTGACCTGACCCGCGATCCCGACCTGGCCGCGGTGGACGTACAGAATCGCGTCAACACCGCCCAGGCGCGCTTGCCCGCCGCCGTGAAGGCCACCGGCGTCACCGTCACCAAAGCGTCCAACAATTTCGTATTTGGCGCGGCCATCTATTCGCCCGACGGGCGCTATGATCCGCTCTTCATGAGCAACTACGTCGATGTCTACGTCAAGGACGCGCTGAAACGCGTTCCCGGCGTGGCCGACGTCATCATTTTCGGAGAGCGCAAATATTCCATGCGCTTGTGGCTCGACCCGGTGCGCATGGCGGGGCGCGCCCTGACCGCTCCCGATGTGGTGAGTGCGCTGCAAGAGCAGAACGTGGAAGTCGCCGCCGGCCAGGTGGGACAACCGCCCATCCAGGAAACTCAACAGTTTCAGATCAGCGTGCGGGCCATTGGCCGCCTGACCGAGCCGCGCGAATTCGAAAATATCATCCTGAAGACCAATGCCGACGGCACCCTGGTCCGCCTGAAAGATGTGGGCCGCGCCGAACTGGGGGCGGAAGACTACAGCTCGGAGCTGGTATTTAACGGTCACAACGCCGTCGGTATCGGCGTGACCCAGCTTTCCAACGCCAACGCGCTGGAAGTCGACCGGCTGGCCCTGGCCGAACTGGAACGCCTCTCTAAGCGGTTCCCGCCGGGCATGATCTACCAGAACGCCTTCGACACCACCGAGGCGGTGGGCGAATCCATCAACGACGTGCTCAGCACGCTGGTGGAAGCCATCATCCTGGTCATTCTGGTGATCTTCATTTTCCTGGGAGACTGGCGCAGCACGGTCATTCCCGCCGTCACCATTCCGGTTTCGCTGATCGGCACCTTCGCCTTCGTCAAGCTGCTCGGCTTCTCCATCAACACCCTGACCCTGTTCGGAATCACACTGGCCACCGGCCTGGTGGTGGACGACGCCATCGTGGTCATCGAGAACATCGAGCGCCACCTGGAAGAGGGCGAGCACAACCCCAAAAAAGCCGCTTCGGCCGCCATGAAAGAAGTGGCCGGCGCCGTCATTGCTACGTCACTCGTACTGGTGGCGGTGTTCGTGCCGGTCGCCTTCTTCCCCGGCACCACCGGCATCCTGTTCCGCCAGTTCGCGCTGACCATCGCCTTCTCCATCGCCATTTCCGCATTCAATGCGTTGACCCTGACTCCGGCCTTGTCCGCCTTGCTGCTGGGCAAGAAGCACGGGGAAAAGAACTGGTTCTTCAAACGCGTCGACTCAGTGCTGAATGCCTTCACGGAAGGTTATCGCCGAGCGCTGCGCTCCTTCCTGCGCTTCCGCCTGGTGGCGGTCATCCTGTTTATCGCCGGCCTGGGACTCACCTATTATGTTTTTCAGCGCGTGCCCAAAGGCTTCGTCCCCAACGAGGACCAGGGTTACTTCATGATTATCGTGCAGTCGCCCTCGGGAGCTTCCCTGCAATACACGCGGGAAATTGAAGACCAGATCTACGCCCTGATTAAGGACACACCGGAAGCTTCCGGGTTCTTCGCCATTTCCGGCTTCAGCTTCGGGGGTAATGCGCCGAACCGCGGCATCATCTTCGTTACCTTAAAGCCCTACTCCCAACGCGAGGGAGAAAAGCACACCGCCGATGCCGTGATTGACCGTATTCGCGGTCCGTTGTTCAGCATCAACGGCGCCTTAGTGTTTCCCTTCCCACCGCCTGCCGTGCAAGGATTAGGACAATTCGGCGGCTTCCAGTTTGAGGTGCAGGACCAGGGCGGCCACTCTCTGGAAGAGCTGGCCAACGTAACGCAGGAACTGGCGCGCCAGGGCAATGCGCACCCCCAATTGACCGGTTTGCTCTCGACTTATACGGCCAATGATCCGCAGTTCCTGGTCACCATTGACCGCGAAAAAGCCAAGAGCCTGCGCGTTCCCTTGCAGCAGATCACCGACACGCTGGGCGTCTACATGGGTTCAGCCTACGTCAACGATTTCAACTTCAATCAGCGCTCTTATCGTGTGTATGTGCAGGCGGACAAGCAATTCCGTACCCAGTCCCGCGATATGAAGCAGTTCTATGTGCGCTCGGACGCGGGCGGCATGGTGCCGCTGGACAATCTGGTCACCATTACGCAGACCACTACGCCGCAGGTCATCAGCCACTACAACCTGTTCCGCTCCGCGGAGATTGACGGCTCGGCCAAACCCGGATTCAGCTCCGGCCAGGCCATTGCCGCCATGGAAGAGCTGAGCCGGAAAGTGTTGCCGCAGGGCTTCAGCTTTGATTGGACCGGCTTATCGCTGGAAGAATTGGCCTCCGGCAATACCGCCTTCCTGCTCTTCGGCTTGGGCACGCTGGTGGTGTACCTGACGCTTTCCGCGCAGTATGAGAGCTTCGTGCTGCCCTTCATCGTGCTGCTGGCCGTGCCCATGGCGCTGCTGGGCGCCTTGATTGGCCAGATGCTGCGCGGCCTGCAGAACGACGTGTATTGCCAGATCGGTTTGGTCATGCTGGTCGGCCTCTCCAGTAAGAACGCCATTCTGATCGTGGAATTTGCCGAGCAGCTGCGGCAACGCGGCATGCCGTTGATCGAAGCCGCCGTGGAATCGGCGCGCATCCGCTTGCGCCCCATTCTCATGACCTCGTTCGCCTTCATTCTCGGCGTGGTGCCGCTGCTCATCGCTTCCGGTGCAGGGGAAAAAGGACGCCACTCGGTGGGCACCACCGTGTTCGGCGGCATGATCATGTCGACCATCCTGAACTTGTTCTTCATTCCCGTGCTGTACCTGATCATTGAAGGCTGGCGCGAGCGCGGCCACAAGGCACCGGCGGTGGAAGAGCACGAATGATACTCTGTCCCGCAGGGTAACAGACATGGGCGATCAGGCCGGGCCGGACGAAACTACAGACCGCGCAGTTCTGGTCTTACGGGAAACCGACATTCGCGAGCTGCTCGACCCTTCCGCCTGCATCCAGGCGGTGGAGCGGGCGTTCTCCGCTTACTCGGGCGGGCAGGCAGAATTGCCCGCCGTCATTCATCTCGACGTCCCCGAGCAGCGCGGGGAAATCCACATTAAAGCCGGCCATCTGCACCACGGTCCTTATTACGCCGTGAAGATGGTCTCAGGATTTCCTGGCAACCCCGGATTGGGACGGCCCGCCAACGACGGTATGGTGGTGGTGTTCGAGGCCCGCACCGGCGCGCCCGCCGCCTTCCTGCTCGACAACGGATTCATCACCGACCTGCGCACCGGCGCCGCCGGCGCGGTGGCGGCAAAATATCTTGCGCCGGAGAAAATCTCCACCATCGCCATCCTTGGCACCGGCGGACAGGCGCGTCATCAAGTGGAAATGTTGGCGCGGGTACGCCGGTTTCAGGAAGTCCGCATCTGGGGGCGGGATGCCGGCAAGGCGTGGGCCTGCGCGGAGGAATTGAGCCGGCGTCCAGGCATCTCGGCCTGCAATTTTGCCGTCGCCGACACGGCGCGGGAAGCTGTGGCCCCCGCCGACCTGGTGATTACCGTGACCGCCAGCCGCACGCCGCTGCTGCAAGCGGACTGGCTACGCTCCAATGCCACCGTGATCGCGGTTGGTTCGGACGGGCCGGACAAGCAGGAACTGGATGTCGCAGTCCTGGGGCGCGCAGACAAGATTGTGGCCGACAGCATCGCGCAATGCCTGCGCATCGGCGAAATTCATCACGCGGTCGCGCAGGGCGCAATTCCTCAGGACAAAGTGGTCGAGCTGGGCGAGATCATTGCAGGACGCAAACTAGGACGGACCTCAAAAGAGGAGTTTATTGTCTGCGACCTGACCGGCGTGGGCGTGCAGGATGTTGCGGCAGCATCGCTGGTGATGGAACGGGCGCTGGCATCCCAGCGCGGCGAACGGATTGAGATTTAGTTCACCCCATGTGTAGGGGCGGCTGTCCCTGGGTGGTTCGGGGTGGAAAATGAGAACTGTGGCGCGGGCACTCTTGCCCGCGTGGCCCGGACCCTGTTGATTCCTTACAAATTCTGCACAACATCATCATCGCACGGACAGCAGTGTCCGCTCCACACAACTACCCTATGCCGCGCCACGCCGCTTAACTGCGGCGCGAGCCGGTTTCCCACGCCGGCCTAATTCCGCGAAGGCCTCATCCACCCGCGACAGTCCCCGCAAGGTGTAATCCACGTCGTAGCCGAATCCCATGCGAATGTACTTTCCCGCCCCAAAGTGGTCGCCGGGAGTGATGAGCACGGAATATTCTTTGCGCAATTTGTCAAACAATGCGGCCGAAGAAATAGGCAGCTTGTAGCGCACGTAAGCGATGGCTCCGGCCTGGGGCGGAATATAGGTAAAGATGTCGTGGGCGCGAATCCACGCCTCAAGCCTGGGCAAGTTACGCCGTATGATGCTTCGTGTCCGCTGCAGGATTTTTTCCCGCCGTTCCGGCTCCATCATCACGCGGGCCAGGCGATCGGAGAGCAGGGTTGGCGTGAGCGTGGTGTAGTCACGGTATTGGCACAATTTGGCGATGGTCTTCGGCGGCGCGACAATCCAGCCAATGCGCAGCCCGGGCGCACCAAAAGCTTTCGATAAGCCTGAAGTTACGATCACCTTGTCATACCGTCCCCAGAAGCTGGGAGAAATCGGCCCGCTCACCTCGGCCCCGCGATAAATCTCGTCCACCAGCAACCACGCGTTGGCGCGGCGGGCAATGCGAACGATCTCGTCCATTTCCTGGCTATTCAGGACGGAGCCGGTAGGATTGTTGGGATTGGTGACCACGATAAGGCCGGTCTTCCTGGTCACGGCTTTGCGCAAGCTTTCCACATCGAGGGCCCAGCGCAGCTGACCATTTTCACGGCGCTCCACCAAATGAAATGGGGCAGCCTTGCCCGCGTACGCGCGCGCCAGTCCCCACGCCTGCATGTAATTGGGCAGCATGACGGCGGCGTGCTCCGTCTTTTCCAGCAATCCCCACAGGGTGGTGAAGTTTGCCTCGGACCCGCCGTTGGTGACCAGCACATGCTCAGCCGTCACCCCGTACCAGGCGGCGATGTTCTCGCGCAGGGCTTGCGATCCGTCGGCTTCGGGATATTTCATCGCCAGGGAGAAGAAGGCGGCAGGGTCTTTGCCTTGCAGAATTTCTTCCAGCTTCAGCGGCAGGACGCCGCTTTCCGACAGGTTGAACTCCACTTCGTTCTCATATAGGCACTGCGTCCGCTCCATGCGGAAGAGATCGATGCGCAAGGACGCCTCCTGCGGGCCGCCGGCCCGAGGCGTCAATGTAGCAGAGGGTCGAGAGGGTGTAAATCAGCTTCTCCCGCCAGCATGACCGCAGGACAGACCGCTTAGGAGCCAGAGCGGGTATAGACCCGCACATAATCCACCAGCATGGTTTGGGGAAATACGGTGGTGTTGTCGGGCGGGCCGGGCCAATCGCCTCCCACCGCCAGATTCAAAATCAGAAAAAAGGGATGATCGAACTCCCACACCGCCCCTTGCGGAAGCTGGTTGGGAGTGAAGCTGCCGTAGAAAGCGCTGTCCACGTAAAAGCGCACGATGTTCTTTTCCCACTCCACCGCGTAGACATGGAAATCATCCGAAAAATTTCCGCTGCTCAAGGTATAGGTCTGCGACAGCCCCACGCCGCCAATGTATCCCGGGCCGTGGATGCTGCCGTAAATTTTGGCCGGTTCGAGGCCGATGTTCTCCATGACATCAATTTCGCCGCATGCCGGCCAGCTCACCAGGTCGATGTTGTTGCCCAGCATCCAGAAAGCCGGCCACATGCCCTGGCCTGCAGGAATTTTGATGCGCGCTTCAAAGCGTCCATAGGTCTGGCTGAATTTCCCTTTGGTCAGCAGACGCGCCGAGGTGTAGTCGCGGACATTATTGTCCGAGCAAAGAAAGGACGGCTCGTGCAAAGTGCTGATCACCAGGTTCCCGCCCTGGACCTGGGCGTTCTCCAGACGGTTGGTATAGCACTCGAGTTCGTTGTTTCCCCAGCCGCCGCCGCCGAGATCGTATCCCCACTTCGTGGAGTCGGGCGCGGAACCATCGGCGCCGTTGAACTCGTCGCTCCAACTCAAAGTCCAGCCGCTGGCCGGTGGGGGAGTCGTAGAACCGCCGCCTCCACATTGCAACATCAGGGCGGAGACCGAAAAAAGAAGAACATAGAAAAACGCCGGATATCTCGACACACTTTACTCCCAGGGCCTGACACTACGCCAAGACACAACGCAGCAGAAGCTATTTTGCCGGAGACACCATTTCCATGGCCCAGATAGCAGCTGGGCGCATGTACATCGAAGCGCGATAGTGTCCGTCGATCTCCCAGGCTTCCGGTGTACGGAACCAGTAGCCTTGGGTTTCATAGGAGGTGTGGTAAACGCCCCAGGCGGTGCGATAGGCTTCCTCTTTCATGCCGGCGTTGAGCAGAGTGGCGGCCAAACTAAACGTGGTGCCGATCCAGACTTCCTGCACCTGCTCGTTGGTCTTGATGATGCTGCCGTCGGCGGCCATACCATTCACGGCGCCCATTGCGCCATTGGCGAACTTCAACACATTGTTGTCGTAAATTTTCTTCAGCGCTTTGGCCTGCATGTCGCGGGGCACCAGGTCTCCCAGCCCGGACATATCGGCATACCACTGCCCGGCAAGCTGGTCCGCCTGAATGTTGTCGCGGTATTCCGATTTGGTGTCGTAACTGAAATACTGACCGTTCCACAACTTTTTGATGTAGCTGGCCTGGCTGCGCGCAAACAGGTCATGGTAGCGCGCAACGGCCGGGGCATCGCCCAGGGCCTTGCCGATTTCTTCGGCAGCGCGCAACGCCGCCAGCCACAGTCCGCCGCAGTAGGCGCTTTCCCCGCGCACCACCCATACATCGTAGGTCTGGTCGGGATAGCCATCGTTTTCCGGGATGCCGTCGCCGTCGCGGTCATACTGCCGCAGATACTGCAAAGCTTCCTGCACGGCAGGCCAGGTGTATTGCAGAAAGGCAACGTCCTTCTTTCCGGTGGCCACATAGTCGTGATAGACCATGAGCACAAATTTGCTGTTCAGGTCCTTCCAGCCATTGGTGTCCTGCCAGCCGAATTCGTTGGGGTAGGTAAAGGGATCGCCCTGGGGTACACCCAGATCGTGCGGCACCGCGCCTTTGGTCTTGCGTCGACGCAACACCGTCTTGCCTTCCTGCTCAGACTTCCATTGCCAGATGGACTTCTGCTGCAAGTCTTGTGGCACGGTGTCGGCAAACTGCCGCAGCTCCTGCTTATCGATCTCCGGCCAGAACTTCACCAGAGGCATGGAGCCATAAAAGCGCACATCCAGCGTCCCGTAAAAAGGATAGTCAAAACATTCCATGAAGGAGAACGTTGCCGGCGTTTTGGCATCAGCGCCCACCGGACGGCCCCAGAACGAGCCGCCGTCGGCCAGAATGTACATCTCATTGAACAACATGCCGCGATACCACAGCGGCTTGGATTCGTCGTCGGCGTATTTCGCCTGCCAGGTGTCGAGCGCATCGCTCCATTTCGCGGCATTCCGCAAGCCGTCGCGCGCAATCTGCCAGGCGTTGCCGCCGCTCGTCCCATAGAAATCGGTATAGCGCCGGTACCATTGGCGGCCGGAACCAAATTGCACGACCGGCAGGTCCCAGGAAATCACCATGGGCACGGTGCGCTTTTCTCCCGGTTTCAAGGTGAAGCGGACCGCGATGGCGCCGGCCAGGTTCTCGCCTCCACTTTCCCAGCTGGTATTGCTGTTGGCCAGACGGCCATCTTTGGCAAAGGGGGTCCAGACGTCGCTGCCGTCCTGGGCGGTGCGGAAGGTGGTCTGGTAACTCACTTCCACGCCGGGCGTTTCCAGGGTGGCGATGGCGAATTGTCCGTCCCACTCCTGCGCCTGGCCTGAGGGGCGCACCCGGTCGAAGATAATGCCTTTCATTTCTCCCGCCGCACCCTCCTGGCTGCTGGTAAAGCGATTGAAGTTTCCGATCTCGACGCCGCCGCTCAAATCGTTGGAAAAGGTCCGGAAAATCCCCAATAGATTGTCCCAGGAGAGCAGTATGGAAACCGTGACATTTTTCTGCGTGGGATTATCCGCGTGCCAGCGATAGACCGCCACCGGATAGCTGCTCTCTTTGTAGTTGTCGGGAAGTAACGGCGAGAATTGCTCGAGGGTGACATGGGCGGGGAATTTTTCCCAGCGATAGTCGAACCAGGACTTGGGGTAGAGCGAATAGTAATCGCCGGCGCCCACGGGATAATCCCACTTCCAACTGGCCAGTCCGCTGCCTTCGCGGGGATGCCCGTTCATCAGGACCTGGGCCACAGCTTCGGTGTCGCCCTCCGCCTTTTGATACATCGCGAATTGGTTGGCGTACACCGTCTGATATTTGTGGATTCCAGCCTTGATATGCCAGCGGGCAAAGTCGCCGCGATAGGTGCGCGAAAAAGTGCCGGAGCCGAATCCGCCCACCGGGGCGCCTTGCCAATAGCCATCGTCAATCATGCCGGAGGCAAGAGCCGGCTTCACGCTGCCGGCTTTTTCGAGGGGCAAGCCGAGGGGCCGCTTCCAGGCCGCGCGGGGAATGGTATCTCCCGCCCAGGCCCAGCAAACACTCCACAACAACAGGCATAACAGCGCAGGCTTCCATGGCCGCATGAAGGTCCTCCCCTTCGCTCTCTGAATCAAGCCGAACCCGCTAAATTAGAAAATCGTTATTTTAATGGGCGACAAGATCAGGCCGCGAGCATTGTACTGGGGCCATCGCCAAAAGACAATCCGGAGCAGGCGAAGGGATGAAGTGGGGAAATTGGGGAAGACGCCGGAAAAAACCAAGGCGTGAGCGGAAGCTCACGCCTTCAAGAAGAAGAAAAAACGAGAATCTCAGCCTAAGGAAATCACCCCGTTTTTGACCTTCCAGAAAACACCGCCCGCCAGGGTCACAAAGCTGGCAAACATCATGCCGAGCGATCCATATTCCGGAACGGCCACAGCCGGCACCACATTGGTGTCGCCACTGGCCAGCTTCAATGCAGAGCCGGTGAAATAGGTCGGAAGAAAGTTACTGAGTTGCACGGTCACGCCATTCGCCACGGTCCCATCCGAGAAAGTACCGGTAATGGTGCCCACGAGCGTATAGGCGTAGGTAGCGCCAGGAACGATGGTGATCAATGACAAGGTAACAGGTGAACTGAAGGAGCCGTTAAAAATCACGCCGTTCGCCAGACCATTGCTGCCGTTGCCTGTGATCACGAAGCTTCCGCCGGCCGCGAAAGCGCCGCCGGCCTGCAATGACCCGCTGGTAAGAGCGCCGGTGGTGAAGCTTACGGTACCCAGGTTTGAGCCCACGATCAATCCGCCGCCGATCAGGTTATCCACGGCAGTGAGGGTTGATCCGCTCAGAGTCAGACCACTGCTCGATCCCGAAAGTGTTCCCCCCACGTTGCTGAAGTCCAGATTGCTGTCCGCCATAGCTGCCAAAGGCAGCAGCATGGCGAGTGCAAGAATGAAGAGCCCTTTTTTCAACATGCCAATACAGGTCTCCTGAAAAAGATGGGAAGCGTGGTCCCTGGGGAGGAGACAGAACTTCCAGAGGCGATGGGGATTCGCACTCGCGTTTCTTATTGCATTTGCGATGCCAAAGATGAGAATTCTGGCAAACCCGCATCCATCAAGGGATTACAGCTTTTCCAAATCTGGGACACCGCTTCTTGCGCAAACTCATGCATAAGAATACGAGTTCTATTCAGCCTGCCCTATAGCACTTTTGGGGGATGCCGGACTTGTGTTTCCCTCCGGAAAAAATTCAGCCCCCTCAAAGTTTCGCTTGACTTAGGCGCACATTGTCCTCTAATTAAACGATTTAATATGGTTCCGCGCTGCGGCAAGAAAGCTGCGTGGCCATTTCCAGGGAGGGCCGCTGAGATGACGAAGAAGATTCCTCCACTTTCGCGCCGGGAATTTCTCAGCGCCGCAGCCACTTCGGCGGCGCTGTCTCTTGCCCCAAAAGATCTGCTGGGCCTGGCCGGCGCGCCGCCCCAGCCTCCTTCCACCGTGCGCGTGAATATCGCGGCCAAGCCGATTCTCTTCGATCCCGACCAGGCATTGGGCAGCTCCATGGACATTCTGCACGGCGAAATCCTGGACACCATCTACAGTCCGGAGATGGTAAAGGAGTGCCTCTCCGCCGGATGGGGACCGATCACCTACCGCCTGAATACCGAATTGCAAATCGCCGCCTGGCACTGGAACCCTAATGGCACGTGGAGCGATGCCGTCCACCAAAGTGGTTACTTCACGGGAAATGCGGAACCCACCGGATTTCTGCGTGATTCTTTCGGTTACCCGCTGCCGCATCGGGGACACACTCGCAACGGCGGCAGCGAGCACAGCTATTCGCGCATCACCGACGGCGACCCGGCCAGCTACTGGAAGAGCAATCCTTATTTAAGTAAGAAGTTCACCGGAGAAGACGATTCCCTGCTTCCGCAATGGGTGGTGGTGGACCTGGGCGCAGTTCATAACTTGAATGTTCTGCGCATCGCCTGGGCCCACCCCTTCGCCACGCAATATACGGTGCAATATTGGACGGGGGAACATGCCATGGAGCGCCCTACCTCCGGAGTGTGGAGCGCCTTCCCCGGTGGGATCATCACCCAGGGGCGCGGCGGAGTCGAGACCTTGCAGCTGGCGAGGGAGCCAATGGCTGCTCGCTTCCTGCGCATTCTGATGACAGCGTCAT
Organism: Acidobacteriota bacterium; assembly: GCA_018268755.1. GTDB lineage: Bacteria > Acidobacteriota > Terriglobia > Terriglobales > Acidobacteriaceae > KAN-5. The sequence goes on from JAFDVW010000001.1 coordinate 121,891, forward strand.
CCGGCACTTGTAGCACCCATGACGCCAGCGATCCCCGCAGTTCTCTGGGCTACGCCATTCATGAAATCTATGCCGGCAGCTTCGCCAACAACGGCGACTTCATTGATGCCGTGCAGCATCGCCCTGACCAGAACCAGACAGCGACTTACTGTTCCTCGATTGATCCCTGGCACTCCACCTCTGATCTGGATGTGCAGGCGGGAGACCAGACCGGATTTGATCTCTTCTTTACTTCCGGCATCACCAACAAATTGCCGGCCATGGTGCCCATCGCCATGGTTTATGGCACGCCGGAGGACGCGGCGGCGCAACTGGCTTATCTGAAGAAGCGCGGCTATTCCATCTCCTACGTTGAAATGGGCGAGGAGCCCGACGGCCAGTACATGCTGCCGGAAGATTATGCGGCGCTTTATCTGCAATTTGCTTCCGCCCTGCACCAGGTCGATCCCAACCTGAAGCTGGGCGGCCCGGTGTTTGAAGGCGTGAATGAAGATATCCGCGTCTGGCCGGACGCGCAAGGCCGCACCTCCTGGCTGGGACGCTTCGTTGATTATCTGAAGGCGCGTGGACGCCTCGGCGACCTGGCCTTCGTCTCCTTTGAGCACTATCCTTATCCGCCTTGCGAAATCACCTGGACCGATCTCTATCGCGAGCCGGAACTTATGCGCCACATCCTGGAAGTCTGGCGCGCCGATGGCCTGCCAGAGAACATTCCGCTGATGAATACCGAGAGCAACGTGACCTACGCGCTCTCCCAGCCCATGACCGACATCTTCTCCGCTTTATGGCTGGCCGACAGCGTGGGAGCATTTCTCAGTGCAGGCGGGGCGGTCTACTACCATTCCCCCATTCAGCCGGAACCGCTGCATCCCGGGTGCCATGGTTCCACCACCTATGGGAACTTCGTGGCCAATGAGAAGCTGCAAATCCGCACCCACACGGCGCAGTACCATGCCAGCCGCCTGATCAATCTGGAATGGGTAAGGCACGGGGCGGGCGAGCATCGTCTCTACCCGGCGGCGTGTGACTTGAAGGATGCGGCGGGAAATTCCCTAATTACGGCCTATGCTGTGCATCGTCCCGAGGGCGAGTGGTCGCTGATGTTAGTGAATAAAGATCAAAGCAATGCGCAGGCAGTGCGGATGGAACTTGGAGACAGCGAATTCGCCGGCCCGGTCAAGCTGGTGAGCTTCGGCAGCGAACAGTATGTGTGGCGCTCCGATGGCCCGAACAGTCACCCCGACCCCAACGATCCACCGACAAGCCGGACTCTGACTGCCGGGCCGAATGCAGTTTTCACCTTGCCCAAAGCGTCGGTCACCATCCTGCGAGGGCATATGCGCTCCTAAAGACAAAAGGGGAAGAAGATCGCCTCTTCTTCCCCGCTCCTCGTATAGGTGATTACTGTTGCGGGGGCGCCGCATCCGGAGGCGGATTGTTCTGCCCGGTCTGGCCCTGACCACCTCGCCGTTCCCAGCCGCGGCGCATTCTGCTCTGCAAGTCGTCGTACTTCTTTTGCTGTTCTTCGTTCAATACAGCTTTGACCTGCTGCGTCGTGTTCTGGTGGATCTGCTGCATCTTGTTCATGCGGTCCTGACGCGAGAGCGATGCGTCCTGTCGCAGGGCCGACATTTGGTCTCGCTGGTCCTGCAGGAACGGCTTGATCTTGGCCTTCTGATCGTCGGTCAGGTTGAGCGCTTTGCCCAAATGGTTCAACTGATCGTCTACGCTGGGCGGCCCATGATGACGCATGCCACCTGCCTGGGGCGGAGGGGTTTGCTCCTGCGCGTCCTGGGCAAAGACCGGCAGCGACAACGCCAGCGTCAACATCGCGATCATGGCGAAAGCAAATGTTTTTAGCTTCATATGTTTCTCCTTGAGGGACGGAATCTCTGGTTCGCCAGCGGACCCGCGGGAGCTTCCCGGCAACGCCCCTGATTGTCCCTTGCTTTTACAAACCAAAAGATGGGCAGGAAGTTCCGCGGCACAGGCAAAGTTGCGTCTAGATTGGGTAAAGATATGTAAAGCGAGAATGCTCCAGAATGAGTACCCGCCGATGTAGTAACCCAAACTCTGCACTTGTGATACAAAACTCTGTGATGCACTCGCCCCATCGCGTCCTAAGGGGAGACCTGTGCTGAGGTCCTTCTTTATCTCACTTTCCGGCAGCCGCTCTTTGCGCGCCTTCGCCGAACGTTCCTCCTTCGGGCAGCAGCTCTCCGCGCGATTTGTGGCCGGCACCCAGGTCGAAGACGCTTTGCGGGTGGCCCAGTCGCTGAATTTGACGAACCTTTCCGTTTCCGTCGACAACCTGGGCGAAAATGTCACCAATGCGGAAGAAGCCCGCGCCAGCGCCCAGCTTTATCACCGCCTGCTGGAGGAAATTGCCGCGCGCCGCCTCAACGCCAACGTTTCCTTAAAGCTCACGCATATGGGATTGGACGTGGATGAGTCGCTGGCGTACGAGCTGGTCTCCCGCCTGGTCGCCCAGGCGGCCGCCCTTACGCCCAAGAGCTTCGTGCGCGTCGACATGGAAGGCTCGCCTTACACGCAGCGCACGCTGGATTTTGTCCACAAACTGCATGGGAGGCCCGAACATCGGGGCTGTGTGGGGACGGTGATCCAATCTTACCTGCGGCGTTCCCGGGCAGACGTGGAGCAGCTGTTGGCGGACGGCATCCGCATCCGCCTGTGCAAAGGCGCCTACAAAGAGGCGAAGGAGATTGCCTTTCAGGCGAAATCCGAAGTGGATGCCAGTTATGTGGAATTGATGAAGATATTAATGAAGAGCGGCATCTACCATGGGCTGGCCACGCACGATGAACGCATCATTGAGGAAGCCAAGGCCTTCGCCATAAAAGAAAACATTGCGCGCGATGCCTTTGAGTTCCAGATGCTGCACGGCATCCGCCGCGACTTGCAGCAGAGCCTGGTGCACGAAGGTTGGCGCATGCGGGTCTATGTCCCCTTTGGCACGGAGTGGTATCCCTACTTCATGCGGCGCCTGGCGGAGCGTCCCGCCAACGCATTGTTTATCGCTAAAAACCTCTTCAGAAACTAGCCACGTTTCTTGGTCGCTGACTTCTTCACCGCGCGTTTCTTAGCCGGCCGTTTGGCAACCACGCGTTTCTTGGCGGGCTTGGCCGCCACCGTCTTCTTGATCTTCTTCTGAATGGGTTTGGCCAATTCGCTGGCTTTGGCCGATGCCGCCGCCGTCAGTTGGGTCGCTTTCACCACCAGCGCCCCTGCCGTCGTCCCCACGCTGCGGGCGAATGAGGTCAACCTATCTTCCTGTACGGCGTGTTTCTTGCTTGCCATGTGTCCTCCGGATTTGAGAAAAGCCCCCTGCGAAATGCCAGGATTATACAGTCCGGCTTTGTCAGTGTTGTCCCCGGAGACAGGGATTTTTTGAAATCCCGGTTCCCTGCTAACTACCCCCGCTCCTCCGCGTCAGATACCCAGACCTATCGAGGAGACCCTATGGCCAGAGTTCCGCTCGCCGTATTGCTGCTGGGACTGATCTCGGCTGCGCCGCTGGCGCCCGCACAAGCCACCTTTCACGGCAATAATGCCCGCACCGGCGTCTATGATTCTCCCGGTCCCCGGCAGCAACCCAGCGTGAAGTGGACGTTCAAAACCGGCGGCCCGGTGGTGGCCTCGCCCGCCGTGGCCGATGGCGTTGTCTACATCCCCAGTATGGACACGTATCTTTATGCCATCGACCAGCAGACCGGCAAGGAGAAGTGGAGGTTCCAGTCGCGCATGCCGATCGCATCCTCTCCTGCCATCGCCCATGGAATGCTCTATTTCGTCTCTTCGGCAGGAAGTCTGGGGGCCATCGACATCAGCAATGGAAAAATCAAGTGGGCCTTGCCCACGGAATATGAGCGCAAGTTTGAGGCTAAAAACCTGCATGGCCTTCCTTCCCCGGCGCAGACCATTCCCGATGCCTTTGATCTTTTTACCTCTTCCCCGGCGGTGGCCAATGGCAAGGTGTACTTCGGCAGCGGTGATGGCAACGTCTACGCCGCCGATGCCGAGACCGGCACCCTGCTCTGGAAGTTCGCTACTCAGGATGTGGTGCATGCCTCACCCGCCGTGGTCAACGGCGTGGTCTATATCGGGAGCTGGGACAGCCGCCTCTACGCCATCGATGCCGAAACCGGATTATTAAAGTGGAGCTTCCAATCCGGAGAAGATCCGGTGATGCACAATCAGGTGGGATTTCAGTCCTCGCCCGCGGTGGCGGATGGCGTGGTTTACGTGGGATGCCGCGATGCTCATGTCTACGCCATTGACGCCGCCACCGGAAAAAAGAAATGGGACTACCCCACCAGCAAGTCGTGGGTCATCGGCACGCCCGCTGTCCGCGATGGCCTGGTATACGTGGGCACCTCCGACAGCTCACGCTTCATGGCGCTGGACGCCCGCAACGGACGGCTCCGCTTCAACGTGGATGTGAAGTCCTATATGTTCTCTTCTCCGGCGCTGGCCGGAGATCTTGCCTACGCCGGCGACCACAACGGGCGACTCTATGCCGTGGACATCAAGGCGGGCAAAATTGCCTGGGAGTTTTCGACGGACGCCTCCCGGAGCGACGGGCTCAAAGTCCTGAACCCCGACGGAAGCCTGAACCAGGAAGTGATGTATGCGCCTGTCTTCCGCGATTTCGAGGACATGTATCTCGCCCTGTACAAGTTCACGACCATCGGCGCGATTGTCTCTTCGCCGGTGGTCGATCAGGGGACGCTCTACTTCGGGAGCATGGACGGGAACGTGTACGCCCTGCAGTAAGAATCGACGGCTAAACGTAGCTCAACCAGCCCCAGTCGCGGTGCCGCGCCTTGAATCCCATGTACCAGCGGCAGGGATAATACAGAAGCGCCACCACCAGGATCCACATGAGGTAGATAAACGGCAAATCATGTCCATAGCCGGACGGGATTGGATTGGTCGCGAAGGCGCCATGAAAGAGCCAGGCCACCGGCTGGTGATAAGCCCAGGCGGCCATGACCGCGACCGAATGGGCCAGATAAATATGTAGCACGTAATAGAACATGGGCACGCGCCCATAAACCAGCAATACCTTGCCCAGGCCTCTCTCTGCGTTCACATTCTCCAACCAGGAGAGGACGATCAGGGTCGGCCCCAGCGTCATCAACAGATAGTCAAGAGACGGCGGATATTTTTGTGTATTGAAGAACGAAATGATGGTGTGTTCCAGCGTCGGCTGCACGCTCCAGTGTCCCACCGTGAATGGAAGCCCTGACGTCCCGTTACCGTAAAGGTTGAACCCGCGCAGAACAAAAAACAGCACGGTCGCAACCAGGCCGATGCGGAACATCAGCTGTTTGCGGTCCGGGCGGACCAGCAGCGCCCCCAGGGCATAGCCGCAAGCCATCACGCCGATCCAGGGAACCAGCGGATACATGATCATCACCCCGATGTCCGTAGGCTTGATCAGGAGAAAGCCGGGCACGTGCAGGATCGTCCACAGCGGCGCGAACTTTCCTAGATCCTGTGGTTGAATCCCATCCAGCAGGTTGTGGCCGGCAATCATCACCAGGCCAAACGCCGCAATCCAGCGCAGGGGCAACCGGACCAGCGCGGCCATGGCCACCATGGAGCAACCCAGGGCCCAGATGACCGCGGCAAAGGCCCCGCCTATATAGAACGTCCAGCCAAAGCCTACGACGGTAAATTCCAGAACAATCAGAAACAGCCCGCGGGTCCAGAAAAAGTGGGAAACCTGCTGCACCGTCTTGCCGCGCGAAACCGCCAGGTAGGCGCCGGCTCCCGCCAGCAGGCAAAACGTCGGCGCGCAGTAATGCGTAATGAAGCGCGTGAAAAACAGCGCGCCATAGGTATGCGAAAGATCTTCCGGGGGAAAGGGGATTTTAGTCAGGTAGTCCCGGACGTGGTCGAGTGCCATAACGACCATGACCAACCCGCGCAGAATATCCACCGAAGTAAGGCGCGCATTTCGGACCGCCTGAAATGCCGGTTGAGTCGCAGAGACATTTGTCACCGGCTCCACTATGCTGGCCATTTTGACTCCCCACAAAGCAAAAGCGTTGCGGAAGTGTAGCACGGAGCATCCCCGGCCAGGAGCAACCCTGCGCGGGCATGATGAAACAGGGCAGGCAAAAAACACCTGCCCTGTGTATTGTGGAGGGTTTAGTTGATGGAGCCGGTCTGTTCCACTGCGCGGACATACTCAAGGACCGCTTCTGACCAGCCATCGATGTGGGTCCACTTGCCGTAGCCGACACCGTTCTTGTAGGAGGCCACATTGATGACATAACCCTTACCTTTTGGACCGGGTACCTCATCATGCGCCTGCTCGTCAGTGATGACGATCAGGCGGTCGTAGCGCTCCTTCTCGTTCAGCGCCTCCAGGGCCTTGCCGAGGTAGGTGGCGCTGTGCGGCTGCGAGGCGTCGATGGCATCGCGCAGGGCGAAACCACGGCGCGCCGGGATCTCCGCGAGGTGGTTGGAGAAAGAGTAAACTGCCACTTTTTCCCCGATCTCGCGCAGCAACACGGCCAGCCCGTAGGCGGCATCGGTACGCTGCATCTCCGAACGGCGGGAGAGCGACGCCGTCATCGAGCCGGAGACATCGACCAGCACAATGGTCTTACCTGGCAACTTCTCCTGCCCGGCAACCGACTTGAGCATCGCTTGCTCAAGCGTCTCCTCCCACTGCGGAGCATAACGGGCCGCAGCCAGGAAACGGAACGGCAGCACCCGGCCCGTGCTCATCTCGCGAAGAGCAGCCAACACGAGCGACTCATCGACTCCGGCATCCTTCATATTGCGAAGGTTGCGGAGCAGCGCCAGCGCTCCCAGCTTTTGCTCGCGGAGCAAGCGCTCCCACGCCTCGCGCTTATCGGCACCAGACGAAAGTGCAACCTCCCACGTGTCCGGCGTGGTGAGACGTCCCCAGATCAGCTTTTTCCACACTCCGGCCTGGGCCGCATCGCGCGGCTTGGCGTGCGAGAGGAAGAGCACGTCGCGCAGCTTGATGGGCCCGCCCCGGTCGTACTTGGCAAGCTGATACTCGTCGAACTTGGGGAACGCCGCGGCCAGTCCCTTCTTCACCTGTCCGGAGAGCGGCACTCGCCCATCCTTCCAGTAGATGGCGACAAACTCGGAGAGCTCATCGGCACGCTGGATGACATGCGCGAGCGTATCGCTCACCAGATGACGGTGCGTCTTGTGACGCGCCATCTCACGCACCAGCAGCAACGGCACGTGACGCAGCTTCATCCGCTCCCGGGCCTCGATGGCCAGCGCAGCAACTTTCTCCGCCGCGACCTTCGGCACCAGCTCAGCGATGCGCCCGGCGATCTCGACTCCATCCTCGTAGAACTGCGACTCCCAGAGCAGGCACGCCAGCACCGAGCGCCGCAGCTGAAGTTCCGTGGAGATGTTGCGGGCCGGCGCGCCCTCGTGGGTGCGCAGGCCGAAGTTGAGGTTGAGCGTATTGAGTTTTGCCATGGCGGTTCTCCTACGTTGCAACTTGTATCGTTGGTCGTTCGTCTTTTGTCGCTGACTGAAAGCCTACGAGTCTTAGGGAAGGGCCGGACTTCAGTCGTGCCGCAACCCTTCTTAATTGTTGTCATTCCGAGCGCGTTTTTTGCGCGAGGAATCTGCTTGTTCTCGCCGGGGAAGGCGACGACAGTAAATCCGATGCTCTATCCAATTGAGCTACACGGTCGTGGACCTTGGCGGGATTCGAACCCGCAACCATCGGAGCTCGAAGTAACCGTCATCTTCGCCACCGGCGAAACGTTATTGTTTTTATAACCGCGGATCTACGGGTTCACTCTCGAGCGCCAGTACGCCAAACACGCACTCGTGAACCCTCCGCAGCGGCTCACGATGAACGAAACGTTCAAGCGCTTCGAGACCTAAAGCAAACTCGCGAAGCGCCAGAGACCGTTTAGCTCCCAGGCCACGGCGTTTCAGACGGACAAGATTTTCCGGCAAGGTGTATTCCGGACCGTAAATGATCCGAAGGTATTCCTTTCCACGAACCTTGACCGCTGGCTGCGCCAATCCTTTATGACCCTTGGCAACGAACTCGAGCGGTTTGACCACAATTCCTTCACCACCGGTTGCAGTCAATTCTTCCCACCACTTGCTGCCGTATTCCCGTGCACTGCTGTCTGTCAGATCCACCGCTTGAAATGGAGTAGACAATAGCAGCCCACTATCTGCTTTGCATATGCGCGACAACGTCTCCATGTGCCACCGATGATCCTTCGTGGTGTGAACTGCTCCTTCGCTTGCCAGCAAATGAAATGGTGCCAGCCTCAGGTCGGCCAGCGAGTGCACAGGCCAGCAATATCGCCGGTATGCCTCCACATACAGTTCAGCCGTTTCAGCACGTTGGCGATATTGCTCCAACAGCGTCGCAACTTCCGGATTTTCACTTGCCGTACTTAAAGCTGCCACAGCTTCAGGTAAAGCAGCTCGTGCTGCTGCTCCGGTAGACGCATATTGCTGACGAAGCAATTCTTGCGCCTTCGCCGACCACGGCATGAGTTCGCAATCCAGACATACCCACTCCGTTTTCAGTTCCTCCCAAATTCCGGCGCGTTCAACGGCTTCTCGCACTTTCTCGATGAACTGAGATTCGAGAGAAGCATCGTTGAAGAAACGCCGCCCAGTACGTGTATAGCAAACTCCTTTCTCTCCTTCCGCGATTCCAAATCGCTTTCTTGCCGCATCGGCATCGCGACACACTATCACCACCGCACGCGATCCCATATGCTTCTGTTCACAAATCACTCTGTGCACACCCTCGTGGAGGTAATAAGCGAACGCCTCCTCGGGATGTTCGAGCAAGTCCTCCTGCTTGCTTGTCTCGCAAGGAGACATAGTCGGCGGAAGGTAAATCACCCACTTCGGGTTCGCTGCGAAACGGCTCATTACTTCGAGCGCCGTGGTCGCGTTCTCCTCGCGTATGGTGATGTTGCGATGCAGCCGTGTGTTGATAATTCGCTTGCCGATGACATCCTCGATATCGAGGATGTCATCCAGTTGCTGCTGCACAGTTAGAGCTGGCGCAGCCTCTTGTTTCAAGAAAGGCTTAGCCGGCTCGTAATACGTGCGCAACGACAGAACCGAAACCAACTCACGTTCCGGATACCGCAACGCCGTTAGCTTTCCGCCGAAAACACACCCCGTATCGATATTGATGGTGCGATTCAGCCATTCCGGCTCCGCGACGGGCGTGTGTCCGTAGACCACCATCGCCTTGCCGCGATATTCAGCCGCCCAGTTGTAACGGACGGGCAGACCATATTCGTCTGTCTCGCCAGTTGTTTCTCCATAGAGCGCAAAGTCGCGGACCTTTCCCGAACCGCGTCCCTGCATTTCTTCCTTCATACCAGCGTGTGCAACAACCAGCTTTCCATCATCCAGAACGTAGTGGCTCACAAGGTCGTCAAGAAACTTGAGAACTCTTTGTCTGAATTCCGGCGTTTCTTTTTCCAACTGCTGGATTGAGTCTGCCAATCCATGCGCAAGTTGCACGTTGCGTCCCTTAAGCTTCCGTACCAGCTTGATGTCATGGTTGCCGGGAACACAAAATGCGGTTCCTGCTTCCTCCATATTCATGACCAGCCGCAGCACCTCGGGAATCTTTGGCCCACGATCGACAAGATCGCCAACAAAGATCGCCTTACGGCCATCCGGCGGAACAACCGTCTCGTTCTCAATGCGGTACCCAAGTTGACTAAGCAATGCGGTCAACTCGTCGTAGCAACCGTGAACGTCTCCGATAATGTCGAACGGTCCGTGCTCGTGCTTCAAGTTATTCCACAACGCCTGCCGCGCGATTGAAACCGTTGCAACTTCTTCCGGGCTCGACAAAATAAAAATGTGACGAAACCCTTCTCGCTCCAGTCCTCTTAGAGACCGGCGAAGCTGCTGCGACTGATTCCTGACAACATGCGGCCCGAATTGTCGATCTGGCCGGTTTTGGTTGCGCTCCTGACAAAGCCGCTCAGGCATGTTCAACACAATCGCCACCGGCAATACGTGAAACTCGCGCGCCAGTACGACCAAAGGCTTACGCGCCTCTGGTTGGACATTGGTCGCATCAACCACTGTCAGTCGACCAGCAATAAGCCTTTTACGTGCAATGTAATGCAGCACGTCGAAGGCATCGTTTGTAGCCTCCTGCGAGTTTTCGTCATCGGACACAAGTCCGCGACAAAAATCAGAAGACAGCACCTCCGTCGGCTTGAAGTGAGCGCGAGCGAAGCTCGATTTCCCAGAGCCAGATGGGCCGATCAGGACCACCAGCGACAATTCCGGTATCATGATGTTCACAGGCTAAAAACTCCCATCTGAGTTGGTGCTCCCACTTGAGGATCTTCCTCTCCAACTGGTAAAAATCGAACTGCGTACCCAAATCGCTCTGCGATTCCACTCGACCATTGCTGGAACTGGCCACGTGTCCACTCAAAGCGATGGTCCTTGTGCCGAAATTGTCCTGCCGGCAGAGTTTCAAACTTCACGTTGTACTCGGCATTCGGCGTCGTCACGATGACCGTCTTCGGGCGTGCCGATTCAAAAAGCGCACGCTCGAAAGCCGCCAGCCGTGGCGCATCGAGGTGTTCGATCACTTCCACAACTGTCGCCGCGTCATAACCGGCCAGCCGCTTGTCGCGATACATGAGCGAACCATGCATCAACTTCAGCCGCTCTTTTTGCTTCGTAGGCATCCGGTCAAGTTTCACACGCTGACTGGCAATCTCCAGACTGCGGTACGACACATCCATGCCGACGATCTCTGTAAATGTCTTTTCCTCCAACAGAGACTTAAGCAGTTTTCCTTCGCCGCAGCCCAAGTCCAGCACGCGCTTTGATCTTTCCGAGCGCAGCACGGCAACCACTGCTCCCATGCGCTGTTGCCACAGACGAATGGGTTCCTCCATTTCTGTTTCTTCCTGCGCGTGTGCCTCTTCTTTCGCATCGGGATCGAGATTGTCTGCTTCCACCAATCTGGCAAGAGCTTCCCGCGCGAGCCCTCTTTGCCAGGGCAGATAGCGTTTCACGATCGTTTCTTTATGCGGATGCGCTGCCAGCCAGCCTCCTCCTTTTCGCAGCAACTTCTCCACTTCCGCATTGCCGACCCAGTAATGCTTTTCGGCATCAAGCACAGGAACGAGGACATAAAGGTGATTCAACAAGTCACGCAGCCGAACATTTCCCGCAAGCGTGACTGTGTAATACGGCCCATCACCCCACTCCTGAAACTTCTCATCGAGTGGGTGACGCTCGGCAGTCACCACATAACCCAGCGGCTCGAACAACTCCCGAATCAAACCCTCACCCGGACGACACGAAACCACCGTGAGCTTCGCTGATAACGGCATCGCCTGATCAGCCAGTTCCTGTCTGCCTTTACTTCGCCCGGACATCGCTGTCCCAAATGCACGCCCCATCGCCACGCTGAGAAACGAAGAGAGAACGTAAGGCCGATCATTCACGTATTGATCGAGCGTTCCACCTTCGTGTTGACCGCGCTTGCCACGAACCAGTCCAACTGGATCGACATCGAGCAGCAAAGCCGCCGTACAGTGTTCCGCCGTTGCCTCGGGATAGAAAACATGTGCCTTCCCAAAAGACAAATCGAATGAGTGCAACTTTGCCGGATTCTTGTGAAGCAAATATCCCAAGTCCGTCGCCGGTCTATGCGTAGTTGTAAGTGTCAAAAGCATGGCAAATTATACGAAGCTCCTTTTAAAGATGGGCGGACGACCTCGTTAGTCGACTGATCAGCGATCAGGCAGATGTCGAAATCTGCATCTTCCGCCTACCCCTTCACACACACCACCTGCCGCAGCGTGTGCACCACATCCACCAGATCACGCTGCGCTTCCATCACCGCATCGATCGACTTGTACGCCATCGGAGTTTCGTCGATGACGTCCGCATCCTTACGGCACTCGACGCCGGCAGTTGCCTTGGCGTGATCGTCCAGCGTGAAGCGGCGCTTCGCTTCCGCACGCGACATGGCGCGTCCGGCTCCATGACTACAGCTCATGAAGCTTTCCGGATTGCCCTTGCCACGCACGATGTACGAACGCGCACCCATGCTGCCCGGGATGATGCCCATGTCTCCCTCACGAGCGCGCACTGCGCCCTTGCGGGTGACGAGCACGTTCTCGCCGTAGTGGTGCTCCCAGGTCACGTAGTTGTGATGGCAACTCACGACCTGCAGCAGTGGAGCAGCCGACGCCTCGCTGCGCTTAGCCGGACGGGCGAGGCGCCCGTCCCCACATGAGGTCTCGAACGCCGGGACTTCTCCCGACGCTTGCACCGCCGCGATCATGTTCTGCATCATCAGCTCGCGATTGGCCAGCGCGTAGTCCTGCGCCCAGTGCACTGCGCGGACATAGTCCTCGAAGTGCTCCGTGCCTTGTGGCAGGTAGGCGAGATCCTGGTCCGGCAGGTTGATCATCCACTGACGCATGTCGTTCTTCGCCAGCTCGATGAAAAACGTGCCGAAGCGATTACCCACGCCACGCGATCCCGAGTGCAACAGAAACCAGACGTTCTCGCTTTCATCGAGGCAAACCTCGATGAAGTGGTTCCCGGTGCCAAGCGTTCCCAGATGATTCACGCGCTGCTTGTGCCCCAGCTTGGGATACTTCTCGACAATCGCTGCATACGCCGGCTCCATCTTGGCCCAAACGTCCGTGTGATGCGCCGGAGCATTCGCCCAGGCACCGCGATCGTTCGCTCCACCGTTATCAGTACGCCCGTGCGGCACCGCCTTCTCAATCGCCGCACGAATCCCGTGCAGATTGTCAGGCAGATGGTTGGCATGCAAAGAAGTCTGCACCGCCATCATGCCGCAGCCGATATCTACACCGACGGCCGCAGGGATAATCGCGCCACGAGTTGGAATCACGCTGCCCACGGTGGCACCGATTCCCCAATGCACATCAGGCATCGCAGCCACCCACTTGTAGATGAAGGGCAACTGCGCCACGTTCAGTAACTGCTGGCGCGCGGCATCTTCGAGTGGGACGCCCTTAGTCCAAGCCTTGATGGGTGAGCCGATTGCGGGCTTAATTACGTTGTAGTTTGCGCTAGTCATAAGTATTCCCACTTTGGAACAAACCCCGCAAAATGTGGCGTACCTCGTTCCCCCGTGCCAGACCGCTTGTTATGATTCAGATTGCATTTCAAATTCTTTGAGATCACAAATTGTGATCTCAAACGAGAACTGCTGAGCACGCTTTTTATGAATAAATCAGCGATCATCTTGGCTAAAAAAGTTGATACGAAAATCCGCGTCTTGCACGGCCAGAAGGTGATTCTGGATTCCGATCTGGCGGAACTCTACGGCGTTCCGGTCCGGCAATTGAACCAGCAGATCAAACGCAATGCAAAACGTTTTCCTTCTGATTTCCTCTTTCGTTTATCGCCCCAGGAACACCAGAGTTTGAGATCACAAAATGTGATCTCAAACTCCGGGCGTGGCGGCCGCCGTTACTTGCCACATGCCTTCACCGAACACGGCGCCATTATGGCCGCCACCGTGCTGAATTCGAAGCGCGCCATCGAAATGAGCATCTTCGTTGTGCGCGCCTTTGTGCGCATTCGCGAGGCCTTGGCGCTGAACCAAAAGATCGCCGCCAGGTTCGCCGAACTGGAGCATCGCCTGGAAGGGCACGATGCTGACATTGGCGGCCTGGTAAGCGCTATCCGGCAGCTCATGACGCCGGCTCCGGCGCAGCGTCGGCGTATTGGGTTTGTCGTGCCCGCAGAGACCGTCAAGAATTCCAGCCGGGCGCTCAAATCCGCCTGACGGTTTCCGCTGTCGCCGCAAGCTCTCTGGCACTCCAAGGGCTCCGCTCCAGTAGCTTTCCGTGAAACTGCGCCATGGTTTATTCCGCCGGCACAATCTCAAACTCTTCCTCCTGGGGCTGGTCTTCGCCCAAGTCCTCGGGTGAAAAACCGACTTTGCGATTGATGTCCTTGGTACGAATGATCCAGGCAATATCTTCCATCTCCCGCTTGCTCGGAATGCGTTTGTCGTTATAGTCGGTGCAATACCGGACCTTGAAAGGCACGATCCTGGCGGGGTTGAGAAACGCGCACAACGCCAGCTCCTCACTTCCGGAATAGCCTTTCTGAATGTGGGCCCAGTAGCATGAGTCACACAGCGACTCACTGCCGCGGGGTGTTGCGTTTTGTATTTTGATCGTCGTCATATCCACTTCTTCACAAGAGACAAAATTGGCCGGGGAACAAGCGACAACGGAACAATAAGGGGTTCTGCCGTTGAACTACACGGGCACAATTCCCGTGGCAGGAGTCGAACCTGCATCACCCGCGTGACAGGCGAAGTATCCGTAATCTTCACCACCGGCCAAACTTTTACTTCTACCTCGAAAGCACAACCTCGCCGGGGAACCTGCGAACAGAGACGACTCGAGGCACGATGTTTCCAGGTACCTTGTGTTTCGGGACTACGCCCCCGTCCCTGGAACTCGGAAATCCTCGGCAGGACCGCCGTCCTGCTGCGTCGTTATCGATGGAGCGAAGTATCTCTGTTCTTTCACCACCGGCGAAATCCACACTGTAAAACTTACGGTCAGGGAACATGCGGGCTGCGGAAGGGCTCGCGCCCGCAGCAACCCGAAGGCTGTCTGCCATCCGAAGTATCCGCGCCCTTCACCACTGACCCTGTGAAGTTAGGCTGGGGGAATCAGCGACGGCGGTCTAAGTCGAGGGGAAGTCGAAGGAACCGTCATCTACGCCACCCAGCAGGTGGCAAACACAGTCAGTTGCCGAGATAGATCGCACATAGCCAATGCGAGCCGATCAAAGGCAATCGACTATCGATCAGAGATGATTAAGCTTTGCAGGAAGAGCGTCGCAGAACTACTTGCAGGATGACGCCCTGACGCAACCTCGGCCAATCGGCCGAAGCTGCCCGCTTAGCGAGTTATCAGTAAAATCCACCAATGTTGGGCGTCCTTTCATAAGAAGTTTTAAGAAGATGCCATGACTGGAAAATTTTCGCAAGAGGATTTTGCAAATATTTTTCGGCGTTTTCCGAGTGTTATCTCTATCCTGTCCATATTCACGAAGTTACAAAACTTAGATGGCATCTCAACAAGCCCATCTGTTACTTTGGGAGCCCGGCAAGCAATCCATCCGCCCAGGAGTTCTGGTTCCATGTTCCGTCTTGTACTGTGCTGGCTTGTTCTTGGTTGTCTCTCCGCGACCGCTTTGGCGCAACTGGACGACACTACGCGGAAGTACTCGCGTGATGTTTTCCAGCAATTAATCGAAATCAACACCACTGACTCGGTGGGAAACATCACGACCGCGGCGGAAGCCATGGCGCAACGCTTTCGCGACGCCGGGTTCCCGGAAAGCGACGTTCGCGTTCTCGGCCCCAACGACCGCAAGAAGAACCTGGTAGTGCGGCTGCATGGTTCGGGCAAGCATAAGCCAGTGCTTCTGATCGGACATCTCGACGTGGTGGAAGCTCGCCGCGAAGACTGGACCACCGACCCGTTTCAGTTCGTCGAGAAAGACGGCTTCTTTTACGGGCGCGGCACGCAGGACATGAAGAGCGGCGACGCCATCATGGTGACCACTCTCGTCCGCTTCAAAAAGGAAGGCTATGTTCCCGACCGCGACATCATCCTCGCGCTCACGGCAGATGAGGAAGGCGGCAAATTTAATGGCCCCGACTGGCTGATCAAGAACCACCGCGACCTCATCGAGGCCGAGTTTGTGTTGAACCAAGACGGCGGCGGATTGCTCAGCGACGACGGCAAGCCGCTCATGATGGAAGTGGATGCCGCGGAAAAGCTTTATGCTGATTATCAGCTTACTGTGACCAATCCCGGCGGGCACAGCTCCCTGCCCATTCCTGATAACGCGATCTATCATCTGGCCAATGGCTTGGTCCGTCTGGAACATTTTCAATTTCCCTTTGAGTTGAACAACGTCACCCGCGCCTATTATCAGCGCATGGCGACGGTGGAGAAGGGAGAGCGCGCCGCCGACATCCAGGCAATCCTGAAGACCCCGCCTGACCTGACTGCGGTGGCCCGGCTATCGCAAGATCCTATTGATAATTCCACGATGCACACCACCTGCGTGGCCACGCGGCTCAGCGCCGGGCACGCCAACAATGCCCTGCCCCAAACCGCGCAGGCCAACGTCAACTGCCGCATCCTTCCCGGGCACTCGGCGGAGGAGATCCGGAACCAGCTCATTCAAGTACTGGACGAACCCGCCATCCGCGTGAAATATGTGGGCGCGATTGGGGAAGTCACCGACCACGGCTCCGAACGCCAGTCGTACGCGCCGCCCCCACTGCGCCGCGATGTCTTCGCGCCCCTGGAAAAGGTGGTGCAGGAAATGTGGCCGGGGATACCGGTGATTCCCGACATGGCGACCGGCGCCTCCGACGCCATCTATACCAACGCCGCCGGCCTGCCCACCTATGCCATCGCCGGAACCATGATCGACCGCGATGACATTCGCGCCCACGGCCGGGACGAGCGGCTGGGCGTGGAGTCTTACTACAAGGGCGTGGAGTTTTACTATCGTTACCTGAAAGCCCTTACCTCTCAATAACTTCCCAAGCATTCTCCGCCCACCGGCAGATCCCGCCGGTGGGTTTTTTGGGCTGCAGCCGCAGACGCAATCCTCAGCGCCTGGCCGGTTTTCTCCGCCTTGCATAACTAAACTAAACCGTTTAGTATTGCCACTCCGCGAGGTAGGCATGATCCGCGTGCAAAATCTGGTAAAAAAATTCGGAGAATTCAACGCCGTCAAGGACATCTCCTTCGAGGTCCAGAAGGGGGAAATCTTCGCCTTTCTCGGACCCAACGGCGCCGGTAAAACCACCACCATCAAAATGCTGACCACGCTGCTCACCCCCACGAGCGGCAAAATCGAGCTGGACGGCCTCGATCCCACACATCACCGCAACGAAGCGCGGCAGCGCTTCGGCATCGTATTTCAGGACCCCAGCCTCGACGGCGAGCAGACCGCCTACGAGAACATGGAGCTGCATGCCGTTCTCTACAAGGTCCCGCGCAAGCTGCGGGCCGAGCGCATCCAGCGCCTGCTCAGTCTCTTCGAGCTCTGGGATCGCAAGGATGACTTGGTCAAGACCTACTCCGGCGGCATGAAGCGGCGCCTGGAAATCGCGCGTGGCTTCCTGCACACCCCCAAGATTCTTTTTCTCGATGAACCCACCCTGGGACTCGATCCCCAGACTCGCAACCAGCTCTGGACCCACGTGAAGCACCTCAACGAGACCGAACAGGTAACGGTTTTCCTGACCACGCATTACATGGACGAAGCCGACCGCGTGGCCCAGCGCATCGCCATCATCGACCATGGCGGCATCGTGGCCCAGGGCACGCCACAGGAACTGAAGCAGCAAACCAACAGCGACTCTCTCGAGCAGGCATTTCTGGCGCTGACCGGCTCGACCATCCGCGACGAGGCCGCGACTTCCACCGACCAGATGCGGCAAGTCGCCAAAATGTGGGGTAACCGCCGATGAGCGCGATCTATATTCTTTGGCTGCGCGAACTGAAGCGATATGTGCGTTCCAAAGCGCAAATCATCGCTTCTCTGGGACAACCGGTGATGTATCTGTTGGCGCTGGGCTTCGGCCTGGGACCAGTCTTTCAGAAGGCCGGCAACGGCAGCTATCTGCAATTTGTGGCCCCGGGCGTGATCAGCATGACCATCCTCTTCAGCTCGGTGTTTTCCGGGATCGCCATGTTATGGGACCGGCAATTCGGCTTTCTCAAGGAAACTCTGGTCGCTCCCGTTCCCCGCATTGAGATCATGCTGGGCCGTACTCTGGGTGGGGCCACCGTAGCCGTGATTCAGGGATGCCTGATTCTGGTGGTCTGCCTGATCGCCGGGTTTCGGCCCGCGCATCTTTCGTCGCTGCCGCTCGCCTTTCTTTTTATGGCGCTGATCGCGCTGGTGTTTGCCGCGCTGGGCACGGCTTTTGGCTCCATCATTCAGGACATGCAGGGCTTTCAGCTCATCATGAACTTCATGGTCATGCCCATCTTCTTCTTGTCGGGCGCGTTGTTTCCCCTGACCAACCTGCCCAAAGTGCTGGCCGTCATCACGCGCCTGGACCCGCTGACCTACGGGGTGGATGCGTTGCGCGGAGCGTTGATCGGGGCCTCTCATTTCAGCCTGTTGTGGAATTTGTCGCTGCTGAGCGTGATTGCCGTTGCTTTTCTTTCCCTGGGAGCATACTTCTTCTCCAGGATCCAACTCTAAAATGGTCCGCCCCCGCAGCAGCGAAGCCCACCAGAAAGTCCTCGAAGCCGCGCTTGCCCTCTACAGCGAGCGCGGCATCGATGCCACCAGCATGGACGCCATCGCCGAAACCTCCGGCGTCAGCAAAGCCACCATCTACAAACACTGGCCCGACAAGACCGCGCTCACGCTGGAAGTCCTGTCCTTTGCATTCGGGCTGTATGAAGAGCGGCCCGAGTTCAACTCCGGCGACCTGCGCCGTGACCTGATCGACGCGCTCTCCTATCAGCCCAAAGGCGCGCGGGAAGAATTAAAGAACCGCCTGATGCCGCACGTCATTGCCTACGCCGCCAGGGATCGCGAGTTCGGAGACAAGTGGCGCACCCGGGTCATTGCCGCTCCCCAGGAGCGGCTGAAGGAGATCCTGGGGCGCGGACTGAAGCAGAAGCAGATTGTAAAGGTCGACACCGGCGTCGCCCTGGCCCTGCTGCTCGGCCCCATGCTGTATCAGCACATTTTCATCGGGGGAAAATCGCAGAGCGAGGAAGCCCGCAAGATTGCCGGCAAACTGGCAGTGAACGTGGTGGATACGTTCTGGAAGGCACACGGCAAGAAGTAATAGTTTGCCGGTACGGTTAACTGGATCGTGTAGGCCCAGGTGCCCTCACCTGGGCGGTCGGGCAAAGCCCGACGATAAAGATGCAATCCGCAAAAAAGAAAACCTGCGGAGCTTTGCTCTGCAGGGCAGGCTCCGCCAGGCAGGTGAGGACACCTGCACATGAATTTCATGCCCCAGTAATTGCACCATGATCGCAACCTCTCCCTCTTGACTTCGCTTAATCTTCGCCTACAATGGGCCTATGGCGATCACCCGGCGGCAACGGCAGGTATACGACTTCATCTCCGAGTTTGTGCAGAAAAACGGATATTCGCCCTCTTTTGACGAGATCCGCAGCGGCCTCGACCTGAACTCGCTGGCCACCGTGCACAAACACATTTCCAACCTGGAGAAAAAAGGGCTGCTCACCCGCGACTACAACCGCAGCCGATCCATTGACCTGCTGCCGCCCAAGGGCCGCCTCAAGCAGGCTATGTCGGTGAACACGACCATGGTCCTGCCCCTGGTCGGGCGCATCGCCGCCGGCCAGCCCATTGAGGCGGTGCAGAACACCGAAACCATTTCCCTCGCCGACTTCGTGCGCTCGAAAGAGGTCTACGTGCTCGAGGTCAGCGGCCAATCCATGCAGGATGAAGCCATCCTGGATGGAGATTATGTGCTGGTCGAGAAGACCAAAACGGCGCACAACGGCGACATCGTGGTGGCGCTGGTCGATGATAACGATGCGACCCTGAAGCGCTTTTACCGCGAAGGCGACAACATCCGCCTGCAACCCTCGAACGCCACCATGAAGCCCATCATCGTGCCGGCCGCGTCCGTGCAGATTCAGGGGCGGGTGATTGGGGTACTAAGGAAGTATTAAAAACGCCGTTAGCCTTTGGCCATTAGCCGTTGGCTATTAGCCTTTAGCCAACACCTTCAATGCAGATCCCTCTCTTAGTCTCCGCGCTCGGGATGACAATTCCACCCAGCTAAAATCCATAAGAAACAAAACGCCCGGAATTGCTTCCGGGCGTATCTTTCAGAATTCGATTTTTGCTAATGGCTAACGGCCAACGGCCCTTACCCAATGTGCTTATCGAGCGCCTTCTGGATCTGCTCTTTCGGCACGTAGCCGACGATCTGCTCTTTCACCTGGCCGCCCTTGAACACCAGCAGCGTAGGGATGCCGCGCACGCCGTAACGCATGGGCGTGGCGCTGTTGCGATCGACGTCCATTTTGCCGATCTTTACCTTGCCCTGGTACTCCGTGGCAAGCTCTTCCACGATAGGCGCAATGGCCCGACACGGCCCGCACCAGGTCGCCCAGAAATCGACCAAAACCGGCTGGTCCGACTTCAAAACATCCTGATCGAAGTTCGAGTCGTTTACCTCAAGAATCGCGTTGCTGGCCATCGTTCCTCCGTTTCCATTCCCCGGCCTCATTGGGCCCGGCGTATAAATTCTGGTCCACCCTCCGGCAGACCCTCTATCCTAGCACTGTCTTTAGATGCGGGGCAGGTCAATAAGTCGCAAGGGCTCGGCAGGGCCACGATAAGCCCCTGGAAGCAGAAGGGTTGGCTGGCACAGGCCCGCCGGGCGGGTGGTTTCTCGTCTCACGCGGGCCTGTTCCCAAAATAAAAAAGCGCCCAGAACTTTTCAGTTCAGGACGCCTCGGCAGCCCTCCCCCAGAACTGCCAAACCACGAAATGGATAGTACGTCGCCCCCCAAAAAGTGTAAACGTCACTTTGGTAATTCTGCTTTTCCCACCAGGTAACCGGGACCAAAGCCGTCGGGGCGGTGCGTATTTGCTTGAGGCTAGAGGAGAAAATGAGACGCCTGCGGCCCACCGCATTACTGGGCAGGGACAGTCACCTGCCACAAAAGATGATTTACACAAGCCCCCTTCAGGGCTGCTTGCGTTCCCAGGTTTGGCCGCGGTCAGAGGTGCTCCAGCTCTCCTGGGTACTGGTGGTAAGGCGTCCCTGGCGCGCATTCTGAAACTCAATGCCCAAGATATCGCCGGTTAGCGGCTTTCCCCCCGCCATGGGCTTGATTTGGGTCCAGTGCTCTCCCCCATCCGCAGAGTGATAAAGAACGCCGGCGGCGCCACCAACCCAGACATCGGTTCCGAAGGACGCAATAGCGCGCAGCGTCATGCCTTCGGCGGGAGACTTGAGGGTCTCCCAGGTCTTGCCGGCATCCAGGGAGCGCTGCAAGGAACCGTCCTGGGAGAGGGTCCAGCGGGGCGAGAGATCGGCCTTTTTGTAGTTGCTCGCATCGCCCTCCTGTTTCATGGTGCTGACTAAGGCGGCAATGCCTCCGGTGCGGCGGGCCTGCGCCATACTCTCGTTGAGGCCGGTCTTGCTCTTGTTCGAGGCAGTTTCCGCGGCCGGCGGCGCAGGCGCACTGGCGGGCAAGGTGGCTACATCCTTATCCTGGGCATTCTTGCCGGCCGCATCCGGAGAAGTGGCTTGGACTGACCCGGAAGCGGCGGCCGGGGCGGCGGAGCCGGCCCGCTCATCCCGAAGAGGAGCCGCGGCCTTTCCGAGCGCATTGTCTACGTCCGCGCGCGCCTGCCTGGCCGGGCTGAAAGTTGCGGCAGGCAAATTGGCGGCTTGCTCTTTGCTTGCGGCGGGTCCAGCGGCGGGCGGTGCTGCCGCAAATTGATCAGTCTGGGCGGCGCGGTCCGCCGTTTTTGCCCGCCCCTTTTGCTCCGCCTGTTTCGGCGCGGCCACCTTGTAGGGCGCGCTCTCGCCTCTTGTTTCCGTTTGCGGCTGAGCTGCGGAACCCCGCATCTCCTGCGTGGTCTGCAATGCAACTTCAACAGGTTGTTTTGCAGAATACTCGTGCCGCAGCAGGACGGCCGCGCCCACCACCACCAGGCAGGCCACGGCCGCGCCCCAGCGCAGTACCGGCCAGCTCAAAACTGGAAAACGGCGCAGCGGAGTGGCCGGCAGAGGCACCGCTTCCGGCATGGATAGGGCCGCCACTTCCCGGCATTCGGCGCACTGTGCCAAATGGGCCAGCAAGCGCTCGCGTTCGCCGCCAGTCAGGGCATCTTCGGCGAATGCGGCCAGCAGGTTGGCATCCGGGTGCGGGTCCGCAGGGCTGACCTCCAGGCGGCGGGTGACGATTTTGGGAAGCGGCTCCATATGCTTCAAATCCCTCAACTTAAGCCGGACCCTCCCCGGCCGGGGCCTCCGCTTTCTTCTTAGAGAACGCGGCGGCAGGCACTTCTTGCGTCAAGCTTTGGCGAAGATTCAACTGCAAATCGCGCACATCGACTTGCAGGGCCTCCTCAGCCTGGCGGCGGCTCAGGCCCTGCCGCATCAAAGCGGCCATGGTCTGCTTGCGCAAAGATTTGGCCAGCTTATCGACTTTGCGGCTGATGGTGGATTCATGCACCCGCAGGCTGCGGGCAATTTCCGCCAGGGTGCGGCCATCCAGATAATAGGCGGCGAGCACAAAGCGGTCTTCGGCGGAAAGCGCCGCCAGGGCTTCGTCCACGGCGGACGCCAGGCGCGGATCGACGGAGGCGATTTCTTCCGGCTGGGGCGCGGCCAGCTGCAGGCCGCTTTCCTCCGACTCTTCCTCCAGGCTTACCAGGCGGCGCGTCTTGCGATAACGGTTCACATACTCCTGCGCCAGCACGGTGCGCAGCCAGCCTTCCAGCGATCCCCGCCCGGTGTAGGAAGATAATTTGCAGACGCGCTTGCCCTCGCGCGTGGTCGTGCCATAAAGATCGGCGTAAAGCGAGTCAGCCATTTCGCGTGCCGCGGAACTCTCTTTGGCGATGTAGGCAGCGATGTCGTACAGCTTCTCGCGAAAACGCAAAAGGAATTTTTCCCAGGCCGCATCGTGGCCTTCCGCACAAGCCTGGGCCAGAGCAAGGTCTTCCACCCGTAAACTGAGCCACAATTCGCGCACTTCGCCGCTGCCTGCGGTCTCGGGTAAATACTTGCGGCGAACTTGCTGCAGCACCGCCCCAAAGCCTTCCCGGCTCAGCCCCAGCGGACCCGCCCCGCTGCTGGCAAAGAGTTCGCCCGCCAGGGATTGCAGCTCTTCCGCTGCATCGGAATGTAGCGTTTCGGCCATAGGGACGAAGGGTTTCGCCTTTCGGATGCTACCAATTTATTAGACGCAAGGGGATGACAAATTGGGCGTTTCCGCATCAGGGAAGCGGCGGAAAACTCGGGAAACCCGTCTGGACTACGACATCACGTCGAGTTGCGCTCGACCGGACAAGCTTGGAGGGTACGCTGCGGGGATGGCGGCGCCCGCGGAAAAAGGGGTAATGCGCTTAGGGCTTTTCCGGCGGGCTGTCTTCCTGTTTCACCAGACGGCGATAGGTTTCGCTGTTTTTCAGCGCCTCCAGGTCCGCATCGGTCATGGGCTTATAGGTGAAACTGATGAGGCCGTCCGAATGCTTGTGTACATCTTCATACACATTCATGTCCGCCTCAGCGGGGTCCCAAATGGGAGCCATAAGTTTCCTCCTGACCAGAATTCTACACCCCGGCCACGCCATTCGTGGCCAGAGTGGCCAAGTCCTGCAAGACCTTTACGGTGTGCCCATCCCGTTCGGCCGCGCTGAACAGCTTGAGCAATTTGGTCGTCTTGCCCAAGGCGGAAACATTGATCACACCCAGCACGCGCTGCTCATAGACCCAGGGAAAGCAGATCAGCACCGTGGGTTCCTGGGTCAAGGTTCCGGACGGGGATTCGCAGGGCCGGATGAAATACCCCAGCTTGTCGATGTCGGGATGATAGAGAAATATTCTGGCCTTCTCAAAAGCCAGTCCGGCGCAACCTTCCCCGGAAAAGAATTCTCCCTGGGGCAGGTTTCCCTGGTTGGAGCAGACAAACTTCAGGCGCTTCGATGTGTCGTCAAAAACCATAACGGTGATGTCGATTTTTTCCGGCGCGCCGGGAATCCTGGCGTTGATGTCCTGGGCCAGCCCATCGAGCAGCGAGAAGATGCGGTTCCACTCGCGGAACTCCAGGGTGTTGATCATGGGGCGGGTGGCCGGCAAAGCCAATAGTCTTTGCAGAATGGACGCGATTTTGGCTTCCTGTTCCAGGTCCGGGGAAACCCCGCCCGCTGCCGGAGCCGGGAAGCGCCAAAGCATTTTGTAGATCATCCCGGGAACCGGCTGGGGACAGGTCAGCACATAACCATTTCCCTCGCGCCGCAGGTTGCCCTCGATCCGGCTGGTCTCGTCGTCATGCCCCTTGGCCCCGCTCCCGGTAGACAGGCGTTCGTCCGCGGCCGATTGCAGCGGGGCGGGCAGGTATTCCGCGCTGCAACGGAACTCAAGACTGTCCAAGGGATAATCTTGGGGAAACTGCACCGACAATGTCATCAGGTCACAGGCCCCGTCCGGGGCAATGCTGGAATACTCGGAATCAATATTCTGTCCCTCATAATGCCGGGCAAATTCCTGCCCGGTCAGAACATGTCCGTTCATCAGCCGGTATTCCAGACCAAAATTGAAGGGACCGTCTCCCGGCTTCCAGTTCTTGCCCAGAAAATAGTCCCCTTCCCCGGCGTGGGCATCCTGCTTGCGCAACTGGACACGAACGAACGCGGAGGAATTTCTGGCTTTGGTCAGCCCGCGCAGATAGGTGGGGCGCTCGACGCGAAATAGCAACGGGATATGATCGAGGCCGTCTTTGTCCGTCACCTTGCAGTTGCGATATTCCATCTGCACGGTGGAATAGCCGTCTGCCGTGATCTGCACCGTCTTTCGCAGCTCGCTCACCACAAACTTCTGCCGTTTCTGGAAGATGGTGCAGCGGCGGCGGCGCACGTCCTCGAGGGTGTCCAGATCGTAGGTATAGGACTGCGTTTGCACGGTGCTGGCGGAGAAGAACCAATCTTTTAGCGTGGCCGTGTCGTCGTCAAAAATCTCAATGACATGCAGGTGGTGGCCCCGCGAATCGTCGGGGGCCGGGTGGGTGGCAGTGCCCGCAGCCGCCACCGGAAGCACAGTGCGCCCCAAGTCGGGAAATTCACAGCCTACGCGGACGAATCCGGCCACGTGCTTATGCCCGTGCAACACCAGGTTAAAACCCCGCCGGCTCAACTCCCGCAGAAACAGTCCGGCGTTGTAAAAAACCATGAAGCTCTCCTGGACGCGGTCGAGCGCGGCGGTAGGCGCGTCGGCAATGGGCGCGGGATGATGGTGGACCAGAGCGATCTTGTAGCGAAAGGGAAAATCGGCCGCCCCCTCGGCTTTGCTCACTTCCCGGAAAAGCTGTTGCAGGTCCTGCGATTCCACTTTGCCTGCCGCCATCATCTCGGTTAGGGTGTTGGAATTTACCGCAAAAATGGCCAGCCCGGCCTGCGGCCGCTCCTCGAAGAAATCCACCAGGACCGGCTCGCGCATGGCACTTCCCTTCCACCACAACGCATTGGCCAGAAGCTTGGCCGATTCCCTGGTCCGCCACCAGAAACCTTTGTGCAGGCCGTCGCGGCGGAAATAGATTTCAAACGGAATCCGGGTAATCCTTCGCAGGCCCACGTTGCCCCAAAGTTTGAAATCGTGGTTTCCCGGGATCACGATGGTGCGCGCCGGCTTGCATTCCGCCTGCAGCTCCTCCAGCAGCCGGGCCGCCTTCCGCATCTGCCAAAACACCGGCTGGTTGGCCAGATCGCCGGAGACAATCAGGATGTCGGGGCGGACCTGGGCCAGGATCTGCTTGAGCATGCCTGGGACTTGGGTGCCGGTTTTGCGGTTGATGTGAAGATCGGAAATCTGGGCGATGGTGGTGCGAACGGAAGGCTTCATAACGTTCTCGTGGGGCCGCCCAAGAGCCCAACCTGGTTCGAATTTTGGACCCTCGGGTCCCTGGCTTGCGCGCCAGTATATGCCGAAATGGGGGAAGGGCCAGCGATTTTTTCGTCCAGCCCACAATGGATATTTCACGCCATAAGAGTTGCCATCTTCCCGGGACCTTCGGCAGACTGATACAGTACAGTGCATCCCAGAGTCACATATAAGGAAAACTCTTTTGGCTGCGACCGACGAAAAATTCTTCCACGCCAAAATTACCCGCCGCGTGGACTTGGCCCCCGATCTTTGGACTATCCGCGTGCAGCCCCAGGGCGACTTCAAGTTTGTGCCCGGCCAATATGCCACGCTGGGCATACAGGGCGTGGAAAAACGCTCGGAGCGGCCCTACTCCATCGTCTCCTCTCCCCACGAAGATGAGATCGAGTTCTTCTTTGAACTGGTCCCGGAGGGCGAGCTCACCCCGCAGCTCTACAAGTTGCAGGTGGGAGACCACGTGCTCATGCGCAAAGCGGCCAAGGGGCGATTCACCCTCGACACCCGCCGCAATCATCATCTTCTGATCTCGACCGTCACCGGGTTGGCGCCGTTTGTCAGTTATCTGCGCACCTTGCATAAGGACTGGAAGGAAGGCCGCTTCACCGGCGAGCACAATCTTTATCTGCTGAACGGGGCCAGCCGTTCCTGGGAATTCGGGTATCTGGAAGAGGTACAGAAGATCGCCGCCGAGTTCCCCTGGCTCAAGCATGTTTTCACGGTGAGCCGCCCCTGGGACGATGACAGCTGGAAGGGCGAAGTGGGGCGGGTGGACGAACTCATCCGCAAATATACCGACCAGTGGGGTCTGAGCGGAACCAATGCCGTGGCCTACATCTGCGGCCACCCGCAGATGATCGAAAACGGCAAAGGCATTCTGCAGCGGATCGGCTTTACCCGGGAATTCATGAAAGAAGAAATTTACTGGATCCCGCCGAAAACCCAGGGCTAGGAGCTTTCCGCGGGGGCAAAAAAGACCAGCACCACCAGTTCTTCCGTGATGTCGTAAAAACGGTGTTCCACCCCGGCGGCCACAAACAGCACGCTGCCTTCTTTCACCGCTTCGTCCAGCTGGCCTATCTTCATGCGGGCCCGCCCGCGCACCACGTAATACAGCTCGTCTTCGCGATGGGGGGACTGGGCGTCCGTGGCCCCGGCCGGCAGCGTATAGACCCCGGCACTCATCGCCGCCAGGCGCAGGAATTCCAGATAGCGCCTGCCCTGCTGCGCCCGGCGCTGCTCAAGCTGCTCAATTTCCCAGGATCGGCCCGCTTCCATGAAGTTTTCTAACTCCATTCGTCTTGCGTCTCGCTCACGTTCGCCTTGTGGTTGGTGACTTTCAAGCGGGAGGTGTTTTCGCCCGGCCTTTGTCCTTGCTGCGGCAGTTTGTCCTGCCACTGGTCGACGGGAGGATTGAAGCGCTTGTCGTACTTGGTGGCGCCGTTGACAAGTATTTGCACGCGCGCGATTTTTTCTCCCTTTTCGCTCTTCGCGCTGGCGGAGATGTCCCAACCCAGCGCCGGATTCATGAGATGGCTAAGCGTTTGGTCCATGGTTTTCCTCTCAGGATGAATTTGTCCCAAGGGCCCGGAACCCAGGAAATTGCCCTACTGCAGCGCCCCCGCGAAGAAAATCTCAGTGTACTGCCGGACCAGATCGGGGCCGCGCAACTCGCCCTCCGGCTTGTACCACTGATAGATCCAGTTGATCATCCCCATCAGGGCAAACGCGGCGGCGCGTGGACTGACGCTGCCCTGCGAGCCGCGGGCCCGCTGCGCGTCCGCGATCAGGTTCTGCACGAAATGCACATAGTCCTTCTTGCGCGCATTGATGCGCCGCCGCAGCGCCGGAGGCAGAGGATGGTTTTCGTGCAGCATCACGGTGATCTCGCGGTCACTCTCGCTCAGCACCACTTCAATATGCAGGCGGATCAGCGTGCGCAGCCGCTCCTCCGCGCCCGACAAGCCCCTCACCTTATTGATCACCCGCTCCTCGGTGATGTTCATGGCGTGGTCCATCAGATTGAAAAGGATCTCGTCCTTACTCTGGAAATGGTGGTAAAGCCCGCCTTTGCTCAACTTCAAAGCCGCGGCCACATCGTTCATGGAGGTGCCGTCATAGCCCTGTTCCTGAAACAAACGCGCAGCGGTGCGCAGGATTTCCTGCCGGGGATCAAGGATGGCTTCGCGAGGCATTGGCGGACAGAATAATACAGGCAGGCCGGGGGATGTCACGCCTGCTTTTGCCGCGGCCCTCGGGGCCCCACAAAGAAAAATTCAAGCCTTTGATTATAAATAACTTATCCCCTAAAATAGGGCCACCGTTCCAGATTCTATTGACAGGAGAAGGAACGGAATACTAGGATAACTGAAACCGACCGACCGGTCGGTTTGGGGCTTGCTAGGCCTTATCCTCCAGGAGATCTTCGTGGCCACTGTTTTCTATGAGAAGGACGTCAACCAATCTGCCCTGAAGGGCAAAACCATCGCCGTATTCGGATACGGCAGCCAGGGCCATGCCCAGGCCCAGAACCTGCGCGACAGCGGATACAACGTCATTATCGGTCTCGACCCGACCCGCAAGAGCGCCGAACAAGCCAAAGCCGACGGCATGACCGTGCTGCCCCCGGCCGAAGCCGCCAAGCGCGCCGACTGGATCCAGATTCTGACCCCGGATGAGACCATGGCTGACTTCTACGAATCGGCCATCAAGCCGCACCTGACCGCCGGTAAGATTCTGGGCTTCTCGCACGGCTTCAGCATCCACTTCAAAACCATCGTCCCGCCGCCGGATGTGGACGTGGTCATGATCGCCCCGAAGGGCCCCGGACATCTGGTCCGCCGGGTCTACACCGAAGGCCGGGGAGTTCCGGCGCTGATCGCCATCTTCCAGGATGCCAGCGGACGCGCCCGGGAATACGCCCTCAACTATGCCTACGGCATTGGCGCGACCCGCGCCGGGGTGCTGGAAACCACCTTTAAAGAAGAAACGGAAAGCGATCTGTTCGGCGAGCAGGCTGTGCTGTGCGGCGGTCTTAGCTCCCTGATCAAGAAGGGCTTCGAGACGCTGGTGGAAGCCGGCTATGCCCCGGAGATCGCCTATTTCGAGTGCGTGCACGAAGTGAAGCTGATCGTCGACCTGATTTACGAGGGCGGCCTCAACCGCATGCGCTATTCCATCTCCAACACCGCCGAGTATGGCGACCTGACGCGCGGCGAGCGCTCCGTGCCCGCCGACACCAAGGCCGCCATGAAGAAGATCCTCGCCGACATCCAGAGCGGCAACTTCGCCAAGGAATGGATCGACGAAAACAAGAACGGCTGCAAGAAGTTCAACGAGTTGCGCGAGAAAGAAAAACAACACCAGGTGGAGATCGTGGGCGCGGAGTTGCGCGGCATGATGAGCTGGCTTCCGGGTGGAGCTAAAAAGTCGGCGTAAGCCGGGAGTGAAGGGATCGTGATGCTACGAGGAGCGGACATCGTTTTACGCTGTATCAAGGCCGAAGGCGTGGACTTGGTCTTCGGATACCCCGGTGGCACCATCATGCCGGTGTATGACGCGTTGGAAGGCAGCGGTGTCCGCCACATCCTCACTCGTCACGAACAGGGCGCGGTCTTTGCCGCGGAAGGTTATGCGCGGGTCACCGGCAAAGTCGGCGTCGCCATGGCCACCAGCGGCCCCGGCGCCACCAATCTTGTGACCGGCATCGCCGACGCCAAGATGGATTCTGTTCCCCTGGTCTGCATTACCGGACAAGTGCGCAGTCCGCTGATCGGCACCGACGCCTTCCAGGAGACCGACGTTTTCGGCATGACGCTCTCCATGACCAAGTGGAGCCGTCTGGTCCGCACCATCGAAGAAATTCCCGAGGCCATCGCCGAGGGCTTTCACTGGGCGCGTAGTGGACGTCCCGGCCCGGTGATGATCGATATTCCCACCGACCTGCTGAAGGCCAAGATGGAATTCAACGGTCCGGTGAAGTTCACGCCGCGGCCCAAGCCTTCGGACCTGCGCATTGAGCCCACGTTCACGGAAACGCTGATCTCGCTGCTGGAGCAGGCCAAGAAACCCGTGGTGCTGGTGGGGGCGGGCGCGAAACTTTCCGGCGCGGTCTGCGAGCTGCGCGAGCTGCTCGAGCGTTTAAACATTCCGACTTTCGCCACCGTGCATGGCCTGGGCGCGGTGCATCCGGATGCGCCTTACTATCTCGGCATGGTGGGCATGCATGGGACCCGCGCCGCCAACATCGCACTGAATGAGACCGATCTGCTGATTATTTTCGGGGCCCGCCTGGATGACCGCGTCACCGGCGAGCCGACGCGCTTTGCTCCGCATGCCCGCATCGTGCACTTCGAGATCGACCCCGCGCAGCTGGACCGCGTGCGGGTGGGCGAGTTGCCGGTCATCGGCGACCTGGCGGAAACTATTCCCGCCTGCTACAAAGCGCTGCGCCATGTGGCCTTGCCCGACTGGAGTGCATGGCGCGAAGTGGCCTGCGGCCCGGAGCGGGCGGAGCTGGACCCGCGCGGTTTGGCGCAACCGACCATTCGCTTCCTCGACGAGCTTTTCAGCCGCTTGCCCAAGAACAGCGTCATTCTCACCGACGTGGGGCAGCACCAGAT
>JAFDVW010000020.1:0-26721 GCA_018268755.1 Acidobacteriota bacterium
CCGCAGGCTGCTACACAGCTGTGCGAGAGGCAAGGGACTCAGACGCCATCCCTTGCCCCTCGCGCTCCCCCATCCCGGCTCCAGCCGGACAGGGAGTCACTGAAATTTGTCGTATTCTTACGTGAACCAAAGCAGGGGGCAGGTCAGTTCCAAGCACCCATGCGCGGCCTGTTTGAAGACGAGAATCCTGCGGGAAAAGAAGAAATCGTCGGCGGGGCGTTTCTCCTGCGCGCCTTTGCTCTTGCCCGCGAAGCGGCACTTCTCGCCGCGGTCGAGGCCATTGCCAAAGTTTCTCCCTTTCGCCACATGATCACGCCGGGTGGCTTTCGCATGTCGGTGGCCATGACCAACTGCGGGGGATTGGGGTGGATCACCGATCGCAGGGGCTATCGCTACGACGCCATCGATCCCGAGACTGGGCGGAAGTGGCCCGCCATGCCGCCTGAGTTCTCGCAACTCGCGGTTGAAGCGGCTGGCGAAGCCGGTTTCTCCGGCTTCCACGCCGATGCCTGCCTCATCAACCGCTACGCGCCTGGGACACGCCTCACCCTGCATCAGGACAAGAATGAACAGGACTACACGGCGCCTATTGTTTCGGTTTCGCTCGGGGTCCCGGCGACGTTTCTCTTTGGAGGAATAGAGCGCGGTGACAAGGCGCGGCGCATTCTGGTGACGCACGGGGACGTTGTAGTCTGGGGAGGCCCAGCCCGCCTGCGCTACCACGGCATCGCGCCGCTCAAGGCGGCGCAGCATCCCAAGCTCGGCGAATACCGCATCAATCTCACCTTCCGCAAAGCTGGGTAGAGGTTGCCGCGCAAAGTTTCCTGCTTCAAACTTCATATAACAACCCACTAGCCGACGAAATGGAGCTAGCCCTTTTGACGGTTACTCCCAAATCCAGACCGGGAGAACTTAAGAGCCACTGTACACTCCAAAAATGCATCGAGTATTGGCATCAATGGTTACAATGTTACTCCCGTGCAAGGAGCAAAGTACCCAGCCCGCTCGCCCGTCAAGCGGAGTTTTTCAGCAAGGCATTTACTGAGAATGTGCGGCAGTGCTCGGCTGATTCACTTACGCCCCCGAGGATGCGATGTCTTCTCCAAGATGCCTAGTCTGGACAATTCCAGTTCCACAAGCGCATTAAATTGCTCTGTTGTTATTGCACCTGTTATCTTACGCCCGTTAATAAAGAGCGTTGGCGTTTGATCAACGCCAAGCTTTTCTCCTTCTGCAATTGTTCTTGAAACTTCTTTTACTGCAGAACCATTCGCCAAGCACTGATCCAGGGCTGGTTTGTCAAGGTGGTGTATTTTAGTAAATTCCAATACGTCACTATCCAGCCGATCTTCATTTTGGGATTCTTGACGATCAAACATCCAGTAATAATAGCTCCAAAATACCTCTAAATCTTGCTTGGCAATACAAACGCCATACTCGGCGGATTTCATTGCCCATGAATGAATATCACTAAAAGGGAAATTCTTATGGATGAGTTTAATATGACTTCCCTGTCTGCTCACAATCTTGCGCAAGATCGCAGCTTGCTCCTTGCAGTAGGGACATTGAAAATCACTAAACAGGTAGACTTCTATGAGCGCAGCATCTTCTCCTGCCGCCGGATCCCCAGAGTTCCTAAGCAGCAGAAGTGATTCGACAAAAGGAGAACGGCCCAAATCATATACCTCCCCAGATATAAGCCTTGTTCCATCCCTGCTAAGGTAATATATGCGATCTGTGGAGATGCCTTTAGCGACAAATTTTACTGAGACTTGCAAGAGATCGGGGTGAACCGTGGGTGCCGGGTCTGCAACTTCTATCGAAGTGGTTGATGCAAGTCCCTCAGCATAGCGGATATAGTTCATTAATTGTAGCTTGTCTACCGAAGCTTCAGAAGTAGTTAAGGCAGAGGCTGTGTTTCGCGGCAGCATAGTGCCAAGCATGACAGTTCCCATAACGAAAAGACACGCACACCATGCCCCGTGCCAAATTATTTTTACCGCCTTAGTTAGACATTCCATATCGAATACTCACCATATTGTCTTTGTCAAATAGGAACGTAAATTGCTGCCTCCAGTCATAGCAGGCAAAAAAACCTAGAAAGCCGGGCGCAAGCTTGTAGGTCGCGATAGCGTCGCCATTTGTTAAATCATAGAGAACAAACACTGGCTCCATGTTTCCCGTCTTTGTGTCAGGCGGCATCCTGTATTCAATCAAGGCCTGCTGCCCCAAGACTCGCATATTGGTTGCCCAGTTACTGCCCTCTGGTTTTTTTAAAATTATCTCAGGCTCAACCTCGCCAGATGCACTGATGACCAATAGACGCGTAGGATTCGAGTGGGGAATTAAATACGCTTTGTCTTGATATCGAGCAATGACTGCAACACTTAAAGAAGTACGTCGCTCGAGTTGATCTTGCAGGGAATCCTCAGGCAGCGGCTTGCGAGATCGTAGAGAGTTCTTAGCGGTCGGCATTGTGTCCGAAGTTTTCTGTACAGGAGCTGTGTTCCCATAAGTTTTGGGTATTTCTGCCTGCGCATTTTGTGGAAACTTGAGAGCGACTGTCTTCAGGAACTGCCCGCTGGCATCGTAGAGTTCAACTACCGATTTAATCTCGATGGGAGTTTGTAACTCTTCTTCACGTGTATATCGCGAGCCAATAATCAAAAAAGATCCGCTTTCGAAGGGCACCAATCGAATAGCATCATCAAAGGTACGATCAAGCTTAATCTTTTGCTTGAGTTCGCCGCCAGGGTCAACTTTCCAGATAAACGATGACTTTCCGTCTTTTCCGAAAACATAGAGATCTGACCCTGAAGCCACAAACTCCCGAGCCGAAATATGTTGCGAAGAGAGGCGGGACAGATGGATTGTGCTGTATTCTCCGTTCCTTACATCAATACGAATAATCGGTGCACGCGATGGATCTCCTTGCACGGCTTGGCGAAAAAACACCGCTTCTCCATTGTCCCCACATTGAATGTCTCCAATGAGATTCGTATGGAGCAAGCCACTAATAATTCTGTCCTTCTCCCAACTGATAACATGGTTAGATTCTTGTGCGTCGAGATCCCCGCCATAAAGCGCACTTATTATGCAAACAACAACTGTGAGCGCCTTTATTCTCATTTCTCGTGCTCCTTCGCTCCGTCGACAACCTGCCAGATGTTCTTTTAGAAGCCACCGAGTCGGTCGACAATGAAATCCTTCTGCTCTGTGACAAATATAGGTGGGTTCTTTTGGGTAACTATGGTGAGCGACGAGGCAAGAGCCTTGGGGAATTTTGTGCCTTGCGGCGCTATCGTAAAGCGCTCTAAAAGAGCGATGCCTTGACAATCTGCAAAGCGCTGACATGCTTTATTGGGTAGATGAACTTGGTAATTATCCAACAATTGTGTACAACAAGCGACTTTAATCGTTTCGATACACCATCCGACACCAGGCAACATATTCTGAATATATACAGTCCCACTGCAGGTGCTTCCCGAACTACCGCAAGTCTCTGCACTCGGTGCATTGGTAATGCCACATACATATGCACCCTGACCGTAAGCTAATGCGGAAATTAATAGAAGAGCAACCGCCACTAAGCCCCGCAGACAGAATTTCATTGGTAAGTCCTCCCAAGCAAAGGTTTCGGATTATTCCACCTAATGGAATTGCTTGTCAATAAATTCCAAGTTAAGTGAAAGGATGCTTTCTGAAATTCAGACAAGGTGCGTGAGCTTGGCAACATCAGCCCTGCGCTGCGGGCATCCGATCTGCCAACGAACTGTGTGGGGGGGCGGTTGTAGTGCTCGCGAAACTTTGCCAGCTTCGCTCGTGCATATTTCGGGCGAGAAAAATCACTCCACATTCAAGCATTCGTCGCGCAGTCGGTCATTGAAACTTTCGATGCGCGCGTTCTGCATCGGCTTGCCCGGCCAGACGTGCGGCAACTCGATCTGCCACCCCGCGCACCTATCAGAAAATGCCGGCTGGTAGCTCCGGACTGCTCGGCTGATCCGTTCCGGAACTCGCGTTACTCTCCGGTTGGCAAAGCTCGCGATTATTCTCTTAAATCCACATGGATCACGTTCTTGATGGGACGCCCCAAAAAACGCGTACCCAAACGCCGGAATTTTTCCACCGAATCGGTGGCAAAAAACTTCAGTCCGGCATGGCCGGACCCTGCGGGGCGCGCGCCCAGTTTTGCGGCCACGGCCTGGGCCGTGGATTCCGCGGAGTCCACAATGGCGACATGGGGAGGCGCTACGCTCCGCAGCAGCGGCTTCAATAGCGGATAGTGGGTACACCCCAGCACCAGAACGTCGGCCTGCTCAAACCCTTCGGCGAACGCTTCCCGTAAGTAAATTTCCGCCACCTGCCGGGTGACGGGATGTTCCACCCAGCCTTCCTCGACTAAGGGCACAAACAGCGGACAGGCCTTCTCCCGCGCCTGCACTCCCCGTGCCTCCAGCGCACGCGCATAGGCATGACTGGCGACAGTGGCCTCGGTTCCCAGCACCACGACTTGTTTCTTGTGGCTGGCCTCCGCGGCCCGCTCCGCGCCCGGTTCCACTACGCCGATCACGGGAACCCGCGCCGCCTGTTCGATCTGTGGCAGCGCCAGCGCCGTCGCGGTGTTGCAGGCAATCACTAACAACTCCGCCCCTTGCCGTTCCAGAAACTGGGTGGCTTCGACGGCATACTTCGCGACGGTGTCCACCGATTTTGAGCCGTAAGGAAGCCGCGCC
Organism: Acidobacteriota bacterium; assembly: GCA_018268755.1. Classification (GTDB taxonomy): domain Bacteria; phylum Acidobacteriota; class Terriglobia; order Terriglobales; family Acidobacteriaceae; genus KAN-5. The sequence goes on from JAFDVW010000020.1 coordinate 4,737, forward strand.
GTGTCGCCAAAGTAGACGTAGTCCGCGTCCGGGACCGCTTGCAGCATGGATTGCAGCACGGTCAGTCCTCCGACGCCGGAGTCAAAGACCCCTAGAATCGGCCGTTTTCCCCGGGATTGCTCTTTCGCCGCCATGAGGATTCAGGCGCTCACCGCGCCGGCGCGTATGGTTTCTTTGCGCACGGTAAACTCTTCGATCACGTCTTCGCGCAGTTGGTAACCGCGTCCCGGAATATCGCGGATCGGGATCAGTCCCTGCGGGCTGACCTCCACCTCCGGCTCAATGATGTCTTCTTTCCAATAGCGCTTGGAGGAAGAAACGTCGCCCGGCAGGCTGAAGTTTTCCAACGTCGAGAGCGCGATGTTGTGGGAGCGTCCAATGCCCGATTCCAGCATGCCGCCGCACCACACGGGGATTTTGAAGGACTGGCACAGGTCGTGAATCTTCTTGGCCTCGGTGAATCCGCCCACCCGCCCCACTTTGATGTTCACGATGCGGCAGGCTCCCATTTCCGCGGCCATGGCGGCATCGCGCACGCCGCGAATGGATTCGTCCAGACAGATCGCGGTACGGACCTCTTTTTGCAGCCGCGCATGATAGTAGACATCGTCGTCCCACAGCGGCTGCTCCACCATGAGCAGGTTGAATTGATCGAACTTGCGCAGGTGTTCCGTCTGGTCGAGTGTGTAGGCGGAATTGGCGTCGGTGCTCAACACGATCTCCGGCCAGCGGGAACGCACCCGCTCCAGTACATTGAGGTCCCAGCCCGGCTTCACCTTGAGCTTGATGCGGCGATACCCGGCCGCCACCTCGGTCTCAATTTTCCCTAGCAGTTGTTCGATGGAGTCCTGAATTCCGATGGAGACGCCGCAGGCGATTTCCCGGCGTGTTCCTCCCAGCAATTTCCACAAAGGGACTTGCTTGATCAGGGCCTCGGCGTCCCACAGGGCATTCTCGATGGCGGCCTTGGCCATCTGGTGCCCCCGCACCTGCGCCATCAGTGGGCCGCTCTCGCGTCCCGCGGCCATCTCCCGCCCCAGAATGGCCGGCGCCAGGAAATGCTTGATGGTCACCCAGGCAGAATCGATCCACTCCGAGCTGTAGAACGGGTTCTCCCCGGCCACCGATTCGCCCCAGCCATCCACACCCTGGCAATGGGCGGTCAGCAATAAAATGCGGCGGCTGTAGATGCGGCCGAAGCTCGTCTCGAAAAATTGCACGAGAGGTATCTGAATTTCGCGAAGTGTGATGGCTTCAACTTTCATAGTGAGTGTTTGCCCCTGAACAACTCATTCCCGGCCCGCCGATCCTGCGGTCCGGCTATAGTGCAAGTCTCTCATCCCACCGGCCGAGCAAAAACTTGCCGTTGCCGGCGGCATCTCGTTCATAACCCAGGATGGAAAGGCCGGCGGCAAAAGCCGTATGCAATTGCCGGCGATTTTGCTCTTGCACCTGCTGTGCCCGTGCGCGGGTTTCCTGCGCGGCCTTCCACGCATAGATCTCCGCCGGAACGGTGACCGTCTCCTCGGTAACGAAGGCGGGCTTGGTGCCGGTAAACAGCAGGCGCTCCACACGCTTCGATTTCAGCCACCACTCCGCTACCAGACGATCGGAGGGCAATCCTCCCTGCAAAGGTGAAGAGGTGATGCCATATTGATTGTCGTTGTAGCGCCGCGCAATCGCCCCCAGCTTCTCGAGATTGAGATAGGCGTTCTTGATTTCCAGGGGATCGAAGGTCCACTCCATGAGGTTGAAGTCGCGCGCCAGGGCATCCTCGCGCTGAAATAGCTTGAGCCGGCGCCCCAGTCCGGCATTGCGATATTCCTCGCGCACCGCCAGCATGTGGGAGTGCAGATAGGGGTGCCCGTGGCGCGCCCCGGGAATGGAAAAGGCGAAGCCCACCAGCCGGTTGTCGGCAAAAGCGCCGATTACCTGGCCGCCGATTTTTTGTCCCACCACAAACATGCGCAGCGGGACCAGTTCAATGTCGGTGAAGTTCCAGACCTCTTTTTGCAGGTCGACGCAGGCTTGTAGCTCGGCCAGGCCTTCGCATTTGCGGAGCACCACATTCTCGTTCGTCACTCGTGCGTGCCGCCTCCAGGCGGTGTGGCTGCTTCCGATTCCTTGGCCCTCTGCCAGAGTTGTTCTAATTCCTCGGCGGAGGCTTGCTCGGGGGTGCGTCCGCTGCGGCGTAATTCTTCTTCCATGTATTGAAAGCGCCGCTTGAATTTGCGGTTGGTTTTCTTGAGCGCCGATTCGGAGTCCACTTCCAGATAGCGGGCCAGATTGACCAGGACGAAGAACAGGTCGCCGACCTCCGCTTCCAGCCGTTCCCGCAGAGTGTCCGGAATCGGCTGCCGCCCCGAGCCCGCGATCCCGCGGCCCTGCGGACGCGGACCAGGAGCAGGGAACTGCTTCAACTCTTCACGCAGCTCGCCCACTTCTTCCTGCAGCTTATCGAACAGACCCTGAATTTCCGGCCAGTCGAAGCCGACATGCGCGGCCTTCCCACTCAGTTTGTGGGCTTCCAGCAGCGCGGGCATGGCGGAGGACACTCCCGCCAGGATCGACTTGGTCTCGCCCTTGCCCTGTTTCTTCTTTTCTTCCGCCTTAATGGCTTCCCAGTTGCGCACCACCTCCGATGCGGTATTGGCCTCGGCGTCGCCAAAAACGTGGGGATGGCGACGTACGAGCTTGTCGGAAAGGCGGTCGAGCACATCCTCAATCGAAAAAGAGCCTTGCTCCCGGGCCATCTCCGCATAAAACAGGACCTGCAGCAGGAGATCGCCCAGCTCTCCCGGCAGCTCCTGCCAGTCGCGATGGTCAATCGCCTCCAACACCTCGTAGGTTTCTTCCAAGGTGTAGGGTTTGATGGAATCGAAGGTCTGTTCGCGGTCCCAGGGACATCCCCCCGGGGCCCGCAGGCGGGCCATGATGCTCACCGCCCGCTCGAAGCGCTCTCCCGTCGTTGACATTGGCAGCCAACACTGTAAACGACCGCCCTCGCGCCGGGCAATGAAGGCGGTGGTTCGCGATACCCGCCCAGGGGCGTTTCAGGAGGCCTTGGCTTGGAGAAGAAAAGACGAAGCGCTTCGTCCAACTGGCGCGCCTGCATGGGTTTACCAGCACGGCGCTTGAAGTCTCTGGCCTTTGGTGACCTGTTACCTCGTCCTCAATAAGAGGAGACTAAGGAAGGTAGGAGATTCGCGCTTCCTGTGCATTCCGCATCCGAGACAAAATTAAAACCATTGGTCATGCCTCGCCGTTCCCTGGAATCGCAGCACTTCCAGGTGGTGGTGATTGGCGGCGGACTCTCCGGCGTGGCCATCGCGCGCGAGTGTGCCCGGGCCGGCCGGCGCACCTTGCTGCTGGAACAGAACGATTTCGGCTCTGCAGCCAGCAGCCACTGCAGCCGTACCATTCATGGCGGGTGGCGCTTTCTGGAAGGCGGGGAAATCGGGTTGGTGCGTGATTGCCTGCGCGAACGGCAGAAGCTGTTGCGCGAGCGTCCTCATCTGGTCCGTCCCCAGCAGTTTTTGTTCGCCCTTCCCGAGGGCGGCCGCCGCAGCGCCATGAGCGCTCGCACCAGTCTGTGGCTGTATCGCCGCATGCCGGGAGCGACCCTGCAAGTGCATTCTGACCGCAGCGACTATAACAAGCTGGAACGTCTGCTCGATCCCGCTCGCCGCTGGTCGATTCTGGATTACGAAGACGCGCAGTGTGAATTTCCCGAACGGCTGCTGGCGGAGTGGCTGCGAGAAGCGGTCGCGGCCGGCGCGGAAGTCCGCAACCATACTCAGGTCCTGGCCGTAGATGTCCGCCAGGGACGGGCCCGCGGCATTCTGCTGCGCGACCAGTTCAGCGGGAAAGAAGAGCGGGTCGAGGCGCTGTGGACGATCAACGCCACCGGCGCCTGGGCCGAGCGGCTGTGCCAGCGTTCCGGCATCAACCGCAAGACACCCTTGTTGCACGGCGTGCGCGAGGCCCACATCGTGCTGCCCAAATTTTCCGGCGCTCCCAATTCCGCCGTGGTTGCCGAGACCTCCGAGGGGCGGGCTTTCTCGGTCGTTCCCTGGAATGAACAGTTGCTGGTGGGTACGACCGCGGTCAGTGACCGCGGTGATCCGGCCAGGGCCGCCGCTAGCCCGGAAGAAATTGAATCGCTGCTGGGAGGCCTGCGCCGTTTATTTCCCCAGACCCGCTTGTCGCGCCGCGATGTGCGTTATGCCTACGCCGCCATCCGCGCCCTGCCCCCGGGCTCCGCCAAGGACGACGAAGCCCATTCCTACCGTTTGCAGGACCACGAGGAAGACGGCGCCGCCAATCTACTGTCAGTCGTAGGTGGAGACTTAGTGCTGGCCATGCAACTGGGCCGGGAGGTAGCCACGCACATTGGGGTCCCCGGCCGCCGGGGAAGCGCCGGCCCGGCGGAGTCCGGCGTGGCGCCGCAGCTCGATCGTTGGACAGTGGAGGTAGCGGAAGCTCTGGGCCTGAGTGAGAGCGCAGCCCAATCCCTGGTGGAGTGGCACGGGGGACGCTCCGGGGAGATCGCCCGCCTGGCCCTGAGTTCCCCAGCGCTGCGCGCGCCTTTGTGTCAGCACACCCGTCACATGGTGGCGGAAGCGGTGGAGTCGCTGCAGCACGAGTGCGCCCTGACTTTAGCAGACGCTCTGTTACGCAGAGTGCCGGTGACGCTGGCGAGCTGCTGGTCTGCGGAATGCAGCCGCCAGGCCTCCGCCCGCGTGGCCACAGTCATGGGATGGAATTCCGAGCAGGCGGCGCAGGAACTGGAAACTCTGGAGACGGAACGCGCGGCCCTTTTGGTCAAGCCTTCGCAATTCTCCGCTCTCGAAGCTGCGGCCGATTGATTTCCTCAGCGGGCGCCGCGGTTTTGCGCCACTTCCGCTTCCTGTTTCTTCAGCATCTGCAGCCCCTGGGCAAAGCTCAGGTCCGCGGGCACGTTATGGAAATCGCTGAACGTCTCCTGCGATTGGATGTTCAGGCTCTTGAAGATCAGAATCTTTCCCGTGACCTGTAATTGCATGCCCGTAATGTCCCAGTGCGTGCCATTGACGTTGGCTTGCTCCACCACGAATTTCCCGCCCCGATCCAGGTGGCCGAGGATCCCCCAGCCGAAGCTCACGTCTTTGATGAGGGTGCCGTCGATTTTGGCGATGCGCTGCCGGCTGGCATCAATCAGCAGGAAGCCTTGCATGCCGGTAAGGACCTGCTCCACCCGGGAAGGCGGATCATAGTCGGGCTTGGGGCGGAACTTCAGGCGCACCAGCTCATCGCCGGGACGGCCCACTTTTTGCGTTCCCGGCACGGTGCCGTCATATTCATACAGAAACGCATCGGGCAGCGCCTTGACAATGCGGGTAGTGCGTTCGGTGTCTTCCGTTTCCTGTTTTTGCTTCTTCTTGAGCTCGTCGGGATCTTTTAAAAAGCGCTCCACCCGGGCGTATTCGTTGCGCTTCTGTTCCTCGCTCAGCGGCTGGTCGTTGAACGCCACAATCAAGGACGCCATGCCCTCGCGGGTCTGCACCATCCACTTGGTCTGCGAACCGCGGGGCGTTTCACGGCGATTCAGGAACATGTAGCGTCCGGGGTCTTTGGTGGCGTTGACCTCATTCTGTACCGAACGCCGCACCAGTTCCGCGGCAGAGATGTCGGGCGCTTGCGAGGCCTGGGCGCACAAAACCGCCCCCAGCAGGCAAGCCAGTCCAACCGCCAGCGCGCGTGGTTTCCGCTCCCTTAGCCTCATGCGCATCCCCACAATCAGTGTAACTTAGATGAGCGGGAGCGGCCTTTGTGTTGCTGGACGCCGTCTGCTCGCCGGATAAGCCGCGAAAATCGCTTCTCCTGTGTTGCCAGCGCCGTCGAAGTCCACTATATTTCCAACCATACGGGACTCTACGCTAAATTTATTCCAGGTTTTGTCCCTCAGGCAGTCCGTCTCTGGCCAGCCGTTGTCGCAGTATGAGTTAGAATCCAATTTGAAGCGTGCGTTCTGCGGGAAATTCGCTCCAGGAGGCGATAAGTATGGATACGCCGAAGACGGCGGAAGTGGCCCACATTGGCAAGTCCGTCATGATCAAAGGAGAACTCTCCGGTAGTGAGGACTTGTATATTGACGGGCAAGTGGAAGGCACGATCGAATTGCACGGAAATAATCTGACCGTAGGACCCAATGGGCAGGTGCGGGCCAATGTGAACGCTAAAGGCGTAGTGGTCCAGGGAAAACTGGAAGGCAACATCCGGGCCAGCGACCGTACGGAACTCAGGAAATCAGCCATCGCCACGGGCGACATCATCACCCAGCGTATGGCGATCGAGGAAGGCGCGTACTTCAAGGGGAAAGTCGATATTCAAAGAGACTCCGCTAAGTCATAGCTGCCCGGGAAACATGCTCAGGCCGTCCGGCCATCCGGCCGGCCCTTAGCCGTTGCATTCGCCGCATGAAACTTTTTCGTGGATCTTCGGATAGTTCGGCGCCAGGTCCGGTGCAAACCGCGCAACGCGTGTCGCGCCGCTCCAGCGGCCTGGCTGAACTGGCCAAGAGCTTTGCCTCGGATGAGACCCTGTGCGTGCTCGACCTGGGTTACACCTCCGCCGCCAACATTCGCTACCTTACCGAGCGCGGCCACAAAATTTATAGCGAAGACCTGCTGATTGCTTCCACCGATCCCGATCTGGCCACGGTGAACGAGGAGGGCAAGCCAGCCCTCGATAGCAAGCGCTTCCTGGCGGAAAACCTCACCTATCCTGCCGCCCATTTCGATGTGGTGTTGTGCTGGAACCTGGCCGACTATCTGGATGAGAGCTTGGTAAAGCCAGTGGTGGGACGGCTGTGGTCGGTATTGAAACCAGGTGGGGTGCTGCTGGCCTTCTTTCACACCCGCGAAGCCGGCCCCGACGCCCCCTGCTATCGCTATCACATTACCGGCGCCGACACCCTGGAAATGCAGGCCATTGAACCGCGCCGCGAGACTCGCCGCGGGCCCACCGGCGCAGTGCACACTGCGATCGAATCCAACTTCCGCCTACAGCGGGTCTTCAACAACCGCCACGTGGAAAACCTCTTCCGCGATTTTGCCTCGATCAAGTTCTTCCTAAGCCGGGACACCATCCGCGAAGTTCTGGTCGTCCGCTAGACTTCCGCCAGTTCTTCTTCCAGCAGCTGCTTGTTGTAGAGGTCGGTGTAATAGCCATCGCGGGCCAGCAGTTCCTCGTGCGTGCCCAGCTCGACGATTTCGCCGCCATGCAGTACGGCGATGCGATCGGCATTGCGCACCGTCGAAACGCGATGGGAAATGAAGATGGTGGTCCGTCCCTGCATGACTTCGCGGAGATGATTGAGAATCTTGTCCTCGGTCTGGGTGTCGACGCTGGAAAGCGCATCGTCGAGGATCAGTACCCGCGGGTTGCGGATCAAGGCGCGGGCGATGGCCGTCCGTTGCTTCTGCCCGCCGGAAAGGGTGATGCCGCGCTCCCCCACCATGGTCTGGTATTTCTCGGGGAAGCTTTCAATGTCGCTGGCGATGTTGGCCGCCTCGGCTGCTCCTTTTATGGCGGCATCGCCGGCATTCTCCACCCCGAAGGCAATGTTCTCGCGGATCGTTTCGCTGAACAGGAAGGTCTCCTGGGGCACGAAGCCGATATGGCGGCGCAGGAACTCGAGCGAGTATTCGCGGATCGGCCGCCCGTCGATCAACACCGTTCCGGGCGCGGCATCATAGATGCGCGGAATGAGATTCACCAACGTGGTCTTGCCCGAGCCGGTAGGGCCCACAATGGCCAGGCTGCTGCCCGCGGGAATGCGCAGGTTGAGGTTTCGCAGCACCGGCTTGTCCTGGTAGGAGAACTTCAGATTGCGAAACTCAATTTCCCCGCGGATTTCGCCGGGGTCCGGCCGGGCATCGGCATCGGTGATTTCCGGCTGCTGCTTCATGATGTCGCTGATGCGTAGCAGGGAAGCGGTGCCGCGCTGGAAAATGTTGATGACCCAGCCCAGCGCGATGACCGGCCAGGTCAATTGCACCATGTAGGTGTTGAAAGCCACAAACCCGCCCACGGAAATGCGCCCCTCCAGCACCTGCCGGCTGCCGATCCACAGCACCAGCATGATGGCGAAGCCCAGCATGGTTTCCAGGGTGGGCCACAGCATGCCCATGAGGCGCACCAGCTTCAGGCTGCGGCGGATGTATTCCTGGTTGGATTTTTCAAAGCCGGCAATTTCCGCCTCTTCCTGGGCATAGGCGCGCACGATGCGGGCGCCGGAGAAATTCTCCTGGGCGCGCGCTGAAATCTCGGAAAACTGCGCCTGGATGCGCTCAAAGCGTTCGTGGATCTGGCGTCCGAAATATTGAATGAGGACGCTGGCAATGGGCAGGGGCAGGAAGGTGTACAGGGTCAGCCGCGGGCTCAGCGAAATCATGAAGATCAGCGCCCCCGCGGTGAACACGATAGTGTTTGCCGAATACATGATGGCCGGCCCCAGCAGCATGCGCACCGCGTTCAGGTCGTTGGTGGCGCGGGCCATGATGTCGCCGGTGCGGGTGCGCTGATAAAAGGAATGGGAAAGCCGTTCCAGGTGGGCGAACAAATCGTTGCGCAGGTCGAATTCAATTTCCCGCGAAATCCCGATCACGATCCAGCGGGTCAGATACTGGAAAATGCCTTTGACGGCGGCCACCGCCAGCAGCATGCCGGCATAGACCAGCAGTTTGTGGTACGTGACTCCAGACCGCAAATCATCGACCGCCCGCCGCAATACGAGGGGAAACAGGATCCACACCCCGTTGTTGATGAGGACACAGATCGTGCCCACCATGTAGCCGCGGCGGTACTTACGGAAATAAGGGGCGAGTGGGCGCAGACTGGTCGGCAGCATCTGTTTCCAATAGATGTGATTCTATCAGTTCGAGATGCAGTTTCCGCGCGCCCACCCGTGCGACGGGGAGAGAGTCCGTCACAAAAAATCGTGGCCAAACGAAATAAAGCCCACCCAGACGAGCAGGACGATCCATCCACCCAGGAAAACCCAGCCGGAATCCATCAGATAGGAGAGCACGTCAATCGTCATAACCGGGCCCCTTCGGAGCAACTGCTGGAAGTTCTGGAAGATCGCTCCCGATCGATTGCCGGTATTCCTCAAGGATGTCCTGAATCGCGTGCATGCGGCCCAGAGTGGTCAGGCGGGTGTCGTGAAATACCGCCTCGACCTGGCCCATCCAATGGTCCACCGCGCGGTGGATGCCGGCCGCCATCTCCTCCGCCACCAGATCGATAAAGTCTTCCACGCGCGGGTCGCCGGAAAGCGCGGCGGCTTGTAAGTTGGCGTTTTCTTCCCGGCTGATGGGCACCACGTCGGCGAATTGCAGGGGAAAACGCAAAACCCTGGGCCCACAGTTCGTGTTCATAGGCCACCTTCATTTTCCGCAGCGGGCTGCGCTTGCAGGCGCTGCAAAACGCGTTGTTCGTGTTTGTCCAGGAGCTGGTCCAGCTTGGCCTTCTGCTCGGGCGTCAACACCTGTACCAGTTCGGATTCGATGCGGGCCTTCTGCAACAGAAATTCCGCCATGGTCTGCGACTGTTGGGTGGCCAGGGTGCGGGCCCGGGCCTCATCGAAAGGCCCGCTCTCAATGATCTGGCGCATGTTCTTGCGGTTCTGCGCCATTTGCAGAATCAGGGGCTGTACCGTGGGTTTTTCTTTGGCCAGAATCTGTTTCACCTGATCTCTCTGCGCCTCGCTAAGGTCCAGATAGCGCGCCAGGAAGCGCACGCTGGGGCCGCCAAACATGCCTGCCTGGCCTTCCCAACGGGCCCGCCGTATGGTCTGCGAGACGGCCACCGCCCCCAGCAGGCCTACAATCATGGTCCCCACCAACCATTTCACCCGGTTTGACTTCATAGGCTTGTCTCCCTCACGGACCAGAGTTGCTGTCCAGCGCCGTACTTATGAGAACACCGCTCAGGCAAGACTTGCGGTAAAGAGACGGTCAACCGGAGTAAAGTTTTGTAAATGGAAAGGGTGGCCCGAGTTGACATTTCTTTACCGCAAAGCCGCCCTAAGTCTGTAAAAATAAGGGTAATCGTGGATCGTATCCTGGTCATCGACGACGACGTAGAGCTGTGCGGGCTGGTGGGCGAGTTCCTGCAACCGGAAGGGTTTCAGATTGAATTCGTGCATGACGGCGCGCAGGGGCTGGAACGTGCGCTGAGCGGCGAACACGTGCTGGTGGTACTGGACGTCATGCTGCCCGGGCTGAACGGCTTTGAAGTCCTGCGGCGTTTGCGCAACACGTCGAAAGTGCCGGTGCTCTTGTTGACGGCGCGCGGCGAAGACGTAGACCGCATTGTCGGTCTGGAAATCGGCGCGGATGACTACCTGCCTAAGCCCTTCAACCCGCGCGAACTGGTGGCCCGCATTCGCGCTATCTTGCGGCGTACGCAAAGCGTGGAGCTGGGCGGAAGCTCGGTGCCGGATGTGGTGCGCGTCGGTGATATTGAGCTCGACCCGGCCACCCGCACGGTGCGGCAGAGCGGCAAGCCGCTGGAATTAACTTCGGTCGAATTTAATCTGCTGGAGGTATTGTTGCGGGAAGCCGGGCGGGTAGTGACCCGCGAGCGTCTGGTGGATTCCGTGTTAAGCCGGAAGTTCTCCCCCTTTGACCGCAGCATAGATATGCACGTCAGCAAATTGCGCCGCAAGCTGGGAGACACGGACGGCGTCGCGGAACACATCAAGACCGTCCGCGGCACGGGATACATCTTTGCCCGTCCTCGCGAGGAAGCCGGCGGCGCGACCGGGGGTGGGGAATGAGAAGTCTGTTCCTCAAAATCTTCTTGTCCTACTGGTTGGCCCAGGCCCTGTTTGTGGTGCTCGCCATCCTCATCACCCTGGCGGTGCGGCAGAGAAGTGAATCGGCCACCACGGAGACGAAGACCAAAATTCTCAACGAGTCGGTGCAGGCTTACGAGCAAGGTGGGGAAGCGGCCGTACGCAAATATCTGGAAGACATCCGCGAGTCCGAGCAGTTACGGGTTTATCTGTTTGATGCCCGTGGCCAGGAGGTGACGGGCCGTCCCGTTCCGGGTTGGGCCGATGATACGCAGCGCAACATCCCGATTCCGCGCCGGGACCTTTTACAGTATCTGACGCCTAGTCCGTTTCAGCGGCAAACCCTGGCCACGCCGGAAGGACATCGCTACATCATGGTGGTCATGTTGCCCCCCGGGCCCTTTGGCCCGCGAGGAGTTCCCGGCCTCGGTATTCTCATTGGGGTGGTGTCGTCGGGCATCGTGTGTTACTTCCTGGCTGTCTATCTGGCCCGCCCCATTGTCCGTCTGCGCAGCGCTACGCAGAGGCTGGCGGAAGGCGACCTGACCGCCCGCGCGGGAGGATTGGGCAAGCGGCGGGGGGATGAAATCGCGCAATTGGTGCGCGATTTCGATGCCATGGCGGAGCGGCTGGAGACTCTGGTCAATGCCCAGTCCCGCCTATTGAAAGACATCTCCCATGAACTGCGTTCCCCGCTGGCCCGGCTCAACGTGGCCCTGGCCCTGGCCCGGCAGCGCAGCGGCGCGGAGGCCCAGGGCGCGCTCGAGCGCATTGATCTGGAAGCCAATCGCCTGAATGGCATGATCGAGCGCCTGCTCACCATTGCCCGCCTGGAGAGCGGGGTCGACAATCTGCGCCAGGGCGCGGTGCGTTTGGGGGACCTGGTGCGGGAGATTGTGGAGGACGCCGACTTTGAGGCCCAGGGGCGCGGCTGCCATGTTTCCGCCATGGTCGTGGACGACTGCACCGTGACGGGCAACCCCGCTTTGCTGCATAGCGCCATCGAAAATGTGGTGCGCAACGCCACTCGCTACACCGATAGCGGCACCAGCGTGGAGGTCCGTCTGGAAACGCACCAGGAGTTGGCCAACACCACGGCCATTATTCGCGTGACCGACAGCGGCCCGGGAGTCCCGGAAGATGCGCTCGATAAACTGTTTCGTCCCTTTTATCGCATTGACGATGCCCGCGGCCGGGAAACCGGCGGGGTGGGCCTGGGGCTGGCCATTACCGAGCGGGCCGTCCGCCTGCATGGCGGCACGGTGCGGGCCGCCAATCGCCCGCAGGGCGGTCTGATGGTGGAAATCCGCCTGCCAGTCGCCGCCACCACGCCGCCCAAACCTCCCAAAAATGAGGCCGAGACCTCTCTTTTGGGGGCGCGTAGCTGAGGCTGCCGATCGCGTTCCAGGGCGAACTTTCTCCCCGCAAGGCTGGTTCCTCCAAGCAACTTTCCTTCTCTGGCTTGGTTCCAACCACAGGGACGTTTGCTCTTCCCGCGCTTTCCTGATACACAAGTAGTTTGTTTTCTGATGCCTGGCTGCGGCTTGCTACCATGGGACAGGCATATTCAACGGCTGAGGCTATTAGGGAGAAAGAATGGGGATGAAGTTCCGATTCCTTCCAGTTTTTGTGCTTGTATTGGTGTTGGTCATTCTGGTTGGCTGCAGCAGCACCAACTCCGGTTCCAATCCGCGAACTGGCTACATTTACGTGGTCACACAAGGCGATAAAAAGGTCCATTCCTATTCCGTAAGTCTGGACAACGCCGCTCTGGACGAGATTGGGACAGCCGCGGACACGGGGACGACTCCGGCCGCGATCCTGCTGTCGTCTGACGGTAAATCGGCCTATGTGCTCAACACCGACGACGCCACCATCTCGACGTACTCCATTGGCAGTGACGGCACCCTGAAAGCGGCCGGCAGTCCGGTGGCGACCGGGGTCCGGCCCACGGCCTTCGCACTCGATTCCAGCGGTGGCTTCCTGTTCGTGGCCAACCAGGGAGACCCGCAGTCTCCTGGTTCGGACAGCATTTCCATCTACACCGTCAGTGGGACCACCGTGACAGCGGCCGGCAACGTCACCTTTCCGGAAACTCGTACTCCGGCGGGTATCGCTGTAGTGGGAAACTACGTATACGTGAGCAATCTGACGGGGCAGACCTTTACCAGCGGTTCGGTTTCGGCCTATCAATTTGACACTTCCGCCCATACTTTGTCCGAGCTGGGCAGTTCGCCTTACGCGGTGGGCGTGGCGCCCACCGGCCTGCTGGCCTCGCTGGCCACCACCGCGAACCCGGGGCGGGGCAACTTCCTCTACGTCGCCAATACCGGCTCGAACAGCATTAGCGCTTTCGCAATATGCGCCCTGCCCTCGCAAACCTGCGTGACACCCGACGGCACCTTGGCTCCGGTCGCCGGTTCACCCTTTTCCGCGGGGCTGGGGCCCGTTTCGATGGCGGTCGCGCTGGATGGCAGCTATCTGTTTGCCGTGGATCGCCAGTCCAATCAGATCTCGCAGTACAAAGCCAGCACCGGGACCGGCGTTCTTACTGCGGGGTCACCCGCGGCAGTGTCCTCCGGGGTCAATCCCACCGGCATGGTGGTGTTGCAGGGATCCGGCACCGCCACCGACTCACAGGACTATGCGTTCGCGGTGAATGTGGGCGCGGCGTCGGTAACTCGCTTCAGTTATGTACGCAACGTCGGCGTGCTGGCAGCGGCGGGGACCGCACTTACCACTCAAGGTCAGCCCATCGCCGTGGCCGGCAAAGTCCAGTAACCCGCATTCTTTCGAAGAAACCAGCTGCCCAGGTCCGCCCGGGCAGCTTTTTCTTGCTCCCGGAGGCGGCGAAGCTAGCGGACTGCTGGGGTATGCCTAGGTAGGGACCTTCAAGATCATGTAGCCGCCCAGCAGTCCGAAGATGAGGTCGGGCGACCAGGCCGCCAGCACCGGCGGCAGCTGACTGATGTTTCCCATGGCCTCAAACAGCCCGGAGACCGTCCAATAAACCACGGCGATGGCCACAGCCGTGGCCACTCCCGCGATGGCGCCGCGCTTGCCCGCCGAGAGCGCGAAAGGCACCGCCAGCACCGCCATCACAATAGTCACCGCCGGGAAAGCCAGCTTTTTATGCAGCTGCACTTTCAGGCGCACCACGTCAAAGCCGCTCTGCTGCAGGTCGTGAATATAGCGGCTCAGTTCCTCGTAGTTCATCTCTGACGATTGCTTTACTTCCTTCTTGAAATAGGGCGGGGGCTCGGCCAGCGCGCCAAAAGTCGCCACATCGAAGGTACGGTAATTCTCGATGGCCGATCCCTGCAGGTCGCGCTCCCAGCCTTCGGTGCAGACCCAGCGCTGCAGCTTGGCCTCCCAGTGGGCGCGGTCGGCGTAAACCCGGTGCGTCATTTGGAAGGTATGCGGGTTGAACTGGAATACCGAAAGGTTGCCGAACTGGTCGCGCTCCGAGTCAAAGAACTGGTAATAGTAAATATTGGAGTTCTGTCCGAAGATCCATTTGCGGTCGGGATTGAGGTAGGTCTGCGGGGGCTTGCCCTTGATCTGGTTGCGCAGCGCGTCCTGGCGTTTGTTGGTGTAGGGAAGATAGAACTGGTCGGAGAAGAACAATGCCCCGCCCAGTAAGGCCGAGGACAGCAGCACCGGGACCACGATGCGATAGATGCTGATGCCGGTCGCCTTCATGGCAGTCACTTCATTCGAGCGTTGCAGGATGCCGAAGGTGATCAGCACCGCCAGCAGCAGGCCCAGGGGCGCGCTGTTATAGAAGAAATAGGGGGCCACACTCAGCAAATATGCCCCTACCACCCACGGCGAGACCTGATTGCGCAGGATGTCGCCCAGCAATTCAAACAGCGTGAACACCAGCAACAACATGACGAACGCGCCCAGCACCATGGCCAGGTACAGGAAGAAGTCGCGCATCACGTAGTCGTCGAGAATCATGGGGAAGCGGGCGCGAAACAGCCGCCGCCGGTTCACGGCGCGATGAAAGGCGCTTTCTTTGCTGATCTGGACGGCGGCTCCGTTGCCTGCCGCCCGGCCCTTGTTGCGTCCGAACAGGGAGAGCAGCGAGCCGATTTCAAACGGCTTCCGCTCGGCCCGCCATAGCAGCAGCGCGCCTCCCGCAAAGAATACGAAATTGGCCAGCCAGACCCCGGCGGCGGGCGGCAGCTTGCCTTGCCGGGCCAGGGAAACCCCCAGCAGCGAGACCGAGTAATAGGCGAACACCAGCAGGATGGTCAGCACGAAGCCGCTCGACTTGCCGCCCTTTTTGGACGAAAGTCCCAGCGGGATGCCGACCATGGCCAACACCAGGCAGGCGGTGGGCAAAGCCAGCCGGCGGTGAAACTCAATGGTGTACCAGCGTGCTACCCAGGGCTGTTTAGCGTGGCGGGCCTGTTCCAGCAGGTCCAGGGTGCGGGTCTGGGCAATGGGCGCGGGTTCGTCCTCGGAGCGATTGCTGGCCGGCGGGACCGTAATGGGTACGTCGGTTTCCTGGAACGTGGTGATCTGATAATTTTCCGGCGACTTGGGGTCGGTCTCATGCGTGGCCCCGTTCACCAGGTGCAGGTGCAGGCGTTCAGGACCTTCGCTGATCAGCACCCCTTGCTGGGCCAACGTGATGCGGGGCGTGGGATTGCTGATGTCGGCGATAAAGACGCCCTTCCACAAGGCCGCGCCCTGGGCGCTCTTTACGTCCTGCACATAGAGGACAAGCTTGGGGAAGCCTTCATAAAACACCCGCGGCTGCACTTCGAAGGAGACCTGCGAAGTCTTGAGCCGGTCTTGCAGCCGGCCCAGCGCCGCCTGCGATTCCGGCGCAAAATAGGCCCCGTTGAGCATGGCGAAGGCCCAGGCCACGATGGCAAAAATGGAAATAATGCGCAGGAAGCTCCAGACCCCGATGCCGCTGGCCCGCATGGCGGTGATTTCGCTGTCCGCCGCCAGACGGCTGAGCCCAATCAGAATGCCCACCAGGACGCCCATGGGGATGGTGTAATTCAGGGCCACCGGCACGGTGAAGAGGAAGATCTGCGCCACGCTGGGCACGGGCGCGCTGTTGCGCACCACCAGCTCCAGAATCCGCGCCAGGTCCTTGGTGAAGAGGATAAAGGTGAAGACCGCCACCCCGATCAGGGCGTGGGCAATGACTTCACGAAGAATGTAACGGGTAAGAATCCGCATCCAAGTCGCGGCTCACATCTACAGCGAGCATAGCACGGCGGGGGTTGTACAGGAGCGGGGATTGCTTACCTTGAACCACGTGGGGACGGCCGCCGCCCCCGGACCGAGCGTAGCGCGTCGGTTCGTATCAGGATATGGCTTCAGCCATATCGCAATATCAGTTCTGTAGATCAAGCGGCGTCAGCCGCAAGGTCATTGCGCCGTTCCGGCGCGCGAGCATTTCAGGTGCAGCTTTCGGCATCGCTAAAGCGACGCCCTGATACGGAACTTCGATGGCTCGCATCGGATGTTCTCTGTCCAATACGGTGATTTAAGGTTTCTGCCACCCCGAAACCACGTGGGGACGTCCGCCTCGGCCGTCCAGCCGAGCTGTGCACGACCGCCCAGATGAGGACATCTGGGCCTACAAGTTCCTTCTCATAGGCAAGCCGCTATTCCGGCTTGAAGAACAATGCGCCCAGCGGAGGCAGGGTGATGCTCAGAGAAAACGGGCGTCCGTGGGCTCTTTTGGCTTCGGCCATGGCCCCGCCGCCATTGCCCAGGCCGCTCCCCGCATAGTCTTTGGCATCGCTGTTCAGCAACTCCCGCCAATATCCCCCGATGGGGACCCCGATGCGGTACTCCTCGCGCGGTACGGGTGTGAAATTGAAGACCGCCAGGATCGTATCGCGGGGATTCTTGGACTTGCGCAGCAGGGAAATGGTGCTGGCCGCGCTATCGTTGCAGTCCACCCACTCAAAGCCGGCGGGATCGGTGTCCAGCTGGTGCAGCCCCGGTTCCTGGCGGTAGAGCCGGTTCAACTGCTCCACCCAGAACTGTACCCCGCGATGCAGGGGATATTGCAGCACGTGCCATTCCAGGCTGCTGTCGTGCGCCCACTCCCGCACCTGGCCGAACTCGTCGCCCATGAACAGCAGCTTTTTCCCCGGCTGGGCAAACATGTAGCCATACAGCAGGCGCAGATTGGCGAAACGCTGCCACTCATCCCCCGGCATCTTGCCGATCAGCGAGCCCTTGCCATGCACCACTTCATCGTGCGAAAGCGGCAGCACGAAATTCTCGTGGAAGGAATACAGCATGCGGAAGGTCAGCTGATTGTGGTGATATTTGCGGTGGATGGGGTCCTGCGAAAAATAGGCCAGGGTGTCGTGCATCCAGCCCATGTCCCACTTCAAGCCGAAGCCCAGCCCCCCCAGGTGAGTGGGCCGGGAGACCATGGGCCAGGAGGTCGACTCCTCCGCCATGGTCTGGATCTCGGGATGCTCTTTGTACGCTTCTTCGTTCATACGGCGCAGAAAGCCGATGGCTTCCAGGTTCTCCCGTCCTCCATATTCATTGGGCAGCCACTCGCCGGCTTTGCGCGAGTAGTCCAGATACAACATGGAGGCCACCGCATCGACCCGCAGCCCGTCGACGTGGTACTTGTCCAACCAGAACATGGCGCTCGACATCAGGAAACTGCGCACCTCGTTGCGTCCGTAGTTGAAGATGTGCGTCTTCCAATCGGGATGAAAGCCTTTGCGGGAGTCGGAATGCTCGTAAAGATGCGTGCCGTCGAAAAAGGCCAGCCCGTGGCTGTCGGAGGGGAAGTGCGAGGGCACCCAGTCGAGGATCACGCCAATGCCGTGCTGGTGCAGATAATCCACCAGATACATGAAGTCCTGGGGCGTGCCGAAGCGCGAGGTGGGGGCAAAATAGCCGGTGGTCTGATAGCCCCAGGAGCCGTAGAAGGGATGCTCCATGACCGGCAGAAATTCCACGTGGGTGAAGTACATGCGCTGGGCATAGTCGGCCAGACGGGGGGCCAATTCGCGATAGGTCAGCGGACGGTTATGTTCCTCGGGCACGCGCATCCATGAGCCCAAATGCACCTCATAGATGGATATGGGGGCCTGCAGGGAATCGCGGCTGGCCCGTGTGCTCATCCATGGCTGGTCGTCCCAGGCGTAATCCAGCTCCCAGACCACGGAGGCGGTGCGCGGCGGCTTTTCGTGCCATAACCCCACCGGGTCGGCTTTGTCGGCCACGTGGCCATGCTGGGTGGAGGCAATCTGAAACTTATACTGCGCGCCCTTGTCCACCCCGGGAATAAAGCCTTCCCAGATGCCGGAGCTGCCCCGCGGCCGCAGCATGTGCACATTCGGGGTCCAGTGGTTAAAGCTGCCGATTACCGACACTTGTCGAGCATTGGGCGCCCACACACTGAAGCAGGTGCCTACTTGGCCCTCTACCTCCAGGCGATGCGCCCCCATCTTCTCGTAAATGCGATAGTGGCTGCCCTCGTTAAAGAGATACAGGTCCTGCTCGGTCAGCAGGTGCACGTCATAGCGGACAGGCTGCGGGGAAGAGGTTTCTTTCATGGCGTTTGCAGAAGCCAACCACCCCTAAGTGTACCGGATATGGCGACCCTGTGGCGTTACTACCGTCAGCGGGCAACCACCGCCGGAACATCGGTCTTGCAGGCCCAGACCAGGGCAACGACCCAGCCAATGCAGGTCCATCCCAGGAAAAAATTCAGCAGGAAGATGGAAAGCGTGTCGCGCTTATTGCGCAATAGGGCGATCAGGGAGGGAAGGAAGTACATCACGAACCCGATCCCGAAGAAAGGAGGCAAAAACATGGCGACGATAGGCATAGCGAGACCTCCCCATGGATTTCTTACGACCTATGATACGCAAGTC
The DNA here is from genome assembly GCA_018268755.1 of Acidobacteriota bacterium. Lineage (GTDB taxonomy): Bacteria > Acidobacteriota > Terriglobia > Terriglobales > Acidobacteriaceae > KAN-5. Next base: position 23,466 of record JAFDVW010000020.1, read on the forward strand.
ACGTCCTTTCGGTTCCCGCCAGTGCGTCCTCTCGTGCCGGGGGCGTAGTCTAGCCATGCTAGACTAAGTTTCCCCATGCCCGTACTCCGCGTTGTAGTTCTTTGGCACCAGCACCAGCCTTTCTACAAAGACTTGGTCACAGGTGACTACCGTTTGCCCTGGGTGCGCCTGCACGCCCTGAAGGATTACTACGGAATGGTGAAGCTGCTGGATGAGTTTCCCCAGGTCCACCAGACCTTCAACCTGGTTCCCTCGCTGATCACGCAAATCCAGGATTATGTGGCGGGGACGGCCAATGATCCCTTTCTCCAGGTGGCGGCCAAGTCCGCCCAGGAGCTGACCCCGGAAGAGCGTCGCTTCATTCTGCAATATCTATTCCAGGCCAACCCGGTGCACATGATCGGGCGCTACCCCCGCTACAAAGAGCTTTGGGAGTTGTTTCGGGGCGCGGGCGACTCTCCGGAGCGGGCCGACAAGTATTTTCATCCCCAGGATTTCACCGACTTGCAGGTGCTCTCGCAGATCGCCTGGTTCGACGAGTTCTTCCTGGACGACAAGAACATTGCGGCGCTCATCAAAAAAGGACGGGGCTACAGCCTGGAGGACCAGAAGTTCGTCATCCGACAGGAAAAGGACCTGTTGGCCAAGGTGCTGCCCGCCCATGCCGAAGCCGCCAAGCGCGGCGGCATCGAAATTTCTACCTCTCCGTTCTATCACCCCATTCTTCCTCTGGTGTGTGACACGAATGCCGGCGGCGCCTCTACCCCAGGCTTACCGCTACCGCAAAATCGCTTTCGTCATCCCGAAGACGCGCGCGAGCAGCTGATCCGCGGCCTGGATCTGCACCAGAAAGTCTTCGGCGTGCGTCCGCAAGGGGTCTGGCCCTCCGAAGGCAGCGTCTCCGAAGAGGTCCTGGCCATCGCACAAAGCGTGGGCGTGAAATGGATGGCGACTGATGAGGGCGTACTGGGGAGAAGTCTGGGCCTCCATTTCGGGCGCGACGGCGGGGGCCGCTTGCCCGCGGATCTGGCGGAAAAGCTCTACACCCCCTACCGCTTCCAGAACGGGCAAACCGAGATGAACCTGATCTTCCGCGATCACACCATCTCGGACTTGATTGGCTTTGTGTACTCCGGCATGCCCGCGCAGGACGGGGCCAATCACCTCATCCATAACATTAAGCAAGCTGCCCAACCGATTCTGGAAAGGGGCCGGGACGCCATGGTCCCCATCATCCTCGACGGGGAAAATGCCTGGGAATATTATCCCCAGTCGGGACGTGAGTTCCTGCGGCGCTTTTACGACGGGCTGGACAAAGACCCCGGCATCGAGGCGGTGACCGTCTCCGAATTGATGGCTCGCCACAAGGACCCGCCGACTTTTTCTTCCCTGGTGCCGGGTTCCTGGATTCATGCCAACTTCAACGTGTGGATTGGCGCGCCCGAAGACAACCGTTCCTGGGACTACCTTTACCATGCGCGCAATTTCTACGCCCAGGCGGCTCCCCAGGCCACCGAAGCCCAGCGCAAGTTGGCCTTCGAGGAGATCCTGATCGCCGAAGGCAGCGACTGGAACTGGTGGTACGGTCCCGAACACCACTCGGCCAACGATCGCGAGTTCGACGAGCTATATCGCAAGCATCTTTCCAACGTCTATCAGGCACTGGGGGCCACGCCTCCAGACTATCTGGCCCAGCCCATCATTGGCGGCATCGCCCGTCCCTTCTTCGCTCCCCAGACGGCCTATATCCATCCCCGCATTACTGGCGACATGGTGCGTTATTTCGAGTGGATGGGGGCGGCAGCTTATTGTGCCGACCAGCGCGCCGGGGCCATGCATGGCAAGCAGTTCCTGCTGGACTCAGTCTACGCCGGCATTGATGAGCAGAATGTTTACGGCCGGCTGGACTTCGTGGGTAAGGTCCCCGCTATGGATTTCGACCTGGTGGTCAACCTCGAGGCGCGCGCCCCGGACTCGAAGTCCCACCCGGCTTTGCGGCTGGATGTTTCGGCCCGCCAAGGCAAGCTGGCTTCCTGGAAAGTGGTGGAGGAGAGCCGCGCTGAGGATAAGGGCGAGAAGAAAGAGTTGGCCTCCGATCGTGCGCCCGGCGAGGCCAAAGTCGCCCTGCTGCGCAATTTTGAATTCAAAGTCCCCCTCGCCTGGTTGTTGGCGGCCCCTTCGCCCGGCAAGGGTCCGGAGGACGGCCTGGCCACCCCCCGCTTGCGGCTGCGCTTTAGCTTCTGGCATGATCGCCTGCCGGTGGACGCGTTACCTTTGGAAGGCTGGATGGATCTGCCTTTGGTCGAAGAATCCGAACTGCTTGCCCAGAGCTGAGCGGCGACCCACGCATGGATTTCTCCCTCCGCGATCTCGAGCTGTTTGTGGCCGTAGCGGAAGCGGGCAGCATCGCCCGTGCCGCCGAGCGCTGCCATACCGTACCCTCGGCCGTCAGTAAGCGGATTTCTGATCTGGAAGAAGGTTTTGGCGCCGGGTTGCTGGTGCGCAACAGCAAGGGCGTGGATCTGACCCCCGCCGGGCATGCGCTTCTGGCCCGCGCCCGTGGCTTGCTCCACCAGGCGGGACAACTGAACCAGGAGCTGCGCGACTTTTCTTCCGGCCTACGCGGTCAGGTGCGGGTCTTTGCCAATATTTCCGCTATCGTCGAGTTCCTTCCCACTGTGCTGGCGGACTTTCTCGCCCGCCATAAAGATATCCGCGTGCACCTCGAGGAACACGTCAGCAGCGTGGCCGCCCAGGCGGTGGCCGATGCGGTGGCGGACGTTGCCATCATCAGCGACCTGCCGGCCATCGAAGGCTTGACCCTGCTGCCTTTCCGCGAAGATGAGCTGGTGGTGGTGGCGAAACCCGATCATCCCCTGGCAGGGAAGAAGCCGGTGAGCTTTGCCGACGTTCTGGCTTTTGATTTTGTCGGACTGCACGCCAATAGTTCGCTGCACTATCGCTTGCTGCGGGAAGCCGCTGAAATCGGGCGCGCCCTGAACATCCGCATTCATGTGACCAGCTTTGATGCCGTTTGCGCCATGGTGGCCGCAGGACTGGGCGTCGGCATTGTGCCTCGCGCCGCCACCACCCCCTACACTTCGTCTCTCGGGCTGGTTGCCGTTCCTCTCCACGAAACCTGGGCCCACCGCAAACTGCACCTGTGTGTACGCTCCCTGGAAGGACTCTCTCCTGCCGCCCGGCAGTTCGTCGACCACCTGACCGGAGGGTGACCGGGAAGAGAACCCAATCTTGC
>JAFDVW010000020.1:26753-26928 GCA_018268755.1 Acidobacteriota bacterium
AACCCAATCTTGCAGTGCAGAGTTCGCCGGGAAGGACGAGCTCGCCCCTTGGTTCGTATCAGGATATGGCTTCAGCCATATCCCAATATCAGTTCTGCGGATCACGCGGCGTCAGTCGCAATGTCATTGCGCCGTTCCTGACCGGAGTGTAACCGGGAAGAGAACCCAATCTTGC
>JAFDVW010000020.1:26996-99587 GCA_018268755.1 Acidobacteriota bacterium
AACCCAATCTTGCAGTGCAGAGTTTCGCCGGGAAGGACGAGCTCGCCCCTTGGTTCGTATCAGGATATGGCTTCAGCCATAGCGCAATATCAGTTCTGCGGATCACGCGGCGTCAGCCGCAATGTCATTGCGCCGTTCCGGCGCGCGAGCATTTCATGTGTAGCTTTCGGCATCGCTAAAGCGATGCCCTGATACGGAGATTCCAAGGCTCGCGTAGGAGGTTCTCTGTGCCTCCGTGTCTTCTGTGGTGAATGATGGATATTCGTTTAGAAGAAGCATTTACCACTGGGAACACAGAGTTCCCCAGAGGATTAAGTTCCCGTATTTCCCATCCTCCATCTCTGCTTACGATGGCCCCATCGTGAATGGTCAATTCCATTCCGTCGTTTCCTGTGGCATGTTGCAGAAATGACGACCATGGAAGAAGCGCAAAGCCACCGCTGGAACGCCTCCGACTACGCCCGCCACTCGCAGGGACAGGAAACATGGGCGCGCGAACTGATGACCTTGTTGCGCCTGCAGCCTCACGAATCGGTTCTTGATCTGGGGTGCGGCGACGGTCGCATGACCGCGGAAATCGCCCGTAGGGCGCCTCAGGGGCAGGTGGTGGGAGTGGACCTCTCCCAAGACATGGTGCGGCATGCCCGCGAAACCCATGTCCTGCCAAACTTGCGGTTTCTGCAGGCCAATGCCGCGGCCTTGCCATTTGAAGATGAATTCGACGTGGTTTATTCCAACGCCGTGCTGCATTGGTTGCGCGATCACCGGCCGGCGCTGGCCGGAATCTCCCGCAGTTTGAGGGGCGGTGGCCGTTGCGTGTTGCAGATGGGCGGAGAAGGCAATGGGGTGGATGTGGTTCGTGCATTTGAAATCCGCACCAGCAGCCCCAAGTGGTGCGGAGTGGCGAAAGCCCCGGCCGATCCTTATGGATTCTGGGGTGTGGCCCCTTATCGTGCCTGGTTGCAGGAAGCTGGGCTGGTGGCCGATGCGGTAGAGCTGATTGAGAAAGATATGCTCCACGCCGGCCGGGCGGCTTTTACCGGGTGGCTGCGCACCGCCTGGCATCCCTATGTTTCCGCCGTGCCTGAACCGAGGCAGGAAGAGTTTTTGGAAGAAGTGACGAACGAATATCTGCGCACCCACCCGCCCGATGCCGCCGGGGTTATCCACGTCCGCATGGTGCGCTTGCAGGTCTTAGCGCATAAATAGGGCATAAAGAAAGGCTGGAGCAACGTGCAGGTTGTTCCAGCCTGGTCAGTTTTGCGGATGGGAGTTTGCGATCGGCCAAAGGCCAATGGCTACTGTCCGCCCGCTGCCGCCGTCATCGCCATGGGACGGCTCAATTCCATCACCAGCTCGGTACCGGCCGGCAGCACCGCGGATTTCTTTTTGCCCAGCCAGTGGGCCACGGTCGCGGTCGCGCCAATCGCCCCGCCGATCAGCAGGCCTTTGCCTCCACCCGCCAGGCCGCCAATCAGCATGCCTCCGCCGGTGCCCATGCCGATCTCGGTGAGGTCCTTGCCGTCGTGGCCGGCGCCTTTGAACTGGCCTTCGTCGTTGACGTCGGTTCCTTCCCGCCGGTTGGTATCCACCAAGGTGGCGTTGAGCATATAGCGTGAGCCGTCCGGCAGGACCACGGTTTCGGGGAAGATGCCGATGGTCGGCTTGCCGGCAATGCGGCGTGGCTCATCGACTTTGGTGACCCGTCCCTGGACAGTCGCACCGATGGGGATCACCGTCTTGCCGTTCAGCATGACCGGCTCGGTGACGCGCCCGGAGAACGGGTCGCCCGTCTTGCTGGTAAAGGTGGCCAGGGTTTCTTCCAGTTTCACTTTAATGGCGGTGCCGGTAGGCAGGGACAGATTGTCCTGTGCCAAGGCGCTCACGGCGAACAACACCACGGTCAAGAAAGCGATGTGCTTCTTCATGGCAGCTCCTGAGAAATTCTGTTGCCCCAGTTCGACTGTAAGACAGGCCTGTTAACGGAACAATAACTAGGGGTGTACCTGACCATGTCTGTGCGATGGGAAGGGCATGAGTTCACTCATGCCGTAGGCAGGCCGATTCGCCTCAGCGCTTCATCGGTGATTTATAATCTTCAGTTCACCCCAGGGAAAGATTCTGTCCAGGAACGGATTGGCCCGGCGCGGACTCCAATCTGCGCGGCCAGGAAAGCCAAGGAAGAAACGAAAGGACTGCCATCATGCCCAATACCATCATCAGCAAAGTGCAAGGAAGAGAAGTTCTCGACTCTCGCGGAAACCCCACGGTGGAAGCGGAAATTACCCTTGTCGACGGCGTCAAAGGACGCGCCATTGTGCCCAGCGGCGCCTCCACCGGCGAGCACGAGGCCGTCGAACTGCGCGACGGCGATAAGAAGCGCTATGTCGGCAAAGGCGTGCTCAAGGCGGTGAAGAACGTCAACAGCACGATATCCACCGCCTTGAAAGGGTTTGATGCCGCCGACCAGCGCGGCCTCGACCAGAAGCTCATCGACCTCGACGGCACCCCGAACAAGGGCAAGCTGGGCGCGAATGCCATTCTGGCCGTCTCTATGGCAGCGGCGCGCGCTTCGGCGGCGGCCTATGGGCAGCCGCTGTATCGCTATCTCGGAGGCGCGGGCGCCAATGTCCTGCCCACGCCCATGATGAACATCCTGAATGGCGGCGCGCATGCCGACAGCAACGTGGATTTCCAGGAATTCATGGTCATGCCGGTCGGCGCCAAGTCCTTCTCCGAAGCCCTGCGCTGGGGAGTCGAAGTTTTCCATACCCTCAAAGGCGTGCTCAAGAAGCGCGGCTATAACACCGGCGTGGGCGACGAGGGCGGATTCGCTCCTTCGGTGAAGTCGAATGTCGAAGCCATTGAAGTGGTGCTGGAAGCCATTTCGCAGGCCGGTTACAAGCCGGGGGCGCAGATCGCCGTTGCCCTCGATCCTGCCTCCAGTGAGTTCTACGAGAAGCCTGCTGAAGGCAAAAAGGCCGGCAAGTACGTCTTCAAGAAGTCGGACAAGTCGGTGCACAGCTCCGAACAGATGGCCGCTTTTTGGGCCGATTGGGCCAAGCAGTATCCCATCGTCTCCATCGAAGACGGGTTGGCCGAAGATGACTGGCAGGGCTGGAAGGCGCTGACCGACGCGGTAGGCAAAAAGATTCAGCTCGTCGGCGACGATCTCTTCGTGACCAACGTGGAGCGGTTGCAGCAGGGCATCGACAAAGGTGTGGGCAACTCGATTCTCATCAAGGTCAACCAGATTGGCACGGTCAGCGAAACCCTCGACGCCATCGATCTGGCCCGCCGCAACGGCTACACCTCAGTGATTTCACATCGCTCCGGCGAAAGCGAGGACACCTTCATCGCCGACTTGGCCGTGGCCACCGGCGCGGGTCAGATCAAGACCGGTTCCGCCTCCCGCACCGACCGCATCGCGAAATACAATCAGCTGCTGCGAATTGAGGAAGAACTGGGCAGCGCGGCCCGCTTCCTGGGCCTCAAGGCGTTGAATTATAAGAGCTAATTAATAGCTAAGCAGGCGATGTGAAAATACGCCACTGAAACTCTTGTCATTCCGAGCCCGCTTTTGGCGAGGAATCTGCAGTTTCACCAGGAAGAAGCAGATTCCCTTTGACTACCCCCTCGGCTTCGCTCGGGGCTTCGGCAAACCGGGAAGGCTCTCAGGTGGTAAAACCGCCCTCGGAATGACAAACTCGCGGCCGTTTGATTTCAAAAACCGTTCAGAACCCCATCGTGTCGTCAGCCGAGGGCCCATAGGTCGCCGGCACCGGCTTGTTGTTCAAGCGCAGGTAAACGCCCAGTTGGGCGCGATGGTGCACCAGGTGGTTCAGAAACATCTCCCGATAAGCCAGAAAACGCGTTCCCTCAAAAATGGTTTTGTCCTCAAAGCTCAACCGCCAATGTTCCCTCCAGGCGGAGTCGGGCAGACTCTGCAGCGCGGCCCGCACCTTGGCGGAGCCTTCATCGAAAGCCTGGACCAGCTGCGCCGCCGTTTCAAATTGCAATGGCTTGTAGCTGCCCTTGGAAAAATCATGCGACGGGGTGGTGAGAATGGTCAGCCCAAAGCCGGCCAGTTGCGCCACGTGGGGCGCCAGTTTTTTGAGCGGCATGGATTTGGGGTGCGGCGTAAAGTCCTGGTTCTCGGCCGGAACTCGCTCTAAAGTGGTGCGTGTCTTTTTGATTTCTGCGTCGAATTCCGTCAGCAACAATTCAGCGATGGACATAGAGACTCTCCGCAAGGAATTATAGGCAGAGACCGCCGGCTGCACCAGATAGGGAATGCGGAAAACTTTTATCTCTGCGCCCAACCGCCCCGCGGAATTTGTTCCTGCTCTCCAAGGTATAATCAGGGATTAGTCGAAGCCTGCACCGGTATCCGTATGCGTCCGCAATAACCCATGGCCAACTTCAATTTTCAAGCTAGGAGCCGCCGCCCATGTCCCGCCCGAAGCCGCTAGTCCTCATCATCCTTGACGGTTGGGGGTATCGCGCTGAAAGTAAAGCCAACGCTATCGCGCTGGCCCGCAAGCCGGTGTACGACCGCCTGCTGCGCGAATATCCCAATACTCTGATCCAGACCAGCGGTCCGTTTGTCGGCCTGCCGGAGGGGCAGATGGGCAACAGCGAAGTGGGTCACCTCAACATCGGCGCCGGCCGCATCGTGCATATGGACAGCACCCGCATTGAGCTGATGATCCAGAACGGCGAGTTTTTCAGCCATCCTGTGCTGCTTCAGGCCATGAAGAACGCCCGCTCCGGCGGCCGCCGCTTGCACTTGTTTGGCCTGGTCTCCGATGGCGGCGTGCACTCCTACAATACCCATCTCTACGCGCTGCTGAAGATGGCCAAGCAGCAGGGCGTGGACCGCGTCTTTGTGCATGCCTTTATGGACGGCCGCGATACGCTGCCCACCAACGGCGCAGGTTACCTGGAAGAATTGCAGCAGAAGATGCGGGAATACAACTGCGGCAAGATCGCCAGCGTCAGCGGCCGCTACTATGCCATGGACCGCGATCGCCGCTGGGAACGCATGGCCAAGGCCTTCGACGTGATGGTGAAGGGCGAAGGCGAGGGTGGCAAGTACGTGGATCCCGTGCAGGGCGTGAAGGATTCCTATAACAAGGGCGTCACCGATGAATTCATCGTGCCTTTTGTTTGTGTCGACAACAAAGGCGAAGCTCTTACCACCATCCGCGACGATGACTCGTGCATCTGCTTCAACTTCCGCGCCGACCGGGTGCGCCAGGTGACGCGGGCGCTGGCCCGCAACAGTAACCTGAATGCGAAGGAAGGCCGGGACCTGCCCGGAGCCGATGATCTTGACCATACGATTCCGCGCAATACCGTTCCCAAGAACTTGCACTATGTCTGCATGACGCAGTACGACAAGAATTTTTCCCTGCCCGTGGTGATTCCGCCGGAGTCAATGAACAACATCCTGGCCAACGTCATGGGGCAGGCGCAGCTGCGCAACTTGCGCGTGGCCGAGACGGAAAAGTACGCTCACGTCACTTACTTCTTCAATGGCGGCGTGGAGCAGCCGTTTCCCGGGGAAGACCGCGTGCTGGTGCAGTCTCCGAAGGTCGCTACCTACGACCTGAAGCCAGAGATGAGCGCCAGCGGCATTGCCGATGCCGTGGTCAAGGCCACCGAGGACGGCACCTTTGATGTCGTAATCGTGAACTTCGCCAATGCCGATATGGTAGGCCACTCCGGCAAGCTGGAGCCGACCGTCAAAGCCGTCGAGACCGTCGACGCGTGTTTGGGAAGGATTGAGACCGCCGTTCGCGCCAAGGGCGGAGCCATGCTCATTACCGCCGACCACGGCAACGCCGAGATGATGGTGGACCCCGTTACCGGCGGCCCGCACACCGCGCACACCACCAACCCGGTGCCGTTTATTGTGGTCGCCGACGACGCGAAGTTATTTACCTTAAAGCCTAACGGCTCGCTGCGGGACATTTCGCCAACGGTGCTGGGCATGTTGGGCTTGCCGGAGCCGAAAGAAATGACCGGCCAGGATCTGCGGCTGAAGAAAATCTAGCAAAGTACGAGGGCACAGAGCGCGCCAAGGGCGACCTACGCTTCCTCTGTGCCTCTGTGGTTGAAGGATTTTGCTACTTCTATTTCAGTACCTGCCCACTGCTCAGGCAAGTCCGCGGGCTCCCGTCAGCCGCAACGCGCAAAACGCCGGATTCATCCATACAGAAGGCCCGCATGCCGCTATCGGAATCGAGCGGCGCGGCCGTGACACGGAAGCGGTTGGCAGGAGCTCCATCGCAGCCAGCAATGGCAAACTGATAGTTTCCGCGTTGCCCCTGAGTGAGAGCAGTGTCAATCAACATGGCGGACTGCGCCGTCGGTTGGCCTTTTCCCACGCCACCCAGTTCGTGCAGTTTGCAGGTGTACCCCCGCTCCGGATAGGCGGCCGCATAAGCGGTTTCCGCCGTGAACAGGGTCCTCACCGAAGCGACTGCGCTGGATTCGTTCGAATCGTTCTGCATTTTCTGCAGCCCCTTGAGAAAAACCGGGTCCGACAAAGGCACATGTACCGCCAGCGTTGCCTCATTTAATTTCCAGATATTGTTTTCTTGCTTCATGGACAGAATCAGCCTCGGCAAGACTGGCAGCGCCTGGGTTTCGCCGTTGTGGGAAACGCGAAACGACAGTTCAATCTCGTTCTCCTCCCCTTGTAAATCATCGCGTTCGACCTTGATCTCAAATTTGTCCTGCTTTTTGGGGTCTTCCACGGAGAGCAAGGTAGGGCCGGCATCAAAAGTTTGTAATTGTCCACCGCGTCCACCGAGCTGTTGTGTGAGCATCGAAATCGAAAAGGGAAGCGCCAAAGATGCGGCCGGCGAATCGGTTTTGTGAATCAATGCGCGCCGTGTCGCATCCGGCAGATGTTTGACAAAGGTGTCGGGAGTTTTGCTAAAAAACATCTCCAGCAAGGCTTGGCGAGCGGTCTGTGGAGCAGGCGGCGTCACTTGGCCCTGGAGCGGTAAATTTAACAACGCAGCGAGGGCCCAAATCCTTAGAGACCGCATAATCCCTCCATTTCACAATGCGCGGGAATCATGGCATTGAACCCGGATTTCTGCCAAGTTACGAGGGTAAGGCTCTGGAAATATCAGAAAGGCCCCGAGTTGGCGGGAGGAGAAGGTTCGGGATTAGATTATGGGCGGTAGCAAGATCAGGATACTGATTCATCGCTCACGTAGGGACAGCCCCGGCTATCCGGCGGAACCCAGATCGATGCTATCCCTACGCGATTTCCGGACAGCGTTGGCAAAAATCTTGAATCGCAGAGTTACGCTGAGACAAGAGAGCTGGCTGAGAATAAAGAGCTTGCCTTTAAATACCTCTGTGGAACTTCGTGCCCTCTGTGGTTCATGTTTCTCCGCTTCGGCACAAAATCAAAACGTTTCACCACAGAGGACACAGAGTTTCACAGAGAATAGTTGGATTTCTCAGCGCGCTCTTTCTTCTCGGCGCGCTCTGCGATTTAAGAATTTGGCAAAAACGTTAGAACGCAGAGTACGCCGAGAGCAAGAGAGCTCGCCGAGAAACATGAAGAGTTTGTCTTTTAAAACCTCTGTGGAACTCCGTGTCCTCTGTGGTTCATGTTTCTCCGCTTCGGCACAAAATCAAAATGTTTCACCACAGAGGACACAGAGTTTCACAGAGAATAGTTGGATTTCTCAGCGCGCTCTGCGATTTAAGCTTCTTACCATGGCTACGTACTACTACTGAGGCGCTGCGTTAGAAAAGTTTGCTCACGTAGTAATAGTCGCTGTCCAGCGGAGTTTAGCCAAATCGCGCTGGCGAGAATGCCGTCAGATCGAACTCCGGCGGATTACCTGTAATCAGCTGCGCCATCACCTTGGCGGTGGCCGGAGTCAGCAGAATGCCATCCCGGAAGTGGCCGGTCGCCACAAAATATCCCTCGATGCGCGTCGCCCCCAGAATCGGCATATTGTCGGGCGTGCCGGGACGCAACCCCGCCCAGGCTTCCACCACCCGCGCCTGGGCCAGCGCCGGGACCATACGTACCGCGGCTTGATGCATGCGCTGAATGGTCGCTGCTTCGGTGCGCTTGTCGTATCCGGCTTCTTCCATGGTGGCGCCGATGACCAACCGTCCATCACTGCGCGGCACCAGATAACCATCTTTGGAACGCACCACGTGACGCAGCGTGCCCTTCGACATGCCCACCAGCGCCAGCATCTGTCCTTTTACCGGGCGCGTGGGAACCGGCAGCGGCGAAACTTCGCCCGCCCAGGCCCCGGCGCAATTGACCACCACGGGCGCGGCGTAGGCGCTGCGCTCGGTACGTACGCCGGTGACCTGTGCCCCGGATCGAACTATGTCGATCACCGCGCTGCCCGTGACCAGATCGACCTGGCGATGTTTGGCCGCCTTCAAGGCCGCCGCCACCAGCGCGCGCGGATCCACGCTGCGTTCTTTAAGGTAGTAAGCCGTACCCGGATACCCCGCCAGGGAAGCTTCTAGTTCGCTGAGCGGCGCGGGCAAGGGAAGGGCGCCCTCCCCAATGGCGTCATTCGGTTCGGGAAAGAAAATCGCGCCATCGTCGCGCAAATCAATGTGTATGCCCGATTCATCCTGCAGCTCATGCACAAACTCGGGATACATGCGGGCGCTGAGAGCGGCAAATTTCTGAAAAGGCTCCGGCATGGTGGGAGAGTAATCCTCCAGCATGCCCGCCGCAGCGGAGGACGCCTCGCGTCCCGGCTCACTCTTTTCCACAATGAGAACTTTCACGCCACGCTTGTGCAGCGCGATTGCCAACGAGAGCCCGATGATGCCGCCACCAACTAGGATTACGTCCCAGGTCTTCACTCAAACATTGTAAAAGAAAAGGTCTTCCAGCCTCGTATCACCGGATTTAAATCGCAGAGCGCGCCGAGAAGAACGAGCACGCCGAGTAATCCATTTATTCTCTGTGGAACCCTGTGTCCTCTGTGGTGAAAGGTTTTGACTTTGTGCCGAGGTGGGGGGGGAATGACCACAGAGGGCGCGGATTTCGACAGAGGTTTTACAGGCAAGCTCCTCATATACCTCGGCGAGCTTTCTTGATCTCAGCGTACTCTGCGTTCTAAGGTTTTTGCCAAAATCTCAAATCGCAGAGCGCGCCGAGAAGAACGAGGACGCTGAGAAATCCAACTATTCTCTGTGAAACTCTGTGTCCTCTGTGGTGAAGGGGTTTGATTGTACCCAGGCTGGGAAAATGACCCCAGAGGGCACGGAGTTCCATAGAGGTCTTAAGAAACGAGCTCTTGAATTCTCCGTGTCTCTGTGCCTCCGTGGTAGATCGTCCTCGGTAGATCGACCCTCAAACAAGCCCCTGCAATGCCTGCACCACGCAGATTTCCAGCTCCTGCTCGGTGTTGACCATGGTCTTGGGCAAAGTGATCTCCTCCCACGCCGCCCGGATGCGAAGATACAACGCAAAATCCCGGTCTCCCGCCGGGTGTTCTTCGCGCTGCGCTTCAATTCGCCGCCGCGCGGTTTCTTGCGAGCACACACACTCCAGAATCCGCCAGGGCTGCCCCAGCTTCTGCGCCGCCTGCAGCACGACATCAATCTGCGAGCGCCGGGAAAACGTGCGCCCATCGAGGAAGACCAGACGCTGCGGCTCTCGGCGCAAAATATAGCCTGCGGCGGCCAGCGCCACCTCTATGCAGAAGTCGTCCTGCTCACGGGAATATTCGATCGCGGAAGGAGGGAAGAGCGCGCTGCGGATTTCGTCCTTATTGAGCACGCGGCCGGAGGTGCGCGCCGCCAGCTCGCGGGACAGCGTGCTTTTGCCGCTGCCCGGGAGTCCGGCCATCAGAACGATCATGTAAGGATTACTGCGCGGGAGCGAACGCGGCCTCAAGCAGATTGGGCGTCAACCCGTTCATGTCGTCTTCGCCGGAGAGCACACGCGATTCACGCCAGTCGCTGTAACGGTCGGAGACCATGATGTGGAACACCCACTGCCGGCGCTCTTCTTCCGGTTCGACCAGCCCCATGGCCTTCAGCGGACGCAGGTAGTCCTGCACCCACTTGAGCTGTGCCTTGCTCAGGCCGCGGCGCTGAATGTCGACGGTGATGCCCGCCAAGTGCGATGACGCGATTTCGCCTTCCGCCGGGGCGGCATTGCGGTTGTGGCGCCGCAGTTTCTGCTGCACCTTCACGGTGCGTACCGCGGAGTTCACCTGGATCTGCGCCCCAAACTGTTCGTAGAAGTCCTGGCTCAGGTCGGTGAGAAAGTCGAGTGTCCAGGGACGGCAGTAGCGGCGGTTGGGATCGAGCCGCGGATCGATGCGCAGCGCCTGATTGGGCACAATCGCCACCAAGTCGCCGCTGGTCTTCAGCTCTTCCATCTCTGCGTCGTCCTGAATGCGCGGCAGGTCCAGGCGGTCAATCTCCGCATTTTGCAGGAGCAGCGATTCGCGCGAGGGCCGGAATACCGGGTTCCAGTGCATGCGGCGCACCCGGGCGCGCTTGCTCGCAGTCTTCTTGCGCGGCGCTTTGCCTACGTACTCATGCAACGCGAAAGCTGGACTGGCCACGGTAATGGCCAGCGCGAGTACCAAAATGAATCGGCCAGTAGTTCTCAGTCCTAGCATTCTCAACGAAGTAGCCCCAAACCTCTGGATTTACAGGCAATTCGCAGGCGGCTATTGTACGACACCCACGCAAGTCCCAAAAAAGGAAACACCTCAGTAAGGTTACGGAAGAGTGGAAATCCCGCCATTACCCCCTGATTACTGTCCTTGCCTGAGCTTGCCTGCTGGGTAAAGGAACCGCACCTGGGATGCCGTTCCGGAGTCCTGGGAGAATGATTTATATCTTTCTAAATCAATAACTTAGTTTGCTGTGAGGCCGTCCGGATCACAGATGTGGCAAAAATCTGCAACCCTACTTACGGAAAAGGTCAGTGATGGCCTGTTTCATCACATCGCCGGCTACTTGCGAGATGGATTGGGTCAGAGGAATGTCCTTGGGACAAATCTCCACGCAGTTCTGGGCATAGCCGCATTCCTGGATGCCGCCATCGCCCATCAGGGCCGCCAGCCGGTCCTGCTTGAGCGCCGCGCCCGTAGGATGGGCATTGAACAGCCGTACCTGGGAAATGGCCGCGGCCCCCACAAAGCCGGTGTCTTCATTGAACTGGGGGCAGACCTCCATGCAGCAGCAGCAGGAGATGCAGCGCGACAGCGGATAGGTCATCTCCTGGTTCTGCATGCTCTGGCGCGGGCCGGAGCCGAGATCGTAGGTGCCGTCGACCGGGACCCAGGCCTTTACCGCTTTCAGGTTCTCGAACAGGACGCTGCGGTCGACTGCCAGATCGCGCACCACGGGGAACTTGGAGAGCGGCTCGATGCGGATAGGCTGCTCCAGTTTGTCGATCAAAGCGGAACACGCCATGCGGGCGCGTCCATTGATCAGCATGGCGCAGGAGCCGCAGACCTCTTCCAGGCAATTGGAGTCGTAGGTGACCGGCGCCGTGGTCTTGCCGTCCTTGGTCTGCGGGTTGGCGGCGATCTCCATCAGCGAGGAGATCACGTTCATGCCCGGGTGCCAGTTGAGTTCAAACTCTTCCCAGACCGGTTCGGCGCTGGGGCTTGCCTGACGCTTGATTTTGAAGAGAACTTTTTTGTCAGCCATGGATCTCAGTAGAACCCTTATGTTCAAA
Source organism: Acidobacteriota bacterium (assembly GCA_018268755.1). Taxonomy (GTDB): domain Bacteria; phylum Acidobacteriota; class Terriglobia; order Terriglobales; family Acidobacteriaceae; genus KAN-5. The sequence continues at coordinate 38,716 of JAFDVW010000020.1, forward strand.
CTTTAATTCAGCAAACTCTCGAAACCGGTTCCCCTATTACTTCGCCGCGTCGTACTTCCTGGGCCGCGGCGGAATCAGCGACACATCCACCGGCTCAAACTCAAAGCGCGGTTCGTCCGCGTCCGGGGCAAAGGTCGCCTTGGTGGTCTTGAGCCAGTTCTTGTCATCGCGGTCGGGGAAGTCCGGCTTGTAGTGCGCGCCGCGCGACTCATCGCGCATGCCCGCGCCCTGTGCGATCACGCGCGAGAGCTGCAGCATGTTGTACAGCTGCCGCGCAAACACCACCGAAGTATTGGCCCACTGCGTCCGGTCGCTCAGGTTGACCTTGCGGAAGCGTTCCAGCAGCTTCACCAGTTCCGCATCGGTTTCCTTCAGGTTCTTGTTGTAGCGGATGACGGTGCAGTTCTTGGTCATCAGCTCGCCCAGTTCGCGCCACAGCCTGAAGGGATTCTCATCTCCCTGGTTGCTGACCAGCAGGGCATTGTTCTCTTCCTGACGCTTCTTCTCCGCTTCAAAGTGCCCGTTGCTGGGCGCAGCCTGCAGATTTTTGGCGTAGCGCACCGCGTTGGGCCCGGCGGTAAACCCGCCGTAAATGCAGGAGACCAGCGAATTCGCCCCCAGGCGGTTGGCGCCGTGGTATTGATATTCGCACTCGCCCGCCGCGTAGATGCCGGGAATGTTGGTCTGCTGGTTGTAATCCACCCAGAGGCCGCCCATGGTGTAGTGCATCCCGGGGAAAATCTTCATGGGTGTGTCGCGCGGGTCATCGCCGACAAACTTTTCGTAGATTTCCAGGATGCCTTCCAGCTTGCGGTCGAGCGTCTTGCGGTCAATGTGGGTCAGGTCGAGGTAGACCATGGGCTTGCCGTCAATGCCCAGGTTGTGCTCGAAGACCACCTTGAAGATGGCGCGGGTGGCCACATCGCGGGGCACCAGGTTGCCATATTTGGGATACCACTCTTCCAGGAAGTACCAGCGCTCGTTCTGCGGAATCGATTTTGGATCGCGCTTGTCGCCCGGAGTTTTGGGCACCCACACCCGGCCGCCTTCGCCGCGGGCCGATTCCGACATCAGGCGCAGCTTGTCTTCCCCGGGAATACAGGTCGGGTGTACCTGGATGAACTCGCCGTTGGCGTAATACGCGCCCTGTTGATAAAGCGCCGACTGCGCCGAGCCGGTGCACACCACCGAGTTGGTGGACTTGCCGAAGATGGCGCCGTTTCCGCCGGTGGCCATGATGATGGCGTCGGCCGGGAAGGTGCGCACTTCCATGGAACGCAGGTCCATGGCGCAGATGCCGCGGCACACATGCTGGGAATCGAGCACGGCGGAGAGAAACTCCCAGTGCTCATATTTCTTAACTTTGCCCTCTGCCTCGTAGCGGCGCACCTGCTCATCGAGCGCGTAGAGCAGCTGTTGTCCGGTAGTGGCGCCGGCAAACGCTGTGCGGTGGTGCAGAGTGCCGCCGAAGCGGCGGAAATCAAGCAGGCCCTCCGGCGTGCGATTGAAGGGAACGCCCATGCGGTCGAGCAGGTCAATGATGCCCGGGGCGGCGTCGCACATGCCCTTTACCGGGGGCTGGTTGGCCAGGAAGTCGCCGCCGTAGATGGTGTCATCGAGGTGCTGCGCAGTGGAGTCGCCTTCACCCTTCAGGTTCTTGGCCGCGTTGATACCGCCCTGCGCGCACACCGAGTGCGAACGCTTCACCGGCACGATGGAGAACAGGTCTACGTTGCCGCCCATTTCGGCGATCTTGATGACGGCGGCCAATCCCGCCAGCCCGCCGCCCACAACAATGATTTTCGGAGTATTTGCCATTGTTCTTTCGAATCTGATTCTGCTGAATCTCGTCCTGCAAGTGTCTGCGAACTCTTACTCAGTGGCCCCCGGGCCCATTTCCACGATGCGCGCTCCCGCCGGGTCCGTCGGTTGCTGGGGATGCGAGCGGAACGAAGTCAAACTGGCCAGGCCCACGCCGCTCAGTACCAAAAAGAATCCCAGGCAGGCCACCAGCAAGCGTTTCTGGGCTTTTTCTCCGGGGGTGATGCCCCACTTGGCGCAGAACAGCCAGATGCCGTAAGCGAAGTGCCAGGAGGCCGCAATCAGTCCCACCGCGTAGAACGCCAGCAATAGCGGGGCCACCACTTCATTCTGCACCTTGCCGAAGGAGGCGCCGGGATGCTCGTGCAGATCAATCCCGGTAAAACGCATGGTGTAGGTGTGCCACAGGATGTAGACGAAGGCGATGCCGCCCGTCCAGCGCTGCAAGGTGTACATCCAGTTGCCGGCCCAGGGATAGGCCACCAGGTTGGCGTCGCCGCGATACCAGATGTAAAACCCTACGATGGCATGAAACAGGATGGGCAACCACACCCCGAACAGTTCCAGCACCGGCACCAGCGGAAGGCTGGCCAGAAAACGCACCTGGTGCGCATAGGCGGCGGGCCCGCTGATGGCGGTCGCGTTCGATACCAGAATGTGCTCGAACAGAAATGCCCCGACGGGAATGATGCCGGTCAAAGAGTGCAACCGGCGCAGCAGGAAGGAATGTCCCTGGCCCGCACGCAGCGGGGCGACTCCGGCCTTTGCCTGCGGAACTGCTGGAGAACTAGCCGTAGCTGCCAAAGAGTGCTCCTTGCGACTCTAATTTTGAGTTGAGAACCTTCTATTATCTTGTTGAAAGAGAAGCGAGTCAAGGATGTACGTACAGCGGGGAAGGTCATTTTCAAAATAGCCCGGAATGGTCCCGGCCAGCGCCCCACTCGCAGGGGGCGGACCCCGGGCAGCAGAAAGGCCGGGTATACTCTCAGCGCGAGAGATCGCGGCCAGAGCCGAGGAGGGCGTGCATGAAAGCTTTCGTACTGTTGTGGATGGCAGTTTGGGTGATCAGTGCCGGCCAGGTGCAGGCCCAGAACGCGCCCTACGATCCCGCGGAATATACCATGACACCCGAGGCCGAGATCGCCTTAGCCAGGAGTGCGGCTCCCGACAACATTTCCGGGCATGCCACCATTAAAATCCTTGCCGCCGCGGGCTATCGCGAAGCGGTCGCGGGGGACAATGGCTTCACCTGCATTGTGATGCGAGGGTGGTCCGTTCCTTTTGTGCGTAAGCCGGAGTATTACGGCAAGCGCCGCGCCCCCATCTGCTATGACCCGGTGGCTACCCGCACCGTGCTGCCTTACCAGGAACTCTGCGCCAAGCTCGGCCTGCAAGGCAAGGATGTCGAATCCATCAATCGGGAAGTCGCCCTCGCGTATGCGCTGGGCGAGTTGCCGAAAATTGACACCACCGCTTTCGCCTATATGTGGTCTGCCGATCAACTGGTGGGCGCCAAAGCCGGACACTGGCATCCTCACATGATGGTGTATGCGCCCTACTACACCAACGCCATGCTGGGCGGGAATACGCCGGGCGGATTGCTGCCTTACGTTACGGCCGATGAAGGCACGCCCTTCGCGGTCGTGGTCATCGCCGTTTCCGACGCGCAGGCCATCAAGGCAAAGCTGCCGGCCGGCGCGAACTAAAACTTACCGCTTCGCGGCCGGCGAACCTCGCCCTTGATGCGGCCTTTCTGCTAGAACAACACACCTTGCGCGACAGGGGGAAGTTCGATCCTTTGCGCGCTCTGCGGGGAGTCGTTGGCAGGATTGTTCAGGGCGGGGTTGACCGGATAGAAGTTCATGCTCGCCGCGTCGAAAGGCCGCAAGAGTTGGGAGGCTTCCTTCCAATCGGGAGATTGCAGCCAGGTTTCATACTCATGCGCAGCCAGGATGACGGGCATTCGGTCGTGTATGGGCGCGATCAGTGGGTTGGCCGAGGTGGTGAGAATGGTGCAGCTCCGGATGGCTTGCCCACCGGGAGATTTCCAGGTGTCCCATAGTCCTGCAAAAGCGAACAGGGAGCCTCCGTTTACCTCGAAGCAATAGGGCTGTTTTACGCACTGCAGGGTGCGCCATTCATAAAATCCGTCGGCCGGAATCAGGCAGCGCCGGGAGTCGATGGCGTCGCGGAATGCAGGAAGCCGGCTGACGGTTTCCGAGCGGGCATTGAGGGTTTTGTTGCCGAATCCAATGTCGGAAGCCCAGGCCGGAATCAGCCCCCAGCGCATCATGCCCAGCCGGTGCACCCCGCTTTCCTGGCGAACCGTCAGCACCGGCTGTGTAGGAGCGATATTGTAGCGGGGCAGCGCCTCAATTTCTTCTTCCGCTTTGGCCTGGAAATGCTCCGCGACCTTTTCCTTCTGGGTGAGGCGGTAGCGATTGCACATGCGGGTGCCTTTCTGGGAAAGCCAAACGCAATTTCGAACTCAAAGACCCTGCCGCGCCCACTCCAGGAACTTGCGGAACGCCGCCCCACGATGGCTGTATTGTGCCTTCTCTTCCGCCGTCAATTCCGCGAAGGTCTTGTGGATGGCGGGAAAATAAAACAGCGGATCATAGCCAAAGCCATGGCTGCCGCGTGCAGCGTCGAGAATTACGCCTTCTGCTTTGCCATGGAACGCTCCCAGTGCCTGCCCATCCCGCGCCGCCACGATCACGCACACAAATCGCCCCGTCCGCTTTTCCAGTGGGACATCTTGCAGCTCGCGCAGGACCCGGGCGTTGTTATCGTCATCGTCGGTATTGGCTTCGGCCAGGTGCGGGGCCTCGGCGGCATAACGCGCGGAATGCACGCCCGGCGCGCCATTCAGAGCATCGATCTCCAGCCCGGAATCGTCCGCCAGCACCACCTCGCCGGGCGCGGCCAGGCTGTATTCTTCCGCTTTCTTACGGGCGTTTTCCTCGAATGTCGTGCCGTCTTCGACCACGGTAGGCAGGGTGGAAAAATTCGGGATACAGGCCACGGCAATTCCGTAAGCGGCGGCGGCCCCGGCAAAGTCGCGTAGTTTACCGGCATTGGAGGTGGCGATCAGGACGTGCTTCATTCATTTGCGATTTTAAACGACGCTTAAAAGTCGCGCTCGAGGGAGCCATCTTGTTGCCGGAAAATATGCATCTGCCGAAGAAATGGAGCGGGGGCCTCAATCTTGTGTGGTCAGCACGTGCTTTGTCACCCGCGCTTCTCTCCACCACCACAACCCCAGTCCCAGCGCGGCAAGCAATGAGATCACCCCTCCCGCGACCCGGTCGCGGGTACGCACGAAAGTGATCTGCACATGATTGCTTCCGGCCTGCACCGGGACCAGCATTTGGCCTGTGATCCGGCGAGTTGCGGGGGACACCACCCGTCCGTTGACCTCCACCTTCCACGCCGGATAATGGAAAAGTCGCAGTAATAATGTGCCGGGATGTGCGGCGGTCACCGCGACCTGTCGGCTCTCCGAATTCCACAAATCGACCTGCACCTGGCCCTCCGTGCCCAACAAGGTCACCCGCGGCTCCTCCTGATGAATTTCGTAGGGATCGGCCCTTAGAGGGACATATTCGTCGGTCCCCTCGTAGCCGGGACCATCCTGCAGGTTGCCATGGCGGCTATCTTTCTGGCTCTCCACCATGTCCTGTAAATCGGCGCGTACGTCCCACCAGGGCGGTTGTACGCGCTGCCAGCCATATCCGATCACGGCCAGCAAGGCCAGGCAGAGCAGGGTACGGACATACCATTTCCGCCAGGCATCGGCCACCAGCAAGACCAGGACCAGATTCAGGCACCCCAGCCAGCGCCAGGGAAGCTGCATAAAGCGCAACTCCGGTAAGTGTCGCCACAGTGGGGCGGAAAGAGAAGAGAGCAAGCCCAGCGAGGCAGCGCCCCAGGTCAGCAAGCACCATAAGGGCAGGCCCCGCCACTTCCTCTGGACGCCGCACCAGGCGGCGGCCGTCAGCAGTGCAATCATCTCACTCAGGGCCACGATGGAGACCAGGCGGTTAAAGACATCGTGGTCGTGCTCCTGGACCGCAGTGAACAAGAAGTTGTCCTGCGGGCGGAGGCCGGGGGCGATGACCTGCTCGATATCCACCCATCTCTGTTCATAGACAGCCGGCAGTACATAAAAGGCCGCCAGGGCCAATCCCAGAAGCACGGCGAGTCCGCCCGCAAGCAAGAGGCGCGGCGCGCGGCGCGCCATCGCCACCACGAAGGTGAGCAGGGCAAGGGAATAGGTGGCCATGACGGCGGAGGGGGCATTGGTCAACCACACCGCGGCCATGACGAGTCCCAATTTCATGACAGGACGCCAGAAATCACCCCGCTGGCCCTCTGCGGAGTCCGCTGCCTGCAAAAGAAACAGTAGCAGCAAGGGCAAGATCGCTGCGGCCAGCAATTCCGCATAGGCGCTGCGCCAATAAACAACGATCAGGGAATACGGATTGGCGGCATAGAAGCAGGCCGCAAAGAGCGCGTCCCGCGCGGATAGCCAGCGCCGGGCGAGCAGAAACATGGTGCTACCCGAGAGGGTCAAGACGATCGCGATGTAAACCGCGGGGACCAGTGTCCAGGGCAACAGGACTCCCAGAAGGGCGCCCAGTAGCCACGACAAGGGCGGATAAAACACAAAGCGTGCCTCGCCGTATCCGTAGTGCGCCAGTCCCGCCCAATGGGGATAGAGCACTCCCTGCTGCCAGTGGGTGACCACTTCGATCCAGGAATTGAAGTGAAATTCGAAGTCGTGGCCGGAAGGAACGCCCCACCGTAGGAAGGGCAGCACCACGGCCAGCGCCGTGGCGCTCAGCAGCAGAAGCCTCCAGGAGTAGAGTGAGGGCGGAGACGTGGCTACCACACCAACGGAGCCCGCGGGTGGAGCGTTTCCCTCGGGAGTGGGATTTCTTGCTGGCACAGACATAAGCCAAAGAGATTGTGGCGCAAATGCGCCTCCACGATCAAATCGCCGGCCTGTGGAAAGCCGCCGCCATTTTCACGGCAAATTAACCAGAATGAAACGTAATTGTAAGCCGCCTGGGCTAAGCTCGATTCATTCACTTGAGGTGAACTGCCTGCGGAGGGCATAAAGGCCAGCACGAGAGACGGCGTGCTGGCCTTGTTATTTTTGCCGATGAAATCGTGCTTGTGGACCGGACTAGGAAGCAGGAACTTCCGCACCCCGTTGCTGGTGCAGCTTCTGCAGAAAGTCTTCCTGCCCCAGCGCTTCATGATTGCGCAAGAGCTCGAGCAGAGGGTCTTCCAGTTCCTGGTTTTCCCCATTGCCCTCCGGGTTGGCCCAATTAGCGGACAAGGCCCGCGGCATGATGAGGAGTTCCGGCACCGTGCCGGGATTGCTGGTCAGGCTGGTGATGAACTGCGTTACCTGCTCGCGCTCTTCCGCAGTGTGCGCAGCGAATTCAATTCCCATGCCATACCCGGGATGCATCACCCGTACCATGCCCTCGGCCTGGACTTCGAGGTCCGATGCCTTCAGGCTGAGAATGATCCCCGAACGCTCCGGGAACGGTGATTCAGTCTCGACGTAGCAGCCGCCCGTGCTGAGATCGGTCAGCTTGCAGTGGGCTACGGGTTCCGGGTCCTCGGGGGGAATTTCCGGCGCATGCTGGGTCAACCAGGATTTCAACGTCTCGCGCGTCTGTTCTGCCAGCTCCACCAGGCGCACCCCGGTTTGTCCGTTGGGATTGGCCCAGGCGACTTCGCCATGGAGCTCAAGTTCCCCCGCAGTATCCGGAAGCTGAATGACCGCAGTGATGGCTGCGGAAGGATAAAGGGCCTGTACGGCCAAAACATCCAGCCCTTCCTCGCTCAGGTCGAGCAGGATCCCCTCCATGACCGGGCCATTCTGCACCCGCAGTTGCACGGGGACCTGTACCGCCACTCGAAAAGAGCGTCGGCGTTCCCGCTTGATGATGGCGGTGGCGGCCCGCAGACTGGCCTGGGCGGCTTCATGGGTAATGGGCTTGTAAAGAACGAAATTGGCCCCGGCGCCAAATACGTTGCGTACTTTTGTCTTATCGCTCAGCAGGGCGACGGTCACAGAAGAGCCGCGCCCGCTTACCGCAGAAGCATTCTGCAGTACCAGGGCAGCGCTGTGTGGGTCATCGAAATCCACCAGCACTGCGTCGAAGCGTTGTTCCGTCAAACGGCAGAGTCCGTCGGGATAGCTGCAGCGCTGCACGTCCAGCCCAAAGCCGGAGAGCACCGAAGTGAGCACGGTGACGGAATCGTCGTCCTGGGAAACCAATAATGCGTGAAATGCCATAGCCCTGTCTCTGGCGTCCATGCCAACGAGAGATTATGGCCAGCGCGGCGCCGCCGGGCGGGCCGGTTTGCCGGATTGTGCGGTCGCCGAAGAGGCCTTGGCAGCCAAAGCCTGGCTGTCCTCTACTTCCGCCAGCACGGTGCTGTCATCGTCTTCGTTTTCCGCCAGCAGAGGCGCCACTTCGCGCAACTTCTCCGCCGCCTGCTGCAGGAGTTCGATCTGCTTGCCCAACTGGGCGTACTTGGCTTGCTTCCGCCGCAATACCTCGTGAATGTCCTTCATACAACCCCCTGTCGCGACTTTAAAAACTGCTTGAAACCAGGTCAATCGCTATCCCCCCGGGGAGGGTTACGGGGGTAATCCTCCGCCCCCCGGCAGGCATCCCCCGCCAGGGCAGCATCGGACTCAAAATAAATGACTTATCGGGAAGAAAGAAGGCGCGTGCAAGGTAACCCGGAAGCTGGGCGTGGGCGGAGGGGCAAGAGAAAAGGGCCTCGTTGCCGAGGCCCTGCATGGAAGCGATTTGGCTTGCTGTGGGAGCGACGCGCTACCCAGTAATCTTGCGGCGGAGAAGACCGGCAATGCCGACCAGCCCCGTGCCCAACAATCCGAGCGTGCCCGGCTCCGCCACCACGATATTGGTGTCGCCGCTGGAAATCTCGGTGGTGCCAGTGAAGAACCCTTTGCCCGTGTTGATGGTCAACTGGGTGGTCACACCATTGGTTTGCACGCCATTCAGCGTTCCGCTGATCACGCCGACCAAGATGTAGTTGTGGGTCCCATCAGGCAGGGTGATGAGGGTCCAGCTTACCGGACCGGAAAAGCTGCCGTTGAAGATGACGCCGTTGGGAATGCCGTTGGAGCCGTTTCCGGTGATGACGAAGCTGCCACCCGCGGCAAAAGTGCCGCCCATTTCAAGGCTTCCACTGGTCAGGGCGCCGGTGGAAAAGCTGACGGTCCCAAGGTTCGCGCCGCCGATATCGCCCACCCCGATCAGGGTGGAGGTAGCGGAAAGGCCGCTGGCCGAACCGGTCAGTGTTCCGTGAATGTTTCGAATGTCAATACTGCTGTCAGCGAATGCTGCCAACGGAAGCGCCAGCGCAAACAGAGCCAGTAGAACGAATCGCTTCATAACCAAAGCCTCCTAAAAATCCTTCTAGATTACGCCCTGACCACACAGTACAGGTGTGTGGCACCGCGATATTGCAGATGTTACTCCCCACGTCCCTCAGTGCATTTACCGTTCCATTATTGCAAATATTTTATGTAATTGAAAATAAATATGTTACGGAAATGGCGCGATCCGTCCTTGGGGAAAAGGATGCAAAGTGTTGCATACTTACGCACGGCTTCTTGCGACCCTCACCCGCATCCAGACCCAGCTTCCTACCCCTTAGGAAGGTGGTGCCATGCTATGGCACGAACGTGGGATTTACGGGTTGCCCCATCCCTTATATCTTCACATTCGAGCAGTTCTGGGGGAGGGCTGTTCGGGCGTCCCAGACCCGCAAGGGTCCGGGGCGCTTCTTAATTTTTGGCCCTGGAGTGGACTGCGTCAGGCTAAGTAGTCGGGTTCTTGGCCATCAGGACGCCCACGCTCCCTTCGATGGCCCCTTTCTCGTGGAAGTTCTTCAGCTTAAGAATCAACGGGTAGGTCACTTCCTGTCCCTTGGCCACAATCAATAGCCCCCCCTGGGTACGCACTTCCTGGTTCAGCACCATGCCGGTGGCCAGTTCTTCGATGGGGCAGGTGCGGGCCTCCGCTTCCTCTTCTTCTGGCTCCAGGGTACGCATGGCGGGCAGGATGCGCGCGTCCAGGCCGGGGTTCAGCCGCTCCAGTTCGCGGATGGCCTCGTCCTTCTCGATACCCCGGCGCAAGAGCTCATCAAAGGCCAGCGCAATGTGAAGAATCTGCGCGCCCACATGCATGGTGTGGGCGGTTTCCGGATCGGGGGCGCGCATACCGATGGCCAGCGGCTTGTTCTGGTGGCCGATCATCCACGCGATCGGCTCCATGCGGGGAATGCTGCGCAACAGATCATTGGCTACGCTGGGGTGGGCGTCGTAACGCGCCTGTTCCTCGGGTCGGAGCCGTTCTCCCGCGTAGACGGCGTCGATGGTGTCCGGGTGTAGGGTTACGCACCCCAGCTGGGACAGCATGGCGGCCACTTCAAAGCGCCAGAGGTTCTTAAACTGCAAAGCTTCCGCCACATGCCGTACATAACGACGCAGCCGGACCGAGCGGCTGAAGGCGGCCGGGTTTACCAGCCCCAGTACCTCGGTCAGCACGTGGATACTGCCGCTTAGGGTTTTCTCCAGCAGTTCCTTTTCCGCTGTGACCAGGCGGTATTGCACCAGGGCCGCGGTCAAGGTCTTGGCGATCACTTCTTTATTGCATGGCTTGGTGAGAAAGCGGAAGATGCTGCCTTCATTGACCGCGTGCACCGCGGTTTCAATATCAGCATGGCCGGTCAACATAATGCGGATGGTTTCCGGCTCTTTCCGCTTCACCTTGGCCAGGAACTGGATGCCGTCCATGCCCGGCATGCGCATATCCGAGACCACCACTGCGAAGGGACCATGGTGACTCAGGGTCTTGAGCGCTTCTTCGCCACTGCTGGCTGTTTCCAGCTCGAACTCATTGCGCAAGAGTCGTTGGTAGCCTTGCAGAATGGACGGTTCATCGTCGACCAGTAAAATGCGTTCAGACATGTTTTCTTCCCTGTGCGGCAACTTCCTGGCAGATCCTCCACCAGGGGGCCAGGCAGTCCGCCAGGCCGACTTGCTGCATGTATTGCTCATCCACCTGGCAGTGCTCTTTATCGATCGAGTCCGGCTGCAACTGGTGGTCGTAGCAGTCCGCGACATGGACTGCGGCGAGAGGAGCAAATCCTTCGGCGGGAGCGGTGCGGGGATCGTGGTGCCAGGCGACCGCTTCCACGATGGGGTCGGGCAAGCCCCATAATCCCAGCAGGTAGGCGCCCACCGCGGCATGGGTGCACCCAAAGGTCTCGCGCTCAGCCCTCCAGGTTTCCGCTCCAAATCCGCCGGTAGTGCTCATCAGGCTGGCATATTGTTCGCGGTAAACCGCGGTCAGGATCAGCCGTCCAATGTCGTGCAGAAGCGCGGCGGTGAAGATCACGTCGCGCATGGCCTGGGGCACGTCCTGAAAGATGGCAATGGCTCGCGCCATGGCCGCGGTATGCGAGCTGTGTTCCCATAAGCCGGTGAGCAGTGCGTTCGCTTCGGGCGGAAATTGGGTAAAGATGTGGATGGCCAGCACCAGGGCGCGAACGTTATCAATTCCAATCAGAGACACGGCCTGGGCCGGACTGGAGACTTCATGCGCCAGGCCGAAAAATGCTGAGTTGGCCAGCTGCAGCACCTTGGCGGACATGCCCGGGTCCGTCTCGATCAGGGCTCCGATGCGGGCGGTCGAACTATTGGGGTCCCGCAGCTGTTCGGTGACCGCGACATACACCGCCGGCAAGCTGGGAATCGTCTCCAGCCGGCACACGGTCTCCTTGATCTGCGGGTTCTCCAGTAGGTCGCGTAGGGCGAAGGCGCGGGTCAGTTTCTGGCGGAGTTCCGCCGCATCGCAGGGCTTTGACAAGTACTGATGAGTGGGGCCCACCGAGCGCAGAATGCTTTCCCGGTCGGATTGCCCGGACAAAACCATGCGCACTATGCGGGGGAAGCGGGTCTTCACCTGTTCCAGCACCTCGGCCCCGTCCATGCCCGGCATACGCATGTCGGTGATGACCACATCAAAGTGGGCGCGCGCCAGGGTTTCCAGGGCTTCGGCGCCGCTGGTGCAGAAGACGATTTCCCATTCCTTGCTCATGTTGCGCAGTCCACGCTGGATCCCGCGCAGCACGTTGACCTCGTCGTCGACAAAAAGTATGCGTTTATTCATGGCCGAGGCGGCGCCTTTCCCAAAGGTAAGCGGATAAAGAATGTGGTGCCCCGGCCGGTTTCGGTTTCAAACCACAGCTTTCCCTGATGACGGTTGACCACCACGGAGTGGGCCAGGGCCAGGCCCTGCCCGGTCCCCATGCCCAGGGCCTTGGTGGTGAAGAAGGGTTCAAAGATACGGGAACGGATCGCGGCCGGAATCCCGCTTCCGGTGTCGCTGACCGAGATTTCCGCCCAGTCCTCCACCCGCTTGGTGGCAATGGTGATTTTTCCCTTGCCGGGCGACGGGGCCTGGGACTGCACCTCCGCGATGGCATGGGCGGCGTTGATGATGAGGTTGAGAAACACCTGGTTCATTTCGCCCGCCAGACAGGGGACCAGCGGCAAGGAGGAGTCGAGCAAGGTGACGACGTCCGCGATGTACTTCCATTCATTGCGGGCCACGGTCACGGTGGTTTCAATCGCCCGGTTCAGGTCCACGCCCTTTTTCTCGTCCGAACCGGGATGGGAAAACTCCTTCATGGCGCGCACGATCCTTGCCACCCGGTCCACTCCCTCCAGCGACTGCTCGATGGCGTGGGGGATTTCCTGGGTCAGATATTCCAGCTCCGAGCGCTCCGCCGCCTCGTCGAAGGCCGTCAGAGTGGCGGGTGTGACCGTGCCCGCTTCGGCGGCTTGCCGCAGGCTGCGGCAGGTGGCTAGAAACTCCGCCAGCGCCTCCCAGGACTCCTTCAGGAATCGTGTGTTGTCCCCCACGTATTGCGTAGGGGTATTGATCTCATGGGCAATGCCGGCGGCCAGCTGGCCGATGGCTTCCAGTTTCTGGGCCTGGCGTAACTGCTCTTCCAGGCCCTTGCGATCGGTCACGTCGGTGCCCGCCAAAATGTAACTGACACGGTGCGGGATGGAGGAGGGAATGCGGCGGATCTGCAGATCCAGAAATCGGATCTTTTCGTCGCGCTCGAAAGCCAGCATCTCGGCATGCGAGACGCTTTCGGTGGCCAGCCAGCGCTGGATTTCTTCCCCGATATTGGACCGCACCCAGACAATGCCGCAATCGGGCAGCGGCTTTCCCATCACTTCTTCATCGCTCAGGCCGAAGACCTGGACCGCGGTAGGGTTCCAGCTGGTGATGTGGCCGGTGTCGTCGAGGCCGATCAAGATGGAAGGTATGGAGTGCAGCAGCAGCTGGGTTTCGGCATGGGCGGCTTGCAGCTGCTGTTCCGCCTGGATGCGGTCGTCCACGATGCGGCCTGCGATCACGATGCCATCCACATCGCCGAAAGAATTCCGCAACAATCCTCCCTGGCCTTCCATATGCCGCCAGGAACCGTCTTTGTGACGGATACGCAGAGCGATCAGCCCGGTCTGCCGCCCCGCCAGAAGCTCTTCCAGGTAGTGCATCGCGGTCGTGCGATCGTCAGGATGCATTAACTGCAGCGCAGAAATCCCACGTACTTCGGCGGGCGCGTAGCCTAACCACACCTGGTGCGAAGGACTGGCATAGATGATTCCGGCGTCCGCATCGACCACCGAGATCAGGTCCATAATGTTGTCCATGACGGCGCGTTGAAAGGCCTCGCTGCGGCGTAAGGCCTCTTCCGCTTCTTTTTTCTGCGTGATGTCGCGCAGCTGCACCACAAAGCAGGCGGGCTGCTTCTCCCCGTCGTAGACCAGCGCCAGAGTCAGGGCGGCCCAAACCACCGACCCCTGACGGGTGGAGAACCGGCGCTCCACTTCGCCATCCGGCAGCTGTCCGTTGCGCGAGAGCTCCAGCAACATGCGCAAAGGCGGGGGATCTTCGGGATAGCCGATGTCGGGAAAGTTTCTGGGCAGGAGCTCGGGATTGTCGTAGCCCAGGAAACGGCACAGCGCCGGGTTGGTCTGGGTGAATGTGCCATCCAGGGAGACCACGGCCATGCCGATGCCGGCGCACTCAAAGGCGCTGCGGAAGAGGGCTTCGCTTTCCCGCAGGGCGCGTTCCAGAATGATCTGCGAGCCGATCTGCACCCGGATGCGCAGCTCGCGCACATCGACCGGCTTGAAGATGCATTCATCGGCCCCGGCTTCCAGCGCTTCCAGGCGATCGTCCTGCTGGTCCCAGCGGGTGAGCACGATGACGTAGAAGTGCCGGCGCCGGGCCAAATGGCTCAGGCTGCGGCAGATCTCCGCCCCACCCCCTTCCACGATGTTCCAATCAATGACAGCGATGGTGGGGGGATTCGGCGATTGCATGGTACGCACCACGCTTTCGCCGTCGTTGGCCACCTGGACCTTGTAGCCGCTCTTGGCCAGCAGCGACTGTACGTGGGTCAGACTGATTTTGTCGCTGTCGGCCAGCAGAATGCTGGCCTGCCGCGTCATCGCGGAGGCTGTAGGTGAGGCTAGCGTGGCCATAGTTGCCCTGTAGGGCAAATCGGCACCGCCACTTGAATGCTTTAGGGCGCTTGGGGGAAAAATCGCGGCGGTTCCGGTTCGGCGGAGCCGTCGGCGCGCGGATCGGAGCCGCCGTAGTGGACCCCGGTTTTGCTGTCGGTCACCACTGCTTGGCCCCGTCCCATTTGGGTGGAATACGCCCCCACTACCTGCAGTTCATGGCCCATGGCCGAAAGTTGTTGCCGCACCTCGGACGGAACCCGCGACTCCATGGGCACGTGGCAGTCGAGTTCCGGCCCAACGGTGAAGCGGGCGTTTTCCAGCGCCTCCTGCACATTCATCCCGTAGTCCACGACATTGGAAACGAATTGGGCGTGCGCCACCGGCTGGTTCGAACCGCCCATAATGCCGAAGCCAATGTGTATGTCGCCGCGTTCCATGAAGGCCGGAATAATGGTATGGAAGGGACGCTTGCGCGGCGCCAGGACGTTGGGATGGGCGGGATCAAGGGTGAAGAGCGCGCCGCGATTCTGCAATACAAAACCCATGCCGCGCACCGTGATGCCGGAGCCGAATGCCGAGTAGTTGCTCTGGATAAGGGAAACGATATTGCCGTCCTTATCGACCACGGTTAAATAAGTGGTGTCGCTGCCCGAGGGGGTGCCCGGGGCCACCGTGCAATCGGCTTTGTCGGGAGCGATCAGCCGGGCCCGTTCGCGGGCATACTCTTTGGAAAGAAGCCCCTGCACCGGCACCTTGGCGAAACGCGGATCAGCATCATAACGATAGAGGTCGGCGTAGGCGAGTTTCATGGCTTCCATCTTTTTGTGCAACTCGACGACGCTGAGCGGGCCCCCGGGAGAGGCCGGCTTGGTCTCCATGAGGTTCAGCATTTCCAGCGCGGCCATGCCTTGCCCGTTGGGCGGAAGCTCATAGATTCTCCAGCCCCGATATGTGGTGAAGATGGGCTCGACCCACTCTGGCTTGAATTGTTGCAGATCGGCCACGGTCATGGTGCCACCCAGCGCATGCGAGGTGGTCACGATGGCCTGCGCGATGGGGCCGTTGTAGTAGGCCTTGGCCCCGCCATTCGCGATGGCGCGCAAGGCATTGGCCAGATCAGGGTTGCGGAAGACTTCGCCCACCGCGGGTGGTTTGTCGTGCGCTAGATAGATGCGCTTGCTCTCGGCGTCCGAGCTCAGCTTTTTTATGCCTCCCATCCAGTAGCCGTGAATGATCTCAGGCACGGGATAACCCTGCTCGGCATAGAAGATGGCGGGCTGCAGAATTTCTTTCCAGGGTAAGCGGCCAAAGCGCTGGTGCAATTCTCCCCACCCGGCGACGGCGCCGGGAACGGTGACGGAGTCAATTCCGTCCTGAGGCATGGCGGTGGCGCCTTTTTCTTTCATGTGGGCCGGAGTCAGTCCCTGGGGAGCCCATCCGCTGGCATTCAAGCCATACAACTTGCCGGTCTTGGCCTCCCAATAAATCACAAATAGGTCGCCACCGATTCCGTTCATCATGGGCTCGGTCACGCCGAGTGTGGCGTTGGCCGCGATAGCGGCGTCCACGGCCGAGCCGCCCCGCGCCAGCACTTGCGCCCCCGCCTGCGAGGCCAGGGTGTGGCTGGTGGCCACAATGCCGTAGTTGGTGATGACCATGGAGCGGGCGGTGTCACGTTCCTGGGCGAAGCCGAGGGCGGCTAGGCCCACACAGCAGAGCAAGCAGAAAAATGTGCGCAGCGACATGAAGTGGTTCACCTGGGCGAAAAGTCCTGGCAAGCTTACCAGAGGGGCATGTTCCGGGGGACGTTCCAGCCCTTTCAATCAGGAAAAGCTGACAGCCGTGCCGCGAGCTGCCGCGAAACCAAAGTCACTTGCAGGGCAGGCCCGCTTCCCGCCAACATAGCCACATTGGGGATGGGGAAAATGGGAAATCTACGCGCTGCGTGCCTGGCCATCGTACTGTGCTGCCTGAGCCTTGCCGCCGCCGCGCAGCAGAAGGACAAGTCATCGATCGAGAGCAAATTGATCGCCCTCGAGAACGCCTGGAACCAGGCCCAGCTTCACCACGACAATAAGGCCCTGAACACGCTGGTGGCCGATACCTTTACCTATACCGATTACGACGGCACGGTCATGAACAAGGCGCAGTTTCTGGCCGACCTGAAGGACCCCGCCTACCACGCCACGCTCATCGCCAACGAAGATGTGCGGGTGCAGATTTACGATCAGACCGCCGTCATCATCGGCACCTATCACAGCAAAGGCACCTACAAGGGGAAGGCCTTCGACCATTGGGGCCGCTTCACCGATACCTGGGTCCACCGCGACGGACAATGGCAGTGCGTGGCCAGCCACACCAACCTCATCGACAAATAATTTTACGATCCGCTCTTCACCAGCTCGGTCTTCAATTTGAATTTCTGGTTTGGCGCCAGATCGAGCGTGGTCTCAAACCGCTCATATCCCGGCAGGCTGAGGCTGATCTTGCGCTTTCCCGGCGCGACCAACAGCGCCTTACCCACGCCGTCGAACTCCGCCACGTGCCCGATATAAAGACCGTCGACAAAGACCGCGGCGCGGTCGGGCTTCACGTCCATCTTGATCTCGGCCGTGACCGCCGGAGTCCGCAAGTGGGGATCCTTGGCCATCACGACCCGCACCAGCTGTTTCTGCCCTGGGCCCACTGTGATCTTCTGCGTGAAGTCGAGATATCCGCCCTGGCGCGCCACAATCGTGTGTTCGCCGGGCAAGAGCAGAATCTTCTTCGAGCCTTTCAGCTCTTTCACGAAGCCGAGATACTGGCCGTCCACCCACACGCCCGAAGTCTGCTCCACTTTGCTGGCCCCCTCGAGCTGCACTTCGCCCAGCACCTGATTGTCGGCGGCGCGAGCCGGGCCGCACCACAGCAGCACTAGCAGGACCAGCAGCCCGGTGGTGTGAGCAGGAATTGCCCTTCGCTCTGTACGTGTCATATTTCCTCCCGCGTTTTGGATGACGCCGCCGGAGCCAGATGTTGCGGCCCGAAAATGCAGGGGGAAAAGAAGATGCAGGGAAGTGAGAATGTGATCGGCTCGATGTGGGGCGGGCACTCTTGCCCGCCTGAGTGCGTGTCCATTCCTAATGCTTTTTTCCGATTGTCATTCCGAATCCGCTTCAGCGGTGAGGAATCTGCTTTTGCTGTCCCAGACTCCGGCTCCGGCAAATTTCTCGCGCCGTGCCTGCCCTCTCCGCCGATTTTCCGCTATAATGAGACCCAGCGCCGGCACGCTTCACCTCGCCCGCTGCTCACGCTATACTTGCCTCACCGCAGGAAAAGCGCCCTTAGCTCAGTTGGATAGAGCGTCTGGCTACGAACCAGAAGGTCGGGAGTTCGAATCTCTCAGGGCGCACCATACACTCCCCGTGCTTTTTCTGAATCTTCTTTCCTTTCGATTGCGCCACAGTTTTGAAATCAAAACTGCAAATCTTGACTATTTCGAGTCCGCTTCAGCGGCAAGGAATATTGAGGTCACATTATCTTTAAAAACTTGCCGGCGTTCTACGTCACGTTGACTCTTAGATATTCACACCATTGATGCGTAGTAACATTCCACACGCTGAAAAACACAACTCGCTCTGTGCTGATAGCAAAGGTCTTGGCAAAAGCGATCGCTTGAATTTCCTTTAATAACGGAAACTTCGAGGCTTGTTCACGGATTATTTCCAAAATGCTATTGTCACTGTCAGTGATAGTTGGTTGTTCTATTAATAGAAAACGCAGTTCAGCATTAGCGATGGCAAGTTTTGGGAGCTTCCGGTTCAATGCCCGACACACGGGCTGAACGAGACGATTTTCACTAGGCAGGACTCCGTGTACACAGATTTGCCTGTCACCCTGAATCCCATCCCACACCTCCACATCCACTTTGATGCTTGCAGTTCGTCCATCGGGCAGTGAAACTGGAATATTGAATAAGCGCGTGAGATTATCACGTGGCGCGAGCCCTGGAAGTTCACGGAGAGCCCATAGCCTCAGGCCTTCCAATACTCTGTCTTGATGCTTTCGAAGTGTCCGGCCAATGAAGTTTGGGTGGAAGTACAACTGATACCATCTGTCACGCACGTCGGGTAATTTTACCGCCTCCAAACAACGGGCAATAGGCGCCAAAAGCTTTTCTTGTTCAGGTTGTCCATCAAAGGAAAAAATGCGTGTGTGTTCTATCGCTAAACGCATCCCGCCTTCCGCGCTTGCTATAACCTCCACATTTGAGTCGTGTTGAGGCATCCAGTGTGGATTCTTGGCAAACTCCCCATTTTGGAAAGCGTTCAGGAAAAGTTCGACGATCTTGTCATCATTCTGTACGCGCAGTGGAGCCGGACACGAGACGTGTCTGGTCAATTCCAAACGGGATTTAATTTGCCCCGACATTTCAAAAGTACACCAATAGTGTATCCCGGCGTTTTCTGCTCGTTGAAGACCACTATGAAAACAGTTGACGAGTGGCCCACTCAAGCATTTTCCTAAAGTTCCGCGGCATTTTTCTCACCCGCATCCTCATAAGCCCCGACCCGGTATAATTTTCCCTAGAGGCTCGTTCGCACGGACGTCGCCCCAGGAGGCCTCATGCGTATCGTTCCAATCTCCGAAGATGAGTGCAGGGAATTATTGCAGCGTGTGCCGTTTGGCCGGTTGGGCTGTGCGCTGAACGACCAGCCTTATGTCGTCCCCATTGATTTCGCCTACGAGCCGGAACACCTGTTCGTCTTCTCCACTGCCGGCAAAAAAGTGGAGTGGATGCGGCAGAACCCCAAAGTCTGCGTGCAGGTGGACGAGATCGGCAACTGGTCGAACTGGACCAGCGTGATCGTGACCGGCACCTTCCTGGAGCTGCGCGAACCGCAATACACGGGGCAGCGCGAGCACGCCCGCGAGCAGCTGGCGCAAAGCTCCAAGTGGTGGCGCATCCCGCTGGCCGAGCGCCGCGAGCCGATCGAAGATTTGGCCATCGAACCGGTGTTCTTCCGCATCGACATTACAGGAATGAGCGGCATTCGCTCCATCCCGGAAGCCGAATAAGGCCGCGTCCGCAGGGCAGGTGAGGACATCCTTCGGCTGGCGCAGGACAGGCTCTGTCCCTACATGACTATTCTCGGAACATGAAGGCCCAGATGTCCTCATCTGGGCGGGCGAGCCAAGGCTCGCCAAAATGCTCTGTCGTTCCGAGGAGTGATATGACGAGGAATCCCTCTACCAGTAGGAGTAGATGAGCGGGTAGGGATTCTTCGTCGCATCTGCTCCTCAGAATGACAATACCCCAAAGTCGCGAATGGTTCGCTGCTACTCCTCAGAATGACAACATCGAAGCAAATGTTGCGCGACGTCGTCTCTACGCATACGCCAGCACGATGGCCCCGGCAAAGATGAAGCTTCCGCCCACCCAATGGTGCCAGGTCAGGTGTTCGTGCAGAAAGATCGCCGCCAGGGCGATGGCCACCACCACGCTGAGTTTGTCCACCGGGGCCACCCGCGAAGCTTCGCCCAGCTGTAGCGCCCGGAAATAACATAGCCAGGAAAGCCCGGTGGCAATGCCGGAGAGAACCAGAAAAATCCAGGTGCGCCGTCCCAGGGTGGAGAGGGGTTGCTGGTTGGTGGCCAGAGCCACCGCCCAGGCAAAGACCAGAATGACCACGGTGCGGATGGCGGTGGCTAGATTGGAATCCACATCCTTTACCCCAACCTTGGCCAGCACCGCGGTGGCCCCGGCAAAGAATGCGGAGAGCAGCGCCCAGACAAACCAGCTCATGGCCGTATCCTCCTGGCCCTCCATTATGAAGGGCAGGAAACGACTGGCAAAGCCAGCGGGCAAAAAACATTGGGGACACTTCAATTTTTCAGGTGAGCTTCGCTCACCCCGACGGACGAGGGCGGCCGTCGCTACGTATTCCTGCTCATGTGGGCGCGGGCGTTTCGCCCGCGCGGGCCGGCACAAACTGCAATCCGCCACGAACCCGAAGCCTGGAAAGTCTCTGCGAAACCAGGGGCGGGGCATTTACGGCTTTGGTAGTTCCATCACTCTTGCTTGCCCAGCGCGGGCGAGACGCCCGCGCCCACAAAAAACTCGCCACTCCGCGGAGCCGGCATTTTTTACTTCTGCCGGCTTAGCTCGTATACTGCCCTGCGCGCAGGAGACCTGCATGAAACTTCATCTGGCCCGGGCCATCGCTTTGCTGCTGTTTACTGTGTTCGCCACGCTTGCGTTTTCCCAGGGCGCTGCTTCCAGCAGTCTGCCGCACGCGCCCTCGGCCCCGGCCTTTGATGTGAAGGCCGCCACCGACGCCTACCTCGCCCAGGTGCCCGCCGCGCAAAGAGCGCGTTCCGACGCCTACTTCGAGGGTGGCTACTGGCTGCAACTGTGGGACTTCCTCATCACCCTGGCGATTTTGGGGGCCCTGCTGCGCTGGGGCATCTCCGCCCGCATGCGCGATCTGGCGGAGCGCATCACCCGTTTCCGTCCCCTACAGGTGGCCATCTACGGGGTGCAGTTCATCCTGTTTGTGGCCGTGGTGCAGTTTCCCTGGGCGATTTATGAGGGTTTCGTGCGTGAGCACAAATATGGGCTTTCTAATCAGAGCTTCGGAGCTTGGTTCCGCGATCAGGCGGTGGGCCTCGGGATCACTCTTATTCTGGGGACGCTCTTCCTCATGCTGCTGTTTGGTTTGATGCGGCGCTTGGGGAAAAACTGGTGGATTTGGGGAGCGGCCGCCACGCTGGCCTCTACCGCATTCCTGGTGCTGATCGCGCCCGTGTTTATCCTCCCCCTCTTCAATCAGTACCGTTCCTTGCAAGAGCCGGAGATCCGCCATGCCATTCTCAGTATGGCAAGGGCCAATGGCATTCCGGCCAACGATGTCTATGAATTCGACGCCTCGCGGCAGTCCAATCGCATCAGCGCCAACGTCAGCGGCCTCGGCCACACCATGCGCATCTCCCTGAACGACAATCTGCTCAAGCGCTGCTCACCGGGCGGGGTCATGGCCGTCATGGGCCACGAGATGGGCCACTATGTCATGAACCACATCTATAAGGGCCTGGTCATGAATGGGGTGTTGATGGTGCTGGCCTTTGCCTTTCTGAATTGGGGAATGCAGCGCTCGCTGGCGCGCTGGGGGGAGAAGTGGCGCATCCGCGACGTGCGTGATGTGGCCGTGGTCCCGCTCGTCGGCATCCTTCTGGTGTCCTACTTTTTTGTGCTGACTCCGGTGGACAACACCATCACCCGGACTATGGAGTATGAAGCCGACATCTTTGGCCTGAACGCCAGCCAACAGCCCGATGGGGAAGCAGAGGTAGACCTGATGTTGGGCGAGTACCGCAAGCTGGATCCTTCGCCGCTGGAGGAGATGATTTTCTTCGACCATCCCAGCGGCCGCACCCGCATTACAGCCGCCATGCGCTGGAAGGCGGAGCACATGCCGGCTGGGCGGTCCCTGCCGGTCGCCGAAAATTCCACAAAATAGACAGTGCCCCCAGCCTGTGCAATTTACGTAACACAGATTTAATCTGCAATTGATCTGCGCCTAACACTCCCCGAGTAGGGTGGGCTTCGCTCCTCAATCTCTCCCCTCGGAGGAACTTCCGTGAGTAAACTGCATCATTTTGCGGCAGCTGTTCTGCTGGCGCTGCCTGGTTCTGTGCCCCAGGGCCACGCCCAACAAATTCCACCCGGCGCCGGAAACGCCAATGCCATAGCTCTGAGCCAGAAATCTCCTGTGGTGCAGTCGGCTTACCAGTTTCTGATCAGCCAGGCACGCAGCCTGCAGAATCGGAAGCTGCGCAACCAGACACTCGATGCCATCAGCAACCCGCAGACCTGCGTGGAACATCGTTCGCGCGTTGATGCCAACAGGAAGAACGCCATTTTGCAGCAGTTGATCCAGGCCGGTCTGGTCGATACCAACGACGACAAGACCTTTCCCGGCGGCTTGCTGGCCGGCGTATTTCCACCCTTGGTGAACGATGGCGGCAAATGCCCGCACTTGCCGCAAGCCTTCTTTTCCGCGCCTGGCAGTGTCTACGGCGGACATCATTCCTACCCGGGCGGCCTGCCCGTGCATGAAGCCAATAACGACCTCTCGGATGTAAACCTGGCGGAGCAATACCGCTCCATTTACGGCCAGTCGTTTCAGGGGCTGCCCTGGGTGCGTCCCGATGCCGCCGACCGCCAGACCTACGCTTCGTTCTTAATTGACCAAGACGTGATCGTGGGCGCGCCCATCTGGCACGACTGGGCGAAGAGCATCGTGTTTCAATGGAACGCGGACGGCTCGGAGTTCCCGGAGCTGAATTTCGGCGGCAACGGCGTCACCGACTATAACGGCGCGCCAGGCAACTCGAAGACCGGCGGCCACCACATCATGAGCGTGGCCGAATCCATGAGCCGCGGCTTCAGCCCGGCGTTTGTCATCGCCCAGGCCAGCGCCCACTCCACCCCGACCTCGGGCAACGAATACAAAGTGGTGAACTGGCTGCGATCGGCGGCCATTCTGGCACAGATCGATCCCGTACAGGCCGGATATCTCTCCATTGACAACCAGGGTAACTACCGTCTGCCCGCGCTGCGCAAGGTGGGTGACACGGACTTGAACGACACCAACGTCCTGGTCGAGTATGTCCTGCACAATCTTTCGGACGCCGACTATATCTACTCAGGGCCGGCGGTCACTGATGCACAGACCGTGCTGAAGGCGTTGGCGGCGCAATATGGCTACGATCCCGCGGATGTCTCCCGCTACAACAACTCCTATCGCAACCCGGCCCTGTCGTTCCTGACCGGAGAGCGCATCCTGATCATTTACAGCAATAGCGGTTTGGCGGGCGTGAAAGTTCAGCTCGATAAGTTGCGCAAGCTGGGCGTCATCTAAAAATCGTCCTTCCGCCCCGCGCCAGCCCAGGTGTGGGCGAATCCACAGACCGAAAAAAAGCGGCTCGGATTCCGCCCACGCCCCCCGGCTAGGCAAAACTCTGCACCAAAGTAATTCTTTCCCGCCGACGCGCAATTCCTACGCAATGACAGGGAATTCAAGCTTTTATTTTCAATGGATTAAGGATGGCACGGAGCATGCAAAAGACAATAGCAGACGAAGTGGCGCGCAACGGGGCGCTTCAGGAGAATAAACTTCGGCCAGAGGTTTTCCTGAACGCCCCTTGCATAAAAACATGAGAAACCCACTCGGGAACCTCCCCCAATCTTTCCGGGTGTAAGCCTCCCCCAAGTTTCTCTTCCCCCAAAAACTTAACTTCGACCCAAGCTCAGGCAAGAATGAGCTTGTCTGCAATGTCCAGCCCGGCCCGGCGCAGCAGGCCGGCCACGCTCGGCTCCTGCAGCCGGGAAGCATCAAATTCTACTTTCACAATTCTGTCTTTCTCATTGAAGTGGATGGCGCGAATACCGTAAACCTCGCGCGCCGCATCGAGCGCGCGCATCACCGGTTCGGTGGGTGTCGCGGCGTAGCGGTAGTGGACTTCCAGTTGTGTCATGCCAGAATCGCCTCAGTCGTAAGAAGTGGAATGGGCGCCGCGGAGCGAGGGCGAATCCAACTCCCCGGTTGCGCCATCTAGAGTATACGTGGAAGAACGGAGTTGCTGGGATGACAAAATCGGGTCGCCATCTTGCAAGTCCCGTACTGCAATTGCTGCAGGCGGAACGGCCGCGCTTTCTGGCCTTTCTGCGCGGACGGTTACGGGGAGAACCTCAGGATGCGGCGGAAGAAATTCTGCAGGATGTCCAGCTCAAGCTGTGGCTGCGCCCTCCGCTGCTTCGCGAGGCAACGAAGGTGGAGGCCTGGCTTTATCGCACGTTGCGCAACGCTGCGACTGATTATTATCGCCGTGGCGCCACCTATGCCCAGGCACTCGAGGAATTCAGCCGGCAGCCCAGGCCGGCGGCCCCCGGCCATATCTGCCCGTGTGCTTCGCGGGAATTGGCCCAGCTGAAACCGGAATATTCGCAAGCCCTGCGGCGGCTCGAGATGGGCGACGACCGGGTGGAAGACTTCGCCCAAAGCCATGGCCTGACTGCCAACAGCGCCTCGGTACGCCTGCATCGCGCCCGCAAAGCCCTGCGTCGGCGTATGGAACAGGCTTGTGCTGCCTGCGATGGCTGTTTTGATTGCACTTGCCCAGCCTAAGGTCTTCCGGATTTCGATATTTCGCGTCCGAGGTGTAAGGTTTTGAAGTCTCCTCCGTCAGCCTTTAAGAAGGCCCGAAACAAGTGGCCCGACCCCAACGGAGGAACGATAAAGCCATGCCGACCAACCTCGGACACGATCCGGCTTCCCCTACGCCAACCCCTTTAGCCATCGATCCTGTTTGCGGAATGAGCGTGAATCCGGCCACTGCTCGGTTTCAGGGTGAGCATGCCGGAAAGAGCTATTACTTCTGCTGCAACGGATGCCTGGGAAAGTTTCAGGCGGAGCCGGATAAATATCTCAAACCAAAGCCTAATGCCGGCCTGATCACTCTAGGAATGGCCCCGGCCAAGGCGGCGCCGAACCAGGCCCCGGCGGAGTCTTCCCATATCTCGGCCAGAACGCACGCCTCGGTCGCCTACGTCTGCCCGATGTGTCCCGAGGTGAGAGAGACCCATCCCGTGCCATGCCCGAAATGCGGCATGGCATTGGAGCCGGAGACCCCGTTCGTCCGCACCACGGTGGAATACACCTGCCCCATGCATCCCGAGATCGTGCGTAGCGGACCGGGAAGCTGTCCCATCTGCGGCATGGCCCTCGAACCGCGCACCGTGACCGCGAAGGAAGAAGAGAACCCCGAGCTCCGCGACATGACTCGCCGCTTCTGGGTCGGCGTGGTTCTGACTACGCCCCTGCTCGCCCTGGCCATGGGACACATGCTGCCGGGCATGCCGGGGCACGCTGTGCCCGCAAAGTGGCTGGCCTGGGCGCAGTTTGTGCTGGCGACCCCCGTGGTGCTGTGGGCCGGGGCGCCCTTCTTTCAGCGGGGATGGGCCTCGATCGTAAACCGCTCCACCAACATGTTCACCTTGATCGCCCTGGGCACTGGTGTGGCCTATCTCTACAGTCTGGTGGCGACATTCGCGCCGGGGATTTTTCCCGAGACTTTCCACGAGAGGAATGGCGCTCCATCTTTGTACTACGAGGCGGCCGCCGCCATTACGACTCTGGTCTTGCTCGGGCAAGTCCTCGAACTGCGTGCGCGCAGCCGTACCAGCGCCGCCATCCGGGCCCTGCTCGATCTGGCGCCTAAAACCGCCCGTCTGGTGCGGGAGGGAAGCGAAGACGATGTTCCTCTCGAGCAGGTGAAAGCGGGCGACCGCTTGCGGGTCCGCCCGGGAGAGAAGATTCCCGTGGATGGCGTGTTGCTGGAGGGCAGCAGCGTGATTGACGAATCCATGGTCACCGGGGAATCCATGCCGGTGGGGAAGACGGCGGGAAGCAAGCTCATTGGCGCGACCGTCAACGGCACGGGCTCCTTTGTCATGCGGGCGGAACACGTGGGCAGCGAGACCCTGCTGGCCCGCATTGTGCAGCTGGTAAGCCAGGCACAGCGCAGCCGCGCCCCCATCCAGCGCCTGGCCGACCGCGTCGCTGGGTGGTTTGTGCCCGCGGTCATTGCCATCGCGGGTGTGACGTTTGCGGTGTGGAGTCTTGCCGGGCCGCAGCCGCGCCTGGCGCATGCCCTGGTCAATGCCGTGGCCGTCCTCATCATCGCCTGCCCATGCGCTTTGGGGCTGGCCACGCCTATGGCCATCATGGTCGGCACGGGACGCGGCGCGCATGCCGGTGTGCTCATCAAAAACGCCGAGGCCCTGGAACTTTTCGAGAAGGTCGACACCCTGGTGATCGACAAGACCGGCACGCTTACGGAAGGGAAGCCGCGCGTGGTTTCCCTTCAACCGACGGAAGGCAATTCGGAAGCATCGCTGCTCACGCTGGTCGCCGCTGTGGAGAAAGCCAGCGAACATCCCCTGGGAGCGGCCATCGTGGCCGCTGCTAAGGAGCGGCAGTTGCCGCTTCCCGAGGTGCGGGAATTTCATTCCTTCACCGGAAAGGGCGTGCAGGGCGAGGTCGATGGCAAGCGCGTGTTGGCCGGCAACCGCGCCTGGCTGGTCGAGAACAAAATCGAACTGGGCAACCTGGTGCCGCAAGCCGAAGCGCTGCCCGAGCAAACTGTGATCTTCGCGGCCATCGATGGGAGCGCTGTCGGGCTCATCGGCATTGCCGACCCGCTAAAGGCTTCCACCCCACAAGCCCTGCGCGACCTGCAATCCGACGGAGTTGAGATTGTCATGCTCACCGGTGACAGCCGGGCGACCGCACAGGTCCTGGCACAGCAATTGGGTATTGGGAAGTTTGAAGCCGAAGTGCTGCCGGAACGAAAATCTGAAGTGATCCAGCAATTACAGAAAAGCGGGCGGGTGGTGGCCATGGCGGGCGACGGCATCAACGATGCCCCGGCGCTGGCCCAGGCGGATGTCGGCATCGCCATGGGCACCGGCACCGATATCGCCATGGAGAGCGGCGGCGTCACTCTGGTTAAAGGAGACCTTGCCGGAATTGTGCGCGCCCGCAAACTGAGCCGCGCCACCATGCGCAACATCCGGCAAAACTTGTTCTTTGCGTTTATCTACAACTCGCTGGGAGTGCCCATTGCCGCGGGCGTGCTGTATCCAGTTTTCGGGTGGCTGCTCAGCCCCATCCTGGCGGCGGCGGCCATGAGCTTCAGTTCGGTTTCGGTGATTACGAATTCCCTGCGGCTGAAGCAGGTGAAATTGTAGGCGAAGATCGTGTTATGGCGTTCGTACACGCTGGGCCACTGCCGGGCCCAAACGCCGAAAGTGCTCCACATTCCAGGTGTAGATTGTGGCAGTGTTGCTCTTCAAGGCGCAGTGCGCGAGCAAGGCATCGTAAATGGTCCCGCCCGTGATGCCTTCCATCGCGGCAGAGGAGATGGCCCCATAGTAGTCCTGCTCGTCCAGCGTTACGACGGCCATACGTTTTCGTATCTCGTCGAGGAGCAGCAATGCTGCTTCGCACTCTACCCGGTGTCTTCCGGGCAGGCGGGTCAGTGTGGCATAGACTTCCGCAAGAGAATGTGCGGCACACCCGGCGTGGTGTTTGTCCGCTTTCAGATAGGCGGCCAGACTGGCTTCGTGATGAACATGCTGGGCGAGGACTGCGGCCACCAGCACGGAGGTGTCAAAAAAATACTTCACCCATTTCTCCGAAAGCCTTTACGGCCCCGTTCTTCCCGGACCCTTTGAAGGGTGTCTTGCACGACTTCCTCACGCAGCGGGGTCCCCGAATCAAATACCCAGGCCCCGCGCTTCTTGCGCAGCCTTCCATTGCCTCGGGCCGGCCGCAAGATCAACCCGTCCGCGGAGCTTTCCAGTTCCAGCGAATCCCCAGGAGCGATCTGAAGTTCGTCCCGGATAGGCTTGGGCAGCACTACCCGTCCGGCTCGGTCCAAAGTGATTTTGGTAATCATAATGGTATTTTACCATCTTGATTGGTAGCGCCTTTGGCACAATCATCCATGCTCCTTCCGGCACCATCCCAGCAATTGACACACCCTCCCCACTGCCCAACAATAGGGCAGGCACGCAAACAATCGATTGGAGGAAGGTCATGTCGGACGAGGCCCCCACAGTAGTCCCATCCGGGTCGGAGAGTAGCGCGGGGAAGTGGCTCCTGCTCATCCTGGCCCTGGTGTACGTTGCCGGATCGCTTTATCTCATCTTTACCCTGCGCAGTCAGTTGCAGGAACTGGGCAAGCAACAAACCGCCAGCCAGGCGCAGATCGCCGAACTCGGCAAGCGCATGCAGTCGGCCGAAGCCGACGATGAAACGCTCGCCCGCCAGCTGGGTATGACCAAGAAGGAATTGGCCGACCGCGCCGGCGAATTGCGCCGCCAGCAGCAGGCCGCGGAAGCCCGTCTCGCCGAAGAACAGAAACAGCAGATCAGCGCCGTGAGCGGCCAAGTGGAGGGTGTGAAGTCGGATGTGACCGGCGTGAAAAGCGACGTCGCCACCACCCGGGCCGATCTGGAAGCCACCAAAGCCAAACTCACCAGCACCATCGGCGACCTGGGCATGCAGAGTGGCTTGATCGCCAATACCCGGGCGGACCTGGAAGTCCTCAAGCACAAAGGGGACCGCAATTACTATGAATTCACCCTGGTCAAAGGCGCCAAGCCGCAGCCGGTTTCGACGGTGAGCCTGCAGCTGAAGAAGACCGACCAGAAGAAAGGCAAGTTCACCCTCAACGTCACTTCCGATGACAAAACCATCGAGAAGAAGGACCGCAACATTTCCGAGCCTATCCAGTTCTACTCGGGACGGGATCACCTGTTGTATGAGCTGGTGGTCTGGACGGTTGACAAGAACAAAGCGACCGGCTACCTGAGCACGCCCAAGGGTGCGCCGCAGCCGGTAACGGCCAACTAGGCGGCCGATGTTTCCCGGTACGCATGTTTTGCTGGGGATCGCGCTGCGCACAGCGGTGGTTTACGCCATTGTCCTGCTAGGGGTTCGTCTCAGCGGCAAGCGTGAGGTCGGGCAGATGACTCCGTTCGACCTCACCCTGCTGCTTCTGATCAGCAATTCCGTACAAAATGCCATGACCGGACCGGACACTTCGCTGGCCGGCGGCGCCGTGGCCGCCGTCACGCTGCTGCTTCTGAACTATGCGGTGGCGGAGCTGGCCGGCGGCAATCGCCGCTTCCGCCGCTTTGTGCAAGGCCAACCCAGCCTGCTGATCCATGATGGGCAAATCATCGCCTCGCACATGGCCAAAGAACATGTCAGCATGGATGAGCTGCAGACCGCCTTGCGTGAGCATGGCATCGCCACCTACCATGATGTGGCCATGGCGGTGCTGGAAGTGGATGGCTCCATCAGCTTCCTGAAGTACGACGAGATTGCTCCCACCAGCAAGAGCCACCTGGCCCATCATCGCCGGATCATCAAGAAGCAGGAATAAGCTCTTCCCGGATCTGTAGGTCCCGGGAGATAGCAGAACGACCCGGCGACGGCCGCTCTCGGCCGTCGGGGTGAGGGGCGCTCACCTAATAATATTGAAATTTTGAACCGCAGAATGCGTTACTTCACCAGCTCCAGTGGCACGGCCTGGTCATAAGCATAGATCCGGACCTTGAGCGATTTGCGTGCATTGAACTCATCCATCGTCACCGGAAAGCTGACAATAACCGTGCCTTGGGCGTCCGCCTCGGGAAGGATCTTGTCTTCCATCTTCAATCCCGGGAGCGCGTGCGCCTTGAGCGCCGGGAAAGCCTGAAAGTACCGGTCAAAGTCGCTGGCGGAAGCGGCATCGTCTTTAAATTGCTTACCTGCGCTTTCGATTTCCGCCTCCATATTGTGGATCCAAAATGGCTTCTTGCCGCCATTGTGGAAGGCCACGTTGATGGCGACCAGCACCATGTGCTGGTCCGGCACCTCGACCGCCGCCACTTCTTGAATCGATCCGCTGGCCGGAGAACGATGCGGCTGCAGCACCAACCAGACACCTACGATCAGCAGAATCAACGCCACGCCAATCCCAACGATCTTGACCGGCGGCAAGTTTTTCTTGGCCGTGCCGAATTCCTCGCCAATGTCGAATGGCAGGGGGGACGCGGGCGGCTCAGAAGCCGGCGCTGCCGAACCGGGTTTGGGGGGAAGGAGCGAGGGCGGCAGTAAGGGATCATTCTGGGACATAGAAAACCTCGGCACGATTCTAATCCGGTTGGCTGGAAAATTCGCGCAATCCACTCTTACTGCGGATGCCGGCAAGCAATTTAGGGTTGCTGACCCAGCCCCGCGCCCGTATTCTGCTAGCTCCCATTAATATTCCGGGAGGGATGCATGAATCGTTTTTGGCGAGGATTTGTCGGCTCACTGTTGTTGCTCTCCGGCATTGCGCTTTGCGCGCAATCGGCCGCGCCCACCGCTGCGGTACGGGCGGGGCGCCTGATTGATGTGCGCAGCGGCCAGGTGGCCAACGATGTTTACATCGTGTTGGCCAAGGACCGCATCGTGCGCATTGCCGCCAGCGCTCCGGCCGGCCTGCCGGTCATTGACCTCTCCCGCTATACCGTCGTCCCGGGCCTGATCGATTCGCACGCCCATCTGCTGGGCAATCCTAAAGACCAGTCCTCCACCTCGGGGCTGCGCATGTCGTCGGCACAAAAGGTGCTTTGGGGGGTGCACAATTTGCAGACTTGGCTCGACCACGGTTTCACCGCCTTGCGCGACGCCTGTGAATCCGATTCGGGATATGGGCAGTTTGCCCTACGTGACAGCGTCGAGAAGGGACTGGTTCGCGGTCCCCGGATTGTCTCCGCAGGAAGCTGCGTTTCGCTTACCGGCGGTCATGGCGACGGCAACGTTCTGGCCCCGGATTCAGGTTTGGCCGAGGGCCCGAACATTGCCGATACCGTCGACGACATCGGTCGCGTGGTGCGGCGCGATATTAAATACGGCGCCGACTGGATCAAGCTGATGGCCACCGGCGGCGTCATGGACCCCATCAGTGATTATCGTGTCCAGGAACTTAGCGAAGCGCAGATGGCCAAGGCAGTCGAGGTGGCCCATCGGGCAGGGAAGAAAGTGATGGCCCATGCGGAAGGATCGGAAGGAATCAAGGCTGCCGTCCGTGCCGGAGTGGATTCCATTGAGCACGGCACCGTGCTCGATGAAGAAGGCGCCAGGCTTATGGAAGAGCACGGCACCTGGCTGGTGCCGACGCTTTACTGCTTCCAGCATGATATGGAGACGGGCCTTTCCCAGGGCCGCGATCCGGTCAGTTTCGCTAAGGGCGTAGCCATCATGAAGGAACAAGGCCCGGCCTTTCAGCGGGCGGTGGCCCATCATCTGAAGATCGCCTATGGCCTGGACGATGATCCTGATTATGTTTCCAAAGAGTTTGGCGCGCTGGTACGCGGCGGCCTCACACCTCTCGAGGCATTACGCGCTGCCACCATCAATGGCGCGGAGCTTACCGGGCGCATCCAGGATATCGGTACTCTCGAGCCCGGCAAATTCGCCGACATCGTGGCCGTGGATGGCGATCCCTTGAGCGACATTACCGTGATGGAAAAAGTGGTCTTCGTGATGAAAGGCGGAGAGACCATCAAAAGCCCGGCAAAATAGAAAGACTTACACTCTCCACATACCTCGCCTGGCCGCGGGGCGCTTAGCCGCGCAATCAGTATTACGGCATCTTGGCGGGCAGCTTTTCCCGCAATAAATCTTCCACGTCTCCAATCTTTTCGCCCAGCAAATTGATCTTGCGCGCCAGGCCCTGAATGTCGGAGGCCGCACGGCGATTGACCTCATAGTCCAGTTCGCTGCGCAGACGATCTTTGGTGTCCTGCCGGTTCTGGCTCATCATGATGACCGGCGCCTGGATGGCTGCTAGCATGGAGAGGAAAAGGTTCAGCAGAATAAAGGGATACGGGTCCCAGGTAATGTTCTGCCAAAAAATATTGATGGACGCGTACGTGAGCAGCACTACCAGGAAGCTGAGGATGAAGGCCCAGGAACCGCCGAAGTGGGCGACGGAATCCGCCACTCGCTCGCCCCAGCTGGCCTCTTCTTCGATGATCTCATTGGCATTGCGATTGGCGCGGACCCGCACCAGCTGTTGCGAAGCGTGAAATTGCCGCCCCAGCACGGTGAGCATATCCATGCCGGCCATGGGCTTGCGCTCCAGCAGGACGGCAATATCGTGTCGGTCTACTTCCAGACAGACGGTCTCTTCGAGCGCGATGGCGTCGGTCTGGTGCGGCGTCTGCTCCAGCATGGAAGCGAAGCCAAAAAATTCTCCCACCGAAGGCTCGTCCACGATGACTTCCTGATTGTCCTGATCGACCGTGGTCACCCGTACCCGGCCGGAAACCATGACATAGGCCTGCCCGCCGGCATCATTTATTTTGTAGATGCGCTGGCGCGGGGTGAAGGTCTTGAGTTCCACCTGTCCCGCCAGGACGCAGGTTTCTTCTTCATCCAGCAGGGCAAAGAGAGGGACTTGCTTCAGAATTTCCGGGCTACACGCCATGGCCATACCTCGATATCCAGGAATATTGGAAACTGAGATTACACAAGGTCAGGGAAGGGCCACAAGAGTGTGGCCTGCTTCCTGCCTAGATTTCACGCTACATTCACATCTTTCGTCGCGGGCCAGTGGTGTTTCATGGCCTTGGCGAATTTCTGCACCGGCAGCGTATTGAGGACGTCATCCCGGGTAAGCCAGGCGCGCCGGGCCTGCAGGATGCCGTAATGGATCTTCTCCATGTGCGAAGTGTGGTGGGAGTCGGTATTGATGACGATCTTTACGCCGTGTTGCTTGGCCAGGCGCAGATGGCGGTCGTTCAAGTCAAGGCGGTCCGGATAGGCGTTCAGCTCCATGGCCACTTTCTTTTGCGCGGCGGCCTTGATCACCGCCTCGATGTCCAAGGGATACGCATCGCGGCGCAAGAGCAGGCGGCCGGTGGGATGGCCGATCAGGGAAGTATTGGGATTTTCCACCGCTTTGAGCAGCCGGTCGGTCATCTCGGCCGCACTCTGATTGAAGTGCGAGTGCACGCTGGCGATGACCAGATCCATCTGCTCCAGGACGGAGTCGGATAGGTCCAGGGTCCCGTCGCCGAGAATATCCACTTCAATTCCGGCGAAGATCCGGATGCCCTCAATCTGCTCGTTGGCTTTGTGGATGCGCGCAATGTGCTCCACCGCTCGTTTGTCATCCAGGCCATTGGCGAAGGCCAGGTTCTTGGAGTGGTCGGTGATGGCCATGTATTTGTAGCCGCGTTCTTTGGCGGCTTCGGCCATCTCTTCGATGGTGTTGCGTCCGTCGGTTTCGACGGTGTGCATGTGCACGTCGCCTTGCAGGTCCTTTTGCTCAATCAGCCCGGGCAGGGTGTGTTTTTCCGCGGCGTCAATTTCGCCGAGGTTCTCCCGCATCTCCGGCGCGATATAGTCCAGCTTGAGCTTGGCGTAGATTTCCTCTTCGCTTTTGGCGGCCACCGGCTTGCCCGTTTCGAGACTAGCCAGACTGTATTCGTTCAGCGTGTAACCCATCTTGAGCGCACGTTGCCGCAGAGCTACGTTGTGCGCCTTGGAGCCGGTGAAGTACTGCATGGCCGCGCCAAAAGATTCCGGCGGCAGCAAGCGCACATCCACCTGCATGCCACCGCGCAGGCGGAAGCTGACTTTGTTCTCGCCGCTGGCAATCACATCCATCAATCCGGGCAGCTGGATGACGTGTGCAATTAACTCCTGCCGGGTGGCATCGTCGCAGCAGGCTTTGCCCGTGACCAGAATGTCTAAATCGCCTACCGTCTCGCGCCCGCGCCGCAGCGAGCCGGCGGGTGTGATCTTCTCCACCCCGGGAAAATCTTTTAGATGGGCAATGATCTTCTCCGCCTCGCGTTCGGCGGCGTCAATGAGAAAGCGTCCCGCTATGCGGCGATAGTCTTCAATCGCCTTGAGCAGCTTCTGCTCCTGCTTTTCGCCCATGCGGGGCAGTTCACGGATCTTGCCCTCCCGCGCCAGTTTCTCCACGCCCTCCACATCGGAGACTTGATATGCGCTCCAGATCAGGGCAATCGTCTTCGGACCCAGTCCCTGGATCTTCAAAAGCTCGAGCATGGATGGACGATATTTCTTGAGCAGCTCGGCATGCAGGGTTAGCCGCCCCTCGCGGAACATCTCCTGCAAGTTGGTCAGCATGCCTTTCCCGATGCCCTGAATGGCCAGCACCTGCTTGGGCTCCCCGATCAGGTCGGCAATCTGTTGCGGATAGGCTTCAATGGCCTCGGCGGCGTTGCGGTAAGAGCGAATGCGGAAAGAATCGCCGCCATCAATTTCCAGTAGGTCGGCGGTTTCGTAAAGGATGCCGGCGATCGATTTATTGTCCATGCGAAGATCAGCTTAAACAAATTTGAGGGAGAAGCGCCAGCGGCTATCCGGCACTTGTCAGCAAAAATTGGCAATAGCGGGAGTAAGAAAATTGCCTGGATTCGGGCGAGGACACTACTCCATGGGGCTGGGAAGAAGAGCACCTGCGGGTCTTAACGGCTAACTGGCTTTGGTCACGTTCGCAGCTTGCGGGCCTTTCTGCCCCTGAATAATTTCAAACTCCACCGCGTCGCCTTCCTGCAGGCTCTTGTATCCTTCCGCGGTAATGGCGCTGTAATGAACGAAGACATCCGGCCCATCGTCACGTCCGATGAAACCATATCCCTTCGCGTTATTAAACCACTTCACCGTACCTTTCAAACGTTCCACGTACGCCCCCCTCGGGCACGCTTCCTAACCGGGAAGCAAAACCCTCCAATGGCACACATTGTGCGACTGGTCCAGGACACTGTCAAGAAAGGAACGCGGGCGGAGGGCCTATTTTTCCCGTTTGGTGACGGCCTTCTGCTGGGCCAGCCAGAGCACTCCCGAAATGGTTTTGGCGTCCTGAATCTTGTTCTGCACCACCATGCGGACCGCCTGGGAGAGCGGCACAAAACTCACCTGAATGACCTCATCGGCTTCGGGCTGGGCCGCGCCGGGGCGCAGTCCCGTGGCCAGAAAAATGGACATAGCCTCCGCTACAAACCCGGGGCTGGCCCAGAAGCGCAGGATCCGCCGCCAATGCCGCGCGGAGTAGCCGGTTTCTTCCCGCAGCTCGCGCTTGGCGGCCGCCAGTTCCTTTTCGCCCTCGTCGATACGGCCGGCGGGCAGCTCCCAAAGATAGCGCTCCGCCGCATGGCGGTATTGCCGTTCCAGCAGGATCAAGGGATCACGGGAGCTACGGCTGTCATCGACCGCCAGCACCACGATGGAGCCGGTATGCCGGACAATGTCGCGGCGGGCGCGTACCCCGCTGGGTTCCAGCACCTGGTCTGTGGTTACCCAGAAGGCGGGCCCGCGATAGGCGGGCTTGGAGGAAAGAACACGAGCTTTCTGGCGCGAGCTTGCGGGAGATTTCTTGGCCATACCAACACTATAAGGGACAAGGCACACGGATGACGCTCCCAGTACCAAAAGCAGAACGCCACCGTGGTTCGTTCCTCCGGCCGCAGGCCATGCCTGGCGGTGCCTCTGTTATTCTGCGGCCATGGCCAGGAAGCCATCGCTCACTCTGATTGGGCCGGGGCGTCTGGGCCAGGCCCTGGCGCGGGCCTTGCGGCTCGCGGGTTATACCGTGCCCGAAATTATTGCCCGCTCCTCCTCTGGCTCCCAGCGGCGGGCGCACGTTTTGGCGAAAAGCGCGCAGGCCCGCGTGGCCACCTTGCCGGGTGCGAAATTTGACGCGGATTGCATCTGGATCTGCGTGCCCGACCGGGAAATTACCGGGGTCGCCCGAGAAATGGCTGAGCGGGAACATTGGCGTGGAAAGTTTGTCTTTCACGCCAGCGGCGCGTTGACCAGCGATGAGCTGGATGTCCTGCGCCGGTGTGGGGCCAGCGTGGCTTCGGTCCATCCCCTGATGACGTTTGTGGCGAAGTCTATTCCGCCGCTATCCGGCGTGCCGTTTGGCATAGAAGGGGACCGGCCGGCAGTGACGCTTGCCCGGCGGGTAGTGCGCAATTTGGGAGGAATTCCGTTTCCCGTCCGAAGAGAGAAGAAGGCGGCCTACCATGCCTGGGGCGCGTTTGCCTCGCCCCTTTTGCTGGCGACGCTGGTCACGGCCGAGCAGGTAGCACAACAGGCTGGGATCCCAGCCCGCGAAGCCCGCAAAAAGGTCCTGCCGATCGTGCGGCAGACGCTGGCCAACTATGCCAGGCTGGGGCCGGCTGGAGCGTTCAGTGGGCCTATTGTGCGGGGAGATGACGAAACGGTCCGTCGCCACTTGCAAGTTCTACCGGCGGAAGCGCGGCACGTCTACACCGCCTTGGCCCACGCAGCGCTTCGCTATTTGCCCTCTCGCAATCAAGCCGCATTACGTCGCGCGCTTACCCTGCGGGGCTGAACTTTCGGGATGGGGGGATTGGTCGATATAGCTGGGCAGGCCGGCGTCCCTCGCCGCCACCTGGGAAATAGCCGACCAGTCGAGCGCTCCGCCGCCGTGGGCCAGGAGATTGAGAAAGCGGTCGCGCACCAGGCTGGCCAGCGGCAACGGCACGCGCAGTTCTTCGCCGGCCGCCAACGCCAGGCGAACGTCTTTCAATCCCAGGAGTGCGGCAAAGCCCGCCGGCTCAAACTTCTGGTCGACGATCAGCCCACCGTAAGTCTTATAGACCGGCGCGTTGAACAGAGTAGAGGTAAGAAACTCGAAATACGCGCGCTGGTCCACGCCGCCCTTGCCCACCAGGGCCAAAGCTTCGCTGCAGGATTCGATCAGCGCACCAATCAGGAAATTGCCGCTTACCTTGACCAGATTGGCAGCCGAAGCTTTGTCGCCGAAGCGAAAGGTCCTTTGGCCGATGCTGTCGAACAGAGGAGAGCAGGCTTCGACCGCGCCCGGCTCTCCCGCCGCCACTACAAACAGCTTGGCGGCCGCGGCCGCTTCCGGGCGCCCAAACACCGGGGCGGACACGAAGCGCTGTCCCCGCTGGGCATGGGCCTCCGCCATCTTGTCGGCAAGGGCCACGCTGATCGTGCTGCAGGAAATATGAATGGCCCCTGGCGAGAGGCGGGCCACGATAGCGTTTTCCCCAAACACCACGCTCTCCAGAGCATGATCATCGGCCAGCATGGTGAAGACAACGTCTCCCCCGCAGGCATCGGCCACTTGCTCACCCACTCGCGCGCCCTGCGCGGCCAGCGTCTCTGCCTTCCTGGAGGTCCGGTTGTAGACCGTGACTTCGTGGCCTGCCTTGAGCAGATTGGCCGCCATGGGCAGGCCCATGTTGCCCAGTCCAATAAAGCCGACTTTCATGAGGTGTTCTCCCTGAAGGATGTGAAAGTGCCGATCGAAAGATTTTGGATGCCAGTGGGAAGCCAGAAGATTCGCGGTGATGTGGAAACTGGGGCTGGCGTGCTGGATCGCGGCCAGCGCCGCGACCGCCTACTTCTTTCTCTCGACCAGAAAATGGGCCAGCGATTTCAGGATTTCGGCGCGCCCCCCAAAGCTATGCAACGCCTCGCCGGCTTCCTGTACCAGAGAGTCGGCTTTCCTGATGGACTCTTCGATTCCGAATAGCGCGGGATACGTTGCCTTTTCCGAGGTCAGATCTTTCCCCGCGGTCTTACCCAATTGCTCCGAGGTTTGGGTCACATCCAGAACATCGTCCACGATCTGAAAAGCCAGGCCAATGGATTGCCCGAATTTTCGTAGATGGGCAACCGCATCCTCGCTGGCTCCCGCATAGAGCCCGCCACTCACCACGCTGGCCGTAATTAGCGCCGCCGTTTTGGAGCGATGGATGTACTCCAGCATTTTCACATCCGGCTTGGTGTGTTCGGCTTCCAGGTCCACCACCTGGCCGCCGATCATGCCGTCAATGGTGCCGGTGCCACGGGCAATTTCCTCGATGATGCGCACCCGCACTTCGGCCGGGCACTGTAAGCGGGCCAGTACTTCGTAGGCCTGGGTCTGCAAAGCGTCTCCCGCCAAAATGGCAATAGCTTCCCCGAAAGCCTTATGGCAGGTGGGGCGGCCGCGGCGCAAATCGTCATTGTCGAGGGCGGGCAGATCGTCATGGATCAGGGAGTAGGTGTGCAGCATCTCCAGCGCGGCGCCCACTTCCTCAATTCCCGCCGGCAAGGTTCCGGCAAGTTGTGGCCCGGCGACCATGCGCCCTGCTTCAATGCAGAGAATCGGCCGCAGGCGCTTGCCTCCGGCGAACACGCTATGGCGCATCGCCTGATGGATCGAGGTCGGGTGCTGGGTGGCTGCGGGCAAAAGCCGCTCCAGGGCGGAGTCGGTGGTTTCCTGGCCTTCCTGCAAGGTTTTTTTCAGCATGCGAACGATGAGTATAGCAAGCCGGGAAGGGGTCCGCGACGGTCCCCAAAACTTGACGCCAGACAGAACTTCGGCGCAGCATGCCAGGCCGCACCTCTCCTCTGCGCAAGGCCGCGTAGCCGCCGCTTAAGCCGCCACCGGATAAGGCACATTCTGTAACACCGACATACGGATGGACGGCGCGTCTGCCGAAGCGCAGACATCGGCCGCACCCACACTCAGGGCCGCGGTCCACATCACTTCGTCCGCCAAGCGATGGTTGCAGATGAAGCGGATTCCCGGGTATCTCCGGCACAATCCCGCCAGCTCATCCAGCGAAGCCATCTCGGTGTCGAAAACTACGACCGCGGGGCGGCTGCCCTGGATGGTGCTTTCCAACTCCTCAAGGGATTCGACAATAGCGACAAGAAAATAACAGGAAAGGGACTCGGCCAGGGTCTGGGCGAGTCTTCCATTGCCCTGGAAAAGAAGGACCGTGAAACGATCCATGATGTTCCTCTGCGTTTCTACCGTCGTCAACGGCACCTGGGCTGCGCCGATTTACCTGGGAGACGGCGCAGACGTTGAAATCAACGAGCGACGACGAGCGGACCGGGCCCTACTTGCGTGCGGAGGCCTTTTCCGCCAGAGGCTCAAAAGCTTCTGCCTGGAGTTTTCCGTTTTGCTTCAGCAGAATTTCTACTTTGCCTTCGGCTTCTTCCAGCTCTTTGCGGCAGGAAGCGGAGAGCTGCATGCCTTCTTCAAAGAGAGTGAGGGACTTTTCCAGGGGAACTTCGCCCTTTTCCAGCTCCTGCACAATCTTCTCTAAGCGCTGTAAGCAATCCTCGAACTTAGGCAACGGACTTCTCCTGTTCGTATTGTACTGCACCGCGAACCCGGGAATATCGGGGGAAGAGGGTATCTTTTCAGCTGACACAGGGTGGCGCGGGCATTCCTGCCCGCGTATTTTGCCTGCGTATCTCAGGCGGACAGGAGTGTCCGCCCTAGCTGTCGGATAATTTCCGGGCTGTGCCCAGGGCTTCGAGCACATCGGCGGCCGAACTATAGCGGCCCTGGGGCGCGCTGATCTGGGTGCCTTGCACCATATCGCGTACCGCCACCAGCATCTCGCGGGCAATCTGGATGCCTTCCTCACGGGCCGCTTCCGGGGTGGCGGCCCGGGCCATGCGTTCCAGAATGGAGTCCGGCACGGAGACCCGCAGTTCATTCTTCATGAACTCCGCATTGCGCACGCTGACCAGGGGCCAGATGCCCGCCAGCACCGGGATCTTATGGTGGGCGATGCGGCGCAGAAAGTTCTCCAGCAGCGACAGGTCAAATACCGGCTGGGTCACGGCATATTCCGCCCCCGCCTCGACCTTGTATTCAAAACGACGAATTTCCTCATCCAGATTGGCCACGCCCGGGTTGGCTCCCACGCCCACCACGAAGGCGGTGCCGGTCCCGATGCTGTTGCCGCCGATGTCCTGTCCCCGATTGAGGTTGTGCACGATGTTCACCAGGCCGATGGCGTCCACATCGAACACGGCCGTAGCGTCGGGATAGTTGCCCATCTTGGGCGGATCGCCGGTAATGCAAATCAAATTGTGGATGCCCATGGCCGCCGCGCCCAGCAGGTCCGATTGAATGCCCAGCACATTGCGATCGCGGCAGGTGTAATGCAGCACCGCCTCGATCCCCACCTGCTCCTGCATCAGCAGGGAAAGCGCCTGATTGCTCATGCGCGCCGAGGCCCGTGGGCTGTCCGGAATATTGATGGCATCCACTCCCACCGACTTCAGAAACTTAGCGCCATCGATCTCCTTCTGGATATCGATGCCCTTCGGGGGGACGATTTCCACCATGGTGGCGAATTCGCCTGCCGCCAGTTTTGCTCCCAGCCGGGAACGCCCTGCCAGGGCCACCGCGGCCACCGCCTGCGGTTCACTTGGCCCTTTGACCTTCACCACCGAGGTCCGGGTCCGCGCTTCTCCCACCCGCAAAACGGACTTCA
Source organism: Acidobacteriota bacterium (assembly GCA_018268755.1). Lineage (GTDB taxonomy): Bacteria > Acidobacteriota > Terriglobia > Terriglobales > Acidobacteriaceae > KAN-5. The sequence goes on from JAFDVW010000020.1 coordinate 79,056, forward strand.
TGGTATGGATATGCTCCGGCGTCGTTCCACAACAGCCGCCTACCAGGCGCGCGCCGGCCGCCACAAATTTGCGGGCATAACTTGCCATGTACTCGGGCGAGCACAGATAAATATTCCGCCCTTCCACGGAGCGGGGAATCCCCGCGTTGGGCTGCGCCGCCAGGGGCAGGGAAGTCAGCGGCCGCATGCGCTCGATGACGTCCAGCATGTCGACCGGCCCCACACTGCAATTGCAGCCGATGACATCCACGCCCCACTCTTCCAGGCGGGGGGTGAAGGTTTCCGGCGTTGAGCCGTCCAGGCAGTTGCCATCTTCGTCAATGGTCACCTGGGCCACGATGGGCAAATGGGGGGCCACCTCGCGGGCGGCCAGAATGGCTTGGTGCAGCTCTTCCAGATAGCCGAAGGTCTCCATCATGAGGAGATCCACACCGCCTTCCGCCAGGGCGGCTATCTGCTCGCGGAAAGCATTACGGGCCTCCTCGAAGGAGGTCTTACCCAGCGGTTCAATGCGGATTCCCAGCGGCCCGACCGAGCCCGCCACCCATAGATCGAAGCTCTTGGCTGCTTGGTGCGCCAGCTGCGCTCCCGCGCGATTGATTTCCCCCACCTGGCTGCTCAGGCCGTGCCGGGCCAGGCGAAAACTGTTGCCTCCAAAGGTGTTGGTCTCAATGAGCTCAGCCCCGGCCTGCAGGTATTCATGGTGAATGCCACGGATCAATTCGGGCTGCGACAGGTTCAGCTCGTCATAGCAGCGGTTAATGAAGATCCCTTTGGCATACAGATAGGTCCCCATCGCCCCGTCACAAAGGAGGGGGGATTTAGCCAGCGCTTCTAAAAATTTTCCCGGCATAAAAGAGTCAGAATATTGAGGATACAAGATGACCCAGGGATTTGCATCTGGCCTACTCCGGGCTCGCCGGCGTCCGGGGATAGCAAATTTGGTGACACGGCTTTGTTATAATCCCGTTTCTTGCATCCAAGTATCTATCCCGTAAGGTCGTTCGGAGTCCCAGGTTGAAAAGAATCCTAGTTCTCCTTTTGTTGGTGGTGATGGCGGTTGCATGTCTGGTTTCCTGCGGAAGCAGCAGTTCTTCCGGCAGCGGGACCTCTACCAGCAAACTGAAATTTCGCGCGTTTGTCTCCAATCCTTTGCAGGTCACCTCTTTGGGCCCTACGCCGGTGCTCAATATCGTGGATGCCTCGAAGGACCGCGTCTCGCCCTACACCGTGTCTCTGTCCAGCCTGCTGAGTTCCGGGACGTCTGACCCCGGCATCATGGTGCTGTCGCCGGACAAGAAGTACACCCTGGTGGTCAGCAGCACCGATAACACCGTGGTGTTGGTGGACAATGCCACCGAAGCCATCGCCAGCAATGGCACTACTTCCATTCCGGCCATTAAATTGCCGGACTTCACCGAGAGCGCCTTGGTGGCGCCTTTTAGCAGTTTGGGATATGCCGCCGTGCGCAATGCTCCGGTGCAAGGTGGGCAACCCGGCTTGGTGGAAGTGCTGAATCTGACCAACGGCTCGATTGCCGCCGGCATTCCCGTCCCGGGAGTGCACTACGTGGTGCAGGCCCACAACGGCAACAAGGTTCTGGCGCTCAGCGATACTTCCAACACCATTACGGTGATCTCTCCCTCGCTGATTGGAGGGGCCACCGACCCGCGCACCTATAGCAGCGGCTTTGATCGTCCCGTCTGGGCGGTTTTCAGCAGTGATGATTCCAAGGCCTATGTGTTCAACTGCGGGCCCCAGTGCGGGGGAATCGGGCCTTCCGCCAGCATCGCCGTGCTCAATATGAATACCCTGGCCATTGATGCCACCATCCCAGTGCGTGGCGCTACCTATGGCATCCTCTCCGGCAATACGCTTTACACCGCGGGGACCCCGGCGGGGACCGCTTGCCCCTCGGGTACGGCGGCGGCCAGCTGCGGCACCCTCGATATCGTCGACGTGACGACCCAGACGGTGACTCCAGCCGCCATCATCACCGATGGCTATCACAATCGCATGGATCTGGGTTCCAACGGCCGCCTATTCATTGGCTCGCGCGATTGCAGCGAGATCAATATTCCTGCCTCGGGCAATAATCCCGGCGAATTGCGCGGCTGCCTCAGCATCTACAACACGGCGAACTCCAACGTGGTGTTTCCCTCCGACTCCGGCGACGTCACCGGCATCCAGCCCATCACGGGGCGCAATGTGGTGTATGTCTGCCAGGGCGGGGAGCTGCGCATCTACGACACCACGACCGATAAGCTTCTGGTTCTCACCAATGTGCCGGACATCATCGGCCAGGCGGTGGACGTGAAGCTGATCGATTGAGATGGGGATTCCCGGTTGCTGGTTTTGCCGGTAGCTCTCGAAACTAACCCCTGGGAACTATTTGCTGGGTTCGAGAATTAGCTCGTGTTGTTTCGCCTTCTCCACGGCACCCTGCGAGTAGGGAAGCGGAAACGTCGTGCCCTCGTACCAGGCTTTCCATTGGTCCATGTAATAAGGGCTCAAGAAATTTCCCGCCTGCCCGGTCACAAGGTTCAGAGTGGATTGGTCCCAGTTGGAGAGGTCGGCGGTGAAGCGCTCGGAAGGTCCGTGCTCGGGAGTGACCGCCTTGACGGTGTAGCCGCTGCCGGATTGCTCTTTACGCCCCGGCCCGCTCCAGTGGCGAAGCAGGGGAATTCTTCCCAAAATGGGGTGCTGAATTTCGAGGGCATTGCTCCGCCCCCATTGCCAGGAGTTCAGGTCTTTAGGGGCCTGCGGGCTTTGCACCGCGGCCTCCACGGCGGCGGCGAGCACCTCGTCGTAGTCGGTATAGCCTGCCGGCAGCCAGCGCGCCGGCTTGAACTGCAGGAGATTTTCCAGCCAAACCGAACGCATGGTCCAGTGATACGACCGCCAACTCAGGGTTGCCGGATCGCCATTCGGCGGACCCAGTTTGGGCTGCAGCAGCAGGCGGATTAACGCCGTACGCGTCTCGGCGACCAGCGTGGGGGCCGCGGATTTCGCGGTCATGCGCCCGTCCCATTCCCGCAAAATGTCCGCCGCCTGGCGGGCCCGTGCCGTGGAGGTCCGGGCATGGTCCACGGCATAGACAAAGCGCTCGGCAAAATAGCGCTCGCCCTCGGAGTAGATGTCGGTTTGCAACGCCAACATATCGGCGACAGTAAATTTCTTGCCCGATTCGAGCACGCGATAGATTCGCGCCGTGCGCCAGGGTGCTTCCCACTCCACGCTTAGCGAATAGGGATAGCCATCTGGGGTGATCCGGCCGTTAGCGGTGGCAATCATTCCGGAGGGCGGGTCGTAAATGCTGGGTAGCTTTTCAAAGGGGACGTATCCCGTCCACTCGTGCACATCATCACTCCCGTTCACCGGCAGGCTGCCGTCTCCGGTGGCGCGGATGGGGACCTTGCCGGTGGTCTGGTAGCCGATGTTGCCATCCACGTCGGCATACACGACGTTTTGCCCCGGAGCATCGAGTTCCGCGAAGGCTTTGCGGAACTCCTCCCAGTTCTGGGCGGAGTTTACCGCGAAAAACGGATTGCGAATACCGTCGTAGAGTGTCCAGCGTAGCGCCAGCTTGCGGCCTTCGCCGGGGACCAGCTCGCTGATAAGGGGGCCATGCCGCGTGATCACGACATCGACCGCGACATCCGGCTTGCCCGCCACATGGATCACTTCGTGGCGGTGCTCCGGTTCGCGCCAGCCCTGCGGCGTCTGGTATTTCCCATCCGGACCGAAGTTCTCGACGTAGACATCCTCGACCGTCGGGCCCACATTGGTGAATCCCCATGCCACACGCTGGTTATGGCCCACGATGACGTAGGGCATGCCGGGCAGGGTGACGCCGATGACGTCATAGTTTCCGCTGCGCAGGTGGGCTTCATACCAGAGATTGGGCATCTGGTGGCCAAGATGCATGTCGTTCGACAGCAGGGGCCCGCCGGTCGCGGTATGGGTCCCCGCCACCACCCAATTGTTCGAGCCCAGCGCCGGCTGCGGGATATCGCTGGAAGCCTCGGAACCCCGTGCCTGCCCCGAGGGCCAAAGCGAATGGCTCCACGTCCACGCCGCGGGCACGCCTTGCGGCGGCAGGGCGCTCATCTGCACGGGTCGGTCGTCGCCGGTGCCCATCTCTTCGTCGTCCTCGTCGCCGTCCTGCTCCGGCTCGTCCTCAAAGCTGGCCCGGGAAACGGTGGGCGGCCGGTCGCGCCAGGAGGAATTGACGTACAGGTCGGCAGTCAGTTCCGGTCCCAGCTTGGCCAGAATTTTTTCCCGCTGCAGCGCGCTTTCATAACTACCGTGATTCAGATCTTTGACCATCTGCGCGGCAATTAACGTGGAGTCTTCCGGCAGCCAGGGTTTGGGCGCATAGTGCAGAATGCGGAACTCGATAGGCAGCCGGTTGCGGTGGCTTTCGATGTAGGCGTTGACCCCGCGGGCATAGGCTTCGATATGGGCGCGGGCCTGCGGCGAGCTGACCTCCAGGGCCTTGCGCGCCGCCTGCCGCATGCCCAGAATGCGTTGCTCACGGTCCTGTTCGACGTAATCTTCGCCGAAAATCTCCGCCAGTTCACCGCCGGCATAGCGGCGCATGCCGTCCATCTCCCACAAGCGGTCCTGCGCCGTGACGTATCCCTGGGCAAAGAACAAGTCGTCGAGGCCGGCCGCTTCGATGGTTGGAACTCCTTGCGGGTTGCGCACTATGCGCACCCGAGCGCTGAGCCCGGGGACCGGGAGCGTCCCATCCAATTGCGGCAGCGCGGAGTGAACCACCGCGTATAACCACAGCAGTCCGCCGGCTGCGGCCAGGGCAAGAACCAGAAGAACGCGGAGGAGCATCTTCCCGGCCAGGGAACGGCGGCGGGATTGCACCTCTGGTTCAGGGGAAGAAAAGGATGTAGATGTGGTCACCATGAGGGAGTCTTCCGATTGTAGGATTCCCGCCGGGGATTGACAAACATGCAGCGCGGAGACTCACGGGCGGACCAAACGGAAGCGCCGTGGTTTTAGCGGAGTTCGTCCGGGCGGGCGCGCTTGCCAAGATATGGGGAAGATGGGGAGAGGAAATCTCAATACGGCGGACCTCGCGGCCTCAGTCCTGCTATTGTCCCTTCTCCCCGCGACAATGGTATGCTGAGTTCGGTCATGAGGCCGTTGGGGCGGCCTGGTGTTTCGGGAAGCAAACATTCGCATGCTGCAAAAACGAATTGACGATCAGCCCAGCATTTCGCGGGAAATGATGCGCGAGGCGGAGGAGATCCTCCACCGCCACATCAAGCGGGTGGGGCTCAAGCACACCTCGCAGCGCGATACCATTCTGCGCGCCTTTCTGGAGACCCGCGAGCATCTCTCCACCGATGAGCTGTATCAGCTGGTCAAAAAGCAGGACCCCAAAATCGGCTTCACCACCGTCTACCGCACCCTGAAGCTGCTGGCGGAGTGCGGGCTGGCCAGCGAAGTGGCCTTCCACGACGGCATTACCCGCTACGAGCACCAATACAACCGGCGCAGCCATCACCACATGGTGTGTACGGAGTGCGGCAGTTCGGTGGAATTCTTCTCTCCCGAGGTCGATAAGCTGGAAGAGGAAATCGGCCGCAAGCACCACTATCAGACCACCCGCCACACTTTTCAGATTTACGGTCTCTGCGAGGATTGCCGCAAGAAGGCCGCCGGCGGCCGCCCCATCTAAGTTTTACAGCTGTTGTCCCTTTTCCACGCAGGCCTCCGCCGACCCTTGCCGGTCAAAACGCACCACCCCGGACTGATCAGAACAGAAGGCGCGCACTCCGGTGGTGTTCTGCTGCAATGGGCGGGCCACAATCTGGTAGTGAGTGTTGGTCTTTCCCGCCGCTGCCGGGCCGCAGGCTTGCAGTCCGAAAACGTATCCATGGTGTGGTGTGCGGACCAGGGAAGCATCCAGCACGCCGGCCCGGATCAGGCTATCGAAATCGCAGGCGAAACCTGCCTCGGGATGCAACGCGGCATAGCTGGTCTCCGCCTGGTTCAAATAGCGCACCGAGTTGACCGCGGTGGTCTCATTGGCGGAGAGCCGGGCGCGCAACAGATTAGGAATCGCAATGGCGGCGACGATCAGGATAAGTGGGATAAAGGCCACTCCCAGGTATCCCAACACCAGCCCGGTCAAGGCCATGCCGCGACCGCCCAGAGTGCCGGCGCTCTTCTTGATTTGCGAGAGCGAGAGGTGCCCCAGGAACACCGCCACGATAGCCAGGGGCAGGAGAAAGAAGAAAAAGCCAAAGACCATGCTGGCGATGGCTTTACTGCTGGTCGCGCTGGGAACGGCGGGGGTTAGAACAGGAGAAGCCGGAGCGGCCGCCCGATCGATGGCATTTCCGCAGAACAGGCAGGTCGTGCTCTTTTCCGGAACCGGACTTTTGCAACGTGGGCATTGCATAACGGCCCCCCGGGGCCCAAACAGTACCGCCCTTTGCCGGCCTCGTCAACTAGCCTGTTTCGGCCTCCCGGCGGCCTGCCGGGCCCGCCCACGATTCCAATTGCCATGCCGGGTGAATTTTGATACTTTGCCTCGCACTTCAATTTGAGGGGGGATATATGGCGTTTTGTAGCAACTGCGGCGCCCAGATCGCCGATGGCACGACAGTTTGTCCGAATTGCAGCCGGGCGGCAGCTCCGGCGGCCTCCGCCAATGCGGGCGGCTTGAGTGACAATGTCGCCGGCATGCTGGCGTATATCACGATCATTCCCGCGATCTTGTTTCTGGTGATGGCCCCCTACAACCGCAGCCGGTTTGTGCGCTTCCATTCCTTCCAGTGCATCTTTCTCTGCATTGCGCTGTTTGCCCTGCATTTTGCGGTGGCCATCCTGACCGTCGTGCCGATTTTGGTTCTGATCACCTTCCCACTGCATTTTCTGATCGGGGTAGGGGCCTTCATCCTGTGGATTGTGCTTCTCCTCAAGGCCAATCAGGGACAGATGTTCAAATTGCCGGTGATCGGCGACATGGCGGAGAAGCAGGCCAACGCCGTCTAGCGCCTGAGCTGCGCCATTGGGTGGGGCGGGTTCCGGCGCGACCGGGGCTCCTGGGGAAGAGAAAAGCGCTTTTCCCCTCTTGACAGATGCCCTCCCGGAATGTCATTCCTAGTTACTTTTCACTTTTCGTTCGGGCCCTCCTGTTGAGGGACTGGATGGCCTAGAGGGTGGTTTTGAAAGTAAGGGTTTTTTATCACGACAAATGCTTTGATGGGGCCTCCTCGGCCGCTCTTTTCTCCCGCTTCTACCGCGAACGCATCCGCGGCGATGTGGAGTTCGTCTTCAGTGGACTCCTGCACCGTGCCGGGGCCCTGTTCAACGAGAACGATTTCGACGGAGACGAGAACGCCATCGTCGACTTCAAATACTCCAGCTCGCCCAAAATCACCTGGTGGTTCGACCACCATGAGAGCGCCTTCCTGACCCCGGAGGATGCCGCCCACTTCGAGCAGGACCAGAGCAACCAGAAGTTTTATGACCCGGACTTCAAGTCCTGCACCAGCTTTCTGGCCACCATCGCAGAGCAGCGCTTCGGCTTCAATCCTGCGCCGGTGGCGGAGCTGGTCCACTGGACCGACATCATCGACGGCGCGCTCTATCCCGATGCCCGCACCGCGGTCGAAATGAAGGAACCGGCCATGAAGCTGACCATGGTGATCGAGTCGGCGCCCGACTCCAACTTCGGGCCGCGGCTGATTCCGCTGCTGGCCAGCAAGTCGTTGGCGGAAATTATTCGCGAACCCTTCATCGCCGAACTGCTGCCCCCGCTTCTGCAGCGCCACGAGCGCTCCATCGGCATTCTGCGTGAGCGCATTGAGTGCACCGATGGCACCATCTTCTTCGATGTGACCGACCACGATCTCGAGGGCTACAACAAATTCGTGCCCTATTATCTGCATCCTGAGTCCATCTACAGCGTGGGGCTCAGCAAGAGCAGCTTCCGGGTGAAGGTCTCGGTGGGCTCCAATCCCTGGGCCCCGCAGGAGCCGGTGGTCAATCTGGCCAAGATTTGCGAGCGTTATGGCGGCGGAGGACACGCTCGTGTGGGCGCCATCTCCTTCGATGTCACCAAGCATGCCGAAGCCAGCCAGGCCGCCCAGGAAATCGTCGCCGAGCTGCGCGCCGCGGTACGCGGCAGGTAGGTTTGTTCTGTTTCCGTAAAAGCGCGGGCTGGGGCGGGGAAGCCGTCGTTTTTTCCGCTAGCCTGACGCTACAAAGCAACGCTTAACGTAAACTCCCACAGCGACCCCCCAAAAGACCTGTGGGAGTTTTCTTTGCTAGGAATGGCGAAGCTGCCCAGCGCTACCCCGCGAAATAGCCCCACAGAGTGGTCATTCCGAGCAGCCTGGCGACGAGGAATCTGCTTTTTGCGACTATGCCGTTTACCGGGGAGGGTGCGAAAGGCGCTGTGGAGGCCCCGTCCGGAATCGAACCGGAACCGCAGGTTTAGGAAACCTGAGCTCTATCCATTTGAGCTACGGGGCCTTGCCTTCCTTTATACAAGATTCTGTGAATCCACGGGAATGGGCCCGCCATCTGGTGTTTGGAGCGCGGGATACCCCGTCTCCGGGCCAGCGAACCCGCCTGCCTGATCTCGCGTAAACCGCGTAAAATAAAAGGGCGATGCGTACACTCGTCGAGATCTTTGGCCAGACTCTGCGTATTCTCTGGGCGCATAAGCTGCGCTCGTTTCTGACCATGTTCGGCATTGCCTGGGGAGTAGGGTCTCTGCTGCTCCTGGTCGGCCTGGGGGAGGGCTTTCGCTCCGGCAACCGGCGGCAGTTCGACGAGCTGGGCGAAAACGTAATGTTCGTCTGGGGCGGCCGGGCCCCTGCGCTCAACGGCAGCGCCACCAGCAAACGGCCTTATTTCCTGACCATGCAGGACTACCGCATGGTGCGCGAGCAGTGCTCCGAGGTGAAGAACGCAGTTCCCATTGTTCAGCGCAATGATATCCGCGCGGTCAGCGAGTATTACCAAAGCGCTGGACAAATCGTCGGCACCCCGCCCCAGCTCAGTGAAATCCGCTATCTCCCGCTTTCCGAAGGCCGTTGGGTCAATGCCCTGGATCTGGCGCAGAAGCGGCGCGTGATTGTGCTGGGCGACGAGACCCGCCGTGTGCTCTTTCCCGGCCGGCCCTCGGTGGGCAGTACGATTCTGCTGAATGGCATTCGCTATCAGGTCATCGGGGCCATCCAACGCCTGGGCCGGGGCGAGAACACCAATCAGAACCTCAAGAGCTATGTGCCTCTCGACACCATGCGCCAGGACTTTCCTCCCCTAAATGTGGGGGAGACCCTCGACCCGCTCTCGCTCATCGTCTATCAGCCCCGGACCCGCGGCCTGCATGAAACCGCCCGCTTGCAGGTGCATAAAGTGATCGCTCACAACCACGGGTTTGACTACCAGGACGAAGATGCCTTCGATGAGTGGGACAGCATCCAGACCGCGGAGAATGTGGGCAGGATCTTCGATGCCATGAATATGTTTCTGGGCAGCGTGGGCCTGGTCACGCTGGCCTTGGGGGCGATCGGCATCATCAACATCATGTTGGTTGCGGTAGCTGACCGCACTCGCGAAATCGGCTTGCGCAAGGCCCTGGGCGCCACCAATGGCAGCATTATGTTCCAGTTTTTCGTGGAAGGCGCTTTTCTGACCGTGCTCAGCGGAGGTTTAGGTATGGGAGCGGCCGCCGGTCTGATGGGGGCGCTGGCCCTGCTGCCCTCGCCGCCCGGCTTTGACACGCCGCGCATTGTGCCCTCGACCGCCTTGTTGGCCATCGCCACGCTGGCCGTGGCCGGCATTGCCGCCGGATTGTATCCCGCGCGCCAGGCGGCCTTGCTGCAACCCGTGGAGGCCCTGCGTAAGGAATAGCCATGTACAAAGACCTATTGCGTCAGGCCTTCGCCGCCATGCGCCACGATTTGCGCAAGACCATCCTGACCATGCTGGGCATGGCCTGGGGCATTGCCACCGTGGTCCTGCTGCTGGCTTACGGCGAAGGGTTTGGCCGGGCGGTGCAAAACATCTTCGAAAATTTCGGGGCCACCGCGGTGGGCATCTTTCCTGGACGCACCACCCAGCAAGCCGGCGGCAACAAAGCCGGTGTGCCCGTCCGCTTTACCTCGTCCGATACCGAACTGCTTAGTAATGTGGTGCCGCTGGCCCGCTATATGTCCCGCCAAATTGGCAAGGACGGCACCGTGCAAGTGGGCGCCCGCTCCAAATCCTATTCGGTTGCAGGACTCGATCCTTCCATCCAGTACATCTGGAACATTAAGATCGGAGAAGGACGCTTCCTCGACGACCAGGACAACCAGAGCCACGCTCTGGTGGCGGTGCTGGGTTCGCAGGTCAAGACGGAGCTGTTTTCCGGCATGGAGGCCATCGGGGAATATATCCACATCAATGGCACCTCATTCCAGGTCGTCGGCGTGGCCGCCGCCCGCATGCAGGAAGGCGGGGACAGCGACATCAACAGCACTGTCTACATTCCTTTCGAATCCATGAGCGTGCTGCAGAGCACGAAGTACATCGGCGGCTATTGGATGGATTCCCGCGGCCTGGACCACGACAAGATGGCCAAAGACATCCGCGATGCCCTGGCCCTGGCCCATGGCTTCAAGTCGGATGACCGCCGGGCGGTCATGATCTTCGATGCCCAGAAGCAGCTGGCCCAGTTCAGCATCATCACCCTGGGCATCAAAATCCTGCTGGCCTTCATTGGCACGGTCACCCTGGGCATCGGCGGGGTGGGCTTGATGAATATCATGCTGGTCTCGGTCACGCAGCGTACGCGGGAGATCGGCGTGGAGAAGGCCCTGGGCGCGCGCAAGAAGGACATCCTGTTTCAGTTTCTCTCCGAGGCGCTGGTCATCACGGCCATGGGCGGAGTGCTGGGTGTGCTGCTCTCCTACGCGGTGTCATTTTCGGTGGGCACGCTGACTCTCTATAGCGCGGTCGCCCAGAATGCCGAAGCCGGAGACATTCGTCTGATTGTGGCCCCCAAGATCCTGCTCATTTCGACCTTGATTTTGATCCTGGTGGGGATTGTCAGCGGCATGTTTCCCGCGGTGCGGGCGGCCAACCTCGATCCCATCGAAGCCCTTCGCCACGAATAGGCCGTCCCTTCAAACTTGTACCGTGGGCAGGAAGCGCGGCGCTTGCCGCGCCTTGGTGGCCTGCTCAAAGGCGTAAGCATACTGAATCAGCTTGGCTTCGCTCCAGGCCCGCCCAAAGAAGGAAATACCCACCGGTAGTCCGAAGATCAGGCCCGCGGGCACGGTGATGTCGGGATATCCCGCGACTGCCGCGGCATTGGAGCTGCCTCCCGAAGAGTGGTCGCCATTCACCAGGTCGGTGGGCCAGGCCGGGCTTCCCGTCGGCGCAATCATGGCGTCGAGCTTCAGCTTGTCCATCACCGCGTCGATGCCTTCCTTGCGCGACAGGCGATGATTGTTTTCCAGGGCCTCCCGATACTCCTTGCTGGTCAATGGCCCCTTGGCTTCGGCAGCGTAGAAGTTCTCCTGGCCGAAGTAGGGCATCTCTTTCTCTCGATTGCGCTCGTTGAATTCAATGACGTCTTTCAGCGAATGCACCGCTGCGTCGGGACGTGTAGCCAAATACGCGTTCAGGTCGGCCTTCAATTCATAGAGCAGTACGGTGAATTCGGTGTCATCAAATTTGCCGTGCGTGGGAATATCCGCGGGGTCAACCATGACTGCGCCCAGGTCTTTCATGGCGCGGATGGAGTCTTCCATCAGTTTGTCGACGGCCGCGCTGAAGCCAAAATACTTTCTCGCCACGCCGATGCGGGCCCCGCGCAGTCCATTGGGATCGAGAAACTTGGTGTAATCCACGGCGCTCTTTCCCTGCAGCGTCGCGGTGGCGCTGTCGCGCGGATCGAATCCGGCCAGGGCCCCGAGCAGAACTGCGGCATCGCGCACCGTCCTCGCCATAGGGCCGGCCGTGTCCTGGCTGTGCGCAATCGGAATAATGCCGGCGCGGCTCACCAGGCCCAAAGTCGGCTTGATGCCCACCAGGCCACTCAATGACGAAGGGCAGACAATGGAGCCGTCGGTCTCGGTTCCCACCGCGAGCGCGCACAAATTCGCCGCCGTTGCCGCGCCGGAGCCCGAACTCGAGCCGCACGGATTGCGGTCGAGCGCATAGGGGTTTCTCGTCTGTCCGCCGCGCGCACTCCAGCCGCTGGTGGAATGGTTCGAGCGGATGTTGGCCCACTCGCTCAGGTTGGTTTTGCCCAGGAGGACCGCCCCGGCCTCGCGCAGTCTCTGCGCCACAAAAGAGTCCTTCGGCGCATGCGAACCGGCCAAAGCCAGCGATCCCGCGGTGGTTTGCATGCGGTCGGCGGTGTCGATGTTGTCCTTGATCAGCACGGGGATTCCATGCAGCGGCCCCAGGACACGCTTTTGCGAACGCCACACGTCCAGGGTCTCAGCGATGGCAAGCGCGTCGGGGTTGATTTCGATCACGCTGTTCACGGCCGGGCCCTGCTTGTCGATCTGCTGCATGCGGGCCAGGTACTTTTCGGTGAGCGAACGGGCGGTGAATTTGCCTGACTCCATGCCGCTTTGCAAATCTGCAACCGTCAGCTCATCCAGTTCAAAAGCGGGGACGGCGGAGGAAGAAGGAGACTCCGGCGCCATGGTCCGGGCCGCGGAAAGCGCCGGCATAAGAGCAGGGAAGACAGCGGCGGCTGTTCCGCCGATCATGCCTGCTTTTAGAAAACTCCTGCGCTCTGGCTTGGGGCACTCTGTCCCTGCAATGGTCTCCGGGGCTGGCTTGGATCTCATGGCACTCCTCCGCTGGAAGTTAGGGTTTGAGATATTTGTCGAACCAGGCCACAATCCGGTTCAGCCGGTCGAGCAAATGCTTTTCTTCCTTGAAGCCGTGATTTTCCCGGGGATATACCACCAGTTCGGTGGCCACGCCGTAGCGTTTTAGGCCGCGGTATAGCTGTTGGCTTTGCCCCAGAGGATCAATGGTGTCGGCCTCGCCTTGCAGGATCAGGGTCGGGGTACGCGCGTTCTTAACATAGGTGATGGGCGAGCTCTTCTCAAAGCCGGCCAGGTTCTCATAGGGCAAACCGTAAAACCATTCGTCGTAGGAAGGATGTTCCTCCGTGCCATACTCGGCCGCCAGGTCGGCCAAGCCTGCCCCGGAAACCGCCGCCTTGAAACGATGTGTCTGCGTGATGGCCCATTCCGACATATACCCGCCATACGACCAGCCGGCGATCCCTAGCCGCTCCGGGTCGGCCACTCCGGAGGCCACCAGATAATCGGCCGCGGCCATCACATCTTTAAAATCACCGCCGCCCCAGTCGGCGCGATTCTTGACCATGAAATCGTAGCCATACCCGGTGGAACCGCGAACGTTGGGATAAAACACGGCATAGCCGGCGTTGGCCAGCAGCTGTCCCCAGGAGTCGAACGTGTCCGTCCAATTGCCCGTCGGACCGCCGTGAATCAGCAGCACGGCAGGCCACTTCGATTTCGCCTCGGAGTGAAGCGGCTTGAGCAGGGCGCCTTCGATTTCCTGCCCATCAAAGCTCTTGTAGCGCACAAATTCCGGCGTCGCCAGCTCCCATGGCGCGGAGGCGTCGTTGAACCGGGAGATTACTCTAGGGGCGTTCCCCTTCGCTGCCTGGAGCCAGACTTCCGGCAACTGCGTGCTGGTCTCGCCCACGAAGGCGAGTTGACCGGAATGGGAGAGGGCAAAGGTGCGCACCGCCTTATCCGGCGTGAGGAACGGGGAACTCTGCCCCTGGCTGGTCACGCGGTAGAACTGGTTGCGAAACCCGATGCTGGCTAAGGCAAGCAGCCCGCCATTGTCGCTCCAGGCAAACTCTTCGACCGGCCGGTCGAGGCTGGTGGAGGTGAGGTTGCTTGCCGTGTTGCCTGCGATGGGCGCGAGGAACAAGTCGTGTGGAGCGGGGCCGTCCACACGCGAACCCACGTAGGCAATCGCCTTATCGTCGGGCGAAATGCGCAGATTGGCGAACGGGCCGCGCGGAGCCAGCGCCTCCTGCATCTTGCCGTCGGCCGGCGCAACCCAATAAATCCGGTTGGTTTCCTGATCGGATTCCGGATGGTCGGTGGCCACCACCAGAAGGCGGTCTCCGGCGTGCGTCCATTGCACCTCCGCGAACTCCCAGGGGCCGGTGACCAGCGACCTGGTTTTGCCGCTCTCGACCTCCACCAGCCACAGCTGGGTATGCTTATCGTCTTTGTCCACCGAGTGGGCGTCGTTTTTGTCCTTCTCTTTTTTCTCCTCTTCCTCGGTCTTGGCCGCGGGAGCGAGAAATGCGATCTGTTTGCCATCCGGAGACCATTCGAAGCTTTTGATGGACCGCTTGCCCTCGGTCAGGCGTTTCGCCTCTCCGCCATCGGCCGGCATGAGGAAAATCTGCTGCTCTTCTTCCCGGTTGGAGAGAAACGCCAGCCGCTTTCCATCGGGCGACCAGCGCGGCTGACTTTCCGCCTTACTGGAGTTGGTGAATTGCCGCAATTCGCCGGTCGCACTGCCATAAACCCAGATATGGCTGGAGTGCTCGCTTCCTTTGGGCGGCTCCGATACGACGAAGGCCAGGCGGGAGCCGTCTTCACTCCACGACAAGGCCTGTATCCGGCGTCCGGAGATGGCCAGCTCCGGGGTCAGGCGCAACTTGCTGACCGTGTCTGCGCTCCACACGGTGGACGCCAACAATACGAGAAGGAGGAAATTTCGAGAGAGGGTTCGCATGATCGGAAAGTTCGCGCTGCTCAAAATCTTCATCAGGAACGCGGACACGCATTATAGCCAATAGCGGCGGTTTGAACAGGATGTTCTGGTCTGCTTTCCTTTTAGGTCCAGGCGCGTCCAAGCAAAGCCGATGGCTTGTCCTGGTCCAGGTAAGCAGTGCGACGATTGCTCCTCGATGCGGGCAAGCGATACAATCCCTTTTCTTCTGTGTTTCGGCCCGCAAGCCTCATTTTCAAGTATGTATTCTCGATTTTTTCCACCGCATCCCCTCTTCAGGAGAATTTGCATGTCGCTATTTCGTAAGTGGACTGCACTCGGAGTGCTCCTTTCCGCCCTCGTCGGCCTCTCGCTGGCTTCCGCCCAGACCCTGCCTGAAGGCCGCCTGATGCGTTTTCCGGATATCTATCAGGACAAGATCGTCTTCATGTATGGAGGCGACCTGTGGCTGGCCTCGACCTCCGGCGGCGTGGCCCGCCGTATCACCTCCGGTCCCGGCCGCGAGCTCTTCCCCAAGTTTTCTCCTGACGGCAAATGGATCGCCTTCACCGGCCAATATGACGGGAACTTCAATGTGTATGTGATGCCGGCCGAGGGCGGCCAGCCTCGGCAGCTCACGTTCTATCAGGGCGCGGCCGCCCCGCTCAGCGAGCGCATGGGCATTCATAATGAAGTCCTCACCTGGTTCCCGGACAGCAAGCGCATTCTCTACCTGTCGCGCCGCGACGCCTCGAACGGATGGGTGAAGCGCCAGTACAGCGTCAGCATCGAGGGCGGCTTGCCGCAACCCATGCCCATGGACCAGGGCGGCCTGGCTTCGTTCTCGCCGGACGGCGGCAAGATCGCCTACAACCAGATTTTCCGCAACTTCCGCACCTGGAAGCGCTATACCGGGGGACTCGCCCAGAGCATCACGCTCTACGATCTCAAAAACAACACCAGCGAGGATGTTCCGCACACAGAGTGGACCGACACCTTCCCCATGTGGCACGGCAGCACCATCTACTTCACCTCGGATCGCGGGCCGGAGCACCGCCTGAATCTCTATGGCTACGATCTCAACACCAGGCAGGTGGCGCAGATCACGCACTTTACCGGCTATGACGTCATGTGGCCCAGCCTGGGTCCGAACGCCATTATTTTTGAGAACGGCGGATATCTCTATACCTGGGACTTGCAGTCGAAAGAGCCCAGGAAGCTCAACCTCTCGCTTCCCGCGGACAGCAACCAGACCATGAAGCACTGGGCCAGCGTGGCCCACGACATCACCGATTTCGATCTTTCCCCGGATGGCAAGCGGGCGGTTCTGGCCGCTCGCGGCGATATCTTCACCGTCCCCGCCAAGGAGGGCAGCGCGCGCAACCTGACCCGCACCCCGGGAATCCGCGAGCGCGGCGTCTCCTGGTCGCCCGATGGCCGCTGGATCGCTTATATTTCTGACCGTAGCGGAGAAGACGAGATCTACATCGCGTCCCAGGATGGCCTGGGCAAAGAGCAGGCCATTACCAGCGGCTATAAGGGATTTAAATTTGCTCCGTCATGGTCTCCTGACAGCAAGAAGGTCGCCTGGGCCGACAAGGACCTACGCCTGTGGTACATCGACGTCGGCGATAAGAAGCCGCAGGAAGTAGCGCGCGGCAAATACGCTGAGATTGTCAATTACTCCTGGTCGCCCGACAGCAAGTGGCTCGCCTACGACAACCAGGAAGAAAACGGCAACAACTCCGTCTATCTTTATTCGCTGGCCGATAAGAAGACGGCGGCGGTCACCCGCGATATGTACAACAGCAATACGCCGGCCTTTGATCCGGAAGGGAAGTATCTCTACTTCCTCTCCGATCGGGACTTCAACGAAGTGATGGGCAATATTGATTTCGAGTTTGCCAATCCCAAGACCACCCGCGTGCACCTGGTCACTTTGACCAAAGACGAGCCTTCTCCCTTCAAGCCGCAGAGCGATGAAGTCACGGTGAAGAAGGAAGAGCCGGCCGCCTCCGCCGATGCCGGCAAGGCAAAAGACGCCAAAGACAAGCCCGGCGACAAGGACAAGGAAAAAGCGGAAAAAGAGAAACCTAAGGAATTTCGTATCGATCTTGACGGCATCCAGGACCGCATTGTGGCCCTGCCCACCGAGCCCGCGGTGATCCAGATTCTCGCGGCCGCCAAAGGGTTTGTTTATTACGGCACCTCACCCATCAATGGACTCTCCGGACCCTTGCCGGGGGAGGCGCCGGCCATTCACGCCTTCGATCTTAAGGAACGCAAGGACAAGGTCCTCATCGACAACACCAATCGCTTCGTGCTCTCCGTTGATGGCTCCAAGGTCCTCTATACCTCGAATGGTTCGACCTTCGGCATCATCGATGCTTCGCCCGCCGCGCCCAAACATGTCGGGGACGGCGCCCTCAACCTGGCCGGACTGAAGATGGAAATCGATCCGCCGCAGGAATGGAAGCAGATTTTCAACGAGGTCTGGCGGCAGGAGCGCGACTACTTCTTCGAGGCCTCCATGAATGGCGTGGACTGGAACAAGGTCCACGACCAATATGCCCAGTTGTTGCCCTATGTGTCGGACCGCTACAGCCTTACCTACATCTTGGGCGAGATGATCGGCGAGCTTTCCAACTCGCACACCTATGTGGGGGGCGGCGATATGCCGGATGTGCACCCGGTGAATGTCGGCCTGCTGGGCGCGGACTACGAGCTCGACGCCGCGAGCGGCGCTTACCGCTTCAAGAAAATTTACGCTGGAGAAAACTGGAACCCGCAAGTTCGCTCTCCACTCACCGAGCCGGGCGTCAACGTGAAGGAAGGCGACTATTTGCTCGCGGTTAATGGCCGCAGCCTGCGGGCGCCGCAAGATCCCTACGAACTGTTCATCAATACCGCCAACGAAACCGTGACCCTTACCGTCAACTCCAAACCTTCGGACGATGGCGCGCGTACCCTGCAGGTAAGGCCGATTGCCGATGAATACAGCCTGCGCGAATTCAACATGATTGAGACCAATCGCAAGAAGGTGGAAGCCGCCACCAACGGCCGCGTCGGCTATATCTACATTCCGGACATGGGCGGGCCCGGTCTCAATCAGTTCGTAAAGCAATACTTCCCGCAGATTCGCAAAGAGGGGCTCATCATCGACGTGCGCTACAACGGCGGCGGCTTCGTCGATCAGATGATCTTCGCCCGGCTCCGCCGCATTCTGTCCGGCATGGGTTCGGCCCGCAACTGGGAGAACAATACCGTGCCGCCCAATGTCTTCCACGGCGCCATGGTATGCGTCACCAACGGATACGCAGCTTCCGACGGTGACATCTTCAGCTACTACTTCAAGTACTACAAGCTGGGGCCGCTTATCGGGGAGCGCACCTGGGGCGGCGTACGTGGCATTCGCGGCAATATCCCGCTCATGGATGGCGGCTATATCACCCGTCCGGAGTTTGCCCGCTACGATCTGAACAGCAAGTGGGTGGTGGAGAACAAGGGGGTGCAGCCGGATATCGTCGTCTCCAACCGCCCTGAGCAGGTGGTAAAGGGGCAGGACCCACAACTGGAGCGCGCCATCCAGGAGGTGCTCAAGCAGATGCAAGCCAACCCCAAGAAGCTGCCGCCACGGCCACCGGATCTTCCCGCCTATCCGGACGGCCCGGGGTTTTAGAGAGGAATGCTCAGCCGGGAGGCGGAAAACCGCCTCCCGGGAGTCCCCCACGGAATAGTTTTTACTTGGCGTCCAGCCGCTTGCGGATGCGGCGGATTTCCAGATAGCTCAACGCTGAAGTCATCACGAAAACACTGCCAAACAGCAGCATCAGAATGGCATCCATACCCTCGCGCCTCCTCTACAGGCCCCCAAGCTGCGCTGTGCTGCAAATCATACGTCCAAAATCGGGAGAGTCCCATTTTTTTAGGGGGTTTGCCGGGCAGGAACCGGCTTTTCCCGGGCTGACGCTCGGAAGTAACCAGCAAAATGAGCAAAACTGGGCCAAAACTCGTATAATGACTGAAAATGCCCAAATACTCTATTGTGGTTCCCCTGCACAACGAGCAGGAGAACGTCACCGACCTCTACGACCGCCTGAAGGCGGTGATGGAGGCCGGCGACGAAAGCTTCGAAATCGTCCTGGTGGACGACGGCTCTACCGACCGTACCTTCCAGTTGCTGCGTGAAATCGCCGCAGTCGACAGCCGGGTCGCGGTGGTGCGCCTGCGCCGTAACTTTGGGCAGACTTCCGCCTTGGCCGCCGGCTTCGATCATGCCCGCGGGGAATACATCATCGCCATGGACGGCGACCTGCAGCACGATCCCGCCGACATTCCGATGTTTCTGGAGAAGATCGCCGAGGGCTACGACATTGTCAGCGGATGGCGCAAGAACCGCATTGATAATCTCTGGCTGCGCCGCATTCCTTCCCGCTGCGCCAACTGGCTGATGGCCAAACTAAGCGGCGTCGACATTCACGACTTTGGCACCACCTTCAAGGCCTATCGCCGCGAGATTCTGGAGCAGGTCCCTCTGTATGGGGAACTGCACCGCTTCATCCCCGCGCTGGCCAGTTTCTACGGCGCGCGCATCGCCGAGGTGCCCATCCAGAACCCGCCGCGCACCGGCGGCGCCTCCCACTACGGCATCGGGCGAACGTTCAACGTGATGTTCGACATTCTCACCATCCGCTTTCTGCTCAAGTACCTCACCCGGCCCATGCACTTCTTCGGCCGCATCGGGCTGGGCAGCTTTTCTCTCGGCGGGCTGATTCTGGCCTTCCTCTTCGTCAAGAAGATGTTGGGCCACGAGATCATTCTGGAGCACGGCCCGTTGCTGTTCACCGGCGGCCTGCTGCTGCTGATCGGCCTGATGATGTTCACCACCGGGCTGTTGGGCGAGATGATGATGCGCACCTACTTCGAGAGCCAGGGACGGCGCATCTATGCCGTGCGCGAAGTGCGCGCGCAACAGGAAGCGCCCACGGCCGGCGAAGGCAAGTAGCGCCGCTCAAGCCTTGCGCCAACGCTCCTCAAACAGGCCGCACATGGCCTGGGCGAAGCCCGCATGGTCGAAGACCACGGCGGTCCAGGCGGGCCGCGTAATCACCGGGTCCAGCAATGCCACCAGTCCCTGCGATTCGTCGAAGACGGCCAGCTTCATCGGCAGCGAATCCACCAGCTTCACCTCGATGCCGACGGCCTGGTAGTCGTCCAGGCGCGCCCGGTGCGGCTCATCCAGCGTCACCGCTTCAATCAGGATCCGGCAGCGCACGCCACGCAGGGCCGCCTGCTTGACGGACTGTTCATCCAGCGGGTCCACTGCATAGGGCGCGCGCGAGAACTCGACATATTCGCGCTCCACCGTGTTCAGCATCGAGCGGTAGTGCACCGCGATCTGCGACGGATCGTTGACGATGCGCAGATAGTCCAGCGTGCCCCGGCCGCCCTGGCCTTCGGCGTAGGCCGTGCGCAGCTCCCCGGCCAGCGACTGCCCGTGCCGCCGCTGTTCCCCCAAATGCTGCTCCAGGTTCTCTTTCTGCCGTTCCAGGTAGGCCGGAATCGCCAAACCGGGTTCCACGGCTGAAAATAGTTTTGTCTTTTCCTGGACCACCTGGGCGAATCCCTTTTCCACCAGGCTGTCCAGAACTTCGTAAATTTTCTGCCGCGGAACGCGCGCGCGGGCGGCCAATTCCAAGGCTTTGAAGCGGGGATGACCCACCAGCACCAGGTAGCTGCGCGCCTCGTAGGCGTTCAGCCCCACCTGTT